>CBDBHZ010000013.1:0-278247 GCA_965205905.1 Alphaproteobacteria bacterium | reverse complement strand
GCCAGAACCATGCACTTCTTTCACCACCAAACGCCCGAGATTTTCTAGCACATATTTCAGACTATCCGCATCACCGCAACGCCATGTTTGCACATTTTTCAAGATTGGTTTTTCGCCTAAATAGAACTGAATCATCTCTGGCACATAGGTGTAAATCGCCTTATCATCGGCAATGCCCGCGCCCGGTGCCGAGCAAATCTGCACACCACCCGAACGATACACATTCATTAAACCAGGTACACCTAAGAGGGAATCGGTGTTAAAACAAAGCGGGTCAAGATAATCATCATCTACGCGCCGATAAATCAAGTCAATTTTCTTCGGACCTGCAGTGGTTTTCATATAGACAAAATCACCCTCAACAAATAAATCCGACCCCTCAACCAATTCAACTCCCATCTGGTCAGCCAAAAACGAATGCTCATAATAAGCGGAATTCATGGCACCGGGCGTTAGAATAACAATAGTGGGATTGTTGCTATCGCATTTATAAGGCGCAACAGACGCAAAAGTTTGATAGAGTAAATTCGGGTAATTCTCAACGGGCTTAATGTGGAATTGATGGAATAAATCAGGATACATCCGCATCATAATCTCGCGATTTTCTAGCATATAAGAAACACCCGATGGCGTGCGACAATTATCTTCTAGCACGTAAAATTCATTGCGGTCAACCCTCACAATATCAGTGCCAACAATATGCGAATACACCCCTAATGCAGGCGCAATGCCCACCGCGCTCATCTCGTAAGCGTCATTTTGATACACCAAAGATGCGGGGATATGCCCTGCGCGAATAAAATCACCATTATGATACATATCGTAAGTAAACGCGTTTAAGGCACGGGCGCGTTGCTTAACACCTTTTTCAATGATTTGCCATTCTTCATGGCTAAACACGCGGGGCATCATATCAAAGGGGATAAGCCGTTCCGCCATACCATCATTGCCATAAACTGCAAATGTGATACCGATACGCCTAAATAATGTCTCTGCTTCTTGCTTTTTAATGGCTAAAGCGTCTTCGCCTTTACTTTCAAACCATCGCAAAATTTTTGCGTAATCTTCTTGTAATGCATCGCCATGATACATTTCATTGAAGAAAGCCCTTGTTGAGGGGGCATTGGTTGATGTGCCATTCAAGAAACATCTCCTTAATAATAGAGGTTCTTGATTTCATTGTTACATAAAAGAAATGATATTGCAAGCTATTAATATATGGGGGCTTTGCGAGGTCGGTTTATGTATCAAGGGGGGTGCGAACGCGCTTTATCGGTCGCGAGGCAGAAGCCCGCTCCCTTGCGCATACCCCCCTTGATAATCCCCCCGCTGTATTTCAAAACGAGGGAGGAGCGTGTCGCTGTTACTCAATATTAGCGGAGGAGTGTGCTTCGGTTATTCAAAACTAGCGGTGGGGTGTGTTACGCCGCCGCTATATCAGAAACCAACGCACTAATAGGATTTTGCAACCTACTTACCATTTCATGTGGCACAACATGGAAAAAACTATCCTTATGGCTATCCCAATCAAGCAAGATATTCTCCGCATGTGTTGACCCCGTTAGGCGATGATGCGTTTCAATTTTCTGCTTAATATGTTTTTGCCAAAATTCATCAGTAACCGCTGCAAAATGCACCGTCTCCTGATTGATAAGATGCCCCATATCAGCCAAATCTTTACCATATAAAAATGCGTGACCGCCCGTCATACCCGCACCAAAATTGCGCCCAATCGTGCCTAGCACCAGCACCTCACCGCCCGTCATATACTCACAGCCATTATTGCCAATGCCCTCAACCACCGCATACGCGCCCGAATTCCGCACCGCAAACCGTTGCCCTGCCGTGCCTGCCGCATAAAGCTGACCCGCTGTTGCGCCATAAAGCACCGTGTTGCCCATAATGCTATTTTCGTTAGACGCAATGCTTGCCCGCCTGTAAGGGTGGATAATAATAATCCCGCCAGAAAGCCCCTTGCCGACATAATCATTGGCATCACCCGTAAGATTCAGGGTAAGCCCTTTCACCGCAAACGCGCCGAATGATTGCCCCGCCCAGCCTTTCAGCTTAAGATAAAGCTGATTATCGGGCAACGTATCCATGCCATATTTGCGCGTGATTGCCGAACTTAACCGCGCCCCAACCGTGCGGTCGGTATTGCGGATATTGTAAGAAAGCTCGATTTTCTCGTTATGCTCAAAAAACGGCTTGGCATCTTTAATCATCTGCATATCCACGCCATCAGGCACAGGATTACGGGTTTCGCGCTTGCATATCTGGTTTTTCTGCTCCATCTTAAACAAGAGCGCATTCAAGTCCAAATCATCTAAATCCACATTGCCACGCGAGACCTGCCACAATAAATCGGTGCGCCCAATCACCTCTTCCAGCGATTTCATGCCAAGCGATGAGAGAATATCGCGAACCTCTTCCGCTATGAAAGTCATCAGATTAATTACTTTTTCGGGCGTGCCACCAAATTTTGCGCGCAAATTCTCATCTTGCGTGCAGACCCCAACAGGGCAAGTGTTAGAATGGCACTGCCGCACCATAATACAACCCATCGCCACCAATGCCGCCGTGCCGATACCATATTCTTCCGCGCCCAATATGGCAGCCATCACCACATCGCGTCCCGTTTTGATACCGCCATCAGTGCGTAATTTCACTTTATGGCGCAGATTATTCAGCATCAGCACCTGATGCACTTCGCTCAACCCCATCTCCCACGGCAGACCCGCATATTTGATAGAGGATTGCGGCGATGCGCCCGTGCCACCCGAATGCCCCGAAATCAGAATGGTATCGGCATGGGCTTTGGCAACCCCCGCCGCCACCGTGCCAATGCCAGACCGCGCAACCAATTTAACGCACACTTCAGCATCAGGGTTAATCTGTTTCAAATCGTAAATCAGCTGTGCCAAATCTTCGATAGAATAAATATCGTGATGCGGTGGTGGGCTAATCAGCGTAACACCTTCGGTAGAGTGCCGCAGCTTTGCAATCAGCGGTGATACCTTATGACCCGGTAATTGTCCGCCCTCGCCCGGTTTTGCACCTTGCGCCATTTTGATTTCAATCTCGCGGCAATTATTAAGATATTCTGCCGTAACGCCAAACCTGCCCGATGCCACTTGCTTAATCGCAGAGCTGGCATTATCGCCATTGCTTCTAGGGGTAAAGCGGGCATTATCTTCACCGCCCTCACCAGAATCAGAACGCGCCCCAATGCGGTTCATGGCAATCGCCAAAGTCTCATGCGCTTCGGGGCTAAGCGCACCTAGCGATATACCGGGCGCAATGAATTTTTTGCGAATTTCAGTCACCGAACTCACATGTTCAAGCGGAATCGTGCTGACTTTTTCGTAACGGAAATCTAGCAAATCGCGCAAGAAAATCGGTTTCATACTATGAATGCCCTTGCTGTATTTTTGCCATAATTCGTAAGAATTACGCCCGACCGCCTCTTGCATCACATGCATCATTTTGCCGTCCCAGCCATGAGCATCGCCCGAACTGCGCGCTTTGAAAAAACCACCAATCGGCAAGAGATTTTGACTGCCCGCAAACGCCTGCTGATGCTGCCGCATCACTTTTTTCTGCAAGCCACTTAAACCAACGCCAGATATGCGTGATGGCAATCCCGGAAAAAACTCTGCCACTAATGAGCGTGATAGTCCGACCGCCTCAAAATTATAGCCACCGCGATAGGCGCCGATAATGGAAATCCCCATTTTAGAGATGATTTTCAGCAAACCACCCTCAATGCCCGTGCGGTAATTATCTAGCAATTCACCCGCGCTTATATCAGCAAAACGTTCGGCATTATGCAGGCTTAACAATGTTTGTTCCGCTAGCCATGGGAAGATGGTGGTTGCCCCTACCCCAATCAGCACCGCCACATTATGCACATCGTAACATTCTGCGGTTTCCACATTGATGGAACAATAGCTTCGCAACCCCGCATCTAGCAAATGCGAATGAATCGCGCTGGTTGCCAAAATCATCGGGATGATGGCTTTATCTGGCGCAACCTGCCTATCGGTTAAGAATAAATGCACTTTGCCCGAACGCGCATATTGTTCCGCTTCGGTGCGGATTCTATGCAAACCATCACGCAACCCATGCAAACTACTGGCTTGGAATGTGCAATCGATTGTTGCCATTGCGGTATCTGGTAATGTTTTCTTTAATGCCTTGCTACGCCCGCTTAAAATAATCGGCGATTCTAATTGCATTATCACATCATCATGTTTTTTATCATCGCCTAAAATATTGCCCTGATTGCCCAGATGCGTGCGGAGGCTCATCACATAGCGTTCGCGCAATGAATCTAATGGCGGATTGGTAACTTGCGAAAAATCTTGCCTAAAATAATGATGCAAGGGGCGGTAATGGTCGGTCAACACGGCAAGCGGACTATCATCACCCATCGATCCCGTTGGCTCTTTGCCGTCTTCAGCAATCGGGTGCAGAGTCATTTCAATATCTTCAACCGTCCAACCGACTAGCATTTGATGGCGCAACAAATCTTGCTTTGCCAGTGATGGTGTGGTCAATGGCTCGATTTTCATCTCTTTCATACGCTTGATATTGCTCACACGCTTGCCATAATCTTGGCGTTTGGCGATAATCATTTTCAAATCATCATCACCATATAAAATGCCCTGCTTAAAATCAAGCGCAAGCATATCGCCCGCCCCAATGATGCCGTTTTTTTCAATCTGTGCAGGGTCAAGTGCCACCATGCCAGTTTCGGAACCCATCACCAGAAAACCATCTTTGGTAACGCTATAGCGCAACGGGCGAAAACCCGAACGGTCAAGCCCGCCCAACAGCCAATCGCCAAAATAGCCACAAATCGCCGCGGGTCCATCCCATGGTTCTACCACACGGCTTGCCCAGCGATAGAAATCAACCAGTTTTTTTGGTAGATGAGCGCGATTAAGCTCCCACGCTTCGGGCATTAGCATTGATTTCACTTCGGGCAGAGAACGTTCAGCATCGGTCTGCAACATAATTTCAAAGCAATTATCAAGCGCGGCACTATCTGATGCGCTGGCGGTAATCACGGGTATCAAATCTTGGATTGAATCACCAAGCGTATCTGATTGCATTCGCCTCTCGTAACTTCGCATCAGATTGCGATTGCCCGATAGGGTGTTAATCTCGCCATTATGTGCCAAAATCCGAAATGGCTGTGCCAACCACCATTGCGGAAATGTGTTGGTAGAATAACGCTGATGATAAATCGCAAAATGCGAAATAAAACGTTCATCTTGCAAATCAGGATAAAAACTATCCAGCTGTTCTGCCAAAAACAAGCCTTTGTAAATCAGCGACCGCGATGATAGCGAACAGATATAAAATTCTTTCAGCGCACCTGCAATGATGCGTTTTTCAATGAAACGGCGTATCAAAAATAAATCGCGTTCAAAATTTTCAGCACTGGCATTTTTGCTATTGCCAATCACCAGCTGTTCAATTTCAGGGCGTGTGCTTTCCGCCTTTGCGCCGATGATACTGGCATCAACTGGCACATGCCGCCAGCCTAGCACCTGATAGCCATTGCGGATAACTTCATGCTCGCAAATCACCCTGCATTTTTCTTGTTCTGCCAAATCATTACGCGGCAAAAATATCTGCCCAACGGCAATCTGCCCCTCATATTTTGCACCCTCATGCACCGATTGCAACCAATCGCTAAAAAATTGTTGCGGTATCGCGATATGAATGCCCGCACCATCGCCCGTTTTACCATCGGCATCAACCGCGCCCCTATGCCATATCGCTTTGAGGGCATCAAGCCCCATCTGCACCACATCACGACATGGTTCGCCTGCAATATTGGCAACCAAGCCAACGCCACATGCGGCTTTTTCAAATTGTGGCAGATACATGCCTTTTTGAGCGAGTTTTTGTGCGTTTTGTTCAAAATCTGTCATTATCTTACTTTCATCTTTTATTCTGTAGCCATTGGTGAATGCCTGTCGCCGCATCTTGCCCTTCGCGCACTGCCCACACCACTAATGATGCACCACGCACAATATCGCCTGCGGCAAATATACCATCATGCGTGTTATCAGCATCAGCATTATCGCTTTCCAGCATCATATCAGGATAGCGCGCGCGCAATGTGCCCCATTGCGTAACGGGGAGCGCCTTATCAGCGAATTGTTCAGGCAGATTTTCGGGTTCAAAACCAAGCGCTTGCACCACCATATCGGCAGGAAATGTTTCTATATCGGCATTTGCATCGGGCAGTATCGCCTGCCTGCCATCACGCGCTTTTTCGCCAAGCTTCATTTTCTGTGCTTGCACAGCGGTAATCACGCCATCTTTGCTGATAAATCCATCGGGCGCAACCAACCAACAAAATTCCACATTTTCTTGTTCGGCATTGGCAACCTCGCGCACCGAGCCCGGCATATTGGCACGGTCGCGTCTGTATAGACATTGCACCGATTTTGCGCCTTGCCTTACTGCCGTCCGCACGCAATCCATTGCGGTATCACCGCCACCGATAACCACCACTTTTTTACCTTTGGCATTGAATTCTGCATTGCTTGATAATTTATCGCCCAAATCCAGCTTATTACTATGCGTAAGATAATCCAGTGCCGCGACCAGATTTTGACTATCTGCACCATCACCAATATCACGCGCCTGATAAACGCCAGTGGCAATCAGCACCGCATCGTGAGTTTTACGCAATTCAGCAAATTTTTTATCTTTACCGATACGGCAATTCAGCACAAATTTAACGCCTGATTGTGCCAACCAATCTGCCCGACGCGCCACAATGTCTTTTTCTAGCTTAAATGACGGAATCCCGTAAATCAGCAAGCCACCTGCACGGTCATAAGCATCGTAAATCACCACCTGATAGCCACATTCGCGCAACCGTGCCGCCGCCGCAATCCCCGCTGGACCTGCGCCAATAATGCCGATACTTTGTTTTAATTCGCTAAGCGGTTTAATCGGTTGCACCCAGCCATTATCAAACGCGGTATCGGTGATATATTTTTCAACCGCGCCAATCGTTACCGTGCCATGCCCAGATTGTTCTAATACGCAACTCCCCTCGCATAGCCTATCTTGCGGACATATCCGCCCGCATATTTCGGGCAACACATTGGTTTGCGATGAGAGCAAATACGCCTCATCTAGCCTGTTTTCTGCCACCCGCATCAGCCAATCGGGTATGTTATTGCTAACAGGGCAATGGATTTGACAATATGGCACACCGCATTGCGAACACCGCGCCGATTGCGATTCAGCTTGCTTTGCACTGAAGGATTGATAGATTTCTTGATAATCTTTCACCCTTGTATCTGCATCGCGTAATAAGGGCATTGCGCGTTCTTCATCAACGAATTTAAGCATATTTTTATCTGACATGATGGCTTATCCTCAACATTATAATGTTTTAATTGGCATTTTAACGCATATTATAATAAAGCAAATCGCAACAAACAAGCAAAAAGAGAGAGATAGGTAAGCTTGACTTATATATTTATAGGTAAAGCATTGAAATATTGTGATAGTTTATTAAAGCAATCACGATTTTAGTATTAAACACAGCGGGGGGATTATCAAGGGGGGTGCGAACGCGCTTTGCATTATATATGGGGGGCTTTGCGACTTGGCTTCGGTCGCGAGACTTACGTCCGCTCTCTTGCCAAGACGCCCCCCATACCCCCACCGCTGTGTGTAACACTGAGGGAGTCGCAACCCTCACCCCCTTAAATAATCAATCTTGACTCTTTATTATTTTTCTAATAGAGTGTTTATGTGTTAATCTATATATTCCATATCGTTAAGGAGAAAACCGATGTTACATTCAAGTAAAAACCTCTTATTATCGCTGTCATGCGCCATTTTATTGGCGGCATGCACTAGCTCTTCATCAAGCAATGATAGCCCAGCGGGTAATGATGCTAAGGTTGGTGATATTGTGAGGGTTTATAGCATTAGTATCGGTGATGATATTCCAACAAATACTGATATTCCGCCAATAGAACATCTGACTTATAATTCTCTTGACGAGGCATCGGCAGCTGCAAAAGAGAATGAGAAGAAAACGCTTGTGTTAGATGCTATTGCCGTGCAATTCAATCTCAATCAAACCTTTAACCGTTCTGACCCCACAGAATCATGGAATGAAAACCATATTACAGAAGATGCTATTATTATTTCCAAAATCACTGCGCCCCGTCTATCGCTAACATTTGATACAGACGGATATATTTATTCAACAAGCCTTTATGTTGCTGACCAAACATATACAGCCACATATGATGGTGAACAAATTCTAACCCTAACTGAAACCAGTGATGAGCTAGAATTTGTAGGAAAAATTGATAATAGCAATAATCCTCTAAGTTTTATAAGTGCTAGCAAGAGAATCAACCAGCTACTTTGATGATGCGTTTGAATTTACAACAAACTATATGATAGTTGGCGCTTGGGCCACCTTTACGGCATCTCTGCCTGATGATATAACCACGACAACTGATAATTTTAATTCCTATATCGGTTTTGCCATTGCAGGCATAGAAACATCAGATGCCAAGATAGGCGAAATGACTGAAACGATTATGTTTAAGGGTACAGGTAATGGCGTTTACAACAGTGAAGCATTGTCTTACACTCCTGCATTTGACTTAACAGCAACTATTGATTTTTCTGCCCGCACAATAGGCTTGAAAACCTTAAATACAATACAATGCTTTGATAATGTAGTGACTTATCCTTGCGTGAATCAGTTTCCTTTATCTTATCTTGATTTTACCGCCGAATTAAATTATGAACCCGCAAAAAATAATATTAACGGCACTGTTTCAGTGGCATGCTATGGAAGGCTTTGCCGAAGCCCGTTTTTATGGCACAGGCGATAATGCGGCTGATGAATTGGGTGGCACATTTGCAATGATAGATAGTGCCAGCGAGCAATATTATTACGGTGTATTCGGTGGCAAACAGAATACCTCCACCCATCGTGTATATATTCGGGGATACAGACACAGCGACTTTTTTGACGCATTATAAATTAAACAGAAGCGGCATTTCTGCAAAAACATATAACGCGATTGGTGTTAGCAATGCAGGTGAGATTACCAGCCAAACAGCAAGAATAACGCAATTAGCCTCTAATTTATCTTATAGTGTTATTCTGAAATCAAAGGCGATTGATGGCACTGACACCGATATTGGCACTTTTGATAGTAACGGACCTACGTCGACTAGGTTCCATATTGGTGATGATGATGACCAAGTAGGGGGTGATTTACGTGTTCATCACACATCAGCAGGCTCATCAGATTGGCTGGCGCTGCATGATGATGAAAAGGTAGGCGGCGGCGGCGGCACTATTACCCCAACAGATTGGCAATATCAGACGCTTGGTATTTGGAAAAAAGGCAGCGATTTTGGCGTTTTTTCAACAGGCTTAGCCACCAATGATAGACCAAGAACTGGCAATGCCACTTTTAACGGCAAAAGCTATGGTTTTTACACAGAAGGTAGCACCACCATGTTAACGCGTGGCACGGTAGCCATCGTAGCTAATTTTGAGAATGCTTCTGCTACTCTTGCGGTTACAGGCACACGCAAAACATCATTGCCGTCTATCTCTTCAAGTCAGTTCATTGCATACGGCTTTACTGGCACTTCCTCAAGCGATGCAGCTGACCTCGATTTTGATGCTGATTTGGATTATGACCCCCACCATAAATGGTTTAGGGGTGATACGAGTAACGCTAATCTTAGCGATGGCACAGCCGTGATGAAGCTTTATGGCGCAGATGCACAAGAAGCAGGTGGCACATTTAAGCTAACTGAAGGCACAAGCAAGACCTATATAGGCGCGTTCGGGGCACGTTACATTCGCTAGAATTTTAGCAAAGCTAAAATTCGCTAGTAGGGGGCTTTACGACTTGCCTTATCGGCAAGACGCCCCCTATACCCCCTCCGTTCATTAATTATACGCTAGAATTTTAGCAAAGCTAAAATTCGCTAGCAAGGGGCTTTACGACTTGCCTTATCGGCAAGACGCCCCCTATACCCCCTCCGTTCATTAATTATACGCTAGAATTTTAGCAAAGCTAAAATTCGCTAGCAAGGGGCTTTACGACCTTGCTGACGCAAGGAAGCCCCTTGTAACCCCTCCGCAATTAATATCCGCTAGAATTGCAACCAAGTTGCAATTCCAGAGAATATTACGGCAGGCGCTTCATTTTTTGATAAATATCCTTGCGATGCCCAATGAGTAAAATATCTAAAATATCAATTTTTTCATCATCTAGAATTATATAGATGATTCTATAGTTTCCGATATTCTTTTTATGTCTTCTATAAGCTTGAGAATTTATTAAAACACTATTTTGAAAAGGATTTGCTTTCAAATCAACTTCAATGGCTTTAATAATTTTATTTTGATAGCTTTGCGGGATTTTCTTTAATGACTTTTTAGCAGAAACCGAGTAAATAGCCTCTGTCATCACTCAATTCTTATATTTTTCGTAAAATTCTGGACCTAGCTCTTTCATCACTTCATTATGGGTGAATCGCTTTTCATTCCGTGCTATAACTTCATCCGCAAGTTTAATGAGCTCTAAATCAAACTCATCAGGCTCTTCATAGGTTTCCTGATGGGAATTATCAGCAATTGACTGTTGAAGCTTAGTCATAATTTGTATCCTCAATGATAAAAACAATAGTAAATCTATTTTATATTAGCGAGTAAAAACAGTCAAGAATTATTATCTGCCTTATTGGGTATCGTATCAAGGGCTTGCCCCCGTGAAGACAGGGGGTGCGTGTTACGCAACACGAGGGCGATGTGGTTTTTTCTTCCTGTTCGCGAAAAAGCGGTTCGGCAATAGCAAACCACGTTTGCCACCCAGACACCACAAGGATAATGCTTTTTTGAACATGCAGGCGATTTTCAGCCTCGTCCCACACAATCGATTGCGCGCCATCCATCACTTCAGCCGTTACCTCTTCGCCACGATGCGCGGGCAGGCAGTGCATAAATACCGCATCAGCATTGGCTTGACGCATAATCCCCGCATTGACCTGATAGGGCATGAAGAATGAATTAACTTCGCCTCCTCCATTGCCATTATCGGCATTATCACCCATCGATACCCATGTATCGGTTACCACCGCATGTGCGCCCTGCGCCGCATCTTGGGCAGTCGCGCTGATATGCACGCATTGATTATCCTGATTTGCCCACTTAACCGCTTTATCCAAAAAGCCAAGCCGTGCTTCTGGCACTGCCAAATGCAGTTCAAACCCAAAATGACGCGCCGCATGGGCAAGGCTTGCCGAAACATTATTGCCATCGCCCAGCCATGCAATTTTCTTGCCCTTAATGCTGCCCCTATGCTCTTCAAACGTCATCATATCCGCCATGATTTGGCAGGGGTGAGAATCATCAGTCAGCCCGTTAATCACTGGCACAGTGGCATGTTCCGCCATATCTAGCAGGCGCTGTTCTTCAGCCGTGCGTATCATAATAATATTGACATAGCGCGATAAAACTTTGGCGGTATCTTCAATGCTCTCGCCACGCCCAAGCTGCATTTCCTGCCCCGAAAGCGCAGTAATCGCGCCGCCTAACTGGCGCATTGCCACATCAAAACTGACTCGGGTGCGGGTTGATGGCTTATCAAAAATCATCGCTAGAATTTTGCCACTCAAAAATTGTTCGGTCTTGCGCTTCTTCTTCATTTTAATGGCAATATCCAAAATCGTCCGCAAGGTTCGGCTATCCATACGGGTGAGGCATAAAAAATCACCGCCTATGCGTTTTTTCATTAGTGGTTTCATTATGCACCTCCTTTTTGTAACGCCTTTAATCCGTTACCAAGTTTCTGTTCCGCCACATCTAGCACATCAGAGCCGATATTTAATGGTGGCAGTAACCGCACCACATTATCGCCCGCTGGCACAGTCAGCATCTGTTGCTGATGCAAGCCCGCCACCAAATCTTTATTGCTATAATCATCGGCAAGCCTGATACCAAGCATCAGCCCCATGCCCCGAATTTCGGTAATCATATCGGGAAAGCTTTGGCATAATTGCTGTAACTTTGCGCTTAAATCCTGCCCCTGCTTCACCACATTGCCTAAAAAATCGGGCTTGCTAACTGTGCTGATAATATGTTTCGCCACCGTCATCGCCAGATAATTACCGCCAAATGTGTTGCCATGTGTGCCTGCGCTTAACGCTGTGCCTAGTTTCTCGGTTGCCAAAAACGCGCCCACTGGAAAACCACCGCCTAGCCCTTTGCCTAAACTCATACCATCAGGACTGATGCCCGCATGTTGATGCGCCCATAATTTACCCGTGCGCGCAACACCGCATTGCACCTCATCAAACAGTAACAAAATACCAGACCTATCAGCAAGGCTTCGTAACTGCTTCAAATAATCATTGTTCAATAACGGATATAGCCCGCCCTCACCCTGCACGGGTTCAACCAAAATGGCGGCAGTTTTATCATCAATCGCGGCTGCCACTGTGGCGACATCATCACGTTTCACCTGCTTAAAGCCTTGCGGAGTCGGACCCATACCCTCAAGATATTGTGGGGTTGCCCGTTGCCGCCAATGTTGCCAGCGACCTGCCATGAAACGCACCGCTTAAGGTGAGTATCACATTGCGGTTTTTATCGCCACGTTCATAATGGTAACGGCGCGCGCATTTTATCATGGCTTCGTTGGCTTCAAGCCCTGAATTGCAGAAAAACACGCGGTCAGCAAATGATTTTTCTGCCAGCATGGTGGCTAATTCTTGCTGTTGTGGAATATGATAGAGATTCGAGCAATGCCATATAGTATCAATTTGACTGCGGAGCGCATCGCACAAACCCTTATCGCTATGCCCCAGCGCATTCACCGCAATGCCAGAGGCAAAATCCAGATAGGGGGTGTCATCTTCGGTGAAGATATAGGCACCCTTGCCCCGCACAAAACGTAGCGGAAACCGCCCATAACATGGGATAATATTGTCTGCAATATCATCGCTCATAGCAGTTTCATTTCTAGCATTTTTTCGGCAATCTGCACCGCATTTAACGCAGCCCCTTTGCGGAGATTATCGCCCACAACCCACATTGAAAGCCCGTATGGCACGGTATCATCTTCGCGGATACGGCTGATATAAACGCCATCTTCGCCCGCAATTTCAATAGGGGTTGGATAGCCCTCATCAGCGCGATGGTCAATCACCACCAAGCCTTCAGTTTCCATCAGAATTTCAGTTGCTTGGGTGTCGCTCATCGGCGCGGTCAACTCAATATTCACCATCTCGCCATGCCCGATAAACACAGGCACCCGCACACAGTTGGCATGGACTGCAATATCGGCTTCCATGATTTTTTGGGTCTCAACTTTCATTTTCCACTCTTCTTTGGTGGCACCATCATCCATGAAACTATCAATATGCGGTATCACATTAAACGCAATCTGCTTGGTGAAATGCTCACGCGTTGGGGAATCATTGACGTAAATTCCGCGCGTTTGATTGAACAATTCATCCATTGCGGATTTGCCGCCACCCGAAACCGACTGATAGGTAGAAACCACCACCCGTTTGATTGGCACAGCATCGTGGATTGGCTTTAATGCCAGCACCATTTGAATGGTGGAACAATTTGGATTGGCGATGATATTGCGCGCTTTGTAATTATTAAGCGCGTGCGGATTCACCTCTGGCACAATAAGTGGCACATCTTCATCCATACGAAATTGCGAGGTGTTATCAATCAGCACCGCACCTGCACCCGTGATTTTTGGGGCAAGTTTGGCAGAAATTGCCGCGCCCGCTGATGAGAATACCAAGCGCACTTTGGAATAGTCGAAGCTATCGGCATCTTGGATGTCGAGGTCTTTATCGCCAAAACTCACCTGCCGTCCGACTGATTTTTGCGATGCCAATGCGTATGCTTGCGATATTGGAAAATCGCGCTCTGCCAAAATGGCAAGCATCTCGCGCCCAACATTACCTGTCGCGCCTAATACGGCAATGGCGTATGAGTCTGGTGAAGTGGTCATGGTAAAACTCCTGCTGATAAATAAAATAGCCTATCAGTGTAGCATAATGGATTTATTCACGCAAGAGTTTCGTGATACGCAATGCCAGAGTGTTGTGTAACAGCAATTTACACTATCGCTAGTATTTGGTACGGCGGGGGGATTATCAAGGGGGGTTCGCGCAAGAGGCGTCTGCTTGGCAAATTGTCCAACGGACATAAATTTGACAAGCGCGCATCGAGAAGCGCGACCGCCCCCCCCTTGATACAATAAACGCTGTTGAGAAAGCGCACCCCCCTTGATAGATAAAACCTAAACCGCAAAGCCCCCCATATAATATAATGTCTTGCAAAATACTCTCAATTTTGGTAAATTAAATATTATTATCAATCAGGAGGGTAAAAAAATGCCTCACACTATCAAAATTGCTAAAGATTTTAGCTCTTCACCCGGTCCGCGTTTCAGTTGGCAAGGGCGTAATTCGGGCGAAGAATTTAGAGATAATGTTCTAATTCCTGCGCTGAAAAACCTCAAAAAGGGTGAGAAACTGATTATTGATTTAGATGACACAGATGGCTATCTCTTTCCTTTTGTAGATGAATCATTTGGAAAATTATTTGATATGAATATGCCATATAAAAATATTGTTCTTATATCTAAACAAACCCCCCGATATGCCGAGATGATAAAAGACATATTTAAAGAATATAAGCAAGCTTCCTGATTTTTTTATCAATTAAGTCATGTTATATCAAAGCATCATATCCATTATTGTTGCCGTAACCAGTGTTTTTGTTGCCCATTATTTGAGCGTGCGCTTACATGCTTTGAATACACTTGCGGATAAAATCATGAGTAAATCAATGGAACTTTTGAGCGAATGGGATAATATATTTCTTGATAAAGACACAGTGAGCACGCAGGCATTAAATGAATATAGGCGTTTATTGAAAATTAAATCTGCTGAATTAGATGCGTTGGTTGATGCGTTTAACAATAAACGAACATTTTTAAGAATACCATATCGTGGTAAAATAGAATATAAGAAGTTTCTTATAACATGCGCTAATGATAGCCATCTTGATGATAATATCTCGGATAAAAATAGTATCAAAATATCAAAACAGAAATGTGATGATGTGAAAGTAAAAATTATCATAGAAATGAAAATAATTTTACGTTCGCTGTATTGATTGAGAGAAACGCACCGCCTGCGTGTTGTGTAACCGAGACACTCACCACCGCCAGTATTTGGTACGGCGGGGGGATTATCAAGGGGGGTATGCGCAAGGAAGCGGACGTAAGTCTCGCGACCGATAAAGCGCGTTCGCACCCCCCTTGATACATAAAACGACTCCGCAAAGCCCCCCATATAATTAATGTGTGGAGGCAGGCATGGTTTTTGTGTTGACGAATCTCGACCCATGCACCGCCCTATGTATTATACACCTGCAACAAACACCGCCATCAAAAAAACACCCCTCATCAAAAATAATGAGGGGTGAAGTCGCGCCGTTTTTATTGTATTAGCGGTTGTTAACCAAATAAGCGTTTCATCAATGCACAGAATTTCAAGGCATCAACAAAAAAGCTACTAGAAAACTCTAGTAGCTGGGAATTAGTAACCGCTTACATAATTAAAAACGGCGCGACGCTTTTTGGCACAATATTAAAAAACAAGGCGCTTGGACATATAGCACCGCTTCCCAGCCAAGCTGAGAACGGTGCATCCTTGACGCAAATTACAATGTAACGAAAAAAGCGTCAATATCGATTGATGCAACCGAATTATGTAAGAGGTTACTAAGCCCCACGCTCGAAATCTTTTCAAACGATGATGTAAGTATATAGGGTTAGCGGTGGAAATGCAAGGTAGAATTTTTTTTGTTACATTAATAGTTTTAATGCTATATAGTTAGACTATGAGAAATGGACACGAAAAACTGGTAAAAGCAAAACTTATTCAATATTTGCTGGAAAAGAATCATACAAATGATAATTTTATTGCAAATGAATTGGTTGTTGATTCTTTTGCAAGGCGGATTGATATTGCTCTTATCAATAATTCTTTATACTTTTTTGAGATAAAAACAGAGGCAGATAATTTATCTCGTCTATCAGGGCAAGTTGAAGATTTTCTAAAATTTTGTGATAAGCTTCATATCATATGTGCGCCTTGCCATTCTGAACATGTATTAAATACCACACCTCAAAAAGTTGCTGTATGGGAGTTTTGCCCTGAAAAGGGAATTAAGGTAATAAGAAAAGGCAAATCAGAAAAATTATTGAATAAAACCATTTTGATAAAAATGCTCACTGTTGCAGACTTAAAAACGATTTTGTCCAAAAATAAAATTAAAGCGAGTCATTGTAAAAGGTTAGAGTTACAGAATTTAGCTATGAGTTTAAGTGCAACAATTTTACGTCAACATGTTTTACAAAAATTAAAAAATCAACACCGCGAAATCACAAATCAGGTTAAAGAAGCGCTTGTGTCAAGAGATATTAATATAGACGATATAAATTCATTAAGAAAATATCCATATCATTCAAGAGTCGTTAATCAGGAACAAGAATGTGATGATATGTATATGTATTATCTTTCACTACAATCAAAAGAAAATATTTTTGGCAACCCAATTTCTATTGGCGAAAAATAACTTTCTAATCTTCCCAATCATCATCCGTCTCTAAATAGGCATTACTATCATCATCGTTATAAAATAGTTGCATATGCAGGTGGATATTAATTCTTACAGCAGTAGCTTTTACTGGGCTACTGATTATATCTAACAATTTATTGGAACTAGCAGTAGCTTTAATTAATTCTGTTCCCCAAAGGAATAGTTTATTATCCCAATTACTAGATTCAATGGCTTGTTTGGCAAGCGTATTATAATTAGTTTCTTTATTTTCTCTAAAGAAATGCCAGTCATTTTTAACGGGATAATCTATACGCGGTATTGGTTTGCTACCACCTTGTTGCCTTTTCTCATTGATACGTGTGCTACCCCTGTCGCTATAAATAATATTACCATTATTATCATTATTTATAAGTTCATATATTTTTCTTTCTTTTATTGCCAGACTAAGTGGCGCATCTGTAAAGCTTGATGGAAAACTTGTCCCTGAAATTGCAATGCTATAAGAATTTTTCAATATTTTCGTAATAAGGTCGTTCCAATAACCGAATAGGATTAAAATATCTTGTGTGTTTGTAATTGTTTTAAAATCAATAATAAAAAGAATATTTGAAGCTGCTTGGTTTTTCTTAAGAATTTCAAAGATTATATCAAAGTTATTTTTATATTCTTGTAATTTTTCTTTATGTTTTCCATCGAGATGGAAAACAACACCACGGTTTAAATTTAAGAGTTTTTTTAGTTGTTCTTCAAGTTGTTCTATTGCGCTTAATTGCACACATGGTATCATATTAGGGTGTTTTTCAACAAAAGCACACCAATTCTCATAACCATTTGCAGGTTCTAAAAGCGATTTAAAAGTTGTTATTGCAGGTCTTGTGTCTTTGGATGGTTGTTCTGGGTTTGGCAGTGGTTCTTCATAATATTCATCAAGATTGCTTATCCATTCTCTATTATTGCCATAGGCTTCGTCTATTTTAGCAATTGTGTTATCAAATTCTTTTGAAGTTAGCCATGGTCGTAATTGTATTGCAGGCATCAATTTCTTTTTATCACTAGTAGGTAACTCGCGTAAAGCAGTAAGCTCTGCAGGTCGTGTTGTTAAAATAGGTATATATGGAATATTTTTGAAATCCACCATCTTTATATTTTAATACCTAACCTAATTCTTAGGGCAACAGTAGAAATTTCCATAACACTGGCTATTTCTTCAATAGTATTTTCATCATCTTTGTTTTTTCCTTCTAACTGCGCTTCTATAATTTCCCATGGCATAAGAATGTCAGCGGCAAGGCGATTGGCTTCATGTTCTTGAATATTGCTAAGTTGAGAACGGTATAGCACATTATCTTCGATACCATCGTTAATTTTATCTCTATGTAACAAATAGTGAGATATTTCATGGGCTAAGGTAAAGCGTTGACGTTGTTTCGCTTCATGCCTATTGATGCGGATAATAAATTCATTTCCATCTGGGCGTATTTCACCTGATATACGGACAGGTAAAGAAGAAGATTTTACTATTAATCCCAACTCTTGTGCAATTTTACCTACAGGAACTTTTGGCATATCAACCTTTTGATATTTCTTAATGATGTCCTGTGTTTTCTCAGGCAAATTATTCCATTCTTTAGAGTGATTTTTTTTAATTTCTGTCATTTTTTATATCTCTTAATAGTCTATATTACCATCATGGTGGCGTTCTTCTATTGCCTTAGCAATTTTATTATCAATAATACTATCATGTTCTGTAATTTTATCTTCTACGTTTTCCATGATAGCATCATAAATGTTTTCTTCAAATTTAGCATTATGTTCTTCGATTTTAGTCTCTACAGCTCTACTCACAATACCATCAATGTAATCTTGAATTGGAGCATATTCTGTAAATTCTGTTTTTATTCTACTTGTTAAAAGTTTGTGTAATTCACCACCTTCTCTCATGCTATTTTCAACACGTTCAATTGATTTTTCACTCGATTTATCAATTGATTCTTTTTTGATATTTTTATATCCCCAAATAGCTAAAAGCGTTATAATAACAGCTACTGCTGTTAAAACAACTGTAACGGCAGTTAAAAGAATGGTGACTAAATCATTAACATTTATATCATTTTCATACTTTATTTTAGAATTAAGTATGGGGTGCGGTGATACATCAAAGTAAGAGAAAAATAAAAAATAGAAAAGCCCACCAAAAAGAACACAAGATATAAGTATCCAATTTTTACTAATTAGGTTTTTTAAAAAATTATTTGTATCAGGCATAAAAATAATATAGCCTATCAGTCTTTCAAATATTTTTTTTCTATCCCACATAAAAGTAAGTAACCTTTCAATAAACCAACACCACTGCATTAGTGTAAGACAACATTACATTTGATGTAAAGAGATATTTTCATTATAGACTAAATAATCTAAAGAATATTTGCATTTTACCCTAACCCTTTATAGTCGCATCATCTTAATTTTTTTCAGACGTGTGGAATAACGGCGGTGTGTAGCACATAGGCGGTGCGTGTTTCAAGATTCGTCAGCATTAGCATCTAGCGTTTTGCGATACATAATAATATGGGGGGCTTTGCGACATACGCTTTGCTGATTCTGGCGGTGCGCCAATCAGCTCGCGATGACGCCCCCCCCCCGCTGTGTTCAATACTGCCGATGGCGTGGGTTGCGGTGCTTCATACTGGCTTCGGAATCCGCGGATACGTCTTCAACGCCGTCAGCCCATGCACATTATCGCGCATTGATTTTGGAATATTCAGTTTTTCAATATCGTCAAAATCCCAATGCGGAAAATCAGAGGCAAACATCAGCGTTTCATCAGCATAAATCGCTTCCAACATTGCTGCCAAATGTTGCTTCTTTTCGGGCTGTTCCAACGGTTGCGTGCCAACGCGGATATTGCGCCTAAAATATTCCGATGGCAACATTTTCAGCCATGGGGTTTCTTTACGCAACGCTTTATAATCGGCATCTAACCGCCATAATAAGGGTCCTATCCAACAAACGCCGCATTCCACAATCACAAATTTTAGGTCAGGATATTTTTCAAACACGCCATTGGCAATCATCGAGCTTAAATGAGTCATCGCGCCTTGCGCCAACAGCGCATGTGCCTCCCACGAAAATGTGAGCGGTCCATTGGCAATATTGCAGTTATTGATACCGCCATGCCCGCCCAAATGAATCGCAAATGGCAAGCCTACTTCGTTACAGGCTTCGTAAATCGGGTGATAAAACGGGTGTCCGTAAGGCATTTGCGACCCTTCAGACGATAAAACCTGCACCATATTTTTATTATCACCCAACCGCCTAATTTCTTTTGCCGCCAAATCTGGCGCGGTGGGCGATATAACGATTGAACCCTTAAATCTTTTATCAGCTTTCAGCCATGTATCAGCCTGCCAATCATTATATGCCGTTACCAGTGCCGCCGCATAATGCGGATTGGCAAGCGTGGAAACTTCCAACGGCTCATCAGATGTGAGAATGCCATAATCAATAGCATATAAATCAAGATGGTCTTGGGTTAGCTTAATCCAGCCTTCCATATCGTCAGCATCAACATCCATGCGCTTAAAGCCTTCGCTTAACAGATAAGCGCGGTTGGCATAAGGCAGACTGCCCCGCGGGCCCGGCATTTCGCCACGGTTAAATTGGTCACGCCATTCGGGCGCAAGATAGGGTAGCAACACTTCGGCACTATGCCAGAAATTATGCACATCACAATCAATTCTTACCATCGCATTTCTCCTTTTATTATCAGCGATTATAGCATCAGATAAATTTTATCATCTTCGCGCACCACTTCTACTTTGCGCGCTTTTAGCCTTGTATCGGCAAGGCATTCCCCCGTTTTAATATCATATTCCCAGCCATGCCACGAACAGCGCACCAGCTGTTTATCGCGCCCATAAATAAAGCGGAAGCCATCGATGTTAATATCTACTGGTATCGCGGTGCCCGTTACAGGGCCGCCACAGAGCGAACCACCGCGATGCGGACATTTATCGCGCAACGCATAATAGGCATCATCTATCTGATAAATCCCGTAATCACGCTTATTCAGCATGACTTTACAGGGTTTTTCGGGGCTAACATCAGTGATGTTGCACGCAAATTGTTTTTCAGCCATGATGGTCTCCTTCTCATTCAGCCGCGATATTTTGTAGGATTATCCTGCCGCAGGATAATCCTGCATTAATGCCGCTATTTTGGGGTAAGTTTTAAGCGCGGTCAGCCCATGCACATTTTCTTTCATATCGGGCGGTATGTTTAATTTATCGATATTATCAAAATCCCAATGCGGAAAATCAGAGGCGAACATCAGCGTATCTTCAGCATGAATCGCTTCTAACGCCGCCCATAAAAGTTGGATATTATCAGGCTGTTCTAATGGTTGCGAGGTAAGGCGCACATTGCGTCTAAAATATTCCGATGGCAACATTTTAAGCCACGGAGTTTCTTTTTTCAACGCCTTATAATCGCCATCTATTCGCCATAAAATTGGTGCAAAAATCGACACGCCACATTCTATCACCACCATTTTCATATCAGGATATTTTTCAAACACGCCATTGGAAATCATGCTGGTGATTTGCGTCATTGCGCCCTGCCCTAAATTGGCATGTGCCTCCCAAAAATAGGTGAGCGGCCCGTTTGCCACAATATGATGCGCGTGAATACCGCCATGCCCGCCCAGATGAATCGCAAATGGTATCCCCATTTCGTTACAGGCTTCGTAGATAGGGTGATAAAATGGGTGTCCTAATGGCATCAAAGATGCTTCGGTTGCCAATGCCTGCACCATACGCGGATGCCCGCCAACACGCCTGATTTCTTGCGCGGCCAACTGTGGCTCGTTCGCGCAAATAATCACCGATGTGGTAAAGCGTTCATCATATGGTAGCCATGTATCAATCTGGAAATCGTTAAACGCGCTCACCAAACCTGCGGCATAATAGGGGTCAGAAATTGTGGAGGCTTCGGGTGGCTCATCGCCCGTTAAAATCGCATAGTCAATATTAAAGTCATCGCAATGTTTTTTGGTAACTTGCAACCATTCTTCCATGCTTTGCGGATTAATATCGTGTCGCTTAAAGCCTTCAGGGTGGTAATAGGGGCGATGGGCGTGTGGAAACGTGCCTTTTTTCGGGCCCGGTTTTTCGCCTCTTACATAGCGGTCGCGCCACATTGGCTGTAAATAAGGAAGCAACACATCGGCTGTATCCCAATAATTATGGACATCACAATCAATTAACACCATGACTAAACTCCCTACAAGAATGCCTCCAATAATGATAGTTTATTCTTTAACTGAATTGAGATAAAATGCAAGCGTTTTTTTAAAGTTACCCTCATTAAATAATTGGCTATCTATCAAGCAGTTTCTTTAACTTTTTCTTATCTTCTTCTAATTTATCTTTATTTTTTTGAAGCTTATCACTCAATTCCCTCTCTTTATCCTGTAATTCTTGTTCTTTATCCTTCAATTCCTGCTTGGTGGCATCGGCTTTATCTTTCAATTCTTGTTCTTTTGCCTTTAATTCCTGCTTGGTGGCATCGGCTTTATCTTTCAACTCTTGCTTGGTGGCATCTATGTCATCTTCCAATTTTTGCTTGGCGGCACGGGCTTTGCCTTTGAATTCTATTTCAAATTTACGAAAATCATCGCGCAAATTTTCAATATCCCTCTCTATTTGGTCTGCCTTTGCCTTATATTCATCAATATAACCTTCAACTTTTTCAATAAGTCTTCTTATTCTTTTATATTCTTCATAGCCTTGAAAGCCCGCTGTGCTAACAAAAATAAACAAAGTTACAATCACCAGCGTTCGATTCAGCCCCATGATGATTTTTCTAACCGTGCCGATAATATCGCCAATTTTATTGATAAATGCAAATGTTTGCTTAGCAACTATATATGCTTGCTTGATAAAATCAAAGATTGAACGTAATTTGCTCATGATGCCTTTGGGTTTCGCTGTTTCTTTATTTGAGTCTGTTTCATTATCTTTATTCATTCCTATTCCTCCTATCAGCAATATTCATGATATAATATATGAAAAAGTATTATTTGCAATCTTTAATTGCATTATAAAATAGTGCAAAAACTACTTGCAAATGCTGATACATATCGGTAAATATGTTTTTATGGTTAATGATTTTACATTAGGTGGCGCTATTTCTTCTGGCAATACTGTTTCTGGCGAGGTGGTAACGCAAAGCCAGTTTATCAGCGATGGCACTGATGCAAGCTTTATGCAAGATGTTATTGAGGCAAGCATGCAATGCCCGATTATGGTGGATTTTTGGGCGCCATGGTGTGGGCCATGCAAACAGCTTGGACCGTTACTAGAAAAGCAAACCAATGCTTATAATGGCAAAATCAGGCTGGTTAAAATCAATATGGACGAGAACCCGATGATTGCGGGGCAGTTGCAGATTCGCTCAATCCCTGCGGTGTTTGCCTTTTGGCAAGGGCAACCGATTGATGCTTTTATGGGCGCATTGCCCGAAAGCGAGATTAAGCAATTTATAGAAAAATTATTGGGTATCGCTGGCACGGGTGAGCCAGAACAAGCCATGCCTGCCGATATTGAAAACGCGCTCACCCAAATCACTGATGGGCTGAAGCAAGCACGCGAAACTGACGAGTGGGATAATGATGCATTAGATAATTGGCAAGCAACTTTGGGGGAAATCATGGAAGCCATGCCCGAACGCACCGATATTGTCGCATTATTCGGGCATTTACTGTTAGATAGGGGCGATAATGATTTTGCACGTCAAATCGTTCAAACCACTGAAAAGCCAGAGGGCGATAAAACCATTGAACGGTTAGAAAAAAGACTGGCAATGGTGAGTGAGGCTGTAGGCGATTCTGCTTCATCAAAACTGCCCGATAACGCGCCACCAGAACAGCGTTTCATAGTCGCGCAACAATTATTCAAAAGCGGCAATGTGCTAGAATCGGCTGAACAGATGCTACATATCGTTAAGCACAATCGTGATTTTAACGATGATGCCGCCCGTAAATATCTGTTAGAAATGGTGAATGCGCTTGATACAACCGACCCACGCATTAGCATGATACGGCGTAAGCTTTCCGCACTTTTATTTTCCTAACTTTTACTTTCTTAACTTTTATTTTGTTGAAAATTCGGTTATGATAGGGTATGAAAACTGGATTTGACCCTGAATTTGATGATTTACCCAAAATCTTACCGATTTTCCCTCTGGCTGATTTGTTATTATTGCCAAAGGGGCGCGTTAGCTTGCGGATTTTTGAACCGCGCTATATCGCGATGATTGATGATGCACTGGCAGCGGGGCATCGAATGTTTGCAATGGTGCAACCCAAAGAGAGCCCAGCTAACGGCGACAATGAATCGCCCCAATTAAATATATCTGAAGAAAGCATCGCCACATCAAGCATCACCCCATCAAAAATAACTGGTCTGTGGAAAAAGCGGATGCAAAAATTGCGTGCTAATCCGCTCAACCCCGAAACCTATCGCATCGGTTGCGCGGGGCGCATCATCAGCCTGCACGAAACCCTACAACAGCAATATCACATTGAATTAAAAGGGCTTTACCGTTGCCGCATTGTGCGCGAATTAGAGGTCGATACCGCCTATCGGCAATGCGAGATGGATTTCACCGATTACCGCGATGATAGCGAAATATTTGAAATTCATGCCAAACACCGCAAAGCCTTAATCTCATCGGTCAAAGATTATTTCACCATGCAAAAGATTGAGTTCGAATTAAAATTGCTAGATGGCTTGCATGACGAGGTTTTGGTAACATCATTGGCAATGGTATGCCCGTTTTCTTCAGCAGAAAAGCAAGGTTTGCTAGAAGCGCAAACATTAAAACAGCGCGCCGAATTTTTGCTTGATTTGCTCACAATCAACCTCAATAATAGCGAAGGCGAATTACAATGAATGTTACCGATATTTTAAACAACATCAAAGATAAGCGCATCATGGTGGTGGGCGATGCCATGCTGGATTGCTACATTGAGGGTGCGGTGATGAGAATTTCCCCCGAAGCACCCGTGCCAATTATGAAAAACGCCAAAACCACCAAGCTTGCGGGTGGCTCTGCCAATGTGGCGCGCAATATCACCTCTTTATCGGGCGTTACGGATTTGGTGGCGGTGATTGGTGCCGATGATTACGGACATGATTTATGCAGAATTCTGGCGGAAGATAAGGCGCTCAACGCGCATTTCTTCACTGATAATCTGCGCCCCACCACCACCAAGATTCGGCATGTGGCACAAGGTCAGCATCTGTTACGCAGCGATATTGAGGATAATAGTGATTTTTCTGATAAGCATTATGCAGCCTTGTTGAAAACTGTTGAGAAGCTTGCCAGCTCTGCTGATTGCGCGATTCTATCCGATTACGATAAGGGGATTCTAACCGCTGAAACTTTTCCACAAATCTTGGCTTGCTTGAATCAGGCAGGCGTAAAAACCATCATCGACCCCAAAAAGCAGGATTTCACTCTGTTTAAGGGCGCGGATTTGGTAACGCCCAACCGCGCAGAATTACAGCAGGCGACGGGCTTGGCAGTGGATACAGACGATGCCATCACACATGCCGCGCGTCAATTATTGCAACAAGCCGATATTAACGCGCTTTTGGTAACGCGCTCCGAACAGGGCATGAGCTATATCAGCCACGATACCGCCCATCATATCCCTGCGCAAATCCTCACCGTGTTTGATGTGGCAGGCGCAGGCGATACCGTGATTGCCGCGATGGCATTGGCACTGGCAGGCGGTGCGCCGATACAGCAGGCGATGGAATTTGCCAATATAACGGCGGCGGTTTCGGTCAGCAAACGTGGCACTGCCACCGTTACCCCACAAGAAATTCTAAAATTTGCGCCGCATAAGCGAATCAAAACCATTGCCGAGAAAATGCTGAATCAAAACGATGCGCTTAGCCTGATTGATGGTTGGCGCGCGCAAGGGTTAAGCATTGGGTTCACCAATGGCTGTTTTGATATTCTCCATGCAGGGCATGTGTTTTCGCTCAGCGAGGCGGCAAGCAAATGCGATAGGCTGATTGTGGGCTTGAATGCTGATGAATCGGTGAAGCGGCTGAAAGGCGATGCGCGTCCGCTGAATGATGAGCAACATCGCGCTTTGGTGTTGGCGGGGTTGCAGGCGGTTGATGGCATTGTGATTTTTACCGAAGACACGCCATTTGAGTTGATACAAAAGATAACTCCAGATAAATTATTTAAGGGCGAAGATTATCAGATAGATGAGATTGTGGGTGCAGATATTGTGCAGGCAAATGGCGGCACGGTGGAACGCATCGCGCTCATGCCTAATCTTTCTACCACGAATTTGATTGAGAAGATGAGGGGCTGACACACTCCTCATTTCGTATTTAAACACAGCGGGGGGATTATTAAGGGGGCATATAATATATGGGGGGCTTTGCGACTTGGCTTTTCGGTCGCGAGACTTACGTCCGCTTCCCTTGCCAAGACGCCCCCCATACCCCCCACCGCTGTTACTCAATACTGATATAAAACAACTCCTCACCGCCCTCCGAACTCACCTCCTTAAAAATAAAAAATAAAATTTTACAATAATCAAGTTGACATTCGCGATAATAACGGTTAAATAATCATGTGGCTTTAAGAAATGAGGTGATTATCTCATCTGTCTTACCGAATAAGGGGGTGTAGCTCAGTTGGTTAGAGCGCTGGCCTGTCACGCCAGAGGCCGCGGGTTCAAGTCCCGTCACTCCCGCCATCGTATTTCTTTTCAATAGTTAGCAAGGCTTGCCCTTGTACCCCATAATATTTAAATGGGGCGGTCGCGCCTTGCCGATGGTACTATGGTTATGTGAATAACACCATATTTATATCCGTTAGAATTGCCACAGCGACACGCACTCTCCGCCGTCATTCCGTGCCGATATTCGAAGAATATCGTGAGAGACACGGAATCCAGAGTCGTTTGCACAGGAGGGAGTGAAAAAACGCGAAGTCGGTGTTTATTGATATGCTTGCCACTTTGTCAAGTCTGCATGATACTTTGATGCTTGCGGTTTTGTCTCTCTATGTGCTTTATACTCTGGATTCCGACTTTCGTCGGAATGACGGAGGGGGGGGGAGGCAAGCTCGGAGAGGAACAAAAAAGGCGCGGTGTTTGAGCATCGCGCCTTTGGTATTTAGTCTCTATCTGCGATTATGGTTATTCTTTCACGCCGAAGAAGCCTATGAAGCTTGCGCTATCATTGATTACCGAGAATGTGCCGCCTAATTCACTTGCCACATCAGCACCTGTGCCGTAAAATCTGGCTTCGGCATCGCCTGATAATGTTGCATTATCAGTATCGCCTGCGGTGGTGAATGTGCCAGTCAATTTATTTGCATTGGTGTAACTTAACTGCCCCGTCATATCCAAATGGCTTGCACTATATCCATAATCGGTGGCACCGCCATCATTGCCACAGATGCTAGCAATAGTATATAGGCATGTCGCGGTGGTTGTTACATCCACTGTTTTGGCATCAAATTTAACAACCGCCTCCACTTCAAAAAACCTAAGCTCTGTAATAGGAGCAGCATCGATATTTCTATAGTCACCGCGCCCTTTGCCTGTGAATGTGACATTATTACCTGCGCCTGTAGGAATATCACCAAAAGCCGTATCAAAACCAGTAACACCAAAACCAATGCTGTCATAATCAGTTCCTTGTGTTTCCCACACCAACATTGCCATATAGTCTGACTCTATTGTGTTTATGGCAGGGTTGTTACCACTTGTAGTCATCCTAAATTGATGGGGTAAATCAGTTTTATTACTGGATATCGGATTTGACTCAGTAACTTGCACACTGTCATAATCAATGCTGTTATTCGACCCATTTTTGAATTGAATTTTTGTATCACCAAAATAGAATGCAAAGCCATCATCGCCATTAATATCTATTGCATTTTTTGCGGCGGTATTACCAGTTTCATTATAATCATAGTCGATGACAGCACCGCTGATAGTCTCGGTAATCACTGTTCTGTTCACCTTATTGGCTGTTACATACCTGATGGTTGGCACTTCTAAAACAACACCTTGTTTGCTGAGTAGGTTACCGTTTTGTGGGTATGTGCGGTTTGAATCTTCCCAACTTACCAAACCCTGTTTGTTGAGCGATGGCACAGTATCACCATCGATGGTGGTATCGGTGGCAGTTGTTGTGTTCTTAAAGCTATAGCGATGCGTGCCGAATGCGCCACCATAAGCCACCTGATTATTACTCAGTTTGAATGTGCCACCTATTTCGTTACTGCTTGCACCGTAAAATTTGGCATCGGCTGTGCCTGTAAGCACATCATCTGCGGTGGCGATTGTGATGATAAGATTATTGACAGTATTATCATAAGTTAATTGCTCACCGTCAAAATCAAGATGCGTCAGTAAATTATCACCTAAACAATCAGAGCCTGAAATACATGTGTTTTCAGCTTTGAAATCCAGTGTTTTATTCACGAAATCAACATCGATGGTGGTATCAAACAAAGTTGATGATTTCGTGCCATCAACATTTTGGTAACGCCCATGCCCTTTACCAACAAATTTGGTGGCAAGTTTGGTGGCAATGCTAACCGTTTCATAGCCTGTAATGCCATAGCCGTATGTGGTCGCATCCGAAGTGATTTCATCCCAACTTATCAGCGCGAGGTAATCAGCGGTAAAGCCGAATATATCATTAGCGGCATTACTGCCACGATTGAGTTCGAAGTTGTTGATGTTGGTGTTACCTATAACCCCACCTGCTGTGAGTGTGTTCGCATCTCCATCAGCACTTGTTGAACTATAGCGTGTGTTCTCAAGATATAATGCAAATGTGCCACCACTTGAACTATCGTAAAAATCAGCTCCACCCCCACTCTCATATGTAAAATAGGTAAGAGCGTTTGTTACGGAATCAAGCGTGATGGCTTTATTGCTACTATCATCAGTGATTCGGACTAAATTATCGATATTGAGGTTATTACTGGTTTTTCCTGAAGTGCCACGCGTAGAATCGTTAAAGCCTGTAAATCCCACTGAATTATCTATTCCTACCAAATTAACGCCTTCAATCGTCTCAGCGGTAACAACTGCATCTGCGGGAACAACAATGCTATAAGGTGATGCGCCGAAGAATCCGACATAGCCTGCGGTTGGGTTTGTTAGGCTGAATGTGCCGCCGAGTTCGTTGGATTGTGGCCCGTAGAATTTGGCAGTTGCATAGCCTGAAAGTGAGGCGGTGGTGAATGTATCAGACCCAACCATATAATCACCGCCTGCGGTGGTGATGCCATTTTCTGTGCTAGCAAGCGCGTTGATGTTATCAATATATACTAGCGTGCCAGTGAAATTAAGGTCAGCACGCGCTAAGCCTGTGCAATCGGTAGAGACGCAAGTGCCTGTGCTTTCTAACACTACTGTGCGTAAGCCGAAATTAACCGTGGCGTTAATAGTAAATTTCGTGTCGATATTGGCATCATTATCAGAATAAGTCCCCCAACCTGCGCCCGTGAAAATGTTTGTGCCAGAGGTGAGCGGGGTTGCAGTTGCAAAACCCGCAATGCCAAAGCCTTCACTAGCATAACCTGCCCCCACCACATTATAGTAAGCGAGCGCCATATAATCTGCGGTAAAGCCAAAATCATCTATGCTGAAATAAAGATTTTCAGGAACGTCGCTATCGTTGCTCATATTTGTGCTCGTATTAGAATTAATACGCGTGCTAACATTTGAAGCATTTGACGTTGTTGCCCAATATTTCCTCTCACCCAAATAGAGAGTGAGCGGTGTGCCTGAGGTTGCAAAATTGCTACCGTTATAATCAAACACGACCACGCCATCGGTGAAAATATCGTTATTGATAGACTTATCCACAGAATTTCTGGTTATTTGCACGAAATTGGCAGATAAAGCATTGCCCGTTGTGCCATTTTTAGTCGAATCGGTAAAGTTTGCTAGGGTGTTTACGTTCAATTCGGGGGCAGTGCCGTCAGTAGTCGTTACAACATCATCACCCGTTGCCTTAATAACATAACCGCGATTTGCGCCGAAATAGCCGACATAGCCTAAGGTTGCGTTTCTGAGATTGAATGTGCCGCCGAATTCGATGGCGTTTTCGTTAATATTTGTGGTGGTGGCATCATCTATGCCGTAAAATTTGGCAGAAGCCGAGCCTGTAAGCGCGTTATCTGTGGTGGTAACATTGGCGAAACTCAGCTGATTCGTTCCTGCATTATAGGTTAGATTGCCCGTGAAATTGAGATGACGGCGATCTGGACCAGAATTAACGGCGCAATCATAAGTAGAATCGCAACTGCTGTTGCTTGCCAGTGTTACATTGCGGTTGGCAAAATCAACTATGGCTTCGATGTTAAAGAAAATGTTTTGATTAGCAGTTTCACCGCCAACAGTGCTATCGCTGTAATTGCCCCAACCTTTGCCCGTGAAGCTAGTGCCACCAGTTTTTTGAATAGAAGCAGCCACAGTATCAAAACCCGCAACGCCAAAGCCGAACGCATCATAATCATCATGTTCCACTTTCCATTGCAAAGCCACCATATAATTTGGAGTGGTATCGTCACCGAAATTAGTATTTCTGGTGAAACGCAGTTCAGTAGGGGCATCGCAACCTTCAGGCTCGCAGGTTGGCGTGCTAGTGCCTTGATAGACGTTCGTGTTACCTGTAACAGGGGCATCATCGGCAAGCTGATAGGTGATATTACTAAGCTTGACTTTAATGCTTTCGGCAACAAAATCACCGCTTTCATCATAAGCAAAATCAACAAGACCACCGCTGATATTCTGGTTTAAGATGTTAACGTTAGCGGCAGTAGGCTTGGTGATTTGCACCAGCGAATCGATGTTGAGGATAACCTCTTTTTCATTACGTTCGGTATCTTCAAAGCTGGTTAGACCGTTACGGTTTTCCAAATTTGGCGGGGGCGTTTCCATCGGTATATCCATCGGCGTTTCAGTAATAATCGGATTGGTGTTGGCATTGGCGGCAGGGGTATCACCACCGTCAGAACTGCCAGTGCAAGCCGTTAGGGTGAATGATAGTATGGCGAGTAAAATAAAGTTTTTCATGGGTTGTCTCCTATTGATTCGTTATATACAGGGTTACTATAGCGTGTTGAGATGAGGTTGTAAAGAGCATTAATGATGCGGGGGCTTTGCCATTGTGAGCGGATATTAATGGGCAGTTTCCAGCATTAACGCAATCGCTTTATCCATATCGGCTTTGGCGTTCCACGGTAAAAAGTGGTTATTGCCATGCAGGGTCATCATTTCATATTTGCCACCATAATTCTGTGCCAAATATTCCGCATTTTCGTAAGGCACTAGCTTATCTTCCGTGCCATGAATAATCACAATTGGGGTTTGCATTGCATCTAAATGCGGGACAATTTTTGCTAATTCTGCTTCATGCCCCAACAATTCTAAATTGCTGTTATGAAGATGATTCGGCAACAGCCAGCGAAACGGCCGTATTTTGGCAATGGGCTGTAGAAAATGGATTTTTTCCAAATCAGGGTCGATAGAACCTGCGGCAATCACCGCACCTGCATAGAGTTCAGGCATATCCATGATTGCCCGTAACGCCAACGGGCCACCCAACGAATGCCCCACCAAATAGGTTTTTTTACCTGTAGGTGCGCGCAACGCATGGATTAGCTCTGCCTGCATTGCCAAACTAACCACCGCTTGTTCGGGGGTTGATTCCCCAAAACCCGGGCGGTCAATAGCGATAAATTCAAAACCTGCTAAAGGGTTCAGTAAAAAATCAACCCAATTATTGGCATCGCCGGGCGTGCCATGCACAAAAATAATTCTATCCGCACCCTGTTCGCCGCTCTGTTCGCCCGCCATTAAATACGATAATTTGCCAAGCCCTTCTATCTGAACATAATGCCTATCAATCGCGGCAATATCTGTATCACTTGCTTGGGGTTGCGAAATATCGCTGCAGCCAATCAGCCCCCATAACAGCAGGGCTATCACTGTATATTTAGAAAATAAACCACGCCTCATACCATCATCTCCATTAATAGAACAGCCATACTAGCGGATAAAAAGCGGTGGGTCAAGAGCGTTCCTTGCGTCAGTATCCTCAGTCAGTGTTGAGTATAGCGGGGGGATTATCAAGGGGGGTATGCGCAAGGGAGCGGACGTAAGTCTCGCGACCGATAAAGCGCGTTCGCACCCCCCTTGATAGATAAAACCAACTTCGCAAAACCCCTTGCTAGCGAATTTTAGCTTTGCTAAAATTCTAGCGGACGAAATGCCCAGAGGCGGGCTTGAACCACCGACACGAGGATTTTCAGTCCTCTGCTCTACCAACTGAGCTATCTGGGCGTGCTATTTCATGCTTTTAATATCAGCATTTAATATCTTGCCGTTATCTATAATGCCTGATAAAAGATTTTACAAGTTTTTTTTCATAAATTTTTGCCCTATCAGATATAAAGCGATGCCAGCACTCACCGAGACGTTTAAACTTTCGGGTGCGTGCGGGGTTTTTTGGTCATTAATCGGGATACGGCACAGAAAATCGCATTTTTCTTTCACCAAGCGATGTAAGCCCTTTTCTTCGTTGCCCATCACCAATAATTGCCGTGTGGCAGGCGTGAAATCAGCAATATCATCGCCTTGCATATCCAAACCCGCCACCCAAAACTCGCTCTTTTTCAGCCGTTCCATCATCTGCGCGATATTGCCGCAACTCACCAGCTTCACCGATTCTAACGCCCCCGCCGATGCCCGTGCCAAATGCGCGCTTTCTTGCCAATCTTCGGCAAGCACCGCATCAACCCCCAACAGATATGCACTACGCAAGATAGCCCCGATATTCTGCACATTATCTAGCCTATCCAACAATAAAAGCAAGCAAGGTTGGTCAGTCGGCGTGATGATTTCTTCAATGTGATAAGGGGGTAGGCTCTCCACCTCAAGCGCGATATTCTGATGAATGATTTTGCCACCAACCGCATTTTTATCTTGCTTATCGCTCAATAAAGCGTTCAACTGCTTCGGGTCTAGCGACTTCATGCCAACCCCTGCCGCCTTCGCCAATACCGCAATATCCGCCTCTGGCTTGCCACAATAGCAAAGCTGTAGCTTCTTGCGCCGTTTATTCGCCAATGCGGCACGCACCGCATGTTTACCGTAAAACCATATTTTATAAGCCATTTTGCAATTACCTCAATTTAGTGCTAGACATACCCATCATCTTCTGCTACAATAAGCCATGTTGTAAGAAATGCAACAAAATCCTTGATGCAGAAGCAATTTAAAAGGTAACCAGAATCGCAAATTCGCGTTGATACTCATCGAGCAATCTTGTTTCAAGATTAGCATGATATGCATTGACATGGTAACATGCCGTAAAATCGCCTAAGCATTTAATAAATGGTGAAGAGTTCTCCTCTTTAGCCGTGAAAAACGCAATATGAAAGGTTTCACATGCCGTTACGCATTAAATTACCCGCAAATGATAAACTCATTATCAATGGTGCTGTTTTAGAAAATGGTGGCGATGCAACAATTTTGGTGGTTCATAACCGTGCCGATATTTTGCGCCGTAAAGAAATTATGCAAGAAGAAGATGCCAAAACGCCCGCGCGTCTGGTATATTACTCGCTACAATGCGCCTATATGTTTGAGGATATGCGCGCCGATTATCTGAATATTTGCGATAAATATTTAACTTCATACATACAAGCGGCGGCAAGCGCAGCACCGCTGATAGAAGAAATACGCGACATGATAAGTGGCGGGCAATTATACCGCGCCCTGAAACGCTCGCATGAACTGATTAAGCATGAATCCGTTAGGTTAGGCACTCCCGTTGCCTGATGATGCCTGATGGATAGTGCATAAAACGCACACATAATAATGTGCAGCCTCTTAAAAGGCACACCCTCTTAAAAGGCAACCCCGTTGGATGGAGACAATTCAGCAAGGGGACAACATAACCCCGTCTATGCTTATAGGCAAAACCCCTTAGAGGGTGCTGTTAAGTTGAGGCGGGGTTTCATAATATATAAAAGCATAAAAGGCACAAAATGACTCAAGACACACAATATCCGCATAACGATTCTGGTGCAGAGGCTATCACCGCCCTACTCACGCAACATTTTGACGTGACGCATATCGCGCTAGAAAATCAATCGCATCAACATGCAGGGCATAATGAGGAAGCCAAGCAACATAACAACACCCATTACAAATTGGTGATTGTTAGCGAAGAATTTGCCGAACTCTCACGGGTGGCACGGCAACGCGCGATATTCGACGCGCTAGGTGATTTGTTTGATAGCTCACCATTGCACGCATTAACTATCAGCGCATTAACGCCCGACCAAGCCAAGCAACAAAATATCATGCCGCTGCGCTAATGATGCGGTAAATATTATCGGTGGTAAATTCAATCTGTTTAATCAGTTGCGAGCTTGATGGATTGCCATAGCGTTTGGCGGTGTATAAATCGCGCAATGCCTGATAATGATGCCCCATCATCGCATTGGCAAGTCCGCGCCTGTAAAAGGCTTCGGCATCATTCGGGCTGTGTTTAATCACTTTGTCCCAATCATATACCGCGCCCTCATCATCGCCCAGATAGGTCTTGGTTCTACCGCGATATTGATATATGCTGGTGAAATTAGGGTTCAGCGCAAGGGCGGCATCAAAATCTTCTAACGCATTGATGTAATTATTAAGGTTATACCACGCAATCCCACGCCAACCATAGCTGCGATAATGGCTATCATCTAGCTTAATGGCGGCATCAAAATCGGTAAGCGATTCTTCATATCGGCGCATTTCGGCATGGCTTAAGCCCCTACAAAAATAAATATCAGAAGTATCTTTGGTATCGTGGACGCACATATCTAACGCTTGGCTGAAATATAAAATCGCCTCGTCATGCTTGCTATCGCGTTGTTTGATGATACCATCATTGAAAAAAGTCTCAGCTTTATGGCTGTAATGATTCTGCATATTTTCCTCCAGAATGTTATGGTGCTATCGGCGGTTGGTGTTTTTTTAATGCCGATAATCTGTGATTCTATCTATGCAAAAATCATTCCATGTTATTTTTTACTTGCATTATTAATCAAACCGCATTACATTACTCTCCGCTAGTCACGCAATGATGTATAAGTATCCAGCGTGAAGATAAATGGGGCCGTAGCTCAATCGGTAGAGCGCCTGCTTTGCAAGCAGGAGGTCGTCGGTTCGATCCCGTCCGGCTCCATATTTATCCGCTAGAATTGCACTCCCCCGACACGCACCGCCTTTATATTGAGTAACCGAAACCCACGCCACTGCTAATATTGAAATACAGCGGGGGGGTTATCGTGGGTTGCACCTTATGAGTATTACACACAAGCGGGGGTTGTTAAGGGGGCAAGTGGCAAGAGGCGTCTGCTTGGCAAATTGTCCAACGGACATAAATTTGACAAGCGCGCATCGAGAAGCCACATCGCGCCCCCTTAAATAATAATCATAATCCGCACCCCCCTTGATATATAAACCAACTCCGCAAAGCCCACCATATATTAATGTATCGCGACACGCACGGTTTTTTGTGTTGAGCAACCGCGAGGTTTTATTCTTCTATTACGATGTTGTTTTCTTTGAGGTGGGTTTTGACGTAAGCTAGCACTTCAAGACATTCTGGTTTGTGCACATCCTCTTCCACCCATATTAGCGTATCAGCAATGGTTGATATTTGGTCTGAATCACCTTCATATATCTGCTCAATATCTTTAGCATTCCAATCCACATTATTATCAAGTAATAATTTTACAATATCTAAATAGAAATTTCTATCATCAGGATAATATGTTCTAGAATCAGTAACACATGTTAGAAATATATAAGATATAGGGGTATATGAATAGCCATAATCTCCGTCACCGAAGTTAACGTTCTTATTTGGGTTGGCACCCTGTGCGATTAAATTTTCTAATTTTAAGATTGCTTCTGCAATATCCATATTATGGTTAAGCCCACTACTAAGATACGTGATTCTCGTAAAAAGCCTATCAAATAATTTTTGCACATCAGCTTTTTCAGTTTCAGTTGCATTGATATTTTTTACTGGCAATAATACAACGTATATTAGAATAGCTAACAGTGAAAAAAATATGGTAAGATGCTTTAATTTCATCTTACCATATTAAGTTATAGGAAAAAATTTGTCAAATTTTATTTAGGTAAGAATTATCAAGGCAAGCTAGATATGAGTATTAAACACAGCGGTGGGGGGTATGGGGGGCGTCATCGCGTGGCGGTTGTCCTACGGACATAACCGCCAAAGCGTATGCCGCAAAGCCCCCCATAAATTAATGCGTTCGCCCCCCCCCTTGATATATAAAACCTAAACCGCAAAGCCCCCATATATTAATGTGATGAGAAACGCACGGTTTTTGTGTTGAGTAACCGCGAGGTTTTATTATTCTAGCGTGATGTTATTTTCTTTGAGGTGGGTTTTGACATAATCTATCGCTTCGAGACAGTCTGGTTTATGCGCGTTCTCTTCTGTCCATCTTAGGCTATCGGCAATGGTTGATTCACCTGATTCACCATAATGATAGCCATCATAAGAATTTTTAGCATTCCATTTCACACCGCTATCAATCAATAATTTTATAATCTCTAAATAAAAATTTCTATCATCAGCGTCATTTAGGTACCTATCATTAGTGCATGTAAGAAGTATATGAGATATAGGTGTAACAAAGCCTTTTCCATAACCGTCACTAGGGAGTTCAAAACTCCTGTTTGGGTTGACACCCTGTGCAATTAAAGTTTCTAACCTTGAAATTGTTTCTGCAGTATACATATCAGAATCAATTCCATAACCACTTTGCGTTATATCTAAAAAAATTTCATAAAAAGTTTGCACATCAGCTTCTCTAGCCTTTGCAATTCTCTCAGCTTCTATTGCCTTAGCTTTTCTAGCTTCAGTTGCATTAATATTCTTGACTGGCAATAATACAACATATGCTAGAATAGCGAATAGTGAAAAAAATATGGTAAGATGGTATTTTACTCTCATCTTACCATATTAAGTTATAGAATTAGGTTTGTCAAATATCTGTTACCACTGATTGCGAATAACCCCAATAATCGGTTATTATTCGATGATGATGTTATTTTCTTTGAGGTGGTTTTTGACATAAGCTAGCACTTCGATACATTCTGGGTTACGTTTTTCAGCTTCATCTTCCATTCTTTTGAGCGTGTCAGCAATAGTTTGTTGTTCCTGAAGTATCTTCGCTCTCATAATAATTTTTAGCATTCCAATCCACACCATTATCAATCAATAACTTTATAATTTCTAAATAAAAATTTCTACCATCAGCATCATCTATATAACTATCATTATTGCATGCAAGAAAAGTATAAGATATAGGTGTATCCACATAACCACTACCATCCACGGCGTGTATGATTCTTTTATTTGGATTGGCACCCTGTGCAATTAAATTTTCTAATTTTAAAATTGCTTTTGGAATATCGGTATCATAATCAAGCCCATAAGTATACCGTATCGTTTCTGTAAAAAGTCTATCAAATAAATTTTGCACATTAGCTTTTTCAATTTTTCTAGCTTCTATCATTTTTTCAGCTATCAGAGCTTTTTCAATTTTTCTAGCTTCTGCCATTTTTTCAGCTTCTATTACAGCATTATTTTCTATCACCATAAATACAACATATGATAGAATAGCGAATGTTAAAAAAGATATGGTAAGATGCTTTAATTTCATCCTACCATATTAGTTGAAAAGAAAAAATTTGTCAAACTTTATTTTTGTTCGTGGGGGTATGGGGCGATACACTCCACCGCCAGTATTAAACACAGCGGGGGGATTATTAAGGGTGAGGTTTGCCCGCCATTGGTGCAAGGGCAAACCGAAAGCGCAAGGAAGCGGACGTAAGTCTCGCGACCGATAAAGCGCGTTCGCACCCCCCTTGATATATAAACCAACTCCGCAAAGCCCACCATATATTAATGTATCGCGACACGCACGGTTTTTGTGTTGAGCAACCGCGAGGTTTTATTATTCAATGATGATGTTGTTTTCTTTGAGGTGGGTTTTGACATAAGCTAGCGCTTCGATACATTCTGGTTTGTTGCTCGGATTTTCTTCTAGCCATCTGATTCTATCGGCAATGGTATATGACCCTGAAGTGCCATCATCGTTTTCGTAATAAATTTTAGCATTCCACTCTATGCCATTATCAATCAATAATTTTATAATTTCTAAATAAAAATTTTTACCACCAGCATCCTCTATGTAATGATCATTACGACATGTCGTAAATATATAAGATATAGGTGTAACCAAACTTTCTCCATCACTGTCACTAGGGAATACAAATTTTTTATTTGGGTTGGCGCCTTGCGCGATTAAATCTTCTAATTTTAGAATTTCTTTTGCAATATCCATATTATCATTCAGCCCAAGACTATAATATGTCATGTCCAAAAAAGTTTTAAAAAATAAATGTTGCACATCAGCTTTTTCAGCGTCAGTTGCATTAATATTTTTTACTGGCAATATCACAACGTATGTTAGAATAGCTAACAGTGAAAAAAGTATGGTAAGATGCTTTATATTTCATCTTACCATCTTAGTTGAAAGGAAAAAATTTGTCAAATTTTATTTTTGTTCAATGAATTTGATTTTCATGTTTTTAAATATTTTTTCAAAAGAATCCTCTAAATCCAGTTTCGTTTTTTGCGCTTTTTGAATGGTCTTGTTTAAGAAATCAGTTTTTTCACCAACTGTTTCTAACATCAATTTCATTCTTAATAGCACATCAATCATGGCTTTTAGGGTGAGTATATCACGCAAGGTGGCACTATGAATTGCCTTATAAATTTCGTCAACAGTGTTGGCATTATTGGCTTTGATAATATTACTAGCGCGTTCATCCCAATCTTTTTTGGCATAGATGCGGATTTGATTGGCAATATTGCTAGATGGCGCAAATAGACCAACAAAATCTTTCTCACCAATATTCGACATGGGATTGATTGTTTTTAGAAATTCAGATTGCTTAAACTCACCTTTTCGTCTCTCCTTCCATTTATTTTCAATATGTGTGTTGAGGTAATTGATGATGGCATCATTAATGATTTCTTTATTATTTGCGCCTACTGCTTCTCTTACTTTGGCAAAATCAACAATTCTTTGTTCAATATGGGAATGTTCATTTGTGCCATCATCTTTCATAACAGAGCCAATTTTATGGGTGCTACTGATGATTTGCCCTTTTACAACAAAGGATTGAGAGAGATGCCTAAAACTGGTTAACCGCATCTTATCAGTTATTTTCATTATATTTCTAAAATAGTGATGGCTTTGGTTTTTTTGCCACTTCTTGTTGTTTTCGTTGAAACATCCAACACCTTTGAAATTGTCGGGTTAACCTCACTATCCTTGATATAGCGCACACTGCCATCGGTTTTAAGATTGGCACCCGTAAAATCCAAACCTCTGTGATAGACAAGTTTGAATTGTTGCAGATTTTTGGTAATTTCATCCAAACTTTTATCTTTTGAATCTTTAATTACTTGCTTCATCGTCTCTTTATATACTCCGCCAAAATCTTTATTCCTGAAGCGCAATTCCATAAAATTTCCAGTAAGTTGGATATAAACGCCCAATGCAGGAACATAGAATCTGCGGTTAGATGCCCTGCCTTGCTCGGCACGAATTTGCTCGATGATTTTCTCGAAACTCTCAAGCAATGCAGATTTATCTAAATTCTTGATTTCTGCCGCCTTATCACGCACATCTTTTGATAATGTTTCTAATTGTTTTTGGTTTTTTTCATTTTTCCAGTGTTTTTTAAGCTCATCTGGCGCATGACTGCTGAGATAAAAAGCTTGAAAAACTCCCAATGTCTCACCGCGTTTTAATTTTTCCAGCAATTTACCAACATTCAACGGGGCTTTCTTCTTCAAATCTTGTTCCAGACGGTAATTTTCTAGATAGGCTTGCGTGCGGTTCGGCATGGCATCAAGCTTGCCAAGGCTTTTTAATTCATTATATAGCAAATTAAGTTTTTCAAGGTCAGCCGTACTAGGCTTTTTCTTGCCCTGTTCTATATCGATTAACAAAGCCTGATAACCATGTAATCGCGTATGCACCGATGGCGAAACATTAAGTGTGCCAATAGTTTTAGTGTAATCCTCCATCTTTGCTTTCAGAATCTCATTATGGATGGGTTGCAACAGCTCTCTGGTTTTTTTCGGCATATATTGAATATTGCTTTTATCCTGAAAGGCGTTGTAAAGTGCATTATTTAATTCATCGTTGCCTTTATTGCCACTTTCTATAGTCTGCAAATTTTTGATATTAATATCGCTAAACTTAAACTTTTTGCCGATATGGGTGGTGAGATTATGAAACGCTTTTTCGGGCAGTGCCGAAAGCTTTCCCGCTCTATCAATGGCTTTAATTAACCCATCGGTGCGTGATGAAGGGCTATAGTTTGGCTGATATTGCGCCGCCATCAATTCAGTGATTTCTTCCTTGGTGAGAGATAAAGAGCCGACCGCCGTTAGCAGTTTCTTAAAATCGGCTTGGTTGCTTAAATGATTGAAAAACTGATTCACCTTACCTAATGGGCGGAAATAATTTGGTTGGTTTTTGGTTTTCTGCACAATGTTAAAAATGGGCGCAAACTGCATGGGTTGCGATATTTGGGTGATGGTTTTGGTTGATTGATTAAGAAACTTTAAGATTTCCTCTTCTTTGGTAGATAAAGCCTCGCCCTTAACGAATAGGGTTATCAGCATATCGCATGCCTGCCTATCGGTGATATTGGGCGCGCTTTTGTTGATTTGCTGATAAGCATCTTTCACGATATTGGGTGAGACAGATTGCCGTTTGGCAAGTTTTTCGCAACAATCACATGCTTTTTGCTTGTTACTGCCTGATAGTTTTTGGGTTAAGACGTCAATAGCACTCATAATGAGTCCTCCTATATAAAATGTCCATAAGTTGGGCATAAGGTTACGTTATCCGCAAACGCATGATGCGGAAATTAAAAATAGTGAAGTTTTTTGGTTGCCATTCGGTTCGGTTATTGAGGGGCGCAATGGGCTTATTTCTAATCTACCATAAGTTTATTACACAAATCAAGAACACTTTGTGAAAAAGTAGTAAACCTGTGGATAACTTTTTGTTTGTTCGGATTTATGGTTAAAATAAGTGCTAAATGTATTGTTTTACCCTGATTTCGTTGTTCCCATGCAGAGTAGCACATAGGGCGGGCGGAGTTGGGCTTTATTATTTAAGGGGGCGCGAATTCGCTTCTCGGTCGCGAGACTTACGTCCGCTCCCTTGCGAATGCCCCCTTAACAACCCCCGCTTGTGTGTAATACTCATAAGGTGCAACCCACGATAACCCCCCCGCTGTGCTTAATACTAGCGGGGGTGCAAACCTCACCCCCATCACCAACATCATATAGGCAATTCGCATTTTTTATGCTATGATAAAATCAATAGCCCACTCTATAACAAGGACGACATCAGATGGTTGATGATTTTACATTACAAGCAAAATATGCCAATGAGCATGATTTGATCGCCAAACTTGGCGCGCAACTTGATTTATCGCCACAGATATGGCAGAAAATTTCTGATGATGCCGCTGGTTGGGTTACGCAAATGCGAAGCCATAAAAAGCACGGCTTGATGGAGTATTTTCTGGCGCAATATAGCCTATCCACATATGAAGGTGTTGCGCTGATGTGCCTTGCCGAAGCCATGCTACGCACCCCCGATCATAAAACCATTGATAGGCTGATTGCCGATAAAATTATCCCCCTTAATTGGCAACAACATTTAAGCGCATCGCCATCGGCTTTGGTGAATATCACCACAAGGGGCTTATGTGTGGCGCAATATTTATTAACGCAAAACAATATCGTTAAGCAGCTTGCCAAGCCTTTCATCCGTTATGGCGCAAACCTTGCCATGCAACAGATGGGTAAGCAGTTTATTTTGGGCGAGACTATCGGCAAAGCCCTCAAAAATTCCTCTCAATATCAGGCGCAAGGCTTTACCTATAGCTATGATATGTTAGGCGAGGCTGCCATCACCGCGCAAGATGCCGCTTTTTACTATCAATCTTATCAGCAAGCGATTGAAGCCATCGGTGCATCGTGCCAGCATGATAATGTGATTGATAATGCGGGCATATCGGTTAAGCTTTCGGCATTGCATCCGCGTTACGAAGTGGCGCAAGAAAAACGGGTGATGGCGGAAATCGTGCCAATCATGCACGCGCTTGCCAAACATGCAAAAAACCTGAATATCGGGCTTAATATTGATGCAGAAGAACAAGCAAGGCTGGTATTATCGCTGAAAATTATCGAAGCCGTATTTGCATCGGAAGATTTGCAAGGGTGGGATGGCTTTGGCGTGGTGGTGCAAGCCTATGGCAAACGGGCATCTTATGTGCTGGATTGGCTTTATCGGCTAGCGAAAAAGCATCAGCGCAAAATCATGGTGCGGTTGGTGAAAGGCGCCTATTGGGATAGCGAAATGAAATGGTCGCAAATTGAAGGCGCGCCCGATTTTCCTGCATTCACCACCAAAGCCGCCACCGATGTTAGCTATATTGCCAATGTGAAAAAACTATTTGATTATAGCGATTATCTTTATCCGCAATTAGCCACCCATAACGCCCATACGATGGCGGCGGTGTTGGCATTGGCGAACGGCCGCGATTTTGAGTTTCAGCGGTTGCATGGCATGGGTGAAACATTGCATGATATTATGGTGCAAGAATTAGGGCATAAAAGCCGTATCTACGCACCAGTGGGGGCATATCCTGATTTGCTGGCTTATTTGGTGCGGCGGCTGTTAGAAAATGGCGCGAACTCTTCTTTTGTGCATCAAATCATGGATAAAAACGTTACGCCTGAACAGATGGTGCGTAACCCGATGGTGTTACTGGAAACGCAAAAAATGCCTGATGGTTTAGTCAAGCCATCTGATATTTTTGGTGATATTTTTGGTGAAAAGCGGATTAACTCACGCGGCTTTGATATTAATGATGAACAAACGCTTGCCATGATTGATAATGCCCGTAATGTTGCGCTCCCCAATGCGTCGCCTATCATTGCGGGCGCCAATGCCACTGGTGAGCGTGTTACTGGCGAGGTGATTGCGGTCAATAATCCTGCCAATGGTGAGAAAATTGCGACCGTCATCTATGCCGATAAGCCAACCGCAACCAAAGCGATTGATAATGCAACAGCATGGCAAATCAGCACCAACAAGCGCGCGGCGATTTTGCGAATTGCCGCTGATTTATATGAGGAAAATTTCGGTTTATTATTTGCGGTTTTAACCAAAGAAGCGGGCAAAACGCTGCCTGATGCTATCGGTGAATTACGCGAAGCGGTAGATTTTTTACGCTATTATGCTGATGAAGCCGAAAAGATAAATAGCACATCACAAGATGATTTTGCTGGGGGCATATTCACCGCCATATCGCCTTGGAATTTCCCACTCGCCATTTTCACAGGGCAGATTGCTGCCGCATTAGCGATGGGCAATGGCGTATTGGCAAAGCCTGCGGAACAAACATCACTCACCGCTTTTATTGCGGTGCAGTTACTGCACAAAGCGGGCGTGCCACCTGCGGTGTTACAGCTGATAATTGGTGAGGGCAAAGTGATTGGCACATTATTAACGCAAAATCCAAAAATCTCTGGCGTGGTGTTTACGGGTTCTACCGATACGGCAAAGATTATCCGCCATAATATGGCGCATTATTTAAGCGCAGATGCCACCCTGATTGCCGAAACAGGCGGGCTAAATGCGATGATTGTGGATTCCACCGCCCTACCCGAACAAGCGGTGCGTGATGTGGTGGTATCGGCGTTTCAATCCACAGGGCAACGGTGCTCGGCATTGCGCTGTTTGTATCTACAAGAGGAAATCGCGGATTCGTTTTTAAAGATGCTAAAAGGCGCGATGGATGAATTAACATTAGGCGACCCGTGTCAGTTAAGCACCGATATTGGACCTGTGATTGACGGCAAAGCCAAGCAGAATATTGATGATTATATTGCCGAACAACAAGCGCAAGGCAAGTTGCTGTATCAAATTAACGCGCCTGATGGTGGCTTTTTTATTGCGCCATGCCTGATAAAAGTGAGTGGCATCGGTGAGTTACAAAAAGAAATTTTCGGACCTGTATTGCATATCGCCACATTCAAAAGCGATGCGATTGATGCTATTATCAGCGACATTAACCATAAAGGCTTTGGCTTAACATTTGGCTTGCATAGCCGTATCACCGCGCATATTGAAAATCTTGCAAACCGTTTGAAAGTGGGCAATATCTATGTGAATCGCAATCAGATTGGCGCGATTGTTGGCAGTCAACCCTTTGGTGGTGAGGGGTTATCAGGCACTGGCCCTAAAGCAGGTGGGCCGCTTTATGTCCCGCATTTTGCCAAAACCGAACGCATCACCATCGATGATGAGTGGCAACAAGATTTTGATATAGCGGCGTTACAGCAAGCCATTGATAATGCCAATCAGCAGGCGCAAGAGAAGTTGATTACAGAACAAGCCATGCCAAGCGTTACGGGTGAGACCAACCATTGGCGTATCGTGCCACGCGGTGCGATTTTATGTTTGGGTGCTAAAGATTCGGTGAATCAGCAAGTAGCGCATGTTACCGAAATGGGCGGTGTTGCGGTAACAGTTGAGGAAAACTGCGCGCCTGAAGCATTGTTAGAATTGCAGAATTTCCATGCTGTGATTTATTGGGGTAAAAAGCAGAAGATTATGCCAAAATACTTAGCAAGCGCGATGGCGCAATTATTCCGCTGATAACGGGTGTTCCGCATCTGGCGCATATTGTGCATGAGCGTCATATCTGCATCGATACCACCGCATCAGGTGGCAATGCAACATTATTGACGGGGCTTTGATAATCCACCGCTGTTACCCCTTTTTCATTGCCATATCTTTATCTTTAATATCGGCAATGATGCTTTTTAACGCGCCCTGCACCCATTCATGTTTGTTAGCGTATTTTTGATGAATATACGCCTCTATGGCGCGGAAATGCGGTGTTTCCAGATGATATTCAAGCCGATAATTTCGGTTAGGGTCGCTGGTTTGATAGCTATTAAGACGGCTATGAACATCAGATGCGATGCCGACCTTATAATCATCAGGATATTGCGGGTTAGAGATAATATAAACGCTCTTTTTAAGAATATAATCCTCGCCCCTATCCGTGCGCTTCGGTGCTTTGGTTTGGAACGCCACCAATTCTTCCTGAAACAGACTACCGCCCCATTCTACTTCGTGTGCCAATCTTTCTTTCACCAATTCGAATGCTTTGACTGACACATCAACGCCAATCCATTTTCGGTTCAACCGTTCGGCAGCAACGCAAGTGGTGGCGCAACCACAAAAAGGGTCTAGCACAATATCGCCCTCATTGCTTGATGCAGTGATGATGCGTTCCAATAACGCCAATGGCTTTTGCGTAGGGTAACCCGTGCGCTCGGCTGATTGGCTGATTCTAGGTTTGGTTTCATCATGGTCCCATACATCACGCAAATAGGTATCGGCATAAAATTTGCCGTCATCATCGGTTTTTGTGTGCCTGAATGGCTTGGCATAATGTTGCCGTTCCATCGTTGGTGTATAAGTGTAATTCGGCTTTTTCACATACATAAAGATATTATCGTGCTTTCTAGGCCACCATTTCATGCTAACCCCTTGCGTTCTATAGCCCCAGATAATTTCGTTGCGGAAATTCTTTCTCACCAAAGATGCAATCAAGCAATAATTTGAGATAATGGCTCATGGTGGAATCGCAATGCAGATAAAGGCTTCCTGTCTCTTTTAACACGCGATGGCATTCTATCAATCTAATCGCCATATAGGCAAGATAACAAAAATTGTAAGAAGTTTTGCCTTCGATATTTTTAACCGCCTCTAACAGATTGAATATATTATCTTTATCTTCCTGAATCGTTTGTAGCCATTCGCTTTTAACATCTTCTTGCTTGAATATATCCTTAAACGCGGCACCCTCTGCAGAGCTACCAATAGGGGCGGTAAAAGTTTTCTTCTTGTTAAAAGGTGGGTCAAGATAAATCAAATCAATCGATTCACTATCAATGCCTTGCAATATATCAATATTATCTTTACAAAAAATAGTGCGATTGGCGATATTATGTTGCATCATTCCTTCAGACTCTTTTTAACATAACGCATTAACCCGAAATACAGCCGATAGGGCAGTAAATTAATCAGCTTCATTATGTATGTGAATTTTTTGGGGAAGTGAATCTCAAATTTATTGCTTGCCATGCCTTTGATGATATATGAAGCCGCTTGGTCAGTCGTGATGAGCATTGGCATGTGGAACTTATTCTTATCAGTCAGCTCGGTTTTTACAAAGCCGGGTGTTATCACTTTCACGTCAATATTTTTCGGCTGTAAATCTATTCGTAAGGATTCTGCCAGATTCAGCAATGCCGCTTTGGTGGCACAATAGGGTTGCCCATTTGGTAGCCCCTTATAGCCCGCAACCGACGAGCATAAAATAATTTGTCCCGATTTTTGTTGTTCAAATTGTGGCAACACGGCATCTAACACATAAAACACACTGCGTAAATTAATATCTATCGCCTTATTGATATGCGCTAATGTTTTGCGTGTCCGCATCATCGGTGGTGTAAGTGGCGGGTAGAAAAATCACGCTATCTAATGTGCTGAAATGCGTGATGATGCTTTTGGCAGTAGCGGCGATTGTTTCCATTTGCGCCACATCAAGCGGCTTTACTATATGATTGCCGCCCTCCAATTCCTGCAATAGCGCGTTTAATTTTTCCTCGCGCCGTGCCGATAATGCAAGCGATGCACCCTCTCTTGCAAGCTGATGCGCCAATGCCATGCCGATACCGCTACTGGCGCCAATCAGCCATATTTTCTGCCCGCTAAAGAGCATGATTATTACTTTTCTTTTTTCATAAATAAGGTGAGTTCCGCCACCTTAAAGCCAAATTTCTTGATATGGGCGCGGTTGATAACAACATCATCATTCATTTGCCACATCCAATCTTTGAACCTAAACCGACGCATTTTGCCATTTAATTCAATATCAATCAAATAATTCCAGTTGGCAGCAATGCCTAATACTTCGCCTTTTGCAGGACCAACAACATCATCAGCATAGCCGATATAGCTGCCATCTTCTTGCACTTCAAGCCGCCATTCTCTATCATGCACCTTGTTATTATAATAGGCGAAATGCTCTTTTAACGTGCCTTCATTGCCATCCCATTCGCCATGCAATGTTACATCAAACCGCGACACAACGCGTCCGCGCCAATCTTGAACGAAACCCCAGCCTTTAATATCGCCATCAAAAAATTCCTGCATAGAAAATTCAGGGGTGGTATTGTTATAATGTAGCAGAGAATGCCCGCATCCGTTAAGCATGATAGCTCCTATCAGTATGGTTAAAAATCTTTTCATTGTTAATGCCTCCGTAAAAATATATTGTCATTCAATCATAGAGTTTTTTTTGATAAAGTAAACATGATATTACAGATTATTCATGCTTTATTTCAGCTTGCATCACATTGATGCGGTTTTCGGCAAAGCCACTGATACAAATCGCCAGATAAAAACGCCAGATGCGGATAAATTTCTCATCAAAGCCCTTTTTGCGAATAGCGGGCAGGCAATTTTCAAAATTCGCCAGCCAATGTTTCATGGTAAGGGCGTAATCACCGCCAAATTCAAAAATATCAACCGTTTGCAACTTTGCTTGCGCCACTTCTTGCTTAAATCGGCTGACCGATGGCAACATGCCGCCCGGGAAGATGAAAGACCGTATCGCATCGCCCGATTTTCGGTATCGGTCAAAATGTTGTTCACCAATGGTGATGGTTTGAATCACTGCCGTGCCATTTTTATGCAATAATGATTTGATTTTATCAAAATAAACAGGCCAGAATTTCTCACCAATCGCTTCAAACATTTCTATTGAGACGATGGCATCATATTTGCCTTCAACCTCGCGGTAATCCTGAAACACTATCTCGGCATTTGCGTTTGGATTTTTATGGGGCTTTTTATCGGCGATTTTATCAGTCGCAAAATCATATTGCTCTTGTGATATGGTAACGCCCTTAAAATTACTGTTCAATTTTTGCAAAGCCCGTTCGGCAAAACCGCCCCAGCCGCACCCTATTTCAAGGATATTAGAATTTTCAGAAATTTTATCAATGATTCGGTCATATTTATTTTGTTGCGCCTCATACAGAGACTCATCGGGTTGGTTGAAAATGCCTGATGAATAAGTCATGCTTGGGTCAAGCCATAATTCATAAAAATCATTGCCAATATCATAATGGGCGTGGATATTTTTCTTACTGCCCTTGATGCTATTGGCCTGAAACGAATACATGATTTGCGATGCAAGATTGATGAAAGATGCACCATAGACATAGCTTTTCAGCACTTCTTGGTTTTTAATCACCATCGTGAGCATATTCACAAGATTATCGGCATCTAAATCGCCATCGCGGTAGCTTTCGGCAAGCCCGATACTGCCCTTGAAAAACATATTTTGAACAAAATTCCAGTTTTTCACATATAAGGTTACTGCCATATCATCACTGCCAACAAAATGATGCTTTTCGTTTTCTGGCGTGATGATTGTCGCCGTGCCATAGGTGATTTTTTCTATATTCTTTAAAAAAGTGCTGATAAAATATTTTTGTAACATGAATTGTCTCTTTCTTGGCTCTTTTTTGGCTCTTACTTAGGTTTTGCTGATATTAATAGTTCAGCTGTTTTGGTTTTGGAATGAATTTGATTTTTTTGGCAAGCAGTTTCATCGCTTGCCAATGAATCAAAAAAATTGTCTTAAATGTAATCAAAGGGTGGCTTATAAAAACACGCCGTAACGCATTTTTGCTCAAAGGTGATAAATCGCCAATCAGCGATGTAACTAATTGTTTGTTATCATCTTTATCATAATAATTAATCCATATTTTGATAGTTTTTTCCTTGATTGAGAATCTAAATTTATATTTGCCCTCAATCTTCAAAAATGGCGAGACATGAAACAATTTTTCAGCCTCTAGCCACTCATCGGCATGAATGCTATCATTCAATTTAGGCACACAAAGATAATTATGCTTTTCGCCAAATGTGTTATTCACCTCGCATAATACCGCTTTTAATTGCTGTTTTTTATCAAAACATAGCCAAAAACTGATAGGGTTAAACACATAGCCCAATATGCGGGGCATGGCAATCAGGGCAATATTATCAATCTTGTGATGAATATCATTCTGGCGCAACACATCATCAATCCATTGTTGCAGGCTATTATCTTTATTATTATGGTCTTTGCTGTGAAAACTGATGAAGGAAAAGCGATTCACCGCTAATTGTTTGTTGGTATCGGTGCTTGTTGATTTTGGCAAGCGGCAAACACAGATAATAGATGCGATAGTTGAAACCATTGATTTTAGGCAATAAGCGCCGATGCATCACTGTTGCGGTTAAAATAGCGGGATTCAAAGTGATGGGTATTTACTGCCACGATATTGTCCTCTCCCATTTGCTTCACAACATTCACCGCGCTTAACAAGCCATCTTCATGGAAGCCATAACGTTGATAGGCACCGCAAAACCATAGCCCGCGTTTGCCTTGAATATCGCTGATACCCTGTTGCGCTTTAATAGCAGCATGGTTGAAAATAGGGTGGCTGAACGAATGTTCGTCAATAATGCACTCAGCTTTCGGGCGATTGTTGGGTTTAAGGTAACAATGATAGGAATATCGGTTTTTAGATTTTGTAAATTATTCATCCAATAGCTTAAACAAACCATATCCTCATTGCTTTTTGTTTTTGGCATGGTTAATATAGACCCAGCTCGACCAGCATTTTTTGTTGCGTGGCATAAAATCTTTATCGGTATGGGTAATAATTTTATTATCCTGATACGAAAACGCACCCAGAATCTCAGCCTCAGTTTCGGTGGGCTGCTTATCATCTGTAATGCCTCGTCAGCATGGCAACATAAAATGGCTTGGTCAAATGTTTCACTCTCTCCGTCTGTTGTCTCAATTAACACCTATTATTACTTTGCTGTTTTTTGCGGGACAGAGTCAATCTTTTTCACCGATTTATTGGTGATAAAATTGGCATTGCTTTTTGCTTTCGCCAATTTAATATATTCGCGGCTACCACCCTCAACACTATACCATTGCGGGCGTTTGATAAGATTTAATAGCCCGTGATTCTTAAAAAACTGTAAAAATTGCGCGGCAGGAAAATCAAGAATGGTTGTTGTGGGGCAACTCCAAATAGACGCGCCCATCGCTAAAATGTAATATTTGATGAAATAATCGCCCATTTTCAAATCTTGAAGACATTGTTGCAGACTGGCATCAGGGTTTTTTTGGGCGTAACGCAACGCCAAATGATTGAATTTAACAATATCTTTCAACATACCCAAAAATTTACCCGAAAAGATATTTTTTCTCTGCGCGAATAGGCTGTTTGACGAATATTCTAACGCGCCATTATTGATGCTAACGCCAAATGACATATTGCTGTTGTGATATTTAACGCCAATCTCGTTAAAAAAGCCTAAAATATGCGGATAATTCCAGTTGTTAAACACAATAAAGCCAGTATCCACTGGCACATTTTGCCCGCGATAGAGGCATCAATGGTGCGGCTATGCCCGCCAATATAGTCATTTTTCTCAAAAACGGTAACATCATGCGACTTGCTTAACAGATAAGCCGCCCCCACACCCGATATGCCCGCGCCGATAATTGCGATTTTCATGTTACAATAACCCTAATCTTTGTAATTCGCGTTGCATATCTTCGGTATCCTCTACGATTATCTACATTGCCACTATGTCTTTATCAGCAGGGCTATCTTCTACTTTCAGATAACGCCAGCCTTGAAAGATACGGTCGCGCATTGCCTCTACTGCGATAATTTCGGGCTTCAACCAAATCCTGCAAAATTTCTTGCCCTCGTCAGAGGTGCGCGCTTCTAGCAGATGAATCTTCTGGCGTGCAAAGAATTTCTTCTTGCGTATCCAATAAAGCGAGCCACCTTGCAGTGAATCGGCTTGGCGTGGCATATTACGGGTATCATGGTATGGCAGAATCAGATGCTGAAACGGACTATCTGCATCTGGGCGGATGTTTTTTTGCTCTGCACATAGCTGTTTTTGCCATAGAATCATGGATTCGATGCCATCACTGCCGACACATAATTTTTTTAAGTTTAGTTTTTGCATTTTTTTACTTTTTTTTCCTTACCAACAATACTATACTAGCAAGCGATGATTAATATAAACAAAAAATTATGGCTTTCCCCAATTATTGAGAAAAGTGCGCTAGAAGGTTTTCAACCCTGCTTTCCGCCCTTGCCTAAAGATATACGGTTAAGCCCTGCTGAATCACTGCCCGCATGGTTGTTCTATCTGCCCGGATTTTTCTGGTGGGTATGTTTGGCAATCTATTATCGTAGTTGGACTCTGCCCTGCTTGGTGAATCCTAGTATCAGTTTGGGCGGTATGGTGAATGAAACCAAATCATCTATTTACGAACAATTCCAGCTAACGCCACTCAAACAATATGTGCCTCTCTTTTGTTGCCTGCATAATGATGGCTTGAATAAGCAAAAATTGCAACAAGCGGTGAAAGATACAGGGCTGAAATTCCCAATGATTGCCAAGCCAGATATTGGCTGTAAAGGCTTTGGCGTTAAGTTACTCACCGATATGGAGACGCTGATAGATTATGCGCGTGATTATCCGCATGATGAGACTTTCCTCATCTGCGAATTTGCTGATTATACCGAAGAAATTGGCATTTTTTATGTGCGCTCGCCCCAAACAGGTGAATTTACTGTGCCATCACTCACATTGAAATATCCGTTTCTATTAAGCGGCGATGGCACGCAAACCATTCGCGAATTATTGCATAAAAATGCGGCAACAAAGCGGTTACTAAAACGTTGCGAAATGCGCTATGGCAACATGCTAGATGATATTTTGCCTGAAGATTCTTATTTTCGTGCCACAGCGGTGGGTAGCCATACATCGGGCACCATATTCCGTGATGGCGAGGCACTGATTGATGACGCGCTGATAACGCAAATTGATAAATTAACGCAAGATATTCCTGAATTTTATTATGGCAGGATTGATATTAAATGCCGTTCGCTAGATGATTTCAAGCAAGGCAAAAATTTCAAGATTATTGAATTTAACGGTGCGGGCGCGGAAATGACGCATATTTGGGACCCTGATGGCAGTCTATGGCGGGCATGGGTTGGCATATTTTTGCAAATCTCGCTATTATTCAAAATCGGCAATCAGGTGAGACGGCAACAGAAGCATAAGAAGCCATCATCACTCTCATTATGGCGGGCGTTTCGTGCCGAAAGCAAGCGCAACCGCATCTATACAGTCTCTAGTTAAAAGCAAAATGAAAAAGGGAGAATCACCATGTCAGATTATCGTATTGTGATTGGTAACTATAATTGGTCATCATGGTCAATGCGTGGCTGGTTGCCACTTTATATCTTGAAAATGCAAGGGCTGATTGATGATTTCGCCATCACCTATGTGAATCTGAAAATGGACGGGCGCACCGAAGAAATTATCGGCGCGGGCGCGGGCTCACATACTGTGCCAGTGTTATTTGATGGTGATAGAGTGATATGGGAAAGCACGGTGATTATCGATTACCTTGCCAATAAGCACCCAGAGGCAGGGTTACTGCCCGATAATGATGATGCTTTATGGTGGGGTAAAATCATCACTCAAGAAATGCACAGCAGTTTTTCTTCGCTTCGTGGCGATTGCCCGATGAATATTGTTGGTGGGGATATTGTTTCTGCTAATAAGGTGGAGGATTTTGATGCCAGTGATGCGGTGCTTGCCGATGTTGCGCGGATTGATGAATTATGGCAAAAATCATTTCAGCAATTTGGTGGAAAATTTTTGCTAGGCGATGATTTTACCTTTGCCGATATGATGTTTGCGCCAGTGGTAACGCGCTTGCTTACCTATCAACTACCATGCCAGCATCCGCAATATTTGCAGGCGGTGATGAATCATCAAGCGGTGCAAGCATGGTGTGAATTGGCGAAAGAAGAAATGAAAACATGGAGTCCAGAATCATGAGCAATTATCAAGGCGATATTACGTCCAAACAAGCATGGCAAAAATTACAAGATAATCCGCAAGCAAAGCTGATAGATGTCCGCACCACTGCCGAATGGGGCTTTGTGGGGTTGCCTCAATTAGATGAATGCCATTGTAAGCAAGTGATTTGCGTGGAATGGGTTAGCTTTCCACATATGACACAGAATGCTGATTTTATGACGCAATTAAAGCAACAGGGCGTGCAAGAGGGTGATGAATTGCTGTTTTTATGTCGCAGTGGGCAACGCTCGATGATGGCGGCAATCACTGCAACGGCACAAGGCTTTACGCAATGCTATAATATCAGCGATGGGTTTGAGGGCTGCCCTGATGATACGGGAAAACGTGGCACGGTCAGTGGTTGGAAAGCATCAGGACTGGCTTGGCGGCAATCTTAAAGGATTATCCTGATTGGAAAATACAATCCTGATACTATATTATTACTGCTCTTTCGCACCGAAATAGCCGATATAAGCCGCGTCATCATTTTGCATAGAAAATGTGCCACCTAATTCTTCTGTGTTAGGTCCGTAAAATCTGGCATTGGCGCCTCCAGATAATTTTGCGTAATCGCCACCACCCACAGTTTCAATATTGCCCGTGATGTCGTTTATACCTGCTTGATATGTTAAGCTGGCAGTAAAATCCAGCGAGGCATGATTTTCATCTGTCCCGATTAAATTCACTGTGGTTGCGCTAAAATCAACATTGGCAGTTACATTAAACTCGGTATCATAGTTAATGTGGGTAGAATGGTATCGCCCAAGCCCCTTGCCAGTAAATTGAGTAATGCCAACTATGGTAGGGGTAGGAATAGCATCACCGCTTGTTTCGTATCCTGCTATGGCAAAGCCTTTGCTTTTATAGTCATTTTCTTCCACTGTCCAATGAATCAATGCCATATAAGTAGGATGTGGTTCACCAAAATAGTCCCAACGTCTCTCTAAACCAAATGTGCTGATTTGCCTATCGAGGCTCTGGGCATTATCACTATCAAAGCTACTGCCAACGATATTATAATCAGTGCCAGTGCCCGCTATAACCGCGTATTTTTTATCAGCAAAATATAATGTTAAGCCCGTATCAGCAAAATCACCCTCACTATCATGGTCAAATTCCACGATAGCATCATTGATTTGATGGGTGCTGATTGTTTTATTATCATCATTTTTAATTATCTCAACAATAGGTGCGGTTTGTAAGGCATTATTTTCTGTGTCATGCCGATTCTCATCAACAAAAGAAGCCAAGCCATGTTGATTAAGCATTTTAGGAATATCGGCACGCGTGATTGCAGTTATAGCAGGAGTGGCAATGATATAATTTTCACCTGTTACAAAATAACCGATATAGCCTGCTTGATTATTTTTTGCATCAAATGTGCCACCAAATTCTTTTACCGCATTATCACCTATGCCATAAAACCTTGCCTCTGCCGTGCCTAATAATTGTGAATAGCTGTTACCGCCCACAGTTTCAAACTCACCTTTTATCAGGTTTTGTTCGGCATCATAGCGTAACAGACTGGTAAAATTAAGGTCAGCACTATCATAAGAATTTGTGCCAGTCAGATTGACTGTTCTGTTGCCAAAATCAACATCTGCCTGCACATCAAAATAAGTATTAATATTCTTGCTTGCGCTATAATATCGCCCTCGCCCTTCGCCTGTAAACATGGCGCTGCCAGTTTTAGGAAGCGCGTTACCCGCTGTTTCAAAGCCAGTGATAGCATAAAAGTAACTTTCATAATTATCGGCATCATATACCCGCCATGTTACCAATGCCATATGGTTTGATGTAAAGCCGTAATGAAAGACACGCCTGAACAGTTCAAAATTGCTAGGATTATCGGCATCATCACTATCGGTTTGATAATCATTGATGGAATGCTGATAGCTGATACCGTTGGTGATTTCATATTTTTTATCGGTAAAATATAATGTTAAGCCCTCATCAGCAAATTCGCCATTATCCTTATAATCAAATTCAACCACAGAACCATTGATTGTATTAAGCGTGATATTGCCCGTGCTTTCATATTTTATGATTTGCACCGCACTGGCTTTAAAGGCATTATTTCTTGTGCCTTTGCGGGCATTATCGTTAAAACTGGTTAAACCATGTTGATTAAATATTGTGGGCGTATCAGCATGGTTTGTGTTTAATGTGTAAGTGATAGCGCCGAACCAGCCAATATAGCCTGCATCACCCTCTTGCAAGGTATTTTTTAGGGCGAATGTGCCACCGAATTCCGATGCATTATTACCATAAAAATTAACATCAATATTACCTGATAATGCTGGTTGCGACTCGCCACCTTTTGTCTCAATCAAGCCGTTAAATATATTTTTTCCTGTATAATATTTGAGTGAGGTGGTAAAATTAAGGTCATATTTTTGATTGGCACTCTGACTGCAAACACTCCCCAACAGACATGTATTCGTGCCACTTAAATCAATCATCTGGCTGCCAAAATTAATATCGGCTTCTATATCAAACATGGTATTATAGCCAGCAGTCGTAGAATAATATTTGCCCCGCCCTGTGCCGATAAATTTGCTGATGCCAGTGATGGGTATCTTGCTTGCATCGGTTTCATAACCCGTGATGGCATAGAATTGCGTTTTATAGTCATCTTTCATCACATGAAAAGTTACCAATGCCATGTGATTGACCGCAAAGCCAAAGATAGAGGCGCGCCTATCTATGATGAAATCATCAGGATTATCACCACTATCACTGATAACGCTCGCGCTCTCAATTTGTTCTGCACGGCCGATACCGGAAGTTATTTGATATTTTTTATCAGCAAAATATAATCTTAATCCTGTATTGGTAAATTTACCGTTATTCGCATAATCAAAATCAACCACCGCATCCTTGATTTTATCAGTGATGATTGCCTCATTATCAGTAGCAGTGTTTTTTGTTATTTGCACAGCATTGATTGGTAAAGCATTGTTTTTTTTGTTGTTACGATTTTCATCAGTAAAACTGATTAAATCATGCTGATTAAAATTTATGGGCGTGGCGGTATGAATGTTTTCGATAATGCTGATGCCATAACCATTATTATTATCACCGCCTCCGTTGTTATCGCCACCACCAGTGCTGCTGTCGCCACCGCCATTATTATTGTTATCACCAGCATTATTATTGCTAACAGCACCATTCTTTGGATTATCATTATCATCACCATTGCAAATATTGAGCGCAACATTAATATCGGTTACACAATCAACGGCATCATTAACGATGCTATCAAGGCTACAACCGACTAATAACAAAGAAAATATTAATAATGTGATAATGGATAAAATAAATTGTCGCATAGACTATCTTGAAACTTTATATTTGCATTGATATATCAACTTACCAAATGAGAGACCACTATAACATATTTGCTGAAAAAATAAACAAAATTCAGCAATGATAATTACTATAAAAATTTCTAGCAAAAAACTATCAAATCTGTTAGCATCTGTGGCAATAGATAATATTATGAGTGTAAGACATGGCAAAAAAGCAAAATATTGATACAATTTTAGTGCGTGGCGGTATCGCCCGTAGCAATTTTGATGAGACTTCCGAAGCGTTATTTCTGAATTCTGGCTATGTTTACGAATCGGTAGAGCAAGCAGAGGCAAGCTTTAAGCAAGAGATTGACCATTACGTCTATTCGCGCTATGGCAACCCAACTGTGGAAATGTTTCAAAACCGCATGGCATTGTTGGAAGGGGCAGAAACTTGTTTCGCAACTGCTACTGGCATGGCGGCAGTGTTTGCATCGATGGCTTGTTTCTTAAAACAAGGCGACCGCGTCGTGGCATCTGAAGCATTATTCTCGTCTTGCGACTATATTATTAACGATATTTTACCGCGTTACGGCATAGAAACCGTATCTGTGCTTGGTAACGATAAAGCGGATTGGGAACAAGCATTAAGCAAGCCTACGCAAGCCGTGTTTTTGGAAACCCCCTCAAATCCTCTGCTAGAAGTGTTAGATATTCGCATGATTGCCGATTTAGCGCATCAAGCAGGTGCGCGCTTGGTGGTTGATAATGTATTCGCCACGCCAATTTTGCAAAAACCATTGGAATTAGGCGCGGATATTGTTGTCTATTCCACCACCAAACATATTGATGGGCAGGGGCGGTGTTTAGGCGGTGCAATTCTATGTTCACAAGAATTTCTTGATGAGCATTTGCTTTCATTCGTGCGCCATACAGGTCCATCTATGAGCCCGTTTAACGCATGGGTGATGCTAAAAGGATTAGAAACATTGCGCTTAAGGGTTGAGGCGCAAAGCCATGCTGCCCATAAGATTGCTGAATTTTTGGAAAGCCATCAAAAAATAAAAGCAGTGCGCTATCCTGCTTTGCCAAGCCATCCGCAATATAAGCTAGCCATGCAACAGATGAGCATGGGCAGCACGCTGATTAGCTTCGACTATGATGGCGATAGGGCAGAGCTTTTCAAATTCGTCAACAGCTTGCAAGTGATTGATATATCTAATAATCTGGGCGATACCAAAAGCCTAATAAACCATCCAACCACCATGACCCATCAGCGGTTAGAAGAAGAACAACGGTTGCGGTTAGGCATTCTGCCAAATTCGGTGAGGCTATCAGTAGGGCTTGAAGATGTTCAAGATTTATGCGATGATTTAGCCCAAGCTATGCGTAATTAAGCAAGAATATTTAAGGTAGACATAATAATGAGTGAACGTGAAATTTTAGAAGTTGATGTGGTGATTGTCGGGGCAGGGCCTGCGGGGCTGGCGACTGCGATACGCTTGCAACAATTAGCGCAAGAAAAAAATCAGGAACTCAGCATCTGCGTGTTAGAAAAAGGCAGTGAAGTCGGCGCGCATATTCTTTCGGGCGCAGTTTTAGAGCCACGCGCTTTGAATGAATTAATTCCCGATTGGCAAGAAAAAGGCGCGCCACTCCATACGCCCGCCAAAAGCGATAGTTTCCTTATGCTCACCAAAAAATGGGCGTTACGGATGCCAACCCCACCGCAAATGCACAATAAGGGCAATTACATCATCTCGCTAGGGCTGTTATGCCGCTGGTTAGCCGAACAAGCCGAAAATATGGGCGTTGATATTTATCCGGGCTTTGCCGCTGCCGAAGTGCTTTATCACGAAGATGGTGCAGTAAAAGGCGTGGCAACCGGCGATATGGGTGTTGGCAAAGATGGCAAAGAAACCGCAAATTATCAGCGCGGTATGGAGTTACATGCCAAACAGACGATTTTTGCGGAAGGCTGTCATGGCTCACTCACCAAGCAATTATTGCAAAAATTCAATCTGCGTGATGATGCAAACCCGCAAACTTACGGTATCGGCATTAAGGAATTATGGGAAATCCCCGAAGCACAATCACAGCCCGGTAAAATTGTCCATACCGCTGGCTGGCCGTTAAATAGCAAAACCTATGGTGGGTCGTTTTTATATCACCTCAACGATAATATGGTCTCTGTCGGCTTTGTGGTTGGTTTGGATTACGAAAACCCCTATGTGATGCCCTATATGGAGTTTCAACGCTTCAAGCATCACCCCGCCATTGCCAAACATTTGCAAGGTGGTAAGCGAATTGCCTATGGTGCACGCGCGATTAATGAAGGTGGCTATCAATCAATCCCGAAGCTTACTTTTGCAGGCGGTGTGCTGGTGGGCTGTGCCGCAGGCTTTGTGAATGTGCCGAAAATTAAAGGCAGCCATACCGCTATGAAATCAGGCATGTTGGCGGCAGAAGCAGTGTTTGATGCGCTTGCCAATGGCGAAAAAGAAGCCGTTAGTTACGAGAAGAATCTAAAAGAATCATGGGTGTATAAAGAACTTTACAAGGTGCGGAATATCCGCCCTGCTTTTAAGTTTGGCTTTTATTGGGGGCTACTTTATTCGGCGATTGATACTTATTTATTACGTGGGCGCGCGCCATGGACATTCAAGCATCATAGCGACCATGCTTCATTGAAGCCCGCAAAACATTATCAACCGATTGATTACCCGAAACCTGATGGCGTGTTGAGTTTTGACCGCCTCACCAATGTCTCATTTTCGGGCGTGAACCATGAAGAAAATCAGCCCGCACATTTGCATCTGAAAGATGAGGCTGTGGCGATTAATATCAACCATGCCGATTACGCCTCGCCTGAAGAACGGTTTTGCCCTGCTGGCGTATATGAAGTGGTGGAAGAAAATGGTGAAAAACGGATGCAAATCAATGCCCAGAATTGCGTCCATTGCAAAACATGTGATATTAAAGACCCAACTCAAAATATCAATTGGGTTACCCCCGAAGGTGGTGGCGGCCCGAACTATGCAATGATGTAGGAGATAGAATTCATGCCCAATTACGAACAATTACGCCATATGATGGTGGAAACCCAATTACGCCCCAGCAATGTGGCAGACCCCGCTTTGCTAGAAGCCTTTATGGCAATTCCGCGCGAAGTATTTATTGCCGACCCCGAAAAAAAGCAGATGGCTTATGTTGATGAGCATTTGCATATTGGCGATAATCGCTATATGCTCTCGCCATTATTGGTGGCGCGGATGTTGCAGGCGGCCGAAATTCGCACGGGCGATGCCGTGCTGATTATTGGCGGTGCAGGCTATATGGCGGCATTGGCGGGTTATTTGGGCGCAACCGTTTTTGTGTTAGAAACCAGCAGAGAATTTACCGAAAATACCAGTCGAGTTTTAACCGAAATTCAAGAAGATACGGTGATTTTTGTGGAAGGCGATATCACCAAAGGCTGGCCCAAAGAAGCACCTTATAGCGTGATTTTATTCGCAGGTGGCATCACCTATCTTAACGAAGATTTGGCAGAGCAAATGGATAATGGCGGCAAAATTATCGCGCCCGTGATTCAATCAGATGGCAAGAATGGCATGTTGCAATTATGGGAAAAATGGCATCACCATATCGCCACACGTGGCTTGTTTGATACCGTTGCGCCAATGTTGCCCGACTTTACCGAAGCAAGGATTTCGTGTTTTAGGGGGGTGTATCGCACCGCTTCACTCCTTAAAAAATTGTAATTTTTTGCAATAAAAAGTGTTTTTAATGTTATTGCAAATATGTTATGATTGATTCTATATTTGTTTATATTGAGGTTGATAAATGACACAAATTGATATTCAAAAAGAGGTTGATGATAATTTTGCCTTTTTTCAAAAAAAATTGCCTGAATTAATGAAAACTCGTAGCGGTAAATATGTGTTATTGCGTCATTGCGAAATTGTTGGTTTTTTCAGCACATTTGATGATGCCTGCCAAGCAGGTGATATGAATGACGATAAAATATATTCAGTGCAACATATCACCGATAAAATTATTGATTTAGGATTTTTCTCAATATGCCCTGTATCACAGGCATCATAGAAAATAACCAACTTATTATAAATGTTGGTATTTCAACTGTTCCAGCTGATGAGGTGAGGAGTGGTAGCGGTGCGATAGTGAACGCTCTTATTGATACGGGTGCACAGTTTACTTGTATTAGCAGTAATATTGCTAAAAAACTAAAATTGCGACCTATTGGCAAAACTCGGATGCAGTCAGCATCAGAAACTGTTGAAGTAAATGTCTATAAATTTTATGTGAGTGTTGTGATGGGTTGCATTAAAAGAAGAACAACCAAATATGTCAGAAGTAGCATTTATAAAATTAGGGCAAATATTTACAGGTATGGAAATCCAACCCTCTCATAATCATGAGGTTTTGTTAGGAATGGATGTTATCTCACGAGGCACATTGCATGTTGCGTTTGATGGCAGATTTACTTTTTGCTTATAGCACCGATTCAATCCGAAAAAACCCCAACAATCTTCTCACATAATCTCTCCGCAATATCACTTTTGCTCAAAATCTGCCATTGTTCGGATTTGATTTTTATCACCGTCTTTTTGCAGAAAATAAATCGCATTATCAGCTATCGCCAAAGCCGATATTGCCCCCCACTTGATTCGCAATCATCATATCGCAATTTTTCGCTGATAAACTTCGCTTCGCATATTGCGTTAAATTTTCAGTCTCGGCAGCAAAGCCAATCACCAATGATGGACGCATGGTTTGGTGATGCGCGATATGTTTGAGAATATCCACCGTTTCAGTGAGAGTGATTTGATAGGTTGCCCCACCTTTATCATCGTCATTTTTCTTAATTTTCTGCGGACTAGCATCACGCACTTTCCAATCGGATACCGCCGCCGCGCTGATAAAAATATCGGCAGGCAATGCTTGTTCCACCTGTTGCAACATATCATCAGCGGTTTCAGCATGAATCTTGGTAATATTCACTGGTAGTGCGCCTATATCTTGCGTCACATTGCCGTAAATCAGTGTCACTGATGCGCCTGCCTCGCTTAACTGTTTGGCAATCTCAAATCCTTGCTTACCTGTGGAACGGTTGGTGATGATTCGCACAGGGTCAATCGGCTCTGATGTGCCACCAGCAGTGATGATAATCTTCTTGCCCGCCAATGAAACGATAGGTGCGCCAGAAAGCGATTCTACCTGATTCGCAAAATATCTCTCTAATTGCTGATAAATCACCTCAATCTCTGCCATGCGCCCTACCCCTATCTCGCCACATGCGGTATCGCCAGATGTTGGGGTGATAATATTCATACCACGCTTTTGCAAATGGCTGATATTATCGCTTGTGTCGCTTGGTTTTCATACATAAACGGGTTCATCGCAGGCGCGATAAAAATCGGTTTATCGCTTGCCAATATCACGCTTGATGCCAAATCATCTGCCATGCCATGCGTGATGCGGGCAATAAAATTAGCACTGGCAGGCGCAACAATAATGGCATCGGGCGTGCGGGCAAGGCGGATATGCCCCATTTCAGCTTCGTCGGTCAGGCTAAATAAATCCATATAGCATTTTTCGCCACAAAGCGCAGAAACAGTGAGCGGCGTAATAAATTGCGAGCCGCCTTTGGTGAGTATCGGAATCACCCGCGCGCCTTGCTTTTTCAGCAAACGGCATAATTCAGCTGATTTATAAGCGGCGATGCTACCCGAAATGATTAATAAAATGGTTTTATTTAATGTCATAATTCCTGTATTATAGCATAATATTGTATCATGATAAAAAATTATGTGATGGTGAGATAAAAAATGACATTTCCTTTACCAAAATCTTTGGTGATAACAGGCATGATGGGGGTCGGCAAAAGCACATTAGGCGCAAGGCTTGCCGATATTTACGGGATTGATTTTATTGATTCCGATAAAGAGATTGTGCAAGCGGCGCAGATGTCGATTGTTGATATTTTTGAAAAATTTGGCGAAGATTATTTTCGTTCAGGCGAGGAACGCGTGATTAGCCGTATCATGCAACGCCCGCCCCCCTTCATTATGGCGGTTGGCGGTGGCGCTATTTTAAGCCCGCAAACCAAAATATTATTACAGCAAAAAGCGATAACATTATGGATTGATGTTGATTTGGCGGTGTTATGGAAGCGGTTGAAAAAATCAAAAACCCGCCCTATTTTACATACTGACGACCCATTAGCCACATTGGAAAGACTTTCTGAGGAACGCCGTGCCGAATATCAGCAAACCGATATTCATGTTGAGGTTGTGAATGATGAAGATATTGCGGTAACATGCGATATTGTTATTGACAAAATAGCGCAATATGCCACACAATAAACACCCTATGAATGAATCACACACACATCACGTAACAATAAAGGTGCAAACCGCGAATCAGCAATATCCGATTCATATCGGGCAGCGCTTGGATATTGTTGGCTTGCTGGCTGATTATCTTTGCCAAAATGGCAAGCAGCCAATGTTGCATATCATTTGTGATAAAAACGTCTATCAGCATTATGGGCAGAAGATGGAAGCAGGGCTTGCCGATGCCAATATTAGCTACCGTCTTCATCAGGTGCCAATCAGGGGCGAGAAAGCGAAATCTATCGCAATTTATGAACAGATGCTAGAAACGATTCTTAAAAGTGGCATTGACCGTAGCCATGTGATTGCCGCATGGGGTGGCGGGGTGTGGCTGGCGATTTGGCAGGCTTCATCGCTGGCACAATCTTGCGCGGGGTGCGGTTGATACAAATCCCCACCACTCTTATTGGCGCAAGTTGATTCATCGGTGGGTGGCAAAACTGGAATCAATATGCAGGCGGGTAAAAATTTGGTTGGCGTATTTTATCAACCCGAAATGGTGCTGATTGATTGCCGATTTTTGGAGAAACTGCCCGAACGGCAGCTGCAAGCGGGCTATGCCGAAATTGCCAAATATGCGTTAATCAATGATGCCGCATTTTTTGATTGGTTGCAAGAATCGGGCAAGCAATTATTAGCGCGTGATGCTGATGCGTTGCTTTATGCGATTGAAACATCATGCCGTGCCAAAGCTAATATTGTCAGCCAAGATGAGCGCGAGGCAGGGATTCGGGCATGGCTGAATCTGGGTCATAGTTTTGGTCATGCGCTTGAAAAACTTGCGGGTTATGATGGTGAGGTTTTACTGCATGGCGAGGCGGTGGCAATCGGCATCGGCATGGCGTTTGATTATGCTGAACATATCGGCAAATGCCCATCAGGCACAGCAAAAATTGTGAAAGCGCATTTTCACGATTTAGGCATGGTGATGAATCCGCATCAATTAGCGTTGAAAACCCCGCTTAATGCTGATAATTTGCTGGAAGCCATGCGCTATGATAAGAAAAATTATGATGAAAGCTTTACCCTTATTTTACCACATAAAATCGGCAAAGTGGAAGTGGTAACAGGCATTGATGAGGCAACATTGCACCAAAATTTATCGGCTATTTTAGATGGAACAATATGACTATCACCGCTGAAATCATCACAACGATTCTTATCGTGTTATTATTGATTGTGATTTCTGGCTTTTTTTCAGGGTCTGAAACCGCCATCACCGCATCATCAGCGCGCCCCTATCTAGATGCCAAACGTGGCAATAAGCGCGCAATTATTTTAATTGCCCTGAAAAAGCGCATGGATAGATTGATTTCGGCAATTTTATTGGGCAATAATTTTGTCAATATTCTGGCATCATCGCTGGCAACATCACTCTTGATTGGCATATTTGGCGGTAAGGGCGTGGTTTATGCCACCTTAATTATGACTGTTTCCATCGTGTTATTTGCTGAAATTTTGCCTAAAATGATTGCGGTAAAATATGCCGATGCCATTTCATTACGTATCGCTGGTTTTATGAGAATTTTATTGTTTCTCTTATTCCCGATTTTGCTTATCGTGCAAGCGCTGATGTGGCTGTTATTGCGTCCCTTTGGCATGCATGGCACCAGCATTAACCAAGATAGTGATAGCAGCACCGAAATTTTGCGCGGTGCGATTGAAATGCGTGATGATACCTTGCCATCAGATGATGAGAAAAAAATGCTCAACTCAATCTTAGATTTGGAAGATGTCAATGTCTCTAAAGTGATGGTGCATCGGCGCGAGGTGAAAATGCTTGATTTGAATAGCAATGTCTCGCAAATGGTTGATGTTGTGATGGATAGCCCCTATTCGCGGTTTCCACTGTTTGATGATAATATCGAAGAAATTATTGGGGTGGTGAATGCCAAGCAATTATTGAGTGAATTTAGGCGGCAGAAAGGCAATATGCTTCGTAAAGATGTGTTGGCAATAGCGGGTAAGCCTTGGTTTGTACCAGAAACAGCTTTGTTAAAATATCAGTTAAAATCTTTTCAAAAAAGGCGCGAACATTTTTCTGTGGTGGTTGATGAATATGGCGTGTTTTTAGGGATTGTTACATTGGAAGATGTGATAGAGGAAATTGTTGGCAATATCATAGATGAAAGCGATGCTGAAGTTGCGGGTTTAGAAAAACGCAATGGGCGCTATATTGTTGATGGCAATGTGGCGATTCGCGACCTAAACCGCGAATTAGGTTGGCATTTGCCTGATGACGATGCCACCACGATTGCGGGATTGGTGATTCACGAAGCACGGATTTTACCTAAAAAAGATCAGCTTTTTGTGTTTTTTGGATTTAGGTTTAAGATTCTAAAAGTGGAAAGAACGCGCATTCTATCATTGCAAATCACCCCGCCTGCGCCATCAGACGAACATTAAAATATCAATCACGTAATCAGGGTTGCCATTTAGACTTATAGCCGCCTGTTGGTATTTGCGTTGGGCGTTTTTCTGGCTTTACTTCTTCCCATAAGGGCACGTTCTTATCTTTCTTTTCAGGATTTGGTGCAGATTGATTTGAGGCATATTCATTCTGTAAAGGTACATCTTTTTTTATTACTACAGATGAAGTTTCTGGGTTTGATTGCTGCTGCGTTGGGTTTATTGCTCGTATTGTGGGTTGCTGACGCGCTGGGGGTTGCTGAAACATTTTATGCGGAATGCCTAAATCTGTTTGCCTATCGGCAGAATCAACCACTTTAACTTTTTTGCGTGTTGGTATAAACCCAGCCATTTTGTTTCTTTGCCCAGAGACACTATTGCTTTCCATCGCTTGGTCAATCTCGTCAATCACATTTTGCGCCGCCAATATCGGGTTTTCAGCAAGCGTAATCGGTCGCCCTACCACCAGATAATCTGCGCCCGCTTTAATGGCATCAGCTGGCGTTGTTACGCGCTTTTGGTCGTCAGTGCCGCTGCCTTTGGGGCGAATGCCGGGCGTGATAATCAAAAATTCACTGCCCATTTTTTCACGGATATTTCGCGCCTCACGCGCCGAAACCACCACCCCATCAGCACCCGCCTCACGCGCCTGATACGCAATATTTTCTATATAGCTAGGCAAATCAATATCATCTGCCAGCTGATGCAAGGCACGCAAATCAGCCTCAGTTTCTGATGAAAGCGCGGTAATGCAACAGAGTTTCATGACATCATAACCACGTTTTTTACGGTAAGCCTGTATCGCTTGAAAGCAGGAATGATTGCCATATAGGGTAACAATATCTGCACCTATCAGCTCAATATTTTTAGCAGCCATAAAGATGCTACGCGGCGAGCCAATCAATTGTGCATCTATAAAAACGCGTTTATTTTCTTTTTTGAGGGCTTGCGCTAACTCTAACCCATTATTATAAATAAGCTCTGCACCTATTTTATAAAAACTAACATTATCATCTAATTTATCAACAATTTCCCATGCGCGCTGAATGTTCGCAACATCTAAAGCAACAATCAATCTGTCATGGGGGTCTTGCATCACATGGTCATCTTATCATGCCACCGCTTGACTGAGTTGCTTTTGCGGTGATTTATTTTTAGCTGGCATCGTATAAAGGTTGCGAGAAATATTTTCTTTTTCCGCGAGAGCATCAGCAATTTCAGAAATGATTTTTTCAGCCATATCTTTAGGATTATCCGCCTCAAGAATTGGTCTGCCAACCACAAGATAATCTGAACCCGATTGAACGGCTTTTGTGGGAGTGGTTACGCGCCTTTGGTCGTTATGAGAACTTCCTGCTGGGCGAATGCCGGGGGTTATAATGATAAAATTATTATCTTTCAAATCACCAGCATTTCTTAAAAATTCTGCTTCTTGTGCTGAGGCAACAATACCATCTGCACCTTGTTTTATTGCGTCAACCGCCAATTTTTTAACATTAGATTTAACTGTTCCAGAAATATTTATTCTCTTAATATCTCTATCATCTTCTGATGTTAGTATTGTTACAAAACACCATTTCATATTACTGTTTCCACCCTCAGCGCGATATTGCTCAAATGCCCGATAGGCAGAAGAGTTGCAATGCAAAGTCAGCAAATCAGCTTCATATTTTGCAATATTACGGGCGGCTGCTAACACGGTGCGTGGAATATCATGCAATTTGGCATCGATAAAAACCTTTTTACCTTGCTTTTTCAATTCTTTTGCTAAATCTAATCCACCATGATAGATAAGTTCCATGCCGATTTTATAAAAAACAACAGAATCACCTAATCCGTCAATCACTTTTTGTGCTTCTTCCACATTAGGAACATCAAGCGCAACAATAAGTTTACTGCGGGCTTCATCAATTAAAGTAGCATGTTTCATAGTCATCTCTCTCAATTTTATGTCAACGCTTGCAAAATAGCATCACCCATAAAGGTGGTTGATATTGTTTTCTCAGTCTCGCCAGCAATATCGGCTGTGCGTAAACCATTATCTAGCACGGTTTTGATGGCATTGTCAATTTGACTAGCGACTTGCTCACAATTAAATGAATAGCGCAACATCATCGATGCCGAAGCGATGGTAGCAATCGGGTTCGCGATATTTTGCCCCGCAATATCGGGCGCACTGCCATGCACAGGTTCATACATCGCACGGCGCTTGCCAGTTGCATCAGACGCGCCTAATGATGCCGATGGCAACATGCCTAGCGAGCCAGTCAGCATCGCCGCAACATCTGAAAGCAAATCACCAAACAGATTATCGGTTACCAATACATCAAATTGTTTCGGGTTACGCACCAACTGCATCGCGCAATTATCGGCAAGAATATGTTCTAGCGTAACATCAGAAAAATGCTTCGCATGAGTTTCAGTTACAATTTTACGCCAAAACGCGCCTGTTTCCATCACATTGGCTTTTTCAGCAGAATGCACCAAATTATTGCGCTGTTTGGCTAAATCAAACGCCACATGCGCGATACGGCTGATTTCGGCTTCGGTGTAAGATTGCGTATCCACGCATCGGTGGGTGCCATCGGGCAAAGTTTCCATGCCACGCGGTGTGCCAAAATACACGCCCGACGTGAGTTCGCGCACAATTAAAATATCTAACCCACTCACCAATTCTGGCTTGAGGCTAGAGGCATTTGCCAACGACGGATAGGTAATAGCAGGGCGCAAATTCGCAAATAAATCAAGTTCTTTACGCAATGTTAATAACGCAGCTTCGGGGCGCAAATGCCGCTCCACATTATCATAATCAGGGCCGCCCACTGCACCTAACATTACCGCATCAGCATTAAGCGCATCATCCAGCACCGCATCAGTCAGCGGGGTTTCATGCTCATCATACGAAGCACCGCCTACCAGCGCATCTTGAAAAGTAAAATTAAGCGATGCTTTATCGCTTGCCCATTCAAGCACACGCTTGGTTTGCTTCATCACTTCTGGACCAATACCATCGCCTGCTAATAATAAAATGTTAGGCATTATCTTTCCTAAACATCATCAAATCCAGTTGTTATCGCCAAGATATTTTTGTTCAAACGCATCAAGTTTGCTTGCATGTTGCAGGGTGAGCCCAATATCATCAAGCCCTTCTAACAGACATTTTTTGCGGAATGGGTCAACATCAAACGCATATTCTTTATCGCCATGAATGATATTTTGCGCGGTAAGATTAATTGCCATCTTCGGATTTTGCGGAATATCATTTAAGATTTCTTTCACCTTATCGGCAGGTAAAATAATCGGCAAAACGCCATTTTTGAAACAATTATTATAAAAAATATCGGCATAGCTAGGGGCGATAATGGCAGTGATGCCAAAGCCTGCCAAAGCCCAAGGCGCATGTTCACGGCTAGAGCCACAGCCAAAATTCTCGCCTGTTACCAATATCTGCGCGTTGCGATAGCGGTCTTGATTCAGCACAAAATCAGCAATTTCATTGCCCTCAATATCATAGCGCATTTCATCAAATAGATTGATACCTAACCCATCGCGCTTAACTGTTTTTAGGAATTGCTTGGGGATAATCATATCCGTATCGACATTCATCAGGTCAAACGGGGCGGCGATAGCGTCTAATTCGGTAAAGGCTTGCATGGTTATTGCACCTCGCGCACATCGGTAAGGCGACCTGTGATTGCCGCACTTGCTGCCATCGCAGGACTCATCAGATGGGTGCGTCCACCGCGCCCTTGCCTGCCCTCAAAATTACGGTTAGAGGTTGACGCGCATCTTTCACCCACTTCTAATTTATCAGCATTCATTGCCAAACACATAGAACAACCGGGTTCGCGCCAATCAAAACCTGCATCAATAAAAATTCTATCAAGCCCTTCTTTCTCGGCTTGTTGCTTCACCAAGCCTGAGCCCGGGACTACCATTGCACTCACAGTTTCAGCAACTTTCTTGCCTTTGGCGATTTTTGCCGCCTCGCGCAAATCTTCGATTCTGCCATTGGTGCAAGAGCCGATAAATACGCGGTCAATCGTAATATCCTGCATCTTCATGCCCTCTTGCAAACCCATATAATCAAGTGCGCGCTTAATCGCATTGCGCTGATGTTCGGTTTCAAACATATCGAGTGATGGCACTGCGCCCGTAATTGGCACCACATTTTCAGGTGATGTGCCCCAGCTGACAATCGGCGCAATATCAGCGGCATTCAGGGTGATTTCTTTATCATAATGCGCGTCTGCATCGCTTGGCAATGTTCGCCAATAGGCAACTGCCTTGTCCCAATCGTTACCTTTGGGGGCAAGTTTTTTATCTTTAAGATAGGCAAAAGTTGTCTCATCAGGGGCGATCAAGCCTGCACGCGCGCCTGCTTCAATCGTCATATTGCACACAGTCATGCGCCCTTCCATCGAGAGTGCAGTAATAGCATCACCGCAATATTCAATCACATGCCCATTGCCACCTGCCGTGCCGATTTTACCGATAATCGCCAACACAATATCTTTGGCAGTAACGCCAATCGGCAATGCGCCATTCACTTCCACTTTCATATTTTTCGCACGGCTTTGGCGCAAAGACTGCGTAGCAAGCACATGCTCCACTTCCGATGTGCCGATACCAAATGCCAGCGCACCAAACGCGCCATGAGTCGAGGTATGGGAATCACCGCAGACAATCGTCATACCCGGTAGAGTAAAGCCTTGCTCTGGTCCGATAATATGCACAATGCCCTGCCTGATGTCGGTCATATCAAAATATTCAACATCAAAATCTTTGCAATTTTTCTCAAGCGTTTCTACTTGAATGCGACTTGCTTCGTCCTCAATGCCATTGCCACGCCCTTTACTGGTCGGCACATTATGGTCGGCAACAGCCAATGTGGCTTCAGGACGACGTAATTTGCGTCCGCTTTTGCGTAAGCCTTCAAATGCTTGGGGTGAGGTAACTTCATGCACCAGATGGCGGTCGATATAAAGAATCGCTGTGCCGTCATCTTGTGTGTGGATAAGGTGGCTTTGCCAGATTTTATCAAATAATGTCTGTGCCATTATTGTTTATTCTTTGGTGTCGCCACTGGTTTCCGCTGGTTTCGCTTCAACTGGCTGCTTATTGTTTTTGGCATTTTTCCGTGCATTTTTTTCGGCAATTTTAGCCGCTTTTTTGTTCGCCTCATCGACGGGGTCTTTACGCACAACTTTTTCTACAATGCGTGCTGCTTTACCGCGTAAACCGCGTAGATAGTAAAGTTTAGCACGGCGAACCTTGCCACGACGCACCAATATAATGGAATCAATCATCGGGCTATGCAGAGGGAAAATCCGTTCCACACCCTCGCCATACGAAATTTTACGAACCGTGAAACTACTGCCAACACCTGCATTTTTGCGTGCAATGCACACACCTTCATAGCTTTGGGTACGCGAATTCGTGCCCTCAACAATTTTCACCATCACACGAACATTATCGCCCGGTGAAAATTCAGGAATATCTTTTTTAATATATTCGTTATCAATAGATTGAATGATTGCGTTTTTCATTTTAATTAACTTTATTTATAATGATTTTTAAACATAACAACATGCCCAATTTATCAATCAGACGGGTTATTTATAATGGGGGGGAATAAATTTGTCAAGGGTTAATTACCTCTTACTATTTTCTTTACGCCAATCGATGATTTTTTGATGGTTGCCATTCACTAAAGTCTCTGGCACTTCGCGCCCTTGCCATGTTTGCGGACGCGTATAATGCGGATATTCACCGCTAAAATTCTCCGAAAAACTCTCTTCATCAAGCGATAAAGGATTGCCCAACACATCAGGCACAAAGCGCAACACCGCATCTAAAAATATCTGCACGGGCAATTCACCACCCGATAACACATAAGGGCCGATACAAATTTCGCGCATTTGCCATTTTTCAATCACGCGCTGGTCAATGCCTTCGTAACGCCCTGCAATCAGATATAAATGCCCAGATTTTGTACAATTTTGGGCATATTCCTGCGCCATCTTGGCAGTAAATTGTGCGCCACTGGCACTGAAATAAATGATGGTTGGTGATGTTGACTCAGATGTTTCTGGTGGCAGATGGTGGTTGAGCGCGTCATCAATCACATCAGGGCGAATCACCATGCCCGCACCACCGCCATAGGGGCGGTCATCAACGCGCCCATCATGGCGATTGGAAAAATCGCGCAAATTCACAATATTATAATCCCAAATCTTATTGGCAAGCGCGCGCCCATGAATCGCCGTGCCTAACGTGCCGGGGAACATTTCAGGAAAGAGGGTGAAAATAGTCGCGTGTAATCGGAGCTGAGTCATTCGATTGGCTTATAACTCAAAAAACATATCAGCCGTTGCGTTTAAAATAATGGTTTGCTCGGTTTTATTAACTGTGGCAATAAAATCATCAATCAGTGGAATCATATAATCCGCGCCATCAGCATCAGCGCATTGCAAAATATCACTCGCGCCATAATTGACAATTTTAACCACCTTACCCGCCATTGTGCCATCATCGCGAATGATGCTGAAACCCTGATAATTGCTACCCGCATCATTTTGTTCTTCGGCATCAAGCAATTTATCGGCATCAGCATAAAGCTGTGTGCCTGCCAATGCTTCAGCTTGGTTGCGGTCAGTGATAGATTTTTCGCCACAGCGCAACAGGCTTTTTTTACTGTAGCGCAAGATAAAATCAAACTGCCTTGTGCCGTCTTTATCGCTAAGCGGCATCAGCTTCATGATATTTTCAGGGGGCAGAATCAAGCTTTTCAGCCAAATATCGCCCTTAATGCCTGCCGCCCGCGTGATAATGCCGACTTTTGCCCCCTGATTATTTTCTTGAGACATATATGTTATTCTTTTGCCTCTTCTTCGGCTTTTGGTGCTTCTTCAGCTTTCGCCTCTTCCGCAGGAGCTTCAGCTTTCACAGGAGGCGTTCTTCGGCAGGTGTCTCTTCAGCAGGAGTTTCTTCGGCTTTCACCTCTTCAGCAGGTGCTTCTTTGGCTGCTTTAGCCGCCTCTTTAGCCGCCTCTTTTTCTGCTTTCGCAGCTTCAGCTTTTTCTTGCTTCTCTTTTTCTGCTTCTTCTATCCGCTCTAACGCTTTTGCACCGGGCAGATGTTTCTTGGTTTGCGTGTTTGGCACAAATTTAGCGTAAAGGTCAGCCGCCCCTAAAAAGCGTTGCACACGGTCGGTTGGTTGCGCGCCTGTTTTAATCCAATGGGTGATGCGCTCGGCATTCAGCTTGATGCGTTCAGGATTATCCTTCTCTAACATCGGGTTATAACTGCCCACACGCTCAATATAGCGCCCATCACGCGGTGCGCGTGCATCAGCAATCACAATGTGATAATAAGGGCGTTTTTTAGAACCAGCCCGCGATAAACGAATTTTTACTGCCATTTTAATTGTTCCTTTATTTAAATTGTGGTGGCATATTGCCACCGTTACCAGATAACATCCGCATCACATCGGGCGGTATTTTGCCCCCTGCAACGCGTTTCATCATTTTTGACATGGTGAGAAATTGTTTCATCAATTTATTCACCTCTTGCACTGTTGTGCCAGACCCTGCCGCGATACGCTTTTTGCGCGAGGCATGGATAATATCGGGCTTGCGCCGTTCTTGTTTGGTCATGGCGCTAATAATCGCCACTTGCCGTTTGATCAATTTATCATCTAGCTTGCCCACCGGCATTTTATTCATCGCCCCCGGTAGCATATCCATGATTTTGCTTAACCCGCCCATTTTGCTCATTTGCTTTAATTGCGATGAGAAGGTCATTCATATCGAATCTGCCTTTGGCAATTTTTTTGGCGAGCTTCTGATTTTCATCTTCATCTGATTGCTCTTGCGCTTTTTCCACCAACGAGACAATATCGCCCTGCCCTAATATCCGCCCTGCAATGCGTTCGGGCTGAAACAATTCTAGCGCATCGGCTTTTTCGCCTACCCCGATAAATTTAATCGGCTTGCCCGTTACATGGTGCATAGAAAGTGCCGCACCACCACGCGCATCGCCATCCATACGGGTGAGGATAATGCCAGTGATGCTGATTTGCTTATCAAAATTTTGCGCGATATTCACCGCATCTTGCCCCGTCATCGCATCGGCAACCAACAGGCTTTCAGTCGGTTTGGCAATATTTTTCACTTGCGATAATTCTAGCATCAGCGCATCATCAATATGGTTGCGCCCTGCCATATCCAAAAACAACACATCATGCCCGCCTAATTTGGCAGCATTGATGGCGCGTTTGGCAATTTGTGGCACGGTCTCCCCCATCACCGCTTTGGGCAGGCAGGTGATATTTTGCGCCGCTGCGAATGTTTGTAATTGTTCAAAAGCTGCGGGGCGATAAATATCAAGCGAGGCAACCAAAGGATTCTTACCATGTTTGTTACGCGCATAGAGGGCAAGTTTCACCGTGCTGGTGGTTTTGCCCGACCCTTGCAAGCCAAGCATCATCACAACATGCGGCGGCACACCTGAAAATGATAAATCACTGCCTTGCTTGCCAAGCATCTCAACCAGAATATCATACAGATATTTGGTGATTTGTTGGGTGGGCGTTACCGAACGCAAAATATCGGCTTGCATCGCAAAATCACGGGTGCGCGTTACCACCTCTTTCACGGTATCTAGCGCAACATCGGCTTCTAACAACGATAGGCGTAATTGCGATAAAGCCTCGTCAATATCGGCTTCGCGCAACAATCCGCTTTTGCCTAGCCCATCAAAAATGCCAGTGATTTTTTGAGTTAATTGGTCAAACATTATTGCTTGGCAATCCTTTAATCTTACTTTAATTCATACAACAAAAACGCCCCGCATGATGAGACTCATCGTGCGAGGTTCACCCCCTTAATATGCGATACATAAATTATATCGCTATCATGCGGATGGATTTTCAAAAATTTTCGTGAAAACCAAACCATCATAATCATATTATATCTTAAAAGCAATATAATAATGAATAATATATTGTATGGCACTTAATTTATCTGATAGGGTTTTTATTTGCTTTTATAGAATCGCGAGGTATGCGATGCAACAACACAGGCTTTTTCCAATGTTTATGTTGGTATTAGGGATTATCATTTTAGGCGGTGGTTCAGTCTATGCGCGGGCTAGCGAGGGCAATGTGTTCGCCAATATGTTTTTTAGACTGGCATTTGCACTGCCGTTTTACACATTCATTGTGTGGCGCGCCAAGCAATATAAACGCCAATATTGGCGCGACGATAATAAGACAAATATTATCTTATTATTGGTGGCAGGCGTGTTTTTTGCGCTAGATACCTTATGTTTCTTCACCGCCATCAAATATACCACGATTGGCTTTACATTATTGATTGCCTCTTGCACGCCTTTGGTGGTGGTGCCGCTTTCGGTGCTTGTCTATAAAGAATTGCCACCAAAATTATTTTGGCTAGGGTTGGGGTTGGCGATGTTGGGCATGTATCTTGCCATCGGCACGGGGCTAGGCGGTGGCAGCGGGCATCCGCAAGAATGGAAAGGCTTTATCTATGCCTTTTTCGCCTTGCTGGCATTCGGATTCTATGTGTTTATTTTAAGCTTTTGCCAAACATCTTTAGGGGTGTGGCAGAAAATGATTATTATGTGTGCGCCATCTTTGCTGACCATCGCGATTGCCGCATGGGTTGGCGGCTATAGTTTGCTATTGCCAAGCGCGATTTCATGGGTGGCGATTTTGGGCTTTAGCATTAATTCGCAAATGATTGGGCAGAGCATGTTGGTATATGCGATGCAACGGATACCCGTGAATATTTCTGGCATTTTCACATTGGGGTTTCCGTTTGTGGGCATGATTTATGGCTGGGTGTTTTTTAGGGAAACTATCACATGGCTGGGCTTTGGCGGCATGGTGATTTGCTTGATTGGTATCTATTTGGCAAAGCGCGCTTATGATTCGCTAGAACAAGCGCATGGGCATCAGCCGCAAGAAGAAATAACGCCACCTACATGATGAAAATGAGGCTGAAACAGAATCAGTGAAAGGGTGTTAGAGAATCACTTAAAGGGTTTTAAAGAATCACTTAGAGAATCATTTGAGAGAATCATGGGGCAAAATCAGCAAAATTGTTAATTTAATTTAAAATTTTCGCCATAAAATATCATTTTTTCACGATTCATCGCCATTTGAGGGATAAGAATCCGATATAAGCGGATAAAACTTGACTCACCATAAGGGATTCAGAGTATAATGTTTTTATCAGACCCATAGTCTGGTGAGGAAAACAGCAATCCCTATTTTTGATAAATCCACCGCGATATATTGGAAAGAGGGATTGCTTTTTTATTGGCATTAATATCCGCTAGAATTGCAACAAGTTGCAATTCGCTAGCAAGGGGCTTTGCGACCTTGCTAATCGCAAGGAAGCCCCTTGTAACCCCTCCGCAGGCAAGTGCAAGCCGCAATCCCCCGCATCTGTGGCTAGAATTGCAACAAGTTGCAATTCGCTAGCAAGGGGCTTTGCGACCTTGCTAATCGCAAGGAAGCCCCTTGTAACCCCTCCGCAGGCAAGTGCATCCGCTAGAATTGTTCCGCTAGAATTGCAACAAGTTGCAATTCGCTAGCAAGGGGCTTTGCGACCTTGCTAATCGCAAGGAAGCCCCTTGTAACCCCTCCGCAGGAGGCATTTCGAAATGCGTGTCGTTTTTTGCAGGCTTATGCGGATAATTCTAATGCCTGTTTTTTTGTCTCTCTATGTGCTTAATACTCTGGATTCCGTGTTTTTTACGATACCCTACGGGTATCGGCACGGAATGACGGAGGGGGGCTCCTCCGAGAGTATTATGCACAGCGGGGGGATTATCAAGGGGGTGAGGTTTGCCCGCCATTGGTCCAAGGGCAAACCGAAACGCAAGGAAGCGGACGTAAGTCTCGCGACCGATAAAGCGCGTTTCGCACCCCCCTTGATATTATAAACGCAATAAAGACACGCATCGCCCTATATGTTACACACCGCCGTATCCCCTGCGAAAGCAGGAATCCAGAGTCGGTTTACGCGGGGGGGTATTTCTAAATAAGTGGTTTTCTTTCTTTGATATCCTTCATTTTATTTTCATCATCAATATCAGTAAAATATTGGCATGACCAATAAGTTTCTGCAAATGCTATCATTATTGTTTGTCGCTCATCCATCTCATCAACTGTAAAAGGGTATTCTTTGCGCCAACTTTCATTATTTTGATTTTGATTATCTTTTATTTGCTGACCAATATCTAGCTGACTTTGAAAAACTTCCCATGCTTTTTCCTCAGGAATGTTATTGCCTTTGCTTGCATTTGCAGCATGTTTGGATATAACGAGATTCCCTAAGCTATTCATAAATTTATCTTGAAAATAATTTTTTGGATAGTTCTTAAGCCCCTCATCTTTAAATCTTTTTGTTAATTTATTTGTATCTACACCACGCGTAATGTTACGATAATAATCCTCAGGGTTAGCAACACCAATGTTTTGAGCAACGATATGTTCTACTGTAAGTTTTTTATCTTCAGTAATAAAGTTTGTTTCTTTACCCTTTACTGTCTGGAGATAATTTTCATATTTGATTAAAAAATAACGTCCATCAATCCCGCGCTGATTTTCATAAAAATTGACATCTTTTAAATCATTGGTAAATGTTGTTGCTGTCAATATACCAACTTGTTTGTTCATAATATCACATATGGTTTCGATGATAGATTCTTGGTTTTTTTTATTAGTTCCTACGTCACGAGCTAGGTGATGAAAAGCAGTTTCAGCAGTGTTGCTTCGTTTGTTCATAATACCAAAAGCGCGATAAGTAAATAATTCCAAATAATTACAAATAAGTTCGAAAAAACTTTCATCATTGGGAAATTGTTTTTTGATTGCTAATAACAGTGGATAAAATGTTGCTATTCTTCCTAAAGTATAAATATTTTTAAGCCACGGATGCTTGCCACCTGTTGCCATTTGTTGAATTTCATGTAATAATTTGAATGAGTGGGCAATGGCTTCAGTTTTATTCTCTATTTGTAAAACGTCTGCTTGTTTTTGAATAATTCCTTTAAGGCTATCCTTTACATTTGCATAATCTTCTTTATTACCCCATTCTTCAAATGCGATATAGTGATAGCGCAAAATAGCATCTTCATCAAATTTCATTTCATTTAATGAACCATATATATTAGCAAAACACTCTTTAATAGGGGTTAATTTATCTTGCTGCGTGTGCTTATCTTTAATTTTAATACATATCTGATTCATGATAAAACTTTTAAGTGCTTCAAGATTAGTAAGGGCTTTACCCCTATCATTTAACAGTTCAAAAATTTGCATGGCTTTACCAGTATCGGCTTCTGTATAGATTAAAATATTACTGTTAAAAATAGTTGATAATATTTTATCAGCTTCTATTGCGTTGCTTTGGAAAAATGATAAAACTTCAGTAATTTTATTTTGAGAAAGATATTTGGTTTCTGGTTTATTACCTTGCAGAATATTAGCAAAAAATGTTCTGTTTTGTGTTTCTTGTAAAGAAAGTCTAAAATGTTGATTGCCTTCATCATAGTAAATAAATTCTTCTACAGTTGATTTCTGTTTTTCGTTATTAATTTTATCGCGTAGCGCAAAAATCAACATGAATAATGTAGTAAAACGTTGTTGTCCATCAATAAGCGAGTAAAGCTTCTCTGCTTTGTTTTCTTCTAGCAAAAACAATCCTAAAAAGTAATCATCATTCTTTTGCAAATCATCAAGCAAAATTTCAGCATTATCTTTATCCCAAGCATAAGCCCGTTGGTAATCAGGAATATGAATGCGATAATTATTATCATTTATATATTTAATCCAATTTTCAAATGTCTCAATCCCTTTTTCATTTTCTCTAGTCATTTTTTCTACTTTCGTATTTGTTTCAGTTCTTATAAATATCTATAATCAGTTTGACCACAAAAATCAATCTTTAATCGTATTAGTAGTAATTCACCGCCATCGCATTTTTCACTTCCTCTGCACAAACCGACACTGGATTCCCGTCTTCACGGGAATGACGGCGGAGAGTAGTATATAGGAGGAGTGCGTTTTTAGAGGCGTTTAATACATAGGGCGGTGCGTGTTGCGATACATTATAATATGGGGGGCTTTGCGACATACGCTTTGGCGGTTTTGTCCGTAGGACAACCGCCACGCGATGACGCCCCCCATACCCCCCACCGCTGTGCTTGATACTAGCGATGGTGTAAGTTTCGCCATACTCAATACTGGCATCGTGCATGTCGCGGGATGCAATTTTAGCGTATATTAGGGGTGGGGTTACAAGGGGTGTCTTCGCGTAAGCGAAGTCGCAAAACCCCTTGCTAGCGAATTTTAGCTTTGCTAAAATTCTAGCGAACATTAATGCCCATTATGATATGGATGTCTGTTTTTGATAGCATTTACGCGGTAGAGTTGCTCTAACAGCATCACGCGCACTAACTCATGTGGCCAGATATTTTTACCAAAGGCGATTTTTTTATCTGCTTGCGCTAATAAATCTGCCGCGATACCATTCGCACCACCAATGATGAAACTTATCTTGCGCCCATCTTGCTCGGCTTGACTGATAAGTTCTGCCAAATTCTCACTGCTTAACATCTCGCCTTTGGCATCTAGTGCAATGATAAACGCATCTTTTGGTAATTTTTGCGCCAATGCCCGCGCTTCTTGCTTTATCGCGGTATCGGGGTTTTTTTCTTTGCTTGATGCTACTTCAACCACGCTAACATGCGGCAAGCGTTTGTGATAAAGCGCGAAAGCTTCTTGAAACACGTTGCGTAATTTACCAACGGTGTAGATGGTTATGTGGGTCATTTTATATGGGGGGCTTTGCGGAGTTGGTTTCATGTATCAAGGGGGTGCGGTCTGGCTTCTCGATGCGCGCTTGTCAAATTTTTGTCCGTAGGACAATTTGCCAAGCAGACGCCTCTTGCCAGTTTCGGTTTGCCCTTGTTACCAATGGCGGGCAAACCTCACCCTTGATAATCCCCCCGCTGTGCTTAATACTGAAGGAGTAGCGTGTTTCGGTTACTCAACATTAGCAGTAGTTTCGCCCCAAACCCCCTCGATATTATAATAAAGCCTTACTTCTTCGCGCATCAAATGCACCATCACATCACCCGCATCTAGCACCACCCAGTTGGCTTGGTCAAGCCCATCACTGATAGGGTCAATGCCTTTGGTTTTCAAAGTCTTGGCGATATTATCGCACATCGACGCCACATGCCGTGCCGAGCTACCCGTTACCACCACCATATAATCGGTGAGGCTACTTCTGCCCCGCACATCTAAGGTTACATGGTTGATGGCTTTATTATCAGCCAGAATATCATTGATAAAAGAGAGGAGTTTTTCGGAAGTGGGTTTCATAATTGTTGCCTGATAGAAGTTGCTGAAATTTGATTAATGTTACTGTTAATGGCGGTAATACCATGCTGGCGATTGCCCTGACAACTAAAACGCGCCGAATGTTTTAGCTGTTTGCGAAAGCGCAATAAAGCAGGGTAATGCTGAAGCGGACGCCTTATCACCGCAATCTCAATCATGTTAAGCAGTTTTTTCGCCTGATACCATTGCGGTAGCTGATACAGATTATCCGAACCCATCAATAAAATAAAGCGATTATTTGGAAAAGCCCTCTTTAAATATAATATTGTTTGCACGCTATAATGATGGTCAAAAATTTGTTCGGGGGCGGATATTTGAATATCCAGCTTATCGGTGATTTTTTGCGCCATGCTGATGCGGTCTGCAAGCGGTTGCAAATCTTGCTTATTTTTCATTGGATTATGTGGGGTTACCAGCCACCAAATATGATTGAGATGCAGATGCTTGCGCGCCACATTGCTGATATGCAAATGCCCGTGATGGGCAGGGTTGAAAGACCCCATCAACAGCCCAATCGTGCCAGCCTGTTTTGGTGGACATAGCGACTTAAAATCTTGAAGTGTCGGCATTAAACATTACGGGCGACAATTTCCATCACCATAAACCAGATTTTTATAAGTTACCAATTCACGCGCCGCCACAGGACCGCGGGCATGTAATCTGCCAGTGGCAATGCCAATTTCCGCACCCATGCCAAACTCGCCACCATCGGCATATTGCGTGGAACAATTATGCATCACAATCGCGCTATCCACATGGTGCATAAATTTTTGGGTTGCTTTAGCATCATCACTGATAATCGCGTCAGTATGGTGCGAGCCATAATGATTGATATGCTGTATCGCCTCATCAATCGTGCTAACAATCTTAATGGCAAGAATGCTTTGCAGATATTCTTCGCGCCAATCATCTTCAGTGGCGGTTTCCACATCAGCATCATATGTTTGCACTTTCTCATCACCGCGTATCACACATTTTGCGTCTTTCAACCTTGCAAGCAAAGATGGCAATAATTGAGGAGCGATATTTTCATGCACCAACAATGTTTCTAACGCGCCACAAATGCCCGTGCGCCGCATTTTGGCATTGAGTATTACCGCTTCGGCACTGGTGCAATCTTGAAAGTTTTCATCAACATAAATATGGCAATTCCCATCAAGATGGGCAAGCACAGGCACACGCGCATCTTGCATCACGCGCCCCGTTAAGCCTTTGCCACCACGTGGAATAATCAGGTCAATGCGCCCAGCCGCTTTCAGTAATAATTCAACCATATAGCGATTCGGCTCACTGATAAACTGCACCGCATCTTCGGGCAAGCCTGCTTGCTTAATGCCTTGCCTTAGATAATCGCTGATGATTTTTGATGAATGAATGCTCTCTTTACCGCCACGTAAAATCACCACATTGCCCGATTTCAAACAAAGGGCGGCGGCATCAGCGGTTACATTCGGGCGCGATTCATAAATAATGCCGATAATGCCAATCGGAATCGTTACCCTCTCAAATTTTAAGCCATTATTCGGGTTATCCCATTTCTCAATCACGCGCCCCAAAGGGTCGGCAATCTCGGCGATATTCTCAAGCGCATCGGCTATCGCATTGATACGGGCTTTATCTAGCATTAAGCGGTCAAGCATCGCTTCGGATAAATTATCGATTTTGGCGTTCTGCATATCGGTTTGATTGGCAGTTTCAATCGCTGGGCTGTTAGCACGGATTAGATTTGCGGCATTTTTCAGCGCATTATCACGCATCTCTGCGGTGCATAAGGCAAGGGCGGATTTGGCTTGCAAGGCACGGGCGCATAAGGCATCAAAATCACGCTCCATTGTTTCATTGGTCATTATCTTTACTCATATTTATATTAATCTATCTGTTACAATAAGAAAATCATTGATAAAAGTAAATAGATACTTGCTATTGATGCAAGAATCCTTTAAGTAAGAAAGCGTTTACTATTATTGAAAAGAGGACATGATGACTGATTACAAAATAAAAGATATTGCGCTTGCCGATTGGGGACGCAAAGAAATTAAAATAGCCGAAGTTGAAATGCCGGGCTTAATGGCATTACGCGCAGAATATAAGGGTAAGAATCCCCTAAAAGGCGCGCGGATTACGGGTTGCCTGCATATGACGATTCAAACCGCCGTTTTGATTGAAACTCTGATAGATTTAGGTGCTGAGATTCGCTGGTCGTCTTGTAATATTTTCTCAACGCAAGACCAAGCCGCCGCCGCCATTGCCAAAGCGGGCATTCCCGTATTTGCATGGAAAGACGAGACCGAAGAAGAATATGAATGGTGCATTGAACAAACATTGCAAGGGCCTAATGGCTGGAAGCCGAATATGTTGCTTGATGATGGTGGTGATTTAACAATCATGGTGCATGAAAAATTCCCCGAATTGCTAGATGATATTCGCGGTGTATCCGAAGAAACAACGACGGGCGTGTTACGGCTTTACGAAATGGCGCGTGACGGCAAATTGAAAGTGCCTGCGTTTAATGTGAATGATTCTGTTACCAAGTCAAAATTTGATAATGTCTATGGCTGTCGCGAAAGTTTGGTTGATGCCATCAGGCGCGCTACCGATGTGATGATGGCAGGCAAAGTCGCCGTTGTGGCAGGCTTTGGTGGTGTTGGCAAAGGTTCGGCTGAAAGTTTGCGGGCGGCAGGGTGCCGTGTCATGGTTACCGAAATTGACCCGATTTGTGCGCTACAAGCGGCAATGGAAGGCTTTGAAGTGGTAACAATGGAACAGGCTGCGCCGATTGCTGATATTTTTGTAACCGCTACGGGCAATGTGGATATTATCACCATCGACCATATGCGCGCGATGAAGGAATATGCGATTGTTTCTAATATCGGGCATTTTGATAATGAAATTCAGGTGGGCGCGCTTGCCAATCTGAAATGGGACGAGATTAAACCACAAGTTGACCAAATAGAATTTGCTGATGGTAAGAAAATCATCTTGCTTGCCAAAGGCAGGTTGGTAAATCTTGGCTGTGCAACGGGACATCCTAGCTTTGTGATGAGCGCATCATTCACCAATCAGGTGATGGCACAGATTGAGCTTTGGAGCAATCATAAGAACTATGATAATCAGGTTTATGTGTTGCCGAAACATCTTGATGAAAAAGTGGCAAGCCTGCATCTGAATAAATTAGGTGTAACGATTAGTCAGCTAAGCCAAAAACAAGCGGATTATATCGGCGTGAAAACCGATGGACCGTTTAAGGTTGATCATTATAGGTATTAGATGAGTGAGAATTGCTACAGCTGTTGAAGCGAGAAATTGTAAACAACTGTAAAAGCTGTAGAACGAGAAATTGTAAACAACTGTAAAAGCTGTTGACAATCGAAACAGCAGTTGCTAAACTAACATTACAGTAACGCCCTTGGTGAAGACTCTTTAAAAATCTTGTAAGAAGTTAGTAACCAAGGGCAATATCTTTTCCAACTACTGAAATACTGTTATTATGCCTAAAAAAGTAGCTATTTTTATCGATGGTGCCTATTTAATCTATAGAATCCATGCGTTAAAGAATCAAATAAAAAAACATGATTTTAAGACACATAACACTCTTTTATTAAATGATATTAATGGTTTTGAACTATCAAAATATTGCCAAAAGCATATTGATTTTAATGAAAATTATGAACTATACCGTGTTTTTTATTATGATGCCGCGCCATTAGGTGATAATGGTTATCATCATCCTGTTTCAAATCAATACAGAAGATTTTTAGAATTTCATAGTTATCAAACACAATTAGCGTTACATGATTCGATAAAAGAGACACCTAGTTTTGCTTTGTGGCTGGGAACGCTTAGTTGGGATAAAAAGAAATGGTTTGTCTCGGCAGAAAAGCTTAAACATCTTTTTCTGGAAAAGTTACATTGCAGGATTTTGAGGAACATGATGTTAAACCTAGCATCACTCAAAAAGGGGTTGATATGAAAATCGGTTTAGATATTGCTTCCATTGCCTATAAAAAATTAGCAGATGTCATTCTTTTAATAAGCGGAGATTCCGACCTTGTTCCAGCATTAAAATTAGCACGAATCGAAGGCTTACAGGTTGGCGTTGACCCATTATATGGTAATATTACGAAAGAATTGCGCGAGCATGTTGATTTTTTAACAAGTCATCTAAATTTACCTGCTGAAATTTTACGTTAATTTATCTTATACTAGAATTTTTTAAATTTGCCATGTGTCATCGGTAATATTGAGTAATCTAGCGACACGCTCCTCCTTTCGTGTTGAGTAACCGAAACTCACTCTACCGCCAGTTTTGAAATACAGCGGGGGGGGTATGGGGAACGCGATTTTCGTATTTGGTACAGCGGGGGTTGTTAAGGGGGCATTCGCAAGATGGGCGGCTCCGCCCTGCCCATCGAGAAGCGAATTCGCGCCCCCTTAAATATTAATGTATCGCAAAACGCACGGTTTTTGTGTTGACGAATTTTGAAACGCACTCCGCCCTATGTGTTAAGTAACCGAGAAATGCACTCCGCCTATATACTACTCACCGCCGTCATTCCCGCGGGGAGATAGCACCCCTTGCTTTCATTTTCTATTATGATAATATGATGCTGAATATCTGACTGAGTGCGCCGAAATGATGTAATGGGAAAGTTATTTTGAGTTTGTTGCATGAGAGCTATTACATGGATTTCTTGCATCTTATCATCAAGCATGGTATTGTCAGCTTGGTTTATATTTTTTATCTCTTTTCATCAGTCGTTCAATGTCTTATTCTAATCCACTTGCACTTTTTAATTTCGCTGTTTTGACAGATAAAAATTTTAAAGAAGATTCTGTCCGTGAAGACATTATCAAGCCACTCACCGATTGGTTAGGGTTTGATTCTGATAACGCAAGTGATAAGCATGTTATTCGCTCACTCAATTTATCGCACCCTTTTGTTAAAACAGGTTCAGGCTCTCAGCCGATACGCATTATTCCTGATTATTTGTTTCAAGTAGCAAATAAAGCAATGGTTGTATTAGATGCTAAAGCACCAACAGAAGATGTTACCAATGCAAAACATCAGGAGCAAGTCTATTTTTATACGATTCACCCTGATATTAGAGCGCCTTTTTATGGTCTTTGCAACGGGGAAAGGCTTATCATTTGGTCTATCGACGAAACTGCCCCCCGAATTAATTTAAAATTAGAAAATTTAGATGATGAAAAACTTCATGCCATTTATTCTATTTTTCATCCTACTCATATTATTGATATTAAGCAACAATCCCAAAATATAAAACATAAATTTGATTATTCAAAATGCGAGATTCCAAAGCCTGTTATGAAACCTAAAAAACAAGCTAAAAATAGATATTTTGGTGTTCATGGATATTTTACCAAGCAATCGTGGGATGTTGTTTATAATCATATCACCACCTTTAGTCAGGCGGGCGATGTTGTGCTTGACCCCTTTGGTGGTAGCGGTATTACCGCAATAGAAGCAACGCTAGCACAAAGAATTGGCATTCATATCGATATTAATCCGCTGTGTGTTTTTTGGGCACAAGCCATGCTAACGCCTGTTAAAACAAAAATGCTTATGCAGGCGGGTGAGCGTGTTTTACAAGAGTTTACGAAATTACGACCTACTAGTCAAAAAGCGATTAAGCAATCATTTAAAATTTATGACCAGCCACAAAATATAGACCTGCTTTCTAAAGGTGCAGATGTTGGACAGCTTTATGATTTATTTACGCCAAAGCAAAGGGCAGATTTGGCGTGTTTAAAATATTGCATTAAACAAGAAAAAGATTCAGATATATATACTCATTTAATGCTCGCTTTTTCTAGCACAGTAACAACCGCTAATCTAACGTATCATAAGTCCAGAACAGGCGGAGGTGATACGGCAGTTTTTCGGTATTATCGATATAGAATTGCGCCCGAACCTACTTTTCGTGATGTTGCAGATGCGTTTGATGATAAATTAAGGTTTCTGATTAAAGCAAAAAATGAAATTAATAAAACAGTTTCAAATGATGAAGCAACACTTAAACAAAGTTATGCGATAAAAGGCAATGCTAGCGTGTTACCATTAGAAACTGAATCAGTCGACTATATTTATACCGACCCTCCTTATGGCGCAAAGATTCATTATTTAGATTTATCTGTTATGTGGAATGCTTGGTTGGATTTTGAGGTAACAGAAGAAGATTATCAAAATGAGGCGATTGAGGGTGGGTCGCGTGAAAAATCAAGAAATAGTTATGATACGTTGTTGACACAATCATTAATGGAAATGTTTAGAGTTCTTAAATGGAATCGCTGGATGAGTTTTGTATTTCAGCACCAAGACCCTCATTATTGGCATGTTATTGTAGATGCGGCTGAGCGGATGGGGTTTGAATATATGGGCACGGTTAGGCAAAGTAACGGGCAAACTACTTTTAAGAAAAGACAGAATCCCTTTACAGTATTATCTGGGCAGTTAATTATTTATTTTAGAAAAGTCAAAACACCAAAAGCAAGATTTAAGGCGGCATTTGATGCTGATATTCAAGAAATTGTGCTTAATAGAATAGAATCATTAATTGCAGAATATGATGGCGCAACATTAGAAGATATTTATGCTGCTTTAATTACTGATGGTTTGGAAATGGGTTATGGTGATTTGTTAGCCAAAGAATATAGTGATATTACCCCTTTGATGAATGATAATTATGATTATGATGAAATGACACAAAAGTATCATGTCCGCCCTAAAGGTAATTTTAAGACGCATATTGATATTAATCAGCGCGTGAAATATTTTCTTATTTCTTATTTGAGAAGAGAAAATAGAGGGGGACGGTATCCTAAATTTGAAGATATTGTTTATGATATTATGCCACAATTAAAAAATGGAAATACACCAGAAAACCAAACAATCCGTAGTGTGCTTGAACAGGTTGCACATGAACATGAAGATGGTTGGACTATTAAATCATTTGTTGAGTTAGGTTCTTTTCTGCAAAGAGAGTTAGATATCGATAAAGCCTAGTCAAAATATCATTGAACCCAAAGGATGAAACAAACCGACTCTGGATACCGACTTTCGTTGGAATGACGGCGGTGCGTTTTGTTAGATTCGTCAATACTAGCATCTTGCGTGTCTCATCACATTTTTATATGGGGGGCTTTGCGGAGTTAGTTCATAATATCAAGGGGGGTGCGGTCTGGCTTCTCGATGCGCGCTTGTCAAATTTATGTCCGTTGGACAATTTGCCAAGCAGACGCCTCTTGCCAGAACCCCCCTTGATAATCCCCCCGCTGTGTTTCAAAACTGGCGGAGGAGCGTGTCGCCCCATGCCCCCCGCTGTACCAAATACTATCGATGGCGTGTTTCTCGGTTACTCAATACTCGCGGTGGAGTGAATCTCGGTTACTCAAAACTGACTAATCAGATACTAAAGCTTTTTGCATTTTCCATGTGCGATATGCGCTGTTTGGTCTTTTTCCACAGGCCAAAAACTTGCAAAGGTGAATTGCAAATTATCCAAATTGATAGCAAACCCATTGCCAATCGTATTGGTGCATAATAGAATATTATCGCCAGCACTTTTTTCACAGAGCGCCGCGCCATTATTATAATATAATTCACTTAAAAGAAACTCATCATTAAGGATTCTGCCGTTTTCTATATCCACATCAATCACATGTTTTTCTGTTTTAAATTTAGGGGATTTGATTTTGCCTTTATGCAGCTCGAAGCCTAATTTTGCCTCTTCCGTGCATTGATACATCTGTGCCATTGCGGGGAATGGTGCAGAGATGATGCAAACAATGATTATAAATATTTTTTTCATGATAAGTCTCCTTTATTTAACTTAATTTCATTTTATCTGACATTCCTTTTTTCACACCCATCGCGCGATAGGCAAAGAAATTCTTTAATGGCGGCGTTTGATTCACCACATGCATTCCACATTGCCGTAATAACCGCAAAGGCGGAATCCGATTGGCAAAGAGGCGGTTCAGCAAATCAGTCATCGCCGCCACCGCATGATTATCGGTTTTGCGCCCGCGTTCAAAGTCGCTTAAATTCTCGGTGCGTCCAATATCTAACCCTAACCTACGGCATTTTTGCAACATATCCCATAACACCGCGCTATCGCGCAAGCCTAAATTCAAACCTTGCCCTGCCAGCGGATGAATTGCATGGGCGGAATCGCCTAGCAACAGTAACCGATGTTGATAATATTTTTTGGCATGGCTAAAGCTAAGCGGATAGCATTGGCGGGGTGCGGCTAATGCAATATTGCCTAAAAAATCACCGAATTTTTCTTTGAGTAATGGTAAAAAATGTGCCTCATCTAGCGCGTTTAATCTATCGGCAGTCTCACTGCGCTCAATCCATACGATAGCACTTTTTTGCTCGGATTTATCATCACCGCATAGGGGTAAAATCGCAAAGGCACCGCTTGGATGAAATTGTTCCACCGCCACACCGCCATGTTTGCGCTGATGATGCACTGCGGTGATAATCGCCTTTTGTTTGTAATCCCATTGCATGGCATCAATGCCCGCGATTTCACGAATCGGTGAGTTGCGCCCATCACAAGCGATGATGAGATTTGTCAGATATTGTGCGCCATTATCCAATGTTACCAATGATTGTTGCTGATTTTTCTCGCCATTATTATCATCATTGGCATCATCATTATCGGGCGTAAAATCCACCTCTGCCACTGATACCCCATGCAAGATTTGTAGATTATCAGCTTTGGCGGCATGGGCATAAAAAATGTGACGCAAGATTGAGTTTTCAATCACATAGCCAAAGGGTTGGTCGTTGGTCGGTTTTTTTTTCGCTAATTTTTCAGCAGAAAAATGCAGAAAAAATGGCGAGACACCCAATAAAGGGTCGGCTTCGGTAACGCGAATATCGTTGATTCTCTGCGCGTGGGGCTCTAAATCATCAGCCAAGCCTATTCGTTTCAATAATGCGAAAGATGTAGCGGCAATCGTACTCGCTCGCCCGTCAGATGTTGGCTTTTGCATGGCATCCGCTGATAATGGTTCAATTATCAGCGTTTTATAGCCCGTCTTGGCAGCTACCATGCCCGCAATCAGCCCATTTAAGCCGCCACCTGCAATGATAATATCTGCCTGTTTCATCATGATTTACCGATTATCGGCGCGGCTGTCGCCACCGCCCCGATTATCGCTTCTATCACTTCTGCCATCACCACGATTGTCGCCGCGACTATCGCTCCTGCCATCGCCACGATTATCACCGCGACTATCATTTCTGCTGTCGCCACGATTGTCATTTCTGCTTCTGGAGCTGGTGCCACCTCTGTTACCACCGCTACCACGTGGGCGTTGCTGATAATTGCGACGATTGCCGCCAGAGCCACTGCCACCACCAGAATTGCTATAATTCCTTCGTGGCGCACGGTTTCTATCGTCCCTATCACCGCCTGCATCCGCCGTGCTTTTGCGCGTGAATAGCAAGACATAGCCGAAGATAGCCGAGACCAGCGAGGCAACAAACACGCCTGCGCGCACCTGTGCATCAAAATCACCGCTTGGGAATGCAAGCGCACCTATGAATAACGACATGGTAAAGCCGATACCACATAGCGCAGACATGGCATAAATATGCGCCCAGCTGGTGCCAGCAGGCATCGGGCTAATGCGGAAGCGCACCATTAAAAAGACCGAAGTGAAAATGCCGATTTGCTTGCCAAAAAACAGCCCAAGCAAAATGCCGAGCGCAATCGGTTGCATCAACACATTGCCTTCACCTGCCATCGAGCTGAAATCAACCCCTGCATTCATAAAGGCGAAAATCGGCAGAATGATAAAATTCACCCATGGTGCAATCGCATGTTCTAATTTTTTCAATGGCGAATAGCGCGCTTTCGGGGCGTTCAGTGGCACCGCCAATGCGGTCATCACCCCTGCTAAAGTGGCATGAATGCCAGAACGGAACACGAATATCCATAAGATAAAGCCAAGCACTGCATAGGGGGTGATAAAATGCACACCGCGCCTGTTCAGCATTAGCATTACCAAAAATACGCCAAATGCGATGAATAAGGCTTCGTAATTAAGCCCCGTATTATAAAAGAATGCAATCACCAAAATCGCGCCTAAATCGTCAATCACCGCAATCGCCACCAATAACACTTTTAGCGATATTGGTACGCGCTTGCCCAATAATGCCATAATGCCGATGGCAAAGGCAATATCAGTTGCCGCAGGAATCGCCCAACCGCGCATATTCACAGCATCGCCACTATTAATAGCAACATATATTATTGCAGGCACTGCCATGCCGAAAATAGCGGCAACAAATGGCAATAACGCGCTATCAAATGATGAGAGATGCCCATCTTTGAATTCGCGCTTAATTTCTAGCCCCACAAGCAAGAAGAAAATTGCCATCAGCGCATCATTCACAAAATGCTGAATGCTTTGGTCAAAATGCAAATTGCCGAATGCAAAACCGATATGAATATGAACCAAATCGGCATATTGGTCGCCATAGGCACTATTTGCCATCCATAATGCCGCTATTGTGCCGATTACCAAAAATACGCCACCCGAAATTTCTTTTTTCATCAGCTGATAAAGCAAATGAAACGGATACATCACAAAATCGGGTAAGGTTTGTAAGCGATAGGGTTGGTTATAATTCTGATAGCGTCTGCCACTATTATTATTATTGCGATAATTTCTGTTATTATTTCTTCTGCCACGATAAGAGTTGCGTCCGCCATTGTTGCGCCCATTAGTGTCGCCATTATCGCCGCCATCATTACCGTTATTGTCTGTTTTTTCTATCTCTGCCATTGTTTCGTTATTCCTTATTGATTTTCGTGAATAGGGTCATTATCATTTTGCTGATATGTGATGCAAAAACCAAATCACTCTAACCGATTCTATCACCCTATTACAACCATCAAATAAAATTATTTCAGCATTATTTATTGTTTATATCAAATTTATCAGATATGCGGTTTTTTCAGCCGTTCGATAATACCATGTAGCGTGCGTAGCTCTTGGTCGGTGGGTGATGAGCGGGTAAAATAGCTGCGTAAATTGCGGATAATTTCAGGCTTTTGTTGCTCAGTTTTGAAAAACCCGCGCACTTCAAGCGATGTTTCTAGCCGTTCCAAAAAAATATGCAAGTCATTGCGCGATACTGGTGTGAGATTATCAGCCGTGAGATTATCGGCTTCGGGCGATAATAAATGATTCTGCCAATAAAGATAGCAAAATAGCAAAACCGCTTGCGATAGATTCAGCGATTGAAAATCAGGATTTAGCGCAATATGAATCACGCCATCGCACCTGCTAATCGCATCATTATCAAGTCCCGAACGCTCCGCACCGAATAACAAAGCGGATTGCAGATTTTTTTGTTGCCTGATGCTGGTTTCACTCACCGCTTGCGTTAAATCAAAACGGGGCAAAGCGCGCATTCGTGTGCGTGCCGTTAGCCCTAACACATAATGACAATCATTAGTTGCTTCTTCTAATGTTTGCGTGATAATTGCTTGTTGCAAAATATCATCAGCCCCTGCCGATGCGCTGATGGCATCAGGATTGGGCCAACCATCACGCGGGTCAATAATGCGTAATTGGCTAAAACCACAATTCTTCATGGCACGGGCAACCATGCCAATATTCTCGCCTAATTGCGGCCTCATTAAAATAATGATGGGGGCGTTACTATTATCAGGCATCAGTTACGACACAAATATCGGGCGGGGTGCGACTACCCTTGCCACTGTTAGCCCATAGACTTTATCGGCACCCGCTTTTTTCAATGTTTTGGCACAACTTTGTAATGTTGCGCTGGTGGTGAGAACATCATCAATCAGCAATATCGTTTTGCCCTTCAGCAGATGCTGTTGTTTCGGATTCACCGCAAAGGCATTCTTCAAATTTTTGGCACGTTGGCTAGGGTTGCCTTTTTGCTTCGTGGTGTAACGGATACGCTTTAGAATGCCCGTCTGCACATTATCGCTATTCAGTAATTTGGCAAGCGCAAAGGCAAGCAGGGCAGATTGATTATAGCGCCGTCCCCATAACCGCCATTGATGCAATGGCACGGGGATAATCATATCGGCTTCGGGCAGACGATGCACCGCCAATGTTAGCAGATAAGTCAGCAACTTACGCAAATAAAGCGCATCATTTTGCTTAAATTTTAGAATCAAATCACGCGATACGCCATCATAGGCAAGGGTGGCCGCCGTGCCATCTAGTAGGCTCGGCTTTTGCAAACAGCTTAAACATAAGCCATCCCAATCGGCATTTTCATCACTATCATTCATCGGGAAGCCACATTGCTGGCACAGATAAAGCGGAATTTCAAAATCTAGCTTGCCCCAACATTGATTGCATAGCGCGATGCTATGGTCAACATGCGCGTTACACATCACGCAATGTGGCGCGAAGATTAATTTGGTGATTTTCTCTTCAATCAAAGCATAGTTTTGTGCTAAAGAAGAGATGAGTTGCGGAACATCAGTTTTGCCGATAATTTTGTTGATAAAAAGAGCCATCATGCAAAAACCACCTTTGCCCCCCAGAAAGCCATTGATTGATAAACAAGCCCATATTGCCAATCGCAATCGCGCTTTTTACCATCATAGAGATTTTTGCTTCCTATTTGAGTGCATCATGGAGTTATTAACAGAAAGATTGCATGATACCGCTTATCAGTTCCAAGATGCCTTGATGATTGATGGCTTTGGCAGTTTGGCAGCTGATATATTACGCAAAAATCAGCTATTAGGCGCGAATCATAAAATCAGCAATCTCACGCAGATGGAATCAGCCTTTAATTTTGCTGATGATATTGGGGGGGAGAGTATCATCGTTGCTGATGCCGAATTTATGCCATTCGCGCCGAAAAGTTTTGATTTGGTGTTATCGCCATTTCATTTGCATTGGATGAATGATTTGGTTGGCACGCTGATTCAGCTAAAGCGGATATTGCGCGAAGATGGCGCGTTTTTTGGCGTGATTGCCGGCGGTAACAGTTTACGTAATTTACGCGATGCGATGACGCAAGCAGAGATTGAAATTTATGGCGGGGTATCGCCGCATTTTTTGCCTCTGGTTGATGTGCAGATGATGGGGCAGTTGATGCAACGGGCAGGTTTTGCGATGCCGGTGATTGATAGTGAAATGTTAAATGTGCGCTATCAATCCACTGATAAATTATTCGCGGATTTGCGCTATATGGGTGAGGGCAATGCCTTGACTGCCCGAAGTCGAAAACCTTATGGTAAAGCGTTTTTTAAGCGGATTGATGAGTTGCTACAGGCACAGGCGGAAGATGGCTTTTTCACAGTTTCGTTTGAATTGATATTCATTCATGGCTGGCAAGCATCACCAAAACAGCGCAAGCCTTTAAAGAGGGGTAGTGGGGATGTGTCCTTAACGGAGATACTATAAAGCTTTTTCAATCCTTCTCAACACCTCATCTCTTCCTAAACAGCTCGCGATTTCGCTTAAATCAGGTGATGCCATTGTGCCACTTAACACAGCGCGCAAGGGTTGCGCTAACTTGCCAAAACCAACATCTAATTTTGCGACCAATTCGCTGATATTGCTATGAATCACCTCGCGATTCCATTCCGCGTCATTCATTGCGTCAAAAAGCTGATGAAGTTCGGCAAGCATCGCAGGTGCGGTTTCGCTATTGATTGCTTTTATCGCTTTTTTATCGGTGAGATTTTGTATATCGGGTGCGGTAAAATAAAAATCGCCTAATGTGGTAAAATCGGTTAAGCGATTGGCGCGTGTTGCCAACCCCTCAAGTCCCTGCTCAAATGCACCCATGCCTTGCGGATTTTTGCATTGTTCGGGGGTAAGAAATTCAGTCGTTAATGAAAGCAAATCTTGTTGTGGCATAGCCCGTAAATATAACCCGTTAAGATGGTCTAGCTTGGCAAAATCAAACCGTGCGGGTGCTTTGGATAAATCCTGTAACTTAAAAATACTTGCCGCTTCGGTTGGCGATATAATATCATCATTTTCGCTATTCTCTAGCACCTTCCCCCAACCTAACCGTAGCAGATAATTCGTAATGGCATCGGGCAGATAGCCCATACTTTGATATTCAGCGATTGCCACCGCCCCATGCCGTTTAGAGAATTTTTTGCCATCAGCGCCATACAGCAGAGGAATATGCGCGAAAATCGGCGGCGTAACATCAAGCGCGTTGAATAATTGCAACTGCCGAAACGCATTGGTAAGATGGTCATCACCGCGAATGATATGGCTGATTTGCATTTCTATATCGTCAACCACGCAAGAAAGCAGATAGGTCGGGCTTTGGTCGGAACGCAAAATGATGAAATCATCTAGCTGTTCATTGCCAACTTCTACCCTGCCTTGCACCGCATCATCGATAATACTCACCCCATTAAGTGGCATTTTCAAGCGCACTGATGGCGTTACATTGGGGGCTAATTTTTTTGCATCGGCATCATTTTTATCACGCCAAAACCTATCGTAAACATATTTTTCGCCATTTTTTTCAGCATTCAGGCGTTTTTCAGCAAGCTGTTCGGGCGTTTCATAGCAATAATAGGCAGCACCCTTGTTAATCAGTGCGGTCGCCGCTTCTTGATGTTTCGCAATATTATCCGATTGCAAAATGATATTTTCTTTTTTCGGCAATAACCCTAGCCAATCAAGTCCGCTGATAATGGCTTGTTTCGCCTCATCAGTCGAGCGTTGCCTATCAGTATCCTCAATCCGCAAATGATAGATGCCACCATTGCTGATTGTGAACAGATGGTTGATAAGGGCGGTGCGCGCGCCACCAATATGCAACATGCCTGTTGGGCTTGGTGCAAAACGGACATTAATAGTCATTGTTCAATCCATTTCCATAGAATCGGGGTATCGGGGGCAATATCATGATTGATTTTTTTACCAATGATAGTGTCAAAATCCATCGCTGGCACATGAGCATCAAAAAACGGGCGTTTGGTGGTCAGCATATCAGCCTGTAAAACCGTGCCTGTTTTCAGTGCCGTTTTGCTAACAACCGACCGCCTGCCATGCTTGAATGCCTGTTCCGATGGGGTGTAAATATCTTGCTTCACGCCCAGACTTTGTTCGGCAAGCCTGATGAGATTCACCATTTTTGTTAATTGCTTGGGTTCAAGCGCAAATGGGTGGTCGGGTCCGGGTAATTGGCGCGAAAGGGTGAAATGTTTCTCAATCACTATTTTCTGCCCCATTGACGCACCCATTGCCACCGCCAATGCAGGCGTGAAAGGCGATAATGTATGGTCGGAAAGTCCGAATTTAATATCAGGTCTATCGCTAAAATGACTTATCATCTGCGCCATTGTGCCAAGATTAACATCTGTTTGCGGCGTAGGGTAGGCGTTATTGCAATGTAAAAAAGTAATATCATCATTGCCGACATTGTTGCAGACCGTCAAGATTTTCTCCATCATCGCAATATTGATGCCGATACCAGCCGAGATAATCAGCGGTAATTTTGTTTGCGCCACCATTTTTACAAAATGCAAATCACTGGCTTCGAACCCCGCAATTTTCAACCGCTTCACGCCAATCTTCACCAACTGTTCTACCGCCTCTGCATCAAACGGGGTTGACATAAATTCGATATTTTGTTCATCACAATATTGCTTTAAATCCACTTGCCAATCGCGATTGATGGCAATATCCGCTATCAGCTGATTGATATTTGTGTAACCCGCAAAATCAGGCGTGTTACGGCTGTATAAAGTATCAGCAGAATAGGTTTGAAATTTACATGCCGATGCGCCAGCCTGTTTGGCGACATCAATCAGGCGTAAGGCTTGCTGAAAATTTTGATTATGGTTTGCGCCCGCTTCGGCGATGATGAATGTTTGGGTCATGTGGGCTAGTTTACTGTAAATTAGTGATTATCGCAAGTATCATTGTCGCTCAAACATTTTCGTGCTATCGCGAGGCTGATTTTACCCTTACGCGTCAGGCTATGCTGATTGAGTTGGTCGCATAAATCATAACAAGCGGTAAAGCTACGTTCCATCCGTACCAGTAAATAGTCGATAATTTTATCATCTAGCAGGATTTGACGGTCGTTGCATAATTTGCGGAGTAGTTGCGCCAATAAAGCATCGTTGGGCATACCAAGTTCAACATTTGGCACAGATTTTAAGCGTGATGCCAAATCGGGTAGGTTGATGCGCCATTTGGTGGGCGGTGTGATACTGGTGATTATCAACCCTTTTTGTTGCTTCAGCATGATGCGGTTATAAAGATGAAATAAGGCTTCTTCTTGTGATTCTTTTGGGGCTTTACTGAGTGGTATGTCATCAATTATATCATCATCTAGCCAGATTAAACTATCGCTAGGCAAATTAATATCCAGCGTCTCAAGTTCAGAAAAACGGCATTGATGAAGCGTGATGGCGTTATTATTATCTTGCAACCATGCTTTTATCAGATGCGATTTACCACTTTTTTTAGCACCATAAATTGCCAAAAAAGGCGCTGGCCAATCGGGATATTTCTGTAGAATATCAAAGGCATCACGGTTGCAATCGGCAATGATAAAATTATCGCGGGTTAGTTTTTCGTGGGTGGGAAATGAAAAAATATATTGTTGAGGCATTATTATTGTTAGGTTTTGCTGATAAGCAGCCAGCCACTTTTTGAGTCTTTGGATTTGTTAAGCGATAAAAATTCACGCGCCAATGCCCGCGCTAATTTATCGGTTGTGCCGTAAAAACTCATATCAATCACCGCTTCTGTTTGCCCAAGTTGCACCAACCTAAAATCAATCACATCAGGCACTGTTTGCAAAGTGCTTTGAATTTTAAGCCACGAGGCAAGCGAAGTAATGGCAACACTTACCCTTAATTTATTTCTTTTATCAAACTCAATCGCGGTATTATGTTTCCACTGGTCTTGGATTTCGTTAAAAATATCGGTTTTGGCACTTTGCAGTAATTTCACCGCATCGGCTTTTTGGTCTATCTTCACGATAATAGAATCGCGTTGCCAATCTCTGGTTAAAAAATGCGCCGCCACCTCAACCCCATTTAATTCATCCGATTGCGCCCTGTAATCACCGGTTGCGGTTAGCAAAATCACATTATTGGTATTGTAATAATCTTTGATATTGTTCAAAATATCGGTATCCCGATTAACCTGATTGATATTTGCCAGCAATTTCTCATCATGATAGCCATGCTGTGGCAGATAGATAGGCAGTAAATGTTGCTCGCCAATTTCTTTGCTATTCAGCCAGATATTCAACCAAATATTTTCAGGCTCCCACATATAGGCTTTTTGAGTGCCTAAATCAACAAATATCGGCAAGATAAGATAGGGGTTTGCCGATGTTTCAGAATAGGCAAAGCCAATGCCACGCAAATATTCCCGCACATTTTCCAAGCGAAACCGTATATTTAAGGTGGCGATATAGGTGCCACCACCATAGCGTTCGGTTTCTAACTGTAAATCGCGAATCATATCATCAATCAATTTTAGGGTTGGCATATCTAGCCGTTCAAAATCGCGCTTGGTTAAGAAACGGGCAATCATCTGACGGAATGCTTGGCGTTTGCCGTAATTGATGGCGGCATTTTTGGCGGCAAGTTCGGTTTGCCCTTTGGCACGCACAGTCAAATTTTCAACATCATAGAAATTCGCCTCTATGGCATGGGCGGTGGGTATCATGCCTATGATGATGAGGAGGAGGAAAAAATTTCGTGTAAAAATGAGTGTCATTGTTTGCTTATCAATAGGGTTCGCGTTATGCTATAATAAGCAAAATATAAGCGATAATACAATAGTTTTTTATGAAAGAGGATTGATTAGGTGCAAAAACCACTCACATATCAGGCAGCAGGGGTAGATATTGCCAAAGGCGATGCGTTGGCACGCTATATTGGGGGCATTGCCAAAGCGACTCACCGCAAAGGCGTGATGTCAGAAATTGGCGGGTTTGGCGCGTTGTTTGATGTAAAGAGCGCAGGCTTTACCGACCCGATTTTGGTGAGTGCCACTGATGGCGTTGGCACAAAATTACGGCTAGCGATTGATACAGGCAAACATAGCGACATCGGTATCGATTTGGTGGCAATGTGCGTGAATGATTTATTGGTGCAGAAGGCACAGCCATTGTTTTTTTTAGATTATTTTGCCTCTGCCGCGCTTGATTTAGAAGTCGCCAAAGCTGTGATTGACGGCATTGTTGCGGGGTGCAAACAGGCAAATTGCGCGCTGATTGGTGGTGAAACCGCTGAAATGCCGGGCATGTATAATAAGGGCGATTATGATTTGGCAGGCTTTGCCGTAGGTGCGGTTGAGCGTGAAAACATTAATGCATCATTGCAAACAGGGATAGATTATGCGGTGATTGGATTGCCATCATCTGGTTTGCATTCTAATGGTTTTTCATTGGTGCGGAAGATTATCGGGCAGGCAGGCGTTGCGTTAGATTCACCGCCACCTTTTAGCGATAATAGCAGTAAGAATTTCGGAGAGTTGTTACTCACCCCCACTAAAATCTATGTTGATGCGCTGATGCCCCTATTGAATGATACGTTGGGCGATAATTTGATTGATGCTTTATGCCATATCACTGGCGGTGGTTTTTACGAAAATCTACCACGCGTGATGGCTGAAAATATGCGTCTGGTGATAGATGCCGCTCATATTGATACGCCACCGATTTTCAACTGGTTGGCTGAAACGGGCAATGTTGCATCACGCGAGATGTATCGCACTTTTAATATGGGGATTGGCATGGTGTTATTCACCAAGCAACCCGATAAATTGACCGCTATGTTGCAAAAGCAGGGTGAAAATCCGATATATTTGGGACGCACAGAACAATGTGATTCGCGCGAAACTTCCGAATCGCCAATGAAGCCGTCAATCATCATCACGGGTGTGGATAGCTAAATGAAAGCGAAAATTGGTATCGCGATTTCTGGCGGTGGCAGCAATATGCAGGCGATTCACCAAGCCATCATCTCTGGGCAGATTGCCGCTGATTTACAGTGGGTGGTATCGGATAATAAGCAAGCGAATGGGCTTGATGATGCCCGAAAAAATATGATTCCTGCGGTTACATTACCCTATGATGACGGGCGGGATAAGGGCGAGGAGGCTTTGCTACAACAAATCGCGCATCAACCGATTGATTTACTCTGTTTGGCAGGCTTTATGCGGATATTATCGCCAAATTTTGTGAAAGCGTGCCGTGTTCAATATCGCGTGCCGATTATCAATATTCACCCGTCATTATTGCCAGAATTGAAAGGCTTAAACACCCACAAGCGGGCTTTAGAACAACAACATTCAGAGCATGGTTGCACCGTGCATATTGTGAATGAGGCATTAGATGATGGTCCGATATTGGCGCAATATAGTTTGAGTCTGGCTGAAAAAGTGGCGCAGAATATCACTGCCGATATGTTGGCGAAAGAAGTGCTGGCATTAGAACATCAGCTTTATCCGCGTGTGATTGCCGAATTTGCCGAAAAATTCAATGCAGGCAAGGGTGATTTGTCATCACAGAATGTGAAAAAATATGTGGGTCTTTAATAATAGCAAACGGCTAGGGCGCAAAACCCCTTATGTAACAGTTGGGCTGATATTTTTTTGTTTGGTGGTGGCGCTCTCGCAACTTGATGCTTCACCAAATTATGTGGAACAGCTTTATATTGATTTGGCATTTTTTCCTGCGCGTGATTTTAGCCTCTCGCTAGATTTTCTGTTTCATGCCATTAGCTATCAATTCATTCATGGGGGTATGTTTCATTTTATTTTCAACATGTTGGCATTATGGGTGTTTGGCGTGGCGATTGAAACCGCCTTTGGCAGGGTTCGGTTTTTGGCATTTTACCTATTGGGCGGTGTGGCGGCGGTTTTGGTGCAATGTGTGCTTGGAGCGCAACACCCATATACCGCGATTATTGGCGCGTCTGGTTCTATCGCGGCGGTGATGGGCGCGTATTTGCTGATTTACGGGCGCACGCAATTATGGATTATGATTGTGGTGATACCGCTAAAAATGCCGGCTTATATGTTTATTTTACTGTGGATGGTGGTTAATTTCTTTGTGGCAACAGGCGAGAATATCGGCGATTTTGAAACAGGCGTGGCATTATGGGCGCATTTGGGCGGTTTTTTCTTTGGGGTGCTGGCGTGTTTTTTGTTTAAGCCTTCACATATCCGCTTTTGGCAGAATCACGGGCGGTAAAAATGCAAAACCGCATTGCCATATTTGCGACTATCGGATAGCGGGAATGGCAGGTTAAGAGTTTGTTTAGGCGCCGTTTGCACGATAAGAAGACGGCATTGTTGTAACAGTCCGTGTTGATGCAAATTCATACATAATTCCTCGCTATCATTTGCGTAAGGTGGGTCGGCAAAAATGATGTTGGGCAGGTTTGGCAATTCATTCAATTCATAGGCATTTTTGGTGATGGTTTTTGCAGTGGCATCGGCTGTGATGCTATTGATACGGGGCATGATTTTACTGATATTCTGCCGTAAGATTTTCAATATTTCAGGCTGATTTTCAACAAAGATTGCATGTTGGCACAAGCCATTGCTTAAAAATTCTAACCCGATAGCACCAGAGCCCGCACATAAATCAAGCATAATATTGTTATCACCACTATGTTGGTGCTTAATAATATCGACAAGTGCTGCCCGTAATTTTGATGATGATGGTCGCGCGATAGCTTGCATATTATCGTTTGTTATAGGTGGGCTTGCCAGATTCATGCCTTTGGCATAACCACTGATAATATGTAGGCTCATAGAGTTAGTGTCTTGGGTTTGAAAAAATCAGGCAGTAATGTTTTACATTGCTGATGCGGGATTTTGCTGACCGCGCCACTTGGTAATGTGCCAAGCGTGAAACCGCCAAATTGCAGGCGGATAAGGCGGTTGACTGTGCCACCGCAATAGTCTATCATTTTGCGGATTTCGCGATTTTTACCCTCGTAAATCGTGATTTCTAGCCAACTATTTTTGCCCTCACTTTTTGGGCTTTGGTGCAGAATTGCTTTTTGATACTTCACCTCATCAATGGTAACGCCCTTTTGTAATTGCGTTAATTTTCTCTCATCAAGCCTGCCAAAATAGCGGACTTTATAACGGCGTGGCAGGTCGGATTTTTCCAGATAGCGTTTCAGCGCACCATCATTTGTCAGCAATAATAAGCCTTCGGAACTCATATCTAGCCTGCCGATATTTAGTAATTTTTTATCATCTTTTTCGAGGGCGCGTAAGGAATCGCATTCAAAAATGGTGGCGCGGTTTTGTGGGTCGGTGCGCGTGGTAAGGGTGGATATTGGCTTGTGAAACATATAGAGACAGGTGGCATCAAAAGTGAGGGGTTTATCATCAACCATGATGATGTCGGTCGGCAATGCACGCTCGGCTGGAATCGTGATGATGGTGCCGTTCAATTTTACGCGCCCTGCACGAATCACATTTTCGGCATTGCGGCGCGAATAAAGCCCTGCACGGGCAATCAATTTGGCAAGTTTATCGCCGTCGGGGTTTGGGGTATTTTCGGTCATGGTGATGTTTCTGATGTTGGTTTTAGGGGTTCGATGATATTGATATGCCCCATTTTGCGGTTAGGGCGAGCATCAGCTTTGCCATAAAAATATAACGTCGAATTTTCTTTTTGCAAATAAGCATACCAGCCATTGGCTTCATCACCTAATATATTCTCCATTATTACATGTTGGGTGATTTTTAATGTTGGAATTGGCAAATTGCAAATTGTGCGGAGTAATAATTCAAATTGACAAATATTGGCACCATCCATGGTCCAATGTCCTGAATTATGCGGGCGTGGCGCAATCTCATTCACATAAATTTCATCATCTTTGCATAGAAACATTTCAACCGCCACAATGCCAATCAAATTCAAGGATTCCGCCACTTGTTTGGCAATCTCTATCGCTTCATCACTGGCTGTTTGGCTAATTTCGGCAGGCTTGCTATATTGTAAAATATGATATGCGTGAGTATTATGAATTGGTGGATAATAATGCAAATCACCATCGGCAGTGCGGGCAATAATCACCGATATTTCCTGTTCAAAATCAATCCTATCCTCTAAAATCGCATCTTCGTTAAATTCGGGCATGGGGTTAGCAGGATTGACTGTAAATTGCCCTTTGCCATCATAGCCATTACGGGCAAGTTTTAAGATGCCGTGCGGGTGAAACATGCTCCTCAATAATTCAGCAGTGTTTCTAACATGCTGCCATTTGGCAGTCGGGATATTATTATCATCAAAGAATTGTTTTTCAGCGACTCGATATTGCGCGATTTTTAACACATCAGCATTGGGACGGACGAGCGCACCTGCTGAATTTAAAAAATTAAGTGTGAAAATAGGGATATTTTCAAATTCTAATGTAATCACATCAGTTTTTCTAGCGAATTCTGTTAACTTTTCTATATCATTATAATCACCAACAATATGCGCGCTGGCAGTTTCAAAGGCAGGGGCATTATCGGTATCACTATAAATCAAAGTCTTATAGCCCATGCGAAGCGCGACTGCGGAAAACATGCGCCCTAATTGTCCACCGCCTAATATACCGATGGTCGAACCAAACATGATTGGTTTTGTCGCATCACTCATACTAACTCACCTCATGCGGCACATTATCGGTTTGCGCCTGTTGCCATGCTTTCAGCCGTTTCGCCACCGCATCATCAGAAAGCGCGATAATCCGTGCCGCCAATAAGCCGGCATTTTTTGCACCGCTATCACCAATTGCCAATGTGCCAACAGGCACGCCACCCGGCATTTGCACAATCGAGAGCAGAGAATCTTGACCGCTTAAATGCTTGCTTGCCACTGGCACGCCCAACACAGGCAGATGCGTTAGCGATGCCACCATGCCCGCCAAATGCGCCGCGCCACCAGCCCCTGCAATAATCACTTTGATATTGTTAGCGGCGGCATTTTTGGCAAATTCAACCATTCGCATGGGGGTGCGGTGTGCTGAAACAATGTTCACAGAGGTTGGTATTTTCAATTCCGCCAATATATCAACCGCATGTTGCATGGTGGGGGCATCGCTTTGACTGCCCATAATCACCGCTATTGTTGCATTTTCCATTTTCCATTCTCCATTTCTAAAAGCCTTGATATTGTGCGTGTTACCTCGTCTTTATGGCTTGCACCATCATAGATTGCCTCAATATCAGTTTGCGCCAAACAAATCAGATGTTTCTTTCGGCTATATAACACATCTATCAGCAAAATAAAACGCTTTAACGCATTGCGGTCTTCCTGATGCAGTTGTGGGATATTGATAAGAAAAAATATATCAAAAATTTCGGTAAGATACAAATAATCTTGGGCGGCAAGTGGGGAATCACACAGCTGATTGAAATCAGCAAGCATGATTTTAGGATAATTGGCGTGAATTTTAAGAATCCGCCCATCAGCAAAATTGATTTGGGGCGGTTGCTAGTGGTATCATGCGTATATTGCTTGAATGAGAGTTTGAAAGCGCGCTTGCCATTTTCGGTATCTAAATGCCATAAGGGCGTTTTATTTTCGGGCGTTTGCCGATAATCACATTGTGCATTGATATTTACTATCTGGCATTTTACCTGTAATAAATCGATAAAAGGTAGGAATTGGTCGCGCTGAATCCCGCCTTCATAAAGCTGTGTTGGCGCAAAATTACTGGTGGCGATTAAGATAATGTTATGGTCAAACAGGTTTTGAAACAGATTTTTTAATATCATCGCATCGGCAACATCGGTTACATGAAATTCGTCAAAACAGATAATTTGCGTTACATTTTTGATGGCTTTGGCGATAATCTGTAAAGGGTTTGCGGTGTTACCGTCTTTTCGCAAATGGCTAAGGGCTTGATGAATCTGCAACATAAATTCGTGAAAATGGATATTCATTTTTTGAATGTTTGATGGCAGGGCATTAAAAAATATATCCATCATCATGGTCTTGCCTGCGCCGGGTGTGCCGTAAAGATACAAACCTTTAATCTTTGCTTTGTTACCGCCTTTGATAATATCGTGGTAGATATTATCAAGCACGCTGATGGTATTTTGTTGCGCTTTATCGGGTTGCAGCTGCTGATTCTGGTTAAAAATCTCAAGCGGGGATTGCCCTTGTTGTTGCGTTTGACTGGCGTTACTGATATAGGGTGTAAAAAAATCGGCAAGTTTACCCGTCATCATCTTGGCACAATACTATTTTTTGTTGCTGTTTTTACCCAAAATAAAATCGGGTAAATCGCTGATAATAATATCAGCACGGTCAGGGCCAGTGGAAACCATCATAATTTTAAGCTGCATCTGTGCCTCAATAAAGCTGATAAAATCACGCGCTTCTTGTGGAAAATCAGCGACTGATTCAATGCCACGCAATTCGGTTTGCCAGCCTTGCATCTGATGATAGATAGGCGTTAATGTTTCATTATCGGGGATAAAATTCGGCAAATAGTCAATTTTTTTACCCTGATACAGATAATGGGTGCAGATATTAATGGTCTCGAAACTATCTAGCACATCTAATTTTGTCAGCAACAAACCATCAATGCCAGAAATATTAACGCTATGGCGTAATAATGGCAAATCTAGCCAACCGCATCGCCGTTTGCGCCCCGTTACGGTGCCAAATTCAGCACCGCGTTTCGCAAGAATATCGCCCGCATTGCCAACATCTTCACTGGGGAAAATCCCATTGCCAACCCGTGTGCAATAGGCTTTGATAATGCCCAATTTGAACGGGTTTGTGCTGATATTACCGCCCACGCCACTGCCAGCACTATAGGCAGATGCGATGGTGTTAGACGAGGTAACAAACGGGTAAGTGCCATGGTCAATATCTAGCAACGCCCCTTGCGCGCCTTCAAATAAAAACCGCTTATTTTGCGCTGCTAATTCATGCAAAAATGGCACAAGCGGCACGGCATGGCGCAATAATAAATCGCGATAGGGCATCAGCCAATCAATCATATCTTGCGGATTGATTGGCGTCGAATCCATGCCTTTTAGCCAGATATTATGGTAATCAATCAGCGCAGTCATTTGCTTTTTCAGATGCTTCTCGTCATATAAATCGCAAATTCGAATCGCACGGCGGGCGATTTTATCTTCGTAAGCAGGACCAATGCCACGCGCCGTTGTGCCGATTTTTTGAACCTGCCCGCGTAAGGTTTCTATATGGGAGTGTATCGGCAGAATCAGCGGGGTATTATCGGCAATTTTCAAGCCTCTCATTAATATCAATACCGCCTGCTTGCAATGTTGCAATTTCGTTATGCAAGGCTTCGGGGTTTAGCACAACACCATTGCCAATCACGCATAATTTATCGGCACGCACAATGCCTGATGGCAAAAGGCTTAGCTTAAAAACCTTATCGCCAATCACCAATGTATGCCCTGCATTATGCCCACCTTGAAAGCGGATAATCACATCGTAATTTTCGGCAAGAATATCAACGATTTTGCCCTTGCCTTCATCACCCCATTGTAAGTCCTGATATTGTTAAATGTTGCATGATACCACCAATGTTATACAAGTATTTTGCCAATAATAGTGCGTGCATTCAAGCCTTTGCGCTTCTTGCTTGAGGGCGTTTTCACTATCAAGATGTTGCAGGCTATGAATGATTTGATAGCCTTGTTTTTTATAGTCAGCAAATTTCGCGCGTGCTTCACCGTCATGCACATGCGCACTTCAGATTCACCAGTAATTTTTGTGCTTCCACCACCGGATTTTGCAACTGTAGCAAGCAATCCATGTAAAACGAAAAACCCACCGCAGGCTCGCCACTTAATGGCAGTTGATAGGCACCGCCACGCCCCAATAATAACGGCGATGATTTGGCAAAGAAACTATAAAGCCAGCCATCATGGTAATCCAAATCGCTGATACGGGCAAAATCAAGATGGAATTGCGCCGTTAGCGGATATTGTTGCAACGCATTCCATAAATCATTGAGCTTATCAAAATGTTGGCGCAATGTTTGGGGCAGGTTGAAATCGTTAAAAAATGCAAGCATATCGGGCAATGTGCCAGTCTCTTTCACCAATGCGTAAATCAAATTTTGGTGTGCCTTATCATCAGTGATATGGGTGATTTTATCCAGCATCTTATTGGTAAAAATTTCTTGTAATTGTAATGTTTTCGCCTCGTCAAATTCTAGCCAATCGGCAAGTAATTGCGGGATATTCACCAGCGCAACATCAATATGAATATCTTCAATGCCAATCAAATGCAGGCTTTCAATCGCCATATAGAGTAATTCTGCCTGTGCAATGGCGTTATGATTGCCAATAAGTTCGCACCCTAATTGCGTATCTTGCCGCTGGGTGCGGATAAGCCCGCCTTTGATTCGCACCACCTCACCCGCATAGCATAATTGCAAGGGGCGCGGTGCATTTTTAAGTGCAGTCATGGCAATGCGCGCAATTTGCGGGGTAATATCGGCGCGAAACCCTAATGTGCGATGCGAATCGGGGTCAGTCGTTCTAAAATGATGCGCGCTAATTTTATTGGTGTCACTGTTTAATGCCAATAAATTATCGGCAAATTCAAATAAAGGAGGCGCAACCAGCTGATAGCCAGAATGATAGAAATGGTTTAACAGTTGATTTTGGATAATATGCTGGGCAAAAGCGCGCTTGGGTAAGGCATCGCTAATCCCGTTTGGTAGCAGTGAAATATCATGTAAATTCATCTGTTAAATAACAATATCTTTATGATGTAACCGCGTAACGTTTGCTAATTTTACCGGGTGGGCTTACATAATTGCTGAACAAATCAAGAAAAGGAAATAATTGGTTATAATTTTCAACACAGCAGGCGAGTAATTTTTTCACTTCTAACGCTTGCGTTTCGGGGATATGGGTTTTGCTAACGCCCACAATCATTTGCCGATGATTGACATAAAATTTAACATCCTCCTGATAGTTAGAACGGTAAATCAGGCTTAATAATTTATTACGATTCTCATAACCGCCTTGAATTGAAAGCGGTAAAATACCAACAAAACATAGCATACGCACATTATAGCCTTGCCCGCTTCCCATATGCAAACCTTTATAATAATGACGGGTTAGCTGCACCGAACAGGCGATACCATTATGAAAAAAGCTAAACAGGCTGCGTTGATTTAACACAATCTGCCCATGCGGATTGGTTGACATTTCGGCAATATAGGCGGGTAGCTGGTTCATAGATTTGTTTTTTCCACATTATCTTTATTGAAACATTAAGGTAAAAAGATTTCAAATCTATTCTATCACTTTATTGATGTAAATTTCAAGGTTTTTATAAATTTCTGAATTTTTATCAAGCCCTTTTAGCACCCCATCAAAATAATTTTGCGCTGATTCTTGATTGCCATTTTGCCATTCATCAATGCCGATAAACAATAATGCCTCGCGATTATCGGGCTCGATGGTGAGTGTTTTTTGCAACAAGGCACGGGTTTCATCATTATCGGTTTCGTTATTTTGGGCGCGTATCGCACGGCTTAACGCCAGCAATAACCCCACATCATCAGGGGTGATAATCACTGCTTTTTTCAGCACATCGATATAATCTTGCCCACGTCCTAACACCTGATAGGCACGCGCTAATCGCCGTAACCCCTCAATATCATTGGGATTTTCTTCTAGCCTTTGCGCTAGCCCTGCCACCATATTTTCAATCATCGCTTGCTGTTCTTCTGGCGTCATTTGTTCGGCTTGCTGTAATGTCTCGGCATCTAATGCAGGGGCGCGGTCTGAGTTGGCGACATTTTGTTGTGGCAAGATAGGAAAATCTGGGAGAAACGGCGCGCCCACCAACAGATAAAGCATCAAACCACCTAAGATAGTGATACTGCCCAGCAATATGCCATTTGAGCGATAACGTCCATTTTTATTTTCATTTTTGCCTTGATTTTGTTTAGGGCGATTCGCCAAATGACGCGCATAAAAAACAAAAGCAGAGAGAATCAGGAAGATTAAAAGAAGGTAATTGATAAGCAAATTCATTCTGATTGCTCCCAACTGAATTTATTCCGCGCCAAATATAATATCAGCCCTAATATTAAAAACGGTCCTAGCCACAACATTAATGTGCTGATATTAAAAGGCGGTTTGAACGAGACATAATCGCCATAGCGGTTTTTGATTTCCGTGATGATTTCTTGTTCATTCTTGCCTTTTTGCAATTCTTCTAGCACCATTAAGCGCAAGCGTTTGGCAATTAATGCATCGGATTCGGCAATGCTCTGCCCCTGACAAATCGGACAGCGCAATTTTTGCGAAATTTTATGTTCGCGTGCGCGTAATTCTTCTGAAAACTCAAAAAATTCACTATCATTAATCATTGTTTGCGCTTTTATGTTAGGCACGTCAATGATGATAGCCATCACCATCAATGTGAATAATAATATGCTCGCATATAATATGCCCCCATATAAGCGCATATCACTGATACTCACTCAATAAGGGTAAGATTTCATCATTCAATAATTGTTCGGTAAGCGCGCCCGCCCAGCGATAGCGGATAATGCCATATTTATCGACAATGAAAGTTTCAGGAATGCCATAGACACCAAAATCAAGCCCAATATCTTGCTGTTCATCCATGATAACCTTATCAAAAACCCGTCCATATTTATCAAGCCATTGCTGAATCGCGGGCGCGTTATCGCGCCAAGCAATGCCATGAATTGTGAGATTATGATTTGTTTGTAAGTCTCTTAAAATCGGATGTTCTGCCAAGCAAGGCACACACCAGCTTGCGAAAAAATTGATAATCATCACCTCATCACCTAGCAAATCATCGTCAGTAATCATATCGCCTTCCAATGTTAGCGCGTTAAATTCAGGTATTTTCTGCCCGATTAATGCCGATGGCAAACCCGCGTTCGGTGCGAAACAGCCCCACAGAAAATGCCAGCATCAGCGCGATAATCACAATCAGTGGAATGAAAATAATCAGTCGATATTTTCCGAAAATGAATGATGTTAATGGCATGTTATTCCTTTCATGCTGTTTTTTGAGAATGTTTTGGTGCGGGTAAGCCTTATCAGGGAAAGCGAGGCGGCAATCACCAATAGGCTTGCCCCTACCCATATCATTCTTACCCATCGTTTGTAATAGGCGCGGATAACCACAGAATCTTCGTTGATATTGCCCAATGAAAGATATAAATCATGCCCCCAAAAGCTTTTGATTGATGCTTCGGTGGTTTCTTGTTGTCGTGCCAGATAGAAACGTTTTTCAGGATTCATCGTGAAAGTTTTATTTCCATCTGTTACCAATATCAGGGCTTTTTGAGTCTGATAGCCATATTCGGTTTTGCTATCAATTTTTTGAAGGCGTTATTTGATATTGCTGAAATTTAAATGTCTCGCCAAATTTGGTTATCACGTTTTTTTCATGCGATGCAGTGCTTGCCACCACCGCACCAATCGCAATCAGTGCCAGCCCAATATGCCCAACATTCATTGCCCAAACATTAAGATGCAGGCGGTTTTTGGCAATATCAAGCCCCGCACTCACCAACACCCATAAGCCTAAAAGTAACGCTATAATAACGGGCAACTGCCATAAATCCGCAAAAGTGAGAATCGCAATCAGCAATATGAACACGGGCGCAATAATGATTCGCAGATGTTTGCTGATGATTTTACGCGCCGCCATGCGCCAACCAATCGCAGGCACAAACCCTAATATCAGCAAAATGATCACCATCAATGGCATGAAAGTGATGTTGTAAAACGGCACGCCAACCGAAATACGCCCGCCATTGATAAGTTCTACCACCAACGGATAAAATGTGCCAATAAACACGGTGGCAGTCATGGTTAGCAGAAACACATTGTTGAAAATCAGCAAACCCTCACGGCTAAGCGGGTTGAATTTTTTATCCTCTTTCATGGCATCACCACGCAAGCCATACAGCAAGAAAACCAGCTGTTAGCATCACGCCAACAATGATGAGAATGAATAGACCACGTTCGGGGTCGTTCGCGAAAGAATGCACCGATGTTAAAATGCCAGAGCGCACTAAAAATGTGCCAATCAGCGATAGTCCAAAACTCATAATGCTTAAAAACACAGTCCAATGTTTCAGGCTTGCCGATTTCTGCACCACCGATAATGAATGAAACAAAGCGGTGGCAAGCAACCATGGCATTAAGTGACGCATTTTCAACAGGGTCCCAAAACCAGAAACCGCCCCAGCCCAATTCGTAATATGCCCAGTAACTGCCAAGCGCAATGCCTGCACTTAAAAATAACCACGCCAATAAGCGCGAAAATACGGGTGGTATGCGCCCAATAGGCATCAATTTTATTGTTGAGCAAACCGCCAATGGCAAGCGAAAATACGGTGGAAAGCCCAACATAGCCCATATAGAGTGTGGGCGGATGAAACGCCAATCCGGGGTCTTGCAACAATGGGTTTAAGCCCTCGCCTTGTGGTGGCATCGGTAAAATTCGCGCAAATGGGTTAGAGGTGAGTATCATAAAAATCCCGAATAAAAAGATGCCTCCGCCTTGCACCGATAATGAATAAAACCGTAAAGTTCTCGTCTTTCTTCGCGCCGAATATCGCCAAACACGCGCCGAATATCGCCATCACGGTAAGCCATAATAACAGCGACCCTTCGTGATTTGCCCATAAAGCGGTGATTTTATAAAGCATCGGTTTTAGGGTATGCGAATGCTGATAGACCAATGTAACCGAGAAATCACTACGGGAAAAGCTGATGGCAAGCATGATGAAGCCGAAGATAAATAAGCCCGCTTGTAACACCGAAAGCAAAGGCGAAAACTGCCTTAGGCTTGTATTGTTATGCCGATTGATACGTGCCAATAACGGCAATATCGCTTGCATGAAAGCCGAAAAAATCGCGATGGTGATGGCGATATGCCCCAATTCAATCATTGACTATAATCCTGCCCTGAATTTTCCACAGGCTTTCCATTGCCCTGTTTCTTTCAGGCTTTCCACCAATTCGCGTGGCATATAATTCTCGTCATGCTTGGCTAATATCTGGGTGGCGGTAAAAATTTCAGCATCATCATAAATGCCTTGTGCAATCACGCCTTGCCCCTCGCGAAATAAATCGGGCAACAAGCCTTGATAGCGCACCATCATTTCGGCGATACCATCAGTGATAATAAATTCGGTAACATTGCCTATCTGTTGCACCGAATTTTCTTGCACCAACCCGCCTAATCTTATCGGCTTGCCAAATGAGATATTATTTTCCTTAAGCATCGATGGGGTTTGAAAAAACACGATATTTTGGTTAAGCGCACGCAAAATCAAAAAACTCGCCAAAGCCACCACAGCAATCAAAACCGCAATAAAAATAAGACGTTGATGTTTAGCTGACATGTTTCAGCTTTCTTTTGATATTATGTAATTTTATCATACTATAAAGCGTGATACCGCTTAAAGTTACGGTAAAAATAACATATGCGATGATGATAAAAAACGCATAATTACTGCTTAATATGGCACTCATCATGTTTCCTTTTTTAGCTTTTTAATAATATGGCGGTTATTATATTTTTCTTGTAGTGATAATAATTCCATGCGTTGCAAGATAAGCCACATGCTGAAAAAAGTTACCATTGCCAACATTAAAAATAACGGCGTTAGAAATGTCGCATCAATGGTTGGACCGCCTTTGCGGATTAAAGATGCGGGTTGATGCAAACTATTCCACCATTCCACCGAGAATTTTACAATCGGCAGATTCACAGCCCCCACCATCACCAAAATCAGCGCATTGCGCCTGCCTGCGCGATTTGCAAAATTCTGCACGAAAATGATATAGCCCAAATAAAAGAAAAACAACACCAGCACCGATGTTAATCTGGCATCCCACACCCACCATGCGCCCCACATTGGCTTGCCCCATAATGCGCCAGTGCTTAAACAAATAAAGGTAAAACAGGCACCAACGGGGGCGGCGGCACGCACAAAAATTTCTGCCAAAATATGCTTCCAGATAAAATACACAAAACCTGCTACTGCCATTGCGGCGTAAATCATGGTCGCCATATAGGCAGATGGCACATGCACATACATAATCCGCACGGAATCGCCTTGTTGATAATCAGCAGGCGAGCCGAAAAATGCAAAATAAAAGCCTAATATTAGGCATATCACCCACAAAAATAATGATAGCGGGCTTAAATATTTTTTCAACTGCTGGAATCGATAGGGGCTAGAAAAATAATGAAGCATTTTGTATCAAGAGAGTCTTATCAATAGGGCGTTACCAACGGGCGGTAGCGATTTGTAAAAATTTTTGAGTGATGAAAGGGCATAATACTGCCTTTAGCAATGAAAATCCAGTTAATAATAGCAAATGTGGCTGATAATTAAGCCCAAAAAACTGATGGTCGATGGCGGAGGCTGCAAAAATCGCGGGTGGCATTAAAAGTGGCAGTAATAATAGCGCCAATAAACCGCTTGGTGCGGTCTGCAACGGCGCGCTTAACATGGTGCCGATAAAGCATATCCCGCATAGCATGAGCGAGGCTGTTAGCAAATAAACAGGCAACATATTTGGCGGCACCCCCGCCATCATAGCGTAAATCAGCAAAGCGGGTAATAAGGCAAGCTGTTGCGCGATAATAAAGCTGATAATTTTAGCGTAAATATAAAGCAATAAAGGTGTTTCGCTTTGCTGTATCATATTCAAAAAGCCATGGGCAATATCATGCTGATACACACCACTAAGCGGTAACAACATCGCCAACATCATTAATATCAAGCCGATTTGCATCTTCAGCAATAAAGGCGGATTATTGCCCAAATATAGAATAAAAAACCCTGCAAGCAATAGGAATAAAGCAGGCAAAAACAGATTTGCTTTATGCCGCCATTGCAAGATAAGATTGCGCTTGCATAAATATGTGAAGATGCCAAACATGTTTAGCAATCCCCCAACAATATTTGCTGATGGGGTTTAATAAGGGGCGTGCCATGATTGGTAAATATCAACATGCCTTGCTGACTTAGATGTTGCTGAATCCATTGCTTCAAGATTTGGCATGATGCATCATCAAGCGCATTATCGGCTTCGTCTAAAATCCATAAGGGGCGCGATGTTATTTTAAGGCGTAACAGGTTTAATTTGCGCTTCTGCCCTGCCGAAAGCTGGTTGGTTTTCGTGTTTTTTTTATCATCAAGTGCAAAATCGCGTAATGACTTCTCGCTATCGGTTTTCTGCCCATAAATCACCCGCCATAATGCCAATGTTTCTGCTACTGTTTCATCGGGGTGCAAGCCATTATCATGCCCAATATAATGGTTGCTGATAGAAGAAAACTCACCTGAAAACGGCTCAAGCAAGCCTGCCAATATCGCCAATAGAGTGGATTTGCCCGTGCCATTCGCACCCATAACATGCAAGGCTTGCCCTGCTTTTAAGTCAAAACTTAGATTGAACAGCAAATCTGTTTCGGTAATGGCTGTGATGTTATTGGCGGTGAAAAGTGTAGGCATCTTATGCAGGTGGGTTATCAGTATCTATATTGTGTAAAATGTTTAAAATCGCCTTACTATTGGGGCGTGCTTGCCTGATTTTATCGCATAATTCGCCATCACTGAACAAAGTGTGATAATGCGCTAACAAGCGCAAATGCTGTGCGCCACTGCGGTCTGGCACCAATAATAGAAACACCAAATCCACCCGTGCATTATCAAATTCATCGAATAATATAGGTTCTTGCAGCCTCATAAAAATCGCCAGATAATCCTGAATAGCGGGCATTTTGGTATGGGGCATGGCAATGCCCTCACCAATCACGGTTGAGCCCAATTTCTCACGCGCAAGTAGGGCATTAAAGATGGCATCAATATCCACATTACCGATTTGACTGGCGCGTAACGCTAGCTCGTACAATATTTGCTTTTTCGAACTGGCGTTAAAAAACGGCACAATATTTTCAGGCTTTAAGATGATATGCGGGCTAGCGAGCATGTTTTTAACTTAATCCAGATGGGGTTCTACCCAGCCGATATTACCGTCAGGGCGCACATAAACCATGCTTAATTTATCATTGCCAGAATTTTTGAATAACATAGCATTGCGCCCGCTTAAATCAAGACTTGCCACCGCGATGGATACCGACATGCTCTTAATTTCAGATGCCTCTTCGGCAATGATAGCAGGTGCGCCGTTTTTCTCGTCTTCGGCTTCGCTGATATATGCCGCATCACTTTCGTCATCACTGGCGTCATCTTCAATATTTTCGTTGCTATCAATCACATAATAAAGTGCCTGCATTGCCTGTTTTTCAACGGCATTTTTATGATAATCGGTGATTTTGCGCTTATGGCGACGGATTTTTTTACTAACATGGGTCAGCGCCTCAGTAAAGGCGGCATAGGCATCATGGGCACTGCCATGTGCCACCACATCCATTTTTTTAGCCAGATGCACTTTGATTTCTACATCAAACAGACTGCCATTTTTTGAAAAAGTAATATCGGCAGTTTCGGGATTGGCAAAATATTTGGTAATGGCAGGGGTGGTATGGCTTTCAACATAGTCGCGAATGGAATCGGTTAAATCAAAATGGCGTGTATGGGTGGTGATTTGCATGAAATTCTCCTAATATCATTTGATTGAATGCTCTATCATATTGTGCTTTTTTTGCGATGATTTGTCAATTAGCTTTATTGTTGTATCGTCTTTTTAGCGAAATGCTTGATAATTGCATGGTAAATATTGGTGAGGGCGTTAATATCAGCAAGTGGCACTGATTCATTATTTTGGTGCATTTGGGCATTGCATAAGCCAAAATCCACAACGGGACAAAAGGGAGCTAAAAACCGAGAATCAGAAATGCCACCTTCGGTAGAATATTCGGGCATATCACCCGTTACGGATTGAATCGCATCGCGCAGATAATTGTGATATATATCGGGCTTGCAATAGAAACTATCGCTATGACTGGTTTCTAGCTGATAGTGAAAATCAAGTGTTTCGGGTGAATGCGCCGTATCATATTGCTGGGGCGCGATTTGGGTGATGATATTCAAGATTTTTTGCTGTAATGCTTCGCCATCATGCTGATGATTATAGCGGATATTAAACCGCGCCATTGCTTTATTCGGGCTGATATTGCTGACATCATTGCCAATATCAATCGTTGTGATTTGCAGAGAGCTAGGCGGAAAAGCATCATCGGGCTGATTATCCCATGTCTCATTAATCAGCTGGTTCAAAATTTGGGTGAGCGCATGGGCGGCATTGGCGCATTGTTCAGGATAGGCAACATGCCCCTGCTTGCCGTGAATGGTGAGTGTTCCGTTAAATGACCCACGCCTGCCGATTTTCATGGTATCACCCACAACATGCTTTGATGTTGGTTCGCCCGTGATGCAAAAATCAATTTTCTTATTTTGCGCTTGGAGATAAGGCACAATCTTTTGCACCCCATTAATCGCCTTATCCTCCTCATCACCCGTGATAATCATGCTGATAATGAGAGGCGTTTGGTTATCTTTAATGAAGCGATTCAGCGCAACAATCCACGCGGCAACTGCCGATTTCATATCCACCGCACCCCTGCCGATAAGGCGATTATCTTTGATAGTCGGGGTGAAAGGTGGACTTTGCCATTGCGCTTCATCACCTGCTGGCACCACATCAAGATGACCGCAAAAACTTAAATGCAAAAGTTGATTTTCAGGCAGATTTTCAGGGTTGTAACGATATTCGGCATAGAGATTATCCACCCTTTCATCTGTGTTCTCCTCACCAAACGGCAGACGAAAGCAATCAAGTCCAATATTTTTGAGCAAATTCTCTACGAAGTCAAATATCTCACCCGATGCAGGCGAGACGCTTTTATATTCTATCAGCCTTTGGGTGAGCGCGATTTCGTCAGAAGCGGTTTCGGTGTCGGTTTCGTTTGGCAATGTAATTAGCTACGCAATAATTCGTTAATCGATGTTTTAGAACGGGTGCGCGCATCAACCTGCTTCACAATCACCGCGCAATAAAGACTAGGGCTAGGCGAGCCATCGGGTAAGAGTTTATTGCTGGGCAATGTGCCAGAAACCACCACCGAATAGGGTGGCACTTCGCCCTGATAAATCTTGCCAGTCTCGCGGTCAATAATCTTAGTCGACGCACCAATATAAACACCCATTGATAATACAGAGCCTTGACGCACAATCACACCTTCGGCAACTTCTGCCCGCGCCCCAATAAAGCAATCATCTTCAATAATCACAGGACCTGCTTGCAACGGTTCTAACACGCCGCCAATGCCTGCACCGCCTGAAAGATGCACATTCTTACCGATTTGCGCGCATGAGCCAACTGTTGCCCATGTATCAATCATCGCGCCCTCATCAACATAGGCACCCAGATTCACAAAGCTAGGCATCAGCACCACATTACGGGCAATAAACGCGCTATGGCGCACAATGCAGTTTGGCACAGCACGAAAGCCCGCCGCTTCAAATTCGGGGGTGCGCCAATTCGCGAATTTTGATGAAACCTTGTCCCACCAGATACCGCCATCAGCACCGCCTTTCATTTCCTGCATCGCATTGATACGGAATGAAAGTAACACCGCTTTTTTTGCCCACTGATTGACGTGCCAATCGTTGCTTTGTGCAATTTTCTCTGCCACCCGTAATTTACCGCTATCAAGCAGATTTAAGGTTTCATTGATGGCATCACGCGCCTCGCCTTTGGTGTCGGTGGTTAGGGAATCACGCTGTTCCCATAAATTATCGATTGTCTGTTGTAATTGTTGCATTATATCCTCGCAAGATGTTTAAGTAAGAAGATTATATATAAAGTTATGATGCTCTATCTTTTCAGCAAAAGCAGTAACACGGCTAATGGTGAACCACAAGAAAAAACCACCCATGCTTCTGTTAAAAAAACCTGCAATCTCTGATAGTCGGTTATAACAAAGAAAGTATAGACAAAAGATGTTGCAATAATACAAAGAGCAATGACAAACAAAATCATAGGTATGATAAACCTAATCATTTGCACTGCTGTGTTGCTAATGGCATCTATGATGGCAATATCTCTGTTCGCCCTCGCATTAGCTAATCTGTCTTCGTCTTGCTGTAAGCTATTTGGAAATGCATCATTTAGTATGCTATCTTTAGCATCATCGTTTTTTAAATCGTCAGCTATAGCTTCTTGTCGTATCTTATCGTTACTAGCCATTTAGCACATTTTTATAGTAGGCTTTTGTTGTATCATTTGGAATGGTCGCAAAATGCTCACGATTAAAAATAGTTTGCCATGGCGTGCCATCTTTATGGGTCAAGGTTACCAGTTGCGATGCTGATAAATTATGATAATTATCGTATGTTTGATTTATAATTGACAGCTGATTTTCACTAAAATTACATTTATATTTGTTAGAAATATCTGTAATTTGGTTGCTTCCGAAACGTTTGATTTTTTGGTATAATGCAGGCAATACTGGTCCGTATGTCCATGCTTGAACCTCGTCACTTATCAATGGCACATCATATACAGCCAACATCCAACCATGCGCTATATAAACCATTTTGATAAGTTTTAGTTGGGTAATACCAGAATATGCGGATTCATTGGCTTTATCTATGATTGCTTTTGCGACATTAATAGATTTTACTGGTTTGTTATTCATATTATTGCCCTTTCTTAAATCTCTTATTTTTATCAATTTGCTAGATTGCGGATAACTTATATATAGTTCCCTCATAAAAATATACAATAACAAGATTATCATAGCAACGCAATAATAAACAGTGTAAAGCGTAAAAAAATCTGCCTGTGCGATTGCCTTTATGTTGTGAATCAATACAATCACTTCTATGAACAATCTATCAACCATATCCAGTGATTTATTAAAAGGGCTGAACCCCCAACAAAGCGAGGCATGTAGCGCGTTAGATGGTGCGCTATTGGTGCTAGCAGGTGCTGGCACAGGCAAAACCCGCGTTCTCACCACACGGCTTGCCAATCTTATCACCAGTGGCAAGGCACGCCCTTACGAGATTCTGGCGGTAACTTTCACCAATAAAGCGGCGGCTGAAATGCGCTTGCGGATTGAGAAATTGCTAGGTGCGGGTGATGATAGCGGTGATGAATCGATGCCAAATCAATCGATGGGCGGGCAGATAAACGTGGGCACGTTTCATTCATTATCGGCGCGGTTTTTACGCCAACATAGCGAGTTTTTGGGGTTAACCCCGCGCTTTACGATTTTAGACCCCGATGACCAAACCCGTCTGATGCGCGAGATTCTCACCGATTATGGCGTTGATGATGATAGTAAAAATTATGCGCGAATGCTTAGTCTATATGATTGACCGTTGGAAAAACAAAGCATGGTTGCCCGAAAATGTGCCAAATGATGAGAAAATCGATATGAAAGGCACGGATTTACAGGATTTTTACCAATCGTATCAAACCCGTTTGCAAGAATTAAATGCCGTTGATTTTGGCGATTTGCTGCTGCATATGGTGAGCCTGTGGCAGAATAATCCTGATATTTTGACAGAAATTCCAAGAAAGGTTTAAGTATATTTTGGTTGATGAATATCAAGATACCAATGTCGCACAATATTTATGGCTAAGGCTGTTGGCGCAGAAAAACCGCAATATCTGTTGCGTAGGCGATGATGACCAAGCGATTTATTCATGGCGTGGCGCGGAAATCAGCAATATTTTGCGGTTCGAAAAAGATTACCCCGAAGCCAAAATCATCAGGCTTGAGACCAATTATCGCTCAACAGGGCATATCCTAAATGTGGCATCACAGCTGATTGACTATAATAAAGGGCGCATGGGTAAAAATCTACGTTCCGATGACGAGGCAGGCGAGAGGATTAGGCTATGTCAGTTTTTCTCTGGCGATGAAGAGGCGCGCTATGTGGCAAACGAGATTGAGAGTTTGGCAATCAAGAAAGTTCCATTTGATGAGATGGCAATTTTGGTGCGAACGGGCGCGCAAACCCGCGCGTTCGAGGAAAGCCTGTTACGCATGGGTATCAGCTATCAGATTATTGGCGGGTTGCGCTTTTATGAACGCGAGGAAATTCGCGATATGATTGGCTATTTGCGTCTTGTGGCACAGGATAATGATGATTTGGCATTGCAACGGATTATCAATAAGCCAACCAGAGGGCTAGGCGGAGCATCTTTGCAACTGTTACGGCAACAGGCGATGAAGCGTAAAATGCCGATTTACACCCTTATGAAAAATGAGCTTGATAATATCCCTGAAATTAAACCGCGTATTCGTAACATCTGCAATGAATTTGTGGCGATGATTGAACATGCCCGTCAAATGGCTGAGACGGATTCTTTGCCACAAATCACCGAATATTTAATCGCGCAAAGTGGCTATCGCGAGATGCTGAAGAAAAGTGCCGATACCATCAAAAGCGCAAGCAAGCAAGATAATCTGCATGAATTGCTGGTGGCACAGCAACCGATGAGTGATTTAGATGAGTTTTTGGAACATATCTCACTGATAATGGATGGTGCGGCGCGCACTGAAAAATCAGTCTATTTGATGACGATTCATGCCGCCAAAGGTTTGGAATTTGATAGTGTATTTTTACCGGGCTGGGAAGAAGGCTTGTTTCCATCACAGCGCACGATTGATGAAAGCGGCAATGATGGTTTGGAAGAAGAAAGAAGACTTGCTTATGTGGCATTAACGCGGGCAAAAAAACGCGCTTTTGTCTCGCATGTGGCGGGCAGGCGATTATACGGACAGTTTCAAATGGCAATGCCATCGCGCTTTATCGCCGAACTGGCAAAAGAATCGCTGGAATTGATAGCGTGATGAGTAGGAGAGACGTATGATACGGCATATCATATTTGATACTGAAACCACAGGTTTTGAACCAAGTGAGGGGCATAAAATTGTTGAAATTGGTGCGCTTGAAATGGTGGATTATAAGCTAACGGGCAAAGAGTTTCATTGCTATATCAACCCCGAACGTTCCATGCCTGATGGTGCCTATCAGGTGCATGGGTTGGGTGATGATTTTCTGGCGGATAAGCCGCTATTTTCGGCGGTTGCTGATGATTTTCTGGTCTTCATTGATGAGGGGATATTGGTGGCGCATAATGCGGCGTTTGATATGAAATTTATCGAAGCAGAACTTGATGCGGCAGGCTATACCCCACTTGAAAATCAGGTGGAAGATACATTATTGCTGGCGCGCAAGCAATTCCCGGGCGGTAAAAATTCGCTCGATAAGCTTGCCGATAAATTTGGTGTTGACCGCACCATGCGCGATAAGCATGGCGCGTTACTGGATTCTAAAATTTTGGCAGATGTGTTTCTGGCATTAAAAGGCAAAACGCCCAGCGATGAATCGGTTGATTTGCTTAAATCGGTAACGCCCGTTACTGAAATTGACGCAGATGAGGATATTGTTGATGATGATATGGCAATAACGGAAACGCCATCTATCGCGCGGAATAAAATCATCATCACTGCCAGTGCGGAAGAATTGCAAGCGCATCAAAAAATGTGTCATATATTGGGTGAAAAATCTTTATGGGTGAAAGTTTAAGGTTTTTGATTATCAAATAAAATTTGGTAATTTTTAAAAGAAAGTTATATTGCTATGATGGCAAAACTATATTATAATGTCTCATCACTTTTTATATTAAGGAATGAGTTATGAAAAATTTACAGTTAATATTTGCAATAATATTGCTATCTTTTACTATCAGCAGTCAGGCCAAAGCGGCTGATGGTGCAAAGGTGTTTAAACGCTGTATGGCGTGCCATACTTTAGATGGTAAAAATAAAATCGGACCTAGCCTAAAAGGCGTTGTTGGCAGCGAAGCGGGTAAAGTTGAAGGCTTCAAATATTCCAAAGCCATGAAAGAATCAGGTATTGTGTGGGATGAAGAAAATTTGGATAAATATCTTGCCAATCCGCGCACATTCATTCCTAAAGAATAAAATGGTATTTGCGGGCTTGAAAAAAGAAGAAGAACGCAAAGCAGTGATTGATTATATTGCTACTTTCAAGTAAACCATCTATAGTGTTTCTTTGGTAGGTGCTTATCTTATTGCATTGCCAAAATAATGAATTAGGAGTGTAGCTCAATTGGTAGAGCACCGGTCTCCAAAACCGGGGGTTGCGGGTTCGAGTCCCTCCACTCCTGCCATTATTGTAATCTTATACAATCCAATACTATCCGATAAGCCTTGCAATGCAAGGCTTTCTATGCTATATAATTGTCTCATACAGTGCAAGAACATGCTACTGGGGTTAATACGGGGGTTTGTCTATTGCGCTTAATAATCAAACCCCCACGAAAATACTGCCTTTATGTTGAGTATCTAGCGACACACTCCGCCCTCGTTTTGAGTAACCGAGACTCACTCCTCCGCCAGTTTTGAAACACAGCGGTGGGGGGTATGGGGGGCGTCATCGCGAGCTGATTGGCGCACCGCCAGAATCAGCGAAGCGCATGTCGCAAAGCCCCCCATATAAAAATGTATCGCAAAACGCTAGATGCTAGTATTGACGAATCTTGCAACACACACCGCCCTCGTGCTGACGAATCTAAAAAACACCCCTCATCATAAATGATGAGGGGTGAGTGAGTCGCGCCGTTTTTATTGTATTAGCGGTTGTTAACCAAATAAGCGTTTCATCAATGCACACAATGTTTACGGCATCAACAAAAAAGCTACTAGAAAAACTCTAGTAGCTGGGAATTCACAACCGCTCACATAACGAAAAACGGCGCGATGCTTTTTGGCATCGAAACGCTTGGACATATAGCACCGCCTCCCAGCCAAGCTGAGATAGGTACATCATTGACGCAAGTTAAAATGTAATGAAAATCGCGTCAAATCACGGTTGATGCAACCGCGTTATGTGGAAAGAGGTTGTGAAGCCCCACGCTCGAAAATTTTTCAGGCGATAGGGTTAGTATATAGGGTAAGGGTGAGGAATGCAAGGGGTGATTTTAAGTAAGCCTGACAATCGCACCGCCTTAAGTGTTAAGGTAGGCAAAATTGAGATGATAATAATGTTGAATAAAATTATTTGCTTAAATATGTTGTAGAGCCTATATTGATACGTGTAACTTATACATACTTAAAAACTGAAGTTGCTATCAAATAACAAGACATTTATTTTGGGGATATTATGCGGAAATTCAAACGTTCCTTATCTAGTAAATTGCAAAATTTAGACAATTTTGTTTTAAAAACTTTACTCGAACCAGTAATTCTTATCGCATCTTTCTTTTTGACATTACTTGTTCTATTTAATTTAGTTGGAAAGTATTTTGATGGCTCTTATGAACTTATTGATCAATATATAAATATTTCTGATAAATTTTTATTTTTTCTCATATTGTATGGTGCTGAGTGTATTGTAATTTATATTCTCACACACATTTTGCTAAAATTCTTAAACCAGTTATTTGGTGATGCGATTATTATGTTTGATTTAACTCGTATGTTTATAATGATAATAGTAGCAGTCATATTTGTAAAATTTCACATGGTTATAGCTTATGAAGGGTTGACATTATTGGGTATTTTTGCTTTTACACTCATTCTATGGGCTGATAGATTTCGTAAGTTATTATTAGAATATCGTGTTATTGGATTAATAGCTTTCTTTGCGCTTTCCGTATTTACAGCTATTCTTGTTCTTGAGATAGCAGATGATATTATCAAATATATTCTAAATAATGATGACAAGGACATGGATGTTGACAACAACAGTGTAGATAATGATAACAAAAGCAATGAAAATGATTGGGATAATATTGTGTTTCGTGCGTTACTTTACGCCTTACCGCCGTTACCATTATTATTTATAATATGGTTTTACCGTTATAATGATACAAATGACAATTTATCTAAACAAAGAGATAATTTTTATCAAAATAGTTTGTTTGAAGCGCAAAGATTATTATCTGATAGTGATATTAAAAAACAACGTTTAGGTATTGAACAATTTAAAGAATTATTAACTGAAAATGCTCATTATAAGCATAAATTAGTAAGCAGTTTACGCTTGTTAGATAATGAATACAAATCCACAAAAAAACAACCAGATGTTAATCAATTTAGTATCTTACAGTTGAATGAAATAGAAGTTTCAACCCGTGAATTATATCAAAAGTTTTCTTCACTAACAAAAAATAATAACGACATTGAAAAACGTATGAGCAAAGTTAGCAACGAGAGACTAGAAAGCTGCCAAAAGATTTTCAACCCTCTTATTAAAATTTTGCATACTAAACCAAGAATTAAGATTTTACTAAAGTGGGACATAATCTACTATATCATCAGAGCTTTAATTAAATTGTTACCCACAATGATTAGAAGTTATTTTCAAGAAAAAAAGGTTCTTTTTATGTTGAAAAAGCAAAGAAATACGTGCAATAAAAATATTAAAGAACTTAACGTGATAGAAAAAAATCTTTTACAAAATCAATTTTTATTACAATATCAAAAAAATAACGGATTAAATTTATCATGGTTAGATTTAGCAGAAACTGATTTAAAAGGATTATTGCTACCTGATTATAGCATACTGCAAGGTATCAATTTCACAGATGCGAATTTAAGTTATTCAGTTATTAAAAACGTTGATTTGTCTTATGCAATTATAAACACGGAGGAAACCGCCTTACTAGATTTGGAAAATATTTTGCTTATTGATGCCAACTTAATATATTCTGACTTTAGTAGTTTGAGAATGCACAATATTAATTTAACAAGTGCAAAATTGCAAAGCATGGTATTTCCAAAAAAATTAAATGCCAGAAAAGATAAAATTATTCTTAAAAACGCTTTATATGATAAGCATACAGTATTTCCTGATAATTTTTGTAATTTATTAGATAAGAAAAATAGAGCAAGAAGTAAGGAGGCAAGAGATTTTCTGTATCAAAAATATGGGCTAATATATGAGTCTCTGTTTTATAAGAAAAGATATGACCTACAAAGGCATGAGCTACAAAAGTAAAATATAATTTTATATTTTTGTCTCTTCATCATTCTCATTTTCGCAGGAATGACGGTGATGCGTGTCGTTAGATTCGTCAATACAGGCATCTAGCCTGCCTCATCACATTATTATATGGGGGGCTTTGCGGAGTCGTTTTATGTATCAAGGGGGGTGCGGCGCAACTTCTCGGTCGCGAGGCAGAAGCCCGCTCCCTTGTTGCGACCCCCCTTGATAATCCCCCCGCTATACTCAATATTAGCGGAGGAGCGTGTCGCTAGATGCTTAACACTCATATCTAGCGTGTCTCTCCATACTCAACACAAAGGCGGTGTTTTAATGGTGGGCAAAGGTGAGAACTGGTGAATATCCGCAACCCGTAAAGCTATCCGAGCGCGTTACGGCATGGCGAATCACTGATATTCACGCCCTTATGAATAAAATTGAAAATGGCGAATACGCCAATCAAACAACAACCCCTTAATCACGAAAGGCAACCCATAATAAAGCGATACAATAAGGCAAAATTGACTGTGTTACGCGCCTTTACTTGCTTTTTTACTCTTAAATCAACCCATCATAAAAAGATGGGTTATAGAAAGACCATCAATAGAGTTATGGCAAGTAATAAAGACAATGAATAACATAACAGCAAAAAAGATTGATAAGATGGCATATATTGATTGGATTGCAGGGCAAGGTAAAGATAAGATGGCACTAACAATTACCATAAAATATCACAATCATTATGAAAGTTTTGTCAGCATCAATCAGCAATTATATTCTATCTTAAACACAATCAATAACTTTTATGATGGTAATAATTGGAAAAGACGCAAGCATCTTATGGCGTTAAGTTTCATGTTTTGTGATATTGCAGGCACGAAGCGCAAAAGGCAATCAGCAAGCAATGAAACCAATAGCCCTCACCATCATGGCATTATCTATATTCATTCCCTGCATAAGGGTAAAATGTTACCTGATAGCAATGCCACACTTGCCAAAATTGAAACTATCATTGTGCAAAAAGTAAAAAGCGTGCAATCGGTAAAGATAGAGATTGCAAAAGATATTGCAGGGTGGATTGATTATGCAGGCAAGCATTATTGGCATTGTGGTGATAATAGCAGGCTATCAGATGATGCTTTTGTAATACATAAGGGCAATATCCGAACCCCACTACAAAACCCCTTACGCAACCATGAAAAACGCGACATTATACCATATTTTGATAGGCTTGTAAAATATCTGCAAAATGCCAATATGTTAACGCGTGAGAGAAGTATCAATAGAGACACACGCAAGCATTATAGATGGCAATTATCGCTTTTAATGGCAAGTTTCTTTTTTTTTGCAAAAACCTTATATTCTATAGGGTAAGACTGTAATAAGATACTGATAGAATATAGCTTGCAAGCCATAAGCTAATATAGATATGATAGAGGGCTATGGGGGGGCTATGGGGGGGCAAGCGAAGCATATCTTACTTTCAATGCGACTCTGGAGCAGTGAAAGTTTTAGATATACTGGATTGCCTATTCTGACTCGTATTGAGTGGCTTTATCGCATCATAAGCATATCAGCATATCGCAATATCACAATGGGGGGTAAAGGCGGTTATGCTGATAAAAAATCAATGCGAATAATACTTGCATCATCATGCCATAAAAAAGTAATATCCATGAATTGAAATAGGCATATCATCAAAAAGGGCAGGTATTATTCATGCTATTTGAAAAACAACACTATCAGCAAGATTGCGTTTCTAATATTATCAATGCGCTTCAAGATAGCCAGAATTGCACGGATTTCACCCTATTGCCCACCATGCTTGAAACGCTTGAAAATATTCCGATAAAAGATAAATCCCCCATCCCTCGCCTTGATATTTTAATGGAAACAGGCACGGGCAAAACTTTTACCTATATTCAAGCCATGTATGAATTTTGCAACATATATCGCAAAAATAAATTCATCATATTTGTGCCACGCCTTGCCATTCGGGCGGGGGTTATTCAAAATATCAAACTTACCTCAGATTATTTTTTCCAAATCTATGGCAAGCGCCTAAAAGAATATATCTATGATGATAAGGTGGGTAATAGTGACATCAAAAATTATTTGCGCGATAAAGATGAGTTTTCTGTTTTGATTTTAACCAGCCAATCAATCGCAATCGCAAAAGAAAAAAGAGAAAAACGGTATTTAACCAACACTAATGAAACGATGGGGGCTTTAGATAAATCGCCCTTAGATGCTATCAGCAAATTAAATCCTATCATTTTTATTGATGAACCCCATTTGCTAACAGGTAAAGAATTTACCGCCAGCTATAACGAATATTTCAACCATTGCCTATGTTTACGCTTTGGCGCAACTTTTCCTGATAACGAACATAAATTAACAAATGTTGCTTATGTGCTTGATAGCATATCGGCTTTTACCGAACAGCTTGTTAAAAAAATCCGCGTTACCACCATTATTGATGCAAATACTGATATTCGGTTTTTACGGGTTGAAAATTCGCGCGTTAAGGTTTCGTATTTTAACGAAGATATAGAATATACAAAATGGGTGGATTACCGCGAAGATTTAGGAATGGTAACGGGCAATAACAATTATCAGAATATCTCTATTCTAAAAGCAACCAAAAAAGAAGTAACGCTCAGCAATCAAACCAAACGCGAACTCTATAAAGATAATTATACGCTTGATGATGAAGCCATTCGCTATCTGATACGCAAAACCATCAAGCTTCATTTCACAAAAGAAGCCAGATTATTTGAACAAGGCATTAAAACCTTATCGCTTTTCTTCATTCCTAATATTCGTGATTTTCGGGGTGATAACCCGCACATCAAAAATATTTTTGAACAAGAATATAAAAAACAACGCGATGAAACATTCAAGCAACCCCTAACCCCTGCTTATAAAAAATACCTTGCCAACGATTATGATGATGCGGGCAAACTGCAAATTCACGATGGCTATTTTTCAGGCGATAAAGGCAAAAACAACGAAGAAAAAGACAGCGCAGGTATAGATTTAATCTTGCAAGATAAAGAAAAATTGCTTTCCACCAAAACCCCATTGCGTTTTATTTTCTCGGTTTGGGCATTGCAAGAAGGGTGGGATAATCCGAATATTTTCAACATTTGCAAACTTGCCGCCAGCAGTAAAGAAACATCGCGCCGCCAACAAGTGGGGCGGGGGTTACGCCTTGCCGTCAACCAACAGGGCAAGCGGCAAACCATCAAATATTGCGGTGATGATAAAAACAGCTTTTACGATATTAATACATTAGATGTGATTGTATCGGGCGCGGAAAAAGAATTTATAGAAACCATTCAAGCCGAAATTCAAGCCAATAGCTATGAATTTTTTGGTGATAGGCTGGGCAGTGCCATGCTTCTTGAAAAAGGCTTTAACGAACAACAAGCAAGTAGATTGCTGATGTTTCTTGATGATAATGGCATTATTGAATTTGACGATGCTAAAAATATCTATGCTATAAAATCACCGATTGCGGATTTTATCAAACAAAATCTTGCAAATCTACCGCCAGCCTTATCTGCTATTCAAGATAAAATCATTGCATTCTTTATTGATAATATAAAATCACCGATTGAAAATGCCAATGAAAAACCGAAAAAGGTTCGCATCCGTTACGAAAAGTTCAAAGAATTTGAAGCCCTATGGCACCAAATCACCCGCAAGGCAAAAATCAATTATCACAATATTGATGATGATGCCCTGATACAACAAATCCACGCTACATTCAAAAATGAAACGATTGATAAGATTAAAGTGATTGCCAAAACGCAAATTTACAATCACGAAACCAACGAAATCCAGTCGCATAATAGCGATATAATGGGCGATGTTACATTCTTTACACGAAAACATGCCACTGGTGAATTTATCAGGGATTTTTCTAAAGCGCAAAATTTACCGCTGCATTTTATCATAAAAATATTTAATGGTTTTGATGCCGCTAGCAAAGCAAAATTCCAGCATAATCCAAAACGCGCCAGCACCCGCTTGCAAGCCATTATCAAGCAAGCCATTCATGCCCATATTGTGCAGAAAATCAGCTATCAATTTGCAAACGATATTAGCATATCCAATAATAGCAGAAATTTTTTCTATGATGATGTTACGCGAAAGCCTGTTGCGGAAGTTAATGCGGGCAAATTAGGGCGGTTTCATAGCCAAGCCACGCCCCCCAATCATTATCTGTATGATACCATCATGTATGATTCTGATATTGAAAAAACCGCTATCATTCAAGACGATGCACAGATTGATAATCAAAAAATCACAGTATTTGCCAAATTGCCGCATATCTGTATCCCCACCCCTTATAAAAATTACAACCCTGATTTTGCCTATTATATTGAAAATGCCACTGGCAAAAAGCTGTTTCTGATTGTGGAAACCAAAGGCTATGATAGCGCTGATGGCATTTCCACCAATGAAAAATTAAAGATACAATATGCCGAACAATTTTTTGCCGATTTAAACCATATCATTCAAGATAAACAGACTGAAATTATTTTCAAAAAACGCATCAACACACAAACATTGCACGATTTATTGCAAGGGATAGTAGGGTAAAAAATGATGGATTTTTTATGTATCATCAAAGATTATGGCGCAGTATTTGGAGGGGTAATATCTGGCATTGCGTCTGGCATTATAGCTTATGTTGCATGGAAAGCACGAAGCGAATGGCGGAGGCAAAAGCGCATCACACTGGCAGAAAAATACCATGATGCTTTATGGGAAACGAAAGATAATATTAGGGATGGTTTAAAAATCACTACTCTGCTCGACATTGCTAATGAACATTATAATAAAAACATTGTAGAGTATGAAAGTTTGGAAAACCCAAATCGTTTAATGAATGTAAAACAAAATGTACTAAAATTACAAAGAATAGAAGCCATATTTCTAGAAATAAAACAAGACATTCAGAAATTTAAATACTCTATCTCTTTAATTTACGGTAAAGTTATCGAGGTGCTTGCATCATTAGATTCTATTACTGATACATCTATTAAAGAAGATGCGATGAATAAAATTATAAAATTATTTGATAATGATAGTGATGAAATCAAACAGCTTGAAGAAGCTTATGAAAAAATAGATAATTATTTCACAGAATTTATTGCTACAGAATTAAATAAATAACAAGAAAGATAAAAAATGATAGATAAAACCGAAGCAAGCAAATTAGGTATTGCAACCAGCACCGCAGAATCTAGCATATCAGATGCGCAACAGCACAGGCTAGAAGCCCTAAAACAGATTTTGCCTGAAGCCGTTAATGCCGATGGTGGCTTGAATATTGAAAACCTAAAAGCCTTGTTGGGGGCTGAAAATATCGCGCTGAATAATCAGGGTTACGGGCTTAATTTTGCGGGCAAAGGCTTGGCAAAAGCCGAAACCGATAGGGCAACGCAATCGGAATTAAAAGCTGAAATGGCGCAATCCAAAAATTTTGATGCAACCGAAAATATGATTATTCGCGGTGATAATCTTGATGTGCTGAAAATCTTGCGGGCAAATTACACGGGCAAAATCAAAATGATTTATATCGACCCCCCTTACAATACGGGCGGTGATGGCTTTATTTATAACGATAATTTCAAAAAATCCGAAGCCGAATTGATTGATGATTTGGGCTTAAATGAGGATATGGTGGATTATTTACACAATATTTACGGCACAAAAACCCATTCGGGCTGGCTGGCTTTTATGTATCCGCGGCTTAAACTTGCCCGCCAATTACTCACCGATGATGGCGTGATTTTTATCAGCATCGACGATAATGAACAAGCCAATCTAAAAATCTTATGTGATGAAATTTTTGGTGAAGAGAATTTTGTAGCCTGTATCGCTAATGTATCGAACCCGAAAGGACGGTCTGATGATAAATATATTGCGACTGCTCATGAATATATATTAATTTACAAAAAGAATGAAGCTTTGTTTTACGGTTGGAAACCTGACGAAAAAATTACCAAAAGATACACTAAAGAAGATGATATGAAAATCTATCGTGAGATAGATTTAAGAAAAACAGGTGACAATGATAAAAGAGAAGATAGACCCAATCTTTTTTATCCATTCTTTTATAATAAACAGACTAATGACTTTAAAGTTGAAGCAAATGCTGATGCTGATATGGCAGGTTATATTAAAATATTACCTAGCAGAGAAGATGGCGTAGATGGGAATTGGCGATGGTCAAAAGATTCCGCTCAACAAAAAATTAAATTATTAGCACCTAAATATATGAAAGTTAGAAAAAAATGGACTGTATTTGTTAAGGACTATTTAACCGATGATAAAAGGGTAAAACCTACTTCCGCTTGGACACATAAATTTGTGAATAGTGAAAGAGGCAGTGAACAATTTATCGACTTAAATTTTGAAAAAAATGTTTTTCCCTCTCCAAAACCTGTAGGCACGTTATTAGCTATGTTAGAAATGTGCACTGAAAACAACGACATCATACTCGATTTTTTCGCAGGCTCTGGCACCACTGCCGATGCGGTGATGCAGTTAAATGCCGAAGATGGTGGCAATCGTAAATTCATTTTGGCACAAATAGATGAACCAATCGATGAGAAAAAAGAAGCCCATAAATTCTGCACCGATAACAAGCTCGCCCCCGTGATTTCATCTATTACCATCGAACGCGTGAATCGCGCAGGCGAGAAAATCAAAACAGAATTAGCGCAAAAAAACAAGCAAGGCAATATGCTGACACAAGAAAAATCGGGTGCAGGCTCAGCCTGCGATATTGGGTATAAGGTGTTTTCGCTCAGCCCCCGCCCGCAACTTGAAACCGACGCTCATCAGCAAATCAGTCTCAACACCAATCGGCAATCGGTGGCGGATAAATTATATAATATGATGGCGGCAAGTGGCAAAATCCTTACCTTGCCTATCACCACCCTAGAGCAAAATATTCTGTATGAAATTGATGATGCCTATTATTTATTAGCGCAATGTAACGCCGATTTAAGCGCGGTGGGCAAGCAAATCTTTATTGATGGCTATGCCGAAATAAGCCTAGAAAAATGGCTGAACACCACAGGTATTGATAAAGAAAATGTAAGGATACTCTATTAACCCTATCCCCTTATAAGTATGGGGGGCTTTGCTAGTAGGTTTTATGGTATCAAGGGGGGTGCGGCGTGGCTTCTCGATGGGTAAGGCAGAAGCCACCCATCTTGCCACTTTCGGTTTGCCCTTGTACCAATGGCGGGCAACCCTCACCCTTAATAATCCCCCCGCTTTACTCAATACTGATTAAGGCGCGTTTCTATGCAAAATTAAAGACTATGCCGACAGCAACGGTTATGCCTACAACCCCCCGCCTTAATTGCGATTTTTTGAAACGCGATTTTCACCCCCCACCCATCGATAAAACGCCTGCAACCCTATCATAACGCAAGCAAGGGCATGAAAAAATTGCCATGTGAGGTGAAAGTAAAGCATTAAAGGGCAAGCATTATCATTGCAACGCTATTGCTATAACATTGCCACAATGCAGAATAAAGCCTTATCAGCCGCTTATATGATTTTGATATACAAAAGGGCATAGAATTAAAACAACCTATCAGGGCTTAATACTGATTAGCTTTACGGCTATGTTAAAGATGGCATGTTAAGATGGTTATGTTACGGGTGATGATATTATGGGTAATGGCACTATTGCCAAACAAGCCTAACAATCATCATGCAAATATCAGCAAAAGCCACAATAAACCATCAAAAACCCTTGCCTATCTGCTATGATGATGCTAGAATACGGCTTGCTAATGAAGCATTGTTAGCAACAAGCCACAATAAACCCATCAAAAACCCCATAAAAATAATGATAAAAGCAATAAAAATGCAGTAATAATGCAGGGGTAAAAATAAAAATGGGGGTTTATATGGGGGTTTGATAAAAAACAATGCAACAAAAAGCATTTACAATCAATGGGTTAAGCTATGAATATGATAGCCTCCACTGCCATTATTGCGATGGTTATCGCGAGAGTCTATATGATGAAAAAACCTTTACTCACTCTGGCGCTCATTCTGGCATTCACAATGCTTTCGCCACTCACAATTATCGCACAAACGCCTTTTGCTGATACGCAGGCCGCCGCTATCAAAGGCGATGATAAAGCGCAAAATCAGCTGGCAGAGTTTTATTATCAGGGCAATCATGTAGAAGTGAATTACCCCGAAGCCGCCAAATGGTGGCGCAAATCAGCCAAGCAAGGCAATTTATTGGCGCAATATTATTTGGGCAATATGTATTATGAGGGCGAGGGCGTGGTGCAAAATTACACCACAGCCTATGCTCTATTGCTATTAGCAAAAGCAGGCGGTTACAAATTAGCAACGGGTTCTATAGAAAAATTATTGCAAGATGGTATCGTGCCAATGCAAATTATGCGCAGGGCAAGATATTGCCACCTTGTGCTATGATAGCGATTATAAAAAATGCGATGGGTTGTTCTAGGGGGTTGTTTTAAGGGGGGCGTAATGCGGCACATTATTATCATATTATGTGGATTTTTCACTTCGTTTTCTGCCAATGCGGCAGCGATTATTGACGCATATTACGAATTTGAAGTTAGCTATTATCCGCATGGCGTGTTAGGCGATGAGCTAGAATGGTCGCGCTTGGTGTTGGTGCAAGATGATGACACAGAATATGCGATTGATTTGCCCATAACCCGCGTATTTGAAGATATTGCACCGCGCCTTGTGGATATTAATGGCGATGGTAAATTAGAAGTGATGGTGGTTGAAAGCGATGTTAAGAAAGGTGCGCGTTTGGCATTTTATCATCTGACGGCTGATAGTAAGGTTGAAGTGATGGTGGCAACGCCTTTTATCGGGCGGAGATTCAGGTGGTTGGCGCCGATTGGTGTCGCGGATTTTGATAATGATGGTGTGGTTGAAATTGCCTATATCGATCGTCCGCATCTTGCGAAACGTTTGCTGATATGGCGATTCACACAAGGCGAGTTAAAGCATGTCGCCACTTTGCAAAATCTTAGCAATCATCAAATCGGTTGGGATTTTATTGCCTCTAGGATTGTTACTTGCGCGGGCTCACCGATTATCATCACGGCATCAGGCGATTGGCAGAATGTGATGGCAAGCTTTTATCACGATAGTAAATGGCAAAGCAAAGTGGTAAAACCGTTAAGGAATGTACAAGAATTAATGGATGGTAAGGTGTGTTAGAATATGGCAAGACACGCACCGCCCTCGTGTTGAAACACAGCGGGGGGATTATCAAGGCTTGCACCATCAGAGTATTAAACACGAGCGGGGGGATTATCAAGGGGGGTTCTGGCAAGAGGCGTCTGCTTGACAAATTGTCCTACGGACAAAAATTTGACAAGCGCGCATCGAGAAGCCAGACCGCACCCCCTTGATAAGCGAAACAATGGCTTTGCCATTGTGAGCGGATAAATTAAAGCCCCCCATATAATAATGCCCCCATATATTATTGTTTCTGTGCGCCGAAAGAACCGATATAGGTTGTTGTCTCGCTTGTTAGGCTGAATGTGCCGCCTAATTCTTCGGTATTTGGTCCGTAAAAACGGGCATCTGCCGTGCCTGTTAATGCTGAACCATCAGCATCACTGGGCGTGAAGTTACCATCATTGCCTTTGGTTTTGATACTGCCCGCGATGATATTGCTGTTTGCCACATAGTTTAAATCACCCTTGAAATCAAGATAATCATTATCAGTGTCATCATGCTCACTTTCTATGCTAACATTACGGGTGCTAAAATTAACATTGGTGGTTACATCAAACCTAATAGAACTACCATCATTGTTACTCACCTTATATACATATCCACGCCCCCTGCCTGTAAAGCTAGCAGTGCCTGTTTTAGGAATATTAGTGCCAGTGGTTTCAAAACCAGTGATACCATAGGCTCTGGTGTCATAATTATTCGCATCAATTACCCTCCAATAAACATACGCCATATAGGTTGGCGTAAAGCCGAAATACTGACTTTCTCTAACTAACTGCAAATGATCAGGCGCATGATGATTGCCATTAGCATCGTTGGAATCACTATAAATCTTAAACTCATAAGGCTCATTCATGTTTGTGCTATATTTTTTATCATCAAGATAGAATATAAGACTACTATCACTACTATTACTAGCGGAAAAATTACCACTATTATCGTTGGCATAATCAAATTCAACCACCGCACCGATGATTTTAGTAGTGGTAATTGCGCCATTAACCTCTAGTTGTTTGGTTGCTTGTGCAACGCTGTGAATTTCGAACGCATTACCCGTTTTGCCATTGCGATTAGTATCATTAAAGCTTGTGAGGTCATGTGTGTTAAATGTTGTGGGCGTATTAGCATAGGTGGTCCAAACAAGATTATAAGGAGGTTTCGCGCCGAACCAGCCGGCATAGCCTGCATAGCCTGCATCATCGCTTGTTAGGCTGAATGTGCCACCAAATTCTTCGGCATCTGGCCCGTAAAAGCGGGCATCGGCTATGCCTGTTAATTCTGAACCATCACTATCACTGGTCGCAAAATTACCATCATTGCCTTGGGTTTTGATATTCATGCTGATATTATTCTCACCCATTCCATAAGTTACATTACCCTTGAAATTGAGGTCATCATTATCGGTGCCATCATTATCCGTTGATAGGCTCACATAACGGTTAGTAAAATTAACATTGGCGGTTACTGTGAGCCTAACAAAGTCACTTGTATTGCTACCATTCTTACGTGCGGAGCCTTCCCCCCTACCAGTAAAGCTGATAGCAGTATTACCAATGGTGTCAGTGTTAGAGATAGTAGCAGTTTCAAAACCAACGATGCCAAAACCTCTGGTCTCGTAATCATTAGGCTCAGTTACCCGCCAATAAACATAAGCCATATAGTTAGGCGCAAAACCAAAATTAGTACTCCGGTTGTCTAAAATAATATAATCAGGGTTATCACCAGTACCATTAGCAGTAGCTGTTGCGCCTTCAAAAATATAACCCTGAGTACCTATGCCCGCGGTTGTTGTGCTATATTTTTTATCATCAAAATAAATGTTTAAACTTGCACCATCGGCAAAATGACCACTATTATCATTGGCATAATCAAATTTAACCACCGCACCGATGATTTTATCAATGGTAACTGAGCCGTCAGTGCCGGTTAGTGGTTTGGTTATCTGCACGCTATTCTTGGCTTGTAATACATTGCCTGTTTTGCCATTGCGATTATTATCATTAAAGCTTGTTAGATTATTTGCGTTAAATGTTGAGGGCGTATCAGCATGGGTAGTAAACAGAACATCATCAGGTTTCTTCGCACCAAATGCACCATAATAATAGCGCGTATCATTTTCAGCTAGCGCGAATGTGCCACCAAATTCTTCCGTGCCACCACCATAAAAACGTGCATCAAGCGTGCCTGTTAAGGTAGTATCAAGCGTTACATTTTTACTGATGCTGTTGACTGATGCCGTGCCACCAGCATTAGCAAAGCTTAACGATAAATCAGCAAAATCAAGTGTTGATACATCAAAATTATCGCAATCCGTGCAGGCTTCTGTTGTGCTTGTCAGCAACATATTTCTTGCCGTGAAATCAACTTTTGCCGTTACCGCAAACACGGTATCAAAACTTTCAGTTTTCGTGCCGTAAACGCCCTTGCCCTTGCCTGTAAAATTAACTCTGCCCGCATCATAAATAGTGCCAGTTTCAATACCCGCAATCATCATGCCATCAATATCGGTAACGGTTTGCGTTAGACCTGTCTCGCTATTGGCATTCAAAGATTCAGCTTTATTCCATTCCACAAGCACCAAATGATTAGCGGTAAAGCTACCAAAATCTTTCTCAACCGTAGCCGTTACATTAGCATTGCTCACAGCATAATCTTTATCCGCAAATATTGTTGTTACCGTATCAGTTGCAAAATCAATCAAAACCCCCGAATCAGTAACTCGATTTGTCGTGATTTGCCTATCAATTTGCATTTCAGTTGTAAAAACATTCCATGCATCATCTTTGTAGCGCGTATAATTGGTAACATCGCTTAACCCAACTGCCAGACCTTGCAGAATAAGAGCACCCGTAAGCGTTGTCGCCGATGGATTGGTGGTTACAGGATTTTCAGCAACCACTGCGCCAGCAACGTTAAGGGCAGTTGTATCGCTTGGTTCAAAAGGCACAATATTATTGCGACTTGCACCAAAAGCACCATAATAATAACGCGTTTCATTTTCAGCTAGTGCGAATGTGCCGCCAAATTCTTGCGTATTGCCACCATAAAATCTTGCATCAAACGTGCCTGTTAAGGTGGTATCAAGCGTTAAAACTTGGCTGATAACATTACTACCGCCATAATTGATATTGCTAATGCTGAAATTAAGAATGCTATCAAGCGCATCATTATCATTATCCGTGCTGATATTTACCATTGTTTCATCAAAATCAACAGCCGCCATTACACCAAATGTTACATTTTGGCTTGAGATAACATTGCCCGTTTTCGTGCCATAAACGCCCGCACCCTTGCCCGTAAAATCAACTCTGCCATTGCCGATAATGCTCACTGTTTCAATGCCTGCTATCATCATGCCATCACTATCGGTGATAGTTTGCATAAGCGAGGTTTCACTTTCATTAAAAGATTCATCTTTATCCCAATCAACAAGCACCAGATAATCAAAGTTAAAGCTACCAATGCTTTTAGCAACCGTGATGTTGTCGGTATTGGTAGAATTGTAATCTTTATCCGCAAAAATCTTTGTAACGCTATCAGTCGCACCAAATGTAATCGCAACGCCCGAATCAGTCAAACGATTTGCCGTGATTTGCCTATCAATCTGCAAATCAGCCGTATCAGTCCAAGCATCATCTTTATAGCGCGTATAATTGGTAACATCGCTTAGGCTAACTGCCAGACCTTGCAGAATAAGAACACCCGTAAGCGAAGTGGCGGTGCTAGACTCAAAAGTATTTTCAGCACCCACTATGCCAAATGTGTTAACGGTGGTTGTTTTACCTTTCACAACAGGCGCAACCCCCTTGCGACTTGCACCAAACGCGCCATAATAATATCTTTCACTGTCTGTTGTTGTATCTGCCAATGCGAATGTGCCGCCGAATTCTTCCGTGCCAGCACCATAAAAACGCGCATCAAGCGTGCCAGTTAAGGTGGTATCAAGCGTTACATTTTTACTGATATTATTGACTGAAGCGGTGCCACCAACATTGGCAAAGCCTAAAGATAAATCAGCAAAATCAAGTGTTGATACATTAAAATCGTTGCAATCCGTGCAGGCGTCGGTTTCGGTGGTCAGCAACATATTCCGTTCATCAAAATCAACTTTAGCTGTTACCGTAAACACAGTATCAAAGTTTTTGTTTTTCGTGCCGTAAACACCTTTGCCCTTGCCTGTAAAATCAACCTTGCCCGCGTCAATAATAGTGCCAGTCTCAATACCCGCTATCATCATGCCATGCCGTTGTTCAGTGGTAACACCAAGCCCGGTTTCAGGTGCCTTATCAATGATATTCCAACCAATATAGACCATATTATTGGCATCAAAGCCCAAACTAGCAGTATCTCTGGCGAGAGTAATGGTTTGACTATCAGGGATATAGTCTAAATTTTCGCTATTAATGTTAGCGGTGAATGTTTGCTTGCTAGGGCTGGAAGCATCAGCTGTATAGCTAATATCATCATTCAGATAAATTTTGATATTGGCAAGCTGACCCGATTGATTGATGGTAAGGGTTGCGGCAGAATCGGCAATATTGGCAATGCTGATATGTTGCAGATGCCCACCATCCGCCCAATCTTGAGTCGGTTTACGTTCAGAGAGGTTGCTATCGGTTGCGCTAACAGCCAGTGCTTTCATGGTGAAGAGGCGGTTTTTTGTTGCCGTTGTATCATCAATCGCCTCTATCAGAGAAGCTTTAGGGTGAGTGGGGATATCAGGTGCCGCACGGGGGATAGTGGCTTCAACTTTTTGCGTTATGCCAGAATCATTAAAGGTAAAATCATTAAATAAAGCACGTTCCGCGCCGAATGTGCCATAATAATAGCCACCCGTCTCATCAAGCATCGCAAAGATACCGCCCAATTCCTGTGCGTTGGCACCATAAAATTGTGCATCAAGCGTGCCTGTAAAACTTTTATCCGCTATCAGTGACGCATTACCTGTAAAGCCCGTTTTGCCATTGCCAATCAATAATTCTGGCGTGCTGAAATCAAGAGAGCCGATGCCAGTCGTGCAATTTGTGAGGTCGCTACATTGCTTTGTGTTACTGCTAGTCACACGCGCTGTGTTGTTGGCAAAATCAATATCTGCGCTCACATCAAAGATAGTGGCATGGCTAGCAATATCAGCACTGACATGCGAATAAAACCCGCGCCCTTTGCCGATAAATTGTGCATTGCTACCATCAGGGAGATTATCATTCGCGGTTTCAATGCCCGCAACCATACTGCCATTGATGCTATAAGAATTATCTTTGCCACTGCCAAGCAAGCCATTGGCATCGCCTTCCGTCCGTTCAAGATTCCAGCTAATATGCGCCATATAGTGAGACGCAAAGCCAAAACTCTCTTCTCTATCCACAGTAAGCGTGGCAATTCGCGAATCAGTTTGTGCGCCATTGGTAATAATGCCTGCGTTTATATCCGAAACTTCATAGCTTTTATCCGCAAAATAAGCGGTTACTGCCGAGATGGCACCAGTATCATCAAAATCAAGCTTCACAGCAGGCGATGTGATGGTGGCAACGCTGATGCTTGTCTCACCATCTTGCGACCAGCCCAAGCTACCACTACCTGTATAGTTGGTGTTTTGGTTGCCTTGCACCGCTAATGCTTGCAAAGTGAAACTGCTAGCTTCACCAGCCGTTGATGCTTCGGTTAGCGAAGCATGGGGAGTAGCCGTTGTTTGAATAGGGGCGGTATCAAGCGTGCCTATCCTATCGGCGATAAAAACATCGCCATTGTCAATGCCCTCACCCTCACCTTCAAACGCACCGCGCTGTGTGCTACAAGCCGTTAAGGCAATGGTAGATAAACTCAAAATGATGATAGATAGGTGTTTGTTCATAAGTAACTCCTCAACAAAAAACCAGCGATTCATCTTAAACGATATATATTAATAGTCAAGCGATATTTGGATGGTGCAGGGCGTGCGTTTTGCGATACATTATATATGGGAGCCTGCCCCCGCCCCCCCACCGCTGTGCTTAATATTAGCGGTGGAGTGGGTTTGGGTATTTCAACATGAGGAAGGAGCGTGTCGCTCCGCAATCAGCGGTTCGCAATCACGTCATTTTTGATGAGGCTGCACTCACCGAATGGGTTCATCAATGCCCTCAACATAAAAATCCATGCCTAATATATGACTTAAAGTTGCTTCTTCGCCTTTCTTCAACCATCTGCTACCATCTTGCTTATTAAGAGGTCCCGTAAAGGGGTGAATTCTACCCTTACGCAAATCAGCAATGGTTTTGTTTGCGATTTTCTGAACGTTGGCAGGCATAAGCTGACTAAATTTACTGAAAGTTACCATCTTTTCAGGAATGCCATGAAACGTATCTTGCGATTGCCAAATACCATCGCGCACCGCATTAATACGCGCCACATAATAGGGACCCCAATTATTCACAATCGACGTTAAATGTGATTTAGGTCCAAATTGTGACATATCAGATGCTTGCCCAAATGCGTGAATCCCTGCCTCTTCTGCTACCGTTATTGGCGCAGGTGAATCGGTATGTTGCATTAAAATATCAACATTTTGCGCGATTAATGCTTTGGCAGCCTTGATTTCATTCGCGGGGTCAAACCAACTATTCACCCAAACTACTTTGATTTTTACTTTAGGATTAACTGATTTTGCACCCAAATAGGCGGCGTTAATACCGCGAATAACTTCAGGAATCGGCACGGAAGCGATATAGCCAATGGTGTTGGTTTTGGTCATTTTACCTGCAATTTTCCCAATCACATAGCGCCCTTCATAAAAACGCGCAGAATAGGTGGAAACATTTTCAAAACGTCTGTAGCCAGTGGCATGTTCAAATTTTATATGCGGATATTTTTTTGCAATATTAATAGTTGGATTCATATAGCCGAATGAGGTGGTAAAAATAATATCGTGCCCTGCACGTGCAAGCCGTTCAATCACCCTTGTGCTATCATTATTTTCAGGCACATTTTCAACATAGGTAATTTTTACCCTTTTGCCCATTTGTTTTTTAACATATTCTACGCCCTGATGATGCTGAAAGGTCCAGCCATGGTCGCCGATAGGGCCAATATAAACAAAAGCAGCTTTGATTTGTGCATCGCTCTGTGCCGATGCTTGCCCAATCGCTAAAGTAAAAATGGTGATAAGTAGTCCGAAAAATTTCATTATTGTTGTCATTTTCATTGAGATATTCCTTAAATTGAGAGGGTAATAAGTGGTGCTTATTAAAATTTATGGAATTATAACATATCTGGATAGCATTTTCAAATAAATTAAGAAATTCTTTTGTTAAAAACTAAGTAATTGCGCGATAATCGCAATCGCAATCGCATGGGGTGATTTTTCTGCAACTTCTTTAATACCAATCGGGCAGATTATTTTGGCAATTTTTGCCTCATCATGCCCCATTTCTTCTAATCTTTTGCAAAAACGCGCTTTTTTAGTTTTTGAACCTATCAGCCCTAAAAAATAAGTATCATCACGCGCAAGCAGCCTATCAATAATTTGTAAATCAAACGCATGGTCATGCGTCATAATAAGGTGATAGCTATCAGGTTGCGCGTGTTGGGCGATAAGGCTTAAATCAGAATGGCACAAACATTCAATCTCATTGGCAACATCATCAGCTATCTCATCAGGAAAGCGAGTCTTATCAATATCCGTCCAATGAATCTGCACATCAAATTTTTGCAAATGATAAATCAATGCCCGCGCCACATGCCCCGCCCCATACAGATAGAGATGCTTGCTAGGGTGAGAGAGTGTCATTATATAATGCCCATGTAATAGATAGTTGGTGAATTCTGTTGCGGTTAACGGCACACCAGATTCCAGAGGAATTGCAATTTTTTCCGTGCCGCTCTCAATATGATGTTGATAATATTCATGCGCTTGTTCATCAATCAGCTCATACAGAATTTTCACCGAACCACCGCAACATTGCCCTAAATTTGGACCTAATGGCATTGTCTCGATAGTGCGGTAATGGCTTTCATTTTTGTGTTGCAAGATTTTTTGCGCCCGTTTGATAGCGGTAAATTCTAATGCGCCACCGCCTATGGTGCCGTAAATTTTTACACCATTATCAACTATCATCATGGCGTGTAGATTACGTGGCGTAGAGCCTTGCACCTTTATCAAAGTGATTTTCACGAAAGGCGGTGATAATTTGCCTAAAGCTGATAGGGCATTATCTTTTTCGCGCATCATTTATCTTTTAGCTTGCACCAGATTAACGGCATTCAAGATATGTTCGGGCGTTGCGGGTGCTTGTAAATTAGGATAAATCTTGCCATCAGCAAGTCCATCATTCAGGGAGGCTATCGCATTTTGAATCGCGAAAAAATTGGAAAATGCTAACATTAACGGTGGCTCGCCGACTGCTTTGGAACGGTAAATCGTTTGTTCTTGATTGCCTTCAGGATAAAGCGCGATATTCATTTGATGCGGACGGTCAAACGAAGTTGGAATTTTATAGGTGGAAGGCGCGTGGGTGCGTAAATTGCCCTTATCATCAAATACCAACTGTTCCGAAGTTAGCCACCCCATGCCCTGAATATACGCACCCTCAATCTGCCCCAAATCAATCGCAGGGTTAAGCGAATTGCCGACATCATGCAGAATATCACAGCGCAGATTGCGTAACTCGCCCGTTAAAATATCTATCGCCACTTCGCTGATGGCAACGCCATAGGAAAAATAATAATAAGGTCTGCCGCTGAATTTTTTATTATCCCATTTGATTTTTGGTGTTGAATAATACCCCGTAGCACTCAGTGATATTTTCGCCATATAGGCTTGCTTTATCAATTCGGCAAAAGTGAATGTCTGCTTGCCAGCCGTGATTTTACCCTGATGCCAGATAATATCTTGCGCCCGAATATTGTAAGTTTTGCTGATATAATCATTTAAGCGTGCCACCAATGTATCACATGCGGCTTTAATCGCCATGCCGTTTAAATCAGACCCCGACGAGGCTGCCGTTGCCGATGTGTTTGGCACTTTATCGGTATCAGTCGCAGAAATATGGATATTATCAAGTGGCGTTTGCAAAATTTCAGCTGCCACTAGCGCACATTTTATCATCAGCCCTTGCCCCATTTCAGTGCCACCATGATTGATTTTTACCGAACCATCTTGATAAATATTCACCAATGCCCCCGTCTGATTCAGGAATGAAAGCGTGAAAGAGATGCCGAATTTAACAGGATTCAGCGCAATACCGCGCTTGATGGTTGGTGAATTTTTATTAAACTCCTTTATTTCTTGGCATCGTTGTTGATAATCCGAACTTTTTAACAAAGCAGGAATCATATCATGCAAAATATTATCTTCCACCGTCATATTATAAGGTGTCGTCGAACGGTTCTGTAATTTACCTTTGGCATCATACAGATTCAACAGGCGTAATGTTGTGGCATCTTTGCCCAAATGATGCGCGATATGCTCAATAATAGTCTCTATACCCATCATGCCTTGCGGGCCGCCAAAGCCACGAAAAGCAGTGTTAGAAACCGTGTTGGTTTTCAGCCGATATGATGTTAAATCAAAATTCTCGATAAAATAGGCATTATCGGCATGGCTAATGGCACGGTCAGCCACTGGCAGTGATGAATCGTAGGAAAATCCGCATTGCACCTGATGCGTTACTTTTACTGCTTTTATCAAGCCATCATCGCGAAACCCGACCTTATATTGTATCTTAAAATTATGCCTCTTGCCTGTTATCATCATATCATCATCGCGGTCAAAGCGCAGTTTTACAGGGCATTGATATTTTACAGCCGCCAAACTTGCCGCCACCGCTGCCAGATTGGCTTGGTTTTCTTTACCGCCAAAGCCACCACCCATACGGCGCACCACCACCCGCACTTTATTGTAGGGGATTGCTAATGCACCTGCCACCACATGCTGAACCTCGCTTGGATGTTGCGTTGATGAATAGACCAATATTTCGTCATCTTGCGGTATGGCATAGGCGATTTGCCCTTCCAGATAAAAATGTTCCTGCCCGCCAATATCAAATTCGCCTTGCAATATCTCATCACATGTTGCAAAGGCAGTTTCGGCATTACCGCGTTTTAACTGCACGGGCTTACTAAGATAGGATTTTTGAATCATCGCCTCATCAATGGTAAGAATCGCTGGCTTTTCGGTGCAATTCACGCGCACCTGTTTTGCCAGATGGCGCGCATTATCATGCGATTTGGCGAGCACCCCTAATATCGGTTGCCCCACATATTCCACCAATTTATCGCTGAAAATTGGGTCATCACCCCATACGGGATTCAGGGTGTTTTTACCTTTAATATCATCGGCAGTGATGGTCAGCATATCATCAGGCACATTGATAGTGTTAACCACACCATGCGCGACCGGGCTTTTCACCAATGCGATATGTAATGTGTTATTCAACACGGGCAAATCATCGGTATAATGGGCTGTGCCGCTCACATGCATTTCCGCACTATCGTGAATCGTAGGCTTGCCGACATAATTTTTATCAGTGTCAGGAAAGGTAAATTTATCTTTATTTTCGGGTAGGAATTCCAGAGAACTATGGAGATTTTGCCAATTTTGGTTAATGTCATCATCATAGCGGGTGAGTAATGCTCGCGCCACTTGCAAGCGGTAAGCGGCACTGGCGCGCATATCAGAAAGTGGGGTAAAATCTTGCGTGATATATTCTGCAGCCGCCTGCATTACCTCACGGCTTAATATCTTGCCATTAAGATAAGTCTCCGCCAGTGTTGCCCGTTTTGGAATGCCCGCCATACCGCCATAGCAGATGATAGGATTATCAATAATGCCCTGATTGAGACTCATATTAATCCCCACCGATATGGCAGAAATATCTTGTTCAAAACGTTTGGAAATTTTATAGGCACGTAGATAATCCGCAGGAATTTGTGGCACGCTGATATGGCTGATAAACTCACCTTGCTTGCGGTCTTGCTTGCCATAGGTAATGAAAAAATCTTGGAGTGCGATGATGCGGGTTTTATCTTTATGGCGCAAATGCACCACTGCCCCCATCGCGATTAATAAAGGCGGTAAATCACCAATCGGCGAGCCATTGGCAATATTGCCACATAAAGTTGCCGCTTGCCGTATCGGGGTTGATGCAAAGCGATTCAGATAGGATTCCAGCATCGGGTGCTCGCGAATCAGGTGCAAGCATAAAATCCTGCACCGATATATTCGCGCCAAATTTATAACCATTATCGGTTTTTTCAATCTTTGCCAATTCATCTATCTGGTTGATATGAATTGTTACATCCCATTGTTGCAATTTTTTATTCGCCCATAAGCCAACATCGGTACTGCCTGCAATCAGCACCGCATCAGGATTTTGCGAATAAAGCGTGGCAAGCGCATCAGCAGTTTTCGGGACGTAAGTGATGATATTATTGTCACCGCTTAAAATCCGCGTTTCAGCCGAATCTGTTTGTTGTAATGTTTGCAACTGCTTCTTTAAACCAGCAAAACGGGTTTGCATCCATTCGGGCTCAGGCTTATTATCAGCAGATTGCATGGCTTTCAAGATAGGACCGTAACCCGTGCAACGGCATAAATTACCCGCAATAATGTTACTATGATTATCCACATGATTATCGGTTTTATCGTCAAATCGGGCGGCGGCGGCACTCATCACAAAACCGGGCGTGCAGAATCCGCATTGCGATGCGCTTTGGTCGGCAAATTCGCGCTGAATCGGGTGGAGTTGGTCGCCATTTTTCAGATATTCCACCGTTAGCACCGCTTTACCATGCAATGCACCCAAAAACATGATACAGCTATTCATCGCCTTAAAGCGTAATATATCATCTTCTAGCGAGGCAATTATCACCGTGCAAGCCCCGCAATCCCCCTCGTTACAGCCTTCTTTACTGCCCGTTAGATTTTGCTGATTCCGCAAGAAATTAAGCAAGGTAGGCATTCTATCAGGGCTGCCCGCATCAACCGTACTGATATTAATAGGCGTATCGTTAATGATAAAATTGACACTATTTTTATTCATGGTTACCACCTTAAAATTAACTCAAAAATTCTTAACCTATCCTATCATATAGTGGTTTGATTGATTATGCAAAAAAATTGAAGATAATGTGAGTCTTTATTTGTCAATCGCATGATAATGATTTATTGTGAAAATAGCAAAAAACCCCTTGACTTATGTTTGACGGATATGTTAAGTAACATTCTGATACATTTGATGCGCGCCAGATGGGTTTATGAAAAAGTATCACAAAAATTTGTTTTATAGATTTAATGTAATCAAAGCGATTGCCTAAATTAACGGGTAGTTGCTTTATTTTGCGTTTAATCTATAAATATTATTGTCAATATGGTTGTTTCAATCTAAGATGTTTGAAACGATACTTAAAGGCAATATGGTTGTAGAGTAATATTATTAGGGTTTTGGGCAAAGTGGCAAAAACAACTCCAGCACAATTTATGAGACAAGTCCGTCAAGAGATGGGGCGGGTAACATGGCCGAAACGTAAAGAGGTGATATTTTCAACCATCAGCGTTTTTGTGATGGTGATTATCATGTCAATTTTCTTTTTACTGGTAGATCAGGTTATCGCATACGGCGTTGGCTTGATTATTGGCGGTTAGGAAGAACGTAAAATGGAATGGTATGTTGTGCATGTATATTCGGGCTTCGAACAGAGAGTGTCGCAGTCGATTTTAGAGCAATCTAAACAGAAGAATATTGACGATATTAAGGATATTTTGGTGCCAATGCAGCAAACAGTGGAAATATCGCGTGGGCGTAAATATACCGCCGAACGCAAGTTTTTCCCGGGCTATATTATGGTGCAGATGGAAATGAATAATGAAAGCTGGCATTTGGTGAAAGATACGCCAAAAGTAACGGATTTTCTAGGCAATAACGGCATTCCTATTCCAATATCTGAACAAGAAGTGTTAAGCGTTAAAAAGCAAATCGAAGAAGGCGTGTCGCTCGCAAAAACTGGCGCAGTATTCACGGTTGGCGATGCGGTGCGGGTTACTGATGGGCCATTTGCATCATTTAACGGCAATATTGAAGAAGTTGACGAGGAACGCTCGCAAATTAAGGTTTTAGTGGCGATTTTTGGAAGGGCAACCCCAGTGGTGCTTTCCTATTCGCAGGTTGAAAAAGTTTGAAGAAAGTTGTGGGAGACATAGCCATTTGTCGCACCACATCCCTATTATTACATGGGCATTTGCAAATTTGCAGATGCACATATCTTTCATAGAAAGGGAATAAAATGGCGAAAAAAATAGCAGGCTATATCAAGCTACAAGTGCCTGCTGGCAAGGCGGCACCATCGCAGTCGCTGGGTCCAGCATTGGGGCAACGTGGTTTGAATATTATGGATTTTTGTAAGGCGTTTAATGCCGCCACTCAAAATATGGAAGAAGGCATGCCGATTCCAGTGATTATCACTGCTTACGAGGATAGAAGTTTTGAATTTGTTACCAAAACGCCTCCCGCAAGCTATTTCTTGCGTAAAGCTGTGAATATTGATAAGGGTGCAAATACCCCGGGTCGTGAGGTGAAAGCTGAAATTACCCGTGCGCAATTACAAGAAATTGCGGAAGCGAAAATGCAAGATTTAAATGCAAATGATATTGATGCGGCGATTAAAATTATCGCAGGCTCGGCGCAGGCGATGGGCTTGCGCGTGATAGATTAGGAGGCGGTTATGGCAAAATTAGGTAAAAGATTACGCACCGCTTATGGTGATATTGATAAAAATAAAGACTATCCTTTGGCTGAAGCTGTTAAAAAAATGCGAGACAATTCCAAAGTAAAATTTGACGAAACCGTTGAAATTGCAATGAATTTGGGTGTTGACCCACGCCATGCCGATCAACAAGTGCGTGGCACAGTGCAGCTGCCAAATGGCACTGGTAAAACAGTAAGGGTGGCGGTTTTTGCCCGTGATGATAAGGCTGATGAGGCGAAAGCCGCAGGTGCTGATATTGTGGGTGCAGAAGAATTGGTGGAAGCGATTCAAAAAGGCGAGATTAATTTTGACCGCTGTATCGCAAGTCCCGATATGATGGCGCTGGTTGGCAGAGTGGCACGTATATTAGGGCCAAAAGGCTTGATGCCGAATCCCAAAGTTGGCACGGTAACGGTGAATGTTGGCGATGCGGTGAAAGCGGCAAAAGCGGGCGAAGTAGAATATCGCGTTGAAAAAACAGGCATCGTGCATGTTGGGGTTGGTAAAATCAGCTTTACTGACGAGAAAATCGCCGAAAATGCGCGCGCCGTTATCAATGCGGTCAAAAATGCCAAGCCCGAAGGCGCAAAAGGAACATATATCAAGAAAATTAGCCTATCTTCTACCATGGGGGTGGGGCTGAAACTTGATTTGGCGGATATTTAATCTGCTATCATAGAATGATATGGCGGTGATGGAATTACCGCTATGTTGTTTGTCCAAGATTTTAGGTGCTGTTTTTAGTGATATAAAAATGGCTTAATTGGCAAAAGCTTAGCCTAGATGAGACAGGGTTTCCCTGAATAAAGGACGAAAGGTTTTTATCATAATAATGTGGTAAAAATTGTTGTTTAACTTAAAAAAACGGAGAGTTACCCGTGACGCGTGAAGAAAAAGCAGCATTGGTCAGCGAAATGCAACAAGTGTTTCAAGATGCTAAAATCGTGGTTATGACACATAATCAGGGTTTAACAGTCAGCGAAAGCACCGCATTACGCAGTAAAATGCGCGCAGTGGGCGCTTCTTACAAGGTTACAAAAAACCGAGTTGTGAAACGTGCACTTGCGGGAACGCCGTTTGAATCGCTTGAAGCATATTTTCAAGGTCCTACTGCTATCGCTTGGTCTGATGACCCAGTGGCAGCGGCAAAAGTGACAGTGGAATTTGCCAAAACAAATGAAAAATTACAGCTAGTAACAGCATGTTTGGATGGTCAAATATTAGATGCGAATGCCATTAAGGCATTGGCAGCATTGCCACCATTAGATGTGTTGCGCGGTCAGCTTATCGGCATTTTGCAAGCACCAGCGGGCAAAATTGCACAGCTTACCAAAGCATCAGGGGCAGGGATAGCACGGCAGATTGCAGGCTATCAAGGCAACGGAGCATAGTTTTTTAAGCGATTAATAAAACGGTATTCACATTACATTGTCATCATTCAGGAGAAACAAAATGGCAGATTTAAATAAATTGGTAGATAGTTTATCAGCTTTAACAATATTAGAAGCAGCTGAATTATCAACATTATTAGAAGAAAAATGGGGTGTTTCAGCAGCAGCACCTGTAGCAGTAGCAGCGGCACCAGCTGATGCGGCGGTAGCAGAAGTCAAAGACACCTTTGATGTTATGCTAACAAAGGCAGGCGACCAAAAAATCAATGTGATTAAAGAGGTTCGCGGCGTAACTGGATTAGGGCTTAAAGAAGCCAAAGATTTGGTTGAATCTGCACCTGCGGCAGTTAAAGAAGGCGTGAAGCAAGATGAAGCTGACGAGATTAAGAAGAAACTGGAAGGCGTTGGCGCAACAGTTGAAATCAAGTAATCTTGAAAGCGTTTTTGTCCGTTTCGCGCTTAAAATATAAAACGGGCATCATTATCTTGCGGATGCGTTAAAGCGAAACAAGAGAGAAATTGAGAATATACATTATCGAGAGACATTTTATGGTATCGGACATTCATTCTTTTACAGGGCGTATGCGGCTTCGCAAAAATTTTGGCACAATTGAGGAGAGCATTGACATCCCCAATTTGATTGAAGTGCAAAAATCATCTTATGATGCTTTTTTAGGGGTTGGTGGCAGCACCAGCAAGCAAGTATTCGGCATTGCCAATGTGTTTAAGCAAGTCTTCCCCATTCAGGATTTAACAGGGCAAATGAGCCTTGAATTTACGGATTATGAATTAGAAAAGCCAAAATATGATGTGGAAGAATGTTTGCAACGCGACATGACTTACTCCGCACCTTTGCGCGTAAAATTGCGGCTTGCAATTCGCGATATTGATGAAAAAACAGGCGCGCATACCATGCGTGATGTCCGCGAGAATGAAGTCTATATGGGGCATATCCCACTGATGACTGCAAATGGCACTTTTGTGGTTAATGGCGCGGAACGCGTTATTGTTAGCCAGATGCACCGTTCACCGGGCGTGTTTTACGACCATGATAAGGGCAAAACATTGGCAGGCGGTAAGCTGATTTATTCGGCAAGGATTATCCCTTATCGTGGCTCGTGGCTAGATTTTGAATTTGATGCCAAAGATATTCTACATGTTAGAATTGACCGTAAAAAGAAGATACCAGTTACCACTTTACTGATGGCGCTTGAATCGCGCGAGACTGAAAAATTACGTGCCGAATATGATAAAAAAGGCGAGAAGCTAGATATTACTGATATTCGGATTCAGGGTATGTCACGCGAAGAAATCTTAAACTCATTTTATGGGGCGAAAACCTATAGCAACAAAAAAGATAAATGGGTAACGCCGCTTGATGTTGATGCCTATAAGGGTGTGCCGTTACGGAGCGATTTGATTGATGCCAAAACGGGCGATGTGTTGGCAGAAAAAGATAAAAAATTAGGCAAAAATGCGCTTGAAAAAATCGTTAAAGCAGGCGTTAAAGAAATCCTCGTTTCCGAACAATTCATGTTCGATAGCTATTTGGCAGAAGATATTGTTGACGAGCAAACAGGCATTGTGATTGCCGAAGCGGGCGATATGCTGACCGCCGAATTATTGGCGCAATTCAAAATGATGAAAATCAATCAGTTGCAATTATTAGATATTGACAATCAATCGGTTGGGCCGCATTTGCGTAACACCATGAATGCTGATAAAAACCGTAACCGTGATGAAGCCCTCACCGATATTTACAGGGTTATTCGTCCGGGCGAACCGCCAACTTTGGAAAGCGCGCAAGGGCTATTATATAGTCTGTTTTTTGACCCCGACCGTTATGATTTATCGGCTGTGGGGCGGGTAAAAATGAATAGCCGTTTGGGCATTGAAGATTCTGATGATACCATGCGTATTTTACGCAAAAGCGATTTGCTGGCAGTGATTGGCGAATTGCTTCGGATACGTGATGGGCATGGTGATGTTGATGATATCGACCATCTGGGCAATCGGCGTGTGCGTTCGGTAGGTGAGTTGCTAGAAAACCAATATCGCGTTGGCTTGCTTCGCATGGAACGTGCGGTGCGCGAAAGAATGGGCACGGTAGATATTGATGTGGTAACCCCGCAAGATTTGATTAATTCAAAACCGATTGTGGCAGCGGTGCGTGATTTTTTCACAGGCTCGCAATTATCACAATTTATGGATCAAACCAATCCATTATCGGAAATCACTCATAAAAGGCGTTTATCAGCATTAGGGCCGGGTGGTTTAACGCGTGAACGTGCAGGCTTTGAGGTGCGCGATGTGCATCCCACTCATTATGGCAGAATTTGCCCGATTGAAACGCCTGAAGGGCCAAATATTGGCTTGATTAATTCACTCGCTACTTATGCGCGGGTTAATGAATATGGCTTTATCGAAACGCCATACCGTAAGGTTGAAGATGGCGTGGTTGCCAAAGATATTAATTATATGGCGGCTGGTGAAGAAGGCAATCATACGATTGGGCAAGCAAGTGCGCGTGTTGATGCGGGTAACAAATTGGTTGCTGGTGAGATGATTCCATCAAGGCAATCTGGTGAATATTCTGTGGTTGACCCATCAGAAGTTGACTATATCGACGTATCGCCGAAACAGGTGGTATCGGTAGCAGCGGCATTGATTCCGTTTTTGGAAAATGATGATGCCAATCGCGCCTTAATGGGGTCTAACATGCAGCGGCAAGCTGTGCCATTATTGCGGACTGAAGCGCCGCTTGTCGGCACGGGGATTGAAGCAAGGGTGGCGCGTGATTCTGGCGTTACGGTGGTGGCAAAACGTGGTGGTACGATTGACCATGTTGATGCAACCCGCATTGTGATTAGCGTTACCGAAGAGACTGAAAGTTCGAAAAGTAGTGTTGATATTTATAATTTGCTGAAATTTCAGCGTTCAAATCAAAATACTTGTATCAATCAGCGCCCATTGGTGCGCGAAGGCGATACGGTAACAGCGGGTGATATTATCGCTGATGGACCAGCCACCGATTTAGGCGAGTTGGCATTAGGGCGCAATGTGTTGGTGGCATTTTTGCCATGGAATGGTTATAATTTTGAGGATTCAATCCTGATATCGGAACGGATTGTGCGTGATGATGTGTTCACATCAATCCATATTGAAGAGCATGAGGTTGTGGCGCGCGATACCAAATTGGGCGAAGAAGATATTACCCGTGATATTCCGAATGTTGGTGAAGAAGCGTTGCGTAATTTGGACGAGGCAGGCATTGTCTATATTGGTGCTGAAGTTAAGGGCGGCGATATTTTGGTGGGCAAAGTAACCCCCAAAGGTGAGTCTCCTATCACGCCCGAAGAAAAATTATTGCGGGCGATTTTTGGCGAAAAAGCCTCTGATATGCGTGATACATCATTGCGTGTGCCATCGGGTGTTATTGGCACGGTGGTCGATGTGCGGGTATTTTCGCGCACAGGTATCGAGAAAGATGAGCGGTCAATGGCGATTGAACAGGCGGAAATTAAGCGTTTGGCACAAGACCGTGATTCCGAACGCGCTATTTTGGAACGCGCTTTTGCAGGGCGTTTGAAAGATATTCTGCGGGATAAAAAAGTCAGCAAGGGCATTGATGCCCTCAAAGCAGGCAAAGTGATTACCGAAGATGAATTGCAACAATTAAACTCGGCACAGATGCGCCATATTGTGGTGAATGATGCCAAAGCCAACGATAATATTGAAGCATTGGCAAAATTATTTGATGAACAAGTGGGCGCATTAAATGCCCGTTTTGACGATAAGGTTGATAAATTACAGCGCGGTGATGATTTGCAACCCGGTGTGATGAAAATGGTCAAGGTGTTTTTGGCAGTGAAACGGCATTTGCAACCCGGTGATAAAATGGCGGGCAGGCATGGTAATAAGGGCGTGATTTCGCGTATTATGCCAGCCGAAGATATGCCGTATTTGGAAGATGGAACGCCTGTTGATATGGCGCTTAATCCGCTTGGTGTGCCATCACGGATGAATGTTGGGCAGATTTTGGAAACCCATTTGGGTTGGGCAGCGCATGGATTAGGGCGTCAAGTGGCAGATGTGGTGCAAGCCGTCAACGAAAACCGCGCGCAATTCACTGATTTGCGGGCGAAATTAGATGATATTTATGATGCTGATGAAGAACGTGCATTGCTAAAATCGATGGATGATGAAGCCATTATGCTATTAGGGCGTAATCTTGAAAAAGGTATCCCTATGGCAACGCCAGTATTTGACGGGGTGAAAGAAGATAAGTTGAACAGTTTGCTTGAACGTGCGGGCTTGCCTACCAGCGGTCAGATGAAGCTGATTGATGGCAGAACAGGCGAATATTTTGATCGCATGGTAACAGTTGGCTATATTTATATGCTGAAATTACACCATCTGGTTGATGATAAAATCCATGCCCGTTCTATTGGTCCCTATTCACTGGTAACGCAACAGCCGCTTGGTGGTAAAGCACAATTTGGCGGTCAGCGTTTTGGTGAGATGGAAGTATGGGCACTTGAAGCCTACGGTGCTGCTTACACATTGCAAGAAATGCTTACCGTGAAATCTGATGATATTTCGGGACGCACCAAAGTCTATGAAGCGATTGTGCGTGGCGATAATAATTTTGAAGCGGGCATACCAGAATCCTTTAATGTATTAATTAAAGAATTGCATTCACTATGCCTGAATGTAGAACTCTTAAGCGAAAATTGATAAGGTAACGAACATGAATGAACTAACCAGAGCGACTGAACGTCCACAAATTTCTTCGGGTTTTGATTTAATTCGTATCTCGCTGGTATCACCTGAGCGGATTCGCTCATGGTCGTATGGCGAGATTAAGAAGCCTGAAACCATCAATTATCGCACCTTAAAACCTGAACGTGATGGCTTGTTTTGTCCGCGTGTCTTTGGCCCTATCAAAGATTACGAATGTATCTGTGGCAAATATAAAAGAATGAAATTCAAAGGCATCGTCTGCGAAAAATGCGGTGTTGAAGTTACATTATCACGCGTGCGGCGCGAACGTATGGGGCATATTGAATTGGCGGCACCTGTTGCCCATATTTGGTTTTTGAAATCATTGCCCAGCCGTATTGGTTTGTTGCTTGATATGTTGCTGAAAAATTTAGAGCGTGTGTTATATTTTGAAAATTATGTGGTGGTAGAACCGGGCTTGACCGACCTTAGCTATAAGCAAACATTGACTGAACAAGAATATCTCAATGCCCAACGCGAGCATGGCGCGGAAAATTTCAAAGCGATGATTGGCGCAGAAGCCGTGAAATATCTGTTAAATGAACTGGATATGCCGCTTGAAATTGAAAAGGCGCGCGAAGATTTGCAAGCCACCAATTCGGAAACCCGCAAGAAAAAATTGGTGAAAAAGCTGAAATTGCTAGAATCATTGCATGAAACCAAAATGCGTCCTGAATGGATGATTATTGATGTCTTGCCCGTGATTCCACCAGAATTGCGTCCGTTAGTGCCGCTTGATGGTGGCAGATTTGCAACTTCTGACCTTAATGATTTATATCGCCGTGTGATTAACCGTAACAATCGCTTGAAACGTTTGTTGGAATTGGGTGCGCCCGATATTATTATCCGTAATGAAAAACGCATGTTGCAAGAATCGGTTGATGCCTTGTTTGATAATGGCAGGCGCGGACGGGTGATTGTTGGCAGTAATAAGCGTCCGTTAAAATCATTGTCTGATATGTTAAAAGGCAAGCAAGGGCGTTTTCGGCAAAATTTACTCGGTAAACGTGTTGATTATTCGGGGCGTTCGGTGATTGTGGTTGGACCTAACCTTAAACTGCATCAATGCGGTTTGCCAAAGAAGATGGCGTTAGAATTATTTAAACCGTTTATTTTCTCAAAATTAGAGATTTACGGCATGGCTTCTACCATTAAAGCGGCCAAACGAATGGTGGAACGTGAACGTCCAGAAATTTGGGATATTCTAGAAGAAGTTATCCGCGAACATCCTGTGTTACTCAACCGTGCGCCGACTTTACACCGTTTGGGAATTCAAGCATTTGAACCAACCCTGATTGAAGGCAAAGCGATTCAGTTGCATCCGCTTGTCTGCGCGGCATTTAATGCTGATTTTGATGGCGACCAAATGGCAGTGCATGTACCATTATCGCTAGAAGCGATTCTGGAAGCACGGGTATTGATGATGTCCACTAATAATGTGTTATCGCCAGCCAATGGCAAGCCGATTATTGTGCCATCGCAAGATATTGTGTTGGGGCTTTATTATCTCACATTGGCGATGCCATCATTTAACGATGATGAAATTGTCATTGACCAAAAAGATGCGTTCACCAATGCCGTTGAAAAATCGATGATTGTGTTGCGTGATAAAGATGATGTGCAAGTTACTGAAGGCGAGATTGCCGATTTATTTGCCAAACACCAAAAGAGTGTGTTACGCGCATTTCGGGTGCCATTTTATGCCAGCAGTGACGAAGTGGAATATGCCATCAGCATGGGGCATATTAAATTGCAAAGTCTGATTCTTACAAAATTTAATTTCCATGATGATTCTAATATTAGCACGCTTACCACTCCCGGTCGGTTATTGCTTGCCAATATTTTACCACAATCGATACATGGCAAACGCTATATTTATGATTTGATTAATCAAACTTTGCCGAAAAAGAAAGTTACCAATCTTATTGATACCATCTTCCGTGATTGTGGACAAAAAGAAACAGTGATTTTCTGCGACCAAATGATGCAATTAGGCTTTCATTGGGCGTGTCGTTCTGGCATTTCGTTTGGCAAAGATGATTTGATTATCCCCGATGCCAAAGTGAGATTGATTGCCGAAACGCAAGGTTATGTCAGCGAATTTGAACAGCAATATCTTAATGGGCTGATTACGCAAGGCGAAAAATATAATAAGGTGGTTGATGCATGGTCAACCTGTAGTGACCAAGTGGCGACCGAAATGATGCTTGTGATGGAAACCCAAAAAAGCGGCGTGAATTCAGTCTATATGATGGCGGATTCAGGCGCGCGTGGTTCTGCCGCCCAGATTAAACAGCTGGCGGGAATGCGTGGGCTGATGGCAAAACCTTCTGGCGAGATTATCGAACGTCCGATTATCTCTAACTTTAAGGAAGGTCTCACCGTATTAGAATATTTTAATTCTACGCATGGGGCGCGTAAAGGCTTAGCGGATACCGCACTTAAAACTGCGAATTCTGGTTATCTCACACGGCGTTTGGTGGATGTGGCGCAAGATTGCATCGTTACTGAACCTGATTGCGGCACCGAAGATTTCCTCACATTACGTGCGGTGGTTGATGGCGCAGATGTGATTGAACAATTAGGCGAACGCGTTTTAGGGCGCGTGGTTGCTGATGATGTTAAAGATTCAAAAACTGGCGATATTCTTATCGCTAAAGGCGAATTGGTTGACGAGGCAGGCGAAGAAAAAATCGAAACGATGGGCGTTGATTCAGTAAGAGTGCGCTCACCGCTAACGTGCGAACTAACGAACGGCATTTGTAGTAAATGTTACGGGCGCGATTTGGCACGTGGCGAATTGGTAAATATCGGTGAAGCGGTTGGCATTATTGCTGCGCAATCTATCGGTGAACCCGGCACGCAATTAACCATGCGGACATTCCATATTGGTGGTGCGGCGCAACGTGGCTCGGAACAATCGTCAGTGGAATCACCATTTGCTGGCACAGTTGTTGTAAAAAGCACCAATCTTATTCGCAATGCCGATGGAAAATTGGTATCATTAGCGCATAACGCAACCATCACATTATTTGATGAGAATGGGCGCGAACGTGCCAATTATAAAGTGCCTTATGGTGCAAAATTATTGATTGAAAAAGATGGCAGCATTGAAAAAGGCGATTTGCTGGCAGAATGGGATCCCTATACAATTCCGATCATTTGCGAAAAAGATGGCGTTGCCCATTTTGTAGATTTGGAAGAAGGCGTTTCGATACAAGAACAGATGGATGAATATACAGGCATTGCCAGTAAAGTTGTGATTGATTGGAAGCAACATCCGCGTGGTGCTGAATTGAAACCGCGTATCACTTTGCGTGATGATAAAGGGCAAGTGGTTGTGCTGCCCAATGGTTTAGATGCACGCTATTTTATGTCGGTCAATGCGATTTTATCGGTGAGCGATGGTAAACCAGTGAAAGCAGGCGAAGTGTTGGCACGTATTCCACGTGAATCTTCTAAAACGCGTGATATTACGGGCGGTCTGCCGCGCGTTGCTGAATTGTTTGAAGCGCGCAAACCCAGAGATTTCGCGATTATCAGCGAGAGCGCGGGTGTTGTGGAATTTGGCAAAGATTATAAATCTAAACGGCGAATTGTTGTGAGGCCTGAAAATCCTGATGAGGAAGCCAAAGAATATATGATTCCAAAAGGCAAACATATCAGCGTGCAAGAAGGGCAGAGCATCAATATTGGCGATTTGCTGATGGATGGTAATCCCGTGCCGCATGATATTTTAGATGTGCTAGGCGTGGAAGCGTTGGCAGAATATCTGGTGAAAGAAGTTCAAGATGTCTATCGGTTGCAGGGCGTGAAAATCAGCGATAAGCATATTGAGGTGATTATCAGGCGTATGTTGCAAAAAGTTGAAATCACCGCCAGTGGTGATAGCTATCTGATTGCAGGCGAACAAATGGACAGATACGAATTTGACGAGGTGAACGAGAAATTGCGTGCCGAAAACAAACAAGAGGCGCAAGCCAAAACCTTGCTATTGGGCATCACCAAAGCGGCATTGCAAACGCGGTCGTTTATTTCGGCAGCATCATTCCAAGAAACAACCAGAGTGCTTGCCGAAGCAACATCATGCGGTAAATCCGATATGTTGGTGGGCTTGAAAGAAAATCTGATTGTTGGACGGTTGATACCAGCGGGCACAGGCGCGGTGGTGAAACAGATGCGTCAAAGGGCAATGGAAGCAGATAAGGTGTTACGCGAAAAAATTGAGGCGGAGCGGGCAGCAAATCCAGAAATAGAGACTGGGTTTGATAACCAACTCACCACAATGGGTAACCCATTTGAAGTGCCAATGGATGATACTGATAATCCGTTTGCTGTTGCAGATAATCCGTTTGAAGTGCCAATGGAAACAACTGATAATGACGGATTTAATGATGTGCCTACTGATGTGAATGGGGCTGATGATAGCCAATCACCCGAACAAAAATAAGGGTAAGCATCATTACATCATAATTTTGTTAGCTATTATTACTGGTAGGGATATGTTACCGAAAGTAAAACATAAATGGCTGAGGAATATTTCTAAAATGCGTCTATTTGCGGTAATAGCGATGGTTTTGTCATTGCTATTACCGTTGCATGCATCAATGGCACAACAGGTGAATGATATTCGCGTGGGCAAGCAACAAGATGATACCCGCTTTGTGCTTGAGCTTGATAAAGAAGTCCCGTTTAATATCTTCACACTTCACACACCAGAACGGCTGGTGATTGATATTCCCAATGTAAAATTAGCGTTACGCAACACGCCTATTCTTTCTGGCACGGCGATAGAACGCTATCGCACAGGGCTTTATAAGGAAGGCATTGTGCGGATTGTGCTAGATTTAAATACGGCAGTGCAGTTGGTGCGTAGCGATTCATTGCAAGAAGAAAACCGCTTTCGAATTGTGGTGGATATGGCGCCGATTAACTCAGAAAAATCGCCTGATTTCAGCTTTGCAAGCTCTGGCTGGAAGGATTATGTGGCTAATATTAAAAGTGATAATAACGCACAACAGCCCGCTAAAAAAGATAAAAAACGCGTGATTATCATTGACCCCGGACATGGTGGTGCAGACCCGGGCGGTGTTGTTGGGCATATTCACGAAAAAAATATTGTGCTTCCTTTCTCTAAATTATTGCAAAAAAAGATGAACGCGCAAGGCAAATATCGCACTTTTCTAACCCGCGAGAAAGATACTTATATCCCTTTGCGTGATAGGTTTAAGCTTGCTGATAGCAAAAAAGCCGATTTATTTATCTCAATCCATGCCGATAAGATTCATGTGAAATCAATTCGGGGATTAACGGTTTACACCCTATCGGAAAAAGCATCTGATGAAGAATCTGCGGCTTTGGCGCATCAGGAAAATCGTTCCGATATTTTGTTGGGCAGTGATTTAAATCAATATGATGAGGTGGTCTCCGATATTTTGATTGATAGGGCGCAAGAATGGACGGCTGACCAATCGTGGCGGGTATCAAAAAAATTGGTGAGCCATTTGCGTAACCGTGTTGCAATTTCTAGAAAACCCCAAAGATTTGCTAATTTTGCGGTGCTAAAATCACCCAATGTGCCATCGGTTTTGATAGAATTAGGTTATTTAACCAATGAAAATGATTTAAAAAATTTGCAGTCGCGTAATTTTAAAGATAAAGTAGCAGATGGAATTGTAGAAGGGGTGAACGCCTATTTTAAGGAGTTAGATGCAGGGGAATGAGCGAAGATAATAACAGAGAAAATTTCAAACAGAAATTGATGAATCGTGCGGCAATGAAACAGCAAGAAGCTTCGCCTGATGGGCTTTCTGCTGAAGGGCAGAATCTATCTGCGGAACAAATTCTAGCCAATGTGCAACAGAATCAAGGCGCATCTCATCAAGGTGCAGGGCGTTTTATACCGAAAAGTTTGAGAAAAAAAATCGGCAGTGATGAAAAAACATCGCTCATCATCAAAATATTTCGCTTGCTATTTGCCGCAGGCATGGTTGGCGGTGTTATTATATTTGCAGGGCTGGTTTTCTTCACCATTCAGCTTGGGCGCAGTCTGCCAGCCCATGAACAATTACAAGATTATCAACCAAAAATCAGCACAAGAGTTCATGCAGGCGATGGAAAATTACTGGCAGAATTTGCGGTAGAGAGACGAATTTTCGTGCCGATTGCAGGCATGCCCGAAGATTTGAAATATGCTTTTATCTCTGCCGAAGATAAGAATTTCTATCAGCATAAGGGCTTGGATTTTCTGGGCATCATGCGCGCAGTGCGAACCAATATTCAAAATATCCTTAATGGCAAAGGCAATCTGGTGGGGGCATCTACCATCACGCAACAGGTGGCAAAAAATTTCTTACTCAGCCGCGAACAAACTTTCACGCGTAAATTAAAAGAGGCGATTATTGCCCGCCGCATTGAAAAAGCCCTCAGCAAAGACCGCATTTTAGAACTCTATTTGAACGAGATATTTCTTGGCAACCGTTCTTATGGTGTGGCGGCGGCGGCGGCTGATTATTTTGGCAAAGCATTAGATGAACTTGATATTTCAGAAGCCGCATTATTGGCGGCCTTGCCCAAAGCGCCCAGCAGTTATAATCCTAAAGTGAACCCCGAACGGGCGCGTGAACGGCGTGATTGGGTGGTGAATCGCATGTATGCCAATGGCTATCTGAATGAAAAAGAGCGCGATAGCACATTACGTAAACCCATTCGCCTCTCATCAGATTTGCAAAATAACCGCGTCTATGCGTCATATTTTGTAGAAGAAGTAAGGCGGGTTTTGGTTGATGATATTGGCAAAGAGAAACTCTATGGTGGCGGGCTTACCATTCGCACCAGCCTAGACCCTACGCTACAAACCTATGCCGAACAGGCATTATTTCGCGGCGTGGTGGCATATGACCGTCGGCATGGCTATCGCGGTGCGCTTGGGCATTTGCCGATTGATAATGAACATGTGCTAGAATTTTTGAATGATTTTGAAAAACCAGCAGGCACACCGCGCGACTGGCAGTTGGCACTGGTAACCAATGTTGAGCGCAGAGATGCCAATATTATGTTTGCCGATGGCACAAAAGGCAAGTTAGATTATGAGAGTTTACGTTGGGCGCGCCGCTATCTCATCCCACGTCTGCAAGAACAGCAAAGCACCACCCAGACCGACCAAGAATTATTGCAAGATGTTGGCGTGTTAGATGAAAGAAATATATCGCGCCGCACCCGTCCGTTAGGGCCGTATATTTACAGCATGGGGCAGGTGGCATCGGTGGGTGATGTTATATTGGTGAATGCGCTTTCAGCAGAAAAAAATAAAGATGGCGATATTTATCAGCTACAGCAACTGCCTGAAATTGATGGCGGTTTGGTGGTGATGGATCCCAATACGGGCAGGGTGTTGGCGATGGTTGGCGGTTTTTCGTTTCAACGCTCGCAATATAATCGGGTAACGCAAGCCTCACGTCAACCGGGTTCTGCTTTCAAGCCTTTTGTTTATTTAAGCGCGTTAGAACAAGGTTTTACGCCTGCCACCCGCATTTTAGACGCGCCGTTTGTGCTAACATTAGATGATGGCACCAAATGGAAGCCAAGCAATTATTCGCGCCGTTATTATGGTCCAAGCCCGATGCGGCTGGGGATTGAACAATCGCGCAATTTGATGACTGTGCGGTTGGCGCAGACATTGGGCATGGAACATGTGCGTGATGTGGCAAACCGTTTCGGCATTAACGAAGAAATATCACTCTATTTGCCCAATGCGCTGGGCTCTCTGCAAACCACTCTGATGCGGCTTACCGCCGCCTATGCCATGCTTGCCAATGGCGGTATCAAGGTTGAACCAACCCTGATTGACCGTTTGCAAGACCGCTATGGCACAACATTAGCAAAGCAAGATAAGCGCGAATGTAGGGGCTGCTTGGTTGAACAAGGTTGGCAGGGCAATGTGCCATTACCGAAGCTGATTGATAGCCGTCCCCGCGTGATTGATTCTGCGTCTAACTATCAGATAGTATCGATGCTAGAAGGTGTGGTGGCGCGTGGCACGGGCAGGTTTGTAAGGCGCACCATACCCGGTAAGGTCGTTGCGGGCAAAACTGGCACCACCAATAACAGTGTTGATGCATGGTTTATGGCGTTCACTACCGATTTGGTGGTTGGCACTTATATTGGGTTTGATAAGCCGCGCACGCTTGGCATGTATGGCGATACTTCACAAGAGGCAGGCTCAACCGTTGCCGTGCCGATTGTAACTGACTTTTTAGAACAGGCATTGAAAGACCGTTCCACCGCGCCATTTCGCATTCCGCCTAATGTGCAACTGGTGCGGATTAACCCAAAAACAGGCACACTTAGCCGTTCGGGTGATGGTGGTTGGTCGATTGTGGAAGCCTTTAAACCGGGCTCACAACCAGTGGATTACAGCACGGCTAGCTTGCTGATTGGCGATAATATAGATGTTGGGCAACAAATTATCGGCGTTAGTAATGATGCGGGTAATGAAGGCGGTTTAGATGATTTGCTGAATCAAAGCCCGAATAATGAATTTGAAGATAAAAAGCAAGAAGTCCGCGACCTTGAACAAGAAGCCGAAGAAGATGAGTTGCTAGGGATATATTGATATTTACAACTCACCCCAAACACGCTATAGTAACCTTATTATTTATATGGAGAAAAACCAATGAAACATCTACTTTTACCGATATTATTATCCCTCACCCTTATTGCTTGCAATGGTAGCAGTGCTGGCGGTAGCACCGCATCCGATAACACAGGCACTGACCCTGTAACAGACCCTGTAACTGACCCTGTAACTGACCCTGTAACTGACCCTGTTGCGAAAACATGTGCCGATGATATTACCCTATGCGATGAGAGCGTTACGCACATTTTCAGCTTTACCGAAACGCTTGGCACAATTACGGTTGCCCCCAAAACGCAAACCACAACCACCGCCTATAGTGAAACCTCGCTCACAGCGGCAGCCACAGCCAATAGCACTATCATTACCCTTCCTGCGATTGCTGTGTTGTTTAACAATAGCACCAGTTACAAGCGTGAAGCTAGCACGGTTGACTGGAATAATAGTGAGGATAGAGGCATCATCACCACGCCCAATGCCACTTTATCACGCACCTCGCTCGATGTTTCTGCTAAATACCCGACTGTGCAACTCACATTCAATGGCTCGGCATTCACGGCAGTCATCAATGCTGACGATACCTATAGCAATCTAATTGCCGATACAAGTTCAACTTTCTTCGGCTTTACCGCTACCAATATGGCGTTTGTTAGTTGGGAAAAAGATGCAGAAGCTGGTTTTACTGCTGACGACCCTCTTGAAACGACGAAATACAGCAAGCAAGGCATGTTGATAGCAGGCATTGCCACCACTGATTTTACCAACCTTGATGGCGCAACGCAATTTACGGGCAAGGGCAAGGGAAGCTATGGCGTGTTGCAGTCCGATAACAGCTTCACCACTTACGGCACTGTTTTTAACACCAGAATTAATGTTGATTTCGTCAGTAAAATGCTTGATTTCTATAGCTATGGCACGGCTTGCGATAGTTGCACATTGCCTGCCGATACCGACCTTAATCTAGTCGCAACGGGTCTAAAGTTTGTTGATAATGAGAGCAATGTCGTTAACAATATCAGTGGTGATATTGCGACCACGATTGAAAGCACATTATCAGGCACGCTTGATGCGCGATTCTATGGCAATGCAGGCGATGGCGCAAATGAATTTGGTGGCACATTCGCCCTTACCAATGCTGATAGCTATTATTATGGTGCATTCGGGGCAGAAATTGGCGATTGGTTTGTCTATACGAATCAGGTTACAACTGATGCTATCATTACTGATAGCACAACATCAACAACCTACCCTGTGCCTGCGGTTGATAAAAATAGCTTATCAAGTTTTACTGCTATGAATAGTCAAACGATGGCGGGAACAATTACCTTGCCTGCTTCTATTGTCCATATCCAAAGAGTCGACGATGATAACACCATCAACAACAGCATTTTTGAAAATAGTGCCACCAATAAAGCCGTGTTACAATTTTCTTATAATTCTTCTGGTGATTTGTTTGCGAGTGAAACCAACAATGTTGCCCTCTATTTTGGTGATAAACGTTATGCTGGCACGCTTGCCGCAGCTGATGAGAATCTTATAGAAGTTGAGGCTAGTAATATCAGTGCCAGTGATGGTGCTAATATTTATGATGGTTTGCGAATCAGTAAATCTGCTAGTGAATCTAGCTTCGGCTTTGCCGCCGACTATATGCTCAATATCCGTTGGAGTGCAAATGGTCGCAGGGCAGGTGCGGGCATTGCCGGTTTTGAAACTGCCACAACAGGCGGTAATACAATCTTAACCGCTGGCACCACCCGCTTCACGGGCAGAGGATATGGTGCTTATGGTTCTCCAGAAAATAGCCCAGCAAGTAACAACCGCTATTTTGATATTGATGCCGATATTGATTTCAGCAATCGCACTGTGGCACTGGAAAGCCGTAATACTTGCGATACGAGTATCTGTAGTAGTAAACATCCAGAACATGATTTCAAAGGCACTTTAAATTATGCCTCTAACACCAGCAACGCCATCACGGGTAATATCATTGCCAAAGGCAGTGATGGAAGTTACGATACATTAGACGGCACGGAATTAACAGGCACAGCATTTGCCAAATTTTACGGAGGTGGCACCCAAGAGTTTGGTGGCACATTCAGCCTGCAACACCCATCAGGCGAGGGCTATGTAGGCTTTTTCGGCGGTGTGCGCGGTGATTGGTTTATCTATAATAATGATAAGATTACAACCCTTGCCACGATTACCGATAGCACAGATTCATCAAAAACCTATAATACGCCTGCCGTTAATAAGCAAGGCGTAACAGGCTTCAATGATAGCGTTGACAATCGCAAGGGTAAAACCCTCACTTTGCCTGCTTCTATCACCCATATCAGAAGAAACACAACTGGTAAAACCATCACCAACAACAATATCAATGATGCAGTGCTACAATTTTCTTATGATGCAGATGGTAAATTATTTGCTGATGCAACCAACAATGCCGCCCTTTATTTTGGTGATAAACGCTATGCGATTATTGATTCCTCTGGAGCCGATGAAGATTCTATTTACGCTATTTATGATATTGTAGATGACCCTTCCTATAAGACCAACAACAGTGATGGCACTGGTGTAACTAATGGTCTTGCAATCAGAAAATCTGATTCTGACATTAGCTTTGATTTTACCGCAGAATATATGTTCAATATCAGTTGGGGTAATTCAGATAATAGTGCAGGCGCAGGCATTGCCGGTTTTGAAATGCTAGGCAATGCAATTCCTACCACTGATAGTGCCAGCTTCACTGGCAGAGGGACGGGGTCCTATGGTTCTTCAGCCATTGGCGATAACCCATCAAGCACCGACCGTTATTTTGAGATTGCTGCAACAGTTAATTTCAGCAATCGCACTGTGGCATTAGAAAGTAGCAATACATGTGGTGCTTACACAGCGAGTAATTGCGGGACTGGCTCAGGCAATCTAACACCAGAACATGATTTCAAAGGCACGTTAACATACGAAGCAGACACAAACGCTATCACGGGTAATATCATTGCCAAAGGTGATGATGATAGTTTTGATAGTGATGACGGCACGCAATTAACAGGCACAGCCAATGCCAAATTTTACGGAATTGTAACCAATGGCGCACCCGCAGAATTCGGTGGCACATTTTCTATGCAACACCCATCAGGCGAGGGCTATGTGGGCTTCTTCGGGGCAAATTAATCCGCTTACACGGGCAAAGCCCGTGATGCGCTTATGGGGGGCTTTGCGACATACGCTTTGGCGGTTATGTCCGTAGGACAACCGCCACGCGATGACGCCCCCCATACCCCCCACCGCTCGTGTGTAATACTCATACCGCGCTTGCCTTAACAACCCTCCCGCCATACTCAATACTCGCATCGAGAATGCCTTAACAACCCTCCCGCTCATTAATATATGGGGGGCTTTGCGACATACGCTTTGGCGGTTATGTCCGTAGGACAACCGCCACGCGATGTTCGGTTTGCCCTTGTACCAATGGCGGGCAACCCCTCACCCATACCCCCCACCGCTGTATTTCAATACTCTGGCGGCTGCAAGCCTTAACAACCCCCCCGCCTGTGTGTAATACTCCTACCATACTTGCCTCAACAACCCCACCGCTCGTGTGTAATACTCTGATGGTGCGTGGCTCTTTACCATAAAAAACAATCACCTATAATTAACCATATATTTTGTATTAAAAAGATGCTATAGCTATGAGGTTAAATATTTGCGAGGTAATATAATATGCTTAAAATGATTTTGTTCAAATCCTTCTATATGTCGCGTGAGTGGCGCTTATGGGCATGGGGTGGTTTATTGCTATTGGTTTTGTTTCTAGCAATAAGCGTTTGGATTTCGGTGATTCTGAATGAATGGTATCGCGATTTTTACGATATTATCCAAAAGCCTGAAGACCATAGCATGAAAGATTTTTGGCAGCAAATTATAGAATTTGCCCGCGTGGTGTTTCCGCTGATTGCCATCAGCACCGCCGCCAACTGGTTTAACCGCATCTATGTATTGCGCTGGCGGCAGGCCATCAACTATGCCTATATCCCATTATGGCGCGAGGTAGATGAGGAGATTGAGGGCGCATCACAAAGGATTCAAGAAGATACTTATCGCTTCGGGCGGATTGTAGAAAAATTATTCCTAGATGTTGTGCGCGCATTATTCACATTGGTGGCATTCATGCCAATCTTATGGGGATTAAGCAAAGAGGTGAGCCTGCCATTTGTTGGCATTTTTCCGGGCTCATTGGTATGGGTGGCATTGTTTATCTCACTTGGTGGCTTGGCAATTTCATGGATTGTCAGTTGGAAATTGCCGGGGCTTGAATATAACAATCAAAAGGTTGAAGCCGCCTATCGTAAAGAATTGGTTTATGGCGAGGATAATAAAAAAGATTATGCCGCCGAACCCAGATTATATGAACTTTTTGCAGGCATTCGCTTTAACTATCAACAGCTATTTTTGCACACCGCCTATTATGATTTATGGTTTATCTTTTTCAGTCAAGCGGTGATTTTGCTACCGTTGATTTTAATCGCACCCGCATTATTCGCAGGCACGATTACATTAGGGGTGTTGTTTCAAATCAATAATGCGTTTGATAAAGTCTATGGCAGTTTTGCGATTATTTTAGATAATTGGATTGTTATCACGGAATTACGGAGTATTTTCAAACGCTTGCGCGAATTTGAAAGCAATTTACCGCAACGGAAATAGGGGTTGGTGCACCTACATCCGACTCAATAAATCATCAATGCGGGTGAGGGCGGTTTTGATTTTTGTCTGTTCGATAGCATAAGAGAGGCGCAGATAACCCTCGCCATATTGCCCGAAAGATGTGCCTGCAATCAAACCCACATGCGCCTTATGCAATATCTGGTCTTGCCAAAATGCTGAAGTTTCTCCCAATTTTTTAATATTCACAAAAGCGTAAAACCCGCCTTTAGGCATCACGCAACTTAAAAAATCGCTTGCATTCACCGCCTTATGTAAAAACCGCCGTCTCTCATCAAACTTACGCACCATATCTGCCACATGGCTTTGCCCCCCTTGCATGGCGGCAATAGCGGCATATTGCGTTACATGATTAACGCAAGAATGGATATTGATGCAAAGCTGAATCGCCAGTGGCATCAAATGCGGTGGCCATACGCCATAGCCCGCACGCCAACCCGTCATCGCCCATGTTTTTGACCAGCCATCAAGCAGAATCAGCCTATCGCGTAATTGCGGATATTGCAAAAAACTGTGATGCACCCCACCATCGTAAATATGATGCGCGTAAATTTCATCACTTAATATCGCCACATGCGGATGTTTTTCTAACCCTTGCACCAATTTATCAAGCGTGGCTTTTGGAGTAACACCGCCAGTGGGGTTAGACGGGTTATTGAGTATCAGCAACCGCGTTTGCGGGGTAATCAGGCTTAAAATTCTATCAGCATCAAGTTCAAAATTATCAACCTCTAACAACGGATAAGGGATTGCCTGCGCGCCACTATAATTAATCATGCTCTGATAAATAGGAAAGCCCGGGTTAGGATAGATAATTTCAGCCCCTTGCGCGCCGAATAAGGTGATGGCAAGAAACATGGTAACTTTACCGCCCGGCACTATCAGGATATTATCAGGCGAGACGCTTTGCTGATGAAGCTGATGCAGATAATCGCTGACCGTTTCGCGCAATGGCACAATGCCCTGCGGCAAAGTATAGCCATGATGATTATCACGCAATGCCTGCACCGCCGCTTCCACAATATGCGGTGCCGTGTTAAAATCGGGTTGCCCGATGCCAAGATTGATAACATCATGCCCATTCTGGCGCGCTTCTTCCACCTGTGCGGCGATCTGAAACGCGCTTTCTGTGCCTAATCTTTCCAGCGATTGTGCGGTTTGTAACATGCGCCTGATAGTTTACGCGGACCGCTTTAAGCGGAACGGTAAAGTTTCGTCATTGAAAATTCACGATGCCCTAACGCTTCCGATGCGGTATTGCGGCCATTAGATGTGCGGATAATCATATCAATCAGTGAATCACCTGCTTCATCAATCGTCATATCACGGCGCAAGATACCCGAAACATCAACATCAACATGCTCGCTCATGGTGCGAATGGTGCGCGGATTGGCAGTGATTTTAATCACTGGCACAATCGGATTGCCAACCACATTGCCCTGCCCTGTGGGGAATGTATGCACCACATAGCCACCTGCCGCCATAAGGGTAACGCATTCCGCCGCCGCCGATGATGTATCCATATAATACAGACCTTTGCCCGATTGCGGGGTTTCAGCAGGCTGTAGAATATCGATATATTTTGATGTTCTACCGATTTTTTCCAAATTGCCCAACGCTTTTTCTTCAATGGTGCTTAAACCGCCTAATATATTGCCTTTGGTGGGCTGACTATCGGATAAATCATCGGTTTGATGGGCAAAAATCACATCATCTTGATAGGATTTCCACATATCATACCAGCGTTTGCCAACTTCTTCGTTGATGGCGCGCTTTTGGCAGATATGCTCGGCACCCGTGATTTCTGATGTTTCACCAAAACAGCCATAAATGCCATGCGGTAATAATTTATCATACATATTGCCAACAGTGGGGCAAGAGCCTAAGCCAGTGGTGGTATCGCTTTCACCGCATTTGGTGGAAACCCATAACTCGCCTAAAGCGCATGTTTCGCGTTGCAATTCTGATGCGTAATGCACCATTTCTTTGGCGGTGCGCGATGCCGTCATAATGGTGTTAAGGTCGCCATTTTGCTCAATCGCAAAACCTTCGACGGGCTTGCCTGTTGCGGCAATGCCATCTACCACAATTTTAGTCCAGCTTGGTTCGATGCCAATCACCACCACAGCCGCCACATTGGGATTAGCCCCCGTGCCGATAAGGGTGCGGAAATGCAAATCCAAATCCTCGCCAAATTGTAATCTGCCATAGGCATGAGGAATGGCAAGCGTGCCTTTAATGTTATTGGCAACAGCTTCGCAAGCGGCGTTAGAAATATCATCAAGCGGTAAGATAAGCACATGGTTGCGCACCCCTACGCGCTTATTATCGCGGCGATAGGCTTGAATGGTTACTTTAGAAAAATCGGACATGTTATGGTCTCCCTACCAACGTTTTGTTTTACAATTATGGACATGCAAATGATGCCCTTTTTTAACATCAGCAGTGATGATGCCAATATCTTCGCCATATTTATAGACAGTATCGCCTTTATTAAGGTCTTGCAAGGCGATTTTATGCCCAATCGGCGCGGATTCTAACGCTTTTAGGCGAAAGGTGGAATTATCTTGCGTGATGCAAACCAGCATGTCGGTATTGGCTTCAAGCCCTTCCACAACAACAACCCCTGCGCTATCTTTTTTATCATGCACCAATAAATGCGGTATTTCAGACATATCCATTCTCCTTTAATATTATGGTTGCAATATCACTTTCGGATATGCAACTTTGCCTGTTTTGATGGCATCAAATGCTTCTGCCCCCTCGATAAGAGGCGTGATGCGATGCCAATCTAGTTTGCCCAAGCTTCCGTTAAAAATCGCTTCAGCGGTTTCTTGAAAGTCTTTAACATTATATGTATAGTTACCAATAAATGTAATCTCTTGCAAGGTAATTCTTCTAATATCCAACCCGTTTGTTGCTGTGCCAAGCCCGATATGGGCAATCACGCCACCTGCACGCACGCGCTGACTGGCAGTTTTACGGCTTTGTTCAAACCCGACTGCATCAATCACCGCATCATATTGCGCCGTCTCGTCAACGCTGGCAATCGTCGTTATATCCGCGCCACAATGTTGTTTGATAAAGTCAAACCGCAACGGATTTGGCTCAAACAATGTTACATTTTTCACGCCATGCGCCAATAATGCCAATGCCGCACCCATGCCAATCGCACCGCCACCAAGCACCAACGCATTGTTAATATCGGTGATGTGTTTTGCCTTTTTAACGGCATGCCAGCCACACGCCAAAGGCTCGCATAATGCTGCTTTATCCAGCGGAATATCATCTGGCACTTCTATCAGGTTACGCGCAGGAATGGTGATATGTTCCGCAAAACCGCCCTCACCAAAACCGCCTTGACGCACGGGCATAGAAATAATGGCGCGGTTTTCACATAAGATTTTGCTGATTTTGCTTGCAATGAAAACATTCACCGCAACTCATCACATGTTACCAGAGGATTAACCGTAACGCGCTTGCCATTATCGGCACCGCCTTCGACGATACCTGCCACCTCATGCCCTAATATTAACGGCGCGGGCCTACGGGCATCATGCCCCAAATAAGCGTGCATATCCGAACCGCAAATCCCGCAATAATGCACGCGCACCAATCTTTCACCATCACGCGCAACAGGTGTGGCGTAATCATCGTGGAATTTTAGCTTCTCCACCCCCTCATAAACCAAGCTTTCATATTGCGCTACTCTTCTGTGCCGATAAGGTCGAATGTCTCGTCAGGAAAATATTTTGCCAGCCTAATATCAGCGGTGCGGGCATGGGCTTCCATCCCCTCAAGCCGTGAAATTCGCGCAGTTGCTTCGGCAATCGGTTTGCTTGCCGCACGCGTTGATGTTTGCCATGTAACGATTTTCATAAATTTATGCACTGAAAGTCCGCCTGTATAACGGGCGGCGCGTGATGTTGGCAACACATGATTAGGGCCAGATGCCTTATCGCCAAACGCGACTGTGGTTTCTTCGCCCAAAAATAGCGAACCATAGCATTTTAACCGCCCCAGCCACCAATCGGTATCTTGCGCTTGCACCGATAGATGTTCGGGCGCGTATTCATCAGCCATTTGCGCCATTGTTTCGCGGTTATCGCACAGCATGATTTCGGCATAATCCGCCCATGCTTTGCGGGCATTATCGCGGTTGACTTCGGGCAAATCATCAATCAACCCCGATACCAACTGCATCACTTGTTCGGCAAGATTACTATCGTCAGTTACCAACCATACGGGTGAGTTATAGCCATGTTCTGCTTGCCCCACCAAATCGGCGGCAACAATCATTGGGTCGGCGGTTTTATCGGCAAGAATAAGACTATCGGTTGGGCCTGCAAACATATCAATCCCCACTCTGCCGAATAAAATGCGTTTCGCTTCTGCCACAAATTGATTGCCGGGCCCTACTAGAATATTCGCCTTTGGCATACCGAATAATCCGAATGCCATCGCGGCGACTGCCTGCACCCCGCCAATCGCTAATATCTGATGCGCGCCACATAAATGCGCGGCATAGATAATGGCGGGCGCGATGCCGATTTCGGGGCGCGGTGGTGAGCAAATGGCGATATTTTCGCAACCCGCCACTTTTGCGGTTGTAACAGTCATAATCGCTGATGCAATATGCGAATAACGTCCGCCGGGCACATAGCACCCTGCCGCTTGCATTGGCAGGCATTTCTGCCCTGCTACCAAACCATCAATGATTTCGCATTGCACATCTTGCATGGTGCTTTTTTGGGTTTCGGCAAATTTTTTCACATTATGATAGGCAAATGCAATATCTTTTTTCAGCTGTTCTGGCACTTGCGCTGCTGCTTTGGCAATCTCTGTTTGGGTTAACATGATATTGCCGTTATATTTATCAAATTTTTGAGCGTAATCGCGGGCAGTTGCCTCGCCACCTTGTTCAATATCATTCAAGATATTTTGCACCGTTTCGGTAACCGAAACCGCATCGCTACTGGCAGTTTTATCTGCTGTTTTAAGATATTTTACATTTGGATTATCTGTTGGCATAACTGCCCTCCTATGATGATGTTTGTTTGCATCATACGCAATATCGCGCTAAAAAGCAAATATTATTGAAAGTTAATGTTACGCATCTTTGGTGAATTGCTGTTGCGTGCCTAGCCCATCAATCCCCAACGTCATGGTTTGCCCTGCTTTAAGATAGATAGGGTTAGGCTTCTGCCCCATACCAACGCCCGGCGGTGTGCCAGTGGTGATAATATCGCCCGCCATCAGAGTGGTAAATTGCGAGATATAATGCACCAAATAAGGCACATTAAACACCATCGTTTTGGTGCAACCATTTTGATAGAGATGTCCATCAATTTCCAGCCACATATTAAGATTATGTGGGTCGGGGATTTCATCACTTGTAACCAGCCACGGGCCAATGGGCGCGAATGTATCGGCACTTTTGCCTTTACTCCATTGCGTGCCACGTTCCATCTGAAATTCGCGTTCAGAAATATCGTTCATAATGCAATAGCCCGCAACATATTGTAGCGCATCTTGTTCTGATACATAATTGGCGCGCTTGCCAATCACAATCGCTAGCTCCACCTCCCAATCGGTTTTGTTGCTATTGCGCGGAATCAGCACATCATCATTTGGGCCGCAAATCGCGCTTGTGGCTTTAAGAAACATGATAGGCTCGGTGGGTACTGCCATGCCTGTTTCGGCAGCATGGTCGGAATAATTAAGCCCAATGCCTATAATTTTACCCACATTACCAACAGGCGCACCAATCCGCACATCACCTGTGATTTCAGGCAGGCGTGATAAATCAAGGCTTCGTAATTTATCCAGCGTTTCATCACCAAGAGTGTCGCCATTTATATCAGTAATCTGTTCTGATAAATCGCGTATTTTACCATCATCATCTAAAATTGCAGGCTTTTCTGGCGCGCCTGCTATGTTAACACGTAATAATTTCATCATTTTCTCCCTTATATTGTTGTTATCATTTAGCTAAAATACTCACCGCCATTTAATAGAACAACCCATCGATGGCGTTTGCGTTTGTGGTCCCTTACCCGTTTCGGCTATCTGGCGCATCGCATTTAAGAGTTCAGGGTTACGGTTTTGTGCCACCTCATTCATTCTTATATCATCAAGCCGTCCGCGATATTGTAGCCCTGCATCGGGATTAAAGCCAAAAAAATCTGGTGTGCAAACCGCTTTATAGGCATTGGCAGTTTTTTGCGTTTCATCAATCAGATACGGAAAAGTAAAACCATTTTGCTTGGAAAACTGCTTCATATTTGCAGGGCTATCGGCCTGCACATTGTGATAATCGTTCGGCATAATCGCCACCACACCAATATTTTCGGATTGTAACGCTTTGGCATCGGCAACAAGGCGGTCAATAATGGCTTTCACATAAGGGCAGTGATTACAGATAAAGGCAATCAGCAAGCCTTTTTTGCCCATCACATCATGTAACGAATAGGTATTCCCATCGGGGTCTTTAAGGGTGAAATCAGGGGCTTGCCACCCAAAATCACAAAGAGGGGTATCTCGTAACATTTTCGTCTCCTATCATGGTGAGTAATGTGTCTTGGTTAATCATAACTTACCGCCTGTTTTGCGTTTCTGATTTTTGCAACTTTGGCAAGTAAATATTCCATTGGGCGATTGCCTTTTACTCTGTTACATGCGCCACATAGTAGCTGATAATTTTCGTAATAATCCCCACCGCCTTTTGACTTTGGCACAATATGGTCAATTTCAAGATTGCGCGCGTCAAATTCATTAAAGCAACCATGACACGCACCATTTTGCTCCTCATAAAGACGTGTTTTTATCGGGATTGTCGGCTCAATCCGCTCAACATCGTTACGCTGTGGCGGGGTGGTTACATGAATAAAATCTGAAAACATGCCTGCATCATCTGATAGACGTTCAACCAGAATATCAGCGGCTTTTTCTTCAATATCGCACCCAATCCATTTGCGATTTAACTGTTGCGATGCCACACAAGCGGTGGCACAGCCACAAAAGGGGTCAAACACCACATCGCCTTCATTGCTTGATGCTTTGATAATGCGATGCAACAAAGCAAGCGGTTTTTGCGTGGGGTAGCCTGTACGTTCTTTATTTGTTGGGCTTAACAAAGGCGTAATATCATCCCACCAATCTTTTTGTAACGCGCCCTCTTCTCTTAATTGGTAATTTTCATTGAGATTTTTCTTATATTGCGTCAATCCTCGTTGTTTTGTGCCTTCCGAATAAGGGCGATATTGCGGGTTAAAGTGATATGTTTTAGATTGCGAATACCATAAAATCACATCATGCTTTTTGCTAAACCATTTTTTGCTAACACCACCGCTACTATAGCACCAAGCAATCTCGTTGCGAAAATTACTTTTGCCAAAAATGCCGTCCATGATATTTTTTAGATAATGGCTGGCGGTAGGGTCAACATGCAAATAGATACTACCAGTCGGCTTTAAGATGCGCTTCATCTCAAACAAGCGTTGCGTCATATAGGCGATATACGCCATCATTGGCTTGCTGTGCATCTGCCCGATTAAGCCGATATAGTCAGAAATTTCAGGGTGGGTTTCGTAAAGCCGTTCAAGATAGGCAACATTAACATCGTCCCAACCCCACATATCTTTGAATGATGCGCCTGCCGATTTACTGCCCACTGGCGCGGAATAAGTCCGTTTACTATTGAAAGGCGGGTCAAGATAGATAAGGTCAACGCTTTCGCTATTCATGCCATTCAGCAGGAATAAATTATCGCAGGTGTAAAGGCTATTGACTGTCATGCGTGTTTTTCTTCTCAATTTTTTTGTATGGTGAATATTCTATATCGTAAATGTTTGTTGTCAATGCTTTTCTGCACTAGCACGAGTGAAACCCGTGTAAGCATAATAATGCGGGGGTTTGGGGGGTCTTCATAGTATCAAGGGGGGTGCGACATACACTTCGCTGATTTTGGCGGTGCGCCAATCAGCTCGTGATGCCCCCCTTGATAATCCCCCCCGCTGTGCTTAATACTAACGATGGAGTGTGTTGTATGGTGAGTGAATCGACATGCGGTGGGGTTTAAGGGGGTGAGGCTTGACCGCCATTGGTACAAGGGCAAGCCGAACAATGCCGATAGGCAGGTCGCAAAGCCCTCATTTAGCAACAGCGGGGGTTTGGGGGTCTTTGCGTCAGCAAAAATACGTGACTGCGGTGGGGTAAAGGGGGTGAGGCTTGACCGCCATTGGTACAAGGGCAAGCCGAACAATGCCGATTAGCAAGGTCGCAAAGCCCCTTCTAGCGAATTGCGGTTTCACCGCAATTCTAGCGTAAACAATATGGAGTCGAGGGGAATCGAACCCCTGACCTCTACAATGCCATTGTAGCGCTCTACCAATTGAGCTACGACCCCGAAAATATCGCGAGAAAATTCACATTAAAATACCGCGAGAAAACACTCCTCTTATTTAGAGAGTTTTTAACGAAAAAGCAACAAAAAAGCCCAAAGAAAACACGAAAAAAACCAATAAAAAAAAGAGGCGACTATTGTCACCCCTCTTTTTCTGGATTATAAGGTGGCATATTTTATTCTGTTTCCTCAGCTAAACGTGGTGATGTATCTTCTTGAGACCCCGAATAAGACCGAAAAGATGCAATATCTTCATATAAATCATCTTCGTAATCATCATCAGGTTCATCAAAATCGTCTAGCTCATCGATAAACGGCAGATGCTCTTCATCACGTTCAAAACCCATTAAATCATCATGTTCAAATTCTTCCATGATAACCTCCTGTTATAGTGATTGCGTTAAACTTATCATCCTATAAGGTGCAATCAACAGGGTATATTGCAAATGTTATGCCATTTTTTATTCTTTATAATATCAAGGGGGGTGCGGACGCATTAATATATGGGAGGCTTTGCGACATACGCTTTGCTGATTTTGGCGGTGCGCCAATCAGCACGCGATGTTCGGTTTTCCCTTGAACCGATGGCGGTCAAACCTCACCCATGCCCCCTACCGCTCATTCCATTGCTAGTATTGAGTATGGCGGGGGGATTATCAAGGGGGGCTTCACAAGGTGGGCGGCTTCTGCCTTGCCCACCGAGAAGTGAAGTCGCACCCCCCTTGATATTATAATCTATCCCCCATATCAATAATCTTACCATTCGCAGCCCTCGCATCGGCAATATCATGCGTAACCAAAATCGCGGGTAATTGTTGCTCACGAATATGCCGAAACACAAATTCGCGGATATTATCACGCAACACCGCATCTAATTTTGAGAATGGCTCATCTAGCAATAAACATTGTGGCGACGCTAGCAACGCACGCAATAACGCGATGCGCGCCTTTTGCCCACCCGAAAGACTGGCAGTATCGGCTTGCTCAAAACCTTTCATATCGGCATCGAGCAATGCCATGCGGATTTTTTCTTGCCGTTGCTCGCGCTTCATGCCTTGCGGTAGCGCGAAAGCCAGATTATCACCAACATTCAGATGCGGAAATAACAGTGCATCTTGAAACAACATGCCAACACCACGCTGATGCGCGGGCAAATCATTCAGCACTTTACCATTCAACCGCACAATGCCCGATGCTGTAAAAGGCGGTTTCAAAAAACCCGCAATATAGCCCAAAAGTGATGATTTACCCGCACCAGATTCGCCCATAAAGCTGATAATCTCACCTTTATTAAGCTGATACGAAAAATCACGCATGAGGTGGCAAGCCTCGCGGTTTTTTTGCGCCTGAAGCCCGATTGATATATTTTCAAGTTCTAACATCCATATCTTTCCGATTTTTATAGAGCAGACGTGGCACATATAGCGCAATGGTGAAAAATAAAAGCGGTAATGATGCCTGCACCAAACCATACACACTCACAATGCGGCGGTTGCCGCCTGATGATAACACAATCGCCTCGCTGGTGAGGGTGGTTACATTGCCGCTACCCAGCAAATAGGTTGGCAAATAGAGTGCCACCGATACCGCCACGCCCAAACTTAATGCCGTCAGCAAAGACGATAATTGCAATGGTAAAATCAGCCTGAATAATGTGTATGATGGGCTTTTGCCGATGCTGGCGGCGATATGGCGGTATTGGTCGCTTAATTTGTGCCATGGACCTGCCAGCGATAGGTAAATATAGGGCAGAACGAAAATCACATGTCCGAAAATCACGATTGGCAATGTGCCGATAAGACCTAGCTTAATCAGTAAAATTTGCACGCCAAATAAGAATGAGATTTGCGGCATTAATAGCGGGCAATATAAAATCCATATCCCCATTTTATTGGGCTTAAAGCCGTAACGTTTCTCGGCTTCTAAACAGCCAATCGCCAACACCATCGAGATTAAAGTGGCGCATAATGCAATAAATAACGTCAGCAAAAAGGCATGGCGCATCAATAGCAAAGCCCGTCCCCAATATTTCAGCGATAAATTATCAGGAATAAATTGAGGAAATTGCCATAATCCGCTGAATGACCATATCACCAGCATCAATATTGAACCGATGGTAAGGGCAATCAGGGCGATAATAATCGCATTGATAAAATAATGTGGCAGGGGTGAGTTAAAGATATTGCCACGCCACCCACTACAAATGAAGATGCGAAAAGCAGGCGCGCATATTTTGCCGAACAACCACCAAAAACCGATGCTGGCAATAGTGATGATAAACATCCAAAGGGCGGCGGCTGATGCGAAAAATTGCATCTCTAAATTGGGGTCTCGCGCCCAGTTTAAGATGGTAACGCCTAATAGCATTGGCGCGTTTGGGGCTAATATCAGTGCCATATCCACAATCGCCAGCGAGAATGCCAGCACCACAAATAACGGTAAGCGCATTTGCGAATAAAGTTGCGGATACACCAATTTTACAAAACATGCAACAGGGTGATAGCCCAGCACTTGTCCGTTTTGTAATAATTTGCGGTAATTGATGCGCTCTAATGATGAGAGTGAGAGTAAGAATAAAAACGGCAATTCTTTAATCACCAACCCTACAACAAGTAAGATGCCGTAAGGGTCGGGGTTACTATTCCAAAATGGCGGTTCTTGCCAACCAAAAAAGGGTGCTAATATACGGGCGATAATGCCGCTTGGTGCGACTAGAAAAATCAGCCCCACCGCCAATGTGATATGCGGCGTTGCCAAAATCGGCGATAGAAATGATTGGCAATAGCGAAATAACCTTGTGCCTTGTGCCAAAGCCAAAAAGCTGATATTCAGCCCCCATGCGATGATGGTGGCGGTAAAGCCGATGATGAGCGTGAAGATAATGCTATTGCCGATATTTGGCATATCAAAGAACGCCCATAATGGCAGTTTTGATTGCAAGGCTTCGGGCAGGGCAATCACGGCTGAAAAACCAAGCGCGCCCATTAAAACAGAGGCAAGCCCGATAAAAATCGGTGCTAGAAAAATCAAAATCGTGATGAAAGGGATAAAGAAGATAGGGTCTTTAAATTTTTCCATCACCAATTTAGTTCACTCACGAAAATTACTGACCGTAACGTTTCTGCCATTCAGTTTTCAAATAATCGCTCCATGCAGGGTGCGGTTCAGATAATACTGCGCCCAACTCTTCAGCTGATAATGTGGCAACGCCAGTCGGCAAAGCATCAAATTTTTCTCTGCCGTCATCATCAAGCACCGTTACATCAAGCACAGTCGGGTCGCCCCAAATATCAGGATTTGCTTTACGGCTTTGCGCCTCTGCTGATAGCATGAAATTGGCAAGAATCATCGCGCCTTCGGGGTTTGGCGCATTATAAGGAATCGCCAGAAAATGAGTGTTGCCAATCGTGCCATTGGCAAGCACGAATGAACGCACAGTTTCGGGCAATTCGCCACGTGCAATGCCAGACGAGGCATCATTCGGGTTGAAAGCCAGCGAGTAATAAAGCTCACCATCAGCCAATAATTGATTTTGCGATGGCCAATCTTTCGGGAAATTCCTACCATTTTGCCATAGATTCGGGTGCAATTCATCTAAAAACGCCCATAAGGCTTCAGTAATTTCATCAGCATTATCAGCAGGAGGCGCGGCTAACACATTTTTATCAGCCACCAATTCCACTAAGGCTTGCTTCAAAAATGTAACGCCCAGAAAATCAGGCGGTGCAGGATAGCTAAAACGCCCTTGTTGCGAACGGGCAATCTCCACAAAATCTTGCATGGTTTTGGGCACCCTATCAGTGCGCGCACTATCATAGAAAAATACCAGCTGTGCCATGCCCCAAGGCGATTCATAACCATCAGTTGGCACGGTAAAATCAAGTATCGTGGTTGGCTTGCCAATAACATCAACATTTTCAAAATGCGGTAAATTTTGAGTGAACGGACCATAAAGCAATCCTGCTTGTTTCATGGTGCGAAAATTCTCGCCATTAATCCAGATTAAATCAATCGCGCCACCTTCATCATTGCCTGCGGCTTTATCGGCAACCACTAATTGCACCGAATCGGCTGTGTTGCTGATTTTAACATGCTCTACTGCTACGCTATAAATATCGTTGGTTTGCTTGCCTGCCCAAGCGATGTAATCATTGATATTATCGGCACCGCCCCACGCATGAAACTTAACGACACTATCACAGGCTTTTGTGGTGATAGCAATCCATTCTTCGCTATGTTCATCTGCGTGATGCCCATTTTGATTTTTGGCATTAGACTCGCAATGGTGTTCCGCCATATTTTCATCATCATGGTGGCTACCAGAGCCAGAGCCCCCACCAGAACCAAACCCAAAATATAAAATACCCGCAATCGCAACCAGCACGATGGCAATTATATTGCTTTTGTTGCTTAAAATATCTTTCATTGAATCAGCTCCTAAATAATCAACAATTCGCAACATCATAATTTTTTTTTACTTTTTTTACAAGAAAGATTCGCATCTTAACTCGAATTTGCTTATATTTATATTGGGTGATTTGCGGGTGCCACTAAATGTGAATTCGGTCAGGTCTGAAAAGAAGCAGCCGTAACATTAATGGCGGGTCGTGAATCATCTATTTATGAGCAGCATCAAGAGTCATCAATGAGCGAAACAACCCCACATGATACGGCAATAGAAGAATCGCCTGCATTTCAAGCACCCGCTTTCCAAGCGCCTGTATTTCAAGCATTAGCCCGTAAATACCGTCCGCAGAAATTTTCGCAAATGGTAGGACAAGATGTGTTGGTAACCACCCTTTGCAATGCGCTGAAAAGCGGACGTATGCACCATGCTTTTATGTTAACTGGGGTGCGTGGCACGGGTAAAACCACCACTGCGCGTATTATTGCCAAAGCGGTAAATTGCATTGGGCGCGAGGTTGCCGATAATCCAGACCCGTGCGGTGTTTGCGAATCATGCAATGCCATCAGCCGTGAATCTAGTATGGATGTGGTTGAAATTGATGCCGCCTCGCATACAGGTGTCAATGATATGCGCGATATTATAGAATCGGTGAAATATCGCCCGATTGCCGGGCAATGCAAGATTTACATCATTGATGAGGTGCATATGCTCTCAAAATCAGCATTTAACGCTTTGCTGAAAACATTGGAAGAACCGCCCAATTATGTCAAATTTATTTTTGCCACCACCGAAATTCAAAAAGTGCCTGTTACGATTCTATCGCGGTGTCAGCATTTGGAATTGTTGCGGGTATCGCAACAGACGCTTGCTGATTATTTTGCAACTATCATCAGCAAAGAAAACCTAAAAGCCGATACTGACGCGCTGACCATGATTGCATTAGCGGCTGATGGCTCGGTGCGCGATGGACAATCATTATTAGACCAAGCGATTAGCCTTGCAGGTGATGAAAACATAGATGGCGCGTTGGTGGCGAATATGTTGCGGTTGAACGACCAAACCCATATTTATCAGTTGCTAGATGATTGCTTTTCGGCACGCACCCATGATGCGCTTGCCTTGCTAGAAAAGCTTTATCAAAAAGGCGGTGTGCCAGAGATGATTATCCGCGATTTGCTGAATGGCGTTTATTGGCTGACGCGTTTGCATATCAGCCCCGATTTAGCCGATAATCTGGCATTGCCTGAATCAATCCGCGGGCGTGCCACCGACATGGCGCAAAAATTGGATATGCCTCGCCTCACGCGTATTTGGCAGATTTTACAGCAAGGGGCAGGCGAATTATTACACTCGCCCGTGAAACAGCAATCGGTTGAGATGCTGATGCTGAAATTATGCTATGCTTCTGGTTTGCCCGACCCAACATCGCTGATTAACATGCTACAAAGCGATGTTGAAATGAATAGGCAAGAGACACAACCGCCTGCACCGCCATCATCGCCTCCGCCTCCTATAGCACCTGCCGACACTAATGATAGTGATGCGGTGAAAAAAAAAACTGAATTAGCCATTGAAGCTGAAGCTGGACTTCCGCAACAGCCCGAAAATCCTATCATTCCTGAATTTCAGCAATATGTTGAAAGCATCAAGCAGGCCAATGAAGCGCGTCTTGCTTTTATGTTATATGAACAAGTGATATGCACCGCATTTACACCGCCAAATATCACATTAGCGGTTTGCCCATCAGCAGGTGCGCTTGATAAAGATGCCGTTAGCAAACAATTACAGCAATTTGCTGACTCCGATACAAAATGGGTGATTCACTGGCATGATGAGGCAGAAAAGCATCATTTTATCAGCCTGCATCAATATGAATTGATGCGTTACGAACAACAAAAACAGCAAATCTCACAGACTGATTTTATCAAACAAGCCTTGCAATTATTCCCCAATGCGTCAATAATGGCGATTGAAGATAATGCAGATAGCGATAAGAGTGAGAAGGAAAACACACCATGAAAAATATTTTTTCTGCCATGCAGGATTTAGGCAAAATCCAACAAAAAATGACCGAAATGAAAGCAAGCATTGATGAAATTACCGTAACAGGCAAAGCAGGCGGTGATATGGTAAATATAGAAATGAAAGGCGATGGCACGGTGCAGGCAATCAAAATCAAGCCGAATCTGTTAGAAGCAAGTGAGGTTGAAATCTTGCAAGATTTGCTGATGACCGCTTTCAATAACGCACAAGAAAAGTTAGATGCGGCAAAATCAGAAAAAACTCAAGATGTTTTGCAGGGCATTCCGCTGCCCGAAGGCTTTAAGCTACCGTTTTAGGATTCGTATAAATGAAATTCCAACAGGCACAAAATTATATTAACGGGCAGTTCGTTGATAGCAGTGATGGCAGACGCATTGATATTGAAAATCCCGCCACTGGTGAGGTGTTTGCAAGCATCGCCCATGCCAGTGAATCTGATGTTGATAAAGCGGTGCAGGCGGCAAGGCAATGTCATTTAAGCCGTTCATTAACAGCCATGCCCCCATCAGAACGCGGACGCATGGTGCGTAAAATGGGTGAGTATCTGTTGCAAAACAAACAGGAAATCGCGAATCTTCTCACATTAGAAAGTGGCAAACCCTTATGGGAAGCACTGATTGAGGTGGAATCATCAGCACGTTATTTTGAATATTACGGCGCGCAAGCCGATACGATGGAGGGGCGTTCCGTGCCATTAGGCGATGGCTATTACGACTTCACCCATTATGAACCCTATGGCGTTTCGGCAATGATTATCCCGTGGAATTACCCGCTTGAGATGACGGCGCGGTCGCTTTCGGCGGCACTTACCACAGGCAATGCTTGTGTGGTAAAAACCCCAGAACTTGACCCCCTTACCAATGGCTATCTGGCATTGGCGGCTGAATATGCAGGCTTGCCAGCAGGGGCGGTTAATCTTATTTGTGGTTACGGGCGCGATACGGGTGCGGCGCTTGCCCAGCATCCGCTCATTAATCAGTTGGTATTTACGGGTTCGGTGGCAACGGGAATATCGGTGGCAACAGCGGCGGCGCAAAATATCGTGCCTTGCGTGTTAGAGCTTGGCGGTAAATCGGCTGCTATCGCCTATGAAGATGCTGATATAGATAATTTGGTGGAATCGGTGCGTTGGGGCGTGTTATTTGGTGCAGGGCAAACATGTTCGGCAATGTCGCGCCTGATTGTGCATCAGAATATCCATGATGAAGCTGTTGAGAAAATCGCCACCATGATGCAAAATATCACAGTCGCATCGGGGCTTGATAATCAAGATATGGGAACAATTATGGGTCCGATGATTTCTGAACAACAGCGCAACCGTGCCGAAACGATGTGTCTCACCGCCGAACAGCAAGGCGCGAAGGCGGCATTTGGTGGACGCAGATTAAATCGTGATGGTTGGTTTTTACAGCCAACAATCTATCACAATGTTACGCCAGATATGGAATTGGCACAAAAAGAGGTATTCGCCCCCGTGCTAGCCGTGATGAAATTTAGTAACGAAGCGGAGGCATTAGCCATCAGCAACGGCACTGATTATGGGTTGGTGGCAGGCGTTTTCACCCGCGATATTGACCGCGCCATGCGTGCCGCGCAACGGATAGAAGCAGGGCAAATCTTCATCAATGAATGGTTTGCAGGTGGGATAGAAACCCCGTTTGGCGGCTATAAAAAATCGGGCTATGGACGCGAAAAAGGACGCGAAGCTTTGCTTAATTACGTGCAGACAAAAAACATCGCCGTGCGGGTAGGGAAATAAAAAAACATGTTGCGCTTTACGCAACAATTTGCTAATATGGTTTTAATGAATGTTGAGATTATTGACTATCATTAAAAGAGAGAAATATCATGAATATTATCAACACAACATATCAGCATCTTATCACACCCGGTGAGATTCTGGACGAGGAATTTTTGAAACCCTTAAATCTAACGCAGAATCATTTGGCGCGGGCAATTCAAGTGCCGCGTAGCCGTATATCGCGCATCATTGCCGGCAAATGCACCATCACAGCCGATACCGCCATGCGTTTGGCAGAATTTTTTGGCAATAGCGCGCAATTTTGGCTTAATTTGCAGAATCACTATGATTTACAGAATATCAAAAATCAAAATTGGCAAGAAATTGCAAAACATATCCAACAGCATCGCGCGCAAAGGTAAAAAATGAGTATGAATATGCGAGTAATGCGATTATTATTAATCATCATCATAACAATGATGGCAACAAAAATATCTTATGCCGAAGAGGCATCGGATAGTATGATATTGGGTAAAAAAATCTTTAATCAAAAATGTAGCGCTTGCCATAGTTTTGATGCAAAAGATGATATGATGGGGCCGCATCTCACCAATATTATCGGCCGCAAAGCGGGTAGCTTAAAGGGTGTGCAATATTCACGTGCCATGAAAAAATCAGAGATTATATGGGATAGTAAGAGCTTAAATCAATTCATTAAAAATCCTGCAAAACTTATCCCTAGCAATAAAATGTCGGTGGCAGGGATAAGAAAATCACCTGAGCGTAAAGCTTTGATAGACTATATTATTGAACAATCACAACAGCCCTGATTATTCTGTTGCTTCCAAGATTCCAAATGATTTGGTTGTTTCAAATGAAATAAATACTTTATTCAACTCTTCTACATAGATAATATCACGGATACGCTCATACATAATTTTAATATCATGCGTGGCAATATTATTATCATCATTAAGCAGAAAATAATTCAACGATTGATTGCCCCATTCAATGCCGCCTCTGCCACCTAACGCGGTTAAAATAATCTGTGTGCCAGCAACGCCATTGAATTTTTCAGGTAACCCGATAATTTGCGATGGCCCAATAGAAGGTGTGAAATCTTTTAATGGTTCTATAAAACCAAAATCCTTATGAGATTTTTTGTGAGGGTCTTCTTTTTGTAAATTATAAGGGCGCCCGTAAGATGATATTGGCCAACCATAATTTTCAATTTCCGCACCATCTGGCGAGAGATTAAGGTTCAATTCATCACCGCCTTTAGGTCCATGCTCACTAGAGAAAATTATATCACTTTGCCTATCATAATAAAGCCCTTGCGGATTACGATGCCCCATTGAAACCACGCGATAGGTTTTATCATCTTTGTTAAGCGCAATAATTTTACCCGCAAAACTATTAACATCCTGATGTTTGCCAGTTGCATCTCCGAATGAATAAAGAAACTCATTATCTCTATAATGTTCAATTCTGCCAGCACTTTCATAATTCGATGGATATGCAGCACATTGTTCAGGTACAAAAAAATCACTAAATTCTAATTTTTTGGTGTTCAGCTGGGCAACGGCAATCGCGATTGTCCAACATTCTTCACTGCGTTTTGCGATATAAGAAATATAAAGACGATTATCGCCAAGACGATTACCATCAATAAGAATATCACGCAAGCCCCTTAAGCTAGGCAAGAAAAATTCTTCATAATCATCACCAATAAATTCAGGCAAGTTTGATGGGATGGTGGTAAACTCAATCTCGTCTTCATCTAACTCATCAATCGCAACATAACTAAATATGCCATTGGTGGTGGCAAAAAACAATTTATCATCAGCAAAATCAAGATAAGAAGCTTGGTTAACATTTTCACGATAATTCCTGATAGGGGTTAAAAAATTAGATGTAAATTTAACGAAATGATGTTGCTTGCCACCTAATATTATTTGCTCATCATTTGCTTTTTCAAATAAAATTACTTCGCTATTTTCTCTGAGATAATTGTCAACAATAATGCCAAGCTGATAAAGCTGTTCATCTTTGCTAGCGATTTCTGTCTGCACCAATTCTTTAAGAAGCTGCTGATTTTTAAATGGAAATACAACTTCTTTTAAGAAAATAACGACTCGATTTTTAAACGATAATCCATAGGTTTCTGCCGTTTCTATATTTCTAATCGATGAGCTTTTAACAATAATATTTTGTGCAGAAAAATACGCAATGATTAAAATGAAAAAGACGCCAACAGCACCTAACCCTAAATATAGTTTTTTATTTCTCATTATACAATACCTAACAAAAGCTTCTAACATTGTAATGTCTATACTGTAATGACATTACTATGTCAAGATTTTAATCTTATCGCCATGATAACCGCCATGATAACCGCCACAATTTGATTAAAATTATTGACAATCAAACGCATGTTATTTATAGTTCTGCCTTACGCTTTCGGATAATAGTTATACAGGATAAGTATCAATGGCTTTACTCAAAAAATACAAAATTTTACTTCTTTTAATCATCGCCACAATGATGTTCTCATTAATGGTGGGGGCATATTTTTCATTTAGCACACAAAGGATGAAGGGATTTTTCTATAGTGCAAAAAGAGCAGGCTACGAGTTAGTCACTCGGAATTTTTCTGTAAAATTAGAAACAGAATTCCTTGAAAATAAAACCTTTACAATAAATGATATTGAATATGATGTTAGCTTTACAATCATATATGCATGGCAAAAAAATGATTTTAGATTTTCGCCTAATTTTTTTGATACGGCAGATAATAAGCTATTTTTTGTTAATCATGGTGGCACTATTGCCTATATGCCTCTTTCAGATTTAGAAGTTGCAAATGCTCATTTTACAACCATTCCATCTGATATTGGAAGCCATTTTAAGAGTATCAGCGCTTCCATAAAAGGAATGATTATCGATGATAATCGGCTATTTGTATCAAATGTTGTGCCTTATAAAAAAGAAGGTGCATTGGTTGAACCTTGCCTGAGGATGCAGTTATTAGTAGCAGATTTAAATGTAGAAAAAATTAAATTTAAAAAGATATTTGCCCAAAAAACATGTGATGAAAGCATTGTTCTTATGTCTCATGAAAGGGATACCCGAGAAAAAGGGCAAGAAAAATATTTTTTTGATACCAATGGTGTCATTAGCGAAACAGGTGGTAGAATCGTTTCATATAAAGATAATAAAATCCTAGTATCAACGGGTCAATATTTTGGTAACCCTCAAAAAGATGATAATGCAATAGGAAAAATTATCGCCATCGATAAAGATACAGGTGAGTATGAATTGATAGCGAAGGGATTTCGCAACCCACAAGGGCTTTATTACGATGCAGAAGAAGATATTATCTTATCAACTGACCATGGACCACGTGGCGGTGATGAGATTAATATCAATGTCTCACCCGGCGGTGATGTTGAGAATTATGGTTGGCCCATCGCTTCTTATGGCAAGCCTTATTCATTGGGAGACAAAGAAAATCCTTTCGTCAGCCCGCATAGCGCTTACGGCTTTGTAGAACCCTTAAAAATTTACGATATGTCGATTGGTATTTCCGAAATCATAAAAGTTGATAATAAATTTAACGGCATAAATGATAAGCAAATTTTTCTTGCGGCACTAACAGGTAGCGACCCCGATCCTCAGTCAGGTGGCTTGGGAGTTACTCATTTTATTTTGAATGATGATTATTCTACCAAGCAACGAGAAGTTTTTGAGCTTGAAAGACGCATTCGTGATTTATTTTATGTTGAGAGTATTAATAAAATTATTGCTTACAGCGGAGATGACCAAACTATTATCGTTATCTCACCAAAATAATACGTTATGTTTCGCAAGGATTATTCAGTTGCTTCTAAAATTCCAAATGACTTTGTTAATTCAAACGAGAGAAATACTTTATCTAACTCTTCCACATAGATAATATCACGAATACGCTCATATGTGATTTCAATATCATGCGTGATGATTTGATTATCATCAGAAAGCAGAAAGTAATTCAGCGACTGATTGCCCCACTCAATGCCGCCCCTGCCACCTAATGAACTCAAAATAATCTGTGTGCCAGCAACATTATTAAATTTTTCGGGTAACCCGATAATTTGCGATGGCCCAATAGAAGGTGTAAAATCTTTTAACGGTTCTATAAAACCAAAATCCTTATGAGATTTTTTGTAAGGGTCTTCTTTTTCTAAATTATAGGGGCGTCCGTAAGATGATATTGGCCAACCATAATTTTCAATTTCTGCACCATCTGGCGAGAGATTAAGATTCAACTCATCACCGCCTTTAGGCCCATGCTCACTAGAGAAAATCATATCATTTTCTTTATCATAATAAAGTCCTTGCGGATTGCGATGCCCCATTGAAACCACGCGATAGGTTTTATCCTCTTTATTAATGGCAATAATCTTGCCCGCAAAACTATTAACATCCTGATGTTTGCCAGCTGCATCGCCGAATGAATAAAGGAATTGATTATCTTTATAATGCTCAATTCTGCCTGCGCTTTCAAAAGTAGGCGGGCGTTTTGAACATTGGTCAGACTCAAAAAAGTCGCTAAATTCTAATTTCTTGGTGTTCAACTGGGCAACAGCAATCGCCATTACCCAACATTCTTCACCGCGCTTTGCAATATAAGAAATATAAAGACGATTATCGCCAAGCTGATTATCGTCAAGACGGTTATCATCAATAAGAATATCACGCAAACCTCTTAAGCTAGGCAGAAAAAATTCTTCATAATCATCGCCAATAAATTCAGGCAAGTTTGATGGGATGGTGGTAAATTCAATCTCGTCATTATCTAAATCATCGGTGCTAACATAGCTAAATATGCCATTGGTGGTGGCAAAAAACAATTTATCATCAGCAAAATCAATATAAGAAGCTTGAGAGACATATTCACGCAACCCCGATAAGGGCGTTAAAAAATTGGTTTGATATTTTTGAAAACGATAATTTTGTCCTGCTATATCAATTTTTTTATCGATATTTTTTTCATATAAAATGGTGCGCGCTTCTTTTCTTAACACCTCATCAACAATAATGCCAAGCTGATAAAGCTGCTCATCTTTGATACGCAACTCAGCCCGATGAGTATCTCTGCGGTCTTTTCTAGCTTCTTCTGCAACATAAGCAAGCACAAATGCAGTGAGAAAGAACACCATAAAATATGATGCTATTTTTTTAATGAGACGCCATGTATTTTTCATTATAATCTTTTTCTTAAAATAAACGATGCTTTAGGATATAACGTTTTCGGCACTATCGCTTTGCCATCACCGTTCCGCCATTATCTCTTCGGCATCACCATTTCGGCACTATCTCTTCGGTTTGGGGAAATTTGGGCGGTCGGTGTTATAATTTGTGCTTAAATAGTCAATGATGGTGGTGTAATCAGGCTCTTCAATCACTGGCATTCCTTGTTCTTCAACCATCCATTCCAATAATTTTATCCAGCCTTCGCGCGTTTGCCCTTGCTGTGCCACAATTTTTTCAGAATGACAGGCGATGCAATTATAATAGGTTTCGGAAACTCCCGGCGCATCAAATAACACACCAAATTCATAATCATCTTGCGCTTGCGCCTTGCCCACCAAACATAGCGACGCCAGACATAAGAACGCGACAGAGAGTATCGCAACACCAATAATATTGCGTAATTTTGCAGAGATAGCTAACATGGCAAACCCTTTATATCAGCATATTCAATCGTTACAAAATGAGGGCAGTGTTACCGCCCCCATATTCATTGAAAGGAAAAATTTATGAAACGCGAACACCAACACGATGGTAAGTGTTATTGAGATAGCCTTTTGGATTCCAAGCGATGGCAAAAGGTTGCATATCGCCTGCTGAATCAGTCGCACGCGCCCAAATTTCATAATAACCCGCTTGTTCAAACGTAATATCAGCCGACCAATTTTGCCAAGCGCCACTATTCACGGGCTTGCTGACTTTTGCTCTTTGCCAGCTTTTACCAAAATCATAAGAAATATCAAGCCGTTTGATGGTTCGGTCGCCCGCCCATGCGTGACCGCGCACTTGCGTGCTTTTACCAATATCGGCATCATTCGCAGGGAAAGTGATAAGAGATTTAACAGGCATCTGTTCAATAATCACAAAATCTTCAGTCTCAACTTTTTCACCGGGCGCAACAGGACGGTTTGGCACACGGTAAGCTGTACCAGTCATTTTAGGACCATCATGCACAATATCACGCAATTCAATCCGTTGTAGCCATTTATGCGAGGTAGAGCCGGGCCAACCCGGAACAACCAAACGCAAAGGTGCACCATTCATTGGGTGCAACGGCTTGCCATTCATTTCGAACGCAATCAGGATATTATCAGTCATCGCCTTATCAATCGGAAGACCGCGTGAGATAGGCGTTTTGCTTTCATCACCTGATAGATGCAAATCAGCACCATGATGCGCAGTATAAACCACATTATCTTGAACGCCTGCGGCTTTCAACACATCTTTCAGCTTCACGCCCGTCCACTCAGCACAGGCTACCGCGCCAAGTGTCCATTGATTGCCACTTGCGGGTGGGTCAAAGAAAGCGCGTCCATTACCGCCACATTCTATCACCAACGACATGGTTTGCACCTTAAATTGCGAACGCAAATCAGCGATAGAAAGTTCCATCGGATTATCAACCAAGCCATCAATTGTTAGCGTCCAGCTATCGGCATCCATATTATCAGGCAATAAGCCATTATTACGGATAAAATGCCTATCGGTTGGGGTGATATTATCATCTAACAATTCAGGTGGGGTTTCGGCATTAACAGGGCGGTCATTCAACAATGTTAAGCCATTTTTACCAACCAATACATTATCTTGCGCCAAAGAAGCAGGGATGAGACCTGTTGGCATATTGCGATGAAACGGAATGGTTGCACCAACCATTGCGCCCATTGTTGCCAAACCAGCCTTTGCCAAAAAGCCTCTTCTATCGGGGAAACTTACTCTGCCGAAAAATTCTTTATCTGCCTGTTCAGGATTGTCGTCAAAGAATTCATTAGGGGTTTTATCATTATTATCCGTCATCTTACTCTCTCTTATTGAATGTTGTTTGTTATAAAATTCAGAATTAGACGCTAGCATATTTTTTCGGTAATAGCTAGTTTTTTTGTTAATATACTTAATTATTTTTGAAAATCATCTTCAAAATATTTAAGATAGCATAATAATGGGTTGGGTGCCGCTTGCCCTAATCCGCAAATTGAGGCATCTATCATCACATCAGAGAGTTCTTTCATCAGCCCAATATCCCATTTTTCAGCTTTTAATAGGGATACCATTTTTTCAGTGCCATTACGGCATGGCGTGCATTGTCCGCATGATTCATCTTCAAAAAACAGCATCAGATTACGCACGACATCGGGCAGATGGTCTTTATCAGAAAGCACCACAATCGCCGCCGAGCCAATGAAACAGCCATATTCCTGCAATGTATCAAAATCCAGCGGAATATCATCCATATGTGCGGGCAAAATACCACCCGAAGCACCACCCGGCAGATATGCCTTAAATTGATGCCCATCTTCCATACCACCGCAATAATCTGCAATCAGCTGCTTAATCGTAATGCCTGCTGGCGCATATTTAACGCCCTTATCTTTCACGCGCCCCGAAACCGAGAAGCTCCGCATTCCCTGTCTGCCATTGATACCACGCGCACTAAAATTTTCTGCACCTTGTTCGATAATATCGCGAATCGCATAGACAGTTTCAACATTATGCACCAGAGTCGGGCGGTTGAAAATCCCCTTTTGCGCCACGAAAGGCGGACGATGACGGGGCAGACCGCGCTTGCCCTCAATCGATTCTATCATGGCTGATTCTTCACCGCAAATATACGCGCCTGCACCGCGCCGCAATTCAATCGTGATGTCAGCCGCTAGCCCTGATTGTTGCAACAACGCCAATTCGCGCTGTAATAACAGGCGAATATCGGGATATTCATCACGCAAATAGATGAAAATATGTTCGGCTTCCACCACCCATGCGGCAATCAACATGCCTTCCAAAAAGCGATGCGGGTCGCGCTTTAGATAGGCATAATCTTTAATTGTGCCGGGCTCACCCTCATCACCATTGATTGCGAATAGACGTGGTTTTGCTTCGGCACGCACAAATTGCCATTTTTTGGCGGCAGGAAAACCCGCGCCACCAAGCCCGCGCAAGCCTGATTTACCTATCAATGCAATGAAATCATCACGGCTATATTTATCGGCACGGCAATTTTCTAACAGCTCATAGCCACCATCTTTGCGATAAGCCTCAAAACCAAGCGCGTCTTCATCAGGCAGTTTAGCGTGCGTGTCTTTATTCTCAACCATTTGCAATGCTTTTGCCATCGTGGCATTGCCCAAATGCGCGTGACCAATCTCTAGCACGGGCGCAATATCGCATCTGCCCATGCAAGGTGCGCGTAAAATGCGGATATGTTCTTTATCAACGCCTGCTTCTAGTTTTGCCTTCAATGTTTCCGCGCCTGCCATCATGCAAGAAAGCGAATCACATACCCGAATTGTTAGCGGTGGCGGTGGGGTTTCGTTTTCTAGCACAATATCAAAATGAGCGTAAAAGCTGGCAACTTCATACACTTCCGCCATTGCCAGTTTCATCATATGTGCCAATGCCGCCAAATGCGCCGCGCCTAAATAGCCATATTTATCTTGAATCAGATGCAGATACTCAATCAGATGGTCGCGCCTGATGGTGCGCCCACTCAGCAAAGACTCTATCTCTGCCAACGCCTTATCGTCAATCTGCCTGCCCTTCATTTTGGGGCTAGCCTGCCTACGCCCTGAACCGGGATGACGGAATTTATGCACTATTTTATTATCCATATTATGTGCTTGCCTTATTTTGAAAAAAAAAGCAAGTATTTTGATAATTTTTTTGCATCTTGACAATCGTGCCATTTTTGCCGATAACAGCAATATGACAGACAATATAATATATCACGATATAACGAGCCTATTATGCTCGCGCCTGTGCCACGAAATGATTGGTCCGTTAGGCGCGCTGATGGGCGGGTTTGATATGCTTGCCGAATTTGGCGATTTCACGCCCGAAGAGAATATGATGCTGCGGCAATCGGCAGATAGGCTGGCAATGCGGACGAAGTTTTATCGGCTTGCTTATGGTGCGGCGGGGTATCGCCTGATTGCGCCACAAGAGGTGATGCCATTATTGCGTGATATGCTTGCCGAATATCAAATTACATTTGCCCCGCCCGTTGATGCGGTATTTATGGATGCACCAGAGGGCAGCCTATGGTTGGTGGCTAATCAGGCGTTTTTGGCTGTGGATATTTTGAAGCAAGAGGGGCATGTTGAGGTGCGGTTTGATGGCAATTTAGATGCGCTGGCGGTGATTTTTACGGGCAACGAAGCTGGGCTTGATGATGTTTTTCGGCAGGGTTTGCAGGGCGAATTGCCGAATGAAAGCATGAATGCTTATAATGTTCATGCGGTGCATAATTATATGGTGGCGCAAAAATTGGGGTATAAAATCGCTTGCGAGGCTGTGCAAAATCAGCAAGTCAGCTTTGGCTTGCAAAAAATATAAAAAAGAGTAAAACAATAATTGCATTTTGTAAGCATCAGCGTTACAATGTTACGGCTTGAGTGAAATGCGATATTACGTGCACGGCGAAGTGAACCCGCCATTGGTACAAGGGTGAACGAAGCTGATAATCAAGTTGAAGCTGGATGGGTGGCTGAGTGGTTGAAAGCACTGGTCTTGAAAACCAGCGAGGGTTTGCGCCCTCCGTGGGTTCAAATCCCACCCCATCCGCCATTAATACTACCATGTTTTACATTGGTAATTATTTTAAGGGTAGTTAAACAAAATGTCAGGGTATGTTTTAGATGTTTTTTGCGGTGCAGGTGGTTTGACACATGCAATGAAGCAAGCTGGCTTTAAAATTATGTGCGGTATCGATAATGACGAAAAATGCCGTTACGCCTTTGAAAACAATAATGATGCTATTTTTTTACGTAAAGATGTTAAAGAAATTACCAAAGAATATCTATCAGATATACACTGGCCAAGACCTCGTATTTTGATTGGCTGCGCCCCTTGCCAACCTTTTAGCTTATTGAAAAATAAAACAGAACAAGATAAGCAATGGTCTTTATTTAGAGATTTCTTGAATATTATTGAAGTAGCACAACCTGATATTATATCAATGGAAAATGTTACAGGTTTCACAAAATTTGAAGATGGTAAATTAATAAAAGAAACTATTAATAAGTTAGAAGAATTAAATTATTATGTATGGTATGATATTGTAAATGCCATTGATTACGGAACACCACAAAGTCGAAAAAGAATGGTGTTGCTAGCATCAAAGCGTGAAGAATTTCGTCTATTGCCATCATTAAAAGTATCCAAAGTAAAAACAGTTGAAGATACTATTAAACATCTAGCACCTATTAATTCTGGTGATACACACCATCAAGACCCTTTACACCGCTCTAGCTTACTATCGGATATTAATATAAAAAGAATCAAACAATCGGTACCTGGTAAAAATTGGAAAGTTTGGTCAGATGATTTGGTAGTAGCATGTCAAAGAAGAAATTCAGGCAGTCCTTTTTCGCCATATGGACGTATGGAGTGGGATAAACCTAGCCCTACAATCACCACCCAATATTATGGTTATAGCAGGGGAAGGTTTGGTCACCCTGAACAAGATAGAGCCTTATCCTTAAGGGAGGGTGCTTTATTGCAAGGTTTTCCAGAGGATTATAAATTTGCAAGCGAAGAAAATATCACCTATAGTTCTGTCGGAAGAATGGTAGGTAATGCAGTGCCTTTTCAACTAGGGACAGCAATAGCAAAATCAATAAAACACCATATGATGAGTTAAGCAATGGACGAAAAAGAAACACTCCCACTAAATATTGACCTCAATGTCCTTAACCATTTGGGTATCAAATTATATAGCAAAACACCTGCTGTATTATCGGAAGTGGTTGCCAATGCATGGGATGCTGATGCAACTGAAGTTACCATTCATTATAATCAAGATAAAATTATGACCATTGCTGATAATGGACATGGCATGACGCGTGATGATATTGAAAAAAGATACCTCAATATTGGTTATGAACGTAGAAAAGAAAATGCTGTGAGTGCTAAACATCAAAGAAAAGTGATGGGTAGAAAAGGGCTTGGCAAATTATCTCTTTTTTCAATTGCCAATAATATTCGTGTCTATACAGTCAAAGATGGTGAAAAAACCGCAATAGAATTAAATGCAATTGCAATTGAACAAGCAATAGAAAACAAAGAAAAATATAAAGTACCTATTATTAATTTTGGTAACAAAATTGAACAAGGCACACTCATAGAATTATCTGATTTTAAAAAGCGACAACAAAAAAATCTTACACACTTAAAACGCAACCTTGCAAGAAGATTTGCAATTATTGGAGAAAAATATAAGTTTAAAATTTCAGTGAATAGTGAGGAAATCACTCCTGAGGACAGGGCTTATTATAAAAAAATGCAATTTGTGTTTTTATATGGCGAAAAAGGTGCTGACATTCAAAATAATTTTAATAAAGACAATTGTGAAATTATAATCCGCCCTAATGAAGAAATTTCTATCTCTGGTTGGATAGGCACAGCAAAAGAACCAAATAACTTAAAAGATGATGATGGTGAAATGGTTAACAAACTTGCCCTTATTGTAAGAGGGAAAGTTGCTGAAGAAGATTTATTAGCACATTTTCAAATATCAGGACATGTTAGAAATTATTTAATTGGTGAGATTCATGCTGATTATTTAGATGACGATGATGGGGACGATATTGCTACGAGCAATCGGCAATCTATCAATACCGAAGATGATCGATTTAAAACTTTTTTAGAAAATTTGCGTAATGAATTAAAAAAATTAAGAGTTATCTGGGACGATAAAAGAGGAAAAAAATCTCAAGAAGATTTACGAAATAGAATACCAGAATTGAAAGAATGGCTTGATACTTTGCAAGGTGATGCTTTAACAACAGCAAACAAACTTATTGGAACTATAGGTCAAATAGCAGAAATAGACAAACGTAAGACACTTTACCGTGCTGTTGTCCCAGCTGTTGAACAACTTAAAATCACTCACAATTTTAGTAAAATTGAAAATTCACCATCAGAAGATATAGAATATTTTTTAAAAACTTTATCAGAGCATGACATGATAGAATCTCATCTTTATTATGAAATCACAAGAACAAGATTAGAAATTATCAAAAAATTGGCTCATCATAATCAAAACAATAGCCTTGAAAAAATAATTCAAAACCATATTTATGACCATCTTTGGTTGTTAGACCCTTCATGGGATAGAGCCGCAACGACTGGTTTGGAAGAACCTATTTCAGCTACCCTAAGAGGTGTAAAAGAAAATGGTAGAATAGATATAAGATATCGCAAAACATCTGGTACGCATATTATTGTGGAATTAAAAAAACCTGATGTTACACCTGCAATAGGGGATTTGCAAACTCAAATAAGTAAATATCTCGTAGCCGTTGAACAGCAAACAGAAAGCACGGATATTATGGTATTCATCTTAATGGGACAGAATAAGCATAAATACACAGAAAGAGATTTAAACAGTTTAAAACAATATAATGCAAAAATCATGACTTATAATGAAGTGGTTTTAAATGCTGAAAATCAATATCAAGAATATTTAGAAAAACAAAAAGAATATAGTAAATTAACAGAACTTATAGAAAAAATAGCCCTTGCTTTGGAAAACTAAATTGCTTAAAAACTCTCATTAATAGTATCAAGGGGTGCATATCGCAAAATCCCCTTGCATTCTCTTCCCGTAACCTATATACTAACCTTATCGCCTGAATGATTTTCTAGCGTGGGGCTTAGTAACCCCTATTTGCAAAGCGGTTGCATCAACCGTGATTGGCGCGTTTTCGTTATATATTAACTCGTGTCAAATGGTGCGCTGTTTTTCAGTTTCGGCTGGGAAGCGGTGCTATATGTCCAAGCGTTTCGGTGCCAAAAAGCATCGCGCCGTTTTTCTTTGCAATAGCGGTTACTAATTCCCAGCTACTAGAGTCTCTCTAGTAGCTTTTTTGTTGATGCCATAACGGTATTGATGAAACGCTTATTTGGTTAACAACCGCTGATAACAATAAAAACGGCGCGACCGCACTCACCCCTCATCATTTGTGATGAGGGGTGTTTTTTTAACTCGATGCGGTGCGTGTCGCTAGATGCTTAATACTCATATCTAGCGTGTCTCATCACATTATTATATGCGGGGGCTTTGCGGAGTCGTTATATATATCAAGGGGGGTGCGGACGCGCTTTATCGGTCGCGAGACTGACGTCCGCTTCCTTGCGCGAACCCCCCTTGATAATCCCCCCGCTTGTGTTTAATACTGGCGGAGGCGTGTGTCTCGGTTACTCAACACTAGCAATGGCGTTTATCTGCACTCACACCCGCGTTATCACATCTTCACTTGCAAGGCGGGATTTTGGCAAGCCCGCATTAAAATCATCAGCCGCGCGATAGCCAAATGAGACCATCACCAATGCCGTTAATCCTTGCGTGGGCAAATCAAATTCAGCATTCAGCGCGTCAATATCAATGCCTTCCATCGGCACGGCATCAATATCTAACAATGCGGCAGAGAGTAGCGCATTGCCAACATTAAGATAAGTCTGCTTTTCAGCCCAATGTTGCAAACTGCCCGCATCGCGTTGCATTCCAAAATAGCCCTGCTTCACCATCAGGCTTTGTTGCTTAAAATCAGCATCGCCATAACGCCCATCTGCCTCTTCCTTATCTAGCACACGCGCAATATCGGCATCGTCCATCGTGGTTTTAGCGCAAAACAACACCACATGCGAGGCATCAGCGATTTTCGGCGCGTTATAGGCGTAGTTTTTCGTGCCTTTCATCATCCGTTGCTTGCCTGCATCTGATGCGGTGATGATAAAATGCCATGGCTGAGAATTAACGCTAGAAGCCGCCAATCGTAGCGCATCTTCCATCTGTTGCCATATGGTGGCATCTATCACTTTACTGCTATCAAATTTCTTGGTTGAGTAACGTTTTTGCAAAATAGCGGTGAGATTCATCAATAGCTCCTTAATTTCAGTAGCGAACTTTTAAAGTTGCAAACTTTTAAAGTTGCGGGCAAGCTAACATATTTGTTACAAGATTACAATGATATAACAAATGTAAAGATGCCAAGATGAGATGCCAAAGTGAGATGATAGTACAAAAAATTAACCTTAAAAAAATTCTGCTGTTATGGCTACCGATTGCCGCCGCCTATGTGCCATTGGGCATGGCGTTGGGGTTGTTCTTTACCGCCAGTGATATTGCATGGTATTGGGCGCCGCTTGCCTGTATCATCATCTATGCGGGCTCGATTGAATATCTGGCGGTGAGTTTTATCAGCGGTGGGGTGTCGTTATTCACGGTTGCGTTTACCACGTTTGTGGTTAATTTTCGGCATATTTTCTATGGGCTATCATTTCCATATCACCGTTTGAATGGGGGGTTGCAGAAATTTTACGGCATTTGGGCATTGACCGATGAAATTTATGGCGTTACATCAGCTGGCAAAGGCAAGCAATTAAACGGCAGAGAAGTAACGCTATTGCAGATTTTCGCGCATTGCACATGGGTGAGCAGTGCCACCATTGGTGCGTTGCTAGGGCTGATTGTGCCACCCGAAATTGGCGGGTTCGAATTTGCGCTCACCGCCATGTTTATTGTGCTGGCGATTGATGCGGTGAAAGAGGCGCAAGATTCGCGTTTGCTGTTGTATGTGGTGGTGTCGGCAATGGTTGGGCTTGTGGTTGAAAAATTTGTGATTAAGGATAGTTTCTTAAGCATTGCGCTGATAGTGTATCTTGGCTGTATCATGCGCGATTATAAAGGGCATCGCAATGCGGAGCATAATAATGCAAGATAGCCATACATTATCCATCATCATCGTGATTGCCGTCATTACTTTTGGTTTGCGGGCTTTGCCGATATGGTTTGGCAATCGATTGTTCAAAAATAACGATTTGCTGGCATTTATCGGTGAAAAAATGCCAGTGGGGGTGATGAGCCTGTTGGTGATTTACACCCTGAAAGATGCAGATTATAGCAGCGCGCCTTATGGTGCGCCATTGCTTGTTACCTCTTTTATTACGATTGCGCTCTATTGGCGGTTTCATAATGCTTTATTGGCGATTTTTACGGGGCTAGCAATTTATCTGTTATGGCATAATATTTCATTATTCACCTAATATTGACTTGACAAAGGCTTATCGGCAATATACCCTATGGGGTATATTGGCAAGAAAGGTATCACATAATGCACCCATCACATCATCAGCAATTAGGCAAATTAAACAGAATCGCTGGGCAGATTGATGCCGTTAAGCGCATGATTGGCGAAGAGCAATATTGTGTGGATATTATCACGCAAGTCAGAGCCGCGCGTAACGCCTTGAAATCTGTGGAATTATCAATATTAGAAACCCATATGAAGCATTGCCTAGACCAAGCCACGCCAGACCTACAAGATAAAAAACTACAAGAAATCATCACCCTATTAAAGAAATATGAGTAAGCAAATGAGCAACATTGAAGAAACCCAAAAAACCCCAAAAAAAACGATTCCTAGTTGCTGCGCTTCAGAAAACAGCAACCAAAACAACAATAAACGCAAACCCATTGATAGACTATTATGGGGGTCGTTTGCAGGCGTGTTGCCGTTATTTATTCTGGCATTGTGCCAACCTTTTTTGATGCCATTGATGATGCCAAATTGGCTTATGGCGATGGCTGATAGCGTGTATCATACCATTCACTCAATATGGTGGGGGGTGCTGATTGGCATGTTTTTTATCGGCTTGCTTAATAAAATCCCGCAAGCTTTTATCGTCTCGTTATTGGGCAAGGGTGGCACATTTACGGGCTTGTTGCGCGCCACTGGTGCGGGCGTGTTACTGGATTTATGCTCGCATGGTATTTTGATGGTGGCGGCAAAATTATATCAACGTGGCGCCAGTGGCGGGCAGGTGATTGCGTTTTTATTGGCAAGCCCGTGGAACTCTTTTTCGCTAACGTTGGTGCTGATTGGCTTGATTGGCTTTAAGCTGACATTGTTATTTATCGCGCTTTCGATGGTGATTGCCCTGATAACAGGCTTTATCTTTGATAGGCTAGTGGGTGCTGGCATATTGCCCGCCAATCATAACGCATTTGATATTCCTGATAATTTCAATTTTTGGGCTGAGGCAAAGAAAGGAATCAAAAACACGCATTACAATCGGCAGTTTTTTAGCGATATTATCAGTGATGGCGTCAAAGATTCGCGTATGGTGATGCGCTGGCTATTATTCGGCATTTTGCTGGCGTCATTATTGCGCGGCTTTGTTGATGCAGGGCAATTTACCACATTTTTTGGTCCTACTTTGCTGGGCTTGCTGATGACAACATTGCTTGCCACCATATTAGAAGTATGCTCGGAAGGCTCGGCGCCGATTGCTGGCGATATTGTGAATCGCGCAGGCGCCGCTGGTAACGGTTTTGCGTTTCTAATGGCAGGGGTTGCCACCGATTATACTGAAATGATGGTGCTAAAAGAGACCACCAAAAGCTGGCGATTCGCGATGTTTTTGCCACTGATTACCGTGCCACAGATTATTATGATGGCGTTGCTGATTAATATTTATCACTAATGTTAATAATTTATTGACATTATCGGCTTACTTTGCTATAATTTTGCTTGCAGAGGAATGAGAGGTGGTTCAAACCATTATCAGCCATAGACATCAGGACATTAGAATTGTGCCATGAAAGCCACCTTACAAACAAATCTATTATTTTTATTATCTCTCACATTTCCATTAGCAGGCTGTGTTTCTGGCGGCGGCGGCGGCGGCGGCGGCGCATCTGCAACCAGTCCGCAACCGATTGAAATTTTTTCAAGTTGGGATTCTATCAGCCCATCAAGCTCTGTGCAAAGCCATTCTGTTACAATTTCAGGAAATAATGACGAACCACGCAGCGAAGAAATTACGTTAGATTATGATGATAAAGCAACATTAAATCAACTCACCATTGGTAGTGATGATAACCAAGAACAAATTTTCAAACGCAATGAAGTTTCAAACATTGAAGGTGCATCTTATCTCTATTTAATGCGTGCCTCATCAGATGAAACAGACTGGCTGGTGGGCATTACCCCCGAAACAGAAGATTGGAAATATCAAAGCATGGCGTTATGGTTGAATGAGGACGAAAATAATATTGATGTTGGCGTGTTATCATTTGGTAATATAACATTGCTTGCCAATATTAATCACCGAACAAAGGTAAATTTTACGGGCAAAGCTATCGGATTATATGTTGATGCACAGAGCAATCGCTACTTGACAGAAGCAACTATCAATGCTAGTTTGCAAGCAAATACGATAGAGTTGGAGGCAACCGATACAAAAGCTTGGCGCGCACCTTCTATTACTGATATTAACATTATTCCAGATGCAACCAGCAAAACACGTGATAGCAATTTAGACTTTATGACAGATTTAACCTATAATTCAAGCGATAACAGTTATGATGCTGTTGGTGAAACCAAAACAGGTTCATTACGCGGCACAGTAACGGCAAGATTCTACGGGCCAGAAGCCCAAGAATTGGGCGGTGTGTTTAGAATCAGTGATGATAGTGGTGGCCGTTATTCGGGTGCCTTTGGCGCAAAAATTGGTGCAATAAAGTAAGGCACAACAAAATTGAAATATCTTTACTGCCTTGTTGTTTTTATCAGCCTGCTTAGCGCATCACTTGCCTATGGGCAGGATGGACAAGCGCGCTCGCTCAATGCCGATGAAGCCTATGTGGAAGCCGTCAGGTTGCGCCAACAAGGAAGGTTGTTAGAATCCGAATTGCTGTTTCGGGCTATTCTTGATTCAAAGGTTGATATGCTGTTATCGCTGGAAATTGCCAGAATTTATTATGAAGAAGCCAATAGAAAAAAAGCATTAGCGGCATTCAAACAAATTAAAAAAGATTTTAATGTGCCACCAGTTGTGCTTGGTAGGGTGAATAGCTATATCAGAGAATTAGAATTAACAAGGGGTAAATTTAGCTATTACGCCTCGCATCTGAATGAAGAAAATCTTAGCAAACAACCAACAAAATCAGGTGAATATTTCTTACCTCTGTTTGGTGCAACACTTAATTATACGCCTGATATTGAAAGGCATTGGGGGTGGTATCATTCTTTAAGCTTAAGTAAACGTGTTAACCCTATTTGGTCGCTTAATAGCCGCGCCAGCATCACTGATTATGAGGGTATCGACTATGATTCTGGTTCATTATCTTTTACATTTGATAATACAGCGGCGCCACAGCGCCACTTTTTGGAATATTCAACACAATTATCTGAAAGATATGGTGGTGCAAAAACCAAATATGTTACTTATGGTGCAAAGCTTGGTTATGAAGTTGGTTTGCGGAAATCGGCTGTGATTCCTTCGGTTGGCTATTACATTCTTGAAAATAACAATAATTATGATTATCGCGGCTATCGCAAAACCGCTGATTTAAGGATTATCAACCCTTTAACCATTAAGAATATGCAGTTGAGTTATAGCTGGCTATGGAATGTCTATAATAGCAGCTATAATTCTTCGCGCACACGTTCGGTATCGCTTCGCCAATCATTCCCCACCCGCATTGGCACATTTGCGCTTTCGGCAAGCCAATCAAAAACCGACCATGTGGAAATTGACCCATTCTGGCAAAATAGAAGAGGCGATATCAATAGCACAAGGGGTGCGGAATATTGCCCCAAAATATGGAAAGTTGGCGAGGTTATCTGTGTCACTTGGACAAAGAGCCGCCGAGATTCCAATATTCTTTTCTATGATGATTTTGAAGAAGCAGTCTATAGTGGCTATATTAGATTTAGCTTTTAAGTCGTTGATGGTAATCTATTAAAAAATCACATATAGAAATCTGGGGTGGTAGGATTCGAACCTACGCATGGCGGCATCAAAAGCCGCTGCCTTACCGCTTGGCTACACCCCATCAAAACGATTCCCATCAAAACGATTCCTTGCTTTGATGTAAAAGCAAGCGTATATTACCGTAAAAAATATATTTTGCAAGTGAATAATTACAAACTATTTTTTCTCCACTATTATGTATTCTAATTAAAATCTTATGAACGCCACATTATCTTTATACCATATCCATAAAAATGCCGATAAAAACAATGCTAATATGCTTTTTGAGCTTTATCAAAATTGTTTTGGCGATACGATTTGGCAGGCATCTGATTTTGAAACACGGCTAGAAGCGCCCAATAGTGATACAATTATTGTGCAAAATGCGGATAACAAACCATTAGGATTCTTATGCTATCAATATATTTCACCCCCATTGCCCGAAGCAGAAATTATTCTTATCGGTGCGGATAAAACCGCTAGAAGGCAGGGCATTGCAAGCATGTTGTTGGGTGCGCTAGATAAAGCGAACCAATGGCAGACTATTTTTTTAGATGTTGCCGAAGATAATCATGTGGCACTCAAATTTTATCACAAACATGGTTATATTATTTATCATCGGCGCAAAGGCTATTATCAGCAGGGGCGTGATACAGCAATCGATTCGTTATTAATGAAAAAATCCCTAAAATAATGATTTATCGACTTGTAATATCATATTGGAATTGTTACTGTAAGGGCTTATGATAACAATATTTTATTGGAAATGTTATGAATATCAAACAATTTTTTAAAGAACTTGGTTTGCCTTCTTTTGATGCTGAGGGCTATCCTATTTTTGGTGCCTCAGCATTGCTGACACTGATTGGCGCATTGGTATGGAATCCTATTGCATGGTTGGGCGGGATTGTTTTGCTCTTAAGCTTGTTGCATTTTCGCAAAGTGAAGCGCACCCCATCCGATAGCGATAATAATATTCTGGCATTAGGTGATGGCACGGTGCAGGAAATTGAAAACCTAACCTTACCCGCAGAATTTTCAGAAGCAGGGCAGGCGCGTATTCGCATTAGAATCAAGAGCAAATGGCTTGATTCACAAATGCTATTTGCACCGCAAACGGGTGTGGTGGCTGAATCAGAACTGCTTCATGCACCGATTTTCACCAAAGGCGATTTAGATTTAGAACGTGGCGATACTCAAAATTTTAGCATAACAGCGCAAGATAAAATCCATATTGTTATCTATTCGCCAATATTGGGTAAAAAATTCATAGATGCCACCGATAAAGGCAAAAGCCTCAATGCAGGCGATGCTTTGGGAATGGCGCGGATGGTTAATATCACCGATATTTTTCTGCCCACCAATTGCAATATCACGATAAAAGAGGGGCAACAAACCACTGGCGGTGAGACGATTATCGCGCAATTTGCTAATGCTAGCAGTGCCAAAACAGAAGTTAAAGCAGAAAAAGTAAAGGCAGAAAAAGCCAAAGCAGCCGAAACCGATGAAGATGCCAAAACAGATAATAACGCAACAGATGATGTGAAAAAAACAGATGAATAATAGGTTTGAAGGATTGAAAACCATGCTTGATACCCATATCCGTAAATATATTGACCCTACCCTGAAATCACTTGCAGGGTTCTGTATGCGTGCCAAAATAAAACCTGACTGGATTACGTTAGGTGGATTTGCGGCGGGCATGTTGGCGGTATTTTTTATCGCATGGGGGCGTACCGATATTGGGCTTGCATTGATTATTATCAACCGTGTTGCCGATGGCGTTGATGGCACATTGGCACGCATGGTAGGCGAGAGCGACCGTGGTGGTTTTTTAGATATTGTGTGCGATTTCATTTTTTATGCGGGTGTGCCATTAGGGTTTGCCTTAATGGATTCTGAAGCCAATGCGCTTGCCGCAGCTTTTGTGATTTTCTCGTTTGTTGGCACGGGTAGCTCATTCTTGGCTTATGCGATTTTTGCACAAAAATATGATATTTCTACCGAGATAAAAGATGATGGCACATTGCCATTGCCGAAAGCTTTTTTCTATCTTGGCGGGCTTACCGAAGGCACTGAAACTGTCATTTTCCTTGTGTTGATTTGCCTGTTTCCGTCTTTGTTTCCTATATTGGCTTGGCTATTTGGCATTTTATGTCTGCTAACCGCTGGCACACGGATTTTCAAAGGTTGGCTGGATTTTCCTGCCGATGCTGAATCGCTGAATAAGGATTTAGATAAAGCCAATAATGACATCGATAATGATGTTGATAATCTTTAAGCAAGCGAGGATTTTATCATGCAATATCGTCCATTAGGTAAAAGTGGCATTGATGTTAGTGTTATTTGTTTAGGCACGATGACATGGGGCAGGCAAAATAGCGAACAAGATGCCCATCAGCAAATAGATTACGCGTTGGAACATGGCGTTAATTTTTTGGATACTGCCGAGATTTATCCGCCGCCTGTTAATCAAGAATCTCTCAAATTATTTGGCACGACTGAACGGCATTTAGGCACATGGCTTGCCAAAAATGCAAGCAAACGCGATAAGGTGATTATTGCCAGTAAAATTGTTGGTGGTGCTGAGCTTGGCTGGTTACGCCCTGATTTGAGTGAAAATGGTATGTCAGTCACCAATAAAGCCAATATTTTGGCTGCGCTTGAAACCAGTTTACAACGTTTGCAAACCGATTATATCGATCTTTATCAAATCCACTGGCCTAGCCGTGCGACTAATTTTTTTGGTAGTTTAAATTATAAACATGATGCCGATAATAAAGCGTTAGATGAGTTTGCCGAAATTGTTGAAACCATGAACGCGCTTATCACGCAAGGCAAAATTCGCACATGGGGTGTTTCTAACGAAACACCATATGGTTTGATGGAATATCAGCGCCATGCTGATAGGTTGGGTGCAGAAGGGCTGGTTTCCATTCAAAACCCTTATTCTTTGCTGAATCGGTCGTTTGAAGTTGGGCTTGCCGAAATTGCGATACGTAATGAGATGCCTTTGCTTGCCTATTCACCATTGGGGTTTGGCGTGCTATCGGGTAAATATCTTGATGGCAAAATGCCTGAAGGGTCGCGGCTAAAAGTGCAACCTGATTATTGGCTACGTTTTTCAAACGATTTATCGGTAAAAGCAACGCGTGATTATGTCGCGTTGGCAAAGAAATATCAGCTTGATGCCGCGCAAATGGCATTGGCATTTGTGAATCAGCAACCGTTTGTTGCCTCAAATATTATTGGCGCGACCACGATAGAGCAGTTGCAATCCAATATCGCCAGTGCTGATATTACCTTATCGCCTGAATTGCTTGGTGAAATTGAAATATTATATCAGCAATATGGCACGCCCTCACCATAATGGTGTCACCGTAACGGTGTCGCCATAATGGTGCATCGTAAATGACATAAGCCAAATGAACCAAACACGCGCATCCTTGCCCCCTATCCCTTATCTTGTTTGTAGTTCTAGCTTGATGGTGTTGGGCATGACTTTTGTGATTCCTGCCCTCACCATTTTGCGTGATGAGTTTGCCATCAGTGCCGATAAGGCGCAGTTGATATTAAGCGTTTATCTGTTGAGTGTGGCATTGGGGCAGCTGATTGCGGGACCAATCTCTGATCATTATGGGCGCAAACCCACTCTTTTATTTGGCTCTGTGTTATATTTTATTGGTGCGTTTGTTAGTTTGCTCGCGCAAAATATTGATATTCTATTGATTGCCCGCTTGGTACAGGGCTTTGGGGCGGCGTGCTGTATTGCGATGTCACGGATTATGGTCAATGATTGCCTTACCAAAACCCAAGCAACGCGCACCCTATCTACCGTTACCGCTTTTATGGTGATTGTGCAAGTGTTAAGCCTAGCGTTAAGCGGGGTGATTGCTGATAATTTTGGCTGGCGGTTGAATATATTGCTGATGACGTTGTTCGGCTTTATCGTGATGGTGCTGAACCTTACCATCGGGCGCGAAACCAATCTGTACTGCACAGAATCGGTGAGTATCAAAACCATTGGCAAAGCGGCGCATCAGCTGTTTCGGTTGCCAGTTTTCAATCTTAATTTTACGGTTACCGCGATTCAAGTGGGGGTGTTTTTTGCGATGAATGGCTTTATGATTTACCATTTTCAGCATTTGGGTGCGAGCGTAACCGAATTTGGGATTTATTTTTCGGTAGTTTCAGTGGGTTACATTATGGGCAATATCTTAAACCGTTACCTCACGCATTATTATAGCATCGAATTTTTGGTGATGATTGGCACTATCGGCACATTATTCGCGGTGATGCTGATGGCTTTGTTGCCCGCCATTGTGCCACACCCTGCCATGCTCTCACTTGCCTTATTGATTTTTGGCATTACCAATGGCATGGCGGTTAATAATTCTATGATTATCGGGATTAGCATTGCGGGGCGTTCCAGCGGTATGGCGATTGGTTTAATGGGTGCTGGGCAGGTGCTGATGGGCTCGGTGCTAGGCTCGGTGGTGATTGCGCTTGGGGGCGAAAATAACCCTTATATTGGGCTGATGGTGATAGCGGTGTTAACGCTCATCTCAATCATCTGTGCGGTAATTGCCTATATCATGCACCAAAAACAAATACAGTCTGATTAGTTGATTAAATCCTGCAATTCGCCGGCTTCAAACATCTCACGGACAATATCGCAACCGCCAACAAACTCACCTTTAATATAGAGTTGCGGAATGGTTGGCCAATCCGAGATTTCTTTAATGCCTTGCCGCATCTCTTCGGAAACCAACACATCTTGCGCTTGATATTTCACTTCCAGATGGGTGAGTATCTGCACCACCATATTGGAAAAACCACAACGGGGCGCGTCGGGTGTGCCTTTCATAAATAGCATGATGGGGTTATTATCAATTAATTGCTGAATTTCTTGTTTGGTATCACTCATATTATTTTCCTTTGTTGGTTAAATTGCGCGGGTTTTGATGGCAAGCGCATGTAAATCACCACCCATTTTCCCGCCTAATGCCTGATAGACAAGCTGATGCTGTTGTACACGGCTTTTGCCCGTGAATATTTTATCGGCAATCTCTAGGCTGTAATGGTCGCCATCGCCTGCCAAATCCGTGATGGTAATCTCAGCTTCTGGAAACGCCGTTTTGAGCAAATTTTGCAATGTATCTTTATCTATCGCCATGATGGTGAAAGCATAGCGAAATATTGTGCGATAGGCAAGATAATTATGTAGGGTAACCGAGAAATACGGCATCGATAGTATTGAGTATAGCGGTGGGGGGTATGGGGGGCGTCATCGCGTGGCGGTTGTCCAACGGACAGAACCGCCAAAGCGTATGTCGCAAAGCCCCCCATATATAATGTATTGCAACACGCTCTGCCTTTTTTTGATATGCCGCAAAAGACTCTGCCTTGCGTTTTTGTCTCTCGATATGTTTTATACTCTGGATTCCTGCCAAGATAATTATTAATGGGCAGGAATGACGGAGGGAAGAGGCTTTAGGCATTATTTTTAATAATCAATATTGTTTCTCAAAAATTTCTGCCTTATCAGCTGCTTGAAAAAAAGATTGTTTTAGTTTTTCATTCTCACTTGCAACGGCAACATGACCACATGCTAACCACATATCCATTTTCATATTATGCAAATCACGCTCATCACTAGAAAAAGTCATAGGCTCGCCAAAAGTATCAAGTCTTGCTTCAAAGTAATCTTCCACATATTTTCTTGATTCAGCAAGCGATTTTTTCCGTAAAGCTGATAATTTTTTTCCATTTTCAATCCTTATAACATAAACAAATAAGTTAATCATATTCATATATCTTGTTTATGTTAACAAATAGCATAGCATAAGTAAACCAATATTTTTATTTTAGCAGGTTGCTTTCAAATTCGCGCGCTTGATAAAAAAAGCGCGGATGGTAATGAAACCACCCGCGCTTTAATTTTGTGCTTTAGATTATCGCTTTAGATTATTTATATATCAGCAATTATGGTCTGTTTGCACCAAACCAACCAACATAACTACGATTGCTAGAATTTGATACAGCAAAAGTGCCACCGATTTCGTCAGCGTTAGGACCATAGAAGCTTGCATTTAATGTGCCTGATAATTGAGACCAATTGGTATTATTACCATCACCACCACCAAAAGTTTCAATATCACCCTTAACGGCGTTGATGCCAGCTTGATAGTCTAATGTTTTATTAAATTTAAGATAGTTACGGTCATCACCAACCTCACAATCGTTGGCACATGAGTTTTCAGTTGTGAATTTTACCCTATGAGCTGTAAAGTTAGCATAGATGACGATATCAAAATAGATGTTTTCGCTAATCGTTTCAAAATAATGATGTCCATCACCCTTACCCTCAAATCTTAGCCCAAAGCCATTGGTAGTGATAGGCATATCAGTATGCTTGGTTTTAAAACCAGCGATACCATAACCATAGCTTTCATAAGCAACATTTTCATATAATTTCCAATAGACAAGCGCCATGTAATCTGGTGCAAAGCCGAAATAAGTTTCTTCTTTGGTTAACCCAAAATAATCGGGGGTCGCTGCAGAACCAGAACCCACATCATCATCATGGATAAAATCGGTGCTACCATCAGCATTGGTTGCCTTGTATGTTTTATGATTAAAATATAGGTTTAAGCTCTCACCATCTTCAAAATCAATATAGTTATTAACAGGTTGAACATAACCATCCTCAACATCATCATCAGGAGTTCCATAGGTGAACTCAACTGCAACACCCACACGGTCTAATGTGGAAATTGACCTATCACTAGATTGAAACATTTCAACAGCATTAGCGACTGGCAAAACATTTGTTGTGAGTTCGCGATTGTAGTCGTTAAAGTCTCTTAAGTTATTGGCGTTCAATTCTGCTTGATTAGGCTTGTCGATAGAAGCAAGACTTTTTGCACCGAACCAACCAAAATAGCTCCTACGGGTGGCAGTATTTAAGAAAGTAGATTCTATAGTCTCAACCCAGTCTCCTGCTCCTCCTTTCGCGGTAGCATCCCAAACATAGACGATTTGATCGGTATAATTGGTTCCAACGCTGAATGTGCCACCGATTTCTTCACCTTCAGGTCCATAAAAACGGGCATTGGCTGTGCCTGCTAATGATGGGTATAGATCAATGGTTATTGGGGACTGATACACTCCATCTACAGGGGCTGGTGTAAAGGTATTTGTAACAGAACCTGTTCTAACAGTGCCCGTAATCGCGTTTGTTTGAGCGGCATAGCTTAGTTTCTGATTGGTAAAATCAAGGTAAGCACGGTCATCACCAGTTTCACAATCGCTAGCACATGAATTAATGGTTGAGAATGTTATTTGCTTGTTGCTTGCTGTAAAATCAATATCGAGTATAACATCAAAAGAGATGTTTTCAGTAAACTCGCCAGCATAATGATGTCCACCACCCTTACCAACAAATTTGACATTGGCTTCAGTGCTAGGAATAGCAGAACCAGTAGTTTCAAAACCAGCGATACCAAAACCATAGGCTTCATAAGCAACATTATCTTCTAATTTCCAATAGATGAGTGCCATGTGATTCGGATAAAAGCCGAAAGAATCAGCGTTATTGTCGAACCCCAAATAATCGGGAGTATCGGCAGTGCCAGATGCAACATCATAATCATAGACATCATTGGTGAGACCGGTAGCACTGATTGTGCTATATCTGTTACCATTAAAATAGAAGTTTAAGCTTGCACCATAATCAAAACCACCATTAGCATCATAATCAAACTCAACCACAGTATTTGCAAGCTTTTCAGAGGATATTATATTCCCAACATCAGCTTGACGCACCTCAATAGCATTCGTAACGGCTAGGGCATTCTTTTTTGTGCCAGCACGGTTGCATCACTAAAGCTTGTTAATGATGTGAATGTCGTTGGTGGGGCAATGGGTTTTTCACCGTCATCAGTGTCAACAACAGGCGTGTCGTCCACAGGAGGAGTCGCGTTAGCAACAGATGCAGGACTCTCAGTCGTAGCGGATTATTGCTTCTTCGCCCCGAAATAGCCAACATAGCCTGCATCATCATTGCTGACGCTGAATGTGCCGCCTAATTCTTTCGTAGCATCAGCGCCTATGCCGTAAAATCTTGCATTGGATGTGCCAGTAAGTTTTGCATTCTCAGTATCGCCATCAGTCTGAATCGCGCCAGTAATGTTATTTGTATTAGCTGTATAGTTTAATGTTTGTGCCGTGAACCCAAGATGAGGACGCCAAAGTTCAAATTGGGTGCAAGAATGAACACTATCGGGATAACGGCATATATTCTCGGTGGTTAAACTCACTTGATGTTGTTCAAAGTTAACATTGATGGTTACATCAAAGAATAGGACTTCAATTGCCTCAGCAGTATAATAATTCCCTTTTCCGTAACCAGTGAAGCCAACAGCAGTGCCAGTGTTCGGAATATCAGTGCCAGCAGTTTCAAAGCCAACGATAGCATAAGCGTTACTATTATAAGTATCTGCACGCACTTCCCATTCAATCAATGCCATATGCTCCATAGGAAAGTCAACACTACCTGTGTAAATCAGACGTTCATTGGTCAGTAAGCCAAATGCATAAGGTGTATCGGTACTGCCATTACTGATAGCATCAGGCGCAGGATCAAATACCCAACCTAAGGTATCGTAATATCCATAAGTTGCACGGTATCTTTTATCAGTAAAATATAATATTAATCCATCGCCATGCCCCTCAAAGCTCCCGTCATCTTCATAACTAAACGCAGCCATAGCATTATTAATGTTGTTATTAACAATCATTGATTTATCACTCACTTGTCGTGTTATCTCAACAGCGTTGACAATTTCTAATACATTATTTGTTGTGCCATTGCGGGCGGGGTCAACAAAACTTTTCAAACCATTATCATTAAAACTGGTTGGCTTATCAATAGAGGGTATATAATCACGTAGCGCTCCAAACCCGCCAACATAAGCTGTATCACTATTGCTCAAGTTGAATGTGCCGCCTAATTCATCAGTATCAGCTCCGTAAAAGCGCGCATTTGCTGTGCCTATTAGTTTGGCATTATTGCTATCGCCATTGGTGGTAATTGTGGTAAAGTTAAGCGCGTTTTTGCCTGCTTCATACATTAGATTGCCACTAAAATTAAGGTCAGAGCGTTCTGTCTCTACACAGGTAGAAATATCGCAGATATCAGTGCTGGTATCTGTGCTTGTTAATGTTACCGTGCGTTGGTTAAAATCAACATCAGCTGCAATTTTAAATGTAATATCCTGATTACCAGAAGCATCACTATATTTTCCCCGTCCGCCACCAAAGAATGTCGTGCTATGATTCGTAAGAATGGCATTATTGCCTGTTGTTGGGGTTTCAAAGCCTATAATACCATAGCCATAGCTATCATAATCGGTTTGATTCACATCCCATGTAATCATTGCCACATAATTTGAGAAAAAGCCAATATCTTCGGCTGCTTTGGATAAATAAATAGATTGAGGTATGGCATCATCGTTACTTCTTATGCGGTCAGAACGGGGTATAATAGAATGGTAGTTCCCATCCAAAATTTCTCTTGTTGTCCAATATTTTTTATCAGCAAAATAGAAAATGAGAGGAGTAGTTTTTCCTCCAAAGACACCATTGAATGAACCGTTACTCTCGCTGTCCCCTTGATAATCAAATTCAGCAACAGCCCCCGTAATAATATCATTGGTAATGGTTTTATCGGCGGTATTTCTGGTGATTCGCACCAGAGAATCGATGGCAAGGGCATTATTTTTTTTACCGACATCAGCGACAAAACGGTTGGAGTATTTAAAACTTTCTAAACCATTGCTGTTGAGTGTTTCAGGCTTACCAGCAATAGTGGTTTCAACATTAGAATTGGTAATGGCATTAAACCCATAACCCTTCCGCGCTCCGAAATAGCCGATATAGTTTGCATCATCATTGTTATTATTCATGCTGAATGTGCCGCCTAATTCGTCAGTATCAGATCCGTAAAATCTTGCATTGGCTGTGCCTGTTAATTCTGTGCCATCAAGCGCATTATGTTTTTTATCCTCACCTTTGGTGGCAAGCGCGCCAGTAAGAATATTATTGCCTACCTGATATATAAAATTACCCTTAAAATCAAGATTTTGTGCCTTAGTCTCGCATCCATCAGAGCTATAACATGTGTTCACGCTTTTCAATGCAATCAGGCGTCTGTTAAAATTAACTTTGGCGGTAACATCAAATTGTAGCATTTCATGATTATCAGCATCGCTATATGTGCCATAGCCTTTGCCCGTAAAGATAATGTTTTTGCCAGTAACAGGGAGTTCAATGCTACTGGTTTCAAAACCAGTGATACCATAGCCCGCAATATATGTCTCATTTGCTAATGTTATCGCTTTCCAATCAATTTGCGCCATATAATTTGCGGTAAAGCCAAAACTTGCGTCACTGCGTCTTAAGACTAAAAGATAAGGCGGCACATCATCAGTGCTGGTGATATTATCATTGCCACTAGGGTTATGAGAACCAATAATTTCATCAGTAGCAGTCGTAAGATTATCAACCGCATCTATGCCATATTTTCTGGTATCAAGCGATAATTTGAAGCCATCACCATCAGTATCAACAGCGACGAAATTACCATCAGCATCATAAGAAAATTCTACCATCGCATCGCTGATGTCATTATTGGTGGGCGTGTTCGTGCCATAATTATAACTTACTTCCACCGCATAGACGGGCAGGGTGATATCCGTTACGCCATTGCGATTGGCATCATTAAAGCCTGTTATTTCCATACGGTTTTCTGATGGTTTTGCTATGATAGTGCCGTCGTCCACAATAGGCTTATAACCACCGCCTGTTTGAGGCAGATTATCAACATAGCTGCCACTATTGGCAAGAAAATAGCCATGATAATAGCGGTCGCTACCGCTCATCAAAAATGTGCCGCCTAATTCGGTTGCGACATTATCACCATTGCCATAAAAACGCGCTTGCGCTGTGCCAGCCATACCATTGGTGGCGCCATCGGCTGTAATAGCACCGCTGATATTATTAACCCCAACGTCATAATTTAATGTGCTTGTAAAATTAAGCTCGGATAAAGCCTCACTGCAAAGGGTGAAACTCAGAGAATAAAAGCAGCTTTGTGTGTCTTGAGTTTCTAAACTCACAGTTTGGTTAGAAAAAGTAGCATTGGCTGTTACATCAAATCTGGTTTGGATAATAACATCCGCTGAATTTTTATAATAGCCTTTGCCACTTCCTGAAAAAGTAACACTATCATTGCGGGGAATCTCAGCACCATCAGTTTCAAACCCCGTTATCAGATAGCCACGCGCACCCGTGCCAACACCTACGCCAAAGTCATCTGTTAACTCATCTATTAGGCTCGTGTTATTAACAACACTATTATCAGGTTGATGCCAGTCGATGCCCATCACATAGCGTGCATCAGTATCAGCACCGTCTCTGGTAAATGTTCGGGTTGCATTAAGATAAAGACCATCTTCTGCTTGCCCCCATAATAATGTAGATGTACCTGTGCCAGAAATTGTATGGCTTTTATCATTAACATAAATGCTTGCGCTTGTTAGGACATTATCATCAAATGTAATTTCTGCAACAGGGGCAATAATTTCAGCAACATCATTGCTGGCGCCGTAATTGCTTTGCACGGCTAAAGCGGGTAATGTGAGGGTGGTGGGGCTGTTATTATTGGTATCTTCGGCTATTTGCTTAAAAGAATCATAGCCCGCATTGTCAAAAATACTTGGTGTTTCACTGGTTTGAGTACCACCATCATCAATTTTGCTCTCTTCTTCAGGCTCAACGGCGATAGTGCAAGCAGTCATTAAAATCAGGCATGACAGCGATAATAATAGGTTTTTATTGAAATATAACATCTTTCTCTCCATTCTCCACACATAGATAGAATCATACTACATGATTGGGGAAAATTAATCAAGTTAAAGATAGCGGTGGGGGTATGGGGGCGTCTTGGCAAGGGAAGCGGACGTAAGTCTCGCGACCGAGAAGCCAAGTCGCAAAGCCCCCATATATAATAAGCGGTGGGGGTATGGGGGCGTCTTGGCAAGGGAAGCGGACGTAAGTCTCGCGACCGAGAAGCCAAGTCGCAAAGCCCCCATATATAATAAGCGGTGGGGGTATGGGGGCGTGGCACACTCGATTTTAGTTTTGAGTAACGTCACCCCTGCGGAGGCAGGGGCGCAAAGCCCCCATATATAATAAGCGCGGATGGTAATGATACCACCCGCGCTTTAGATTATCGCTTTAGATTATTTATATATCAGCAATTAGGGTCTGTTTGCACCAAACCAGCCAACATATTCTACGTTATTACCGGTTAGATCTACGCTGAATGTGCCGCCAACTTCTTTGGCTTCAGGACCATAAAAGCGGGCATTGGCTGTGCCTGATAATTTCGCCCAAACACCAGACTGACCATCAGTTTGAATATTGCCAGTAGCCGCATTGCTGCTAGCAGTATAGGTTAATGTTTGATTTGTAAAATCAATCTCATCATAGCTCAGGTTATCATTACCATTACAGTTTCTGGTAGTGCATGTGTTAAGTGTTGTCAATTTTATATCGCGGTTAGCAAAGTTAACATTAACTTGCACATCAAAATAGACGGGTGTATTTGAGCCGTTGTGGAAACGATATTCGCCATCACCCTTACCGCTAAACACTATAACAGCATTACCGGTAGGAAGCGTAGCAGTTTCAAAGCCAGTGATGCCATAACCATATTCTTTATAGCCATAGCTATCAGAATCAGTAACTTGCCAATAAACCAGCGCCATATATTTGGGTGTAAAGCCAAATTCGCTATCTCTTCTATATAAGCCAAAAGAATCAGGAATATTGGCAGTGCCAGAATCTATATATTCATCTTCAATATATTCAGCATAACCATCTGCATAAGTTGCTGCATATTTTTTATCATTAAAATAGATGCTTAGGCTATCATAATCATCAAATAATGGCGTCTCGTCAGCAGTGCCAACCGTGCCAGCATTATTCTTATAATAATCAAACTCAACCACCGCATCAGTGATGGTTGCGCTGGAATGACTATTGTCACTTATTGTTGTTTTAATCGTAACAGCACTATGTATCGGTAAGATATTATCGCGTTTGCCTTTGTTATTAACATCATCAAAGCTGGTTAACCCATTGGCGTTGACGTCTGCTGTTTCTGGCTTATCGATAGAGGCGACATAATCACGCTCTGCACCAAACCAACCCACATAACCGCGATTGCTATTATTTGATACAGCAAATGTGCCACCTAACTCATCAGCATTAGGACCATAAAATTTTGCATTTAATGTGCCTGATAGTTGCGACCAATTCGTGTTATTACCATCAACACCACCATCAGTTTCAACAGAACCCGTAATCGCATTGATGCCAACATCATAGCTTAATGCTTGATTGCTGAAATCAAGATAATCACGCTCATCACCAACCTCACAATCATCAGCACATGAGCCAGTGGTTGTTAGGCCTAGAGAGCGGTTGACAAAATCAACATTGAGCGCAACATCAAAATAGATGTTTTCGCTAATCGCATTAAAGTAATGATGCCCATCACCCTTACCAGTAAAGCTTACAGCACTACCAGTGATAGGAAGGTCAGCATTTTTGGTTTCAAAACCAGTGATGCCAAAGCCAGTGCTCTCATAATCAACATTATCATATAAGTTCCAATAGATAAGCGCCATATATTCTGGTGCAAAGCCGAACAAATCTTCTTCTTTGTTTACCCCAAAACTATCAGGCGTATCTGCAGAACCAGATTCTACATCACTATCATAGAGAAAATCGGCGCTACCATGAGCATCATTTGCGCTATATTTTTTATGACTAAAATATAGGCTTAAACTCTCACCATCGGCAAAGTCACCATCGCCATCAGCTTCATAAAACAAGTCATCATCATCAACAAGATATTCAAATTCAACCACAACAGATTCATGGTTTTGCGTAGAAATTGAGTTATTACCAGATTGCTTCATCTCAACAGAGTTGAAAACTGGTAAAGCATTTGTTGTGCCTACACGCGTGCGGTCGTTAAAGCTTGTTAACCCATTGGCGTTCAAGTCTGATTGCTCAGGCTTATCAATGGAAGCAATACTTCTTGCACCAAACCAACCAACATAGCTTCTATTGGGGTCAGTCGTTTCGGTAATCGTTTCGATAGTCTCAACCCACGCTCCTACGCCTCCGTTCGCGTTTGCATCCCAAACATTGACGGTTTGATCGGTAGAAGTTGTTACACTGTTTGATACATTAAATGTGCCACCTAATTCTATTGCCACATCAGCACCCGTGCCATAGAAACGCGCATTGGCTGTGCCTGCTAGTTGCGACCAATTCGTGTTATTACCATCAAGACCACCAGCAGTTTCAACATTACCACTAATGGCGTTTGTTTGCGCTGCATAGCTTAGTTTCTGATTGGTAAAATCAAGATAAGCACGGTCATCACCAGTGCCACAATCGTCAGCACATGAGTTAATGGTTGAGAATGTTACTTGCTCGGTGCTTGCGGTAAAATCAATATCAATTTCAACATCAAAATAGATGTCTTCGCTAATCGCATTAAAGTAATGATGCCCATCACCCTTACCAATAAAGCTGACACTGGCTTCAGCGGTAGGAATGCCAGAACCAGCTGTTTCCCAACCAAAGATGCCATAACCATAGGCATTATAATCAACATTATCATTTAATTTCCAATAAATCAGCGCCATATATTCTGGATTAAAGCCGAACGCAAAAGAATCATTGTCTATTCCAAAATAATCGGGAGTATCGGCAGTGCCAGAATCCACATCATAATCATAGATATAACCATCGCTGGCAGAGGCATTGGTTGCGCTATATTGTTTACCATCAAAATAGAATCTTAAACTATCAACATGGTCAAAACCACCATCAGCATGATAATCAAACTGAACCAGAGTATTTAAGAGGTTTTGCGAACTAATCACATTGCTATTATTCGCTTTATTCATCTGAACAGCATTTGAAACGGTTAGCACATTATTTTTTGTGCTAGCGCGATTGCTATCACTAAAGCTTGTTAATGTTGTCAAGGTGGTTGGTGGCAAAATAGTGCCATCTAGTATCGTTACAGCATTGTTTGTATCAACGATACCGCCAGTAACATTGATATTAGCACCATCTGGAGCAGTGAAACTGCCATTTAGTTCCGTTATAACACCGTTTGGATTCTCGATACCGCCAGTAGCAGTGATAGTAATGTTGCTATCTGTGTGGGTGAAACTGTTATCTAGTTCTGTTATAACACCGTTTGGATTCTTGATACCGCCAGTAGCATTGATAGTCTTGCCATCTGGGTGGGTGAAACTATTATCTAGTTCCGTTATAACACCGTTTGGATTCTTGATACCGCCAGTAGCATTGAGGGGCTTGCCATCTGGGTGGGTGAAAGTGTTATTTAGTTCCGTTATAACACCATTTGCATTAACGATACCGCCATCTGGATTGACGATAGTGCCATTTGGATAGGTGTAAGTGCCGTCCCCATTGGTGGTAGTGCCAAATGGATTGACGATAGCGCCATCTTTTAAAGCAATACCATTTGCATGAGTGACAGAGCCATCCGCATTGGTGGTCGTGCCATCTAGTTTCGTTAAAGTGCCGTCTATATTAACGATATCGCCATCACCATTGGCGGTCTTGCCATCTGGAGCGGTGAAAGTGCCGTCCCCATTGTCGGTAACGCCATTTGGATGAGTGGTCGTGTTGTTCAGATTCGTAACAGTGCCGTCCATATTAGTAATACCGCCATCATCATTGATAGTAGCACCAACTGGAGCCATGAAACTGCCATCTAGTTTGGTTACAACACCGTTTGGATGAACGATACCGCCATCATCATTGATAGTAGCACCAACTGGAGCAGTGAAAGTGCCATCTAGTTTCGTTACAACACCGTTTGCATGAACGATACCGCCATCATCATTGATAGTAGCGCCAACTGGAGCGGTGAAAGTGCCATCTGTATTGGTTATAACACCATTTGCATGAACGATACCGACAATTTTCGTGCCGAAAAAGCCATAGTAAAAATTACTGTTATCAGCATTTGAAAAATTGAATGCGCCACCAAACTCTTTTGCTGCATTAGCACCCGTGCCGTAAAAACGCGCATTAATATCGCCTGCATTAGCGGTGAGTGTACTGCCATTAACATCAAGAGTAGCCGCCGCCACATTGCTGATAGCATTTGCACCAGTAGCATAAGATAATGTGGTATTAATGTCCAGATTACTATCAACAATCTCTACAGCTGCGTTGGCATTATAATAATTTGAATTGCTGGTTGACAATTCTACCATGCGAGTGGAAAAAGTAACATCAGCCATTACATCAAATTCGGCACCATGTGAATTTGTTCCATCATGGTATCTGCCCTCACCATTGCCAACAAACAGAGTTGAGCCTGCTGTGGTTGGTATAGTCACTGTTTCAAAACCTGCAACCAGATAACCTTTATCGTAGTTTCCTACATTTACCTGATTATCATCTACCCAATAAACACTCACCATATAGTCTGATGTGAAATCATAATCGTTATCAGCACTGCTATTGTCAAAAGCTCTGTTTACGATGATTTGACTATTGCTAGTTTCGCCACCATTATCTGTGCCATCAATATTGAGAAAACCATCTAATTCAATATTGGTGCTATATTCATCACTAATATTATAGCTCTCATAAGGACCATCAGCAAATTTTACATGAGACATTTCGCCGTTCGCATCAAATGTTAGCGCAAAGTTAGAAATACCAAAATTTCTAATCTCTAGACTTGAATTATTATATTGTGCCTGCACCCCAATAGCATTGAACGTAAGCGTTTTATCTTCCTTATCAGCAATAGCATTATCTGATGCCTTTTTGAACGAATCAATCGTTGGGTTGTTAGGTGTGGGGGCGGTCGGCGTGCTATCATCAGTAACAGCAGCAGGGGCTGCTTCATCGCTAGCAGTCGTAGCGGTGCATGCCGTTAAAAACAGTGATAAACACACTAAAGTTATTAATTTCTGTATCATTTTCTATCTCCTTATAAATGATATATAATCAGAATCACTTTAGGAAAAAATAAAAAAAATGTCAATGATTAAGTATAACTATTCCATAGTTCTACCAATATCAATCAGTAATATCACCAATCTTATGATAATAATCAGGGGCAAGGCTTTGCCATGATATGCTTCCCTCGCCATTAATCACACACTCACCACCATTAATAGTCGCTCCCAAATGGTGAAGCGGGATATTGCCTTGCGTGGCACGGCTGATAATATCCGCCTGATTCTCATCAGTTACCGCAATAATATAACGCGCTTGGCTTTCCGAAAACCACCATATCAGCGGCGATATGCCAGCAGGCGGTGCGTGTAAATCCGTGCCGATAAAATCCTGATGCGTCTTGTAAGTGCGGTGTTTCGGCACATGCAAAACCATACGCGCAATCGCAGGCAGTAAGCCACCCGTTGAAACATCATGGCAGATATTAATCAACTGTTCTTGAATCAATGCACGAATAAAATCGCCATGCTTCTTTTCGGTGGGCAAATCCACCTGTGGCGGTGCGTGAGCAATCGCGTGCGATACCACCCCAGCAATGATTTTTTGATAGAGCGATGCCCCTAATTCATCTTTGGTTTCACCGATAAGATAAAGTTGCAACCCCGATTCATTCAAATGTGGGCTTGCCGTTAATGCGGCATTTTGTATCAGCCCTACCCCGCCAATCACTGGCGTTGGCAAAATACCCTGCTGATTGGTTTCATTGTAAAACGAGACATTGCCCGAAACCACCGGGTAATTTAAGATTTCGCAAGCCTGTTTCATACCCTGTAAAGCGTGGGTAAATTCCGACATAATATCAGGATTTTCAGGATTGCCAAAATTAAGATTATTGGTAATCGCCAATGGCATCGCGCCCATTGCCGTTAAATTCCGCCAATTTTCAGCAACAATCTGTTTGCCGCCCTCTAGCGGATTGGCGAAAATATAGCGCGGACTGGAATCCGAAGCCATCGCAAGTGCAGGGATTATCTGTTTACCATCATCGTTTTCATCTTCATAAGCATTTTCAGGAATCGCAATCACGGCGGCATCTGCGCCGGGAGGCGTTATCACATTGCCACTAATATAGGTATCATATTGTTCCCACACCCATGCTTTATGGGCAAGGTCGGCACTGGCTATCAGAGTTTTCAGCACATCAATGGCATCGCCTGCTTTCATGCTGCTGCTATCAAGCGCGGGCAGCTGCTTTAACGGCGCAGATGGCCGCTGATATAAAGGTGCGCGATTGCTTAACGGCGATACAGGCATATTGGCAACCAATTTGCCATGCTGGCTTAGGCTGATATTACCGCTATCATTCAGCACACCAATCACCATTGCTTGCAAATCCCATTTCTTGAAAATATCAAACACGATTTGCTCGTGGTTTGGCTTGACAATCATCAGCATCCGTTCTTGGCTTTCGGATAGCATTAATTCGTAAGCGGTCATATTTTGCTCGCGCTTTGGCACTTTATCCAAATCAAGATGAATGCCTAATCCGCCCTTATCTGCCATCTCAACTGATGATGAGGTAAGCCCCGCCGCCCCCATATCTTGTATCGCAATAATCGCATCGGTTTGCATCAATTCCATGCAAGCCTCTAGCAAACGTTTTTCGGTGAATGGGTCGCCTACCTGCACAGTCGGCTTTTGGCTTTCGCTATTCTCATCAAATTCAGCTGATGCCATCGTTGCGCCATGAATGCCATCGCGCCCCGTAGTCGCACCCACATATAACACAGGATTACCAACCCCTTCGGCACGCGAATAGAAAATCTTATCTTTACGCGCCAACCCCACACACATGGCATTGACCAAAATATTATGATTATAGCCCGCATCAAATTCAGTTTCGCCCGCAATGGTGGGGATACCCATGCAATTCCCATAGCCGCCAATGCCTGCCACCACACCGCTTAACAGATGCTTGGTGAGGGGGTGATTGGGGCTACCAAAGCGTAGGGCATTCACCAGTGCAATCGGGCGCGCACCCATTGTAAATACATCACGCAAGATACCGCCAACACCCGTTGCCGCGCCCTGAAAGGGCTCGATAAAGCTTGGGTGATTATGGCTTTCCATCTTGAAAATCGCCGCATAATCGCCGCCAATATCCACCACGCCTGCATTCTCACCGGGCCCGCATATCACCGCCTCGCCAGTGGTGGGCAAATCTTTAAGGTAATGGCGCGATGATTTATAGGAGCAATGTTCCGACCACATTACCGAAAAAATACCCAATTCAGTCATGCTAGGGTTACGCCCTAATATCTCTCGCATGGTTTTAGTCTCATCGGCGTTTAAGCCGTGCTGTTGCAATAAGGCATCGGGTAAATCGGCTAGAATCTCTTCGGGAAAATTCGGCTGGGCATATTTTTCTTGGTTAGGCATGGCATAATCCTGCGAATAATTTTAACCCATCATGTGAGGGGTGATAAGAATAAATCGCGTTTTCGGGGTGAGGCATCATGCCCATCACATTACCTGCTTCGTTGCAAATGCCAGCGATGTTTTGTTGCGAACCATTAAGATTCGCATCATCAGTCAGCGAGGCATCAGCACTGCAATAGCGCAATAGAATTTGCTTGTTATCGCGCAATTTTGCAAGAGTTTCGGGATTGGCAAAATAATTACCGTCATGGTGCGCGATGGGGAATGTAACCACCTGCCCGCTATGATAATGCGCGGTTAAAGGGCTTTGATTATGTTCCACTTTTAGATGGACAGGCTTGCACAGAAATTGCAAATTCTTATTCCGCATCAGCGCGCCCTGCAACAAACCTGCCTCGCATAGAATTTGGAAACCATTGCAAATGCCGATAATCCGTGTTGCATGTTGCGTGCTTAAACTCTTAATTTCTTGCATGATTTGGCTATGTGCCGAAATCGCGCCCGCCCGCAGATAATCACCCCATGAAAAACCACCGGGGACAATGATAAGGTCAGGCCTATCGTGAAACTGCCTATCCTTATGCCAGATAAAATCAATTTGCTTCACGCACACCGCATGAAGTGCCTTTTTGGCATCATGCTCGCGGTTACTGCCCGGAAAAACGATAATCGCAACACGCATCGGCTTATTCATCACCCTCAAATTCAATCTGATAGGTTTCAATCACCTGATTGCATAACATTTTTTCACAAGCCTGCTGTAAGGTTTTTTCAGCTTCGGCTTTATTGCTTTCATCAATATCTAGCTCGATAATTTTGCCTTTGCGGATATTGCCGAATCCATCGAAACCCATATTTTGCAAAGCAAGCAATATCGCATTGCCTTCGGGGTCTAGCACGTCTTTTTTCAATCTTATGGTAATTTTGGCTTTCATTATTCTTCCTTTACGGCTTCGCTTATGGCAGGCAATATGCCCAGTCGATTTGCTACTTCGTTATAGGCATCGCTTACTTCACCTAAATCAAGACGAAACCTATCCTTATCCAATTTCTTACCGCTTTTAATATCCCAAAGCCGACAGGAATCAGGGCTAATTTCATCAGCCAACACCAGCACCATCTGCCCATCTTTGGTTTCCATCCGCCCGAATTCAAGTTTGAAATCAACCAGATAAATCCCAATCGCCGCAAACACGCCTTGCATAAAATCATTGATACGCCCTGCATAAATCATCATTTGCTCTAACTCTTCGGGGGTTGCCCAAGCGAATGTGATAATATGGTCTTCGGTTACCAGCGGGTCGCCTAGCGCATCATCTTTAAGGCAAAATTCGATGACATTACGCGGTAATCTATCACCCTCTTTCATGCCTAACCGTTTCACCAATGTGCCAGCGGCGATGTTGCGGATAATCACCTCAAGCGGGATAATTTCCACGCGATGCACCAGCTGTTCGCGCATATTCATGCGTTTGATAAAATGGGTAGGGATACCAATTTCGGCAAGGCGGAGCATAAAAAATTCAGATATAATATTGTTAATCGCGCCTTTGCCTGCTATCACACCTTTTTTTTGATTGTTGAAAGCGGTGGCATCATCTTTGAAATATTGCACCAAATGCCCTGCTTCAGCGGCGGTATACAAAATCTTTGCTTTGCCTTCATAGATTTTGTTTTTATGAATTTTCTTGGATGGTATTTGGGGCGACATTATAGTTCCTCACCTTATTATCACAATGTTAAGATGCAACCTAACAAGTTTACGCGATAAAATCAATTGGCTGCGGGTGTATCTTTTGAGATTTCCTTTGGTTTATCCTCAATATATCTAAAAAAGTCTCTTTTCTTGAAGGTAACCTTATTCCAAATCTCTTCTAACACCACACTCACACGGTTATTATTGGCATCTAACACATGCCAACCAAGCAAATTTAACGGCAATGCGCTAAAGACCATAATCATTCTGCCATTGCCATCTTCTTTGCCATTTCGTTTCTTACCCGCAAGCGTGAGGGTTAAACGATTGCCTTTGCGTTCAATATTAACAATCTTGATTTTCTTATTGTTAAGATCGATATTCTTTTCTAGCAATAACGCGGCAGGAGTGCTGAAAAACGGGTAATGGGTGGCAAGATTGGTGGTGGTATCAACCAGTGTAAAATGCTTTGCCGATGCTAATAATTGATAGTTAACGGGGGGAAAATAATCAAGCCGCATCCGCCCGGGACGGCTGACATATAACACGCCATAATGTTCGCTATTATCATTATTGATTTGCCTGATACGGCTTTGGAAACTTGTGAGCTTGTTGAGATAGCTGGTGATGGTTTTTAAATCCGCTTTTTGGTAGTCGGTAAAATTATCCTGTGCGCTGGCACTGAAAAACGGTGCAAGCGATAGAAGCATTGCAATAAAAACTGTGCGGAAAATCATGCGGGGGGAAAAACTTAAAATCATGTCATAAACAATAGTAAAATTAGGAAAAATTATTGGGATATTATAGTTAGAATTTTGCAAATAGCAAGTGTTTTTTCATTAATATATGGGGGGCTTTGCGACATACGCTTTGGCGGTTATGTCCGTAGGACAACCGCCACGCGATGACGCCCCCCATACCCCCCATATATAATGCCCATTGACAGGCTTTGCTTATCTATGCTATAGCCATAAACGATGAATTATATGTATTTGTAAGGAGAAAACAAAATGATACAGAGATTATTGGTTTTACTATGTTTGCCACTATTTTTAACGGCATGCACTACTACTGTTAGTGATGAAGATAGCGCTGATGCTAACCCCGACACGACAGATATAGTCCCTAAAAAAATTGGTTATGATTCGCTAACCGAGGCATCGGAAGCTGCAAGTAACAGCCGCAATGATAAAACGCTTACTCTAGACGGTATTGGCGTGCAAGCAGCTATCACTTTTACGGAACAGCTTGATGGCACTACCAGTAACACCGCGGTTATTGCCAACATTGCTGACCCTATTACATCGATAACATTTGATTCTGGCTTTGGCGATATGGTTAGCACAAGCATTTATATTGGGGACCAAACCCATTCCTACGATGATTTTAGCAATGACACGCCTTACGCTATTGGGGGCGTTTCTAGTCCCGATAATGACCAGAACACATTATATGCTTTGCGCGCATTTGGGGGCAGTGATGATGATTCTTATAATTTTATATCTAATTATATGGTGGGTAATATATGGACTTATTTTCCAGAGAGCAAATCAGAAACAACCGCTATTCTGTATACTGGCGTTATGATTGCTGGGTTTGAAACGGGTGCGAGTGATATCCCCACCGCTACTGGCACGGTTAAATTTAAAGGGACTGGGTTAGGCTTTCATCAAAATAATGGCACTGATGATTTTGAGAGTGCAAATTTTGATGCAAAGGCCGATATTGATTTTTCTACCCGCAACATCGCATTGGCAACAACCAACACCCATTATGATGATGATAATAATGATGAAATTCTGCTACCTTTGCTTGATTTTACCGCCACATTAACGTATGCGGCAAACACAAACGCTATCAGCGGCACTGTTGCAACCAATGGCATGAGCGGCACAGCTGACGCACGTTTTTACGGTAAGGGTGATAATGGCGCTGAAGAATTTGGTGGCACATTCTATATGTCCGCAAGTGCTGACCAATATTATTTTGGCTATTTCGGGTTAACAAGTGCTGGCGATGACCGCATCTTGATTCCCGTTATCGATGACTCCCCTTCAGGCGGTTACGAAACTATTATATATGCAGGCAGTGTCCCCAATATCTATGATGGTGATGATGCCATTACCGATATTATCGTAACCAACTCACCAACTATTGACACGCTCGGCTATGATGTTTTGGAGAGTGTTGCGCAAAGCGTTGATGACGGAGCTTCTAAAAAACTCATCCTATCAGCGACAGCTGTTGAGGGATATATCACTGAAACCTATCAACGTTCAAATTCGAACGAATTTTGGCGTCAAGATGAAGGCGGTTATGTGAGTGGCAATAGCGCTGTTTCTAGCATTACGGGTTCTGCGATAGAAATAACCTATCATACTTATGAGAATGACTATGGCAATATTAAGGGCTATATTTCTGATTTAGAGCTTCATCTGGGTGATAAAACCTACACCGCCATCAACAATGAAGGCTTTAGATATTATGATGGACTCGATGGAAAAATCACTGACTTTAGTGAGGGGTCAAGAGATATTGAGCTATCTTCAATTTTTTCTAAAAAATATGATAGCTTTAATGAATATGCCGTTGAATTTAGCGCAAAATATATGGGCAATATTGATTGGGTTATTGCGGATAGGTTATCAGAAACGGCAACAAATGATAGCCTATCAGAATATAATGGCTATATGGTTACAGGCTTTGCAACCGCGGGCAATAATATTCCTACTGATGATGGTATTGTTAGATTTAAGGGGCTTGGCGAAGGCTATTACTTGAATGGCCAGCAAGAAGAATATGAAACTGACTTTAATGTTTTTGCTGATGTTAAATTTTCTGCCTATCAAGTGGCATTAACAATCAACCATACCGAAACATATTCTTGCAATGATGATTATGAATGTCATGGTGTTCCGCTTGATCATCTGGATTTTGAAGCCACATTAACTTACAATGCGGGGCAAAATAATATCAGCGGCACTGTTGAGGCTGATGGTATGACTGGCACCGCCAATGCACAATTCTATGGCACAAAAGGCACATATATTGATGAAAACGAAAATTCAATTGATTATGATAATGTGGCGCAAGAAATTGGTGGCACATTCGCCATGCGCGAAGATGCGAATGAATATCATTATGGCTATTTCGGGGCAACCCAATCAGATGGCATTGGTGATTCAACATCAAATTATTTAGGTTCTGCTGATTATATGGGTTATGCGTCGCTTGAAGCGGCATCTGAGGGTGCTAAAGGCGTTGCAGACGGTAAAACGCTTATATTAACAGGGCTGATAGCTGAAAATTATGAAACAACTAATTATCAACGCGCCAATGCCAGCACACCATGGGATACCAGCATTCATTATTATAGTAGCTATGGCAACACTGGCAGAATCAATGATGCCTCTATTGACATCACATTTGATACAAATGGTAATATCGCCAAAGCAATTATTAGTGGGAGTTTTTATAGCTATATCGCCACACTGGCATCTGATGATACGGGCAGTGCGACAGAATTTGTTGCAGAAGAATTTGATGAAGGAAGTCTCTATGTTGCTGATGAATATGACGACTATACTGGCTATGAAAACTTGATGGTTGTCAGCAGAGTTGCAACCAGTAACAATGCTGATGCTGATGCTGATTTTGCTTTCACGTCAAGCTATATGATTGCCATCTTTTGGGCGGCACAAGAAACCATTTTAGATGAAACTTATTATGATGAATATTCTAATGAATATTCTGATATTACTTATGATGAATTGGATAGGTATGAGGGTTATATGGTTGCTGGCATCGAAACCGATGGTAGCGCAATAGCAGCTATCAGTGGCACGGCTGAATTTAAGGGGGTTGGCGCTGGCACTTACTACACGCAAACGCGAGATTATTCTTATATTTATTATCCTGAATTTGATGTAACGGCTAATGTTGATTTTTCTGCTTATACAGTAGTGGTAACAGCATCAGATACAAAATCTTGCACGGGTTATACAAATGATAACTGCGATGGTTATGATGCGCTTCAGCATCTTGATTTCACTGCCCCGCTAACATATGATGCAGGGATAAATAATATCAGTGGCGTTGTGCTGATAGATAATGGCATGAAAGGCACGGTTGATGCCAGATTTTACGGGCCAACGGCAGAAGAATTGGGTGGCAGATTTGCCATGAAAAACAATGACGTTGAATATTATTATGGCTATTTCGGGGCAAGGAAATAGTTGTTTTGTAAATCATTGGGGGTAAAATATATTATAGCATTGACAGGTTCTATTTGCGTGTGGTATAGGAAAATCTCAATTTAATTGTATTATTGTAAGGAGAAAACAAAATGATACAGAAATTATTTATGGTGCTATGTTTGGCACTCTCATTAACGGCATGTAGTGTTATTGAAGACATTACTGGCACGGGTGATGATGATAAGAAAGCCGCTAGAAAAAGCAGCGGTACAGGTAGTGATGTTAACACCACGGGCGCGCCCGCCCTTACCACGCTTGGCTATCCGTCATTTGAAGCAGCCGCAACAGGTGCTGCATCTGATGATGCACCTAAAACACTTGTGCTATCCGGCACAGCCGTGCGTATATTTGATACTGCTTCATATGCCCGCCCTGATGCCAAGACAGACTGGGATGACGACCATATGACAAGTGAAAGCATTACTGTTGCTAATATTGGCGCGCCAGTTCTTTCAGTAACATTTGATGCTTATAAATATGTTTATGATAATGATAGTAATGAATATATTTATGATGAAGCCAGTGGCAATTATATTTATACAGAAGAAACTTTTGATAATAATGGCAATTCTACTTATACACCAGTTGTTCTTGATACAGATGCAAATCCTAATGCACTAGATAATGTTTATACCGATAGCTATATTTCTACAGCAAGCATTTATGTTGGTAGTAAGAACTATACTGTCAATGTTGATAAGGGAGACGGATCTCGTTATTCAATCTCTCAATATGGTGATAATGATGAGGGTAACTATGAAACGCTTTCTGTATCTGATTATTTTTGGAATAATAATACGGATGATGGTTTTTCTGCAACATATATGATGAATATCAGCTGGTTTATTAATACTGAAGATTTACCAGTAACGGGCACAAGCGGCACCTATAGCTATTATGATGGCAATATGGTTGCTGGCTTTGCTACTGATGGCGGTGCTATCCCCAACACTGGCACGGTTACATTTACTGGCTTTGGTGGCGGAGATTATAGTGAATTTCCTGCTGATGACCTTGAATATGATTACTACCAAACACTTGGCTTTGATGTGAGTGCGGTTGCTGATTTTGCTGCCCGTTCAGTTGCATTAACAACCACTAAAACAATGGGTTGTGTTGATACAGGTAATGACTGCGTTGATCAAAGTCTATCACAACTTGATTTCACCAGCACATTAAGCTATGCAGCAGGCGATAATAACCTGAGTGGCACGGTTACAGCTGATGGCATGAGCGGCAGTGTTAATGCCAGATTTTATGGTCCTGCGGCTGACGAATTTGGTGGCACATTTGGAATGCAAAAAGGCAATGATAAATATTATTATGGTTGGTTCGGCGCACAAAAACCTGAATAATTTGCTTATGGCGCATCAGCATTGATGCAAAATATCTAAAGCGCGGATGGTATGATTACCATCCGCGTTTTTTCTTGATTGACAGGTTTTATTGGTTACGCTATACATTAAGGGGAGTATAAGTCTATACGTTGTAAGGAGAGAAAAATGTTGCAGAGATTATTGGTTTTACTATGTTTGCCACTATTTTTAACGGCGTGTACTGCTAGCAATGATAACAAAACTCCTGATGCTACCTCCAACGATATTACTGGTGGTGTTACCACAATCCCTGATATTGCTGATTTTTCTAGCATTCAAACAGTTGGCGCACCAAATATTGATTATAAAAATTCTGATGGCACGCCTTATACAGATTTTGATACCGCATATTCAGTCGCCTATCATTCAAACACTGATAAAGAATATATTTTACCAATGCTGGCTGTGGAACGAAAATATATCGGGTATCACAGGCGAGGACAAGAACAAGATTTTTCAGATGACACGCGCTATGATGAAGAAAGATTGCTTATCAAATTTGAAGATTCTGTGGCAAAGATAATATTGGGTGGTGAAACTGGTTATGGAATAAGTGATGGCACATTATATGTTGGTAATGATATCTATGAAGTTGGAGGCTTTGTGCATGAATCTGAAAGGTTATCTTTTATGACTGCCACTGTTGGTGAACGTGCTGATAATAGAAGAAATTTTGACTTTAACAATGCCTCATCAGCATTTGATTTTACACCAAAATATATGATGCGTGTTCGCTGGAGCACACAAAGAAGAAATAATAGCATCATAGAAACCGTTGGTATATTAGAAGATACTGAAATTATTCAATCAGGCTATGGGTTGGTTGGTATCGAAACTGATGGTGCACAGATACCTAAAACAACCGAGATTGTACAGTTTCATGGGCAAGGAATTGCGAGCATATATGATAATGATTTTACAAATATAACCGATAATGTTATTGCTGATTTTTTTACAATCACTGCTGATGTTGATTTTTTTGCGAGCAAAGCGCAATTTACAGGAGAGCTTGCAACCACTGATTATAATGAATGGAATTTTACCACGCCGATGCTAGAGTATCAAGCTGGTGTTAATCATATTTTGGGAAATGTTTCTGCTGTTAATAATGCAACTGGTACGCTTGAAGCGCGCTTTTATGGCAGTGGTGATAATGCGGCTGAAGAATTAGGTGGCACGCTTATTTTGGCAAGCGAAAATGGCTATAAAAACCTCATTGGCGTGTTCGGGGCAACAAGTGTAGACAATAGTGCTAATCTTAATCCCAATCCCAATTCACCTGATAGCTATACATCATTTGCCCAAGCATCTGATGATGCGAATTACTATGATGATGAGGCGCTAACGCTTACTTTCGGCGGTATTACCGTAGAAGAAAGTTACAGTGCAATCGTTACACGCAGTGATACCAATGTGAATTGGGACGATGGCACAAAAAACAAGACTTCTAACGCCTATGATGACTTTGCAGGCGTTTCGCTAATATTTGATGATTTTGGTGATATCGTTGATACATACATTGTTGCTGGTGGTGGAAGCTATGGAATCACTGATTATAGTAATTCTTACCCTACTGAATTATCAGGCCCTATTGATAATGCTAGTCTTGAAAGCTTTATTTCTGTCAGCAGAGATATGAATAATGGCAGTGATAGTGCTTATAATTTTATCGCAGACCATATGTTGGCTATTGGCTGGTACGAACAGAGTAGCGCATTATCAGATAATGCTTTAACTGGCACTGATGCTTATAAAGCAGGCTATGCGATTGCAGGTTTTGAAACTGATGGTGGCAATATTCCTACAGATGGCACAGCGGTTGAATTTCTTGGCAATGGCAAAGGTTATTATCAAGGTAAGTTGGACGACTATAATGTTAAATTTGATATAACAGCGACTGTTGATTTTGAAAACTATAATGTAGTGCTGGTAACCAGTAATAGTTACGATACTGACGATGGTAATGAAGTTGCTCATCTTAATATCAAAGGCACATTAAGCTATGGTTTTGAAAGCAATTACCTCGCTGGTAGTGATTTTGTAACACAAGGTGATGATGGTGATATTGATGCGCTTGATAATACCGAATTAACAGGCACAGCCAATGCAAGATTTTACGGTACTGTAGCTGAAGAATTGGGTGGCACATTTTATATGAAAGATACCAATATTGACAATTATTATTATGGTCATTTCGGAGCAAAACGTGGCATGAGCGATGATGGTAGCACTGGCAATCCCAAGTCACCTGATAGCTATATGTCGTTTTCTGAAGCATCTGATGATGCAGATATTTATGATGAGGCTATAACGCTTACTTTCAGCGGCATTGCAGTAGAAGAAACTTACAGCGCAGACATAGAGCGCACTGATCCCGGCATCACAGAGTGGGCAGATGGCAATATCACAGAAACGCTTACCATCGCGGATGGTTTTGCTGGCGTTTCGCTAATATTTGATGGTTATCCGTCTATCATTTACGCAGTTCTTGTTGCGGATAGTGGAAGCTATGACATCACAAATTATGGTAATTCTTCCTCTACTGAATTATCAGGGCCTCTTGATGGCGTTGATGATAGTTTTGATAGCTTGTTCTCGATTAGCAGAGAGATTGATGATAGTGATGATAGCGATTATAATTTCACCGCAGACCATATGGTTGCTATTTATTGGTATGAAGAGACCAGCATATTGCCAACTGATTACACGACGGAAAACGGCACTGATGCTTATAAACAGGGCTATGCGGTTGCGGGCTTTGAAACAGCTGGTGGCGATATTCCTACAGGTGGCACAGCGGTTGAATTTCTTGGCAATGGCAAAGGTGTTTATCAGGGCGGTGGCATTGAATATGACGTTATCTTTGATGTAAAGGCGACTGTTGATTTTGAAAATGATAATGTAGCAGTGGAAACCAGTAATAGTGCAGATGGTCTCACGGATGATACTGTTAATCATCTTAATGTCAAAGGCACATTAAGCTATGTTTCTGAAACAAATTACCTTGCTGGTAGTGATTTTGTAACACAAGGTGCTGATGGTGATTTTGATATATCTGATACTGATAATACCGAATTAACAGGTTCAGCCAATGCCAGATTTTACGGTACTGCGGCTGAAGAATTGGGCGGCACATTCAATCTGACAAAAGATGATACACATTTTTACTATGGCTATTTCGGGGCGAAGAAGTAATTCTAATTGCGGAGGGCTTTGCGCCCCCTTGATAATCCCACCGCTGTTACGCAATATAAGTAACTACTGATTGACAGGTTTTATTGGTTATGCTATACATTAAGAGGATCATAAGTCTATACGTCGTAAGGAGAAAATAAAATGCTATACAGATTATTGCTTTTATTGTGTTTATCACTCTTTATAACGGGATGTAGTTGGGCCACTGGTGGTGGCAATTATACTTATGTGCCACATACTGACTATGGTGGTTATGGTTCGTTTTCAGAAGCCTCAACAGAAGTGGCTGTTGCAGGAGTAACAGAAGATACAACGCTTTTATTTTCAGGCACAGCAGTGGAACAAAATTACCGTGCAACATTAACGCGTTCAGATGCAACAACCCCTTTTTTGGATGAGAATAAAGAAATCTCTGATGGTGTAACAGTTTCAAATGAGAGTATTGTGATTAATAGAAACTTGGTTCCCACTCTTAGAATTACGTTGGATAAAGATGATGGCACTATCGCTAGCGCGAGTATTTATACCGAAAACCGTTATAGAATGGATTCTATAGAAGGTGCAACTGACCTGACTGCAACAGGAACAATTACGAATGCGCCCGACTCTACGAAAGATGGTAGCATATTGACTGTGAGCAGAGAGTTTGACACTGGCAGTGGGGATGATTATAATTTTGTATCACAATATATGATGAGTGCTTATTGGGAAATAAAAACAAATGCCCCCGATAGTGATAGTGCTGATTTAACCGGCAGGCTTATTTCGGATAAAGGCTATATGATTGCTGGGTTTGAAACAGCTAGTGCTGATATTGTTAAAACTGGTAATGCAACATTTAAGGGATCTGGTCGTGGCTATCAGAAATATAGCGAGGGCAGTCGTGATACTAATTTTGATGTAACGGCTATCGTTGATTTTGCAAGAAGCAATGTAGATTTTAGCACGAATAATACAAAATATTGTTCTCATTATGACAATAATAATAGCTGTGATGGCTATACCGATATATCTAAACTTAACATTGCATCAACCATTTTAGAACAGCGCAGAGGTAAAAATATTTACATCGGTTATGTTAACGTTGATGGCATGAAGGGCTCTGTCCATGCACGCTTTTATGGCTTAGACAATAATGCGGCAAATGAATTAGGTGGCACATTTATCGTAGGGGGTGAAGCTACGAATGGCAATGAGTATGATGCTTATTACTATGGCGCATTCGGAGCGAAGAAGTAACATTAATTGCGGGGGGCGTTAACATCCGCTCACAATGCCGGGTTTTTTGGTTACTCAATAATCTGTCTCTTGCCTGCTTGGTTTGCGGTTGAAACAATGCCTTCTTCTTCCATCTGTTCTACCAGACGCGCGGCGCGGTTATAGCCAATTTGCAATTGGCGTTGAATAAAGCTAATCGAAATGCGTTGTTCTTTTAATATCAGCGCAACCGCACGGTTATATAAATCATCATCACCGCCTTTGCTGATGGTGAAATCATTACCGCCATCACTGCTGCTTGTCTCGTCGGTTAAGCCTTCTACATAATCGGGAGATGTTTGCGCGCGCCAATGGTCGCATATTGCTTCTACTTCGTGGTCGGCAACAAAGGGTCCGTGAATCCGTTGCATTTTAGAACCGCTCGGTAAGAACAGCATATCGCCACGCCCTAATAGATTTTCGGCACCGCCATCGCCTAATATGGTGCGGCTATCGAATTTTGAGGTTACCTGATAGCTGATACGGCTTGGGAAATTGGCTTTAATCACGCCCGTAATCACATCAACCGATGGGCGCTGAGTGGCGGTGATAAGGTGAATACCCGCCGCCCGCGCCATTTGCGCCAACCGTTGCAATAACACTTCAATCTCTTTGCCTGCCACTAACATTAAATCCGCCATCTCATCAACAATAATCGCGATATAGGGCAGAACATTATCTTGGGTCATCATCAGCTAGCTTTTGATTGTAATTGATGATATTGCGCGCATTACATTCCGCCATTAATTGATAGCGTCTCTCCATTTCGCGCACCGCCCATTTCAGCGCAATGATGGCACGTTTTGGGTCAGTTACAACGGGGGTTAGCAAATGCGGAATATCATTATAAGCCGATAATTCTAGCATTTTCGGGTCAATCATCATCATACGGCATTGCTTGGGTGTATAGCGATAAAGCAGTGATAATATCATGGCATTCACGCCAACCGATTTACCCGAACCTGTGGTGCCAGCAATCAGCAAATGTGGCATTTTGGCTAAATCCACCACCATCGCTTTGCCACCAATATCTTTACCAAGCACAATCGGCAAATTGCCCGTATGGTTTTGATAGATACGCGATTGCAAAATATCACGCAAACTCACCATGCTTGGGGAATCATTGGGCAGTTCAATGCCAATCACGCTTTTACCGCTAACGGGGGCAATCCGCACGGAATCTGCCGACATGCCACGCGCCACATCATCAGCAAGTGCCACCACCTGACTGGTTTTAACGCCCGCCGCTGGTTCAAATTCGTAAAGTGTGATGATGGGACCTGATTGCGCGCTGTTAATCTCGCCCTTAATTTTGAAACTATGCAATAATGTTTGTAGCTGACGCGCGGTTTCTTCAATCAAATCATCAGGCATTTGTTGGGCTTCGGCTGCTTGCTTTTGTAACAGATTTAACGGTGGTAGCTTAACAGTATTGGTTGAAACTTTAGCACTTGATTGTGGGGGGAGGGGAGGCGTATCATCAGCATCGTCAAGATCGTTAGGAATAATTCCTTCATCATCGCCATAATCATCATCGAAATCGTAATCTTCATCATAATCATCATTCTCTTCAATCACCACATCATTATCGGAGTGAATTAGCCGTAATTTATTATGGTCTGGCGCATTATCATCATCATATTCTTCTTCATCCTCATCACGCATAAAAGAGAGATCATTTTCCGCTTCCGCTTCCTCTTCGTCATACTCCTCCTCATACTCCTCCTCATATTTCTCATCATCATCACTGTTTACAGTTTCATGTTGTTCGTTGGCAATCAGCTGTTGAATACTAAGGATTCCGTCATTATTAGCATCATTAGGGTTAGGTGTGTGATGGGCATTGCCTTGCACCACAATATGCGCCGCTTTTAAGGGCAATGGCTTTGCCTTGCGATGCGTGGATATCTGCCATAAATACGCGAACATCTGTAATGGAAATAACAGTAAACGCAATGCGCTGTTCTTGCCTGCTGCCAGTTGGGTGAAAAACACGCAGAGTGTAAGGCTGAGCGCAAGTTGGGTAACATCAAGCGCAACAATACCAGTCTGTGCTAGTTTTGTGAAAAACATTCCAAAGATACCGCCACTGCCCGCTGGCAAGAAACTGCTTTTTTGCAAAATGGTTAAAAAACAGGCGAGGGCATTCACTGCCAAAAAGCTGTAAAGAACCGATTTTTTAAGCTGATGGCGTTGAGCTTCAAAATCTTTCTGGAGGTTTTTTTCGCGTATATTGTGATATTTTGAGCCTGCCCATAATGCCAGAAGCACCACCCATAAAAAACTGGCATAGCCCCAAAATTGAATGAGCAAATCGGCACTATAGGCGCCAAATTTACCCATCCAATTATAGCTTTGCGTAAAGGTAGGCATGGTATTAAGCGAGGCATCAGAGGGTTCGTAAGAATAGAGCGCGAAAAATAAAAAGCCACTGCCCAAAGTGAAGCTAACCAAAACAAAGCCATCGGCAATTTGTTTGGTGAAATATTTAATAAAATCGCTGAAACTGCGCCCTATTTCGCTATGGCGGGTTTCGGGGAAATCAAAATTATGTGTGTTGTCCATGTTGCATATCCGTCATTTTCCAGCCCCAAATGATGGTATGTTGATAATGATTATAACCAGTCGCCATCATTGGCGTCAAGAGTTTATGTTAGCAAAAACTGTGCTATTTTTTCTAGAGCAGGGCGCAAAATTTTCTCGTCATGCACAATCGCCACCCGTACATATTCATCGGCAGGTGTTTTTTGTTGCTTGGCATCTGCCGCTTGCGCCAAACACATATAGCGTCCTGCCATTACTTTGATATGGTGTTCTTGCCATAATTTCTTGGTAAATGCTTCGCCATCTCTCACATTTAACCATAGAAACATGCCAGCTTCGGGCAGATTCACTTTATCCGCACAGCCCATTTGCGTAAACACATCATCTGCCACCTTAAATAGATGATTATAATGCGCTCTGCCTTGCGTCACATGCTGTTCATCTTGCAGTAATTTCACGGCAGCTGATAATAAAGGCGGTGGCACATGCGCGCCTGAAAAACTCCGCAATGATTGTAAATTATTGCTCAAATCATGGTGCGTTATCACAATACCGATTCGTAAACCGGGCGTGCCCGAACGTTTGGAAAGCGAGTTGACCACCCATAATCTTTTCAGCAAATCTGGATTTTTGGGCAGTAATTGTAAGAAACTGGCAGGCGGTGTTTGCCGATAAATTTCGCTGTAACATTCATCAGCCACAATCGCAAAATCATATTTTTTGGCATCATCAGCAATCTGTTGTAATTGTTGCAAACTCATTACTGAGCCTGTTGGATTATTAGGGTTGCAGATATAGCATAACACCGTATTTTGCAGAATATCTTCTGGAATTTGACTAAAATCAGGGATAAAGTCATTTTCTGCGGTTAAATCAAGCGGATAGGCACGGTAGCCTGCCACCTTCGCCGCCCCCTGATAGACATGATACATCGGGTTGGGCAGCAAAACCACAGGGTCGGGCTTATTGTGATATTGCGTGAATTGCGTGCATAAAGCGATTTGAAATAACGCTTCCCTACCGCCACAGGTGGGCAATACCGCAAGGTCATTATCAGTTTCAATATTGTAACGGTGATGCACCCATTCGCGCACCGCTTGCCGAAAGGCGATTGTGCCTGCTGCGGGCGGATACATGCCAAATTCATGCGCTTCATTGGCAATCACGCGGCCAACATGTTCAGGCACGGGGCGTTGTGGCTCGCCGATATGCAACATCAAGGCTTTTCTATTTTCGTCAGGGGTGGAAAGCCCACTCAATAAATGATTGAGCCGTAAATAAGGCGCTGCTGGTAAATGATTCATAGGCTCATCCATCAAAATTCGATTTTACGATATAAAGTCATACTATAAATATTTATCATCATGCTGACAAGTTTTATCTTTTTCTTCTTCTGGGTTTTTTATCGGCTTCGCTGGTGCGCCCTAATGCGCGTCTTCTTTGCTTTAGTTCTTGCAGAATCACCATGCGTTTGTCGTTATCTAAAGATGCCCACAAAGCAATTTCATCGCGGTTACGCAAGCAACCGATGCAATAATCATGTTGATTCAGCTGGCACACGCCAATACAAGGTGAGATAATATCCATCATAGCATCATTTTTATAGATTATTTGTGAATTTAACAAGATATATATTCTATCGTGATAGATTTTATGTTAGATTGCAGGCATCATTATTTTAGCTATGAAGGATAGAGAGTAAAATGGAAGATAATTATCGCTTAATTGGAATTGGCAATGCGCTTTCGGATATTGTCGTTGATATTGAAGACGATTTCTTGCGCCGTTATGATTTAATCAAAGGCACAATGCTATTGTTTGATGAATATATGTTAACAGTTATGTTAAAATCACTCGATAAGCAAGATGTGGAAGTGTTTCCCGGTGGCTCATGCGGTAATACGATTGCGGTTTTTGCCAATTTAGGTGGCAAGGGCGGTTTTATCGGCAAGGTGGGCGATGATGATTACGGACGCAAATATCGCGCATCCTTAGAAACATTCGGCATTCAATTTTTATGCCCGCTTACTGAAGGCGCTACCAGCGGTAGCTGTATGGTAATGGTAACCCCTGATGCTCAGCGCACAATGGCGACGGCACTAGGTGTGGCAGCTAATATTCAACCATCGGATATTGATGAGACGATTATCAAAAAAGCCTCAGCGATTTATCTGGAAGGCTATCTTTACGATAAAGATGATGCAAAAGCGGCATTGGAAAAAGCCGCTAACATTGCGAAGCAAAATAAGGCTGAAATATCATTATCGCTTTCTGATGTTTTTTGTATCGAACGGCATCGTGATGATTTTCTTAAACTGATTGATGAAACATGTGATGTTGTTTTCGGCAATGAACAGGAATTTTATACGCTTTACAATGTTTCTACCCGTGATGAGATTATCAAACATCTGCAAGGTCTCAATAAAATCTTTTGTTTCACATTAGGCGAAGATGGCGCCATCATCATCAAAGGTGATGAAAAATATATGATTCCTCCCTATCATATTGGTGATACAATCGATACCACTGGTGCGGGTGATAATTTTGCAGGCGGCTTTTTATATGGTTATCACCATGATTTAACATTAGAACAATCGGGGCATTTGGGAAGCCTGTTGGCAGGTGATGTGGTAACGCATCATGGTCCACGCTCACTAAATAATGTTCAAGAATTAATCAAGAAACATCTCGATTTTCAAGTGCCTTAATGGCTTGAAGTATCAGATAAGTGGCGAATCAGCAAGAAATAATGGCGCGCTTGCGCCTCTTTAGAAGCACCAATATCGGTGCGGTTGGCTTTCATCAATTTATCAATCATTATGGGTCGGCCATTGAGGTTTTAGAAAATTTACCGAAACTGTATCGCGGTAAAAAAATTGAGCTCATCAGCGAAGATAAAATCACTGAAGAATGGCAAAATTTAACGAAATTAGGCGGTAAATTCATCTTTCATGGTGATGCTTGCTATCCCGTTTCTATGGCGCATTTGCCCGATGCACCGCCAATTTTAAGCCTGCTTGGCAATGAAAATTTACTAAAGAATGATTGTATCGCAATGGTTGGTGCGCGCAACGCATCGGTGAGTGGTTGCAAAATTGCCAAGCAGTTGGCGCATGATTTGGCGCAAGCAGGCTATAATGTGGTAACGGGTTTCGCACGCGGTATTGATATTGCCGCCCATCAGGCAGCGTTACAGCAAGCGCGGGCGATTGGGGTATTGGCAGGCGGTGTCAATCATATCTACCCCCCACAACATCAGGAAATCTATCAAGCAACATTGGAATATGGCGCGATGCTAAGCGAACGTCCGCTTGATTATCACGCCAATGCGTCGGCTTTTCCGCGCCGTAACCGCATCATTGCGGGCATGGCAAAAGCGGTGGTGGTGGTGGAGGCGGCACAAAAATCTGGCTCGCTGATTACCGCGCAATATGGCGAAAAATACGGACGCACCATTTGCGCGTTACCCGGCTCACCACTTGATGGCAGGGCGCAAGGGGCAAATCAGCTGATTAAAAAAGGCGCGTTTCTGGTAGAAAATGCTGACGATATTATCGCTGCCATCACCCAACAAAGTCAGTTGCAAGAACAAGAAACATTCGATTTTTCTAGCGATATGCTACCCCTTGATTTTGATGATGATGCGCTAGAAAATGCGTGTGATGCGATATTGCAGGCACTCAGCCCTACGCCTAGCACGATTGATGATTTGATTCAGCATTTGCATATAAGCCCTGCCATCATCAATGCGGCATTGCTGATGCTAGAATTAGAGGGGAAAATTCACCGCTTCCCGGGTAATAAGTTTTCAATTTCGTGATTCTGGCATACTACTTGCTACAATAACCACAGAAGTTTTATTTATGCCGTCACTTGGCATGAATATTGCATATCTATTGATTATCAAGAAGTGATAAGGAATAGGCTAGTGACCGAATTATCTTTACAACATGAGACCCAGCTGCGGCAAAGCCGTGTGCATGAATCTCAACCAAACCAAAAACCAAATTCTCATGCAGATTTTGATACCAAATTTGCTGATTTTTTGGCATTTACCTCCTCTTCGGATTTTGCCCAAAATGGACAAGATTTTCAGCAAGAGCAAAATCGCTATACCCCAGAAAAATATAGGGAAGAATACGCCAATCATAATGATATAGGGCGTAATACAGACCGCGAAGAATTTGCGGTTGATTACAACCATGACCAAGAAAATGAGGCTTACCGTGCCGAAAATTATCGCAATGATGATAATGGGCAAGCGGGCGATGACGAGGCATATGATAGTGCCAAACAAGAAAACACTGCCGATGATGGCAAGCAAAATGTTGATGCCGAATCTACTAATCATAATGATAATAACACTGATAGTGAAACGGCGGTTGCAACAAAGAGTGATGACAATCAAACCGACAACAATGTCGCGCAAAATAATGTCAATAATACTGCCCCCAATAATGAGTTAGAAAGTCTAACGCAATTAGTGAATAATCAACCTACAAATAATGTTGCCATTAATCAGGCAAGCAATACTGGCAGTAATGACAATACAAGCAATATCGCTATCCAACAACAAACAGTAACGCCAATAAAAACGGCATCGCGGGCAACAGCCCAAACGGTAACCCCACAAATAGCAACAGCCCAAATAGCAACATTAACAACGCAAGATGCAACGCCTCAAACGGTTGCTCAAACAGCGACGCCTCAAACGGTTGCTCAAACAGCGACTCCCCAAACAGCAACCCCATTGGTGGAAGCTAATAATAGCGCGCCAACGGGACAGCCCACACAAAGCAATCAGCCGATAATTACCACAACAGCATCAGCTGAACAAATAACACCACAGGCAAATCAGCAAGCCAACCAACAGGCAATAGGGCAAGCAGGGCAAAATAATGTGGCAACCAACATTAATCAGCCACAAAATACTGATAATGCCCAAACGAATCTATCAGTTGCACAACCATTGGCACAACCATCTGCACCATCTGCACCATCTGCACCATCTGGATTGGCGCAAACTGCCAATAATGCACAAATAGCAACACAAAAAGCCGCCGCGCCAACTGTTAGCGCACAAGCAAAACAACCAACAGAAACGCGCACCTCATTAGATGAGCTACCCGTTATTGCCAAAAGCCCGCTACAATCAGTGATTGCTGAAACCCAAAATCCGCAAAGTGATACCACACAAAGTGCGAATGTGAATCTATCTGCTTCACAACCAGCCACTCAAGCCCCAGCACCAAATCCATCTGGCAATGCACCGCAACAGCAGGCAAATAATAATCAGCAGGCTAGTCAAACGGCCAATCAGGCATCATCAGGACAAAAATCACTTGATGTGCCCGTAGAAAAAATCACCATCACTCAGATTAATGGGCAAGAAGGTTCAAATGCACAAGTGAAAAATATTCAGCAACCCTTACGCATCAATGGCGGACAATTATTGCAAGCCCAAGAAAATAGTGGCTCACAATTATTGCAAGATTTGAAAACCAGAGATGCACAAGGGCAAACATCGCCACAACAAAATGGTACTGAAAAATCTGTGTTTGATGCCCGTCATATCCAGCAATCACAATCACCTCAGCAAAATGGCGCGCAACCGATTTTAACCACGAAACAGCCCGTTACCCCGCAAGTGGGTGATAAGCCACAAGCCACGCAGATTGCCAATAATGCGACTAATAATACATTATCGCAACAATCAGGGCAGCAACAGGCTTTCACTGGTGATGGCAATTCTCAATCGCAAAATCAGCCACAAAATCAGCCACAAAGTCAATCAGCAGGGCAAAATAATCAGCAATCAAACTTAAACGCGCAAATCAATAATGCCAGCAATAGCCCGCGCTTTAGCCAGCAATTTAGCGAAACGGCACAGCAAGTCCGTAAATTGCATCAGCAATTAAGCGTTAAGATTCACAACGCGCATAGCAACGACCAAACCCGCATTAATATTCAACTGCGTCCTGCCGAGTTGGGGCGTGTTGATGTGCAGATTGAAACATTAGCCAATGGCAAATTACAGCTGACGATCGCGCCCGATAAAGCCGATACGCTACAATTATTGCAACGCGACGCATCAACATTACAGCAATCTTTGCAAGATGCAGGGCTTAATGTTGACCAAAAAGATTTGAATTTTTTACTGAGGCAAGATTTTGCTGAAGGACAAAAGGGCAAGCAATCAGGCGGAGATAATAACCGTCATGCCGCCCAAGGGGAAGAAGAAGCGGATACACCGCTACCAGAACAATCGCTTGATGAATATGTTACGGTTACCGATGACGGACGCATCAATGCACGTGTTTAATAACAAGCTAGGACAATAATCCTAACCATGAAAGAGAGATAATTATGGCCGACGGCATTACCCAAAACACCAATCAGCAGAATCTGAATAATCTGCAAAATAACATCAATAATGGCACTGGCGAGGTTGTTAGCAATGGGCAAACGGGCTCTGATAAATTATTCAGTGATTTTAATGACTTCCTCACCCTATTGACGACGCAATTACAATATCAAGACCCTTTATCGCCACTAGAAACTGCTGAATTTACCAATCAGCTGGTAGGCTTTGCTGGCGTTGAGCAACAATTGGCGCAAACTGAACAATTAAAATCGATGGCGGCGCATTTAAGCGCACAAGCGCGCACCTCTGCCATCAACCATATTGGCTTAAATGTTGAATATGCGGGCGATAAATTCACCCTTGAAGGGGCAACTGCCGATATTGGCTATACATTACCCAAAGACACAGGACGGGCATCACTGAAAATCTATGACGAGGATAATGACCTTGTGGCAAATTATTCGCTTGCCGATATTACACCCGAACAGCGGCAAGATTTCACTTGGGATGGTTACCGCGAAGCCGATGGCGCACAAGCGAGGTCTTTTAATTTATTGCCCGGTCAAAATGGTGCAACCCCGCAAGCAATTTTTGAATATTCACTGCCACAAAATACCGATAGTGCTGAACTTACAATTCGCGATTCAAATGGCACGGTTGTTGCAACTAGAAACTTAAATCTTGCTGATGGAAGAAACAGCGCGGTTTGGGACGGAAAAGGGACAATAAATGGTGTGGAAGCCGCAATGCCAACAGGCATTTACAGCTATCAAATCACTGCCCAGCCCCGTCCAGGTGGCGCCAATCTAATCGGTAACACAAAAGTATATGAAATGATGCCAGCGGGCAATTACCGCGCAGAAATTTCAGTCAACCCCACAACGGGGTTACAAACGGTTGACGGGGATGTTAGATATTTCTCAACAACTCGCGTTACTGGCGTTACAGGGCAAGGCGATGATATCGTTTTGGAGCTGGGCACAGGTAAGCAAATCGGCATCAATGATGTCTTGCAAGCGAAGCTATAATGGCTGAAATTTGCTAAAAACCTATGATGATACGCTAAAATAAGCGGTCATGATAGAACCAATAGGGTGTTATTAATAAAAACCAAGTAACGCCCGTTTTATAGGAGGAAAACCAATGAGTCTCTATGGCGCATTACGGTCCGGCGTATCCGGCTTATTTTCGAATTCCCAAAGAATGGGGATGATTTCTGATAATATCGCGAATGTGAATACCACGGGCTATAAGCGGGTTGATGCTAAATTTTCAACCTTTATAACAGGTGGCGGTGCAGGCACAGGTGCTTATTCCGCAGGCGGGGTGATCAACTTCAATAGCCGCGAGGTTGCCCAGCAAGGCAATATTGAAGCCACTGCTTTCACCACCGATATGGCAATTTCAGGCAATGGCTATTTTATCGTTACCCGTGAATTGGAACGCGATGCTGATAGTAATTGGTTGCCTGCAGGCGATACATTCTTTACCCGTTCGGGCGAATTCCGTGTGGATAGTAACGGCAATTTGCGTAATACCGAAGGCTATTATTTACTTTCATGGCCACCAAATTCTGAAAATACCGATTTTATTGAAACCAATGATTTTGGCTCGCTGGTTGCGGTTAATGTTGGCAACCAAGCCTTTGACCCTAGTGCTAGCACACAGTTTGATTTAGGTGCAAATTTAATTCCCACAACAGATGCAGGGGCAGTGAGTGCTTACAGCATTACCCAAGAAATTATTGACCCGCAAGGGCGTGCCCGCACATTGACCTTTAATTTTGAAAGATTACCGACCGAAACGCATAATGTTTCTTTACAAAATGGTGCAGATACGGTTGATAAGATCGTTAATACTAGGGTGCCGAATAGTTGGCGGGTTTACTCATCGGTTGAAGATGCATCGATTCAAACCTACAATCCTGATGGCACACCACTTGCCATCGCTAATAGTAGCCTTGATGTGCCGATTGCCGATATAATTTTTGATGCAACAGGCAGGTTAAGCGCCTTAACCCCACCGGGTTCTATCAATCTTTATCAACGCACACAATTACCGATGAGTTATGGCACGACTGATGAACCGGGTTCGTCAGCGAATAGTCGCCTTGATATATCCACATTGAGTGCTGCTGCTTTGACTTCTATCGGAGTGGTTCTTAATGATAGTAATGTTGTAATATCAGGCTCGCCACCCACAGTTGCTGATATTCTTTCAGGCATTGATACATTGAATACCCGCGATTATCCGCTGGCGATGGGGCAGATAATGGCAATCATGCAAACGGGCGGTGCTGCATTTGAAAATGCAACTAATCGCACTGCTGCAGGCTTAACAACATTGAATCAAGATATTAATGATTTAACCGCACTAAGTTATGTGGCTAATGACCCGCTTGCAAGTAGCGACCCCGCAGGTGCTATCCCATTAGGTGCGCTACCGGGTGATGCACAATATGTGGCAGGGCGTATCATCAATAATGATGGTTCACGCGTTCGCATGAATGGTACTGGTAATCTGCAAAATTACACAGAAGGCAGTAATGATAAATTGCGGCTGACGATTGATTATGATAACAGCACCGCAACTGCCAGTGACTTAACTGAAGTTGATATTAATTTCGGCACGTTCACGATGGGTGTGTTTGAAGCCAATAGCGCGTTGAATCGTTCGGCAACACGCGTCGCCGAAGCAGGCATTGGTATGCAAGGCAATGATGGCTTAACGCAATTTGATGATACGCTTTCAACTTTGCGCTTTACCGAGCATAATGGCAGGCGGTTTTCATCACTGCAATCGGTGGATATCACCGATGATGGTGTGGTGGAAGGTTTCTACGATAATGGCGAAACCCGCGAATTATTCAAAGTGCCATTGGTAACTTTTGCCAATCCAAACGGTTTAAGGGCATCATCAGGCAATATCTTTGAGCAAACCAATGCTTCTGGCATTGCCTTAACCCGTGTGGCAGGCACATCGGGGGCAGGGCGAATCTTGAATTCGGCGCGTGAAGCGGCGTCTGTAGATTTGGCAGAAGAATTTTCTAATATGATTGTAACACAACGTGCTTATTCGGCATCAACCAAAGTGATTACAACCACAGATTCTATGCTTGATGAATTGACAAGGTCTATCCGTTAATGGCTATCTGTTAATTCTTGGCTGTTAATTCTCTCAATGGTTTTTTAAGAATCATCCTATAATGTTTAAGTGTCGATAATGTTTCATTATCGGCACCGAGACATTTTCATTTGGAGCATACTCGCATCTGGGGCATATCCACATCTGGCATATTAATTGCTTGTTTCATTATCGCAACAATATTCAATAATAATGTTGAGGAGACAAGGAATGGGGCTTTACAGTGCATTACGCACAGGCGTTGCCAGCATTGACGTAAATTCACGCCGCATGGCCATGATTGGTGATAATATCGCCAATGTGAATACGGTCGGCTATAAACGGGTTGATGCAAATTTTTCTACTTTCGTTGATAAAGATGCCTATGGCAGTGTGATTGCCAATAATTATCGCGAGATTGATAAGCAAGCCGAGATTTATCATACATCAGTTAACACTGATTTAGCGGTAACAGGCAATGGTTATTTTGCGGTTGTTAAGGAATTGAAGCAAAATCAGCAGGGTGGTTATGAACCAAGTGGCGAGACCTCTTTCACCCGTGCGGGCGAATTTAGAATAGATAATAACGGTTTCTTACGCAACACAGATGGCTATTATTTGCTAGCATGGCCGCCTAATGATTCATCATCTGCTGATAATACTGGTAATGGTAATGAAGAGGGCTTTCTAGAAAGCAATGATTTCAACCAAATGATGCCAGCCAATGTTGGCGCGCAAAATTATTCGCCAACAACCACAACCGAATTTAATTTAGGCGCGAATATTGTGCCAACCACACCAAGTGGACCCGATAATTCTTATACCATCACGCAAGCCGTTACCGACACCGCTGGGCGAGAGCGCAATCTGAATCTGACTTTTGAACGCGAACCTGAAGAAATTCATACTTTGTATTTTGAAGCCAATGGCACGATTGAAACCAAAGAAATTGTGTTACGTATGCCCAATTCATGGCGGGTCTATGCCAATGTTGAAGATGCCTCAATTCAAACTTACGATGCCAATGGTGATAAGCAACTGATTCTTGATAGTGAAAAAAATGTGCCGATTGCCGATATGGTATTTGATGCCAGTGGCAGGTTAAGTCTGTTAGGTGCGGCGGGGTCGTTTAACATGTTTTTGCGTGGTAATTATCCACTTTCATTTCAGCAATCGCTTAATGGAAATTTAGCAGGCGTTACCGAAACTGGCGCAAGCAGCAGCGTGCCTTACGATTTGGATAATGCGAGCAATGCATTTAATGCGGTGCGTGATTTATTGATAGCGCATGATGTGCCAGCAGGCGCCTTTTCTAACCCGCCAACCGCCGAACAGATACGCGATGCGATTGCTTCGGTTGATACACAAAGACACCCCTATGTGCTGATGGATGTGATGGCAGAACTTAACAATGCCGCTGCTTGGCAATTACCAAATGAGCGTAATCGTGGCGGCATACCAGATTTACAGCAAGGCATTGATGAGATGTTTCTAGATATTACGCCTGACCAAACCGCGCTGAATGATGGCGCAACTGCCGATAGGATTGGTGCAAAAATATTGGGCGGCAGGCAAGATAGTCAAAATTATTTAGGCGGTAGAATTGTGAATGATACGGGTGATGGCTATGCAGTGCGTCAACATACCCATGATGATGCAGCCATTGGCGAAAGGTTGCAAGCCTTTGCCAGTGACGGGCTTGATAAGGTGCGCGTTACGGTGGATTATGATAATTCATCCCTCAGCACAAGCGACCAAATTGATATTGATATTAATTTTGGCTCTCTTACCCTTAATAGTCTTGGTGCGAATAGTTTCTTGAATAACAGCAATACCACCATTGCCACGCTTGGTGAAGGCAGAATTGGCAATAATGGCTTAACACAATATGATGATGTCTCGTCAAGTTTGCGCTATACCGAACATAATGGCAGGCGCTATTCTTTGTTGGAAAATGTTGAAATTGACCGCGAAGGGATTATCACGGGGCATTATGATAATGGTGAATCGCGTGATTTATATCAAATTCCACTGGTTATATTTGAAAACGCTAACGGGCTAACATCAAAAACTGGCAGTGTGTTTGAACGTAGCACCGATGCTGGCTCATCTTTGTTGCGCCGTGCGGGCAGCACCGAAGCAGGCTATATTATCAGCGCATCACGCGAATCTGCCAATGTGGATTTAGAACAAGAATTTAGCAATATGATTATCACGCAACGCATCTATTCGGCATCAACCAAAATTATCACCACAACCGATGCCATGCTAGATGAGTTGAACCGTTCGTTCTAATGATATGATGATGGAGACGAAAATAATGAAAACTAATTTAACAAAATGGCATATTATTTGCTTATTTACCAGAGAGAAGACCCGCTATTTATATTTGAACCAAAATATCAATAGCCAATATTTAAGCTACAGGAGGAAAAGATGAGTCTCTACAGTTCTTTGCGAACCAGCGCATCAGGGTTATATGTTAATTCACAGCGCATTGCCACAATTTCTGATAATATCGCTAATTTGAATACGGTCGGCTATAAGCGTGCCGATGCCGAATTTTCAACTTTTCTTACCACCAACACAGTCGGCTATACGCCGGGCGGCATCCAATCAACCGTTACGCGCGATGTTGACCAGCAAGGCGCGATAGAAATTTCTGATAGCAGCACTGATTTTTCTATTTCTGGCAAAGGTTATTTTGTGGTAACTGACCGCCTCGCTTTTGATGAGGATAACGAAACCTATCGCCCTGCGGGCGCCACATATTACACCCGTGCAGGACAATTTCGCGCTGATTCCGATGGTAATTTACGCAATTCCAATGGCTATTATCTGTTATCTTGGGGGCGTAATGAAGAAGATACCGAATTTTTGAAAGCCACCGAAGCCCAAAATTTTGTATCAGTCAATGTTGCCAATAAAGATTCTGAACCCGAAGCAAGCACCATGCTAGATATTGGCGTTAACCTAACCACCGATACGCTTACTGGGCAAGCAAACGCGTTTCATGTAAGGCAATCGGTGATAGATGGGCAAGGCACGCCACGTAATTTAGAGCTGATATTCGAACGTGCGTCAAATTTAGGACCAGAAAAAACGATGTTCTTTACCGATGGTAATAATATTATTGATATTGATTATAATCTATCGCAACCCGACCATTGGCGGGCTTATGCAGTATTAGATGATGCCCAGATTGTTACCTATAATTCTGATGGCACACCGAATGTTGGCGTGGAAAATGCAGTGCCAATCGCTGATGTGATTTTTGATAGTTCTGGCAATTTAGATACCATGTTGCCACCCGGTTTAATCACCGATTATATGCAAACCAAATATCCGACGCAATTCAATCTCCCCAATACAGTCGCCATTAATGAAAGAGGCATAGAAGCAGCAAATCCAATTGATTTGCGGACAATCACAAGTGGTGGTTCCCGCACCGATGCCGAAATGCGCGCCATGGGCGAGGTGCTAGACCGCTATACCACAGGAATTAATTTTAGCGACCCGCCCACAACCGCAGAAATTGTTGCAGGCTTGCAAGTGCTTGATACTGGAGATAACCCAGATGCGATGCTAGAATTTTACCGTTCCATTTCGGGCATTATCGCGGTCAGCAATGTTAACCGAGGGCTTGCCAATATCCCATTAGCAACCGAAGGGTCGATTGCCGATTATGAAAGTTATGGTAACAGTTTTGGTGCGCCTTCATTCGGAGAAACCAGCAATCGTTTTAATGGCGGAAGATTTGTTGATGTTGAGGGCAATGTGCAATATGACGATGTTGGTTTGGTGAAATATATGAATGATGGCACCGAAAAATTACGCATTACCGTTGACTATAATAATAATATTAATAGCGAGGGCGACCAAGTTGATATTGATTTGAATTTAGGGTCTCTTAATTTTAAGGCGTTGCAACCGGGCGGCGTGTTAAATGATGGCGATGATGAGATTGCGGTTGCCAATGCGGGCACGGGTGGTGATGGGCTCACCAATTTTTACGATAAAACCAGCACCGTGCGATTCTTACAGAATGATGGGCGGCAATTCGCATCATTGGAAGATGTGAATATCAATAGCAATGGCGTGATTAATGGCACTTTCAGCAATGGCGATTTACGCGACCTTTATCAAGTGCCACTGGCATTATTCGCCAACCCCAATGGTATGGTAACGCGTTCGGGCAATGTCTATTCATTCTCAGAAGATTCAGGGCCACCAAGAATTACCGAAGCCAATACGCGCACAGCGGGCAATCTGCGGGGCTATTCATTAGAAGCATCAGCAGTGGATGTGGCACAGGAATTTTCGGATATGATTATCACCCAACGTGGCTATTCCGCAACCACCAAAGTTATTAGCGCGGCCGATGAAATGTTGCGTGAGCTAACCAGTCTTCGATAGTCTCAATAGTTGATAGTCAATGATAAACAAAAGTCCTTAATTAAGGGAGAAAACCATGTCACTTTATAGCGCACTTCGTTCTAGCGTGAGTAATATTCAGAGCAATTCGCAACGGATAGATATTATTTCTAACAATATCGCCAACACCAATTCAATCGGCTATAAGCGGGTTGATGCCAGCTTTTCTACTTTTGTTACGACAAGTGCGAATAACAATCAAAATTCATTTTCAGCAGGTGGTGTGCGCTTAAACCCAATACGTAATATTGCTGAACAAGGCTTGGTGAGCGCAACCACCAATGCCACCGATATGGCAATTTCTGGCGATGGCTATTTTGCAGTTACCAAAAAAATAGCAATGAAAAATGGCGAATGGATTCCTGATGAAGAAGTTCTCTATACGCGGCGCGGTGATTTTACGACTGATGAAAATGGTAATTTACAAAATAGTGACGGCATGTATCTGTTAGCATGGCAACCCAGTGCTGATAATGAAGGGATTAATTATTCTACGTCAACTGCAGATTTTCGCGCTGTTAATATTGGGCAACAATTATCTGACCCGATTGCCAGCACTAAGATTGATATTGGCGCAAATATTATCCCCACTCTGCCACGTGACCAACAATATAGTGTGCAATATCATCTCTATGATGCCAAAGGCAACCCGAACCCTGTTGAGCTAACTTTTGAAAAAATTCCAACGGAAGAAAGCACGATTTTCTTTGATACCCCAAGCGGTGATTTGAATAAACAAGTTTTAACCAGTGTGCCGAATGGTTGGCGCGTCTATGCCAAATTTAATGATGACCAAATCGGTTTCCAAACATTCGATGGCGATGGCAATGCAACGGGTTTAGTCAAAGGTGAAGATACCCCGATTGCTGATTTAATGTTTGATGTTGGCGGCCGTTTAAGTAATCTTGCCCCCCCCGGTGTTTTCAGCCATTACCGTCAAACAAATTTACCAATTAATGATGGCACATTGGCTGAACAAGGCAGTGTTGCCAGTAACCGTATCAGCCTAACCGATATTAATATCACGCAAGATGTGCGGAATCAATTACGCGATATTTTGCTAGAAAGCGGCATTGATGAATCAGGTTTCAGCGCACAACCCAATGCCGATGAAATTGGTGATGCCATTGAAGTATTAGAAACGCTAGATTATCCCGATGCCATGCCACAGCTGATTGCGGTGTTAAGCAATGCGCTGAATATTGAAAATTTACCCGCCAGACGTAGCGCGGGCTATCCGGGCTTTAATGATGGTGCGAACGATATGGAACGCGCTTGGAATGTGGATGATGTGCCGGGGGAATATCCGCGCGGTGTTACCAATAGCGATAAGGTTTTGGTGAGCCGTTTGGTTGATGGCGAAACGGGTAATGTGGTTGTGCCCACACCAACCACTGGCATTTTACCTTTTTATTCTACCAATGGTTTCAATAAAATTGCTGTTAATATTGACTATGATGGCTCAATTTTTAGCGATGATGCCACCTCACAAATTGAGTTTAATTTCGGCTCGATGAATCTTGATGCGCTGCAAGGCGGGCAAGGGCTTAACCGTTCGCTCGCAAGTATTGTAGGCGGGGCGCCTGTTGGCACGGGCGACGAAGGCTTAACGCAATTTGATGATTTTACCTCTACCACCCGTGCATTGGGCAATGATGGGCGCAGTGCCGCGCCACTTTCTTCGGTCAGTATTTCCGAAGACGGCTTGATTGAAGGCAGATTCACCAATGGTGAAATACGCGATTTAGCGCAAGTGCCACTGATTCTATTCCCCAACCCAAATGGGTTAAGCGGTTTTGAAGGGCTCGCATTCAGGCAAAATGATAATTCAGGTGAAGCTTTGGTAAGGCATAGCGATAGCGGGGCTGCGGGTAAAATTATCGGCAATGCAGTTGAAAGTTCGTCTGTGGATTTGGCGCATGAATTTTCTAGTATGATTGTTAGCCAACGGGGATTTTCGGCAAGCGCAAAAGTTGTCTCTACCACGCAAGCCATGATTGATGAATTATCGCAGAGGCTTTAGTACCCGCTAGAATTGCAACAAGTTGCAATTCGCTAGAAAGGGGCTTTGCGACCTTGCTGACGCAAGGAAGCCCCTTTTAACCCCACCGCTTGTGTTTAACATGAGTATCTTGCGTGTTGCGACACGCACCTTCGCCCGTATTAAGCACAGCGAAAACCATCCCCCCACCGCTGTGCCAAATACTCTCGATAGTGCAAGCCTTGATAATCCCCCCGCTTGTGTTTCAAAACTGGCGGTAGCGCGTGTCGCCCCATAATCCCGCCCGCTGTGTTTAACACTCGCGATGTTGCGTGTCTCACCTTACTAAATATTAGCAAAGTAAATTACGATTGCAAAACACTTATCAAAAGTATATATTGATAAGATAATACAATAAAAGGCAATGATTTTTCTTAAAAGAGTTACCCCTAAAAATGTTTAAATATATAAAAAAGCAATCGTGAAATAAAGCAATGGATGAAAAAGAATTTAAAGTGGTTGAAACCTTAACCGTTACTTTTAGCAATACAAAGCCCGTAGAAGTGATTGATTTTCTATCGGCAGTGCAAGGGTTTCAATCGCAATATAAAAATATATTAAAAGAAAATAATCTCAAATATAGTGATGATTTGAAATTATATATTCAGGTGAGAGATGGCTCGATTGAGTGGATTTTTTCGTTATTAGGGGCAGGGGCGGTTAATTTTGTTCAAGATAAAATATTACGCAAATTATATTCAAAAACCACTGATACCATAGAAAAAATAAAAAAAGGTAAGCAAGCTGATGTTGATATAACCACATTAGAAAACACGCAAAAAATATTAAGACCCGCAAAGGGTGATTTACCATCAAATATGCGAATTGTTTATAAGAATCAAGAAGAAGAGCTTGAATTTAATATTGATGGCGTTTCAGGGCGAGGCGTTTTCTCTGAAATAGGTGATATTATTGATAGGGTGAGAATGCCCGCTAATAAAGAATTCTCTCAAGAGGTGATGAGTTTAAGTGTTAGTGATAAAAATGTTATCAAAGCAAAAATTGAAACAATCAACAGTAAAAATCTCGCCATTATTTGTGATAAGGATATTAAAGATAAGTTGATAAAAGCAAGTAAGAAAAATCCATTTCACACATATTTCGTTGTTTCTGGGAATATAAAATCCACAGATGGTAAAATAGTTGCTTACCAGATATCATCATTAGATGATATTATTGAGACAGAGCCTGATTGATTTTTAAACCTCAAATATGAATCGCTGCACCATTTGCAATCATTAACGCCGCTTCGCGCACTGCTTCGTTGATGGTAGGGTGCGAATGACAAATCATTGCCAAATCATCAGCCGTGCCACCAAAATCCATCACATTGGCAACTTCTTGAATCAGCGTGCCAGCATCAGCCGATACAATATGACAGCCAATGATTCTGTTATCGGCATTATCGGTAATCAGCTTCACCCAGCCTTCAGTATCACCATTGGCACGGGCGCGACTATTGGCAAGAAACGGAAATTTCGCCACCTTATAATCAGTGCCATCAGCTTTTACTTCGCCTTCGGTTTTGCCCACCGATGCCGCTTCAGGATGTGTGTAAATAATGCTTGGAATCACATCGTAATTCACCCTTGCATCATGCCCCGCCAAACGTTCCACCAAACAGACACCTTCTTCTTCGGCTTTATGCGCCAACATTGGTCCGCGAATGCAATCACCAATCGCATAGATATTCTCTGCACTGGTTTGCAGATTATCATCTACCTGTATCATTCCATTTTTTTCTAGCGCAACGCCCACATTTTCTAAGCCCAAATCTTCGGTATAAGGCACGCGCCCGATTGATACCATAATTTTTTCAAAATCACAGCATAATGCTTTTTTATTCGCCTCGCTAAAGCAAACATTAAAGCCGCCCTTGCTGAGGAATTTTGTTTCTTGAACTTCGGTATCAACAAAAAAGTGAAACCCTTGCGCGGTTAAGATTTTTTGAACCTCTCTGGCAAGGTCTTGGTCTAATGTGGTGCCAATATAGGCTTGCCGCTCAATCACCGTTACATCGCAGCCAAGCCTTGCCCATACCGAGCCAATCTCTAAACCAATCACGCCACCACCAATAATCGCCATGCTTTTCGGCACTTTGGTAAATTCAAGCGCACCTGTGGAGGAGACAATATGTTTTTCATCAGCGGTTAATTGTGGTAATTGGCGCACGGCTGAGCCTGTAGCGATGATGATATGTTGACCAGTAATGGTTTTTTCTTCTTTTGTGTCTTTAATCGCAACTTTACCGCCCCCAAGCAGACTGCCTGTGCCGTAAAACCTTGTGATTTTGTTTTTCTTAAATAAGCCATCAATGCCTGTTGATAATGCTTTTATCACATCATCTTTGCGTTTCAGCATTGTTTCAACATTCATTTTTGCTTTGCCAACTTCAATGCCAAATTTTTCAGCATCATTATTGATAAAGGTATAATGGTGAGATGCTTGCAATAATGCTTTGGAGGGGATGCACCCCACATTGAGGCAAGTGCCACCCAAATTTTTGCGTTTTTCAATCACTGCCACTTTAAACCCTAATTGCGCGGCACGTATGGCTGAAACATAGCCACCGGGACCGCCACCAATAATTACAATATCAAAAGACTTTTCTGGCATTTTACATCACTCCACCAAATAATTTTTCATTAAAACCCCGATAAAAACCATCTAGGATTACCTTATACAATAAATATTCTTTAGATATGCGTTATAAGTCGTGTAAAGTCAAGAAAAACTGATGATATTCACGCAATAATCAGTTATAAAAATAAATTGATAATGGTGATAAGGGAATATCATCAGCAATATGAATGATGAACTGGTATGATTGAAAAACAAAAAACAACCCAGCTTAATAGCTGGCAATTAATGAGACGCCTTGCAAGCGACTATATTAAGCCACATCGGGGCAAACTTATTGTTGCTTTTTTGGCAATTATTGTCGTGGCAATCACAACTTTTATGCAGGTGCGTTTGCTAGAACCGATTTTTGACTTTATCTTGGTTGATGGCAATGAACAATTTTTATATTTTTTACCACCATTATTCCTATTTTTATCCATCATGCGTGGCTTGGCAATGTATGTGCAAACGCAACAGCTCGCTAAAGTAGGGCATAAAATCGTTGAACACATGCAAAATCAGCTTTATAGCAAGCTTATCAAAGGCGATGTTATCCATATTCTTGCCGACCAATCGGGCAAATTAATGACGCGATTTAGCTTTGAGATGCAACTTATCCGCAATGTGGTAACCAAATCCATGTTAGGCGCAGTGCGTGATAGCGTTTTATTAGTGGTTTATTGTGCGAATCTGTTTTACACCAACTGGCAACTTGCCTGTGTGATATTGGTGATTTTCCCGCTTGTGATATTGGTGATTGTGGGTATCGGGCGCAGGTTGCGTGGCATTGCCCATAGGCTACAAGACCAGACGGGTATTGCGGGCGCGTTTCTAAGTGAAAGCTTTCGCGGGATTGTGCAAATCAAAGCCTATGCCAGCGAGAATTTTATGCAAAAACGTGCTGAAGAAATTTTTAATATCTTATTTCGCGCCAATTTCAAGCAAGAAGAGGTGCGGGCAAGAATGCTACCGATTATTGAATCCTTATTTGGTTTAACAATGGCGATAACCATTTTTGTGAGCGGGTTTCAGGTGTTGCGTGGTGAAACCACAGTCGGCGCATTTATGTCGTTTTTTACGGCGCTTTTGCTTGCCTACCAGCCTTTGCGTAGCCTTTCGGCAGTCAATGCAGGCTTGCAAGAGGGGTTGGCGGCGACCGAGCGAATCTTAAAAATGATTGACCAAAAGCCGAAAATCACGGTTAAGAAAAACGCTCAGGATTTGGTGATAAAAACAGGCGCGATTGAATTTAAAGATGTTTCTTTTACCTATAAATCATCGGAACAACGGCTTTGCACGCTATTAATTTTAAGATTAAAGGGCAACAAAAAATCGCATTGGTAGGGCCATCTGGTTCGGGCAAATCAACCCTATTTAATTTATTGATGCGTTTTTATGACCCCCAAGATGGGCATATTGCGATTGATGGGCAGAATATCAAAGATATTACCACGCAATCATTACGTCAAAATATCGCTGTGGTGTCGCAAGAACAAGGCGTTTTTAACGATACAATCGCCGCCAATATCGCCTTTGGTGATGATGATTATGATTTTGAAAAAGTGCGCTATGCCGCCAGAATGGCAGATGCTGATGGTTTTATCAACCGATTAAGTGATAAATATCAAAATCTTGCGGGCGAAAATGGCGCGCTACTTTCGGGTGGGCAAAGGCAACGGCTTGCCATCGCCCGTGCCATCTATAAAAACGCGCCGATTATGTTGCTTGATGAAGCCACATCGGCACTTGACCAACGTTCGGAAGATTATATTCAGCAAGCGATGGAAAAACTAACTCAAAATCGTACCGTGCTGATTATCGCCCATCGCCTGAGCACTGTGCGTGATGCCGATATGATTTATGTGCTAGAACATGGCAAAATCAGCGAATATGGCAAACATGACGATTTGCTAGCGCAAAATGGACTTTACACTTTGCTCTATAAAAAAGGTGAAATATAATGGCTAACACAAATACAAAACCCAAATTTTGGAAGCGATTAGCCAATAGCCGTATCACTTCTTTGTTGCTTTCGGCATCTGTGCTTGGCATCGTCTCATTATTATTATGGAATCAATATTTTCGTGGTTCTGATACTGAAAATCTTGCTGGCACTGCCAATAATGGCGATGATGACGGTTACTGAAAGTCAGATTATCTTAAATCAAGCCAAAGGGTTAAGTGGCTATGCGGGGCATTATCTGCAATTAGATTATTGGGAGAACAACAATAATTATGTGGAAGCGCGCAATTTTTACGGTTCGGTTAGCCATTGGCTGAGCGACGACCCCGAATTTAACGGGCGGGCTTTTTTAGGCTATCTTTCGGTCGGCGATTATGACCGTGCGGCGATATTTATTGATTCACTGCAAAATTTACCGGGCAAACAAACATTGCCTGATTTGCCCGAATATGAATCACCAGAATTACGCGCATGGGTGTTCGCAACATCCCGATTTTGCGCCACGTTCTTACGCTGCTTGGGGTGATTTATTCACTGTGATGAAAATGATAAGGCGTAATAATATGGTGGAAGCGCGTAAATATCTGGATAAAATCACCGCAGATAATATCATTTTTACGATTGTGCCGCACATCGCTTATCTTACTTATGATGGCATCCATGCTGCCAATAACAGTAAATATTCTAAAAAAATAAAGCCAAATTTGGAAAATAGCAGTTTATTTATCAGCCCATTAGCGCGTCAACATCAATGGCAAAAAATCATTGATTCTGTGACGCAAAGCCAGAAAGATATTAGCGAATTTGACCTTAATACCCGTATTTTTTATATCCACGCGCTCTATCATCTGGGGCGTAAAGATGAAGCGTTACAGGTGATTGAGAAGTTTGCGCCCAACCATCATATACGGCGGTTGGTGTATGAACAACTTAGGCAAGATATTATCAATGATAGCGTAAAAGCTCTGCCAAGCGATAAGATTTATTACATCAATCAGCAAATTCTATCAATCGTGCAGATGGTTTATAATAATGAATTTTTACTCAAAGATGGCATTTTATTGGCAAGGTTAGGCTTGTACCTTCAGCCCAACCATGCGGGATTATTATCAGCCATTGCTAATTTGCTTACCGAACAAGCGGACGCCCAAAGCGAAAAAAATGCTGATACCGATGATGACTCACATTATTATGATGCCGCAATTGCGTTACGCGAACAGCTGATTCCAGCCTATGAAGACGAAGATTTTCCATTATGGACAAAATTTAACAATCAATTTGCGCTTTCAATTCTATATAGCCAACAAACAGATGATGATGACGCGCGTAGTATCGATATTTTAAGGGATTTGCAAGCACAATACCCCAATATTTATCACTTATATTTGGAAGAAGGCACAATTCAAAGTATTAATAAAAATCACCGTCAAGCATTAAAAGCCTACAATAAAGCTTTCAAAATATTGCCTTTGCCAGATTATAAAAAACTGCAACCTGATATTAAAGCGGTGCGAGACATTATGGAACAGGGGGCAGAGGCTTCGTTTTACAAACAAGAAAATATCGACCAATGGCTTAATTTTGAACGGCTTTTCTATTTGCGGGGCAGCACCTATGAACGGTTAGGCAAGCACCGTTTAGCCGATAAGGATTTATTATTTGCGGTGGCGTTAAACCCTAGTAATGCCAACACACTAAACTATCTTGCCTATAATTGGGCGGATAGGGGCGTCAATATTGATGATGCGATTTTTATGTTAAAGCGGGCGGTTGCTGCCGATAGTCGCAATGCCGCGATTATTGATTCGTTGGCATGGGCGTATTATAAATCAGGTGATTACGAAACCGCCACCAATTATTTAGAACAAGCCATTCAATTAACGCCTTACGACCCCGAAATTAACAACCATTTAGGTGATGCCTATTGGCAGCTAGGCTTAAAGCGGCAAGCGCGTTTTCAATGGCAACGCGCGATTGACCAAGCGCCAGAAGCAGATATGCTAAAGAAAATCACTAAAAAATTAAAAAAAGGGCTGTAATGGCGGGTGATATAACAGTATTTGATGTCTCTTCTTACCACATTCCCCATCAGATTCCTCATCAACTTATTGCCCCTGCCAAACTGAACCTTACCTTACATGTAACGGGCAGAAGCAGCGATGGGTATCATTTATTGCATAGCGAGGTGATATTCATTACCCTATGTGATAATCTTACCCTTACCACCAATGACGACCATGATGAGCTCATTATCGATGGCGCGTTTAGCGAGGCATTGACTGATACGCTTCCTACGCATAATCTGGTGATGACAACATTGGCATCAATCCGCCAGCTGATAGATTTTCCACCGCTTACCATCAGCCTAACCAAAAATATCCCCATCGGGGCAGGGCTTGGCGGTGGTACTGCCGATGCGGCGGCATTATTGCGGTTTTTCGTAGCGCAGGGTTTGCTTGATGATGACAAAGCCATCACATTGGCAAAAAATATCGGTGGTGATGGCTTATGTTGCTATCATTCATGTGCTGGTATCATGCAAGGCATTGGCGATATTTTCACCCCCCATAAAGAGACGCGCATAATCTCTGCTGGTATCAAACATGCGGCTATTGTGATTCTATGGTGCGGGCAAAAAACCGAAAATGGCAAAAATAGACAGGGACTCTCTACCGCCGCCATTTACCAACAATGCATGATTGGTGAGCCACCTAACATATCCGATGATTATTGGCAAAATCTACAACAAGGGCGTAACGATTTACAGAAAACTGCTATTGAAGAAATGAAAGAAATCAGCGCGATGCTGGATTTTCTAACAGATTATAATCCCGATTTACTGCGGATGACGGGCAGTGGCTCTGCTGTGTTTGCACTGTTCCGTGATGGCATCACTGCCGATAAATTAGCAAAAATGCAAACATCATTACCGCCAGATTGGTTTCATTGGTGCGGTAAATTTTGGGCGCGATAAATCAAACTCAACCCACACCGCCATACATTAAACCGCTCAATTCTGCCATATCTTTTTTCCAGCAAATCAAATCATCTTGTGCAAATTTTGAAAGGCTATCATGCCCACATGCCCGCGCCAACACTTGCATTAAGCCCACTGTTGCCTCAAAGAAATTTTGCAACTGTTGCGCCGATTGTTCAACATCTAGCCGTGCCATCAAATGTGGCTTCTGGGTGGCAATGCCAACAGGGCAATTATTGGTATGGCACGCGCGCATACCCAAACAGCCAATCGCTTGCAATGCCGCATTAGAAACGCCAATCATATCCGCGCCCAACGCCAATGCTTTTACAAAATCGGGTGCGGTGCGCATACCGCCCGTAACCCCTAATGCAATATCATGCCGTCCAAGCCGATTAAGATGCCGTCTTGCCCGTGCCAATGCGGGAATGGTTGGCACTGATATATGGTCGCGGAAGATTTCAGGTGCGGCACCTGTGCCACCGCCTCTGCCATCTAAAATGATATAATCCACGCCAATTTCTAGCGCAGCATCAATATCGCGCTCAACATGCTGTGCCGATAATTTATAACCAATCGGAATCCCGCCCGTGCTTTCACGAACTTCAGCGGTAAAATCCTTGATTTGCGATATATGCTCCCAATCAGGAAAACGCGGTGGCGAGATTGCGGATTCGCCTTCTTTCAAGCCCCGCACTTCGGCAATTTTGCCCTTTACTTTCTTACCGGGCAAATGCCCGCCAGTGCCAGTTTTTGCGCCTTGCCCGCCTTTGAAATGAAACGCTTGCACATGTTGCAATTTATCCATGCTAAAGCCAAACCGCGCCGATGCCAATTCGTAAAAATAGCGTGAATTTTCGGCTTGTTCTTCGGGTAACATACCGCCTTCGCCCGAACATATCCCCGTGCCACTTAATTCTGCACCACGCGAGAGTGCCACTTTGGCATTTTCTGAAAGCGAGCCATAACTCATATCCGATACGAATAGCGGAATTTTCAACGTGAGTGGCTTTTTGGCATTTTTGCCGATAACAACTTCGGTATTCACTGCCGCATCATCTAGCAAAGGCAGACGGTTTAATTGCGCGGTAACGATTTGAATATCGTCCCATTGCGGTAATAATTGGCGCGGCACACCCATTGAAACCACTTTGCCATGATGTCCCGTTTTGCTTAAACCATTTTTGGCGTAATATTGAATGGTCTGCACATGCGGTTCTTCTTCGCTGCCATGAATATCTTGATACAGCCCCTGATAATTTTTGCGGTTATAGGGTTGCGGATGCTTATATTCCCATGCCTTGATTTCTTCCTCGTCAACCAAGATTTTACCATCTTCAATGAACGATGTGAAGACGGGCAGGCTCTCATCATTATTATAGGAACTCACGCCTGAATCAATCCGAAAATCCCAAAAATGCACACCACATATCAGGTTAAAACCGCGCACAGTGGCATCGCTTAATAAAGCACCACGATGGGCGCATCTGCCATACATGACCGAAACCTTATCATCATAACGCACAATCACCAAATCCACATTGGCAACCAGCGCATAGGCAGGCTTTCTATCTTGTAATTCATCAAAAACGGCAATCTGGGTTTTCTGCACCATCACTTTACTCCTATCGCGATATAAATTTACTGCATTTATGAATAGTTTATGCTAATATCATCATAAATGCAAGAGTTACCCACTATGAAAGGAAAAAAGATGAGTAAATATTGGTTAGAATTAAATGAGTGCGCTCCGAAATTACTGGAAGATGCGCGGTTACAACTGCATCATGCGGTGCAATTACCGATGCGCGCGGGCAAGGCGATATTGCCAAAACAGCCCGATTACAGCCATACATCGCTGGATTTTCTGTTTGATAAGCAGGCATTTGCGTGTCATGCGCTGAATGATGATGGCTTACAGGTGGGAATTATCTTGCCAAGCCTGACATTATTTTGCGCTGATGATAATGGTGAAAATACGGAATATCCACTGCATGGCAAAACAAGGCAAGAAGCGACTGATTGGCTAAAAGCGCATTTAAGCGCGCATGGTTTTGACATCAGCAAGTTTGATAAGGGTGGTTTTCCTCTGCCGTCTCATGCGGTGGCTGATGGTGCGCCGTTTGATGCCAGCGATACCAAAGCGTTGCGAACGGTTAGTGCGTGGTTTAACAATGCCTATATTGCGATTGATGCGGCGGTGGCGAAATATCGCCATGTAACACCGGGCCCTGCGCCTGTTAGCTGTTGGCCGCATCATTTTGATATTGCCAGTCTGATAGGTTTTGAATCGGGCGACCCCGAAACCGCAAAATCGGTTGGGGTAGGGTTAAGTCCGGGCGATGAAAGCTACGCGCAACCGTATTTTTATACCAATCCATGGCCAGCGAATGCGGAGATGGATTTCCCACCATTACTCGCGCCCGGGCATTGGCATAAAGATGGGTTTGTATCGGCAGTCGCACCTGCTGAAAAATGCTTGGCAACGGATTTGACTCAAGAAAGTATCATTGCCTATCTTGATGACACGATTGCAAAGGCAATAGGGGTTATTGGGGTTCAATCGTAGTATTGGGTAACTGAGACACGCGACTCCGCTAGTTTTGAGTAACCGAGACTCACACCACCGCTAGTATGTGGTACGGCGGGGGGTTGTTAAGGGGGGCAAGTGGCAAGAGGCGTCTGCTTGGCAAACTGTCCAACGGACAAAAGTTTGACAAGCGCGCATCGAGAAGCCACATCGCGCCCCCCTTAAATATATAACCGACACCGCAAAGCCCCCCATATATTAATGTATTGAGGCAGGCTAGATGCTGGTATTGACGAATCTTGAAACACGCACCGCCCTTGTGCTACTCTCCGCCGTCATTCCCGCGTAGGCGGGAATCCAATCTTTTATAATATTGATTTTGCTTCTAAAAAATTACTATTATTAATATCATCCATTGGAGTTTCATTAAAAGCATCTTTAATATCTAATGCTGCCTTATTAGCAATAAGCAACTCAAATATTTTAATATTCTTTTTTGCAATGCTTCTATGTAATGCTGTTTTTTTTACATGGTCTTGTATATTTACATTAACTTTCTGTTGTAGCAATGCTTCTACAATTTCAATTTCTTCGTCTTCGACCGCATAAATGAGCAATGTTTTATTCAGGTAATCTTGAGCATTTAGAATTTTTAAAGGGCATTGTTTTATCAAGCGTATTAAATTTATTTTTATTTTTTTGTCTTCAAATTTTTTGTAAAGATAATATGTTGATATTAAGAAACTTCTATTATAAGGAACCTGTTTTTTTTCAATATGATTTTGCTTCTCTTTAGCCCATTCATTAAATATAATATCAATTGATTGACCATTTTCATCCAATTCTAGGCTTAATGTAAAAAATTCTTTTGATACTTCTTCTGCTAGTAACTTTCTTTCATATGACGGGTAAGGGTGATAAATTTTGAATATCAGTGGGCACTGTTTTTCGCAAGTAAATGCAAGTTGATCACTGATATATGCAAGTGGTAATTTGTTACCATTCTCATCTGTTATATTAATATCATCAATGCTATCACTGACTATCATTGCATATTTTTCTAGTTTTTTTACATCATAATGATTGAACGATAAATAAAGACTTATGTAAAAGCGAGCAATAGTTTTTTTCCATATATCACCGTAACTATTATGATAGACGCATTCATCAAATGCTTCTTCCGCAAATTTTAAGGCATCATCAAATTTATTTTGCCGAAGCGCGTGTATAGATTGCGAATATAAAATAATAGCTTTATATGCTTCATATTCATCATGTTTTATAGCTATATCAATCAAAGCATCAGCTTTTGTTTCGCTATCGCTTGTCTGCCCTCTTTCGACTTCACTTTTTAATTTCTCAACAATTTCTTCGTTAAATTGCTTGCGCTTATTTGCTATTTCATTTGATTGATTGCTTATAATGGCTTGCCCATTTGCAACAATTCCATTATGAAAAATATCATCAAGAGGTGTATCGTGATTTATCATAAGCATTTTATCTTGAAATTGCATTGCTTGCTCTTCTGCCTTTTCAATAGAAATACCATGATGAATCATACCTTTAAAATAACTTTGCTTTAGCCATTCTGGCACGGCATCATTAAATTGAGTATAGGCTTTATTATCATCCTCATCGTTTGTCTGGATAGTGATGTTATATGAAATCTTAAACAACTCAATTAATTGCAAAACTTTATTTTGCACAGGATTTGCATTAAAATAGATTTTTTTATCAGCATATAGCAAATCACACATTTTTTGATAAACATCTTGTGCAATTCTTGCTGTTGTAAATATACGCCTTAATTCTAAGTTGCTTGGCATATACGTTAAATCTTTTTTATATTTAAACTCTATATTATCAGTAAATAACTCTTTAACTTTTTGATTGTTTTTAGGTAAAATATTACCAGCTTTCCAATTTTGCAATGTTCTGACATAATCTTTATATTCAGAGTGTTCATTACTCCATATTTTTTCATAAGTGCAGTCTAATAAACTCACCCACCATTCAACCGCAATCTGCATTGGTAATTTTAATGTTTCGCTTTTTTCTTCGCGATAAGGTAAAAACCACAGACTGGCATGAGGCATATTTTTAAAATATTTAAAATTAAAATTAAAAAATCCATACCTTCTTGCCCATACTGGTAAAATGTATTTGGCAATTTCATAAATGACTTGCTTTTGTGTTGCGTTGAATGTCCAACCTCCAAATTTTTCAAAAGATTTTACGACATCAAAAAAATCTTTAGTAATCACTACAAGATTTTTAACGCTTTCTGCATCTTTATCATTTGAAACTATTTCTAAATCTAAGTTTTTCATTTCACTCATATCAATATCGTAAGATTTTGCAATGCTGTCTATTACAGTTTGATATGGGGTAACGGCTTGTTTAGCAGTTAATGGTTTTAAGAAGTCTTTTTTATCTTGAGTGCTGAACTTACTAGCAACATCTGGGTTTCCAGCAGCTTGCTGCAATTGAAATAAAAAATCTTCTTGTGTGGGTATGCGTGCCATTATATTATCCTTAATTATATTAATTTATTTTTTCAACTTATAATACGTTTTACGTCACATTTCAAGTTTTTAAATGTGCGGTGGTCGCTTGGAGAATTAGAAACAGTTATTGTTTTATTATTGTTAAAAATTAATTTCCCATGATTACGACTAGCTTGATAAATACAAATACCCGATTTTATTAATTTGGCAATATATTTATTGATATCTTTATCGTTGCTGTATCTTTTATACATCACTCACCTCTGTTAGCATTTCAGGGTAACGAGCAATAAATTTTTCTAAATCAAAAGAGATTTGTTGAAATGCTTCTGCACAACCAACATCAAGAATAGGTTGACTATAATCATGACCTTTTATCTTTGTATTTTGATAAAATCGCCCTTTAGGGTCTATCATAATATAAGAGTTTTTCATCTCATCATTATCTTCCGAAGTGATAATTTCTTGATGGGCATGATGACGTTCAAGAAACGCTTTAAAATCAGCATCGCTAATCATTAAAAAATCAGCGATTTGAGGTAACACTCTAAAAATTTTCCATTTAACTGGTTCTATTTTTTTAATTATGTTTGCAAAATTTTCATTTTTATTCACTTCATTCACAACTGTATTAATCTTTATTTTCATATTTGGATTAATGGTTCTTGCCTGCTGAATATAAGAAGTAATTTCTTGCAACGATAAAATTTTATCATGCTTGTCTATTCTGCCAATTTTTCGGTTGGTTACATCATTTGCTGAATCAATGCTTATGCCTAACATATCAAGCCTATTATATAACTTTGTAGAAAACACTTGGTTGCCTAACTTGCTAGCGTTTGTAATAATAGATGTTTTAAATCCAATTTTTTTTGCTATATCAATAATGTTGAGTAATTTATTACCTAACAATGTTGGCTCACCGCCTGCAAAATTAAGCCTTAGATTTTTAAATCCGTGTGTTTGCATGATATTGTTATGAAAATACTCCCATAATATGTTGAGCATTTCTTCTGTTTTAACAATATTTTTATGATAAACTGTGGAATCATCTTTGCCATATTTAGCAAAGCAAAAACCACATTCATAGTTGCATGTCTCTAACATATGCCAATTAATGGTTAATTCTTTATATAGGTTGTTTAAATTTCTCATCTTATATCTCCTTAAAAAAATTTAATAAGAATGTTTATTATGTTTAATTCTTATAAAAAATAACATCGATGAAATATCGTGTTTTTTTGTGTGCGTTTCAAGATTTGTCAGCACTAAAATCGTGCCTGCCCCCACACATTAATATATGGGGGGTGCGACATTTTATAGGCGATGAGGGCGGAGCCCATCGCCAAAAATGACCCCCCATGCCCCCCGCCTGTGTTTCAGCACGAGGGCGGAGTGTGTCGCTAGATACACAATACAAAGGCGGTAATTTGAATGCAAACTTCGTTTGCCATATGGATTCCGTGTCTTTTACACTGCCCCTACGGGGACAGTGGCACGGAACGACGAAAGGTGAGGCGGTGAGTCTCGACCGCTCAATATCTATTATGCGTGCGTTGCACATTTGAAGAATATGTGCTGCGTTTGGGCGATTTATTCTTAGGATTATCTGTATCTTTAACACGCTCGATGGTTATATTGATTCTATCCGCGCCAATTTCAGATAATCTCTTGGTGATATTCACGCCATTTTCAACTTTTAATACCGTAGAAATCCAACTGGTGATATCGCCACTTGACAAAGATTTTGTTGATTCCTCATCACTAAATTCATGTTCAAACATATCGTAATTCAGTGGATTATGCTTATCCCAGTTTAATATGCACTTTGCTTTATATGTTGTCATCTCCAAACCCCTCTTCAAAAAAAAGTTTTCCACAACTAAATATAGCATATTTATTGATTAATTGCTATTTAAAATTAATTTTTTTGAATATAATCTCAATTATTAGTAATTATGGGTATGTAATATCAGCATTGATGCGGTTTGCGATACATTATTATATGGGGGGCTTTGCGACATACGCTTTGGCAGTTATGTCCGTAGGACAACCGCCACGCGATGTTCGGTTTGCCCTTGTTACCAATGGCGGGCAAACCTCACCCATACCCCCCACCGCTGTGCTAAATACTAACATCCAGATACTCCCAACCATCATCTTCCTCCGAAGTTCCCAAATCACGCTTTACATGATGCTGATAATTCACCTGATATAAGTCTGGATATTCACGTAACATTGCAGTGATAGTCCGGTAATCGGCATCAGCATCGAGTCCCTGCTGATGCAACAAAGTGATTAACCTATCCAAAAAATGATAATCCTCTTCATAATCAAGAGTCCATCTTTGCGCCAACTGCCATATATCCGCCTGTTCATTATAGAGACATAATTTACGAAAACCGCCATCATTTATTGCGCGGAGATAGGGCGTTACATGCTCACGCTCTGCTGGCAAAATCGCCTGCTGATATGCCCGTTGCAAGGCATCAAACCGCATGATTTCGGCATCAACCCCATGCGGAAAACTAGCGCGATAATTATTGCAGATATAAGCCACATTCTCGCGCCGATATATCGCCACCATCTTGCTTGCCAATGTGGGGTCAAACAGTGGACAATCGGAAGTAATCCGCATCACATCAGTGAGCCGCAACTGCTTGGCGGTATGGTAGTAACGCGCCAATACATCATGCTGGTCGCCACGCATCACCATAATAGTAGGATAGTTTTGTTGCAAATGGGTTGCAACCGCATCGCTGGCTTCATCATCTGCCACCGCAAAACAGACAACATCAACGCCCTTTACCCGCAACGCATTTTGCGCGACATAATCAAGGCAGTGAAACGCGCCATCGGTAGCAAGATTTTACCCCGCAAACGGCTAGAACCATAACGCGCCTGAATGATTAATCCAATCATATTTGGCAGATTTGCCTAAGCGCATTCATCACCCGTGCCACATCATCGCGATTCATTCCGTAAAATATCGGCACTGATAATGCCCGCCTTGCGTAAGTTTCCGCGCCTGATAAGAATATCGGGTCTCTGTTCTCGCTGAAAAAACGGTGGCGGTAAAGCGGCAGATAATGTAACTGCGTGCCGATGCCTTGTTCGTGCAATTCCTGCATCACCGCGCCCCGTGTTTTGCCTATCTTGTTGAAATCAATCAGCACCACTGCCAAATGCCATGCTGGCATACCATTGCCATCAGCTAATTTCAGCAGGCGTAATTTTTCAGAAGCGGTTTCGGGCAGTGATGCAAATGCCTCACGATAGCACGCGAAAATCTCGGTTCGCGCTTGAATGAATTTACCAAGTTTTTTCAGTTGCGACCGCCCCAATGCCGCATGAATATCGCTCATTCGGTAATTCATTCCCCATTCGTGCATTTCGTGATACCATGATGCGTTCGGCTCTAAATGCTGAACATCAAACCGCTCGCGCTCGCGTATCATGCCATGACTGCGCCAATCGCGCATTTTCCGCGCCCATTCATCATTGTTGCAGGTGATAATCCCACCCTCGCCAGTGGTGATATTCTTGACCGCATGGGTTGAAAACACGGTAATATCAGAATAATGGCAGGCGCCAATCGGGTAAAATTTGCCATCTGTGCCGATTTGCTTACCGCCCATCGCATGGCAACCATCTTCTATTATCTTCCATTCATTTTTATCGGCTAGTTTTTTAATTTCTGCCATATTGGCGAATTGCCCGTTAAGATGCACCACGCAAATCGCTTTGATGCTGTTACCGCCGCCACTATTAGCGGCGGCATCGCTGATATGTTGCGCGCTCATCAAGCCATTATCGGGGTCGCAATCGGCAAATATCAACTCTAGCCCTTCCAAAAACGCCATCGTGGCAGCTGATAAAAATGTAACTGAAGGCACGATGACTTTATCGCCTGCCTGCAAGCCTAATGCCCGCCATGCCAGATGCAAAGCGGCTGTGCCACTATTCACGGCAAGCGCATGTTTTACCCCTAATGCCGTTTGCAATTCCTGTTCAAACTGCCTGACTTCAGGACCTGTGGTAAGAAAATTTGAGGTGAGCGCACGGCGCACCGACGCAATATCATCTTCATCAATCGCTTGGCGTGAATAGGGTAGGAACTTACTGGGTAAAGCGTTACTCATTTTTTGGTTAATATCGCGTTTAACTGTTCTATGGTAAGCCATTCTTTATTCATATCTGATGAATAGCTAAATTCTTCACTGACGGGTTGCATATTATCGACATAATGTTTATAGGCGGCTTTTAATTCTTCCCCGCTAGACCATAATGGAAATTGTGGCTGTATCACATAGCGGTCTTTAATATCGAAAGTCTGCCGTGAATCATCGGAAGGCACCATCACCTCGTGCAGTTTTTCACCGGGCCTGATGCCAACAATTTTCAGCTTCGCCTGCGGTGCCATCGCTTGGGCAATATCGGTGATTTTCATTGATGGAATTTTCGGCACAAAAATCTCACCACCGCCCATAATATTCATAGACGTTAAAACAAACTGAATGCCTTGGTCAAGCGTAATCCAAAAGCGCGTCATGCGGTCATCAGTAATCGGCAACACCGTCGCATCATGTTTCAACACGCGCCGAAAATACGGAATCACCGAACCGCGCGAATTAATCACATTGCCATAGCGCGCCAATGCAAAGCGGGTTTTGCTGATACCAGAAAGATTATTGCCCGCCACGAAGATTTTATCGGCCGCCAATTTGCTAGCACCATACAGATTGATAGGGTTTGCCGCTTTATCGGTGGAGAGTGCCAGCACTTTTTTAACCTTGTTGGCAATGGCGGCATGAACCAGATTTTCAGCACCCATCACATTGGTTTTGATACATTCAAACGGGTTATATTCCGATGCCACCACCTGCTTTTGCGCTGCGGCATGAATAACGTAATCCACGCCACTTAATGCCATCATCAGCCGTTCTTTATCGCGCACATCGCCGATAAAAAACCGAACGCAGGCAAAGTTTTTATGCCCTGCAAGGGCGATTTCCATCTCTGATTGCTTCCACTCATCACGCGAAAAAATGATGATTTTCTTGGGTTTGGCGTTATCTAGCAAATAGCGCGTTATTTTTGACCCGAACGACCCTGTGCCACCGGTGATTAAAATCACTTGCCCATCTAAATCAATCGGTTTGTAAGTTTCACAAAAATCGCGTAAAAAAGAATGTTTCATGGTTTTATATCTCCATTATGATAGATTTTGGCATCATAGCAATCCATGCTAACATAAACAAAAAAATAAAGGTAACGATACAATTATCAATGCGTTACTTTTCCACGAACTTTTGAATTTTTTCATATATACCAATCTTCCAGAATTGATACCATCTGATTTTCCAATAATGCTTGTTTTTAGATTTAGGCACAATATAGAATAGGTAAAAGCACTGATAGAGTATATGGCTGGCAATCGGGTAAATTTTTGACCATAATAATGCGCGCCATAAACAGAAGAAAATCTTTAACAGATAAGTGAAACGATGATTGCGTTTTGTCATCATTCTATGAAGCGTTTTTATTTTTAGATCTTTTTTCACCACAAGTAGGTTAATGGCGAAAAAAACAAATAAGAGGGATAATAATTTTTGTTTCATTGAAAGATTCGGTAAGTGGCGCACGCGCAATACAACCTGCCCAACAGTATTTTTCATAAATTCTTTATTATATTGAAATTTTGTTTGCCTGTTCCAGAAAAAAGTCATCATAATATTGCCAGCATATTGATGAAATTCAGAACGGCTTGACCAATCCCCTTTTTCTGTGATGCGATAACAACTCATTACTTTGTCGATATAGTAAATGCGTCCCTTATAGGCGGCATAAAAAATCAGGATTGTCCAATCATTGATACCGCCATAAAGTTGTTTCGGAAAAATCGGCTTTATGGTGCGAAACATCTGACTACTTGTTTGCAGGTAATGATGACCGCTTGCCATGCCATTAGCGGTAAGGTTGCCGTTTCGTTTTATAATATCATGATATTGAGCTGATTGCTTTTCTAGCAACAATGTGTTTTTTTGCTGATGTTCAGATAATATGTCAACATTATGCACGCAACCGATATAGTCAGGGTTTTTATCTAAAAAATCAATTTGGGTTTGCAATTTTTTATCATCACTATAATAATCATCGCCATCTAATATAGCCCAATAGTCGCTCTCAACATAATGCGAGGCAAATATCATCGCCGCCTGAAAGCCAATATTTTTCTTTGCGAAAAAAAGCTCAATCGATGGGTGTTTTTTTTTGTAATCTAATAAAATCTCACGCGTCTTATCGGTAGAGGCATCATCGAATATACATAGTCGGTAATCAAAACCTACCTTTTGCGCTAGCACTGAATCCAGTGCCTGTGCCACATAATCTTGCAAATTATAAGTAAGGATAATCACGGTGAGTTTGGCAGTCAATTTAGGCGATTTGGTCATGGTGTTATCTATGCCCAATTTGTCATAAAAAGGCAAGCCTAAAAATAGGTAAGATTGACGGCATTCGATAATTATGTTATAGCTTCTGATAATGCATCAATAAAACTCATTTTTGTGAATATCATAGATTAAGGAAATCAAATAAATGCCCACCAAAAGTATCATAACAAGATTAAAGAAAATTATAAAAACCCAACCTTTGCTATATAAAATAGTTAAAAAAATATGGCTAACCGTGAGTCCTTTATGGTTTTTCACTCGTTTTATGATTTTTGTAACTTACATCTATGTCGCTAAAATTGTCATTCTGGTTTTTGGCAAAAAAACCTCATATTTTCTTGATAATAATTTGAAGAGGTTGTTAGTATTACTTTTACAACCCTATCAATATCGACTATTATTTGCCTCACCTTTATTCAAGAAACAGGCAAGTTTTATCAAAGGTTATAGACATTTTAAAGAAGGGGATTATGAAAATGCGATTGATTGCTTTGCCGCCTCAATTGAAAAAGAAGTGCTTGTAACAAGTAGTAAATTGCTGATGATAGAAGCAATGGTTTTTCTTGGCAGGGTTCAAGAAGCAGAACAACAGCTTAACGGGTTTGAAAGCCATGATATTAAATTATCGCGCGAGATTGATTTTAATAAGATAAATTTATATCTTATTAAAGGCAATAATTCTAAAAATAATTATCAACGTGCTTTTGAAATTATGGATAAGTATATTAATAACGATAAAGAATACGCAAATCATTGGCGCCATACTTATCTTGCCGAAGCATTAGGTAAGGAAGATGAGGTTAAAACATCGCCACCTGAAGCTTTCCGCAAACGTCCTAAACTCACAGCTTTAGCAAATCAAATTAATTTAGCCTTACTGGATTATAAATCGGTTGATTATCATAAGACAAGTAGTAATATAGGCGATTATATCCAAACCGTTGCGGTAATGCGCCATATTGCGCGCCATATCCCCGATGATGCCCTGATTGATGCTGCTGATAGCAATAGTGATTGGCAGATTGGTAGTAAGGCACTGAAAGAATCTTTTCAGGTTTTACGTGAGTCATGGGGCGAAAATGAACGGCGTCATACAACAAGCAATTCCAAAAGCAAGGGTAAAATTGTGCTTGCCGACCGTGATTGCAGTTGGAATTTAACCAGCAATCCAGCCAATAATAATGAGGTGGTATGGTTGCCGATATTTGGTTGGTTTGCCCATAAGCCATTCGATATTGTGCCTGTTATCCCGTTGCCAGACCAATATTTGCCGATTTTTTTCTCGTTCCATCTACAATATCCGGAACATTTAACTGAGGCTTGTATCGCCTATCTTAAAAAGTTTGCGCCGATTGGTTGCCGCGATATTACCACCCGCGATTTATTGATGAATCAGGGAATTGATGCGTTTTTTTCAGGCTGTGTTACCACCACTTTGGCACTTGCTGGCGCGCCAGAAAAAAGTGATAAAAAAAATGATGAAATATTAGATGTAGATGCTGATATAAAGCATGGCACTGCCCAGTTTACGCCACAAAATGAAGTTTTTAGAACCACCTCGTTTGATGAAAACATCACCGAATCGCTGACGCTTTTACGGCGTTTTCGTGATGCCAAACAAGTGGTAACCTCGCGCTTGCATTGCTATTTGCCAACCCGCGCACTCAGTGGCACTGACAATCTTACTTTTACCCACCCTAATCAAGCTGACCCCCGTTTTGAAGGGTTGATTGATATTGATGATGATGCGTTTGATATTATCCGTAATGGCTTAACCGATTTGCTTGATAAGATATTAGGCAAAATCATGGCAGGTGATGCCAGTGCTGACGATATATATGCTTATTGGTGCGAGTTGACCATGCCATTGATGGAACAATCAAAGCGTGAGCGAAGCCAATATAAAAAATTCTTTGTTACAGATAAACCAGTGGTGACATCTGCCGCGCCCAAACAAGCCACTAAAACAGTGCCTATTGCGCTGGCATTTGATGCGAATATCGCCGCTTATGTGCCAGCATTGATTAATTCCATCGAAGCCAATAAAAGCTGGGATACACGCTATATCATGCTGGTGCGCGATATTCCTGATAATAAAATAAAAGCAATTGAAAAAGCCTGCAAGCAAGCCCCTATTCAATGGTTTGAAATGGGTAAATTTTTGCAAGGCGAAAAGTTGAATTTAACTTCTTATATCACCATCTCTACGATGGATAGGTTGTTTTTGCCTGATTTACTGCCCGATACCGATAAAATTATCTATTTAGATATTGATATGATTGTTGAGGGCGATGTTGCCGAACTTTACCAAACGGAATTATTGGATACGCCGTTAGCAGCAAAGGAAGGGACGACTGCTTTTTCTCATGTGTTATATTCTGAATTCAAACATATACCTGCAAATAAATTACTGAAAATGCGGAAATTTGCAAGCGTATCTAATCATCTGTTGGAAAAACATTTTAATGCAGGGGTGCTGGTAGCATCGCTTGAAAAAATGCGCCAAGATAATTTCACCGAGCAAGCCAATAGACTTGCCGTGGATTATAAGGCGAACGATCAACATATTTTGAATTTTTATGCCCAAGATAATTATGTAAAATTATCATCAGCTTGGAATGCTTATGCTAATAAAGAGAACTTACCCATCAATGAACAAAAAATCTTTCATTGGGCAGGGCCAGAAAAACCATGGCATAAAAATAAAACCGTCGCCTTCAAACATATTTGGCAAAAATATGCCGATATGCAGGATTAAATAAAAAAATAGCTTTTTGTTTTTTCATGTGCTATGATGCAAACTCCTAATAATACTAACCAGTCTATGGTTATGGTGAATATCATGGCTTTTAGGCTAATGTTAGGAACATAATTTTTATTGATTAAGGGAGATTATTCATGACAAAAATTATAATTCGTGCTTCGGTGATAATGTTGCTATCGTTGCTGTCGCTCAATGCCTTTGCGGGTATTGATGAGACCATCAACGGCATAACAGCACCAGTGGCATCGTTAATAGGGAATATTGTATTCTTTAAGATAACCCTATTTGGCGCAAAACTACCAGTCGTTGTGTTATGGCTTGTGGTTGGCGCAGTGTTTTTCACATTTTACACAAATTTCATCAATCTAAAGGCTTGCGGTCATGCGGTTGATTTGATTTTAGGCAAATATGAAAATCCTAAAAAAGAACGTGGTGAGGTTTCTCACTTCCAAGCATTGGCAACTGCCGTTTCTGGCACAGTTGGCATTGGTAATATCGGCGGTGTTGCGGTAGCAATCAGTGTCGGTGGCGCGGGTGCAACATTTTGGATGATTATGGCTGGTTTCTTAGGCATGTCAACCAAATTTGTAGAATGCACATTGGGCGTTAAATACCGTCAATATAACGAAGATGGCTCGGTTTCGGGCGGTCCTATGTATTATCTAAGAAACGGATTAGCCGATATTGGTTACGCCAAATTAGGTAAATTCTTGGGTGCGTTCTTTGCAGGCGGTATCTTATTAGGCGCGTTAGGCATTGGCAACATGTTCCAATCTAACCAAGCCTATCAACAGTTAAATGTGATTGCCAATGGTGGACTAGATGGCTCTTGGTTGGCTGATTGGTTTGATTATGGCAGGTTTGGTTTATATCGTTATTATTGGCGGTATTAAATCAATTGCGAAAGTAACTGAAAAAATCGTTCCTTTCATGGCGATATTATATTGCTTCTTCGCATTGATTGTTATCGCGATGAATGGCGCATATATTCCTGCGGCTATCGGCAATATCATCACTGGTGCATTTTCACCAGAAGGTGTTGCAGGCGGTGCTTTGGGTGCGCTTATTGTTGGTTTCCAACGCGCTGTATTCTCTAACGAGGCAGGCATTGGTTCGGCGGCGATTGCCCATGCAGCGGTAAGAACTGAAGAGCCTGTTACGGAAGGCACGGTTTCATTGCTTGAGCCTTTCATTGATACCATCGTTATTTGTACCATTACGGCTTTGGTGATTACCACCTCGCAAGCGGCTAATCCTAGCTTTGCAGGCGGTGCTGACTGGTATTGCGATGACATCGGCAGCCTTTGAAAGACAAATTTCATGGTTCCCATATCCGCTGGCATTAGCAGGTATGTTATTTGCATTTTCAACCATGATTTCTTGGTCTTATTACGGGCTTAAAGGTTGGACATATCTGTTCGGTGAAAATAATCAAGTGGCTTATAAAATCATATTCTGTGTGTTTGTGGCTTTAGGTTGCATGGTGTCTCTTGGTCCCATCCTTGATATTTCTGATGCGCTTGTATTCTTGATTTGCGTACCGAATATTTTGGGACTATATCTATTAGCACCAATCGTGAAAAAAGAAATGAACAGCTATTTTGATAGATTGAAATCTGGCGAAATTAAGAAAAAGCCGGGTGTTAAATAATTTAATACCAAGCGATATTGCCAAGTGATTGGCGTTATTAAACTTAAAAACTCCAGTGGATTATTGTTCACTGGAGTTTTTTATTGCGCGGGGCATTAATATCCGCTAGAATTGCAACAAGTTGCAATTCGCTAGCAAGGGGCTTTGCGACCTTGCTAATCGCAAGGAACGCCCCTTGTACCCCCCGCCATTATATCCGCTAGAATTGCAAGCGACACGCACCTCTGCCAGTATTGAAACACAGCGGGGGGGTTGCACACTCGCTAATATTGAGTAAGGCGGGGGGATTATCAAGGGGGGTCGCAACAAGGTGGGTGTCCTACGGACATACCCGCCGAGAAGTTGCGTCAGGGCATGGTTTTATTAAGCGACACGCGCACAAATGCGGGGGTTGATAATATCGCGTGTTTCAAAAAAACTTTCAATTACGAACAAGCGGGCGAGCGCGTTGTCTCAATTATGACCGCAGGCAATCTATCGGTTACTCAAAATGTAATCTTGCAGATTGAAGAAAATATTCTAGCCGCAAAGACAAACCCCGATAATCACGACAGACCAGAATCTATTTTTGAAACATCAACCATCGTGCAAGTGGCAACCATGATTGGCGATATGTTGCAAGCCTCATCAGCCAAAGTTGCTCAAAAAATGTCGCAAAATAGCGACGCCGCCAAAGCAACCATCATCATGGCAGGGCAACGCAAAGGCTATAAACCGCATCTCTTCCTGATTTATTCCGAAGGTAACTTTATTGAAGCCCATGATGATACGCCCTTTTTGCAAATCGGCGAACATAAATATGGCAAGCCGATTTTGGATTCAGTGATACGCTATAAAACTCCGATAGATGACGGCATCAAAGCCGCATTGCTTTCTATGAATTCTACCTTGCGCTCTAATCTATCAGTAGGAATGCCGCTTGATTTGACGATTATCCATGATGGTGCTTGCAAGATTGAATCGCATCGGCGAATTGAAGCAGACGATAAAAAATTCATGAAAATGTCTGAAAATTGGGCACAAAATCTACGTGATTCGTTAGAAGAAATCAGCCTGTAATTATTGCTGTGTTACCGATAAATTGATTGTGAGATTCTCGGCACCCGTGCCAAAAATCACTCCCCTAATCGGCGCGGCATGATGGGCATCTAGCCCTGAACAAAGCCGAATATAGCGCGCATCAGGGCAAACAATATTGGTAGAATCAAAGCCTATCCACCCCAATTCTGCAATGTAAATTTCCGCCCAAGCATGGGTTGCCTCAACGCTATTGCCCGACGCATCGCTATGCAGATACCCCACAACATAACGCGCAGGTAAATCGTGCAATCGTGCCATGCTAATCAGCAAATGGGTTTGGTCTTGGCAAACGCCCTTTCCCAGTTTCAAAGCCTCAGCCGCGCTTACATCATGGTGAGTGGTATCGGGCAGATAGGCGATAGATTTTGAAGCAAGCTGGCATAATTCGTGGGCAAGGTCTAGTGTTTTCGGGGGTGTTTTTGCGGGCGATTTTGGCTGATGCGCTAAATCCGTAATTGCCGCATCGGCTTTGGTTAAAGCAGTCTGTTTTAAATACACCAAAGGTGAAATTGTCTCGCGGTAATTGGTTAGCACACCATTTGTATCATTCGTTTCTACCAAGCCTTTGATAGATATGCTAATCACGCAACCGCCATCTTGTTCAGCTTGCTTTTTTGGAAAATTCATATTCATGGTGCGGGTTAAATCGCCCGCCGCATCCCGTGCACCTTTGGTGAGTGTGCCACCCTCAACCACAACATCCCACTGCAAGATGGTTTGCGATGATGAATGCGATGGATTCAGCCGATAGCTTTGAATGATGCGCTGCAACGATTGCCCGTAACGGTAATCGGTTTTATGGGTAACAAGTAGTTTCATTGGGCCGTTTCATTGGGCATGGCCCATAAAATAAATATCGTTAATTTGTTGGTCAAGTTCAATCACACGCGCAATATAATCGCCTAAAAATTCATGCAACCCCGCAATGATAATCTGCTCAATCGATGTGGCGTTTAGCAAATCTAACTGATTATCGCTTAACCGTTTCAAGCTAGCCTTATCGCCGTGAATCTGCCCAAGATTGTTGAGGTGAGACTCTATTTTTTTGCTACAATGCAATAACGACCATGGGCAGTAATGATTTAGAATCAAGAAATGCCCTACTTTTGATGGCACATATTGACTGCCATAATAGCGATGAAATAACCGCCAACTTGAGACAGAACGCAAAATCACCGCCCATTGATATTCATCTACCGGCGGGGTTTTTTGCTGGTTCTGCGCCAATGCATCAGGTGGTGCCAACACATAATATTTCATATTCAGCAAACGTGCGGTGGAATCCGATTTTTCAATATAGCAACCGAGATGGAAAAAATCATAGCCCTCGCCTTCCATTTGCGTGTTCACAAACGCGCCGCGCAAGGCGGCATATTGCAGTTTCACCCAATCGCATAAGATTGGTAAATCAATATATTCAACATATTGGCGCTTGTGATTTAGCAAATCAAAATAGGTGAGATTCATCACCTCCCACACCTCGCTGGTGATGGATGTGCGAAACGCCCGTAAATTGCGACGCGCATTGGTGATGCAATTATAAATGCTAGCAGGGTTATCTTCGTTAAAGAATAAAAATTCTACAATATTATGATAAGATGGCTCTTCATAAAATTCGGCAAATTTTTGTTCCATACCGATGGTGGTGAGTATGGATTGCCACTCATTCGCATAGCCATTATTTTCGTTTTCACTGTTATTGGGCATCATCGATAGTCGATTGCCCATTTCCAGCAAACGCGCCATCGTATCGGCACGTTGCATCAGGCGCGCACTCCAATATAATCCTTCGGCGTTACGGCTTAACATTTGTTTTCTCCCGCAACACCCAGCTATCTTTCACGCCACCATTCTGACTAGAATTCACCACCAGCGAGCCTTCTTGCAAGGCAACCCTTGTGAGACCGCCCGGCACCAACTCAATATTTTTACCCACCAAACAAAAGGGGCGCAAATCAATATGGCGCGGCGCAATGCCGTTATCGGTAAATGTTGGGCAGGTTGATAATGATAAAGTCGGTTGGGCAATGAAGCCAGAGGGGTTGCCGATAATGCGCTTGCTATAAGCATCAATCTCAGCCTTTGTTGATGCAGGTCCTATCAGCATGCCGTAACCGCC
>CBDBHZ010000012.1:0-579725 GCA_965205905.1 Alphaproteobacteria bacterium | reverse complement strand
TTGCAGTGGAGATTGAGTAATCCTCCAATACGCTAGAAAAAGTGCTAACAATTGCAACAAATGCCAATATTAAAGGCACGCAAAAAACGTATTTCCAGTGACTAATATTAATATTCATTAAAAACTTAACCTACCTAAACGATCAGCCTAAACAACAAGTTGCAACTGATTCAATAATACTTTGTTTCATCATGCTTCCATCATAGCGAAATATATGCCAATCCGAAGCAAAAAAAAACTAACCACAATATTATAGTATATTGTGGTTACAATAGCAAATATTTTCTTGCTATGATTGATAATATATAAATTTGGCAAAAAAGGGTGCCAATTAATTTATTGCCACCCAAATAATGCTTGCGAAAAGCCAATCAAATAGGTGTTCGTAAAATCTCGCGGTAAGATTCCACCACACGGTCACGCACGGCAGTAACAGTGCGCAGAGTGCTTTCAGCATTTAGCACCGCTGGCACTAATTCGGTAAGGCTCGCCTCGCCTACCAATGCTTTGCGGCTTAATTCTTCGGCTGTTCGCTGCGATTCGGTGGCGCTATTGATAGCATTGCTGAGCACAGCCTTAAAGCTACTGGGGTTATTGCTTTGTGTGTTAAAACTCTGCCCGACGGCTTGTTCTAAAACGGGGTTATTGCCGATTGACCCCAACTGACTGGTAAGGGCGTTTTGCAGTAATGCGTTTTGCGGTGATAGTTCCATCATGTCTCTCCTTGTAATAATGATGAATTATGTTTAGCCTATATTATAGCTATGAATCAAGTGGTTATTTCAAAAAACTGATTCCAACTCTAAATTAGCGTAGCATATTGATAGTTTTTTCTTGTAATTGCCTTGTTAAACGGAATGAATTTAACTGTGCCTGATAAGAACGGCTTGCTTGTTGCATATCAGCAATTTCAATCAGCCCCGTTACATTGGCATATTTCACATAGCCTCTGCCATCTGCGCCCGGATGATTGGGCTCGAAGCGCAATGTAAAATCCTTTTGGTCTTCGCTGATATGGCTTACCCCCCCGCACTTTATTGGCTTGAGCATCGCGGTCAAAATAATTTTCAAAATGCACCAACTGGCGGCGATAAGGGTCAACATCAGGTGATGTTGCCGCGGTATCTTTATTGGCAAGGTTTTGCGATATAACTTTTAAGCGCTCAGATTGCGCGCGCATTCCTGATCCTAAAATATCTAATGTTGCGTAAAGTGGGTCCATAACATCTCTCCTTTATGGTTATACCTAAATCTAGCGTCCGCTAACTGCAATGCCGATAAAGCTATGCAGTTTGCTATACATTGTTGTTGCCATTGTGTAATCAGCGGCATTTTGATTAAGCTTCATCAGCGTTTCTTCACTATTGACTGTGTTGCCCGAAATTGTTGCTTCGTAAAACTCATCATCTTTAAGCGGAAATAATGCTGCCGAGCTATATTGTGCCTGAATATGTTGCCCACTGCTGCGCGATAAATCAAGGCGTGGGCTGATGCCGCTTTTTAAGATGCGGTTAAATCTCTCTTGGTCTAAATCGCGCGCTTTATAATCGGGCGTATCCACATTGGCGAGATTTTCGGTCAGCACTTGCTGGCGCACCGTTAGGTAATTCATGCGGTTGGAGGCACCAGATAATATCGCAATATCGTCAAACATGTTGTATCTCTCTTTATTTTATCTCTCTTTTATGCCCTTATTCACTCATATTAGACTTATTTGCTAATTGCATCATGCCCTGTTATAATGATGCGAATAAAGACGGTTTATCTCAACAAATATTAAAGCAATTACCATGCCAAAAGTATCGGAAGCGAAACAAATTTGCGGAACAATTTTATGAAAAAAACGATTGATACTGATAATGAAACCCTAAAAAAGGCGGTGGCATTGGAATATAAGCCACGCACCAGTTATGATGTGCCAATTATGAAAGCCAAAGGGCAGGGCTATGTGGCGCAACGAATTATTGCATTGGCGTTAGAAAAAGATATACCCGTGATTAAAAATGCTGATATGGCAGAGATGCTATCGGCATTAGATGTGGGCGAAGAAATTCCGCCTGAAGCTTTTGTGGCGGTGGCACAGATTATCCGCTATATTTACGATAGTAATGGGCAGGAATTGCCATTTTTTGAGAGTTGAAATTGTAACAGGAAGTGTGATGGATTATTTACGTTTTATATTGGCACTCATCATTGTGCTTGGGCTGATTTTACTGTTGGGCGCGTTATTTCGCAAACTAATGATGTCGGGGTCGTTATTTAATGGTGCGTTTTTAACCAAAAAGCGCAATGCTGAGATGCGTCAACAGATAGAAATTAAAGAAAATCGTATTTTAGATGCTAAAAGAAGAGTGATGGTGCTCAATTATAACGACCATGATTATTTGCTGATGCTCACCAATAATGGCGATATGCTACTGGATAAAATCGCTACCAAAAATAATGATGCTGATGATGAATATTTAGAGCAAAAAACCATTGCAAGCAACAGCAAAAATGCCAGCAAAGATTCAAGCATTATCAATCAAACCAAGCCTAAAAAATCAGGAAGAAGTTTGGGTAAAAAGAGAACATTCGCGCAAACCCTCAAAAATTCATAAAATATGTGTATAATTCACAAAAAACATGACTTTACTGCTAAAATAAAGTAGGTTACTAATAGAAAAATATCAAAAAGGTAGGAAAACAACAATAATATAGGTGGTGGAAAACCAAATGGCGATATGTATGTCGCTGATTGTTAACGGTTAAATTCTGGCGGCCTTTTGATGTTGATAGCGCACCATAACAGTAAAAAAATAAATGTTGCCATACGGCATTGTGGATTATTGCTAACAATAGCAATGTTGCTCCTCCTCGTGGCTTTGCCTGCACACGCGCAATCGGTGAATATTGATTTAGGGCAGGGTGGCACATTATCGGCACGGGTGATTCAGCTGATCATTCTTATCACCATTATTTCACTCGCACCTTCTTTGCTGATGATGGTTACCTCATTCACGCGGATTGTGGTGGTGATGTCACTGCTTCGCACGGCATTAGGCACGCAAGGTGCACCGCCCAATAATGTATTGGTATCGCTGGCATTATTCATGACCCTATTCATCATGCAACCGGTATTTGAGCAAATTTACAATGATGGCTTGCAACCTTTGCTTGCCGAAGAAATCACCGAACAAGAGGCTTTTACCCGCTCGGTCGCACCTGTGCGCGTATTTATGTTAGATTTGGTTCGCCCCGATGATTTGAATTTATTCATTGAATTGGCAGGCATAGAAACAGTGGCAACTCCTGATGATGTGCCATTACGCGCCTTAATCCCCGCTTTTATGATATCCGAATTAAAACGCGCATTCGAGATTGGTTTCTTGCTATTTGTGCCATTTGTGCTGATTGATATGCTGATTGCGTCAATCTTAATGTCGATGGGCATGATGATGCTACCGCCTGTGATTATATCCTTGCCATTTAAGTTGATTTTCTTTGTTTTGGTCGATGGCTGGGCGTTGGTGGTTGGCTCGCTTGTTAAAAGCTTTGGCTAGAAGTTTTGGGTGAATGCCGATAAAAGCAATAACACTGCCCGAAGATGCGCTTACCAATTTAGCCTCATCACTGATTGCCAATATCAAAAATGGCGATATTCTATTGTTACAAGGCGAATTAGGGGCGGGCAAAACCGCATTGGCGCGCAATATCATTCAGCAATTATGCGATGTTAACATTGTGCCTAGCCCTAGTTTCTCATTGGTGCAATATTATATAACTGCAAACAATAAAACACCTTTGTTGCATGTTGATTTCTATCGGCTGGCTAACCCCGAAGAAAGTGAGGCGCTAGATATTTTTGCTGATAGTCAGGCAATCATCTTGATTGAATGGGCTGAAAAAGGCATAATACCAGAAGATATAAGCGCGCAAGATAGAATCTGGCAGATTGCGATTCAAGATAATGCTGATGCCCTATTGCGTGATTACAAAATAACAACACCCTGCAAGGGTTAAGAATTGGGAATTTAATGCAAGATAGTAAACCATTATCGCTTTACCGCGCCCCATTTGGGGTGGCATTAAGCGATGTGATTGCCGAACATTTATTGCATCGCCATCGTGATAATTTAGCCGCGCTTGCTGATGGCGTTATCTATCTGCCCACGCGCCGTGCTGTGCATGGGTTACGGCAAGCATTTTTAGAACATGCCCATAAGGCGAAAACAGGCAAAAACTTTTTATTACCGCGCATGGTGGCATTAGGCGATGTAGGACCAGACGCGCTAGAAGAAGATTTGGGAATGAATCATTCATTTGATGCATGAAGGCGATAATTTCAGCAACAGTCCTGTTGCCAGCCATGCGCGTTTATTGGCTTTGGCGAAAATCATCATCACCAGTGGCAAGTTTGATGTTCATCACGGGCAGGCATTGGCGATGGCGCATGATTTGGCACGCCTGCTAGATGGCTTGCAAATTATCGGCAAAAGCATCGATGATTTAGATGGGATTCAGCTTGAGCGCCGATATTGCCAATCATTGGCAACGCAATATCAAATTCTTGAAAAATATTTTACAGCATCATTGGCAAAGCCTATTTGCAACAGCATCAGCAATGTGATGTGGTAACATATAATCACCAGATGTTACGGCTTGAGACCCAGAGAATTATGCAAGATGATGCCCTTACTGATAATTGGTATTTGGTGGCGGGCTCTACCGCATCGCGCCCTGAAGTTTCAAAATTTCTGCATCATATCATGCAACATCCCAAAGGCGAGGTGGTGGTATCGGGCTATCTGCCCCCGCGCAATAATGATGAAGGGCGAAATAGCAGTGCGTGCCGATTCAGCGCATCCTCTGCATATTCTCTATCATAATATCGGTCGCTGGCAAGCGGATAGTGATTTACCGATATGGGGTGATAGGCAGGATATATCAAACTCAAATTTGCATCATATATTTCGTTCATCGCGCCTTAAAGACAGCAGTGCAAGTGAATGACAGCCAAGAAGAAATGCCCGACCATATTCAGCTGATTGAGGCGGAAAGCATCTGGCAAGAGGCGAATATCATCGCGCTTGATAAGGCAGGGCATTGCCGAACAACAAAAAATCATGTTGGTAACGGCAGATAATGAATTGGCGCGCCGTGTGGTTTTGCTGATGCATCAGCGGTATCATATCGGTGTGGATTCAACGCATGGCATAGCATTGCAAGATACCATTCGCGGGCGTTATCTGTTGTTGCTCACGCGCTGTTGGCAAGAAAATTTTACCGCGCCCGAACGCTTGATTGCTTTGTTGCAACACCCTTTCAGCTGTTTTGGAAAATCGCGCGAGATGATGTTGCGTGAATTGCGTCAGTTGCAATATAAGGTAAGAAGCGCAAGAAACGCAACCCCAATGAATCAGTGTTGCAAAATTCATTTTTAAAATTGCTGAATTGCAAACCTGCAACCATTGAAGCCGAACAAAAAAGAAGCCTCACCCAATGGCTTGATGGGCTGATAGAATTGGCACAAGATAGTGCGCGCAGTGATACATGATGGGGATACTGATAGCGGTGATGATGCAGATGCAGAAACATTGCAGCCGCGCCTGTTTCAAGACCAAGATGGGCTTGCTTGTTGGAAATTACTGGAAAAATTACGCAGCGTTGCTGATGATTATACCGCGCTTAATATTGAGGATTTTTATCAATTATTGCGGTTTTTCCTTGCCCAAGAAACCTATCGCCCGCAAGGTGAGTTTCACCCCGATATTGCGATTGTTGGCAGGTTAGAAAGCCGTATGCTCTATGCCGACCGTATCATTTTAGGCGGGTTAACCGAAGGTTCGTGGCCAAACCTACCGCAAGCCGATTTATGGTTTAACCGCGACATCAGGCAAAAGTTGGAATTGCCAGAACGCAATGTGATTGTGGGGCAAGCGGCGCATGATTTTTGGCAATTATTATCGGCAAAGCAGGTTTTTATCACATTGCCACAAAAGATAAATGGTGCGTTGCAAAATGAATCTCGGTTTGTAACACGGCTAAAATTGGCATTTCCAAAATGGGCAGAAGCGCAGAATAACAATGCGAGCAGATGGCGCGAATGGGCGGATAAAATCTATCAGCATAAAGCGGATATTAAGCCACTTGTGAAGCCTCAAATCAAAATAAAAAATGCCATGCCTGAAACCATGTTTCTCACAAGCCTGAATCAGTTACTGCAAAATCCCTATGGTTTTTATGCCGCCAATATTTTACGCTTCGCGCTTTGCCGCATTTTTTTGACGATAATAGTGCCAGCGATTGGGGTAATTTGGTGCATCAAATATTAGACAGTGATGATTTATCGCTTGAAAATTTAAAGATAAAGCCGATACGCTGATTGCGAAATATCCAACTCTCACCGATACGGCAAAAATTGATAGGGGTTAGGGTGATGCCCCAATTTTGAAGTTTGTTGCGAACCAAATGCAAAATATCACCCGCCATTATTCTGAACATAAGGGGCAGTTTATTTGGAACACCGAAACATAGCGAATTTACATTGCGGGGCAAGGCAGATGTGGTAATACAGCAAAAAGATGGCACATATTGCATTATCGACTATAAAACAGGCGCGGTGCCAAATAAAAAGATTGCACCGATAAAATGCTAGAATCGCAATTACCTTTGCTAGGCTTGCTGTTACAGCAAGGCGGTTTTGCGGATATAGATAGGCAAGAGATAGAAATATTAGGCTATTGGAAATTATCATCACGCGAAAACACCAAGCAAATCATCACAGATGATGTAGGCGATACCGATGCGTTAATCACAAAATATCATGATGAAATTAGCAAAAGCTGGGACGCATATCAGCAAGGCGCGCGCGTGTTTGAAATGCGGGTGGATATTGAACAAAAATATGATGCCTACCAACATTTGGCGCGTAAGCAAGAATGGTGGGGGGCGTGATGCCAGAAAAGCAACAGCACCAATTTCAACATCAGGCGCATCAAAATATCTGGATGGATGCATCGGCGGGCAGCGGCAAAACCTATCAGCTGGTGGAACGTTTTACCGCATTATTATTTGCCGATATTGCGGCCGATAAAATTCTATGCCTCACTTATACCAATGCGGCGGCGGCAGAGATGCGCCAACGGATATTGAAAAATCTTGCCGAAATGACGCATTTAGATGATGATGCTTTACGGGCGAAGATTGCCGAATATCACGGCTGTAAGCCCTATAAGGTAACAGACTCACAATGCCATGATGCCCGCAATTTAATCTTAAAATTATTAGATGCCCCCGAAGGTTTGGCGATTCAAACCATTCATTCCTATTGCCAGTCAATTTTGGTGAGGTTTCCATTAGAGGCAGGTATTTTTCCGCGCACCCAGATTGTGGCAGAGAGTCAGAAGACGCAAATTGCTGACGAGGCTCTGGATTTATTGCTGGATAGGGGCGGGCAGACTGCATCGCTTTATAAAATGCTAGAACAAATGATGCGCTATAAGGATTTTAACGCCTTATGCGATTTGCTGAAAAATATGCTGAATATTCATTATTTTTATGATGGGCATTATCCGCAAATATCGGGTGAGTTTAGACAAAAATTCAAGCAATTTTTAGGGCTGAAAGCTGATGATGATTTACCCAGCATCACGCAACATTATAATGATTTATTCGGCAAATATTCTCCTCAATTTGAAAATGCGGCGGGGCTGTTATCAGACTCTAACAAGACCGACAAAAAAGCCGCGCATCTGTTAAAAAACTATTTGAAAGCCAAGCAATTAACAGATTTGCAAGAAGTTTTTTATACCAGTGCGGGCACACCACGTGCAAAATTATGCGCCAAAAATTTGCAAGATACTATCGGTGGTTTTTTAGATGAAATAGCAGTGCATTATGCCGAATTTAATATGGCTTATAAGCACCTTAATATTGCCGAAGCCAGTCATGATTTGCTGAATCTGTTTACCTATTTTCAAACCGCTTATCAACGTTTGAAAAATTATTATGGCGTGGTGGAATATGATGATTTAATCGTGAAAATGAACGCACTGCTCAACAGTGAATATGCCGCTTGGGTGTTGTATAAATGCGATGGTGGTTTCTCGCATATCTTGCTAGATGAAGCGCAAGATACCAATCCACTACAATGGCAGATTATCAAAAATATTGCCGAACGGTTATTTGAAAAAGGCGCGCTGTTTGTGGTGGGTGATAAGAAGCAATCCATCTTTAGTTTTCAAGGCGCAGATGTTGATGAATTTGAGAGTAATTACCAATATTTTGCGGATAAAAGCCAAGCCGAAAATGATGAAAAAACCAAATTGCAAATCCAACAATTACAGGAAAATCGCCGTTCCTGTGCCGAAATTATGAATTTTGTCAATCTGGTATTTGGCAAGCAAGCGGGTAAATTAGGGCTTGCCGAAGATAGCTTTCCAATCCATAAAGCATATCGCACTTTGCCACAAGATAAGGGCTATGTGGAATTATGGCAGTTGCGGCATTATCCCAGTGGCGAAAAAGAAGTGGCGATGGCTGAATATGCCCGCGATATTGCCCATAAGATGCAGGAATTACTGGCGAGTAACACCATCTTGCCAAGCACGGGCAAGCGGATTCAGCCGGGCGATATCATGATATTGGTGCGTAAACGTGACGAGATGGCGAATTTAATTGTGAAAGCTTTGCGCGAGAAAAACATCGCGGTAACGGGCTTGGATAAATATAAATTATCGGAGCATATTGTTTTTCAAGATATGATGGCATTGCTGGAATTTGCCAATTTACCGCAAAATAATCTCAACCTTGCCGCCTTGCTGAAAACCCCTTTCATTGATTTATCAGAACAAGAATTATTCGCCCTTGCCCACACCCGCGATGATTTATCTTTGTATCAAGCATTGCATCAGCAAAGCGAAAGTAACCCGAAACTTGCTAAAATCAAAACATGGTTGCAAGAAGCGGTGCTAAACCGTGCCGATTTATTATCGCCTGCTGAATTTCTGCACGAAATCTATCATAAGCCATTACCACTTGCACCCGATACCACCGTGATGCAGGCATATCATGGACGTATGGCAAGCGAGGCGTTGGATAATCTACAGCAATTATTGGATTTAGCCTATCAATATCAAAACGAAGAAACGCCATCTTTTTACGGCTTCACCCATTGGCTGTATTTGAATAAGGCTGAAATTAAGCGCGATTTTGCCCAGCTTAATCAGGTGAAATTGCAAACCATTCACGCCGCCAAAGGCTTGGAAGCACCGATTATATTTGTGCCTTGTTTGGGTAAAGCAAGCCATAGAAATAGCGGCGATAATATTTACGGTGCAGGCAAATTAAATATCGATAGGTTGGGCAAAAATGATGCGCCATTATGGGTGCCTTATAGCGAGATGAAGACCGAGATTTTTACCGACATCGATGATGCTGATAAGCAAAAGCAACAACGTGAAGAGGCGCGGTTGCTTTATGTGGCACTCACCCGTGCGCGTGACCAGCTTTATCTGATGGGCATTGAAGTAGAGGTTAAGACAAAAAGTAGTGATAATATAAGCTGGTATCAACTTATTGATGAAGGGTTGCTTGCCAGTGGTGAGACGGCGGTGGGCGATAATAAGATACGCAAGTGGGGTGTAGAATTGGGCGCGCAAAATGATGAAACGGAAGCGAGCGATACCAGTGATGATTCACGGCAACAAGAAATCACCCTCTTGCCACAATGGGCGGATAAAGCAATCACCATCAGTGACGATAATAGACTGCCATTTCATGCGCCTTCCCAAGCCAATAAAGAAGTGACGAAACAGCCGAGCGAGCAAGATAAACCACAGCAGGGCGTGAATCATATCATGCAATATGCGGCATTGCGGGGCAGTTTGATTCACAAAATTTTAGAAAAAATATCAGTAATGGGGGCGGTGGATAATAACGCACAAACCACCATCACGCGCTATCTTAGCCATAATGGGCTAACCCAGAAGCAGGCAAAAGAAGATGCGGGGCAAATTATGCAGTTGATTGCCACCTATCCACAATTTTTTAATCCAAAAAGTGACGTTATAACACGGCAAAAAATCTTAAATGAAGTGCCGATTGTGGGCGATATCACTGATGAATCAGGCACGGTTCAATCATTTTACGGTATCATTGATAGGCTGATGATTTTTGATTCTAACGTGTTGGTGCTAGATTATAAAACTGGCAAACGCACCCCCCGCAAATTACAAAATTATCAAAAAGTGATGAGAATTTACGCACAGCTTCTTAAACCGCTTTATCCTGAACATAACATTGAAACCGCCTTATTATGGGTGGATGAGCTGGTATTTGATAGGTTGGAAAATTAGAACCGCAAAAAAATCCTGCTAATAAAATGCTAGCGCCTTGACAATCTACTGCGAATCTTGCTTGATGCTGATGTGAATAAATTTAATTTTAAGGAGAATCTCACAATGGGCACAGTAACGGTAACAGCAAGTAATTTTAACGATGTTGTGTTAAAATCGGATAAAATGGTATTGGTTGATTTTTGGGCAGAATGGTGTCAGCCATGCAAGGCGTTGATGCCTGTGTTAGAGCAAATCGCCAATGAAATGGATGGTAAAATCACTATCGCCAAGCTAGATGTGGAGGCAGATACCGACATAGCGCAGAAATATCAGATTCGCTCATTGCCAAGCTTGCTGCTCTTCCGCGATGGCAATGTGATTGCGGCCGAAGCAGGCGCGCAACCCAAACCGCAATTAAAGCAATGGATTGAAAGCAATTTAGAACCCGCTTTTTGAGTGGGTGGCGACACGCACCGCCAGAGTATTATTGACAGCGACTCACTCCCGCCAGTGTTAAGCAACAGTAACCCACTCCACCGTTCGTGTTAAGCAACAGCGGGGGGTTGTTAAGGAGTTCTCGATGCAAGTATTGAGTATGGCGGGGGTTGTTAAGGGGGCATTCGCAAGGGCGTGGGCTCTGTCCTCACGCCCGAGAAGCGAATTCGCGCCCCCTTAAATAATAAAGCCCAACTCCGCAAAGCTCTCCATATTATAATGTGATGAGACAGACACCATCCTTGGTATTATGAAATATTTATTTAAATTCAAAACCTAATAGACTTCCTTTAGGGTCTTTATCATGTAATGTTAATCTTGTAGCATTCTCAATAATAGTTTTATCACTAAGCTCATCTGTGGGTAAGTTATCAGAATTAAATGTGCAAATATATTGAAAATTATTTTCGTCACCTATTTGATGAGCATGCTCTAATGCACGGGCTACTTGCCTGCTATCCACACCATCAAAGATGGTGCTATCATGAATTAAAAAATCAATCATATCGTTGTGCGAAAAAAGTTTTACCAACATCAAATCATAGCAAAATATTTTCATTTTACCTACGCCTTCACTATTACCTTTTGGAATATCTACATCAAGGTCGTATTTTCCCTTATCTGATACACTGATTGTTAAATTGCCTGTTTCATTGTAAAGTTTTTGAGAATTTTCGTTAAAAGTTTCTATCGCTTGTGCTTTTTTGAAGTAGGCTCCGTCATAATCTCTTTTTATTTTTTTTACCAATTCCATTGTGCGCGTTTTAATATCATCATTTGATGTATCTATTTGGATGAAATTTGATAGTTTCTCTATTATACGTTCAAGTTCAAGTTTCTTTTGAATAAAAAGTTCTTGGTGTCGTGTAAATTCATCAAGTGCATTATGTTCTTGTAAGATAATCATCAAGTTTGCACGTTCATTACTATCTTTCTCAAGATTTTTATTGTTCTTAATAATTTTATTCTTCAATTCTAAAATTTCAACTTCAAGAAAACTTTTACGATTTTGAATAATTTGAGAATGAAATGCTTTTGCATCGGCAAGTGTTTTTTTTACGACATCACCAAAATGTAAATTTGCTTCTTTATATAAAGCTTCAACATTTAACATTTCAGGTGGTTTTTCTGTAATAATAGAATCTTCATATTGCGTTAATTTGCGTTTAAGAAAAATATTTTCATTAGCTAACTCATGAATAACCTGTGTCAGTGAATTGACATTATTTTGAATTTCTTGATATTGGGGGTGGATTTTAAATGTTGCAAGTTCTTCCTCTCTATCTTTCACCTCTTTTTCTAAATGTAATTTTTTGGTTTCTAATCTTCCACGTGAGAGTTTTGGATCATTGTATATTTTTTTTGCATCCGTTATTTCTTTCTTTTCATCCACAATGTCTTGTAACGCTACAGAGTGTTTCCAATTTAATCCTAATAAATACGAATTGCTTACTTGTTTTTGCCAACTATTTTTGGTGCTTGAGGTTTGAAATGCTTCAATATAATCACTTTTATGATTCCTCGCAAAATAAGACATGAGCAACCGAAATGTTGGGTGATACTTTTTATTTTCAAGACTTAATCCAAATAAGTGCTTTCCTAAAATAAGTTTCCATTTATCGTTATCAATGGTATAGTCAGGCAGCATATTATGTGGAATATTAAGTTCTTCTGAAATAAATTTTGTATCCCCAGTAAGCGTAATGTTTTTATACTCTTGTATACTCCTAGATGCTTTTATAGTGTGTCCTGCAAGGTCAAGTTCAATATAAAACACCCATTCTTTTATATATTTGGTAGGTAATTTTTTGCTATCAAGGTTAGCACCTAAACAAAAATCAATAATATTAATAAGTGAAGTTTTTCCGACACCATTTCTGCTATCTTTTTCTCCAGAATCAGCTGTTGTATCAGCAAGAATGAGATTTAAACCAGCTTTGAATTTAATTGGCTTGAATGCATCCATATTTGCATATATCTTATGTATCATAGCAATACCTGCGTTATTTTATTATTTTTTATATTGATAAGCCCTAACAAAAAGAGAAAATTCAATCCCAATATAAATCTTTCATAATTACCAACTGCAGAATTTTCTTTTATATCGTCCCACAATACAGATAAATCAGTTTCGGCAGATAATTGTTTTAAGATAATAGCACCAACCCCGATAAGAGCTTCATGCTCGTTTATATGTTTAGTAGGTAATATCATTTTTCAAATATCTCACATGCTTCAAAAAAGTAGACTATAATTGCAAGTGCTGCTGCTTTTTCCACTTCTCCTTGTCTGCCATCATTCGCAAACTCATAAATCTTCCAAAATAAAGCATCTCCAGAATAAGTATTACTGAGTTCATTATATTTATTTTTAAATCCCTGAGCAAGTCTTTCAGGAAATTTAGGATATGCTTGTGCAAAAGTTTTTATGTATTGTTTAACTTCAGAAGTTTTCATGAAAGCTGGGGTTATAAAGTTTTTTAGTGTATTTGTGAATTTATTTTTTTCCATTTTTTCTTTAGGAGGAGTAATTTCAAATGTATTGGAAGCATCGTAATGAGCAGCAGAAACAACAGCTTTTACAACCACCTCCAGTTCAGCAAAACCAACTTCAGACATACTGCGCTCCGTTGTTTCGAATGCAGATTTTTGATGTTCCTTTTTAATTTTGATTAAATATTCAACGGGGTAATCTTCTGGATTTGTTTCATCTACTTTTTCATGACAGTTAGGGCATAGATATAATAAATTATCTATATGATTTCTTTCTTCATCTGTCATGTCAGCTTTATAACGCGCTGAGTCTTCGTTTAAGCCATAAATATGTGCCGCTTTGCCTATGTTACGATTATTAGAGTTTTTTTCCTTTAAAAGTTTATGACAATCTGGCATCGCACATTGATTCCCAGAAAGCATGGCTAATGAAATCTTTGTAGGATATGTTGGATGTTTCTTATTATCTGCCACGCTCTTTTTCTCTAAATTTTTAACCTTTCCTACTTTTAACATATAATTGTTGTAATTGTAAGGTGCGATATATGCTATATTTTTTTATTCCCTTGCATTATTCCCCCATACCCTCTATAATTACTCTATCGTTTGAAAAGTTTTCTAGCGTGGGGCATGATAACCTCTCAATAAAATACGGTTGCATCACCGTGATTGACGCATTTCTTAATATTTTTGTGTCAATGGTGCGCCCATCTCAGCTTGGCTGGGAAGTGGCGCTATATGTCCAAGCGTCCGCGCCAAAAAGCGTCGCGCCGTTTTTTATTTTATTGGCGGTTATCAATTCCCAGCTACTAGAGTTTTCTAGTAGCTTTTTTGTTGATGCCTTGAAATTCTGTGCATTGATGAAACGCTTATTTGGTTAACAACCGCTAATACAATAAAAACGGCGCGACAGCACTCACCCCTCATCATTTTATGATGAGGGGTGTTTTTTCACTTGATGACGGTGCCTGTTTCAAGATTCGTCAGCACTAAAATCGTGCGTGTCTCATCACATTAATATATGGGGGGCTTTGCGGTTTAGGTTTTATGTATCAAGGGGGGTGCGGCGCAACTTCTCGGTGGGTATGTCCGTTGGACACCCACCTTGTTGCGACCCCCCTTAATAATCCCCCCCGCTGTGTTTCAAAACGCTGGCGGTGCCTGTCGCTAGATTCGTCAACACAAAGGCGTTTATAAACACCATGAAACTCACAATATCTATTTCATTACCCAACGGATTATGATAAAATACACCGATATATAAAATCATTAAAGTGAGTAGTCTCATGCGGAGAATTAAATGCTGAATATTGAAAATCGGACTATTTTTTGCCGTGATAATATTGATATATTACAAGGCATCAATAGTGATTCTATCGATTTGATTTATCTTGACCCGCCCTTTAACAAAGATAAAAAATTCACCGCACCCATAGGAAGCTCGGCAGAAGGTGCAGGTTTTAAGGATTATTTCAGGGAAGAAGATGTAAAAGATGAGTGGTTGCAAACCATTAGTGAAGATAATCCCGAATTGTATAATTTCTTGAATGGTGTAAAGCTTATCAGCACCAATAAATATTACATCTATAATTTTTGTTATTTGGCTTATATGGCAATTAGATTGTTAGAAATGCACCGCATCTTAAAGCAAACAGGTTGCATTTATTTGCATTGCGATTCCACCATGAGCCATTATTTGAAATTATTATTGGATATTATTTTTGGTGAAAAAAACTTCAAAAATGAAGTCACTTGGAAAAGAACGTCGGCACATAATGATGGTATGAAATTTGGCAGAATTACAGATTCAATTTTTTATTATCAAAAATCAGATACCCATCAATTTAAGAATGTTTTTGTCCCCCGCGAAGATGCCAGCTATTTTCCTTATCGTGAAGAAAAAACAGGCAGGCATTATAGGTTAGAAAAAATAGATGGCAAGGGCAAACAAAATACAAGAATGGTTTTTGGGCATAAAGTAACCTCGCCTATTGGCAGAATGTTTTGGTCACAAGAAAAAATTGATGAAGCTGTGGCTGATAATAAAATTATATATGACCCTATAAAACATAAAAAACCGTATGTTAAAAAATACATGGATGACGATGAAGGCAATCAAATTCAAAATCTATGGGCTGATATTTCAACCAATACCATGAAAGAAAATGAAAAAACCAAATATCCTACGCAAAAACCCCTCGCGTTACTAGAACGTATTATTAAGGCATCAAGTAGTGAGGGCGATATTGTGTTAGACCCATTTTGTGGCTGTGCAACAACTTGCGTTGCTTCTGAAAAATTAAAACGGCAATGGGTGGGAATTGATGTATCCCATAAGGCGTATGAACTGGTAGAAAAGCGACTCGCCAAAGAAGTAGAATGGTCAGATTCTTTATTTCATGAAAATTTAATCAATTACACGACAACGCCCCCTAAACGCACCGATGCAGGTGCGAATGATTCATTGCAAAAATATGTGTATGTGATTTCGCATAAGCAGTATCAAGGCGAGTATAAGGTTGGCATTGCAAAAAATGTTAAAGCGCGGTTGGGTAGCTATCAAACCGCTGACCCTAATCGTGATTATCAGCTAGAATATAGCTTGCACACACCGCATTTTCGCGCGATTGAAAAATATATTCATGAAAAATACGATAATAAACATGAATGGGTAAGCGGAAAGCTTGCTGATATTGTGGCGGATATCAAAGCCTATCCTAGCAATATTGGTTAATCACACATTAAATCTAAAATGGGTGATATCGGCGTCTTGCATGATATAATCGCGCCCTTCAATCCGTAGCTTGCCGTTTTCTTTCGCGTGTTTTTCGCCACCTTGCAGATAATCTTCGTAGCTGATAATTTCCGCACTGATAAAGCCACGCGCAAAATCGCTATGAATTACCCCCGCCGCATCGGGTGCGCGCCGTGCCTTTGGTGATATGCCATGCTCTTGCTTCTTTTGGTCCAGCAGTAAAATAGGTGATGAGATTTAACAATTCCGCCGCCCCTTGAATGATGCGCTTCAAAGATGTTTCTTGCAAACCCAATGTTTCAAGAAAATCCTGTTGCTCATCTTCGGGTAGGGCGATAAGTTCGGCCTCAATCGCCGCCGATACCAATAATGCCTGACTGCCTTCTTGCTTGGCATGTTCAAACACCGCCTTTGAATGATGATTGCCGCTCACCACAGAATCCTCGTCAACATTGGCGATATAAAGTATCGGCTTATGGCTTAACATATGCAGAGATTTCAGCATGATAAGCTCATCAGCATCAAAATCATGATTTTTCAGCATTGTGCCAGCTTCTAGCAAGGGGATGATTTTCTCCACAAAAGCAAGCAAATTACGGGCATCTTTATCGCCACTGCGGGCAATCTTTACCAACCGTTCGCGTTGCTTTTCTAAACTTGCCAAATCGGCAAGCATCAGCTCGGTCGCGATAATTTCGGCATCGCGCAGAGGGTCGGCATTGCCCTCAACATGGGTGATATTGCTATCATCAAAACAGCGTAACAAATGGATAATCGCATCAACTTCGCGGATATGCGCTAAAAACTGATTGCCTAGCCCTTCGCCTTTTGATGCCCCGCGCACCAACCCCGCAATATCAATAATTTCTAACACAGCAGGGATGGTTTCAGCCGAATTTGCCAAAGCGGCAATTTTATCAAGCCGTGCATCGGCTACTGGCACGCGCCCCACATTGGGTTCTATCGTGCAGAACGGATAATTCGCCGATTCCGCATGTGCCTGTTGCGATAACGCATTATATAAGGTTGATTTACCAACATTGGGCAAGCCAACAATTCCACAATTTAATGCCATATTTTTTATCTTTTATGATTGGGGTGTTTGGTTAGAAACATCGTCATCACTGATATTTTTAACGAAAGCAGCAAGCTGTTTATAGCGGATACGCTTGGTGCGTTCAGCAGTTAAAATCGCCTCTAATTGTGCCACAAGAATGGTTGAGGTCGTCATTGATGATGATATAGTCATATTCTTGATAATGGCTGAGTTCAGCAGGGGCTTGCGCCATGCGATAAGCAATCGCTTCGTCGCTATCGGCGGCACGGCTTTTTAACCTTGATTGCAATATTTTGCTAGGCGGTAGAATAAACACCGTAACAGGTGGGTTATTCGCATTTTCTTTTAGCTGTTGGGTGCCATTCCAATCAATATCAAACATCACATCATGCCCATTAGCAAGCGTCTGTTCAATCTGTTTGCGTGGTGTGCCATAGCGATGCTTAAACACGGTGGCATGTTCCAAAAATTCATCATTATCAATCATGGATTGGAATTGTGCTATCACTGACGAAATGATAATGCACACCCTTCAACTTCATTGCTACGTGGCGCACGGGTGGTTACCGATACTGATAATTTTAGACTATCAGAGTGCTTTTGTAATAAAGCACGGCTTAAAGTGGTTTTGCCCGCCCCTGATGGTGAGGATATCACCAGCATCACGCCATCGCGTTGCGGCATGATGTTATCATGTTGGGAAGCACGTTAATATTGCTCATATGGAGGGCGTGATATTAGTATGCGTTACATCGCTATATTGTGGTAGTATCTCGATTCATACTATCATATTATTCTAGTTTTTAGGCTTTTGTCAATAAGTTTATTATTATTTATGAGCGCTTATAAAGCCGTGCGATGAAAAAACCATCCATTGCCACATGATAATGTGGCATTAGCCGCACTGTGCTTTTACTTATCTTTATTATCCTTTGCGCGTTGCTTTGGCACAAAATCAGGCAATTCAGCAGGGCGCGATGAAAGAAAGTTCGGCATCATCATTCGCTTCTAAAAATGCCGTGATAATATCAACCCCTTCTTCGGGTTCTAATGAACAAACTGCATAAATCATCATGCCCTTTGGTTTCAGCCATTGCCATGCTTGTTTCAGCATTGTTGTTTGCGTTTGCGCGCATATTTTAATATCTTCATGCTTGCGGGTGAGCAGAATATCGGGATTATGGCGTAATGTGCCAAGTGCGGTGCAGGGGGCATCTAGCAAGATTGCATCATAAAGCATATCGGTTTGATAGGTGAGCATATCAGCAATGATAGGGGTGTTTTCAAGTTTCAGCCTTGTGAAATTTTCTTGCAAGCGTTGCATACGTTTTTCTTTGCTATCTAGCACCGTCAGCTTTGCTTGTTTATTGGCAAGATAGGCGGCTTTACCACCGGGGGCGGCACATAAATCAAGAATATTTTTACCGCTAACATCGCCTAGCAAATGCGCCGCAAGATACGAGCTGATATTCTGCACCCACCATTCGCCCTTATCGTAACCTTCAAGCGCGCTGATTTTACCATCAAAATCTAGCATCAATGTATCGGCAAATAAATGGCGTTGCTTGCTTGCCCGCTTGCTGAAAAACATCGCACCATTGTTGCGGGTTTTGTTTAACTGTAATCCCTAGCTTTGGCGTTTGCATGATGCTTTTAATCATTTGCGGATAATCATCAGCAAAATTTTTGCGCCATCTTTTATCAAGCCAATCGGGCAGGGGCGAGAAGCCAGCGATTTTTTCCTGCCATTGTTGACGATTATTGCTCACCTCACGCAAGATGGCATTGATGAAGCCCGTTACTTGAGGCGTTGGCGATAACCCCGCACCATTTTTTTTGGCAAGCTGGGTATAGCTATTCACCACAGCGAAATCTTGCTTTTCAAGTATCAGCAATTCATACAGAGCCGCCAATAACAGCGCACGGTAAAAATGCAATGTGGGCGGACGCTTGGCAAGCAATTTAAGAGTGCTTTGTAGCGGATAATAATGGCGCAATACGCCCTTATAAAGCAAATGCGTGAAATTTCTATCACGCTCGCTCATCTGTTCGGTGTTCCAAGCGGGTTGCTTTTTATCGCCAATTAGCGCGACAATATGCTTCACAGCAATAAAGCGTGGTGAGGGAATATGGTTCATCGTGATTGAGATGGTGTCTATACCATGTTACTCAACATTAAACATCCATTTCATTTTGTGCTTCGCTTTCATCAAAACTTATTACTTCTAATATTTTATATTTAGTAAAATTGCCCTTTAGGAGTTTTATATTGTGTTTCTTCTAGCATCACCCTATATGTATCATCAATATTCACGCGACCACGCATTATAGTTTGCTGTGCTATATTCGTTTCAGAAATATCGACATTAATTTTTATGCCAGATAAAATAAAATCCCAATGGTTAAAATTTGCATCAAAGATAGGGCTATGAATTGTTAAGTAACGTTCTGTGGTTTGTGGTTTAAATTCTTTTGTGGCTTCATTTCAACATTATATTCTGCAAAAGGTTTGTATTCATCTTTTTTAATGTATTGTGAGGCGTTTCTTTTTCACCAAATTCGATGGTATCGATACCATCATTATCTAATGGCGCTAATGCTTTTTGTGCTTCTTTTCTAAAATCTGTGTCATTATAAATGTTTATAATATTCATATTTACATTTTCTAATTTGTTGTTATTACCGAAATCGATGGTTGTATTGCCTTTTTCATCTTGTTCCGAATAATTGTGATTCATTGATTTTTTTGCCATGAAACTTCTTTATAAGATAGATGATAGTGCAACTACCACCAGCTACAATCCCAAACCACTCTAACAACTCTTTAGTCGCAACAGTATTATCATGAAACATAAAATCTTTAGCTTGCTGTATGATAGGGGTGTCGGCAACAAGTATTTCTCAAAACAATCTTGTATCTATCAGCTATCAAGGGTTCATCATTTAGCTTGCATCCACCATTTACGATATAATTTGCATGCTTTAATGATTTTAAGGGCAAGTAATATGGCGCAAAAACTTCAACATCTATTGCATGACCTTGTAATGCATCAATCATATCTAATTATTGCTTTTTCAGGACTAGAATTATCTTACTTTAAATATTCAAATTGATTACCACTTTAGTTTAGTAAAATCAAAAGCGAATAATATCTTACTATGCAATATTATTCTATTAAGGGCAAGAAAAAAATCCCTTCCTTATTAAAACAAGGAAGGGAGAAGTTGCTACAGAGAGATTTTATTAAAAAACTTTTTAGAAAGGCAATTTTTAGAATGGCAACAATATATCAGCAATTTGTGTGCCGTAACGGGGTTGTTGCACTCGAGTAAGTTGCCCTTGTCCACCATAGGCAACACGCGCTTCAGCTATTTTTTCATATGTGATACTATTACTGGTGCTAATATCTTGCGGACGGATAATTCCAGCAACATGCAATTCGCGCACTTCGGTATTGACGCGCATTTCTTGCCGTCCATAAATCACCATATTGCCATTGGGTAACATTTGGGTAACCACAGCGGCAACTTGCATTTGAATTCTCTCATCACGCGCGATTGAGCCTGACCCACGATGCTGGGCATCGCTTTGGGTATCCAGTAAATTATTAAGGTCTGGCGTGCCCGGTAAAATTCTGCCTAATGTTGCACCAAAACCAGCTAATGCACCAACATCTACATCGCTTTCGCTTTCGCGCCTTTGTTGCGTTTCGTTATTTAATTGTGCGCTATCTTGCACATCAACCATCACGGTAACAATATCGCCCACTTGTGATGCGCGTAAATCTTTGAAGAAACCGTTTGAACCCGGTTGCCACAGTGAATTATCGCGTGGCGAGAAACTTTGCGGTGCTAGGCATGGGCATGGTGATTTTACCGGGATGGTCGTCAGCAGGATTACCGATAGGTGATAATTCTGGTGTTTCACCCACATGGGCAAGGTCGCTTACCCCGCAACCGCTTAATAGCGCAAGCGAGGATATGGTTATCACGATACGGGCTTTTTGCAAGCAATGTTTCTTATTCATCATATTTTCCTTTAATTAGTCGCTTGTTGAGAATGATTTGTCAAGATGTGGATTTGCACAGTTTCGGCACTCACAACTTTACCTTCAATCACGATACCACTGGTGATATTCTTGATGCTGATAATATCGCCTTTGCGAACCATCTTGTAAGGCAATACCTGTGGTGCTCATTTTGATTCTGTTGGTTGATAGCACCATATTCACCTGTTGCTTATTCTTCACCAATATAGGCAGTTGAAAATCGCGAAATTGCAAGTTAGAATTTGCTCTGATATGGCGTTTTGCTTCCATGCCAATAATATCGCCTGCTATCGTGATGATACCATCATGCAGATTTTTGATATTCTCAAAACGGTGAATAACATCGCGTTCGCGTATCACTGTGCCACGTTGCACGGTATTCATTAAGGTGGGCAAGTTTTTTCTTTAAGGTTGTTGCACCGCTAAATTTAAGTCCGCTATTATGCGCTCTGCCATCGACCGATATGATGATTTCGCCTTGAAAGCCACCGGTATTGTTGGAATATTTGAAACGTTCAATATTATATTCAATATCGCCTTGTTGCGGTAGAATAATATCTTGTTTTGAAAGGCGCACTTTTACATCAATCGCATCATATTTTTTGGTTTCGGCTTCTATCACTTGGGCGCGCACCAATGCATCTATTTCTAGCCTGTCAATATTGCGCCCTGCACGTTTTATATAAATGCCTTGCTCATCACCTTGCCAATCAACATTATGTTTCAGGGCGATTTTCTGTAAATCAGTGCGGTTGATATAATAGCTTTTGCCGGGCTGTGGCGCAGACCGCACCACGACACTTCCATTATCGATATTGGCGATATTGGGAAAAATATCACGTAGCATCAGATAATCTTCTTCTACAATCACATCACGCGTCATTGATTGATTCAGATTCTCTGCCATCACTGCTAGGGGAGTTAGCCCCCCTAACAGTAACGCAATCATGCTAATATGATATTTTTACCCATTATCATTGTCATTATCCTATAGAATGTCATTATCGGATATTGGTTGCCGCTGCTGACATTTGGTCGGCAGTTTCAATCACTTTAGAATTCATTTCATAGGCGCGCTGGGCAGAAATCATGGTGGTAATTTCTTCCACCGCCTCAACATTTGATGATTCCAAAAAGCCTTGCAACACCAAGCCGTAACCTTGCGTTCCGGGCGCGTTAAGATTAGGAATACCTGATGCGTTGGTTTCGCTATAAAGATTATCACCTAATGCTTCTAAACCAGCATCATTGGCAAATACGGCTAATTGTAATTGCCCCACCTGTTGTGGCAAAACCTCGCCATCGGTGCTAACATATACCTCGCCACTTTGGTTGATGGTGATTTCAGTCGCATTTTCTGGAATATCTATTTGTGGCTCAATCAGATAGCCATCAACAGTTACCAACTGCCCATCTTGATTGATTTGAAACGAACCTGCACGGGTATAGACAGTCTCACCATTAGGATGTTGCACCTGAAAATAACCCCGCCCGTTAATCGCCAAATCAAGCGAGTTATCGGTAGGCAATAAGTTACCAGTGGTATGGATACGATACACGCCCGATGTGCGCACGCCTAAACCTGCTTGCACACCCACTGGCACGGTTGTGCCATCATCAGACGAAATTGACCCCACTTGGCGGATATTCTGGTAGAATAAATCTTGAAATACCGCACGGCTTTTCTTAAAAGATGTGGTGTTTAAGTTGGCTACGTTGTTGGCGGTAGCCTCAACTAAAAATTGCTGTGCCAGCATTCCAGTTGCACCTATATGTAATGCGCGCATGTTGTTAACTCTCTTTCATCATTACAAGGTTAATATTGGTTATGATACACGTGTAAACACGTTAATCGCTTCTGTACTTAATTGATTTTCGCGTTCAATCAGTTTTGTTATCCGTGCATTATCGCGTTCCACTTGCATCATTTTCACCAATTCAGTGATGGCTTGCACGTTAGAGCCCTCTACATAGCCCTGTTGCAAAAGGGCATCTTGTCGCCTAAATGCAGGCTCGTGGGCAATAAATAATGTATCGCCATTTTTGCTTAAATCACCGGGATTATCAAATTCAAACACGCCAATCCTGCCCACTGCCAAACCATCTGCCACGATAAGCCCCTCAGCAGTAACATCAATCCGTTCGTAATTGGCAGGCAATGTTAGTGCCTGATTATTATCGTCTAGCACTTGATAGCCATGATTGGTAATCAAATCATTATTCAAATTTAAGGTAAATCTGCCAGCGCGGGTATATTGTATGCCAGCGGGGGTATCCACTGCAAAATAGCCACTTCCTTGAATGGCGAAATCAAGCGGGTTGCCCGTTTGCTCTAGCGAGCCTTCTGTGGGGTCGGGAGTGATATTCACGGCTTCCGAAAATGATATTGATCGCGTTCTTTCAGGCGTTTCTAACAATTCGTTAAAGGCAATACGGTCGCCACGAAAGCCATCAGTATTGATATTGGCAATGTTGTTTGCGGTTACATCTAGCCAGCGGCGTAAACCTATCTGGTGTGCTAGCCCTACATAAAGGGTGTTTTCCATTGCAAGCGCTCCTCTGTATCATGCTTGTTGATGGTTCGCGGATAATCATGCAATAAACATGCCATAATTCCGCTTATGGAACGTTGTTTAGAAAATATGGAGGATATGCGTGTAAAAATGCACCATTATATAATGGGATAGATTATTTTTAATAAAAGACTTGCTAAAAAATCAAAGCCATATTATACATTATAGTCTATATTATATTCTGGCATATTTATATATGTATTTATGGTGTAATATAAATGGTGCAAGTCATAATAAAGCAGTTAATGATAGAATCGTTTTAAAAAATAGTGCGATATTTCATTTTATGCTTTTTGGGGGTGGAAGAAGTATTTGTTAGGCATTGAATAGCAATGTTTGTTGTTAGGATATTTAACAGGTGAAATATTTCTTTTAGGAGCAAGCGTGATGGCAGATGTATCACCACAATCAAGTAATAAAAAGTCTGGTTCAGCAGGGCACACAAAAAAACATTATGTGGTTGTGTTTTTGCTGATTTTTATTGTTGTGGCAGCAATCTTACTGTTTTTTTAGAAAATACGATTGGTTTAAGAAAAATATTAAGCCCAACGGCGCATGTGGAAGATAGCATTAAGCTCCGCAAAGAGTCAGTGAATCGCGTCATTAAAAACCGTCGCTATCTTGACATAGAAGAGCCGATTAGTGCAAATTTATATGATGAGCAAGGGCGACCGGTGTTTTTGTCAGTTAAGCTTTCATTTGAAATACAAACAGAGAGCGACCGTGAGCAGTTGCAAAAAGTGATTCCAGTGATTATCGATTCTGTGCAATCTTATTTGCGGAGCATACGCCCCGGTGAATTAACAGGCACGCAAGGTATTTACCGTGTGCGCGAAGAATTGGTCTTTAGGATTAACCGTATTGCCTCGCCAGTGGCAATCAATGATGTTTTGTTTAAGGAATTTTTATTACAATAAAATGTGGGGCAATAAAAATCGTGGAGATAAGAGTATGGTGGTTGTAATAATTTTTGATAGGAAAATTGATGGGCGGTAATGAAGAAGCAGAAGAGGGTGATGTTAGTTTTTTAGAGCAAACTGAGATTGATTCTATTTTAGGCTTGCAACAAGCCGAAGGTGAAGAAAAATCTGGATTGCATTTGCTACTTGAAAGCAGCAAGGTGGGTTTTCAACGTTTGCCGGGGCTTGAAGCAACTTACGAACGTTTCGTGCGCTTGGCATCTAGTTCTCTGCGGCATTTTTCTGCTGAAAATGTTGAGATTAACTTTGATAATTTAAACCCCACACGCTTTGGTGCCTATCTTAATTCGGTGGCATTGCCTGCGATGGTCGCGATTTTTAAGGCGGAAGAATGGGAAGGTTTTGGGCTGATTAATGTTTCTAGCCAGCTGATTTATTCAGTGATGGATGTGTTGCTAGGTGGCAGACGGTCATCGCAAGTAAGGGTTGAGGGGCGCGCTTATTCGGTGATTGAAATCAATATTATTGAGCGGCTTATCTCGGTTATTTTAGAAAATCTGGCGATTGCGTTCGGTCCGTTTTCGGCAGTCAATTTCCATTATGAACGGATGGAAACCAATCCACGTTTTGCATCAGTTGCTCTGCCCACCAATGCCACCACAGTGGCGCGGTTTCATGTTGATATTGAAGATAGAACGGGCAGTTTTGAAATTGTAATTCCTTATTCTACGCTTGAACCTATTCGTCCGCAATTAAGTCAGCTATTTATGGGTGAGAATTTTGGCGATGATACCAACTGGTCGCGACATTTTACCAATGTGTTGAAATATTCTAATGTAGAAGTTGAAGCGGTCTTGCATGAGCGTAATTTTTCAATGGATGATATTATGCAATGGGGCATTGGCTCGGTGATTGATTTTGACGTGCCTGCCGACCAGCTGGTAACGATTCGCAGTGGTAAAACAAAAATTTATCGCGGCATGATGGGTGAAAAAGATGGGCATGTTGCCGTGAAATTAATGCGGCGGCTTGAATCAAATTCAGGAGAAGAGTGAGGGGAATCATGATAATCATTGATGTTATATTGATTTTAGCGGTGGTGGCAGGTTTGGTGTATATGTATCGGTTGCGCCGTGCTATTATGGTGGTGCATCAGTCGCGTTTTGAATTAAAGCAGCTGATGTCACAATTCGCCTTTGATATTGACCGCGCTGAAAAAGCCCTAACACAGATAAAGCAAATCGGCAAGCAACAGATGCAAGAGTTGCAACAAACTAGCAAAAAGGCATTGAATTTGCATGATGATTTGGAATTTTTAATGCATCGCGGTGAAGATATTGCCGACCGTTTAGAGGTTTCTTCGCATCATGGCAATAAAAGGCTACAGACAAACGAGCATAAAAAAGAAAGCAAAAAGGTAAAAGCAACAGTTAATTTAGAAGGGTTGCGGTAATGGTTGTTAAAACATCGGCTTACGAATTGCAGAAAATGTTTGCCAAAGAAGGCAAGCACAGAGGTATTGATGTGCCTGAGCCACAAGAAGATATCAACCCAAAAAATTCAGGGCCAAAAAATTCATGGATTGATGATTTGGAGCGCAAAGACCAAGAAAGCATGATTGCTGCAAAAATGCAAAAAATGCGTCGCCGTCGCAATTATCAACTATTAGCAGGGGGGCTAGTGGCAAGCCTGTTATTGTTTAAATTGGTGGGTATGGGGCTAGATTATGCCAAACGGTCTAACTTTGATGTTAACGTCACAAAGATATTGCAAGAAGCCGTTACACCAACGATTGAAGAAAGCGTGGCGCAACAATTTGGACGCGTGGAAGAAGAGGAAGAAGAGGCTTTATTCGGCACGTCACGCAATAAGCGAGGTGCTGTTGATGACCGCACGCGTAGTTTACGCGAGGCAGGGATAACGCCACTTGACCAAAAAGTCGGTAAAGAAAGCGAGATTAGCAACATTTTAAAAGAAAATATCAGAGGCAAGGCGCAACAATTATCGGAACAGGAACAGCAGTTAAAAACTTATGAAACGGTGCTAAAAGTAACGGAAGAAAAATTGGCTGAGCGGCAATCGGCTTTAGATGCCACCCGTGATGAAATTAAAGGTTTGCTAGAACAGCATCAGGATAAAAGAGATGGTGATAGAGGTCATTTGATAGGGATTTATTCTAGTCTTGACCCTAAAAAAGCAGCAGTGATTTTTAATAATTTAGATGTTGATATTATTATTGGGCTTATCAATCAGATGTCGCCACGGCAAGTGGCAAAAATCTTTGATTATATGGACCCAGAAAAAGCCAAGCAAGTAACAGAATCAATAACAGGTGGATAGTAATAAAGGAAAATGATGATGAGACAATATCAATGAGAATGGCAGAAATTAGCAGAAACACCAACGAAACCATGATTGAAGTATCGGTGGTTTTAGATGGCACAGGCACGGCAGAAATTGATACCAAATCTGCGTTTTTTAGTCACATGCTAGAACAATTAACCTTGCATAGTCTGATTGATTTACGCCTAAAAGCGCGTGGTGATGAGGCGATAGATTTTCACCACATGGTAGAAGATAGCGGCTATGCGCTAGGGCAAGCGATATCGGAAGCATTGGGCAAAAGGCAAGGCATTGCGCGTTATGGGCATGGCTATGCGCCGATGGATGAATCATTGGCACGGGCAGTGATTGATTTTTCTGGGCGTCCGTGTTTGCACGCAAAATTAGGGCTAACGGTGGAAAAAATCGGAGAGTTAGATACCGAATTATTTGCAGAGTTTTTTCAAGCATTGGCGCAAGGGTTAGGCGCGGCATTACATATTGAATCATTTTATGGCGTCAATAATCATCACCGTATCGAAGGCGCGTTTAAGGCGCTGGCGCTGGCGCTAAGAATGGCAATCTGTATTGATGAACGCAAGCAAATGAATGTGCCTTCCACCAAAGGCAGCCTATCGGGCATTACTGGAATCGACGATTGATGCAATGCTGAAAACAAAATTGATTGATTGCGGTGGCGGCAATATTTCATCAGCCTATAATGCGTTATGTAAGTTAGCACCCGTTAATATGCAGGTTGATATTATCACTGATGCTGATGCGCTTGCTGATGCTGATATTGTCGTGCTGCCCGGACAGGGTGAATTTGGACAATTTATGCAAGCGATGCGGCTTGATGGCTGGATAGAACCGTTGACGCGCAAAATCATCACGCAAGGCGTGCCGTTTTTAGGCATTTGTGTGGGTATGCAGATTATGCTAGATGGCAGTGTTGAGAATTGCCCCGATGAAAGCAAGCCGAATCAAGGGTTGGCTTGGATTGATGGAATCGCACAATCGCTACCACCAACCGAAAAATTACCGCAGATGGGCTGGAATAATCTTAATATAAATCAACAGCATCAGGTGTTTAACGGCATTGATGATGGACAAGATGTCTATTTCGTGCATTCATACGGTTTACTGCTTGAAGCTAATAAAACCCCCGAAACCATCTTGGCAACTGCCGATTATGGCGGCAAATTTGCAGCGATGATTGGGCGTGATAATTATATCGGGATGCAATTTCATGCTGAAAAAAGTCATCATGTGGGTTTAAAATTAATCGAAAATTTCTTATTATGGCGTCCATGATATTTTTTCCTGCCATTGATGTGAAAGACGGTGAATGCGTGCGCCTATTGCATGGCGATATGAAACGCGTTACCCTTTATGCCGCCAATCCTTTATTGCAAGCGCAAGCATTTATTGATGCAGGCGCGCAATATTTGCATATGGTTGATTTAAACGGCGCGGTATCGGGCAAGGCAAGCGATAATAGTGGGGTGATTGCCGATATGGTGCAGAATATAGATATTCCCGTGCAGTTAGGCGGTGGTATCCGCACATTAGCACAGGTAGAGCATTGGTTAAATATTGGCGTTAAGCGTGTTATATTAGGCACGGCGGCGGTAAAAAATCCTGAATTTGCAAGGCTAGCATGTCAAAAATTTCCTCATCAAATTGTGTTATCCATCGATGCGTGGGGCGAGAATGTTGCACTAGAAGGTTGGGTAGAGCAAAGCGATGCCAATATTTTTGACCTTGCCAATGCCTATCAAGATGCAGGTGCTGCCGCGATTGTCTATACCGATATTGCCCGTGATGGTGCGCTTGAGGGCGTGAATCTGCCGATGATACAGCAAATGGTAACGCGCTCACCCTTGCCGATTATTGCATCGGGCGGTGTTACCTCACTTGCTGATATTAGCGCATTAGCAAAAATCGATGGGTTAGAGGGCATGATTAGCGGACGCGCACTTTACGAGAATAAATTTACCATCAAAGATGCGTTATCATGCTTAAAAAACGTTTAATTCCCTGTTTAGATGTGCGCGATGGGCGCGTGGTAAAAGGCATTAATTTCAAAGAATTGCGCGATGCAGGCGACCCTGTTGAGCAAGCCGCACTCTATAGTGAAGAGGGCGCGGACGAAATCACCTTTTTGGATATTACCGCATCGCAACAAAACCGCGATACCATTTTTGATGTGGTTGCCAAAACCGCCAAGCAGGTATTTATTCCGCTAACTGTAGGCGGAGGGGTGCGTAAAATTGATGATATTCTCAAATTATTGCGGGTAGGGGCGGATAAAGTCTCTATCAATAGCGCGGCGGTGAGTAATCCTGATTTTGTGCGTGAGGCGGCGCAAATTTGTGGCACGCAATGTATTGTGGTCGCGCTTGATGCCAAACGGGTGGTGCAAAAAGATAACATGTCGCAATGGCAGATATTCACGCATGGTGGCACCAAACCTACAGGCATTGATGCACTGGCATGGGCGGAGCAAATGGCGGCTTATGGCGCAGGCGAGTTGCTGGTTACATCGATGGATAGGGACGGCACAGGCGAGGGGTTTGATAATGAGCTGATGGCGGCACTGGCAAAACGCGTGCGGGTACCATTAATTGCATCGGGCGGGGTTGGCGAGTTGCAACATTTGGCTGATGGTGTTATTAAGGGTAAAGCAGATGCGGTATTGGCGGCATCGATTTTTCATTTTGGAAAATTTACGATAGCCCAAGCTAAAAACTATATGCGCCAAAATTCTATCCCTATGCGGGATGGGCAGGCAAATATCCCTATGCGGACGATACAGGAGTAAGGAAAACATGGATTTACATCAGCTAGAAAAAATTATTGCCGATAGGGTGAAAGCCGATAGCGAGAACTCTTATTCAGCGCAATTATGGCGCGAAGGGCAGGCGCGGATTGCCAAAAAATTTGGTGAAGAAGCGGTGGAAACCTTGATTGAGGGCGTGAAAGGTGATAAATGTGATAAGGATTTGCTGGTTGCAGAAAGTGTTGATATGCTGTTTCATTGGCTGTTATTGCTGAAATCCAATGGGGTGAGTGTTGACGAGATTTATGATGAAATTAATAAACGAAATCAGCAAAAAAATGTTTAAGAATAAAATATAAAAAGGAAGTAACAATGGAAGCAACACTGGAATATGACAAAAACAATATCTTCGCGCGTTTACTACGTGGTGAGGTTTCGTGCGATAAATTTTTTGAAGACCGCTATGCGATGGCGTTTCAAGATATTAACGGCAAAGCCCCTGTGCACGCACTGATTATCCCCAAAGGTGAGTATCGCAATGCAGGCGATTTTGCCAAAAATGCCACAGATGCCGAAATTGTTGGCTTTCAACGGTCGCTTAATAAGGTGGTTGATTATTTAGGCGTGGCAGAAACAGGCTATCGCTTGATTGCCAATACTGGCAAAAACGCGCATCAAGAAGTAGAGCATTACCATGTGCATGTGCTTGGTGGCAAAGATTTAGGCGATATTGTAGAACAAGAGAAGTAGAGAATTATATATTTTTTCGATATATCTACGCGAACGCTTTTCTGACAAAGCCAGAAATTAGAGCTGATATTGAGCCAGTAGAGAGAATCAGCTGTAGCTGTTTAATTTTTTCTGGTTCCAACCATGCCCATTCGTCGTCATCTGGGAGTAAAAGATGCCATGCCCACACGGCTAAAATAACCACGAGTAACGAAGCCAAAACCCAAAATAAAAAAACCATTATTCGGCTGGAATGGTCTTTTAGTTTCTCTTCACGTCGTAAAGCACTTATGTTTCGTAAACTATCAAAATTGCCACTTGTTAAAGCGTCTGCCTCATGCTCAGCATATATATTATTAGTAGGTTTTTTTGGTTTAGGTAATCTAGCACGTGCCATGGTTAACTCTTCTTCCTCACGCGCGGCATATATATTATTAGAGGGCTTTTTTGGTTTAGGAAATCTATCACGTTCCATGATTAACTCACTTTATCATTCTTCATTGATTAAATTTTCAAAATGCTGTTGAATAGAAGAATTGCTAATAATTTGTTGATCGTTTTTTCTAGCAATATCCCAAGGAGTATCGTCTTGATGTGTCAGCGCTGATAGTTCAACACCGCTAAATTTTTTATATAAATCATAGACTTGTTTTGTGAAATATTGTTGTTGTTCGTCTAGCGAATTTTCATAATTTGATAAGGCAAAAACAGGTATATTATCGCCTTTATATTGTTTTATTTTTTGATAAACTTCAGGTATCACAGGACCATATAACCATGCCTCTGTTAATTCTTTAAATAAAGGCTTTTTATAGTTTGCCATATATATGCCGTTGCATAAATATGTTAATTTAATAAGTTTTAAAGTATCAAATTTATCATTGTTCTCTTCAGACAATTTTAAAAGATAGGATGCTATGTTTAATGCGCTCAGCATTTTATCAATTCCTTAAAAAATAAATTATTTTGCAAAATATATACCAAAATTAACCGTAACTATATCGAATTACGAGGTTGTTGTCAATATTAAGATGGGTTGTCAGCCATTTATAGACAGTTTTTATAAATACGCTCTTATAATATAAGCATTACTTGCTTGCTAATTGTTCAGCGCTCATGCCCAAATCGCGATATTGTTTTGCTTCTTGTTTTGTTGGTATGGGTGGCGTTGGTGTTTCGATTGCTGCTTTTGCTGAATTTACTTTTACTTTCTCGTAAGTGCGCCCTGCGCTATAAACGCCAAACCCAACCATGAAAGCCTGCCATAATTGTTCAGGGATTATAATCGGATAAATCTCACGCTTTGCAATCATATCAATGACAGGCAATAGCAGATAATTAAAGATAATCATCACCACGACACTCATCATAAACAGCGGACGCCAGTTGCGTTGCATCCAGCTTTTACCAGTGGCATCATTGGCGTTGATTGCTAACTGCCCTGCAAGAATAGCAGTCTTGCCTTTTGCCAACGCGCCTTTATTGCTCTCAATGATAGTTTGCACGCCCGCAACATTTTTTGCACCCTTAACGGCAAGCCCGAATATATTTGTCATCAATCCCATTATCTGTCACCTTTTTTAAGAATCGGATAGCTTTTACTGCCCGTATCAAGAATAATCATTTTTTGGAGCAAGAATCGGCTTTTCGCCATGCTACGCGACAGCCCTACATGCACAAATGTGTTGTAAATGATGATTTGGTCAAAATATTGCAGATGCTCGTAAAACCATTTGCCCAACTCCCATTGCGTCATGCCCGCTTCTTTTTTGCCCCAATCGCCTGCCCGTGCTTCAAGATGCGCGCTTGTACGGCTGCCGCCAACTTGTTTGTTTAAGTCTTTGCCGCGAAACCAACTATTAGGGTCGGGCTTAAAGCCTAAAAAAGCCGCATAGGGTTCAGCAACAATTTGTGCATATTCTTTGGCATAATGCTGTAAATCAGAGGGCAGTGCATTATCAATGCCATGCTTATCTGCTTCGGCTGAATCGGTTACATCATCAATCGTAAAATGCTCGGATATTTTTTCCATGTTCTCACCCTTAAAACTTATAGTATTCTTATATAGAATAACAACAATTAAAAAAAATACAATCATAAATGTAATTTTATGATTAAAATTATTTTGCTAAACAGAGATGATATAAGATGGGTTGCTTGTAAATCAGCAATGACAAGGCTTTACAGCAAATTGACACCACCATTCTCTTTTCCCTATTTATTCCCTTTATAGTTGGAAAAATTCTACAAAGGTTGCAACACGGTTAGATTTTTCAACGGCCGCCCTAATGCTTCTAGTGCCGCGCAGATTTCATCGCCATGTGCTTTGTTGCGACATTCTAGCGCGATATGCAGTTTCGTCTCTTTAATCGGCAATTCATGGATAACATTATGATAATTAATCTCGATAATATTACCGCCCTTATCAGCAATCGCTTGGGCGATAATTGCCAAATAGCCGGGCGCATCAATGGTATCAACCTCAATTTTCAGATAGCGATGGGTGCGAATCATGCCACGAATCATCAGCGATGATAACACACGCGAATCAATATTCGCCCCGCAAATCACCACGCCTACTTTTTTACCCGCAAATTGTTTGCCATGTTGCAATAATGCCGCAATGCCCGCAGCACCCGCACCTTCGGCAACCACCCGTGCATATTCCACCAAAGTGGCAACGGCTTGTTCTAAATAATGTTCTTTCACCTGCAATAAATCATCGACATATTTTTGGGTCATCGCCTGATTAATCGCGCCCGGGGTTTTTACCGCAATCCCTTCAGCAATGGTATTACCGCCCATATCGGGCTCAATATTATTCAAAAGCTGATACATTGATGGGTAGAGTGCTGCCTCAACCCCAACGATTTCAATATTCGGATTGATGGATTTTGCCGCCAATGCCACGCCTGCAATCAAGCCACCACCGCCTATTGGCACGATGATGGTATCTAAATCTGGCACGGCTTCTAGCATTTCTAGCCCGACTGTGCCTTGCCCTGCGATAATTTTAGGGTCGTCATAGGGCGATATAAAACTGTAATCATGTTGTTCTGCCATCTTAAAAGCGAGAGGCTCGCATTCATTCAGATTATAGCCGTGCAATATCACTTCTGCGCCAAATTGCTCGGTCTTCATAATTTTGGTGAGCGGGGTGTTCTGGGGCATGATGATGGTGGCAGGAATCCCCATATTCTGGGCATGATACGCCACACCTTGCGCGTGATTGCCCGCCGATACCGCAATCACACCATTTTTGCGCTGTTGCGGGGTAAGGGATAATAGCTTGATATAAGCACCCCTATCCTTGAAAGACCCCGTGCGTTGCATGGTTTCTAGCTTTAGGAACACATCAACATTTAACAAGGCAGATAAAGCTGCGGGGTTGATGATAGGGGTTTTAACAATTTTACCATCTAGCAGGCTTGCTGCTTCGCGCACAGCATCAATCTCAACAAGTTGCATGTCTATCTCCTTATAATAATATTGTACATGTTAGCAGGATTGATAGTTTTAGCAATCTTTTTTTATGGGTTTTTTTGGCATTTTATTTGCATCACTATGATGAGGCTATTGGCGCATTATCATCAACAAAATTGTATATATTAATAAAATATTATTAATGGGTTGCTATTTTTCAATGATGTGCTATAGTGATATGTGTAGTGTTGTGACTTTTATAAGCACACATAAAATAAGTGATTGATTTTGTAGGATTTTTTAAAAATTCTGCGAGTCTTTATTTGTGTAGGAAAACTGTTTGTGACCCGAATATTGTTAAATATTATGAGGTATAGGGTGAAAATTTCAAAATGTTTAGGCATATTGTTACGTTTTGCTGATTCTAAATTACAAATAAATTTCTACCAAAACAACCACAAACACTACATTTCAGCATCAAAAAACCATAACGCAAACCCTATATATCACACACTACACACATTATATATTGCGTTTTTGGGTTTTGAATGCCTGTTGTTCCTCTCATTTTTAACGGTGAGGAGGTATCGCTTGGGCTAGATAATGCGTATTTTCAACCATATTGTTATGAGTAGCACTCATTTATTGAGGACTATATTATACCTCTTGCGGCATGTCGCAAGGGGCGTTGTTATATCGGTTATGTTGATTGCGCTCTATTCCTGCGGTGGCAGTAATAATGGTGGCGGCGGTGGCAGTTCCAGTGATGAGGTGAATCTTGCCGATAATGTGGGTCCGCCATCGGCTAATACCACGATTACTCCACCAAGTTATGAGGCAAGATTTTCTTTTGGGGCTGAAAATTATGAAGTTACAGTTGATGGCGAGGTTGAGATTACCATCAATCTTACAAAGGGTGATGAGGCATTCGTCGCACCTGCCGGTGGCTTAAATCTTATTCTGGAAGAAGCCGTTGGTGGTGTGCCAAGCGTTCCAGCCGTGCGTCCAGTGGTAACGATGGCAGAGGGCGAAAGTTCAGCAATTTTCACCTATCTGGCTGAAGACCGCGAGGCAGGCGATGTGGTTACCTATAGTTTTAATTTTGACTTTGTTGAATCAGATGATGGGGAAACCAAATATGGCAAGCGGGCGCCACGCGAAACAACCATTACTGTAGAAACCAATGATGTCAGCTTTATCTCAGGCGGGGTAGGAGTCACAGTCGGCGGAACCGCTGAGGGCTTTATTATATTATCAAGGCCTGCGAACCAACAAATAACAGTGCCTGTTAATGTTTTAGAAGTGATACCGAGTAGCAGTGGCAGTAAAACATCAGTGGTAGAATTTGTGTTTGAAGAGGGCGAAGATAGCAAAAGCTTTTCTTATCAGGCGGCAACCAGCTCGGCAAATGGTTATGTAACTTATAGTTTGCCAGAAACAGCTGATTCAACTCCTAAAGAACCCAAATATGATTTGCCCGCAGGGTTGCAAGCAGGCGAATTTGAAATTTTTACATTTACTATTCAAGAAGACCCTGATTTAGAAGGTATTTATGCCAATTTTGGAGAAACAGAATATCTGATGAATCCCGGTCAATCGGTGGATATTGATTTACGGCTGACGAGTAATGAGGATTTAACCATCCCGATTAGCATTAATGCGCAATATAGAAATCTAACGGGAGGTGGTTGGCAAGATGTAACAGTCATATTCCCAGTGAATCAAGATACTACTGATTTACTGCCCAATGGCATTACTGAAAAACGCACGACTCTTAATTATAATGGCACTGAAGGTGATAGGGAATATCGCCTGGATGCTGGCACTATTGGTGGTGGCATAAAAGTGGGAATGCCGAATATTGCGGCTGTGAAAGTGGTTTCAGGTGAGATTGGTTTTGCGCAAGCCACGCAAAATGCGAATAATGGTGACACAGTTAATGTAACTGTTGAATTGGCGGCGGCGGCGGTGCAAGCATTTGATGTGGTTATTGATATTGCTGGAACTGATACTAACGGCGACCCTGTGCCTGATAATGAAACATTAAATTTCCAAACAGGCGAGACCAGCAAGACATTTTCTTATAATACATCGGGTAAGGAAGCCGATAGCGCAATCACATTTAGCATAGGGTTGCCTCTGCCAGCGGGCATTACAATTACCACCAATGGCAATAAAACCCATATCGTGCAATTACGCACTGATACCATTACATTTGATAATTCAACCTATACAAATGTGAAGCAAGGCAGCGTGCTGGATATACCGATGACCATGACCAGAACAGGAACAGGCTCAGATCTTGTGCCGTTAAGTATTACACATTTACGTGCAGGCAAGGTTATTAGCACAGATAATAGTAAATCTGTTATATTTGCGAAGGGTAGTGCAACGGCTGTTTATAAGCTTCCTACGACTAATTATACAATTGATGATGTGGTTAAGGTAACGTTTGGTAGCAATCTATCAGCATCATCAGGGCTAGAAGAAGGCGCGATAAAGGAAGTAACGGCCACCATTACCTATCGCAATCTTCTCACGTTTTCGCAAGATTATTTACGGCTTGGCGTGGGCAGAGATGTTACGTTCCAATTAGAGCTTGACGAGGTGGCAACAGCACCGATTGATATTAAGGTAACTGGGGTGGAAACACCACAAGGCGGCACAGCAACAACAATTTTTGAACAAACAATTAGTTTTGGTATTGGCGAGCAATCAAAAGATATTACCTATAATGGCGCACTTTCGGTGTTGGGCACCGAAATTGTGTATACAATGTCTGATTTTTCAAATGGCATCGGCACGGGTGATAATGAGACATTTACGATTGCAATCAGCGATACCAGTATTAATTTTGGGGCAGCCACCTATAAGGTAAGAGAAAATAATTCTATTAAGGTGAAAGTGGTTACTGTCAATCCGATTAATATTGAGACTAAGATTCCAGTTAATATAAGTGGCACTATTATACCGGGCGAGGCAATTATTCCTGCGGGGGATACTGAAGGTTTTTATACGTTTAACGCAACAGCTGGCACGGCGGGTAATCATGTGGATGTTACATTTGGCACGTTACCACATGGGTTGCAAACTGACCCGAGTGGCATTGAGACGACAAGAATTGATATTGTCAGCAGTGATGTTAATTTCACGAGCGCGGTTTATGATGTGCGGCGCGGTGGCATGGTTGATATTACGGTAGAATTGGCTGCACCTACCATCAAAGAGATTGAAATTCCGTATCAAATTGATGGCGTGGATGCAGGTGTATTCACAATCGCTGAGGGTGATACAATCGGCACGCTTCCAGCGCTTTATGAGGCTGATAAAGCGACTCATAACCGTGGTGATCTAAGAGCAATTACTCTGAGTGCGGTTAATACCGCAGATGCGATTGTTACGTTGGGCAGTTTATCAACAGCGGATATAGATGTGAAAGATGAAAGGGTTCAATTCGCTTCTGACAAATATTCTGTTGCAGTAAATGGTGATGTTGATATTGATGTGCAATTAGCAAGCCCAGCGATTGGTTTGGAAACAGTGTTGCCACTGAGTGTCAAGATTAATGGAGTGGAAACGTCTGCCGACGAAACTGTTAAATTTGATGATAACGATCCAGCAAAAATTGTTAAATTTGATGCGACTGGGCAGGTGGGTGGCACAATCGTGGAATTCAGTTTTGATGAGTTGCATGCGAACTGGCCAGCAGATATGACGCCTTTTAATAATACAATAGCAACGATTACAGTGAATGATTTGGTTGTTGAATTTAATCAAGATGCGGCATTTGACTTTTTGAGCGGTGATACATTTGCTATTCCTGTTACAATGACGGGCATAAGAGCCAATAATATTAGCATTCCTATCTTGGCGGTGGAAAAAAATCCTGGTGGTATCGTTACCAAACCAAGTTACGTTATTGGCAGTATTACGTTCCCTCAAGGTTCAGGTAATTCTTTAGTCGGAACATTTACAGCGAATGCAGCTTATGTGGCGGCGAAAGACTCAACGGTAGAATTTAGCTTTGGCACATTGCCAAATGGCGTGACTGCAGGCACAAAATCGGATATAGTGGCAACGATACGTGAAATTGAAGCTGATTTTGATGCAGCTAATTATTCTGTACGGGGGGGCGCATCTGTTAATGTTAAAGTGCTGTTAAGCCATTCTGTCACCCATTCAAGCGGTAGCATTACGGTGCCAGTGGCAGGAACGATATATCTGATTGATGGTACAACCGCACCTTTCGCAGAAACTGTAATTATTGCCAATGGTCAGAGCGATGAGACTTTAACATATCCAGCCCTCCCTATTGGCGGTGTGGATATAGATTATATAGATTTTGGTTTCGCTAGCACAGGCTTTACCGCAGGGGTAAGTGCAGGTAGCACGATAACGACCGCGAGGATTGATGTTGACGACCCCGATATAAATTTTGGAAGTACTTCTTATGAAGGGCGTAAAGGCTCTACGCTTTCTCTTGATATTGACGTAACGTTGGCAACCGCTGCTGATGCTACATTGACAATTCCTTATACGATTGATGGTGTTACAACCGACGCCCTTAATAATCCATATCAGATAGTATTTAATGCTGGTGACCCTGTTACGAAAACAATTACGCATACAGATTCGAGTAAAGCAACTTTCACTTACGCATTTGGCACGCCGCTGCCTGATGGGGTGCGCGAAGGCAAAACGGCGACATTCACTACTGTAAGCATTATTGATAGCTCTATCAATTTTGGCGCGACCACTTATAATGTGCGCGAAGGTGTAACGGTAGATATAGGGCTTATATTGGCGAATTCTATCGCGACTGGTATTACCAACCTCCCATTAAGCGTTATCACAACCCCACCGGGTGGCACACCTAGCCTTCCAGTAATAGAAGACGGCACTATTTCTGCGAATTTACGTCAAAATGCGCACGATTATGATTCAACAGGTGTTGCCCCCGGCACCACCATTGCTTATAGTTTTAATACTGCAAGTGATAACGAGACGATTGTGTTAGCTGATGGCACTACGGTTGTTGATGGCATTACTGCTGGCACAACAACGCCTACGAGCACGATTACTGTTACTGATAGCGCGGTTAATTTTGTGCAACCCGCTACGCCTTACACTGTGCGTGAAACCAACACGATAATGGTAGCAGTGGAGCTGGCAACGGCGCCTGCTACTGGTGAAACAATAAATGTTCCGATACGCTATAGCACAGATGGTGGCGTAACTTATACGGATGATATAATTCCTATAACGGGCGGTGTTGGTGGCAGTTTCCCTTATACGCCAATCACTGGCACAGCTGGCACAGTGGTTGAATTCATATTTGACGATATGAGCACGATTGATGGCTTGAAACCCGGAACGGTAACGAACGCTCAAGTAACAGTGAAAAGTAATAGCATTGCGTTTGATGCGAAGGAACATCATATATACCCGACCCAAACAGGAGTGGTAACGATAAATATACCGGGTGGAGTGAGTGGCCCAACATCAGTGCCATATAAGAGAACAGTTACATTATCAAGCAGCACAACAACCACCTTTTTAGATGCTGATTTTGTTCCTGGTGAAGTCAGTAAAGCATTGCCTGATTATATTGCGCCTGCAAATGAAGAAGGTGCTACTGTGTTTTATCAATTTGATAACACTATTGATTTCCATCCTAATGCTAATGATAATTCCCCTTGGCCCGCTGGATTGTTTGATATAGATGCAACGCTTAATAACAGCACAATCACAGTGCGCGATGGTAGTGTCCAGTTTGAACAAGGGAATTACCCTGCGCGTGTAGGTGATATTGTAACGCTTAAGGTGGAGTTGGTAGCGCCCGCTATTGGCAGCGGTGCTGATAATGATGTTAAGATTCCAATTACGGAACCTGTTGGTGAGCCTGCGGTTGCCGATGTGTCGATTGCTGATGGCGATTCAGACGGCACTTTCACCTATACCGCAACGGCAAATGGTGTTTTCACCTACACGCTTGGCACATTATCGGGTGGTTTGAAAACTGGCACACCTAGCAGTGCTACGGTTACAGTTACCAGTGCTGATATTGATTTTGATGTGGCTAGCTATAATGTGCGCGAAGGCGTAAGTGTTGATATTGACATTAACCTACCGGGGCAGGCGATTGGTGAAACCAAAGTGCCACTGAAAGTAACAACCACATCGGGTGGGGTGGCAGGACCACCTACCTATGAAACAGCTGTGTTTGCTAATGGTGCTATCATCAACAACACATTTAGCTATATTGCTGATGCCAGTGGCAGAGGCACAACTGTAAGATATGAATTTGATGTTAATGGCGATGGTTATGCGGCTGACCCTGTCAATAATGTTGAATGGCCTAATGGCATTACGGCTGGCACAACCACCCCTATAACCACGATAACAGTGCTAGATAGCGCTATCAAATTTTCGCCAAACACTTATGATGCGCGTGAAACAATTCCGGAAACAATTACAATAGAGTTGGCAAGCCCTGCGTCTGGTACAATCTATATTCCAATTACTGTTACTTCTGCTAACGCGCCTGCGGTGCCTGATGTTGAAATTCTGGATGGCACTAAAACTGGCACTTTCACTTATACAGCACCAGCGAGTTCTAGTGGCACAATCGTTACTTATGATTTTGGCTCAGCATTGCCTGCGGGTGTCAAACTAAATATAGATGATCCGTTGCTGAATACGGCAACAGTTAATGTTGTTGATGGTGCGATTAATTTTGATGCTGCTCAGCTGACGACTGTGCGTGCGGGCGCTAAGGTAACGGTCAATGTTCGTTTATTAAACCCAACCATAACAGCGCTTACAATTCCAATTAAACTCATCACAACACCTTCTGGTAGCGTGGCGCAACCAGCAACTTATGTCAATGTTGATATACCTATCAATGGTTCATCTGGGTCCTTTGATTATAATGCTTTATTGGATAATAAAGATGATACGATTAAATTTGAATTTGATGATAATAGCGATGGCAATACGGCAAGTGCGCTAGATATCAATACAAGTCTTGCAATAGAACCGTGGCCAGTAGGGGTTAATGAAGGTAGCAGTAAGCCAGATGTAACCGTTACGGTGCTTGACCCATCGGTTGATTTCTTTGAGCCAGATGATCCAATTGCAGTGGGTGCCACAAAAGACATCGCGTTGGTGATGGCGTCACCTGCGGTAGGCGAAACCATTGTGCCGATACGTTATACCACAGATGGTGGCGCGACTTATAGCTATGCAAGCGTTACATTTGCTGATGGCGACACAATCTCGAGCCAACCCTATCAATTTTCGGATGCAACACTTACAGGCGGAACGATAATTGAATTTTCGCTAGATGATACTGATGCTGATGATGCAACTGTTGATTGGCCAGCGGCTCAAGGGGTTAAAGAGGGCACCACGCAAATAACCAGCACACTGACTGTGTTAAGTGATGATATTAGTTTTACTCTTTCTGATAAAACGGCGACCGATGCTATTTATCGCGTGAATCATACAAGTGATACTGTTGATGTGGGCGTAACATTAAGTGGTGGCACATTTGCTGGCACTGAAACCATACCACTGAAAGTAACGAAGACATTATGCGAAGGCACTGGCACGCCAGCGGTTAGCTATAAGGATGTAACAGTTGTTTTTACAAATGGTGTGGGCACATTCACTTATGACCCAACAACTGATAGCGACCCCTATAATACAAAACTCAAATTTGAATTTGATGTTGCTAGCGTTGGCGGTGGCGCAACATGGAATCAAGCTTTTGGTGTTGATAGCACCAAAGATGAGGTAACGGCTTGCGTTACGGCAACTATCGGGTTTAGCGCGGATGTGGCGCTTGAGCGCACTTCAGAAACTGTTCATACCAGCACAGTCATATTAGATGCGACCGTAGCGGAGGCAACGGGCTTGCCTGTTACATTGAAAACCAGTGTTGATGATGGGGTTACGCCAGTGGCTGGCGCAGATGTGCCTGTAACTGTTTTGACAAGCGCGACTACCGAGCTTGTTGAACAAGGGGTGTTTGCCACTTACGAGGCAGGCAATACAGTAACTTATAGTTTTGATGATACGCAAAGCAACTGGCCGAAATGGTTGGAAATCAAGCAAGATGGCGGCGCTGATGATGTTTTGAATGTTGAGCTCAAACGAATAGTGCTTGATTTTGATGCCGCTGTTGCGACTCAGTCTATCTATCGCGATTCAAAAGCCACCATTAAGGTTAAAGCGCCCGTTACGTGGGTGTTACCAGTCGGTGCGCCCAACCGCACAATCGCGCTGAACAAAACATATACAATGACTGATGGCACAGTGGGAACGCCGACTGTTGTAACCATGTCGCTTGATGGCACAACGGGCGAAGGCACATTGGATTATGATGCTGATGATGCGACCATTGCAGAAGTTAAATATGAATTCTTAACGACTGATGGTGATTGGTCAAATGATTTTGCGGCAGGCACCACGGTTACAGAAGCAACAATAGAAATTCGCGATAGGGGTATTTCATTTGAACTGCCTGTATCTGGAACACAGACGATTGTTGGGGGGCAGACTGCCACGATAACAGTGACGCTTGATAGCCCTGCCATCGGTGCGATTGATGTGCCTATTCTGATTACTGGTAGAGAGAATGTTGGCACCCCTAGTGTAGCAGATTTACCAGATGCCTTTGAATTTCTGAATTTCCTTGATGGCGAGCAAAGCAAAACACTCTCTTATATTGGTCCCGCAGATGGTACCGAAGTGGTTTATGATTTTGATACGGCTAATGCAGCCAATGCAGTCTTAGCAAGCAATCCTGTATGGCCGCAAGATACCGATAAAGATGGTAACGCGATTGATAAATTGATTCCAGTAGCGCCGACTAATTCAACAATCACTGTTCAAAATCCAGTTGTAGAATTTGCTCTGGCACTGCATGATATACGGCAAGGTGGCACGCTTGCGGTAGATGCTAAACTTAGTGGTAATGCAGGCGTAACCATTAAGCTTCCAATAAAAATAACCAATGATTTGAATAGCGATACAGACTATGTAGAGGCTGAGTTTCTTATCGGAACTGATACTGGTCCTGCCAGCTTCACGATTCCTATCACGGATACGGTCGGTAAAGTTTACACATATACATTTGATACTGCCAGTGAAGGCAATGCAATACCACCAGTTAATCCGGGTGACCCCGTTATTGTGGCATGGCCAGCGGCTATTAGCGTGGGTGCAACCATCCCAACAACCACCGCGACTGTGCTTGATAGTGGTCTGAATTTTAATATTGCGTCAGTGAATATGCGCGCGGGTGCCACGGCAACATATAAGGTTCAGTTGAATAGCAATGCACTCGTCGATATGGATATACCGATTAACACAAAATTTACGCCAGATGCCAGTCTTGCTGTTTCGGCAAGCGATGTTGATGGGCCGCCTGTTCCGATTTTGGCAACTCAGCCTGAATCAGTTGATATTGACTATACCGCACCTGTGGGCAGTGCTTTGGGTGCTGTTACCTCAACAACGGTTATTAAGTTGCTAGACCTACTCGCTGATGGCGTTACGCCAAATCCTGATTGGCTTGCTGATACACGCGCTGATACGCCTAATGAGATTACGTTCACCATCAGTGACCCAACGATTCAATTTAGCGCACTTGAATATGATGTGCGTGAGGGTACCACAGCGACTGTTACCATCAATCTACCCGGTGGCGCGATTAATGGCACGGGCGGTATTACACAAGTGCAGGTTAAAGAAACAATATTCTATACAAATGGCAATTCTCCATTACCAACAGACCTCACCATTGACTTTAATGATGGCGATACCACCAAAGATATTACAAAAGCTATCCCGAATGACGGCACGGTTGATAGAATTGAATATTCATTTGATGCTACTAGAATCCCGAATGATGCCAACTTTACGCCCACTGGTATTACGGACACGGTTGTAACTGTTCTGAGTAGCGTCGTTGAATTTGCTCAAGCCAATTATGATTTGACGCCAACTGACCCACCGCAGGTGATAAGGATAGAATTGGCAAGTGTTGCCGACGCACTCACGACGGAAATTCCATATATTATTACCCCCACTTATAATGATGGCACGCCATCAACCCCGATATATGACAAAGTAACAGTTACCCAAGGCAATGATTTTTCTGATGATATTATCTTTACGCCTGCCGCTAATATTACATCGTTTGTCTATAGTTTTGACCCGAATGAAGTGAATAATGCGGTTACATGGCCAAGTGCTTTAAGATTAGATACCAATGGCACTAATTCTAGCACGGTGTCGGTCGGCACGAATAGTGTCAATTTTGATAGCGCCACCAACCCGCCCGCACAAGTGAATGATACAGTTACGATGACGGTGAGATTGCAGGAAAATAATAGCACAGGCAGTCCGATTGTGATTCCGTTGATCGTAACCGCTACCAATAACAAAAACATTGCCGACCCCCCTGATTATAGCTATTCTGTTTCTATCGCAGACGGCACTGATGCAGACACGGTTTCTTATACTGTGCCTGCTGATAAGCAAGGCTATACGATTAACGTTGCACTTGATACAGGTAGTTTGGGCAATGCAAGTGATGCGACGCTTCCCGTATGGCCAGCAGCTTTCCAAGCAGGCACGGTAGCGCCTGACACTGAAATTATTGTATCGCATGGTAAGATTGCGTTTGATAGAGCGAATGATAATGTGGCGCCGCTTGCCACAAAAACCATTAGAATCGATTTTGATGCCATCCCAGCGGCTACTTTTGACATTCCAGTAAAAATTACAAGAGTCAATCCAACAGTTAATGGTGGCGCACCGCTTGATACTTACGATAAAATTACGGTAACTGATGTGACTATTTCTTATTTTGATTTAGATATAACAGCCAATTCAGGCGATACATCTATTACCTATACGTTTGATACAGTGAATAACGAACATGTTGCAAATGGTGATTGGCCCGCGCATTATGATGATGATGGCACACCCGCAAGCGTAACGCTTACAGTTGATGCAGCTGCGGTCAATTTCGATGTTGGGGCATTTAACGTTCGCGAAGGTGGCACGGCAACGCTCCAAATTGAAATCGCGCAAGCACCACTGGCTAATATTGTGATTCCAATTAAGCGGACAGTGAATGGTGGTCTGCCAGATTATATCAGTGCTACGATTCTTGCTGGTAAGACTGATCTTGATTTACTACCGTTGACATATATCGCACCTGCTAGCACGGCAGGTCAAGATGTGGTCTATGAATTTGATACAGTTGATAGTGAAGATAACACAAATGGTGATTGGCCCGCGACGCTGAATGTTGGGACTGGTATCACCATTAGCACAATCAGCATAAAATCTGGCGGTGTAACGCTTGGCACAGTGGCAAATAATGGCAATATCCGTCTTGGTGAGACTGTTAATTTTGATGTTACGTTAGATAGCCCAGCCTTAGTGGCAAATTATGAATTGCCATATAGCGATGATGGCACAACCAAGCCGCTGACATATCCGCTTGGTGGCACGGTTATTCCTATCAGCCATGTTGCCTCTAGCGACCGAAACGATATTGGGACGACATATATATATGAATTGCTTGATGGTGATGCGAGTTGGCCTGTTGATGCCTATGTGATAGGGGCAAAAACGGTTACATTTACATTGACTGACCCGAATATCGACTTTGATATTGCCACGCAAACAGTTGCCGATGGTGATGTTATCACTGTGAAAATCAATCTACCGGGTGGTGCGATTGGGGCAACAACCGTTCCAGTGATACAAACAATTACCAGAAATGATGGCACACCCGATAGCACTACTATCCCAGTTCTTTTTGCTGATGGTGCGACTGAAGATAGCACCATCACTTATACAGTGCCAACAAGCAATGATGTAGCAAATGATTTGGCAGGTGACGTGGTAAGCGTATCATATGCGTTTGATACTGCCAATGCAACGTGGCCTGCAGGATTAGATGCCACCGCTGGTGTTGGGCGCACAGTAACCAGTACCTTTACTGTTGATAATGATGTGATTGAATTTGAGAAACCTGATGATAATGTGGCGGTAGGCGCGACATTAGATATTACCGTATCAACCGTTTTTGATGTGGATGGCGATATTACCATCCCGATGAAACGCACTGAATATACGGGAGCTGTTGCAGGTGTTATTACCTATCCTACAGTTACGATTAGCGCGAATAGTAAAAGCGGAACATTTACTTATGCCTTGCCAACAGTAGGGGTTGATAGTGTTGTGTATGAGCTTTATGACACGACCATTGCAGGCAATCTGAATGATGGCACATATCCGCGTTGGCCAGCTGGCTTTACGGCAGGCACAACCAAAGTCATGACCATTACTATCAGCGATACTGCGCTGAATTTTGAAACTACTGATTACTACACCAAAGCGGGTGAGACGATTAACAACACCGATAGCAATCAAGATGTTAGGTTGGTGCTAACAAAAGCATTAACAAGCGCGGTTAATGTGCCGATTGCCGTTACAGAATATTCAGGGCCAAGTGATAACACAGGCACACCGCTTCCTGTCATCACTGTTCCCGTGCCTGATAGTGTAACAGAAGTCTCGCTTCCTCTGTATACCTCAGCTGTGGATTCGCATGGCAAACGTTATGAATATACGCTAGCGACGACCACAGCAGGCTGGGCGGCATCTGGTTTCACTGTCGGCAATGCCGCGCCAGTTTCTCATTTGCATGTTAAGCTAAGCTCGGTTGTTTTTGAAAAACCAGAATATGATGTGCTGGCGGGTGATGATATTGATGTAACCATCAAGTTTGACCGCGCATTGAATGATACCAGTATCCAGATACCGCTTAAACTCACCACCACCAGCAAAGGCGGTGATGTTAGCTATGACTATATAATCGTTCAGCCTGCCGCTGCCAGTGATGATTTTATCACCTTTACCCATAGCCCGCCTTTAGGCACGAATGGTTCAACGGTAGATATTGATTTTGATACTGATGACCGCGATGATAACACATTGGATTGGCCTGAAGAGCTATTCTATCTGGTAACAGGCACACAGACCGATACGCGCATTAATGTTGATAATAAATTTGTTAATTTCAAACTGGCAACTCAAAATGTGCGTGAGGGTGGCACAGCGCAAACCGTGCTGGTATTGGCTGAACCGCAAGCGATTGATGTTGATATTCCGATTACCATTACGGAAACTGGCGAGCTTCCCCGTAATGAAACTGTTACCATCATCGCGGGCAATTTAGAAAGCGATCCGCTAGAACCACTTCTCAGTTACACGCCTGCCGCGCCTACTGGATTTGGTGCTGCTTTCTCAACGAATGCAGGCAACACCGCCACCTATGACTTTAACGATACCAATGGCAATCTACCGCCGCATGATATGAAAGTTGGCTCGGTAACGCCAGAAAGTGTGGTTACGGTAACTGATAGCCGTGTCAATTTTGAATTATCAACAGGTGATGTGCGTGAAGGCATCAAGAATTTTGACGTTAAGCTGATATTAGCATCGCCTATCATTGCGGCAACGCCCGGTGATACCACCACAATATCAGCGTCGCGGATATTCCAACCGCATTCAAGCGATAGCACGAACAACCCCGGTATTGAATTGGCGAATTTTGTCTTTGCTGATGGTGGCACAGAAGCAACCTATAGCTTTGATGCGGTCGCAAATTCAAAAGGCGGCACTTATAACTTTAGTTTCAGTGGCATTGTGCTACCTGCTGATATAAGGGAGGGAACAACTTCTACTTCCACCTTTACCATTCAAGATGCCGATGCTAATTTTATCGCTCACGTACCTGACGTGCCTGAAGTTGAGCCAAACACAACACGGACAATAGTGATTGAGCTTGAGAGCAATGCGATTGGCACTCTTATTCCTAATAGTAATCCTGCTGCCTATAATGACGTTATTATCCCACTGGCTATTACTGAAAATGGCATTTTATTGTCAACAACGGAACCTGTGACAATTCCTCACGGTACAAAAACAGGTAGCTTCGACTATAGCCCATTGCCGATTGATGCTGGCACGGTTCGCACCTACACTTTAGATAGCACAACAACAGGTTGGCCTGCTGATTCTGGCGTAACGCCCGGTGATACGCTCACCGATTACACAGTAACAGTGCCATTGGGTGATGTTAGCTTTGATGATGCCACGCTTGATGCGCGTAAAGGCACAATCCCTGTTGTGAATGTAACATTGACGGCGGCGGCGGTTGTTCCAACAGAAATCCCGATAACCATTACTATTAATGGCGTGTTAAGTGCCGATGTTACCAAAGCAGAATTTGCAGTCGGCGATACTCAAGCAACGGTCGAGATTTTACTGCCACTTAATACTGCGATTGGCGATACTTATGCTTATGGTTTTGGTGCGGCACTACCATCGGGTGTTGGCGTAGATGCTACCGCAGATAATAGTGTGGTTACTCTTAAAGATGATGCGATTGATTTTGAAATCGCCACTCGAACCGTTCGTGCGGGGCAAGATACCGAAACCAAAATTAAATTGATTGATAATGCAGGGCTTGATTCAACAGGTCAAGATAACGGCATCGCGATACCGATTATCCGCACATTCACGCCAAGCGGTGCTGTGCGTGGCGGCGGCAGTGATGTTGTAACTTATGATAGCGTAACCTTTAACGAGGTCGATAATGAAGAAACCCTCACTGATATTACCCTAACAACTGAGGGTGGCGGTGAAGTCTATTACGAATTTGATACTGCCGATGCGGGTTTTGGGCTTGACCCCAATCACCCACAATGGCCAGCTGGCTTTACAACTGGCACAGGCGCAGGGCGTATCCCCACGCGCACCGTTACGGTAACTGATAGTTCAGTCAAGTTTGATACAGATGCGCGCGATGTAGATTACAACACAGATGAAACAATCACGGTAACGCTTGCAACGCCCCATGTTGTGGGTGAGCCTGATATTATCGTGCCAATCAAATGGTCAAAAATAGATAAAGACCTTAATCCAGTAATTGTAACCAATCCTACTTTCAACCTCACATTTACCGCGGGTGCTGATACTCAAACTATCATCTATGGTGATGATGCTGACGAAGTAGATGTGGGTGGCACTAAAATCAAATATGAATTTGATACCACCGCGCTGGCTTGGCAAGCTGATGTTAGCCCAAGCATCGTCGCAACTGATGCTATTGATACCACGATTACCATTCTTGAGACACTTGTTGATTTCTCAACACCTATCACTTACGATGTGCGTAAGGGTGATAGCCAAACCTTCCAGATAATATTGAACAAGCCGTTAACGCAAGCGGGTGATATTTACTATACCATCGAAAGAAATAACACTCTTGAGAATACTGATAAGGTAGTCTTTAGTTCAGCGGATGTTAATGTTACCACAATAAAAGATGTTACCTATGATAGCTCTGCTGATGCAGCGCATGTGGCAGGTAATGTGATTACCTTTGAATTTGATGATACGAACTCATTCTGGGCATCGGGTGTGGTTGTAGGCACGAACGGTAGCATTACGATTGATATTAAAGATAGTGATGTCTATTTTGAGGCAAGCACTTACGATGTCCGTCGTGGTGGCTCAACTGATATGGTGATGAAACTGGCAAGCCCCGCCATTACAGCTTTATCGATTCCTTATACGATGGGTGGCACGGTAAAACAGGCAACATTTGCATCGGGTGCTGATAGCTTCACCATACCCCATGCAAGCCCCGTAACGGATAGTATTAGTGATAGTGTGGTCTATGCCATTATCGACACGGCTGCCAACCCGTTACCAAGTGGCGTTACCATGAAAACCGCAAACGATGCCACGCGTCCTAGCGCAAGCACCATCACCACCATCAGTGATGAAATCTATTTTGATAATGTAACGCCGCTAACTGTGCGTGAGGGTGGCGGCATTAGCTTTGATGTAACATTGGCTGAACCTTCTGATAGAGATGGTATGATAGTGCCAATCAGTAGCATATTGGCGCCAGCTGATGGCACGGCAGATGTACCGCGCACAAATATTGATATTACGTTTGATAAGGGGGTTACCAAAAAGACTGTTATCTTTAATGATACCGCAGGGGTAACCGAGCAGGGCGTTATCACTTACGGGTTTGCGACTGGTGGTCCAGCTGATGTAAGGTCGCAAGGTTTCCGCGAGCCGACGCGGACAGTTACCGTTACCGATAGCCGTGTTACTTTTGAACAAGCTGATTATGTTATCGGGTTTGGTGGCTTACAACCGATTAAAGTGATATTGGCAAGCCCAGCGACTGAAGCAATGACAATCAATGTGCAAGGTGTTGTTACCAATCTTGATAATAGCACGGCAACCATCAACGAACCTCTTGCTTTTGCGAAGGGCGATACTGAAAAAACCTTTAATTACACTACCACCAATTATGGCGTGGGTAGTATCGCGGTCTATAACTTCACGAATTTGGGCACCATTGCTAATGCAAAAGTGGGTGCAATCCCCACCGCCACTGTTGATGTTGAACGGATAGGGGTGCAGTTTGCAGAATCTGTCTATAACACTCCCGAAGGTCAAGATACCGTGATTACATTAAAATTGGTATCGGCAAGCACAAGCCAGATAGATATTCCGATTAGAAGCGGCAGTAATACGCAAGTTGTAACATTCCCTGCGAATATTGCTACCAAAACAGCTACAATTTCTACCAGCGCATTGGTTGGTGGTGATGTGCTTAGCTATAGCTTTGGCACATTGCCTGATGAAGTAAAGGCAGAGGGCAATCTTTCGGCACTGATTAACATCACGCCAACTGCTGTTGAATTTACCACCACCACCTCCACGCCCGGTGTAGGCGACCCTGCTGAATTCCTTATCAGTCTGCCTGCTGTTGCTAGCGCGAAAACCGAAATTCCATTGGTGCGTACCACAACCCATACCGATAGCACGATTAGGATTGATGAATTAGATGCTGTGGTGTTTGAAATTGGTGAGAAAACCAAGAAAATCACTGATATTGTGCCGAACTTCTCGCCATGGCTGACGGCTAAATATGAATTTGGTGATTTGCCAGCAGGCTTAACGGAGGGGGCTAAGAATAGCCATACGGTTACCTCGTCTGAACAAACCGTTACGTTCGGTCAAGCCACTTATAATGTTGTTGCCGATGCCAGTATTTCGGTAAATATTCCAATCACGCTCAGCACGGCTGCTACTCAAGCCTATGCGGTGGAAATATCGCTCTATGCCAACATAGCAGGCGGGGCAACCACCACCACGCAGACAGTGAATTTTGCAATCGGCGATACCACCAAAAACATTACCTTTACGGGCTCTGCTACCAATACTGTGAATGATACCTATATTTATAGCTTGGGAACATTGCCAGCGGGGCTTGCGGAGGGCGCGATAGATAGCAGTGAAATCACATTGGTAAGCCCGATATTGGTTAATTTTGAACAATCGATTACAAGTTATACTCAATATAACGATATTGCTACAAAAGTTATTTTATCTGAGCCTGCGCCTGCAGGCGGTGTTGCCATCAAGGTTCGCGCCACCCCAACAACTGGTCTTGGCACCCCACCCCCAACCAATCATTTTGCTCAAGAGGTTAGTCTTAGTTTTGCAGAGGGTCAAACCGAACAAAGCTATATTTATGTAACCAATGGCATTTCAAATTCAACCTTTATAGATAACCATAAGAATACTCGTATAGAATTGGAAGTCGGCAATAGTTTGTCGGCATTACCAGCTGGCTATGCTGCTGGTACAACTGCGAAACACACATTATCATTTACAGCGAGTACTACGAATTCTGTCCGTTTTGATAAGGCTACTCAAACAATATTCCAAGGCAACAATGGCGTTGTGAAACTTCTGCTTGAGGATGCTGATTCTGCGAATATAAAAAGGTTAACACTCCGCAGAACCGGTAATTTTACCGATAATATCACCATTGATATTCCTGCAGGTGGCACTGAGGGACTCTATAATCTTCCTGCTATTGAAAAAAGCACGTTAGGCACAACCAGCTATACCGTTTTTGGGGTGCAAAAATGTCCCACAGCGACTCCAAATACATGCTCAAGCGATTTTGATGTAGCGTTTCCGCCTTTAGCAGGGCACAGCATCACTGTCGTCTCTAATCTTATATCATTTGAAAATGCTAATATTGCAAGCGATACCGCAAGCACTGCCGTTGTGAAACTGCAAATCCCGTTTAGCGCGCTAGCGGATTACGATATTCCGCTTATCCGCGAGGTTACGCTAAATGGCAATATCACCACTGATAATATCACTGTTACCATTCCCAAAGGTTCGGCTGAAAAAAGCATTGTGGTCGATGGTTCGGATTATGTGGGGAATGATGTTGATGTGAAATATTCATTGCCTGCGACTGTGCCTTATGGGCTTGTTGTTGATGCCAGCAAAAATACCAGTGAGGTGAATATTGTAAATACCTCTGTCGGCTTCACCAAATCCAATTATGATGTATTTGTTCATAATAGCATATCACAAACAATTTTTGAAATTCAGCGACAATCAGCAAGTGGCGTAACTGGCTCAGCCAATGCTGTTGTCTCTATCAATGGTAATCCTACGACAGCAGCAGTTACTGCCAATAGCAGTGCTGCATTCCCAACGATTATAAATTCGTATCCTGCAGGCACTGTGCTCACCTTCACCCTCTTGCCAAATCATGCCAATTGGACTGTGCCTACGTCGGAAACCCCCGGACCCATAACAACCGCCACAGCGACTGTGCATGCCTCAGCATCGATTACATTCGATAATACTGATGATGGCTATGGCGTTGCAGGCAATAATAAAGCAATCAGTTTAACGCGCGGTGGTAACAACACACTCTGCCACCACCGTCCCTGTGAAACTGGATATTGATGGTGTGGATAATGGCACGGTAACCGCTACTTTTGCCGCAGGCGATAGCGCAGGCACATTGAGTGTTGATTTAACATCTATCGCGGTGGATAAGGTGATGACGCTCACGCTTGATAGCAGTGTTGTGGGTTGGGATACTAACTATACTGTGGGCAGTTCTAATAATAGCACCACATTTACAACAGTGGTCAGTGCTGATACGGTGGTTGAATTCGGCTATGATAAATTGACGGTTGATGAAGATGAAATTGGTAATTTATCGCTTGTGCTTGATAGAAAAGAATTAAATCTGATTTCTGTGCCAGTCAATGTGGCTACCTACGATGCTTCTGCCAATACCACCACCAATACAACGGCTTCGGTAACATTTACGCAAGGCTCACAGCTAGCAAATCTTGCTTATGATACCACAGGGTTTGCCAATGGCGATACCATCACCTATACATTCGGCACAATGCCGACGGGCTATGTGGTGGGTGCTGAAACCACTGCCGTGTTAACCGTGTTATCAGCGGCAAATGTGGTCTCGTTTGCGACTGCCACAACCGCGAATAAATTTACAAATGAAGATACAACAATCACTGTTAATTTGGCAACACAAGCGGTTTCGGGCTTTGCTGTTGTGTTAAATATTCAGAAAACCGAAGGTTCGGTTGTTACCAATACCTCGCTTCCAGTTAGCTTTAGCACGGGTGATAGCAACACATCATTCACCTATAATACCGGCAATGATGGCAAAGGCACGGATAGCGCGATTGTTTTCAGCTTCAAATCAATCCCATCATTCCTTACCCAAGGCACTCAAAACACGCATAGCCTAACGGTGAAAGATAGCTCGGTTAATTTTGTGGGTGTGCCAAGCCGTGATGAGACATTAGAGTTTAATGATACTGGCACATTTAATGTGGTGCTGGCAACCTTACGCACCACGCCCACTACGATTGCGCTACAGGTAACCAATATTGATGCCAATGGCACGGCAACGCAAACCACTGAAAATGTTATTATCCCCACCACTGGCACCAAATCAGTTACGTATAATGCAACCGCGCTTACGGATGCGGGCAAGCAACGGACATATCGCTTGCCGAGTGGGGCTGCCACGATTGCGCCTTCAGCCAATCCGAATTTTGACTATCGCTTTAATGTGAGTAGCAAGTTATTCTGGATTGAAACTGCGAATACTGATACCATTTTTGGTGATAATACAGTGATAACATTCCGAACGCTTGAAGCGACGAATAGCAACAGTAAATTCATTTATCTTGATGGCACCATTGCGCGTGAGGTTACGATTGCCGCAGGGCAAACAAGTGGCACATCTATTGTTCCCACCAGTCTGCTTAATGTTGGCACTGTGCGGAATATCACAATCGGTAGCGGGCTATCGCCTGCAATACAGAATAACTATCATGCTGACCCAACCAGAAATAGTTCTGCAATAACGATTATTCCTACGCCAAATAGCACCATGAAATTCCTCACGGAATATTCAGTTGCTGACCCGGGTGATACTGTTACGTTGCAATGGCAAGCCACGCCTGCTTATACCCCAGCAACGCCAGCTGACAATGTCTCACTGAAGCGCACCTATATTGGCAGTGGTGGCAATGTGATTTCAACCGTTAGCGATGATATTACAGATTATAGCGCCCCTGCTGATGTAGATGTTACTGTGCCGGGCATTTTAGATGGTGATGATGTGGTGGTAGAATTAGATAATCTGCCAACTGGTTACGGCGCGGTTGAACATAAGAAGCACACTATCTATACGCCACGTAAAGTCTCGTTTGATAGCACCATTTATACTGGCACGGTAGGCACTCAAAAAACTGATATGAAGTTGCGCGCCAGTAATGCCTTACCTTATAGCGTAACGGTGCCAGTAACGGCAGTGGTGAGAGATAGCCTCAATTCTGTTATTTCTACTGAAACATTTAATGTAACATTTGGCACCAATAGTAGCGAGGCAGTATTCAGCTATGATATGCCAAACCATAACTTACATACTGTTTCATTTAGCCTGCCTGCAACATTTTCTGACCCGATTATCAAACTTGATAATAGCAATCTTACGGCAATTCTTCGCGCAACCGATAAAATCCCTGATGTTGGTTTTACCGCCGTAACTTCTACCGATACTTATAGCTCGCTTAATGCAGCAGGGCGCACGCTTAAAATCCCGGTAACGCTTGGCGATGGTTCGGTGCTGAATGATAATGCAGCAGTGGCAATCGCACTTCAGGTGCGTGAGGCATTTGGCGGTGCAGGCACATGGCAGAATGCAAGCGCAAAATTGAAGAAAGATACTGACGGCACGCCTTATGTTGAATATGCAATATCATCAGGCATCACAGGCGATGGCTTGTTGGGTGTGCGGTTGATAGCGAATGATCGTATCGATATAGATGCCAGCAATGATGAAACCAATATCAGCCTAACTGATAATGCACCGCCAGCGGTATCAACAGTAGCGACTTTCACGGCGATAACTGACACTCATTATGATATATTCCCATTCACGGTTACTTTTACCAATGCCGTTCCTTATGATGTGGCGATACCGTTCGACATACATGCTGGGCAGGTTACTATTGGTGGTGTTGCCTATAATAATGCTTCAATTGCTAGCACTGTAACCATGCCTGCCAATACCACGCAAAAGACATTTTATCATCATCCGCTTCCCGGCTATGCTCTCAGAACAAACCCAAGGTCTGTGTTTATCTTAGCGACTGCTGCTTTTGATGGTATGACCTTCTCAGTTGGTGGTTCGTTCATTACTGACCAAGTATTTAACGCCTACGAAATGGATATGCGGAATGATAGAACTTTAACCGCATCACCAGCCGATACATTACAAGTGCGCTTGGATTCTTTAACCAATGTTATCGAACGCAAAGATATTTTACCACCCGAAATCACATGGCATGTTTCTACCCAAATAGATGGCGGTGCATGGAGTGCCTATCAGCCTGTTACGCAAAGGGTCGCGCTTCGCAATCCATCAGCTTGGGTAGCTGATACGCGCAACAGCACCTCAATCCTTGTGCCTTACACCGTGCCACAATTTACCAGCACGATGAAAGCGAAGTTCAAATTAGAATTCCTACCGGGTCTATTCATACCGCAAGGCAATGATAACGAGGTGATTTACACCATCACCAAACCATTAACCACGCGCACTCTTTCGTTTAACACGCAGGATTTAGGCAGTGATAAGGAATTTGATGAAGATGTGGATATTGTGTTAAGCGTTACGCCTGTCTCTACCAGCGCTGATATTACTGTGCCGATTACCATTACCTACACGCCTAAAAATTCTATCACGCCTAGTAAAACTGTGCCAGCCAGCATCACCATTGCTGCCAATACATTATCAGGCACGCTAACGCATAAAACACTGAAATATCATAACCATACTGTGCGCTTTGAAGCCGATATAAGTGGGCTCAGCGGTGTTACAATGAACGCCACGAAGAATTACAGCCAATATATTGCGCTTGCGAATGAAGTCAGTTTCAAACTTGCCAGTGGTAGCGGTAGCTATGCCAGTGATAGCCAGCTAACAGTGCAGGCGAAAACACTTGCGGCAAGCTATAGTGATATGATTGTTAAATCGCGCTATCGCACAAAATTTGGCACTTCTCCGTTTGGTGCATGGCAAGAAACCACAGCGACAATCAGCAAGGGCAACACGCAAAATGGCTTTAATCTCAGCTATAATTTGCCAACATTTACCCAAAACGGCACAATAGAAATTGAGTTGCTAGATAATGATGCAGGTAATGTTTCGCGTAGCGATGGGGCGACTGATATTCACACATATACAGGCACCATTACCCATGTTGCAGTTACCCGCGAAATTAGCTTTGATAACACACCATTGCCCGATGTGTTGGCGGGGCAAACTTATACAGTGCCGATGGTGGTATCGCAAAGCTTCTCGACCGCAAAAGATATTCCGATTAAAATAGAATATATTGACCGCACCAGCAATGCAGTGCTTGAAACCGATAACACGCAAGTGGTTACGTTTGCCGCCAACAGCACATCGGCAGATTTCACGCAAACCGCCCCTACTGATAAGCATAATGTATGGGTTAAAATAACCGCAGTGCCAGTTGCAAATTCTAATATTACTGTCAATAGCCTGTTAGCATCTGCCACCATGAAACTTGATGGCTATCTATTTGCGTTTGATGATGACAATCCAAGCGGGATACATTCGGGCGGTGATACCATTAGCTTCACATTAAATTCTTCGTCAACCATTACCCAAGCAGTCTATTTGCCAGTTGAATTTAGGCGCGTTAATTCAAGTGGTGGCATGTCTTCGTGGATACTGGCTGAGGGTGAGAATAGTCTTTATTATACGGAGGACGAAGTGTTTGCCTATGGCAATACAACTGTGATGGAATATATATCCTCTACCGGCTTTACAAATGGCACCTATAGGATTCAAGCACGTGTGCAAGTAGGGCCTAGCACGGGTATCTACGATGCGAACGACCCTAGCAATACCGGCTATATCCAAAGCGATTACACGTTGTTTCACCCTTCTTCAACCCCACAAGTGCTAGAGTTTAACTTTGCTACTGCAGCCGGCGGACTTCCCGGTGGAAGCTCGTTTATTTTCCTAAAATATGCTTGTAGTTGTGCAGTGGGTTATAATGTAGATATGCCGTTTACTATTGAATATCGCGATACGGATAATGGCAATAAATTGATGTATACTGATACTTTCTATCATCAGTTGCCCGGCAATTTAAGCAGCTTCAATTTCAGTTTCACACGCCCCTATCATCATAATTATGAAGTTACGGTTACCGCAAACCCACCATCAGGCTCGCCCATTACGGTTAGCGCAAGTAAACCATCAACAAAATTCCCAATAGTAGGTTACGAGATGGCGCTTGATGCTGCTTCATCAGCAGTCAACCGCGCACCCGGGTTTACAGTATCAGTTTCTGGCACTTTACATAACACCATTCCAGACATAACGCAGGTGCAATATCGGTTAAGAAAACGTATCTATGGTGAGGCATGGCAAGCTTGGGAATATGCAACCTTTACGCCTGTTCAGTTTAGCAACACTTTCACCCTTAGCACAACCACGCCTAGCGAGGATTACACCTATGCGGATATTGAATTTGAGCTGATAGATAACTCAGCCACAGGCTTTTATGTGGATTTAGGCAATTCAAAACATACTGTTAGTGTTACCAATAATACGGTGCCAGCCTCCACCTATAGCTTTTCTTCTACAACATCCACTAGCACAACCTATTATACAGGGAAAGTGGTGAATTATAATTTGGCATTTACCAGTGCGGTTAATAAAGATATGCTGATACCGCTGAAGGCAGTGATTTCTGATAGAACAACAAGCGTTGTAACCGCCATTGATAGATTCACAGTTGCCCATACATCAGGCGATACTTCCCATGCGCTTAGTTATAAGCTACCAGATGGTGATAATAAATATGTTACCATCAGTTTAGATTTGCCGTCAAATAACAGCCTATTCACCGCTGCCAATGCCAGTTTAGATGATGTCCGCTATAGTCTTAATGGCTATGAACTTAAATTTAATTCTGCTGATGTGGTTACCTCAACAGTGGTGCCCGGTAATAGCATCGCTATTGAGGTGGCACGGCAATCAGGTGCAAGCATAACATACAACAATGTTACAGCTATTATGCAACGTAGAACCCAGATTGATGATGGCACATGGAGCAACTGGTTTGATTTTGCAGTGGCTTTAGGCACAAGCCAAAACACCACTTTCAACTATGTGATACCGCATTTTAATTCGCTATTTAACATGCAGGTGCGTTTGAAACCCGGTGGTGATAGTGGCGTGGAATGGGATTCAGGTTCTGTAACCACATATAATTATAATGCGATTAGCCAAACCGTGCAGACTGGCACCATTCGGATGATAGGCAATGATTTAGCCGACCCAACCACGGCACGTCCCGGTGAAGATGTTGGCATAACAATCGAACTTTATAATGAGAGTGATAGTGCAGTGCAGACTGCGTTAGCCGATATAACTGTGCCAATTCGGGCAACAATTACCGGTAAAGCCAGTGATACATTGCTGGTTACGATTCCCGCAGGCAGCAGCACGGGTAACGTTATCTATCCTGCACCGCTGAACGATAATGGCGCGGTTACTGTAGAATTAATCACTAATGATGATGCTGATGCGCCGTTGCAATCCAGCACAACGCCCGGGTTTGAATCCACCACATTCATAGTGCGCGCTTACGATATGTCGTTTGCGGGTGTTAAGGGTGCGGTAGATGTAACACTGACAAAACCCGGTGAGATGGTAAGCACAACAATCCACCCGCATTATAGTGGTCAAGAAGCTGTTGCGGATATTGATCTAACCTTAATACGCCGCTTTAAGGCAGATGGTGGTGATTGGGGCTTATGGGAAACCATAACCGTTACTATGCCAGAAGGCACGAAGCCTAACCTTGATAACCCTGCTGGTTTTGACTATATTTGGGAAGTGCCGGTCTATAATACAACTTTAGAAGTTGAATTACAGTTGGTAGAAACACCTGAACAGGGCATTGTTATTGCTTTTGCGAAGAAAGAACTCGCAAAATATGAATTCCATAAGCAATATAGGGTTGAATATGTGAATCCACAGAGCAATGCGTTTTATACGCAAGAGAGTTTTCCTGATGCAGGTGGCACAGTGAATGTGCCGATAAAAATCTATGGCCCACCAGTTTCTTCAGCCGTAACCTTTAAAACCGTCTTTTTGCGTCAATCTAGGAATAGGAATAGGTCGCTCAGTAACACGGTTTGGGAACGTGGCGAAATAGATGTTACCATCCCTGCCAATACTGTATCTGGTAGCACGATTAATGTGCCAGTTGCTATTAGGGCGCGTTCAGGCACTGGTTCTTATAGATATATTCTTTACTTGGATTCAAAACTGGTTGGCACCAATAGGGTAGATGTAGAGGATAATGATACGGTGGCGATTGATGATGATATTAGGCGCACCATAGATATTTATTTTGCTTTGCAGATATCGCATCGCTGGAATCAGACCACTGAGCCCTATGCTGATGCACATTATACCATGTCGTTACAAGATTATAATAAGGTAAGTGGTGGCAGTGGGCGCACCAGCACGGGCAAGCTAAATGGCACGCCTCAGTCGAATTCATATAAAACGGACTTTTATCTTCCTATTCTGGTAGGGCAAAAAACATTAGCACCGACTTATTTGAAATATAAGATCAGGTCGCGCACACTGAATGTAGATGGCACCACTGCCAGTTGGGGCAGTTGGAGTGCTACGCTACAAAAAGTCATACCAATAATAACTAACATAAACTCTTTGAATGGCGATACCGCCTATTTAGAATTCACACTGGCGGGGCGTCCATCTTCTGACGATCATTATGGCATTGAATATGAAGTTGCATTCCAGTCCGGCTCAAACTATAGCCTCAAGGAACCCACTGATTTAAGCCGTATCTATACAGTCAATCAATATCCGTTGCTACAGCATAATGTAAGTGTGAAACATCTTGATTTAAATGCTGTTTATGCTCTTGGTGGTGGTAATGGTGGTAATGGCACTAATTTTAGCAGCTATAATGCATGTGTGTTAACTAGCACGACATTAACTAGCAAATTCGATGTTCCAATAAAAATGCTTAATGGCAGCAGCACCGTTGATTCTGCGCCAAATGTGAAAGCTCGGCGCCATAGCCAAGAATATTACCGCACGACATTTAGCCAGCTGTATAATGCAGTGCCTTCTACCCCATCGAACGCCACTATTACAGGAATGCAGCAAGGTGCAGCACCCGGCACCAATATTGTGGCAGCTGCATCAGTAGGGGCAACTCAACAATTGCAGTCGCCGCCGGTTTCTAATTCTTACGGCAGACGCGTTACATATTCGTTAGTACCCAGCAATGGCTCAAGGGTACAGCAAGTTGTTGTTTCTAATACGACTCTTGCATATGGTCGGGTAGAAGCTGATGTATTTTGTAAATATTAAGCACTTGCCTTAAAGCATATCTTGCCCATGCGATTTGCCAGTAACTCTCACATGGCAAATCACGAAGCCGAAAGCTATCTTTCGCCGATTTAGATAATTTCTCACCCTGCGCATTCAATATCAAAGCATGATGCTGATAATGCGGTGCTGGCAAGCCAAGCAATTTCTGCAATAACAGATGAAGCGGGGTTATAGCCTCTAAATCACTGCCACGCACAATATGGGTAATGCCTTGCAACGCATCATCAACCACCACCGCAATATGATATGATGTGCCAATATCGCGCCGTCTTAATAATCTCATCATGCAGGGGCGAATTCGGGCGTTGGGTATATTGGCGCGACTGCAGGCAAGCTCAATATTAATACGGATAGCATTGCCACGCTGAATCGCCATTTGCAAATCAAGCTGATTACCAATAATATTAGCACGGCATGTGGCGGGGTAGTGGGGGAGATGCTGATAATCCTTACGGCTACATTGGCAACCATAAAGCACTCCCTGCATGGCGAGCTTATTAATCGCCTCATCATAATCCGCGATATGCTTGGATTGTACACGTACAGCATCATGCCACTTAATACCGAGCCAATGTAAATCATCATAAATCGCTTGCGTATATTCGGGCTTACATCTGGTATGGTCAATATCTTCAATCCGCAGGGTAAAGCGCGCCTTGTTTTGTTGCGCCAGTATATAATTCAAACATGCCGAAACCGCATTGCCTTGATGCATATAATGGGTAGGCGAGGGGGCGAAACGGTAATGTTTGCGATAATGTTTATTGGGCGGTAACATCGGTAAGGGTGAATTGAATATTGCGGTGATTCTTAAACTGATAAAGAATAGGGTGGCTGGCAAGTTGGTTTGATTTTGGGGCCACCCGTAAAAAAGTAACGATGGAATGATTTTGCGAACCCGCTTTTTCGTTAAGATAGGTCAGCATACAGCTAAAAGCCGCCGATGCGTTGAGTGCTTTATATTTCTTGGTCTAAATCCAACTTTTGCATATCGGTAAGCATGATTTGGTGATACCCCTTGCCATTATGGTAACGGATAGTTAACCCATCGCATGTTTCGTGTGATGCCAACATGATTTGCCATAACGCACTAACGGGGTCAAATACCCTTTCGCCCAAAATATGCGCGCCTAGAATATCATCGCCGATTTTGCGCTTATCATCTTCATAATATTGCGAGATTAAATTCCGTCCATCAAACATGCCCTTGCTGATATTTTTTTGTTGCTTGCTTAAAAATCTGGCATTCAAAGTGAGGTGGTAGTCGGTATCGCTGGGTTGCGCGAACTTTAACTCTGCCTTGCCTGCCCCTAAAAACTGATAATGCAATGTAAGCGCATTGGCATTGGGCGCGACCAGTGAGATGAGAGGGGCGCATAGAATGATAAGGCTAAATAAGCGCATCACCATGATAGAAAGTTTTTCGCCAATATCGGCTGTAAATCAATGATTGCACCAATCGCGATAATGGCAGGGGTTTCAACGTTTGCAGCGGTCTTGCCCGCTTGTTGCAATCGGCAAATATGGATTTGCTGATTGGGGTGCGATGCGTTCGAAATAAACGCAACTGAATCATTTGGGTTGCGCCCCGCTTGCATCAGATTATCAGCAATAATATCAAAATGCTTGACTGCCATATACCAAATCATCACATCCGCGGCTTTGCTGATGGCGTGCCAATCAAGCGTATCTGGCACATCGCCCGTAAGCGCATGACCCGTAAGAAACATCACATTGATATTGCTTTCGCGCTGGGTGAGCGGAATGCCCGCCGCCGCCAAACCGCCAATGCCTGCGGTAACACCCGGTAACACCCGAAACGGAATATCGGCATCATTCAGCTTAAGTGCCTCCTCACCACCACGCGCAAACGTGAAAGGGTCGCCGCCTTTTAGCCGTAAAATCTTGTTGCCAGCACGGGCAAGATTAATCATCTGGTCGGTAATATCAGCTTGTTTGATTGATTTTTTGCCGCCACGTTTGCCCGCAAAAATCAGCTTGGTATCGGGTGATACCCATTGCAAAATCTCATCATTAATCAAAGCATCATAGATAATATGGTCGGCATTCTGAACGGCATAGACAACCTCTAACGTTACCATGCCGATACGTCCGGGACCTGCGCCCGCTAACCACACTTCGCCTGCATTAAATTTTGGCATTTGCGAAAATGTTTCGGTTAAAAATCTCTCTGTGTCAACTTCTCGCTTCATTTGCTATCCTTTATCAATGATAGCTAGATAGCATATATCGCTTTAATCTGTCAATTTATCATTGCTCCATTCGTGTGCATGTTGTTTGCGCCAATATTACGCTCTGTATTTCCATTTAAGTTTCGTCCGGCGATTTTAGCCAGCATGGTGTAAAGCTTGCCAATATCCGATAGGCTGAAATCAGTTGCCAAAGAATTATCAGGTGAAAATTCTTTTGAGCTATGCATCAGGCTTTCAAACTTATTTTGATAGGTTTCCAATAATTGCTTGGTTTCAATATTGCGGAGGTTCTCACCAGAAATATGGTTGGCAAAATCATGATTATTGCGGCTAAGAAGATGCAAGGTAAATGCATTGCGCTTGCCCTTTTTGTAATCAGTTTCTATTTTTTTGAACTCAGATTTATCAAGCAGATTTCTGGAAAGCTCAACACTGGTTTTATGCAAATCTTCAATAAGATTGCGTGCAGAATTCATAAAATTGCGGTATTTCATATCATCAACCTTATGGGCAGGGGGCGAGGTTTCATCACGCATTTGATGCTGTTCAGGCGCCATTTTGGGATTCACTTCTGGATTTCTGGGTGGCAAGCCTTTTTCAGGTGTGGTGATTGTGGTTGCCAATGAACTTGTTGGATTTTTTGGCTTTGCCGTTATTACATTTGCAATAGGCGTAGTCTCGGCATTAAGATTAACATCAGTATTGGTGGGCAGGCTCTTAAACACTTCAGATGCCTGATTGGTGATATTCATCGCCTCACGGCATTGATCCACCAGCTGTTCTTGCACAGATTGCATTTTATCGCTCACCGAAAGCATACCCGATTGCTTATCGGCAATAGTGGCACTTAATTTGACAATATTGTGATTCATCCGTTCAGTTACCTTATCAAAAGCACCGCTAAGATTGCCTAATTTCTCAATCACGCGGTCAACCGCTTGTTTAGATATGGCATCAAACTCATTCATTTTTTGATTATTAACGCTGATTTGATTGCTGTGATTTTGCACCAATGTGCCTGTTTGTTGCAGGCTGGTCAGCAGACGGCGCAGATTATTTTCAAACTCACTGCTATTTTTGGTGAGCCCACCAATGGCAGTGCCGAAGGTTTGATTGATTTTCTCGGCAGTGTTGTGGAAGGAATCGCTATTTTTGATAAATTGTGTGCTAAATTGATTGCCCTGTTCTTTGATAGAATGTAGATAACGCCCCAACGCACCATTAAGGTCGTTAATGCGGGTTTCAAAATCTTGCCCATATTGGTCAATCTCGCGAAGTTGCGATTGCACGATGGTTTCAAATGTATGGCTATGGCGCTCAACATCTTTGGCAACATCACGCATTTGCACCGCGCTATGGGTGAGTTTATCGGCTGATTTATCAATGGAACTTTCAGCATTGGTGAAAATATCAAGAATTTTTTCACCGCGAACTGCCAAATGATTGCTGATATTATCAACCTTATCAACCGATTGCTTGAATGTTTCATGGAAATGACTGGCTTTTTCTTGAATTTTTTCAGAAACATCAGTCAATTTATCCATAGCGGGATTGAATGCGGTGGTTAGGCTATTATTATGCGTATTAATAACAGTTTGCAAATTATCCACTTGGCTGCGTAATTTATCGTCCATTTGCGTGCAATGGCTTTGCGCTTGGGTGGAAATATCGCCGACCATTCGCATATGTTGTGACATTTTTTCATGGATAGATTGGAAGCGATTAACAATATCATCAGTTTTTTCAATGAAGAAATCCGAATTTTCCATCAATGTGCCTTTGGTAAGCGATGCTTTTTCTTCCGCCTCGCGAATGGCATGAACAAGCTTTTCTTGGTCACCTTGAATTTGGTTACGCAATGCTCCCGAATTTTGTTCCATTCTTTGTAACAAGGCTTCATAGAAAGTGGTTTGCTTTTGAATGATGGTTTTCAAATTATCAACCCTATCGTCGGTATTGGTGATGAGCCCATCAATTTTGCCAACGCCTTGGTCAAGCATTTTGCTTGATTTTAGAAGTTTATGCAGCAGTTGAATCACTTGCGTTTCGATTTGCTTGCCTTGTGTGCTGAATTTTTGAATCACCTCAACGCCAGTTTTGGCAAGCGTATCATTCATATGAACGCCGCCTTTTTGTATCGTCTCGATATTTTTTTGCAGGGCAGCACTCATCAATTCGCTTTGTTTGGCGATAGAATCATTAAGCGTACGGGTGCCGATGGTCGCATGTTGCTGAATATTATTTTGCAAGATTTGCAGACGCTCATTGATTGTTTGCGCCAACTCATCAAAGGCTTTGGTTTGTGATTCCTTAACATAATCACTGATTTGATTGATTTTATTGGCATGTTTGGTGAAATTATTTTCAACTGTTTGCGAACAATTTTCTAATTTTTCGGTGTTTTCAGTCAATTTGCTGATATGTTGCCCAAGCGATTTATCAACCTTATTGAGCACAATTTCACTCTTATCATTCACTTTTTCTAATTTATCAAACGCATTGCTGAAATTTCCAGTCAGCTGATTGACATGGGTTGAAGCATGATTGACCGATGTGATGACTTGTTCTAATTCATCACGCACATTCTTGCCTAATTGCTTGGTGCTTTGCGCGGCATTGCCGATGGTTTGCTCGAAAGTTGTTTTATATTCATTGGCATTTTGTTGAAAATCAGTATAATATTTCTGCACCGAATCAACCAAATTGCTCATCCAGTTTTGATGATTGGTGAGATGGTCGCTGATAATATCGTAATTATGAGTATGATGCGTAGAAAGCTTTTCGGTGATTTGCTGACTATGATTTTGCAAGAAAACCTCAATATTTTGCTCATTTTGCAAGCGTTGCGCGTCCATTCCTTTGAAAATATCGGTGAAATTGGTTAAGCCATCGCTGACTTGGGTGGTAAGCTCAGCCCCTTTATCGTTCAGCATGGTCATAATATTCTGACACATATCATTATATTGCGTGTTATATTGCTCAAATAAGCTGGTGAAATGTTCGTTATTGCGCCCTAATAAATCGCGCATTTGCACTTGCCTTGCTTCCACACGGTTGACAAGCTGGTCGTTATTGATATTCAATTCATGTAGGATTTTTTGAATCCGCAAATACATGCCATTATTGCTATTTTCAAAATTCTCAATCAAATCTTCTTGCCGCTTATGAATATTATCTGAAATATGATTAATTTTTTCATCATGGCGCGCAATCAAGTCACTGATTTGCTCTTTATTTTCTATATTTTGGGCAACCCATTCTTGCAACATATTTTTCTGATATTCATCCATATCTTTTTTAACGTCGTCAAACCCAGATAGAATACCACCAATTTGTGTTTCAATTTGTTGACGAATATCACGTTGCCGCTTTTCTAGCATCTCGCCAATATCCTTTTCAATCGTGGTAAAATGTTGTGTTAATTTGGATAGATTCTCTTCGCGGTCTTGAATCACATTTACCACATTTTTCAGCTCACCCATTGAATCTTGGGTGCTTTGACTGATTTTACCTAAATTATCGCGCAATGCTTTGCCCATATGTTCGGTGATATTTTGAAACTCGGATTCGGCAGTGGTCGAAAGCGTACGCATCGCCTTGATTCGCTCATCAACCATTAAAATCATATTTTTAAGATTGCCTTCGGTTTGTTGCATCATGGCGGTATGCTGATTCATGGTATCGTTAAAGGTTGCACTTGTGCCATGCTCGCTGTGATACATTGGCATTGTGGCGGTTGGCGTCGCAAAACTCTGCTCGCGCAAAACCCTTGCATTTCTGTCATTATTGCGTAAATTAATCAACACCATCATTAACAGCAATAATGGCATAAAGGCAAGGGCGATAAATTGAATCGATTCGATAGGCGATAATGCTTGCATTTCTGGCGACATCCTTACCATAACCATTGTGGCAATCCACAAGATAGCACTCAGATAAATTGTAAAAAATGAAAGGCGTGAGCCAGTTTTAATATCAACCGCCTGTTCATCACTATGTTTGCTGACAATATCAGGAATCGGTTGTGGCGGCGTGTTGATAATACTGCCTAGCGCAAGGCGCGTTTGTTCGCTCGGCTTTTTATAGTCGCTATTCGCATCAGCACCTTTATGCACATTATGGCGTGCATTTGTAGGGGTTGTAGCATCGTGATGCTTGTTGATTGCATCTTTAGGCGTGGCGTGTTGCATCTTTTCCTCATTTATAGCGCGACTATTTTATAGTCAACAATCATTTAGGCTGTTTATAACAGCATTAAAATCTCAAATATCGATATTTACGCTTTACACAGCGGTCAATATTGATTATTTATAAATGCACTTATGTGCTGTATCTCGCTATAGTCAGATGAACATATGCCCACTTGGCGGAATTGGTAGACGCAAGGGACTTAAAATCCCTCGGTATTTATACCGTCCCGGTTCGAGTCCGGGAGTGGGCACCAGCCAATAAAACATTATCATCTTTAGGTGATGTTGATTTGGTCATTCTGACTCTATAAACATAACCTTGCTTGTATACTAGTATATTTTTGTCAAAAAATCAACAATTATTATCGTTTTGCAGGCGGATTGATGCATCTATCACAACAAAAAATTGCTCTAGAAGAGATTATAACACAGTGGGAAGCTGAAAATTATGCTGCCGATAGTGTGTTTAGGCGTTACTATAAAGGCAGGCGTTATATCGGCGCACGCGATAGAAGGGTGCTACAATCGGGCTTTTATTGTTATTTGCGCTACAAAACATCTATCGATGAATGGGCGCAAAAATATGAGACCGCAAGCCGTGCCGATATTGCCCTTTATTTATCGAATAGGCATTTATCGGGCGCAGGTGAAACCCCGCTACTTTCAGATGATGGCGCGGATTTATCACAATTGCCTGATTTAGAAAATATATCACCCGTTGAAAATATGCCAGATTTTCTGTATCAGCATTTGCAATCATTGCCCGATAGCATGGCACTGATGCAAGCGATGCAACGCCAAGCACCGATTACGTTACGTTGTGAGACGTTTGATGATGTTGATAAATTATATGACCGTTTGGTTTCGGACGATATTGCGGTAACCAAAGGCAAATATTCGCCTTTTGCCTTGCATGTTGGCAAACGATTATCCAATGATTTCTTTGGCGGTAAAAATAATCAAGATAATTATGCGCCAGATTATCAAGATGAGGGCGCGCAGATTGTCGCTTTGCTTTCGTTACAGGCAGCGATATTAGCAACCAAACAAGAAGGCAAAAAACATGCGCGAATTTTGGATTTTTGTGCGGGTTCTGGTGGTAAATTACTGGCGATGAATAGTTTTGCACCCACTATCAGTGATGAGATTGCGGTCGATTTTGTGGCACTCAATATTGATGCAAGAAACCGCGATAGACTGAAAATACGGTTGAAAAATTATCGAGATGGCAACGCAACGAGCGGTAAATTAGATGCAAAAATTTATCATAATGCCCAACATATTAAGCGTAAATTCCATTTGGTGCTGGCTGATGTGCCATGCTCGCTGATTGGCACATTGCGCCGTAACCCCGACCGCAAATGGAAATTAACAAAAGAAAAGCTGACTGCTTTACAAGCAACCCAAGCCAATATTTTACGGCAAGCGGCAAGCAAAACTGCTGTTAATGGTTTCGTTTGCTATGTTACATGTTCATTACTGGCATCTGAAAATCAGGAGATAATAGAAAGCTTTCTTGAAAGTGATGAGGGCAAAGCGTTTCAGCCCGTATCGGTGAGTGCGTTTGCGCCTGAAACATCTCAAAAATTAGAGGCTGGCACAGATAATCCCTATCTGCAATTACGCCCTGATAAGCATGGATGCGATGGATTTTTTATCGCGTTTTTGCAGAAAATTACATGAAATTACTCGCACTGATTAATTGTTTGGTTATCTGATGCTTGGGATTTTTGAATAAATCTGGGTTGGCGCCACTTTCAATTATCGCGCCATCATCAATCACGATAATATGATGCGCGATGCTTTGTATCAGCGCAATATCATGCGAAATAAACAGATAAGAAAGCTGAAATTCTGCCTGCAACTGCTTTAATAGCGAGATAATCTGCGCCTGATGCACCATATCAAGCGCGGCAGTCGGCTCATCTAAAATCAGCAATTTCGGCTTTAGCATTAACGCACGGGCAAGCGCAACCCGTTGTGCCTGTCCGCCAGAAAGCTGATGCGGATAGCGCATTGCAAGCGTCTTATCAAGCCCCATCTGAATCATCATCGCGGTGATTTTTTTGGCACGTTCAAGCTTATTATGCCATAATTTTTGCAAATCAGGGGCTTCGGCAATAATATCAGCCACTTGCAGATGCGGGGGCAGGGCGGCAATCGGTTGTTGAAAGAGCAACTGAATATCACTCCGCAATAATTTTAATTGCTTATATTTTAATTGCTTGCTAGAAAGGGCGTTCAAATTATTATCACCCAACCATATCTCGCCTGTTTGATGCGTGTTTTCAGGCAAAATCTTCAAAATCGCCTGCGCCAATGTGGATTTACCACTGCCGCTTTTGCCAACAATGCCTAAAGTTTCACCCTGCTTTATCATCAGGTTGATATTATCGCAAGCCTTCTTATTTGCTTGGGTTTTTGCTTGGGTATAGCGTACGGTTAGTTGCTTCACCTGCAAACATATCTGCGTGCCGATAGTATCATTATTCGGCAATTCGTTATTGATTTGGGCATCAATCAGCTGTTTGCCATAGGCGGTTTTCAACTTTATGGGCGCGCCTTTAATAACACTCTGTTCGATACCAATTTTTTCAATAATGGCACCTTTTTCAATCACTGCCAATTTATGCGCCATCTTCTTGGCAATGCCGATATGATGGGTGATAAACAGGCAACTCATCTGATGCTTCGCCTGCAATGAAAGCAGTAAATCTAGAATCTGATGTTGCAAAATCGCATCTAAGGCGGTGGTCGGCTCGTCGGCAATCAGCAAATCGGGCTTATTGATGAGTGCCATCGCAATCATTGCCCGTTGGCACTGCCCACCCGAAAGCTGATGCGGATATTTTTGCATGATAGCAAACGGATAATGCAACCCCACTTGCAATAGTTGCTCGGCAATCATATTGCTGGCATTTTTTGCGGTGATGCGCTGATGTATCCAAAGGCTTTCAGCGATTTGACTGCCGATGGTGTGCAAAGGATTAAAGGCATGTTGCGGATGCTGAAAAATCATCGCGATTTTATTGCCACGAATTTGCGTCATATCGGTATCGTGCAAATTCAGCCCGTTAAGCGTAATCGTGCCAGTCATTAACGCATTGGCAGGTAACAGATTCATCAGCGCATAGGCACACATGGTTTTGCCCGCACCGCTTTGCCCAATCAGTGCAACAGTCTCGCCCTTATTGATATTAAGGTTGATATTCTTCAAAATGGCATTATTGGCGAGGTGCAGTGATAAATCAGTAATTTTTAGCAAAATACGACACTTATCAGCTTTGTGTTGCGCGCAGATGAGGGGTATCAGGCAAAATACGGTATTGTTCTTGCAGGGTAATATCCCTGAAAATCAGCAACAGACGTTGTTCAGAAATCGGAAATGCTGCCATGCGGATCACCGCACCGCTTTTCAGATGAATGCGTGTTTCTATGCCTCTTCTTTTTTGAATCAGCTTACCGATGCGTTTTTTAAAATGCGCCACCTCAACATCACCGCCTAACAGATGCAGAATTTTTTCTAGCAAAACCTCATAATGCGGTGCGCTATTGACCAAATTACTTTTCAAATGCCATATTTGGGTGAAGGCAGGGTTTGATAATTGCAGAAAACCTTTATCATTAAATACCGCAATGCCCTCTTGAATATTATCCAGAGTATTACGATACACGCTAAGTAACCCGCGTATGTCTTGCTCTAATTTGGTGATTTCAGTAATATCTTCGCTTGATTGAAAAATGCCACCATCGGGATAGGGCGTGCTAATGCGCTGAATGATACGCCCATCAGGCAGATACAGAATTTGAGTAATAGCCTCGGTAAGGTTGTTCAGCAAATTTTGTTCAGAGGCGATAAAATCATCACTCTCCAATGTTTTCGGCAATGTTTTGTTGTTTTTAAGAATCATCAATAAATCATCTAACGCAACCCCTGCGGTAATATCTGGCGTACCCCAAATTTTATTTTGAACCGCATTGCAAAATAGCAAACGCCCACTTTCATCAAGAATATTGATGCCAATATTGAGATTGTTGAATATTTGATGTTCAGCACCAATTCTGGTTGCCAATTTATTCTGTAGAATTTCAATATCAGTCACATCGGTAAGGCATAGGGTGGCAACGCCGAATCTGTACACATAATGCACATCAAACAAACGTACAGCACCATGATGATTGAGGTAAACGCTTGAAACTTGTGGCGAATTGCTTAATTTTGCTTGTTTTTTTAGACTGTGCAGCAGCTTCTTAATGGCATCGTGATTTTTGGTATTATCAAGTGCCCTATGGCTAACACTGGCAAAAATTTGAATGTTAAAGGGCAGGAATATCGCAAAAACCCGTGCAAGATTTTGAACTGCCAAGCGGAAAAATATCACCACGCCTATCACAACAATAAGCATCATGATTAAAACAATCAATATGGTGGGCGGAAGATTCATGAGGCTACTATGCCATATTTCACCATTAATTGCATTAAATTTGTAATTGCCTTGTTAAAGCCTACTATTAAAGAGATGCAATATATTTTTCGGCATCAAGGGCAGCCATGCACCCCCTACCAGCAGCGGTAACGGCTTGGCGATAGATGGTATCATGCACATCACCTGCGGCAAAAATACCATCAATATTGGTATGGGTGCAGTCAGGCTTGATGATGATATAGCCCGCATCATCCATATCAATTTTTCCTTTGAAAATATCGGTGGCGGGGCTATGCCCGATGGCAATAAAAATGCCGTCAATATCAATATTCTGTGTTTGATTGTTGGTAACATCTTTCAGCCGCATGGCAGTTACATTTGCAGGATTATCCTCACCTAAAACTTCATCTAGCACATGATTCCACATCACCTCAATCTTCGGATGATTCAGCAAACGGTCAATCAGAATTTTTTCAGCGCGTAATTGGTCGCGCCGATGCACCAGCACTACTTTTGTCGCATGGTTGGTGAGATAGAGTGCCTCTTCCACAGCGGTATTACCGCCGCCAATCACCGCCACTTTTTTATTGCGGTAAAAGAAACCATCGCAGGTGGCACATGCCGAAACACCAAAGCCCTTGAATTTCTCTTCTGATGGTATGCCCAGCCAGCGCGCTTTTGCGCCCGTGCAGATAATCACCGCATCTGCGCTATATTCATCACCACTATCGCCTTGCATGAGAAATGGTTTACCAGCGGTGAAATCCACCTTGCTGATGGTATCATTGATGATTTTTGTGCCAACTTTTTCGGCTTGAATTTTCATTTGTTCCATCAGCCATGGACCTTGGATAATATCGGCAAAGCCCGGATAATTCTCGACATCAGTGGTAATCATTAATTGCCCGCCTTGTTCTAAACCGCTTATCATCACTGGGTTTAAGCCAGCGCGTGCGGCGTAGATGGCGGCACTGTAGCCCGCAGGGCCTGAACCGATAATGATTAAAGTTGCTTTCATTTTCTATTCCTATTTGTTTGTTTTTGGTTTGGTTTATTCTCGGTTGCGATAAATTGCCCCGCTTGTTTTTCTTCAATAATCTGACGGCGGATGGTTCGGGTATCGGTGAACCATTTTTCCAATGCATCACTATCGCTGGTTTCAATCGCTTCGGTTAAAAAATCTAAATCATTGCGGAAATTGCCTAAAAGTTCTAGCACAGCATCGCGGTTATGCAGAAACACATCACGCCACATGATAGGGTCTGAGGCGGCGATACGGGTGAAATCACGAAAGCCACCTGCCGAAAAACGAATGACATCATTATTGTTGTCGGCAATATCGCCATCATCGTGGGTGCTATCAAATTCATTCTCTAAATTGCGTGCCGTACCTACAATGGTGTACGCGATAAGATGCGGTAAATGGCTGGTGATGGCAAGCACCTTATCATGCCTTTTTGCCGACATAATCTCAACCATCGCGCCCAAATTTCTCCAAAATTCTATCAATTTTTGCAGGGGTGAATCTTGCGTATCCTCATCAGGCGTGATAATCACATAGCGCCCATCAAACAGATTGGCAAAGCCCGCATTTGGACCTGAATTTTCAGTACCTGCTATCGGGTGCGCGGCAATAAAACTACAATGGGTTGGCAATATGGCGCATAACTGGGCGATAATGGTCTGCTTGGTCGAGCCAACATCACTGATGAGTGCGCCTGCTTGAATATTCTGTGCAATCTGTTTGGCGATAGAAGCGTACGCGCCGACAGGAGTGGCAAGAATGATAAAATCAGCGTTCCGTACGCCTTGCTTGGCATCGGTGAAATATTCATCACCTAGCTTTAATTCCTTTGCCTGCGCCAGATGATTAGGGTTGCTATCAATGACATGCAAGCAAGGTTTCTGGCTATCACTATGCTGATAGTAACGGTTAATCGCATGTAAAATCGAACTGCCAATCAGCCCGCAACCGATGATGGCGATATGAGAGAAATCCTGTGTCATGTGATGGTTTTTAACGCTTCTAACAAGCTGTTATTTTGCGCAGCACTGCCAATGGTGATACGTAAATATGTCGGTAAATTCATGCTTTTGGTATGGCGTATCAGGATTTTTTGCGTTTTTAATTGGTTGAAAATATTTTCTGCGCGTTGTGTGCTACTAGCATGACATAGCAAAAAATTAGCTTGTGAGGGGAGCGGATGCAAACCATATTTTGGCAATTCTTGCATCAAAAACTGCTTCATTTCGGCATTATCTTTCACCGATTGCCTGATAAAATCATCACTATTTAGGCTCATCATCGCCGCTTGTTGCGCCAATAAATTCACATTAAACGGTTCGGCAATTTTAAGCATGGCATTGATGATAATATCTGAACCATAGCACCAACCAATCCGCAAACCTGCCAAGCCATGCGCTTTTGAAAACGTACGCGTTACCACGATATTTTCCGCCTGTTTTGCCAATGCAAGCGTGGCATGAGTTTCATCGCTGGCGAGGTTGTTTTCATCAACATATTCGGCATAGGCCTCATCAATCATCAGCACAATATGGGGTGGAATTCGCTGATGCAATGCCCGTAAATCGGCATGATTGATATAAAAGCCAGTCGGGTTATTGGGATTGGCAAGCATGATGATTTTGGTATCATCAGTAATGGCATTGATGATATTATCAGCGGTAAGCGTAAAATTATCCTCTTCAAGCGCAATCGGCACTGCACCATGTTTTTTGGCAGCCAACGGATAACAAGCAAAGCCATATTGTGAATGCAACAGATGGTCGCCTACATTCAAGAATGCCGCCGCGATTTGCGCGATAAGCTCGTCAGAACCATTGCCACATAGAATATTTTGATAAGGAAGCCCGTATTTATCAGCGATTGCCATGCGTAATTTTAGAGACCCTTGTTCTGGGTACAGGCTGAATGTATGGGGTGCGGTGCGCGTGATATAATCGGCAATATGGGCGCGGACTTGTTCGGCACAACCGTAAGGATTTTCGTTGGCAGAAAGGTTAATATCAGGCAATTCATCGCCTGCTTTCACGCCTGCTTGATAAATATCAATCGATTCCAAATAAGGTTTTGCCGATAAGGATACCATATTTCCGCCTATATGTTTTGATTTCGCACATTTTGGCTTTTCAGGGCGTTCTGCACCGAAACACTATAACCGCCAAGATAGGTGATTGCAAGTGAGTTACCAGTCTGATTTGATAGTTTCTCATGGGCTGTTTGCCAAGTCTCATTACTATGATAGCAGTAAATCACCTTATTATCCATAGTCGCAAACACCTTAATATCGTCAGAAAGCTCAAGCATGTCATCACAATAAAACAGATGGTTATGCGGGATAAATTCATCAGGCAGATAGCCTAAAATTACCGCCTGTTTTTGCTCGCTTTCAATCGGCAAAGCTTCAATGATAGATAGGTTTTTACCAATTATTTCACCAATCGTTTCACCAATCGTTTCATTGGGCCAATAGCTAGCATCATCTAGCGGAATGATGCTGATAAAATGCTGATGCTTGTTACCATCAGCCGCCTGTTGCGCGGTGAATAATTGTTTGGCATTTTGGTGGCAGATAATATCGGCAACGCCATAATAATTGCTGGCAATGGTTTCGGTTTGCTTCGCGCTATGCACAGTAAAATGCGCCACTTCTTTGGTGATGGCGGTGGTTACCAACGCCCGAAAAATAGCTAATAGGGTGGGCAGGGGGAGTTCGGGAAAATCACGCATCCATCGAGTCAGCTGTTCAGCCTCACGGATAGGGCGCCCCACATAGAAGCTTTTATCTTTTTGTAAGCCAATGTCATGCACCAACTTGAAACGCTGTTCTAATGTTTCAAGCAGTGTATCATCTAGCCTATCGATATTATCCCGCAATGTAAGAAGATTCATGATACAAACTTGCACAATTCAATCAGGGTTAATGTTTAATGCATCATAGCAAAATTATATAAAATATGTTACTTTAATTTATGTTTTTTGTTGTGATTATTGTAAAGGTAAGGCATAAACAAAATATTCATTCATTTTTTAACAGTTAGGAAGATATCATGGGTATGATTGATGATAAATTAAAAGAATTAGGCATAACATTGCCACAAGCGGCGGCACCTGCGGCAAATTATGTGCCTTTTTGCATGACGGGTAATCTCATTTTTATATCGGGGCAATTGCCGATGAAAGATGGCAATTTTGCGTATCAGGGTAAATTAGGCTCTGATATATCGCAAGACCAAGGCATTGAAGCGGCAAAATTATGCGCGATTAACATTATCGCGCAAGCCAAAGCCGCATTAGATGGCGATTTAGATAGGGTGGTTAGAATTGTTAAATTAGGCGGTTTTGTAAATGCAACTCCTGATTTTACCAATCACCCGAAAGTGATTAATGGTGCGTCCGATTTGATGGTGGAAGTGTTTGGTGATAAGGGAAGACATAGCCGCTTTGCGATGGGTGCAGGCTCGCTACCTTTGGGGGTGAGTGTGGAAATTGAGGCAGTGATAGAATTTGCCTGATAGCAGCACTCACAAAAAAAGAGAATATCTTGAGGCACAAAACGCGCTGAAGAATATTGGTGGGGGTGATAATCAGCCAAATATCGCCGATGTGCCATTAACGGGCGTTGATTTACCGTTTGCAATGCCACAATATTGTGGCGATTTTAATATCAGAATATCAGCCGATGGCACATGGCATTATCAAAACTCACCCATCGGGCGTAAACCGTTATGCAAACTGTTTGCATCGGTAATGCACCGTGATGATAAGGGCGATTATTGGTTGGTAACGCCAGCCGAGCGTGGGCGAATTCAGGTAGATGTTGCGCCATTTATTTTCGTGGAATATCAGCAAAAAGACGATGGCTTGCATTTTAGAAGCAATCTTGATGAATGGGTAAGGCTTGATGCCGACCACCCGCTACAGATGGTGAATAAGGCTGATGCCAAGCCCGATGCCAAGCCAGATGCCAAGCCCGATGATAAATTTTTACCTTTGATGACATTGCGCGCAAATTTGCAAGGTCTCATCACCCGTTCGGTATTTTATCATCTGGTGGAGATTGCCGAAATACGCGACTTACCTAACAATCAGCAAGAAATGTTCTTGCAATCAGGCGGGCATGAATTCTCGTTAGGAAAATTCTAATATCATGCAAAAGCCAAATTTTTTATCAAAACCTAATCTACGCAAAGTTACAAAAAGCCTGAGCGATGCGGGCGGTGAGTTTCGTATTGTTGGCGGTGCGGTGCGTAATTATTTGCTGGGGCGCGATGTGCGAGATATTGATTTGGTCTGCACCCTAACCGATATTCAGATTATCAAAGCATTACGCAAACATAAAATTAGATATATCCAGATAGGGCGCGCCTTTGGTGTGATTCAAGCGTTGTTTAGCAGCGAAGAATATTACGAAATTGCCTGCCTGCGCCGTGATGTAACGACTGATGGCCGCCATGCCACTATCGCCCCTGCCAAGAATTTTGCTGAAGATTCTGAAAGGCGCGATTTTACCATCAATGCTTTGTATATGGACGAAGACGGCAATATCAGCGATTATCATAGTGGGCGCGCTGATATTGAAAGGCGGTTATTGACGTTTGTTGGCAATCCCGCCACAAGAATTCAGGAGGATTATCTTCGCATTTTGCGGTTATTTCGGTTTCAAGCCGAATTGCCCGAATTTACCACCGATAAAGATGCGCGTGATGCTTGTTTTCAGCATGGGGAAGGCTTGTGTAAAATATCGGGCGAACGGTTACATCAAGAATTGCGCCGTTGGTTGCCTGCGCCTTATGCCTATGATGCGTTACAAAATGCGGTGCCAATTTTTAAGTTTTTACCCGAACCTTTAACGCAACTCACTCAAAATATCGCAAGAGTGCCAAAGCTACAGGCGGTGTTGCACGGCAGAGAATTATATGATACCCAGCGGTTTTTACTGATATTGGCAGGGTTGTATCATGGCATGGCGGCAGTTAAAGCGTCGCAATTACAGCGCGTTTTGAAGCTAAGCAGGCAGGCAGAGAAAACCTTGAATTATCTGCTAACGCAACCACATTTTTATCATGAAGCTGATGCGATAAAAATTCTTCACGAAACGCTTGATAAAGAAGGCAAAGATTTAGCATTATTGCATTTGTTGTTGCATCACGCGCTTGATGATAGCCTGCCCGCCGAAAAATTAAATCAGTTATATGCCATTATTGAAACGTGGCAATCGCCTGATTTTCCGTTAAAGGCAAAAATTTTGTTGCATGAAGGGGTGGAAAAAAATAAAGAAATGGGTATAATCCTAAATAAGACACGCAAATGGTGGGCGCGTGGTGGCTGTGTGGCAACAGATGAAGAATGTTTGGCATACGCTAAAACGATCATTAACAACACCGATACGCATCAATGAGCAAAGGAGACTATTCTTGTATAAAAATCAATATCTGCCATTCGGGCGATTTTTATATATTGATTTTTTAGCATTGCTATCAGGTATATTTGGTGGTGCGATTGCGATATGGTTTCTCTATATCATCAAAGTGGCGCATGGCTTAATTTTTGGAAGTGATACGCTTGCCCTCGCTGAAGATTTTTCATGGTGGCGGATAGCTGCACCCCTGTTATTAGCAGGCTTATTGGCAGGTGTGGTCGGGGGCTATATGCGCTATCGGCGTCCATTCGGTGTGGCAGGGGTGGTGGAAGCATGTGCGCTACGAAACGGGCATCTATCGCTAAAAGAGGGTTTGCTCAACGGATTGTTGCATAAGATGACTCTGTGTTTGGGGGCATCTTCGGGCAGAGAAGGACCAGCGATTCATCTTGCGGTATCATTATTAACGCCGCTTCTGATAAAATTACGCGTTAGCAGTCATTATCATGTGTTACTGGTTGGCTGTGTGGTGGCAGGCGCGATTGGCGCATCGTTTAATACGGCATTGGCAGGCGCGTTATTCGCTTGGGAAGTTGTGGTAGGGCGCGGCGGCAGGGTGCATTATGTGTTACCGCTCACCATTGGCGGTGGCGGTGGCTTATTATTAAGCTATTTGGTTTATGGCGAACAAGGCGCGTTTTATATCCCGCAACTTTTGCATAATGATATGATTAGCACCCACTGGGTTTATCCCGCAATGATATTATTCGGCATCAGCATTGGGCTGATTGGTGGATGCTTTGTAACGCTCACCACTTGGATTTACGAATTTACCGAAAGAAAGAAAATCTCGGCACTCTACCGCACCATGATAGGCGGGGTTTTATTGGCATTGATTGCGGTGAATTATCCTTTTGTGTTAGGAGTTGGCTACGATAATATCTATCTGCAATTATTTGGCAATCCAGCTGTGTTAACGGTGATAGCGATTTTTGCGATAAAATTATTGGCATCAGTAACCACTATCGGCTTTGGTTTGGGTGGTGGCGTATGGACATTATGCCTGATTTTTGGAGGTATTTATGGCACAATCGGCGGTAATATATTTGATAATTTATTGCAAAACGATGTCAATCATCAGCTGTTATTTATGGTGGTGGGCATGGCAGGATTTATCGCCAGTATTTTGGGCGCGCCATTAACGGGTATCTTATTTGTGATTGAACATAACGGGCAATTTGAGATTGTGTTTGCCACCTTGCTGGCGGTGGTGTTTACAACCCAAACAGTATCAGTGGTGTTTTCTAATTCATTTTATTCGCAAACGCTGAGACAAGCGATGGGCGGGAATTGGTGGAAGGCAAGGCGCAATCAATATCAATTTGAATTAAATGATTTGATTGAACCTGCCACCACGATTGATGGGCAACAGCATCTATCGGAAGCCTATAAATTGCTAGCAGGTAAAGACAAAGATGAGCAATCGATTTTATTCGTTACCGATGATGAGCATGATAGTCGCTTTATTGGCATTATTGGCTGGCAACATCTGTCGCGCTATCAGCCAGATGAAAATAAATCATGTTTTGAGGTGATGGGTATCAACCGCAATGCGTTACCGAGCGATGAATTATCACAAATATGGGAATTGCTAGAGTTGAATACCGACCCTGCATTGCCAGTGGTGGATATTAGTGGCAAGATTACTGGCTGTATCAAGCGGGTTAAAATATTGCAAGCCATGCAAACCCATACGGTGCAAAGCCGTAAAGCTGATATGCGTTAGATGTGTTTTTAATTTTTACGAGAAATTCTTTCTGCAAATGAAACCATTAAAAGAATAATTTCTTCTGCTCCCATTCTGTAAGCTAAAGGTATAATAATTATTAATTCAAGAATTAAAATAGCAAAAGCGGCAATGCCCATATCATCAAAAAATAATATATTCAATAATACGATAACTGTTACAATAAACAGAAACAAATCCTCTCGCCTTTTATCCTTTAATTCTGCAAGTTCGTCTTGCAGGGACTCAATAAGCTCTGTGTTATCTTTATCTGCCTTTTCATCAATATCTTTATATAGATTGCTACTGTTTGAATCTTTCATTATATTCTATTTCTATATCATGATTCGGGATAATACGTCCTTTTGCGCCTGCCTGATAATGCTTATACCAAGCACCATCCGTGTCATGGGTAATGCCAACCAGTTGACTGCTCGTTAGATTTTTTAATGCGTCAACAACATCATCAATATATTTTAATGCACTGCTATATTTGCTCTTATCTTCAGGAAGAGCAGAAAATATCTTTTTATTGACAGGCTTATTACCAAAAATTCTTGCTTTTCGATAGATTGCGGGGTGAACAGGTCCTAAATTCCAAGCCTGAAAATGACCATCAACCAAAGGAACGCCTTCTATACCAAGACAAGCCATATGCGCCATATATAAAACTTTTTGTAGCCTTAAGTTAGTTATATGCTCATCTCTTTCGCATAATTCTCTGGCTGCATAATATGCAGGTAATGTCATAATTTCTTCACTCATTATGTGCCAATTTTTTGGTAATTTTATACATAATTACCAAAATATCTATCCTTTTATAAAGCAAAATGGGGCTAGTAGATTCAAATCTATCAGTCCTAATTAACAAACCATAACAAAATTATTTTATATCTGCAAGAAAATAGTTAACATTATCCACTAAAACAAACTCTCAAAATGGTTGATAATCGCATCAGCGGTTTGTTCAGGCGTTTGTAATTTTGCCTCATCTTCACCGGGGAATGCGGTTTTGCGTAATTTACTCTTGGTTGCATTTGGGCAGAATGTATCGATAGTAACCGTGCTTTTTTTCATTTCTTGTTGGTAGCATTCTAGCAATGCGATTAAGCCCGCTTTACTCACCTGATATTGCGCCCAAAAGGGTTGAGGTTTACTATCAATCACCGCCAACACTGCGCTTTTTTCGTCTGCTTGTTTTAGCAATAATTCTAAACTGCGAAGCAATCGGTAATTAGCAGTGAGATTAACATTCAGGGTTTCTTGCCATTGTTCAGGCTTAATATGGGCAACGGGGGTGAGCGTGCCGCCCAATATGCCTGCATTCATGATAAGCCCATCTAGCTTGCCAAAACGCTGAAACAGACTTGCGCCCAACGCATCGATTTTATCAAAATCATTCAGGTCTAACGGCACTAAAACGGGTTTTTTGCCATTATTAGCGCATATTTCATCATCTAATGCTTCAAGTCCGCCAGTAGTCCGGGCAGTGGCGATAATCTGTGCGCCTTGCATCGCCAGATTTTTAGCGCAATGATAGCCAATATTACGGCTAGCACCCGTAACAAGGATAATTTTATCGGCAAAAACAGACATGATGCCTAACGTGGTGAATGGCTAGAAAGCAGTGATAATTGCTTATCCACCCCTGCCTCATTATCTTTAACAGTAATGGGATAATCACCACTGAAACAAGCATCACAAAATTGCGGATTATCATTATCACGCACCGTATTACTGACCGCTTTATACAAACCATCCATCGTGATAAATTGCAAAGAATCCACCCCAAGCAATTTTATCATAGTCGCAATATCATGTTGCGCCGCCAGCAATTCCGAACGTTCAGGCGTATCCACCCCATAAAAGCAGGAATGAGTGGTAGGCGGTGAGGCAATCAGCATATGGATTTTTCGCACCCCTGCCATGCGGAGCATCTCAACAATTTTTTTAGAAGTGGTGCCACGCACAATCGAATCATCAACCAGCACAATACTCTTATCATTCAAGATACCGCGATTGGCATTATGCTTTAATTTAACACCCAAATGCCGAATTTCATCAGAGGGTTCAATGAAAGTGCGCCCGATATAATGGTTGCGGATAATGCCATAATCAAACGGAATACCAGAAGCTTCGGCATAGCCAAGCGCCGATGGAATGCCAGAATCAGGCACTGGCACCACTAAATCAGCATCGATTTTGGCTTGCTTCATCAATTCGCGTCCAATATTTTTACGGATTTCATAAACGGGCTGATTGTTAATCAGGGAATCGGGACGCGAAAAATAAATATATTCAAAAATACAGAATTTTGACGGTTTATTGGCAAAAGGAAACTGACTGCTAATGCCACCAAGCCCAATCGTTACCATCTCACCGGGCTCAATATCGCGGATATGTTTCGCGCCCATAATATCAAACGCACAGCTTTCCGATGCCAAAATATAGCTACCCCCTAACTGCCCTAATAGCAACGGGCGCACGCCATAAGGGTCACGAACACCAATCAGATTATTTTCGGTCAGCGCAACGATAGAATAGGCGCCCTCTAATTGCGTTAAGCCATCAATCAGCCGTTGCTCCACTGTGCCAGATGCGCGTGATGCCAGATGCAGTAAAATTTCGGTATCAGAAGTGGATTGAAAAATCGCCCCCTCCTGAATTAGACTTTTACGCAAGGTAAGCGCATTGGTAAAATTACCATTATGGGCAATCGCTAGCCCACCTGTTTCCATATCGGCAAACATTGGCTGAATATTGGCAAGCGTGGTGTTGCCAGTGGTAGAATAGCGGTTATGCCCTAGCGCAAGCTTGCCCTCTAGCCGATTGACAATATTCGGGTCAGAAAACACATCGCCTACCATCCCCATTGCGCGATGGACATGAAATTTTTTGCCATCACTGCTTAAAATGCCAGTTGCTTCTTGCCCGCGATGTTGCATAGCATGTAAGCCCAACACTGCCAATTTTGACGCTTCATCCGAAAATGCAATCCCAAATACCGCGCATTCCTCATGGAATTTATCATCCCATGGTGTCTGCCCAGCATTCAATATATTGTTATCAAAATTTTGCATGATATTTTCCTATATTTGCTTTTCTATATCTTTATTGGTGCGCTCAATGATGGTTTGCGGCGTTACCCCGAACAGATTTTCGCTAATTTTTTGAGTGAATTGATAGCTATAGCTTTTAAGAATCGCATGTTGCATATCGCGCGATATGCTAAACAGCAATATCAGGTTAAACACAATAATCGGCAATGCAACGCCCCTTAATCCACCAAAGACAATACCGCCTATCATATCGGCTTTGGCAGGGATTTTGGTGTGCAATGCCGCAATGATTTTTTTACCAATAATATATAAAATCAGCCAAAAAGTGATAAAAGTGGTGGCAACACCAGCCAATTGCGCTATAGAATCGACTGGAATATAAGAGGAAAGCAAATTGGCGGCAATATCGTGAAACAAATAAGTTAGCCAGAAGCTAAGCACCCATTCAGTCAGCGAGATAAGCTCGCGCACCAAACCTTTGGTGAGTGAAAGAAACACTGAAACAACCACGCAAATAATGGCAATCGTATCATAGAGTATGGGGTCAGTAATATTCATAGGCGGATAATTTTGCTCGCTAACTTAAATCTTTCATCAAGGATGGAAATTGATGCACCGAACGCATAATATCGATGTGTTTATCTGTTGTAACCTTATCAGCTTGATTTGGCAAGACGGGGGCAGGTAATATCACCTTATCAAAGCCCATTTTTTTTGCTTCTTTCACCCGCAACTCCCATAAGCTAACAGCGCGCACCTCGCCAGAAAGCCCTAATTCGCCTGCAAAAGCGATATTATGGGGCAAAGCGCGCCCTAACAATGCCGAAATCAGTGCGGCGGCGGCGGCCAAATCGGCAGCAGGCTCGCGAATTTTCAAGCCACCTGCCACATTCAAATAAATATCATGCCCTGCAAACGCATAGCCCGCATGATTTTCTAGAATCGCGATAATCATATCCAGCCTTGCGCCATCAAAGCCCAAAGCAGTCCGTTTGGGCATAGGATACACAGAAGAGGCAACCAAAGCCTGAATATCTACCATCAGCGGACGGGTGCCAGTGGTGGTGATACAGACCGCTTTGCCCGGACTAACAATGCTGTTATCATCGCCACTGGTGAAAATCGCTGAAGGATTCGATACTTCGTGCATGCCATCTTGCTGTAGGTCAAAAATTCCAGTCTCGTCAGTTGCGCCGAAACGGTTTTTAATGGTGCGAAGCAGGCGATAATACTGGTTTTTATCGCCCTCAAGATAAAGCACAGTATCAACCATATGTTCTAACAGGCGCGGACCAGCAATATTGCCTTCTTTGGTAACATGCCCCACTAGCATCATCGCGCAATGATTCGCTTTGGCATAATGCACCAGCATTTGCGTGATGGTGCGAATCTGGGTGATACTGCCGGGTGCGCCTTGTGCTTGCCCGCTTGCCAATGTTTGAATCGAATCAATTACCACAAAATCAGGATTAATTTGGTCAAGTGCTTGCAATAAAACATCACAATCATAATGGCTTGCTAGTTGAATCGACCCATCAGTAATCTTAAGCCGTTTGGCGCGTAAATTAATTTGATGCGGTGATTCTTCACCAGAAATATAGACGCATTTTTTGTTTTTTGCCAATAAGCCCGTAATCTGTAAAATCAATGTGGATTTGCCAATGCCGGGGTCGCCAGAAATTAAGGTAACACCGCCCGGCACAATACCACCACCAATGGTGCGGTCAAACTCAGCCATGCCAGTGGGCAGATATGTTTCGGTAACATTTTCGCTTAAACCTAATGGTGTGAATATATTTGCGGCATCATGCCCACTACGTATTTTGCCTGTTTTTGCTTGTTGAAAACCACCGACAGGCGATAATGTAGGAGTAGGGGCTTCGGTGATGCTATTCCAATCACCGCATGCACGGCATTTGCCCTCCCATTGCCGATATTCTGCGCCACATGATTTGCAAAAGAAGAGGGTTGCGATTTTTTTTGCCATTATTTGATGGGCATCTACTGTCTAGGGTTGGTTTTAATCGGTCCTTCGCCTGAGCCAGTAATAAATTGCCTTACATACGGATTATCAGTTTTATCCATTGCTTCCACAGTATCACACCAAATGATTTTGCCTTGATAAAGCATGGCAACGCGGTCAGCGATTTTACGTACCGAACTCATATCATGGGTGATAGAAAGCGCGGTCGCGCCGATATTTTTGACGCAATCACGAATAAGCTCGTTAATCACATCGCCAGTGATGGGGTCAAGCCCAGTGGTTGGCTCATCAAAAAAGATAACCTCAGGTTTGGTGGCAATCGCACGCGCTAACGCAATCCGTTTTTTCATACCGCCTGATACTTCATCAGGCATTAATGGCGCCACATCTGCGCCTAACCCTACATCAGCAAGCCGTTCAATCGCAATCTCGTAAGCTTCATGTTTTGGCATTCCTTGCCCGTAAATAAGCCCAAACGCTACATTTTGCCAGATATTAAGACTATCAAATAATGCCGCATATTGAAACAACATACCGATTTTATTATTCACGCGGTCGCGCTCGGATTTCTTAATCCCGACGATGGATTTACCATCAAAAAAGATATCGCCTTCTTGCGGATTCAGCAAGCCTAATATACATTTTAATGTAACAGATTTACCTGTGCCAGAGCCACCGATAATAACGACTGATTCGCCATCTTTGACAGTTAAATCAACACCATCTAATACTTTTTTATTGCCAAAATGGCGTTTAACATTCTTCAACTCAATTTTAAGAGGAGCGTCTTTTTTTGATTTTTCATTCATGATTTCGTTACTTTCGTATTAAACTTTGTATGGATTACCGAGAGAAGAATATCTCTGTGATGAAATAGTTAAATATTAAGATTAAGATAGATGCGCTCACCACAGCATTGGTTGTTGCCGTGCCAACACCGCGCGCACCGCCTGATGAGTTAAAGCCATGATAGCAACCCATTAAGCAAACAACAAAGCCAAACACGGCGGCTTTTACCAAGCCTGAAATCAAGCCCACTGTATCCAAAGCATCACGTGCATTGGTGATGAAAATAATCGGATTAAGGTCAAGCTTATACGCGCCAACAAGAAAGCCACCCATCACGCCTAGAATATCACCAATCAACACCAAGAAAGGCAACATTATTAAGCCTGCTAATAAACGTGGCGCAATCAAATATTTGAAGGGGTCAGTTTGCAATGTGCCAAGCGCATCAATTTGTTCGGTAACGCGCATCGTGCCTAATTCTGCTGCCATTGATGCCCCGATTCTACCTGCCACCATCAGCCCTGCTAAAACGGGTCCTAATTCGCGGGTAATCGCCACCACTATCAATAATGGTATTGTTGCTTCGGCAAAATTAGCTTGAAAGCCTGAATAGCTTTGCAACGCTAGCACCATGCCTGAAAACAGCGTGGTCATGCCCACAACGGGCAGTGAGAAATAGCCAATCTCAATTATTTGTCGCCATAAAATATTGAGATAGAAAGGCGGGCGAAAAAAATGCGAAACGCCATTCAAGGCAAACAAAATAATCTCACCCAACATCTCAAAAAATCGAATGACAACACCGCCAATATTGCTCAAAAAATCTAAAAATCGCGTCATTATACTTCCTAACACATTCTAATTTAATCTACTATAACCCGTTTAACCCTTTTCGAGAAAAAGGTCAAGAATTCATGGGGAATTGTTCCCGTTTGATATGCGATATTATTAATATCGTAATTTTTCCATATTAGTTTAACCATTTTTCCAAGTGAAAGCAAATCTTTACGCATAATTTTTGTAATATCAACAGTAATAACATCCATCGATATGCGCCCAACCAGTGGTGCTAACTGGTCATCAATCAATATATGGCGCGTTTTACGTGATATATTTTTTTCGCCATAGCGTAAATAGCCATCAGCATAGCCGCATTCGATGGTAGCGGTTTGCATATCATGCGGGGCAACATACACAGCATCATAGCCAATCGATTCGCCTTTTCTTACATTATTTATCTGAATAATTGGTGCTTCCAAATCAAGAACATGCTTTAATTGTGGAAACATATCACGAAAGCCACCATAAAGAGAAACGCCCGGTTTAACGCCCGCAAAATGATAATTTTCACCAAGCATGATGCCAGCGGAATTGGAGACAATCATCGGCAAATTGATTTTTTTCTGTAAATTTTGCAATTTTAATAATTGCTGTGCATTATAGGGCGAATCGACATCATCAGAGGCTAATAAATGCGATAATATATGCGTAACATTGGCTTGTTTGAGTAAATCAAAAAAATCTTTATTATCACATTGTTGTAAGATTTCATCATAGGCAACGCCCAATCGATTCATGCCCGTATCAATATGCAAAAATGTGGAGGCGGGTGAGGGCGTATTGCTTGCCATTTCCTTGCTGGCAATCTCATCGCGCCATTCTTGCATTTGCTGTATGCTGTTAAAGATAGGCGTGATGCCATGCCTGATATAATCACGGGCGTCTGCGACCTTATTCACAAAACCATTCAGCGGCGCAAAATTTGAGGATTGTAAAAGGGGATTATATCTCAACTGTAACGCTTCTTCAAAATGGGCGGTAAAAAACAACCGCGCACCTGCTTCATGCAATAGCGGCGCAATCACATCCGCACCAAGCCCATAGGCATTGCCCTTCACCACAGGATTAACGCTAACGCCAGCCGCCACTTGCTGTTGCAAATAGTGATAATTGGCAATCAGTGCATGTTTATCAATTAGCAGATTCGGCATCTTTTAATCATAGCGTTTTTCTAAATCACTGAAAAGCGCAAATTCGGGATTGAAGTAAAGGTCAACCACGCCAGTTTCGCCATGTCGGTGCTTGGCAATATGCAACTGCGCCTTATTACGGCTTTCTTCTAACCGAATTTGATAATTCTGGTAACGGTCATCAAATTTTGTATCTGTTTCATTCTCGCGTCTCTCGGGCGGTTTGCGTTGCAGATAATATTCAGGGCGATAAATAAACGCCACCACATCGGCATCTTGTTCAATCGCACCCGAATCGCGCAAATCAGCTAGGTTAGGGATAGGTGGGTCACGACTTTCCACCGCCCGCGATAATTGCGATAAGATAAGAATCGGGATATTTAATTCACGCGCCAAGCCTTTTAATTGCCGTGTCATCAGTGATATTTCTAACACGCGATTATCGGCACGTTCATCAGCGCCTGCGTGCAGTAATTGCAAATAGTCGATAATGATTAAATCTAGCCCTTGTTTACGCTTGAAACGGCGCGCCCTCTGCCTGATTTTACTTGCTGTTAGCATCGATGTTTCATCAATATAAAGCGGTAATTTATCTATTTCTTGTGCCTTACGGGCAATGCGATTAAATTGTTCCTGATTGATTTGTCCGCGCCGCAGTGAAACGCTATTGGTTTCGCTGGCTGCCGATAATAAACGCGATGCGATTTGTTCGGCAGACATTTCTAGTGAAAATACTGCAACCTTTGCGCCCTCATAACCAATTTCATTACCATCTTCATCATAAAGTTGCTTAAAATTTTTAGCGGCATTATAGCCAATATTCAGCGCCATTGCCGATTTACCCATACTGGGACGCCCTGCAAGCACAATCAAATCAGTTTTTTGTAAGCCACCTAATACGGCATCTAAATCTTTCAAACCAGTAGAAATGCCAGTCAGCTTGCCATCGTTACGCATGGCTTTATCCATCGTATCAAGCGCGCTTTTAATGGATTCTCCGAATGTCACCACCGATGATTCACTATGACTATGTTCGGCTAGCAAGAATAATTTTTGCTCAACATTCTCGATTTGCTCATTAGCAGTTTCATGGGTTTTACTGCCCGCCCTTATCACACAACTTTCACCGATTCCCATCAGTTCACGTTTTAGGAATAAATCTTTGAGTAATTGTGCATATTCTTGCACAGCAATAATCACCAACGCATTATCAGCAAGCGATTTGATATAGCTAGCACCACCGATAGTTTTTAGAATATCATCAGCTTGGGCATGGTGGGCAAGGGTATCTTCGTTGGCAACGCGCCCATCATTCAGCAAACCGCTAATCATGGTGTAAATCTGAGCATGACCGCCATGATAAAAATGGTCGGCTATGGTGATTTCGCTTATCTGTTCAAAAATTTTATTGTTACGCAACAATCCACCCAATAAAGCAGCCTCCACCTCAAGATTATGTGGCGCACGAATGGTTGTGCTATCGCTGGTATCGACGGCTGGCGATGGGGAGTTATTTTTGTTGGCAATATTCATGTTGGTAGTTTAACCAAGTTGCATCAAATAGTTTGTATATACACAAGTTAAAGTCAAAAATAAACAATAAATACGGGGATAAGTCAATGCAAAAATGCTTTTACATTGACAAATCCCTTATTTTTTCATGTCAAGAGATAAAATAAGGGATTGCAATATTTTCAATAGAGTGCCGAATCGTAGCGTTACGTTTTTGTTTCCGCTTGTTCATCATCAGCTTGTTCGTCATCTGGCGTTTCATCAGTCTGTTCAGCTGTTTCTACTTCAACAGCTTCAGCCGAAATATCATCAGCTGCTTCGGTTTCTTCTGCATCTGCTTCAGTCTCAACAACTGCTTCTTCCACAGGTTGCACCCATGGCTTTCTGGCATCATTTTCAGCTTTTGCCTTTTGCTTATTGGCGGCATCAATTAATTTCTGCCGCTGTGTTTTTGCCTCATCTTCGGTTTTGGCAACATTTAAATCAATCACGACATTCACATCGCCATGCAGGTTGATTTTTTGCGGAAAAATACCCAACTGTTTCACAGGCACTTCCAAAATCACTTGATTGCGTGTGATATTTTCTGATAATTGTGTGGTAATTTCATTGGCAATATCGCGCGCTGTTACTGAGCCATAAAGCTGACCGCTTTCACTGGCGGCGCGAATCAGAACAATTTCTTTGCCACTTAATCTATCAGCCAATCTTGAAGCAACACTTGATTTTTCACCATCTTGCGCCTCAATTTCGGCACGACGGCTTTCAAAACTTACCAAATTTTCTTTGGTAGAACGAAGCGCTTTATTTTTAGGCAGTAGAAAATTGCGCGCATAGCCGGGTTTAACCTCAACCACATCGCCGATTTTACCTAATTTTTCAACGCGCTCAATAAGAATAACTTGAACCATTTTTTTATCTCTTTCTTCTAGCGTTTCACATAAGGCAGTAAAGCAATCGCACGGGCGCGTTTGACTGCATTGGCAAGGTCGCGCTGTTTTTGGATTGATACTGTTGATAGACGGTTTGGTACGATTTTACCGCGTTCTGTTAAGAAACGTTGCAATAATTTTGTATCTTTATAGTCAATGACGGGCGCACCGGGTTGCGAAAAATAACATTGTTTACGCCAACTTTTACGTGGGATAGAAGCCGATTTCGCTGATTCTGTTTTTTCACCGGGTGCAAGTTTGGTTGCTGGTGCATCATCAGATGGATTTGCATTTGCATCTGGTGAGATGTCAGTTGTTTCTTCACTCATCATTCTTATCCTTTACTTCTTTTGTGTCAGCTTGTTGGGCGATATCAGCTTGAACTGGTGCATCGCGATTATCGCGATATTTATCATCGCTTCTTGCATCACTTCTGTCGCCATCATTTCTGTTTGGTCTTGGTCGGTCGTCAAATTTTTTATCGTCAAATTTATTATACCGTGGACGGCGAAATTCATCATCATCTATAATTTTCATCATTGGTGATGGTTCAGTAGGCATTGCATCTACTTTTACTGTTATATAGCGTAACACATCTTCGTTAAGACCCATTTTGCGCTCTAATTCTTTCACTGCCGCACTCTCACCATCGTAATTAACAAGCAAATAATGCCCTTTACGCTGTTTTTTGATGCGATAGGCAAGGGTGCGCGCACCCCAATATTCTTGGCGACCAATCTTTACCGCTTTATCAACGGATTTGATAATATCTATATTGTCGCTATTGATTTGGTCAACTTGCGCTTTAGATAAATCTGGGCGCAAGATACATACCGTTTCATAAATCGGCATTAATATTCCCTTTCGGCTAATTTAATAAAGAGTGTCTCTTTATTGTAAACCCCACTTATCAACAAGCAGAGTAAGGTTATGTAAATTGAAGTGCAAAACTATAGCATTGCTTTGGTAAAGTCAAGTGGAAATAAAGCAATTCTTGATATTCTGCTAACTATCGGCTAATGTGTAAATATTATGAATCATCTAGCACAAAATACATCGCCACAAGTGGCATTACCAAAAGCCGATATATCAGAAGTGCTTCCTGCCGATATATTACAGCGCCCTGCAAGCGATATCCGTGTGGTGGTTGCCATGTCGGGTGGCGTGGATTCATCAGTAGCAGCGGCAATAATGAAAGCAAAAGGCTATCAGGTGATTGGCATTACGTTACAGCTTTATAATCAGGGCGATAATGGCGCCACTCCTGCACGTAAAGGCGCGTGTTGCGCGGGGCAAGATATTCAAGATGCCCGCAATGTGGCGGCGCATTTGGGCATCACCCATTATGTGCTAGATTACGAAACGCGCTTCAAGCAATCAGTAATTGATGATTTTGCCGATAGCTACGTGCGTGGCGAAACGCCTCTGCCTTGTGTGCGTTGCAATCAATCGGTGAAGTTTAACGATTTGCTTGGCGAGACCAAACGATTGGGTGCAGATGCGCTGATAACGGGGCATTACATCAGAAAGCAAGTGCATGATGGCGTTGCATCCTTGTATCGCGCTGTGCAGGATAAAAAAGACCAAAGCTATTTCTTATTTGCCACCACACCTGCGCAACTTGAAACTCTTTATTTTCCACTAGGCGGGCAAGATAAAGCAGTAACGCGCCAAATGGCAGAAGATTACAATCTGCCCGTTGCCGCCAAAGCTGAAAGTCAAGATATTTGCTTTGTGCCAGATGGCAATTACCGCACAATCTTAGAAAAATTACGCCCCGAAGCATTTGTGGGTGGCGATATTGTTGATATGGCAGGCAATGTTCTGGGTCAGCATAAGGGCATTGCCCATTATACAGTTGGGCAGAGAAAGGGCATAAATCTTGGCGGTAACAGCGGTAACGACACCAAACCGCTTTATGTGCTGAAACTAGATGCCGACCATCAGCGTGTGATTGTGGGGGATAAAAAAGCGTTAGGCAATCAATCAATCCTGCTTGGTCATTGCAACTGGTTTGCAGATGATGAGGCACTGCTACAACAGAATATCACGGTTAAATATCGCTCAGTGATGCAGCCCATCGAGGCAAGGCTAGAACGAGAGGGTGATAAAAGTGGTGATAGAATGCGCGTGCATTTTACCGAACCGCAATATGGCATTGCGCCGGGGCAGGCTGCCGTGTGTTACGATGGTGATAGAGTGCTAGGCGGTGGTTGGATTCAGCGCGAAGCATCACCATAGCATCAAATTAACATGTTGGTATCGGCAAAAAACACTTGCATATGAGCGCAATTTTGGCTAGTAAATCACATTATGAGCATTGATAACACCATCGTAAGACGCATTGCAGGTTTGGCGAATATAGAAATATCCGAACAGGCAGAGGCGCAATTACAACAGGATTTGAATAAAATCTTGGATTATGTCGGTCAGCTATCGCAGGTTGATACCGATAATGTTGAACCCCTCATCAGCCCGATGCTAGAACAAGCTGTATGGCGCACTGATGGCGTGGCAGAGAATAATATTGCCGATAAGGTGCTACAAAACGCGCCTGAAAGCGAGATGGGCTTTTTCGTGGTGCCGAAAGTGGTTGATAATGCCTAATAAAATATCTGGCAATAATCTGATGCAACTCACCATCAAGCAGATGCTTGATGGGCTAGATAAAGGCGATTTCACCGCATCTGAACTCACCCAATGCGCGCTTGATAATGCAGAACAAGCCAAAAAGCTGAATATCTATAGCTACATTGCCGAAGATAGCGCACGAAAAAACGCAAAACAAAGTGATGAACGCCGTAAAAAGGGCGATGCAGGTCAATTAGACGGCATACCACTGGCACATAAGGATTTATTCGCCATCAATGGCATGGATACCCAAGCCGCAAGCAATATTCTAAAGGGCTTTAAGCCACCCTATACCGCCACTGTGATTGATAGGCTAGAACAAGCGGGCAGTATCACTATCGGCAAGCTGAATCAAGATGAGTTTGCGATGGGGTCTGCCAATAAAAACAGCTATTATGGTAGCGTGGTAAATCCGTGGCGTGCGAATGGCAAAAACGCTGTTAGCAGTGATACTGATTTAATACCGGGTGGCTCATCAGGTGGTAGTTCGGCATCGGTGGCGATGCGGGCGATTGTGGCAGCAACAGGCAGTGATACGGGTGGCTCGATTCGGCAACCTGCGGCACTCACTGGCACAGTCGGCATCAAGCCTACCTATGGCAGATGCTCACGCTATGGCATGGTGGCATTCGCCTCATCACTTGACCAAGCCAGTATCTTGACGCGCACAATATGGGATGGCGCGTTATTGCTAGAAATTATGTGCGGGCATGATGCGCGTGATATGACGACCTCACGGCAAAAAGTGCCAAATTTTCACGAGAAATTCGGGCAATCAATCAAAGGCTTGAAAATAGGCGTGGCGCAAGAATATTTCCCCGATGATTTAGATGATGAGATTAAGAAAAATTGCCAACAAGCACAGGAATTATTGCAACAAGCAGGCGCAGAAATTGTGCCGATTTCACTGAAAATGACTGAATATGCCCTGCCTGCTTATTATGTGATTGCCCCTGCCGAAGCATCGGGCAATTTATCGCGCTATGATGGTGTCCGTTACGGGCATCGCACCGCTAATGATGTGGATACGCTTGATGAAATGTATCGTAAAACCCGCGCGGAAGGCTTCGGAGACGAGGTGAAAAGGCGTATTTTGATTGGCACTTATGTATTATCGGCAGGCTATTATGATGCTTATTTCTTAAAAGCGCAAAAAGTTCGCCGTTTGATAATGCAAGATTTTCAGCAGGCCTTCACGCAATGCGATGTTATTTTCGCCCCCACCACGCCAAAAGCTGCTGAACCGATTGCTACATTTGGGTTAGACCCTGTGCAAGCCTATCTTTCTGATATTTTCACCGTGCCTGCATCAATGGCGGGCTTGCCTGCACTTTCGGTGCCATCGGGGTTAAATCAAGATGGTTTGCCATTAGGGGTGCAATTTATCGGACAGCATTTTGATGAGCCGCGTCTGTTGCAAGTGGCTGATATTTTTGAATCTGAAATCGGCTTTGATAACCTGCCGAAAGGGATTATCGATGGCGAATAATAATCTCATTAAAGGCAATACAGGCGATTGGGAATTGGTGATAGGGCTAGAAATTCACGCGCAAGTGGCAAGCGAATCAAAATTATTCTCTAAGGCTTCCACTTCTTTTGGTGCTGAACCTAACGCACAAGTAACATTGGTTGATGCGGCGATGCCCGGCATGTTGCCCGTGCTGAATCAGGAATGCGTGCATCAAGCCATCAAAAGTGGGTTGGCATTGGGCTCAAAAATCAATAACATTTCTATCTTTGCGCGCAAGAATTATTTTTATGCTGATTTGCCACAAGGCTATCAGATTTCGCAATTTGATAAGCCTATCGTTTCGGGTGGCACGGTGATGATTGATATTGATGGCGAGATGAAACATATCGGCATTGAGAGGCTGCATTTAGAACAAGATGCGGGTAAATCCTTGCATGACCAAATACCCGGTAAAAGCCTGATTGACCTTAACCGATGCGGGATTGCGCTGATGGAGATTGTCTCGAACCCTGATATGCGTTCGGCAAATGAAGCTGCGCTTTATGTTGAAAAAGTGCGAAGCATTTTGCGCTATGTTGGCAGTTGTGATGGCAATATGCAAGAAGGCTCGCTACGGGCTGATGCCAATGTTTCGGTGCGGAAAGTTGGGGCTGAATTAGGCACCCGCTGTGAGATTAAAAATCTGAATTCGCTTAAATTCTTGCGTCAAGCCGTTGAATATGAAGCACGACGCCAGATTAGCGTGCTAGAAGATGGTGGCACAATCAAGCAAGAAACACGGCTTTATAATATCGCGAAGGCTGAAACAATCGCGATGCGCTCAAAAGAAGAGGCGCATGATTACCGCTATTTTTCTGACCCAGATTTACCAGAAGTGGTGATTGATGATGCGTTGATTGAAGAAATGCGAAGCAGATTGCCCGAATTGCCCGATGCCAAAGCGGCACGGTTTATCGCCGATTATGGTATCAGTGCCTATGATGCGGCGGTGTTGGTAACGGAACAAAATCGCGCTGATTATTTTGAACAAGCAGCAAAAAATGTGAATGCGAAATTGGCGGCAAATTGGGTGATATCCGAATTATTAGGGCGGCTGAATAAGGCAGAGATTGCATTAGAAAACTCTCCCGTTAATGCCAAAGCGTTGGGCGGTTTGCTTGAATTTATCGAAAAAGGCACAATATCTGGGCGGATTGCCAAAGACGTGTTTGACGAGATGATGCAAAATGGCAAGGATGCAAGCGATATTATCGCTGAAAAAGGTTTGGAGCAAATTAGTGATAGTGGCGAAATTGAAAAATTGATTGATGCTATTATTGCCGATAGCCCGTCTCAGCTTGCCGATTATAAGGGTGGCAATCAAAATTTATTTGGTTGGTTTGTCGGGCAGGCGATGAAGCGTAGCGGTGGTAAAGTGAATCCTAAAGAGGTGAATCGGATTTTAAGAGAGAAATTATAATCTGATGAAAAATAATCAGTCTTTTTTGTTGAAACAAAAAGATGACAATGTTATAAGTCAGGCTAATGATTATTTGATGAGTGATTGTTATAACAGAATTTTTTTAAGGTGAAGCAGTATGTTACTTGCTTCAAAAATTGAAAACAGAATTTTATAGGATACAATAAAAGTTAAATTATTAACTTTATTATATATTGGTTAAGGTGAGATATGCGGACTGAAACATTCGGCATCAGTGCAAAAATGCGTAAATTTATGAAAGATTGTTTCCATGATAGGGAAATCATCTTCCGTTCAAAAACGCGACATTATTCTAAATATATCTATGTTGAGGCATGGAAGCAAAAAGTGATTGCAGTATTTGTATTGCTCTCTATCACTTTGTTAAGCATTATTTATGCTTTTTCTTTTATACGGCTTTACACAGCCGAATATTCGCTTGATACCATGCACGAAACTTCCGTTGTGTTTCGCGATGTCTATAAAGAGGTGAATCAGCTTTATCTAGATGTGGAATCAGTGCGTGGGCGTAGCTATAATTCGCCTGAAACATTGCGTGTGTTGAATGATTGGTTTAATAATAACCGCCTATCGCATTTGCTAGAACGGGTCGATGGCGAGATTAGCACCAGTGATAAAATCCAAAAAGGCGATGGTGTGTTGCTACTTAGCCGTCAGGAAATGACCGATTATATCAAGACATTAGAAAATGCGCGTGATGCGCTAAGGCGTGATAGCCTTACCACTGAAGCGGCATTGGGCAACATCGAAACCTCGCATAACGAGCTTAGAACCGCCTATCTTTCGGTAGTGGAAGAAAATGATTCTTTGCGTGGTGATTTGAATGATATTCGTGAAAAATTATATGTCCGCACCAAATTAGACCAAAATGCTGAACATGTGCTTTCTGATTTTGTAGCGCAGTTGCGTACCCTTGTTGGGCAGACGATTGATGAGGTGGTAGAAGGCAGTAGTGAAAATTTATTAGCCGAAGCTGAAAGCTTGGTGCGAACTCTCACTTATGTGCAGTCGAATCAAAAGAAAGTGCTAGAACGTGAAATTAAGCGCACTGATTATTCGCTTGATAGTATCGGCAAAATCATTGATGTCAGTGGTTTAACGGTGAATCGACTTACCAAAATCGGCTTATTACCAGTGGCAGTCAATGGGGTTGGTGGTCCTGCGCTTAATGTTGACGATAATGATGCGCGCCTGACCGATTTATTGAATTTACGGCAAGAACAGCTTGATTACCGCGTTAATAAACTTGAGGCAATGCAATCTTTTATGAGTTGTATGCCGCTGATTGAGCCTGTTGATACGCACCGTTTATCGTCAAAATTCGGTTTTCGCGTCGACCCATTTACGGGGCGCGGGCGTGAAATGCATTATGGTTTAGATTTTGTGGCATGGTATAACACACCTGTATGGGCAACATCGGCTGGCACTGTGGTTTTTGCAGGGCAGTTGGGCGCGTATGGCAATATGGTAGAAATAGACCATGGTTGTGGATTTAGAACCCGCTATGGACATATGCGCGCAATTAATGTAAAAAAAGGTGATAAGGTTAATTTGAAACAAATCATCGGCACGGTTGGCAGTACTGGGCGTAGCTCAGGGCCGCATGTGCATTACGAAATCAGGTTTCAGGGGCAACCTTTTGACCCGAAACTTTTCATTCAAGCAGGCAAATACGCATATAAAGGAATAATAGAAGACAATGGCTAATACACCAACAAACACCAATAATAACACAGGTTCATCATACTCACCGCCGATTTCAGCGGGCGAGCGGGCGCCAACAATCATCAGCGAATCAACGCGTATGAAAGGCAATCTTCACAGTGATGGTGATATTCATATCGATGGCAAGGTCGATGGCGATTTACGCGCTAATGTGATTACTCTTGGCCCGAAAGGCATTGTGGTTGGAAAAATTTATGCTGACCATTTACGGGTATCTGGCAGGGTTGTAGGCGATATTACTGCCCGTATTGCCGAACTTTACGGACACGCGCATATTGAAGGCAATATTTTACACGAAATTCTGGCAATCGAAGCAGGCAGTCATATTGATGGGTTGTGTCGTAAAGCTGAGGTAACGCCTTTGCTAGAAAGCCCAGAGCATGATGATGAAATCATGGATGCCAATGTGATTTTCGAAGAAAAGAAAAGCGGCAAAGGCCCTAGATAGTAATATTTTATGAGGGTGCGGTTTTAATTTACCGCGCCTTTATAAGGTGCAAAGCTACAATATCGCGCCCTATTAATTTATCGCATCAATAAATTCTTGTTCAGATAATATAGCAATATCAAGTGCTTGCGCTTTGGTGAGTTTACTACCGGGGTTTGCGCCCACCACCAGATAATCAAGCTTTGCCGAAACGCCTGATACCATGCTTGCGCCTGCTTTTTCAGCCATTGCTTTGGCTTCACTACGGCTTAATTTTTCTAATGTGCCAGTGAAGAGGAGTTTTTTGCCTGCAAACGCGCCATCATTTGTGCGAATAAGTGGGGTAATATTTAGCACAGCGCATAAATCATCAAACAAATGTGCCTGTTTGCCGATAAAATCTTGAATCGCTTCTAGCACTTTATGGCTACAGCCCTCAATATCAATGATGAATTGCTGATTCGCTTCTTCATTTAAATGATGCCACGCATGTTGCAGATTTTCTATTGTGCTATAGGCAAAACCCAAATCTTTGGCAGTGATAGTCCCGATATGCCGAATCCCAAGCGCATAGATGAATTTATCCAGCGTGATATTGTTTTTGGTGGCATCAATGGATTGCATCAGATTATTGACCGATTTTTCTTGAAAGCCTTCTAGTGCCAGAATTTTATCGCGATGCTGATATAGCCTGAAAATATCGGCTAGACTGCCTAAAAAACCTTTTTCAATAAATAATTTTAATTGCTGTTCGCCTAACCCATCAATATTAAACGCATCACGGCTGACCAAATGCTTCATCGCCTCAATCTGTTGTGCGGGGCATTGAAAATTCGGGCAACGAATGGCAGCCTCATCTTGCACGCGTACAGTCTTGGTATCACATACAGGGCAGTTTTGCGGAAATGTAAATACTTCGCGCGGATATTCATCTCTATTCTCGGCATCGATGCTACGGGTGATTTGCGGAATTACATCTCCAGCGCGTTGAATTTCAACCCTATCGCCAACTCGAATATCTTTGCGCTTAATCTCATCATCATTATGCAGAGTAGCCCGCTGAATTTTAACGCCATTGATAAAGACAGGTTCTAACTCCGCGACTGGCGTTAGACTACCCGTACGCCCCACCTGAATTGTGATAGCATTTAGGGTGGTGATTTTCTTTTCAGCGGGGAATTTATGGGCAATCGCCCAACGCGGATAACGTGCCACCACACCCAACCGTTCGCGCAAAGCAATATCGTTTAACTTATACACCATGCCATCAATCTCGTAAGGCAGGCTCTCGCGTTTCTTGCTGACCTCATCATAAAATGCCAATAATGTTTCCATCGATTCGCATAATTTACGATAGGGATTCACAGGCAAGCCAAAATCTGTTAATTTTTGTAAAATATCCTCACCATTTATGGCTTTAAAATCATCACTCACCTCACCGATAGTATAGGCGAAACATTTAAGCGTGCGGCTGGCGGTGATGCTGGCATCTAATTGTCGCAGAGACCCCGATGCCGCATTGCGCGCGCTTGAAAATTGCTTTTTACCCTCATCATTAAGCGATTGATTCAGGGTCGCAAAATCTTGCTTATCAAAAAAAATCTCGCCCCGAACTTCAAGATAATCAGGCGGATTGCCTGATAATTGATGCGGAATCGCCTTAATGCTCTTGATGTTGGCGGTAATATCCTCGCCCGTTTCGCCATCGCCCCGCGTGAGGGCGTATGCAAGCCCTGCCATTTTTATAGTGAATCGCGGCAGATAACCCATCAATCTTTAATTCTGCCAATAGGGGCATAAATTCATCATTCGGGGATTTCAAAAAATCTCTCATTTTCCGCATAAATTCGGCAATATCGCCTTCGTTAAACGCATTATCTAGCGATAGCATCGGCTTCAAATGCTTGACCTTGCTGAACGCTTTATGTGGCAACTCATTATTGAGCGGGGAACCCACCTTATCGCTAACACTATCCGCCTGTTTTAAGTTAGGATATGCGTCCTCTAATTTCCGTAATTCGCGCCGCAAATCATCATAGCTTGCATCATCTATCTTGCTTTGATTTTGGTTATAATAAGCATCATCATATCGCTTAATCGCTTTGCTTAACGAATCGATTCGCGCTTTCGCATCAGCATCACCCATATCAGCCATTATCGGTTTCCTGATATTCATGCCCGCCTTGCAATAATTTGAGGGCGGCGGCACGGGCGGCGTTGGTGATGGTGCCATCTGATACCATACGCGCCACTTCTTCAAGGCGTTCTTGTGCCGATAATAATTTGACTTGGCTAATGGTTGCACCATCTTTAATCAGCTTGCTAACATGGAAATGATGCTTGCCCAATGCCGAGATTTGTGGCGAATGGGTAATCACAATCACCTGCCTATCATGGCTTAATTGCAGTAATCTCTTGCCCATAAAGGCGGCGGTTTGCCCGCCAATCCCGCTATCCACCTCATCAAATAGCAAAACCGCAATATTGCGGATTTTAGAAAATACCAGATTTAACGCTAGAATGATTCGGCTTAATTCACCCCCTGATGCAATTTTGTTGAGTGCGCCTGCCGCTTGACCAGGGTTACTGCAAAGCATGAATTGGACATTATCCATGCCTTTACCGTCCCATTGCGCTTCAGCTTTTGGGCTGATACTCACTGTAAATTGCGCCAATTCCATTTTGAGCGCGGGCAATTCTTGCATCATCGCTTGTTCTAATTGTTGCTTGGCTTTGCCTCGCTGTGCGCTGATTTGCTTGGCAACACCTACATAATTATCATAGGCTTGCTGTTTTTGAAGCTGTAACTGCGCCAACATATCATCGCCTGCATCAATCAGCATGGCTTTTTTACGTAAATCTTGCAGTAATTGTGGTAGGTTTTCGGCATCGATTCGGTGCTTACGGGCGACATCTTTCAGCGCAAATAGCCTATCATCAATCTCTTGCAACTGCATATTATCGCTATCAAGTGTGCTTAAAATCATGCTTAAATTTTTCTGCCCCTCATTCATTTCAATCAAAGCGGTTTCAAGATTTTGCTTAAGTTGCTTGCCCGTCTCATCATCAAGCGATACATTCTGCACATGGCGAATCGACTGTTCTAATTGCGTGATACTTCCAGTTTGCCCCGTTAATAATTGTTCGGCTTGCGATAAAGATGCGCGGATTTTCTCGGCATTCATCATAAAATGACGCTTCACCGTAAGATTATCAATCTCGTCTGATTGCGGATTTAACCGTTCTAATTCTTCGATAGAATGGGCGATAAATTCTTGTTCTTGCTTGGCTTCAGCGGTTTTTTGCTGATGGGTTTCAAGCGCGCTGATGGTTTGTTTATAGGCGGTAAAAGCTTGGTTCAACTTGCTGATATTAACACCGCCAAAACTATCAAGCAAATATAGATGACGCGCAGGATTCAGCAAACGGTGCTGGTCAAACTGCCCTTGAATCTCTATCAACTCGCTACCAAGTTGCTTTAGAAAATTTACGGTAACGCTTTGGTCATTCACCATCGCACGGCTTTTGCCATCATGGGTGATTTTACGCCTGATATAGATTTTATCCTGCATGGCAATATCATTGGCTTGCAATAATTTGTTCGCGGGGTGATTTTTAGGCACAATAAAGCTGATACTAACCGATGCTTCTTGCGCACCTTGCCTAAGAAGCCCAACATCAGAACGTCCGCCCAACGCAAGCCCAAGCGAATCGAGTAAAATAGATTTACCCGCACCCGTTTCGCCACTTAACACGCTTAACCCTTCGGCAAATTCTAAATCAAGCCTATCAATCAGCACAATATTGCGAATGGTGAGGTCATAAAGCATTATTGATAATCTTGTATCAGCTGATAGCTTTGTTGATACCAGTATGAGCCCGCATAATTATGCCCTAAAATTGCCGCATATATCTTTGCCTCTGCGGGCAAGGCAAGGGTGAGATAGCATTCCACAGTGCGATGCAAGGCTTCGGGGGCATGGGCGGTGGTTTCGTAAGTTTTCACCACAAACTTAAAGCGCCTAATGGCAGCCGAGCATAATTTGCGGTCCTGATAATAACGCCCGATGGCAAGTTCTTTGCCCGCCAGCGAATCATTGATAAGCAGTAATTTTACCCGTGCATCTTGGGCATACACACTTTGCGGATATTCGTTAATCAGCCGTTGAAAACTATCACGCGCATCTTTGGTATAGCCTTGGTCGCGTGAAATATCAGAAATTTGTTCGTAATAAGAAAGCCCGTAAAGATAAAGCACATAAGGGATTTTATCGGAAGCAGGGTAGTTTTTACTATAGACATCTAGCTTTTCAAAAGTGGCTTTATAATCATTGCGCTGATATTGCGAATAGGCGGCAAGCAGAATCGCCTGCGGGGTGAAAGCAGAATAGGGATAATTTTGCTCAATCGAGCTGAATGTTTCGGCGGCAGTAAAATATTTTTGAGCTGCCAGCGCGTTATAGCCTTGTTGGAATAACACATCGGCAGGCGAGACTTCTTTGTCTTTGCCAGCGCAAGCGGTTAGTAGCATCAAAAATATGATGCCGATAATGCGAAATGAGAATGTTGAATATATTTTGTTCATCATGGTTTTTTATACCCTATCACTGTTATATATGTAAGGCACTCATTGACTTTTTTACGGCTGAATCGTAAAAATGTCAATGATATGGTTACATGTTTTTAATATTTATGAGGTGATGGGCATGATACAAAATAGGCAAATCAGCATATGGCTACTGATATTATTATTGACCACATTAGCGATGATAGCGATTGGGGCAATCACGAGGCTGACTGATTCTGGGCTTTCTATGGTGGAATGGCGCCCGTTAATGGGGGCATTACCGCCATTAAGCCAAGCAGAATGGTTGCGTGTTTTTGCGCTTTATCAGCAGATTCCAGAATATCAGCAATCGGCTGGCATTGATTTAACCTATTTTAAGCAAATATTCTTTTGGGAATATATGCACAGGCTATGGGGCAGATTGCTAGGTTTTGTGTTTTTATTGCCATGGCTTTATTTTTGGTTAGCTGGCATCATCACCCGAAAACAAGCCTTTGCCTTATTACTGATTCCATTGCTGGGCGGTATGCAGGCAGTGATTGGCTGGTGGATGGTGAAAAGTGGGCTTGTGGATAGGGTTGATGTCAGCCAATATCGATTGCTGGTGCATTTAACGGTGGCGGTGCTGATTATCATGCTGATTTGGCAACATTATTTGAAGCATGTTGGCTTGGTAACGGGCAGACTGCGCTTGCAGATGAATCCCGCATTTTTTATGATGCTGTTGCTGATACTCACCATCATTGCGGGTGCGTTTGTGGCAGGCACACGGGCGGGGCTAATTTACAATCAATTTCCACTGATGGGGCAGGGGGTAGTGCCATCTGATTATGTGCCATATCAAGGGGCATCTTTGCTGACAATTCTATTTGAAAACCCTGCATCTATTCAGTTACATCATCGTTTTTTGGCAATGGCGAGCTTTGGCTTTGGTATTATCTTTGCGTTGAAATACCGCCCTGTCTATTATCAAGGGTTTCTAGCATTGTTAGCAGTGCAATTCATGTTAGGCATTATCACATTATTGACTGCGCTTGCAGTGCCGATAGCAGTGTTGCATCAGCTAGGGGCGATTGCGTTACTGATGCTGATAGGGTTGATTTATCAAAAAAGCTGTGAAACTGGCGAAGACTAAGATTTCAGACGATACGCCAGTTGCGTCATATCATTGATGATTTGCAAGGCGTTATTGGCGATTGAGTAAGAATGTTGGGTTTCAATCATTTCTGAAAACACTTCTGCCAAATCGATGGTTGAAAGCTCTAATGTGCTTGAATTGATACGGGCATGGGGGGTTTCAAGCAAATCATAAATTTGTAAATTCATATTATTTTCGTTCAGCGAATATTTAGGTCCGCCATTAGAATTATAGGGGCTAAGGCGGTCGCGATTGGCAACATCAAAAATCGGCACTTGCGCGATTGTTGCTGAACGTCCATTATCGAAACTACCCGTTATCACACCGCTTCCATCAATTTCAAAAAAGCTTAAATTACCAGCGGGGTAGCCATCTTGCGTAACGCTTTCTAATGTATAATTTTTACCGTAAGATGTTAGATTATTCATATCTAACACAAAACTGCCACCTTCATAACTGATACCAATCTGTGCGGCGGATGTAATTCTGCCCTGCGAATCAAACGTAATCGTGCTGCTGATAGGGTCGGCACTATCTATTTCATTGCCCACTTCATCAACGAAGAGAGGCATCACTTCCCATTGATTTTCAGTGCCACTATAGCGAAAATTCAGATTCATCGACCTTGCCGCACCATCATCATCATAGACGGTAACCAGCTGTGGAAAATCAGTATCATCGGGGAGTGTAACATCATGTGGCAGATTGATATTTGTATGTAGCAGTGAGGTTGGTTGTGCCTGCAAGATTAATGCTTCAGGATTAAGCTGCAAGGGGGTAAGGTTTTCGGGGGTGCGCTCAGGAAAGCCTTGTGCAAAATCTTCGCCTGTGGGTGCTTGCCAGCCTAATAGAAAATGCCCGTCAGGGTCAACGATATATTGCGGTCCCTCACTGATAATATCGCCATCTTGATTCGGAAATTGTTTCAGCGAAAATGAACCATTACGGGTAAGATGCACGTTTTGGGCAAGGTTGGTTGCCGTGAAATCATCGGCATTAAAATCAGAAGCATTAATATTAAGTGCGTCTGGATTTGATAAAACCCCAAAAAAACCATAGCCATTAATGCTTAAATCTAAACTATTGCCCGTTGGCGTAATCGCGCCTTGTGTGCTGACATTTTGTCTGGTATGGCTTTCAACGCCAGTATTTTTCATCACATTGTTGCTAGCGGCAGGGTCGCGGTCGCCTAGCAATGTACTAAAAACGATTCGGCTACGTTTGGCGCCATTAACATTTTGCAGATTGACTGAATCAGAAATATTGGCAAAACGTTCAGAATTATACTGAATCGAGCTGGTAATCGGCACAAAGGCATGCATAAGAGACATTAAATTTACTCCCTCGCGTAAAATTTTCTGCTTATTTTGTTATGTTACCGAATTGATAAGCAAGAAAAATGCCAATTTATCCTCATTTGCTGGCAATTCATGTTAAGTAAAAAAATATAGCACTTGACGCTTTTTGTTATAAGTTGTAAAACCATGTGCGACTGATTGCTTTACTCATTCGTGATGTAAGTGGAATATGTCCCCATCGTCTAGTGGTCTAGGACGCTGGCCTTTCACGCCGGAAACACGGGTTCGAACCCCGTTGGGGATGCCATTTATCAAAATTATTGAGATGGATGATTCTTTGCTGTATCCCATTATTTATATTCCTGACCCAATTTTAACGCAAACAGCAGTCCCTGTTACGCATATTGATGATGAGATTATCACATTGCTAGATGATATGTTGGAAACCATGTATGCCGAAAGCGGTATCGGGCTTGCTGCCAATCAGATAGCAGTGTTGAAAAGACTGATTGTGGTTGATATATCGCCATCACGCGATGGTAGCGAGGCGTATAAAATGATAAATCCTGAAATTATCTCGCTCAGTGAAGAGGGCGAACCCTATAGTGAGGGATGTCTTTCAATTCCCGGTATTAGCCGCGAGGTAACGCGCCCGATTGCAGGTATATTCCGTTATCAATCAACCGATGGCGAGATTCAAGAAATTGAGGCAGATGGCTTGTTGGCAAGATGTATTCAACATGAGATTGACCATCTGAATGGGGTGTTATTTATCGACCATCTCTCGCGTCTAAAACGGCACATGATATGGAAAAGCTTCGTTAAAAAAGAAAAATTGGCAGAGAGTTAAGCACAGATGCGCGTTATTTTTATGGGCTCGCCTGATTTTGCCGCACATATATTGCAGGGGATGTTGGACGCGTCTATCGATATTGTTGCAGTCTGCACCATGCCACCACGCCCCGCCAAACGCGGACAAAAGCCACAAGCAACCGATGTTGCCAATATTGCTGAACACTATAATTTACCGCTATTCACCCCTGATAGGCTTGATGATTCGCTCTTAACACAGCTGATGGCATTTAAGCCCGATATGATGGTGGTGGTGGCGTATGGCATGAAATTGCCACAAAATTATTGCGATGCTTGCCAATGGGGTGCGGTGAATATCCATGCCTCTTTACTGCCGCATTTTCGCGGGGCATCACCGATACAGGCGGTGATTCTGGCGGGGCATCAGCAAACGGGTATCACTTTAATGCAAATGGATAAGGGATTGGATAGTGGCGGTATTTTAATGCAAGAATCACTTGCACTGCCTGATAATATCACCACGCCAGAATTGCATGATATGCTGAAACAATTAGGACAGAGAATGATGATTGATTATATCACAAAAGCGGTTAGAATCACTGCCACCGAGCAAGATGAAGCACAAGTCAGTTACGCGCCTAAAATAACGCGCGATGATGGGCGTATCGATTTTGACCGTGATGATGCGGAAACATTAATCCGTAAAATGCGTGCTTTTAAGGGTTGGCCGAATCTGTGGTTTAATCACAAACGTACAGGCGATAATGCTGAAACGATAAGGCTGATTGTGCATGATGCGGTTATATGTGATGGCACGTTTGATATGCCTGCTGGCACGCTTGATGCGCCTGCTGGCACTGTGATTTCGCTTGATGATGGTATCAAGGTGCAATGTTTTAATGGCACGGCAATCAATATCACTAAAATTCAGAAAATTGGTGGTAAAATTCTATCATGGCACGATTTTTTGAATGGCTATCCTATTATTTGCGGTAACAACTTGATTTTTTAACAAATGCCTTTTATGTTAGGGCAATAAAAAACAAAGAAAGATGAAGTAATGACCAAAATTAAAGTAAATAACCCGATTGTTGATATTGATGGCGACGAGATGACGCGCATCATTTGGCAAAATATCAAAGACCAACTGATTTATCCGTTTTTGGATATTGACCTGAAATATTTTGATTTAAGCGTTACCAATCGCGACCAAACAGGCGATAAGGTAACATTAGAAGCCGCACAGGCAGTTAGGCAACATGGGGTGGGCGTTAAATGCGCTACCATTACCGCAGACCCTGCACGGGTAAAAGAATTTTCACTAGATAATATGTTTCCATCGCCTAATGGGACGATTCGCAACTATTTGAACGGCACCATTTTCCGCGCCCCTATCATTTGCAAGAATGTGCCATTATTGGTGAAGAGCTGGAAAAAGCCGATTTTTGTGGCGCGTCATGCCTATGGTGACCAATATCGCGCAACCGAGATGGTGATTAACGAACCTGGGACATTAAAATTTATTTTCACCCCCGATGATGCCAGTAAAATGACCGAAGAAAAACAGGTGTTCCGTTTTCCACAAGCGGGCGTTGCACTGGCAATGTATAATTTAGACGAATCGATTCGCGGCTTTGCTGAAGCATGTTTTAATTATGGGTTAACGCAAAATATATCGGTTTATCTTTCTACAAAAAACACGATTTTACGCACCTATGATGGGCGGTTTAAGGATATTTTTCAGCGCGTGTTTGATGAAAAATATAAAGCAACATTTGCGGAGGCAGGCATTGAATATGAACATCGTTTGATTGACGATATGGTTGCTTATGCCTTAAAAAGCGAGGGCGGTTATCTGTGGGCATGTAAAAATTATGATGGCGATGTGCAGTCTGATTCGATAGCACAAGGTTTTGGCTCGCTTGGCATGATGACATCGGTACTCACAAGCCCTGATGGCAAAACTGTCTGCACCGAAGCGGCGCATGGCACCGTAACGCGTCATTTCAGGCAATATCAGCAAGGTAAAGCCACATCAACCAACCCGATTGCCTCCTTATTTGCATGGACGCGCGCGCTTGCCGCACGTGGGCGATTCGATGAAACGCCACAGGTGATAGAATTTGCCGAAAAATTAGAGCAATCTTGCGTTGAAGCGGTGGAAACTGGCTTTATGACCAAAGATTTGGCATTGCTGATTGGTGACAATCAAAAATTTCTCACCACCGATGAATTTTTGGCAAAAGTGAGAGAATTGTTAGAAAAACGCGTCTAATTTCAGCAACCTATCCGTTATGGCATGTTATTTGCTTTGTTACGCTAGAGTAACAATAACATAACACTAAAACGGATGAGTATAATGAAGAAATTATTTGGTAAATCTAACCTACAAGCAAATGCGATTATCATTGTGATAATGGCGATGGTAATAAGCGGTTGTTCGCTGAACAATTCGCGCTCTTCACTTGAGCAAGAGCTTGAAGAATTCGAACAACAAAAAGTATCGCTTGATTTGGTGAATGATATTCCGATTCCTGATGGTGCAAAATTAGATGTTGCCGATTCGCTGATTTTAGGGCGTGGCGATAGATGGACAGGACGCATTACAATGAATACTGGAATTGCACCTGTACGTGCCTTTGCCGTGTTTCAATCGCAAATGCCTAGCTATGGCTGGCAGACTGTGCTTTCGGTGCAGGATAGAACAAGCAGTATTGTCTTTATTCGTGGTGATAGAATCGCAACTTTAAGCATTCAGCCATTGGGTTTGCGTGGTTCGCGGATTGTGATGATTGCATCATTACGCCCAGCTGATGTGCCAACGGGTGCAAGCTTTAACGGTGCGCCTAGCCCAGCAAGCTCAACGGGTTCGGGTCTTAATAATCCAATACCATTACAGTAAAACAGTTTTATACAGCGTATTTATAAAGCCGATTCCTCAATAGCTTGGGGGTCGGCTTTTGCTTATTTAAAGGCGTGAAATGTTGCTAGATAGGCTTATCAGAATATGGCTTTTTATGGTGTTGCTCTTTACGCTCATGCGCTTCTTGCGCTTCAATCGTCATGGTGGCGATAGGGCGAGCATCAAGCCTTTTTACGGCAATATTTTCGCCTGTTACCACACATTGCCCGTAAGTGCCATTGCTAATGCGCTCTAATGCTTGGTCAATTTTACCTGTTAATTTGTAAAATCTTTCGCGGGTGCGTAATTCAAAAGCGCGCTGGCTATCGGCTGATGCTTGGTCTGCAGGGTCAGGCTGAGGGCTGTTATTTTCTTGCAAATTATGAATAGTATCGTTTAATTCACTGACCAATTCTTTACGCCACTTGATTAATTTTTGCTTGAAATATTCCAACATGATGGGATTCATAAATTTTTCATCTGATGTTGGCAGATAATCAGGCGGTAATAATGGCGCAGTAGAATCACTATTGCTGATATTGCTTTTTACCATGAGAATAATTCCCTATAAAAACATTGAAAATCATTATTTTTTATTAATATAATATGCGTGATGATACAAGTAAAATCTTTAAGAAAAACAAATCATCTGCATATTGTTGCTTGCAACTTAATGTCAGGTTAGCTATATTGTGAGAAGTCGGTGCTATAAAACGAAGCATCGTTAATTATGAAAATAGTTGCGTAGATTGAAAGTAATAATCACCAGATTATCAAAAGAAAATTATTACATTTAATTTTATAAAATTTACCAGCGTATTTAAGGAAGCCTGATAGAATGCAAAAACTAAGTAACTTGTATTTTGCGCTTAACCTACATTTTATCGTGTATTGGGTTGTGGCTTTGTTTATTTTAATTCGTAAAAATTTAATTTATCAACCGCTGGCACTGGAGTGCAGGGCGGTATTACAGTGGAGTTCTTGTAATGTCAAAACAAATGTTAATCGATGCCTCTCATTCGGAGGAAACCCGAGTTGCTGTTGTGGAAAATGGCGAACTTGTAGAATATCAACATGAAATCAGTAATAAATTAGCCCTCAAAGGCAATATTTACCTTGCCAAAGTCATCCGTGTAGAGCCATCTTTACAGGCAGCTTTTGTCGATTATGGTGGCAATCGCGATGGTTTTTTGGGCTTTAGCGATATTCACCCAGATTACTATAAAATCCCAGTCAATGACCGTAAGGAATTGCTTAATAGTGTTGGCAAAGATGAAGATTTAGACGATGTGGCTGATGGCGCCACAGGCGATTTTGATTTGGCGGCAGCGCTAGGGGCAAAACGCTTTCGGCTAAAGCATCGCTATAAAATTCAAGAAGTGATTAAGCGCGGGCAGGTGATGCTGGTGCAGGCAGTAAAAGAAGAGCGTGGCAATAAGGGCGCGGCAATGACCACCTTTATCTCGCTTGCCGGGCGCTATTGCGTGTTGATGCCCAATAGTGGCAAGGGCGGTGGTATTTCGCGCAGAATCAGTGATGATGCCGACCGCGACCGTTTGAAAGAAGTTGTTGATAGTCTGGATGTGCCTGATTCGATGGCACTGATTTTACGCACTGCGGGTGCAGGGCGCACAAAGGCTGAAATCAAGCGCGATTATGGCTATTTAAGCACATTATGGGATAATATTCGGCAAACCACCATCGATTCGCAAGCACCATCTTTGGTGAATGAAGATGCTACTTTATTATGGCATAGTATCCGCGATATTTACGACAAAGAAACCGAAAAAATTATTGTTTCAGGTGATGATGCCGTTCAAAAAACGCGCGAATATATGAAGCATTTGGTGCCGACTCACGTTAAGCGTATTACCGCTTATGGCGATAAAGAAGTGATGCCGATTTTTCAAAAATATGATGTGGAAGCATTGATTGCCAGCATTTACAGCCCTAATGTCTATTTACCAGCGGGCGGTTATATCGTGATTGAACAAACCGAAGCGATGGTATCGATTGACGTCAATTCGGGGCGGGCAACCCAAGAGCGAAACATTGAGGATACTGCCTTTAATACCAATATGGAAGCAGCAGTTGAGGTGGCGCGGCAATTAAGGTTGCGTGATTTATCGGGGCTGATTGTGATTGATTTCATTGATATGGAAGATAGGCGCAATATTCATGGCTTAGAGCGTCATTTTAAAGATGCTTTGCATAAGGATAGGGCAAGAATGCATATTAACCGTATCAGCTCGCTTGGTCTGTTAGAGATGACACGGCAACGGTTAAATCCATCAATTACTGAAGTTACCAGCAATCCATGCGCCCATTGCTATGGCACGGGCAAAGTGCTCGGCATTGATGCCACTGCTTTGATGATAATGCGGAATCTTGAAGAAGAGGCAATCAAGGGCAAAGGCAAAGTCGCGGTGATGATGGCGTCAGTATCATTAGAGGCGGCGATTTATATTTTTAATATTAAACGGCAAAATTTGCAGGAAATTGAAACCGCGAATCAGTTGAGCATCATGATTGAGCCAGACCAATCACTACCGATAGCAGGCTTAAAATTATATGCGACATCGGTTATAGAGGATGGCGAAATTGTAGAATTATCAGCTGATAATCATGATGAATTATTCAATAATTATGATGCGGTTAAGCCTAAACTTTCTAGAAAATCACGTGGTAGCAGTCGTGGCGGTCGAAATTATCGCGATAGAGACCGTGACAGAGATAGAGACCGAGATTCTGATGATGATGGGCGCGATACAGCGAATGATAATCACGGACGGCAACGTGGCGGTGGAAATAATCGTGATTCTGGTCGTAATAGTGATAGTGGCGGGCGGTCGTCTTCAGGTAGAAACTCGCGTGGTGGCGCAAATAGAGCGTCAGCAAGCGGTGGACAGAAGAAAAAAGGTCTGTTATGGCGGATATTGGGCTAATTCAAGCAATTAATCCTTCTCGATAAATCCCTGCTTAATACGAATTTGGGTGATGTAATCTTCACCCAAAAATTCGTTAATCCGCGTCATAATATCATCGCGGTGATACTCTAACTCGGTGGCACAGCTTCTATCAGCCAATATGGTAAGGCAACGTTGATTTTGCTTTTTGAAAAAAGTGATTTTATCAAGCTGACAAGATGCGCTATACTCATCACCAACAAAATCTTGCCAATGGGTAATCAGCAATCGGTGTTTTTTATCACCACCTAATTTTTTAATGTTAGGCATAAGGCTATATGAGATATGTTTCAGCATGATATATTATAGGCATAAAAAATAAAAATGCAAAAATTTGCGTCAAATCTCCTCACATGGTTTTACCAGAATCGCCGTGATTTTGTGTGGCGGGCTTCGGTTGGCAAGCCTAGCAACCCCTATCATGTTTTTATATCCGAAATCATGTTGCAGCAAACCACAAGCGCGACGGTGCGTGATTATTTTATCCGTTTCACTGAAAAATGGCGAGATTTGCCATCGCTGGCACAGTCGGATTTACAAGAAATTTTATATGAGTGGCGCGGTTTAGGCTATTACGCACGGGCGCGCAATTTACATGCGTCGGCACAAGAAATTATCACTCATTATGATGGCAAAATTCCGCAAACAGAATCAGAGTTAAAAAAATTGCGTGGCATTGGCGATTATACCGCTGCCGCCATTGCGTCTATTGCTTTTAACAAGCCAGCGGTTGCGGTTGATGGTAATATCAGGCGCGTTTGTGCGCGTTTATTTAAGGTGCAACAGATACAGCCCGATAAAGACTATGCCATATTGCTTGCGCCCTACATGCCTGATGATACAGATGCAAGCAACACCCCATACCCTGCCACCATCAATGGCGATATGGTGCAGGCGCTGATGGAATTAGGCTCGCTAATTTGCACGCCTAAAAAGCCAAAATGCAAGCAATGTCCGATTCGCTTCACTTGTAAGGGGCAAGATATTGCGGAAACATTGCCAATGATGAAGCCAAAAATTATCCCTAAAAAACAATATTGCACTGCGTTGTGGATTCAGAATCCTGATGGGCAGATATTGTTGCATAAGCGCGCCAGTAAAGGCTTGCTAGGCGGTATGACTGGCTTTCCACTCAGTGCATTTCACGATATAAGCGATAGCGATAACAAAGATAATGCCTTGAAACTGGCGCGTGATGCGATGCAGTTACTGCCAATCACGATTCGCAACCCGCAAATATTGCCGATAAAGCCTATATCGCATATTTTCACCCATATTAGGCTCACTGCTTTTGTTTGCATTGGCGAGTGCGATACCGAAAATACCAATTTACCGCCCGATTATGCTTGGCACGCTCCCGATAAAATCACCGATATGCCCTTGCCAAAATTGATGCTGAAAATTTATAAAGCAGTGATGGAAACCAAGTAAAACTCGCCTGTTTCTTTACGGCTGGCTTTGGGCTTAATATGACGGGTTAGCTTGAAATGCGCTTTAATTTCTTTCAGCAAATCAGTCTCCATACCGCTGGCACGGGTTTTACAGATAAAATGTCCGCCCTTGATAAGATTTTTTTCTGTAAATTGCCATGTATGCTCAAGTAACAGTGCAATTTTTGCAAAATCAGTACTTTTATGCCCCGTTAAATTAGGCGACATATCGCTTAAAATCAAATCAGGTTTCTGTCCGTTGCTATGGGAAAGAATCTGCGCTTGAATCTTGGCATCGGTAAAATCGCCTTCGATAAAAATCACATCGGGCATCGGGTCAATCGGCAGTAAATCACAACCGATAAGCAAGCAATGTGGATTGATAGTGCGGATAATTTGCAACCAACCACCGGGGGCAGCACCCAAATCGATGATAAATTTCGCCTGCGATATCAGATTGATTCGCTCTTCTAATTCTAGCAATTTGAAAGCAGCGCGCGAACGATAGCCTAATTTTTGCGCTTCTTGCACATAAGGGTCGTTAAAATGGCGCGTTAGCCATCGGGTAGAGGCGATTTTACGCCCTGCGGCAGTCTTGATTCTGACCGCTTCAGCGCGATGGTTTATTGGCACAATCGATTGCGCTTTATCAGAGGCTTTGTCGGATTTTTTACCGCCTTTACTACCGCCACGTTTACTCCCCCCTTTGCTTTTATCAAAGCCTGCCACTAATTTTGCCATTATTTATCCTGTCCTAGCATATCGCGCAAAATGCCTTCGCGCTGTCCACGGTCGGCAATATAAATATGCGGAATTTGCCATTTTCGTAAAATAATTTCGCTCAACACCGCGCCCATACCCGCCAATTTCATGCGTTCTTCGCCTATCACGCTATATCTGCGTCTTTGCTTCATGGTTTGCATTCGTAACATTTGCGCTACATTAATAATATCAGCAGTTAAAAACCGTTTGCCATCAATCTTATAGCGGATATAGCGATTCATTTGTAACAACAGGCAGGCAAGCGTTACAGGCGTGCCAGAGGCGGAGATGATTTGCACATTGCTTTGCATAATATGCTTATCAATATCATGGCTAGCGGTAAATTCATTCAAATAAGGGCGACAAATCAAATCGATTTGCTGATAGATAGATTCATCAACTATTTCATAGCCAAAGCGCGAGGCGGCAATCAAAATCCCAATCGGCAGTGACGTATGCCCCAATGGCTGATAATTGCCATTTTTGGTATCGACCCAGCTTAACTGAATCGAGCCACCGCCAATTTCAAAAATAATGCAATAATCGCTTTTAGGATTCACCAACGACTGACAGCTGATACAGGCAAGGCGCGATTCTTCTTCTTGCGAAATAATGCTGATATTCAAGCCCGTCTCTTCATTGGCTTGTTCAATAAAATCCTTGCCATTGCTAGCAGTGCGGCAGGTGGCAGTGGCAACGGCGCGGGTTTTGATAGCGGGGTATTCACGGATTTTTTCAGCACAGATTTTCAACACATCAATGCAACGAAGCATGGCTTCGGCGCTAATCATGCCAGTTTCATAGAGTGCATCGCCTAATAAAACCGCATCGGCGTAGGAATCTAAAATGGTGAAATCCGTGCTATTGGCATTGGCATCATTACTCGCCTCGGCAATTAATAGGCGGCAATTATTGGTGCCAATATCTAATGCGGCATAATGTGACATTATCCTGACAAGCTTTCAATCATTTGCGTTAATAATTCTAAATCCTGCCGCCGACTCAAACTATGGTCGCCATCGGTAATTAAGTGAAACTCACCATTATTATCGGTAAAATTATCAAAAGCCAGCCTGCCATGTTGGGGCGGCACAATCGTATCCACATCGCCTTGCAACACATGAATCGGGCAGGGTGCTTTCACCTTCTGATTTAATACCGCCAGATTCGGTGCGTCATCTAGCATCAATTCGGTGAACACATAATTGGGGTCGTAATCATCATCAGCGTCAGTGAGTGGGCAGACTTGCTTTTCTTGCCTAAGGCGCGCTCGCATCTCATCATCAAATAATTCAGTCATAAAATCGGGCGCAGGTGCTAGTAATATTGAGGCTTGAAAGCGTGCCTGAAACTTTTTCTGCTGCAACAATCGCATCGCCATCCAGCCCCCCATAGAAGAGCCGATAACAATTTGCTTGCCTTTGGTAAATGTTTCAAAAATCTGTAATGTATCGTTAAACCATTGCGTGAAATAGCTTTTGCTGAAATCGCCATCCGATTCACCATGCCCGCGATAGTCAAAACAGGTTAAAGCGCGGTTATTTTTTTGCGCCCACTTTATCAGATGTTGAATCTTACTGCCTTTAATGTTTGAGTAAAACCCGCATAGATAAAAAATCTCAGGCAGATTTTCAGCGCCATCACCCTCAACACGCAGATAATTCAGCATCTCACCCCCGCGGGTTACGGATTCAATTTTGCGAGTCGCTTGTGTGTTATTTGTCATAATGCTTTACTTACCCTAGCTGATTGTTTATAAAAACAATGTTATTAATTTGGATTACTATTTATGACTATAGCAAACAGTAAGGGCATAATGCAAATATTACCCGCACTTGAAACGGGTGGCACGGAACGTGTGGTAATATCGGTGGCGATTAAAGCGCAACAGATGGGCTATCGCTCGTATGTGGTTTCAAATGGCGGCCCGATGGTGCGCGAATTAAAGCGTGCTGGGGTTGAGCATATTGAAATGCCTGTGCATAAAAAAAATATGTTCACGATTAATAGTCGTGCCAAAAAATTGCGTAACCTGATGGAAAAGCATGATATATCACTGATTCATGCCCATTCGCGCCTGCCTGCATGGCTGGCTTATAAGGCAACAAAAAACACTGATATTGCCTTTATGAATACCTGTCATGGCTATTTTAATCTGCAAAATGCTTTGAAAATAAGATATTCACGCATTGTTGGCATGGGCGATAGAGTGATTGCGGTCAGTAAATTTATCAATCAACATTTGCGTGATTTGGGCACTGACCCTGCCAATATTCGTAATATTCCGCTAGGCGTGCAGATGGAAACCTACGATGCTGAAAATGTATCGCAATATAGAATGGTGAAACTATTAGAAGAATGGGATATTCCAGAAGATGCCCCGATTGTGATGCTTCCGGGGCGTATCAGCCGCACCAAAGGGCATGATGTGCTGATTAAGGCGATTAAGCAAGGGCGTAAAGATATTCGCTATTTGCTGGTTGGCAATTACCAGAATCGTCCGCGTGTCAAAAAAATGCTAGATGAATTGATAGAAGAGAATGATGTTGGCAATCAAGTGCAATTTACGGGCTTATGCCGTGATATGCCTGCCGCATACCGAATCTGTGATTTGGTGGTGGTGCCTTCTACGTGGCCTGAACCGGGCGGCACGGTGGCGATTGAAGCCCAAGCCATCGGCAAGCCAGTGATTGTATCAGATGCAGGCGGTATGGCAGAATCGGTGCTTGAAGGCAAGACGGGCTTTATTGTTGAGGCAGGCAATCATCAAAATTTAGCCGAAACGATTGATAGAGTGATGAATTTTTCTGAGAGTGAGCGCGAGGCATTGAGCAAAAATGCAATGCAGCATACGCGCAGCCAATTCACCAATGATTTGATGTGTGAGCGCTATATGGATGTGTATCGTGAATTGTTGGAAGCTTCATCGCCTAATCCTGAGCTTATTGGCTTTCCGCATCTTACCTCATCTTAATGTTATAAGATGCGTATTCTTATTATTAAATTGAGCGCGTTTGGCGATGTGGTGCAGGCGATTCCTGCCTTTCAATCGGTGCGGCGGCATTATCCTGATGCACAGATTGATTTGCTTACCGCGCCTTTATTTGTTGATTTTACCAGTAAACTAACATTAGGTAAATTGAAGATAGGCAAATTACCAATATTCAATAATATTATTCCACATCAGCGTTTTGGCTATCACCGCTTGGGTGAGATACTAAAATTACGCAAAATCATCAAGGGCAAATATGACCAAGTGATTGATTTGCAATGCGTTGCACGTACGGCAAATTATTATTATTTTTGTTATCCATACCCACCATTATGGGCTGGGGTGGCAAAATATGCGCCGATTTCATATAATCGCGTTTTTTTAGAAAGCTTAAAGCCCCATCAGCGTCATCAACTCTTACTGAATGGGTTGGATATTCCCTATCAATTCGGCACTGATAATGCGTGGGTGAGGCAATTACCGCAAAAGATATTATCACCGCTTAAAAAAAGTAAAAAATATGTATTACTGGTGGCAGGTGCATCGCCGAAGCACCCTGAAAAATGCTGGAAAATAGAGAATTATGCAAAAATTGCCGATATATTATTGGCGGCAAAAATCACTCCAGTTTTGATTGGAGCAGGCGCAGAACAACAGATTGCTGAAAAAATAATGCAATTATCTCCGAAAATATGCAATCTGGTGGGTAAAACTAGCTTGCAAGATATTGCAGTCTTGGCAAAAAATGCGTATTATGGGATAGGAAACGATACGGGTGCGATGCATCTTATCGCGCAGATGGGCACAAAATGTTTGGTGCTGTTTGCAGGTAGGAACAATCCAGATTTATGCAAGCCCCCTTATCAGCATTGTTTATTTTTGCAGGTGAAAGATTTGACAACAGAAGAATTAACGGTAGATATGGTGAGGCAACAATTAACGCAAAGTAGGGTGTTAACGTAACCTGTGATGAGTAAAGTGGTTATTACATTGCCTGATGGTGCGACTCGCGAATTTGAAAAAGATTCAAGCGCGTTGGATATCGCCAAAAATATAGCGCCATCGCTGGCAAAGGCGACATTGGTTGCCAAGATTGATGGTGAGTTACGCGATTTAAGCACGGTGATTGCTAAGGATTGCCGCTTGGAATTTATCAATCGCGAGCATGATGATGCGCTAGAAATCTTGCGCCATGATTGCGCGCATGTGCTGGCAGAAGCAGTGCAGAGCCTTTTTCCTAATACGCAAATCACCTTTGGACCTTCAATTGAAAACGGCTTATATTACGATTTTTATCGCGAGACTCCGTTTACCCCCGATGATTTTCCCGCGATTGAAAAGAAAATGTGCGAGATTATCGACCAGAATCAGCCTTTCACGCGTGAGGTGTGGCAACGCGATGAAGCGGCGGCGTTTTTTAAGAAGCAAGGCGAGACGTTTAAGGCGGAGCATGTGATGCGCTTGCCTGAAGGCGAGGATATCTCTATCTATCGGCAGGGCGATTGGCTGGATTTATGTCGTGGGCCGCATATGCCATCTACGGGTAGGCTTGGCAAGGCGTTTAAGCTGATGCGGGTTTCGGGGGCATATTGGCTTGGCGACCAAAATAATCCACAATTACAGAGGATTTACGCCACTTGCTGGCGCAATGAAAAAGAGTTAAACGCCTATCTTACATTTTTAGAAGAAGCCGAAAAGCGCGACCATCGTAAATTAGGGCGGCAGATGGCTTTGTTTCATACCCAAGAAGAGGCGGCAGGGTCTATCTTTTGGCATCGTGATGGCTATCGGGTGTATCGGATACTAGAAAACTATATTCGCAATCGGTTGCATCAAGATTATGATGAGGTGAAAACCCCACAAATGGTGAGCAACAGCCTGTGGAAGCAATCAGGGCATTGGGAAAAATTTGGCGATGATATGTTCACCGTTAATGAAAACGAGATTGATAATGACGCGTTACAGCGGATTTTTGCGCTAAAACCGATGAATTGCCCGTGCCATGTGCAGGTTTATAATCAAAATATCACCTCATATAAGGATTTACCCGTACGGCTTGCCGAATTTGGACAAGTACACCGCAATGAAGCATCGGGTGCGTTGCATGGTTTGATGCGGGTGCGGGCATTCACGCAAGATGATGGGCATATTTTCTGCACTGAAGAACAAGTAATTGCTGAAACCAAGAAATTCTGTGCCTTGCTGAAATCAATCTATCAAGATTGTGGGTTTAGCGATTTTTCTATCAAATTTTCTGACCGCCCTGAAGTGCGTGCGGGCGAAGATGAGGTGTGGGATAAAGCTGAAGCATCGCTGAAAGAGGCGATTGATGCCGCTGATATGCCCTATGTTATGAACCCCGGCGAGGGTGCGTTTTATGGCCCTAAATTGGAGTTTGTGCTGAAAGATACTCTGGGGCGCGAATGGCAATGCGGCACATGGCAAGTTGATTTCGTGTTACCAAAACGGTTGGGCGCAACTTACATAGACGCCAATGGTGAAAAGCAAGTGCCAGTGATGTTGCATCGGGCGATTTTGGGGTCGATGGAACGGTTTATCGGAATTTTGCTTGAACATCATGCGGGGCATTTGCCGTTTTGGCTATCGCCTACGCAAGTTAAAATTTGCACCATTACCAATGATTTAGATGAATATGGTGAGAAAGTGCTACAAGAATTTACCAAAGCAGGTTTGCGGGCTGAAAGCGATTTTCGTTCTGAAAAAATCAATTATAAAATTCGCGAACATTCTGTAAAAAAGATACCGCTTCTTATCATTTGTGGTAAAAAAGAAGCAGAAAATAATCAGGTGACTCTACGCTTTTTAGGTAAAAAAGAACAAGAGACACTGGATTTAAATGTCGCTTTGCAACAATTAAGGCAACAATCAATTATCCCAAAATTTGCCGAAATTTTGCCAAGCGGATTGGTGTAACATGAATGAATAAGGAATATTGCTATCGTAACACATATTAAAAAAACTCACGAGGATGAAACACGCGTCAATGAAGCTATCGATGTGCCACAAGTGCGGCTCATCAATCACGAGGGCGAAAATATAGGCGTGATAGATACCCGAGAAGCACTGAATATGGCCGAAGATGAAGGGCTGGATTTGGTGGAAATTGCAGGCAATGTTAGTCCGCCTGTCGCTAAAATTATGAATTATGGTAAGCTGCGCTACGAAAAGCAAAAAAAGAAACAAGAAAATAAGCGCAAGCAAAAAACGGTGCAGATTAAAGAAATTAAAGTCCGCCCTAATATTGAAATCCATGATTATCAAGTGAAATTATCGGCGGCAAAAAGATTTATCGAAGCGGGACATAAGGTAAAACTCACATTACGCTTTCGTGGACGCGAGATGAGTCATAAAGAGCTTGGTGAAAATTTGGTGAATCGCTTTGTGCAAGATACGGAAGAATTTGCCAAAACAGAATCACCGATAAAAATGGAAGAACGGCAGATTGCGGTGATGTTACTCAGCAATAAATAATGTGGTGAAAATGAAAATAAAAACAGTCATTTTAGGGGCAAGCGGCTACACAGGCGCGGAAATATTGCGTTTTGCGCTGTTGCACTCGAACATAGAAATTACAGCCATTTCGGCTGAAAGCAAGGCTGGAATGCAGATGCAGGATGTGTTTCCGCATCTTTATGGTATTGATTTACCGATTTTACAAAAAATTGATGAGATTGATTTTACCGATGTGCAAGCGGTGTTTTGTGCCTTGCCACATGGCACGACTCAAAAAGTAATCGCACAATTATATCAAACCCATGAATCGTTAAAAATCATTGATTTATCAGCTGATTTTCGGCTAAGCGATGTTGATGAATATCAACGTTGGTATGGCGATATTCACCACGCCAAACAGATTCAGCCACATGCTGTGTATGGCGTAACCGAATTAAATCGCGATTCGATTAAAGCATCAAGATTGGTCGCAAATCCCGGCTGTTACCCAACAACAGTGCAATTACCGTTAGTGCCACTGATTCGTGAGGGCTTTATTAGCATTAATGATATTATCATCGATTCGAAATCGGGAGTATCAGGTGCGGGCAGGGCGCCCAAACAGGCAATGCTTTATGCCGAGATAGCTGAAAGTTTCAACGCGTACGGGCTTGATGGGCATCGGCATAGTGCTGAAATGCAGGAACAATTTGATAGGGTGGTGAAGGATAGTAAGCAATCAGTGCAGTTTCATTTTGTGCCACATTTAGTGCCAACAAAGCGCGGAATTCTTTCTACGATTCATTGCAAAAGCAATGCGGATATGTCGGTTGCGAAAATGCGTGAGTATTTAACAGATTATTACAAAAATGATGCGTTTGTGAGTATTATGCCTGAGGCAATGGGCGCGCCGAAAACCGCTGATGTGCTGGGCAGTAACCAGTGCCGAATCGCGCTTTATCCAAGCCCGATTGAGGGTAGAGTTCTGATATTATCGGTGATTGATAATCTGGTGAAAGGCGCATCGGGGCAGGCAATCCAAAACTTTAATGTGATGTTTGATTTACCTGAAACCACAGGGCTTCAAAACCTACCGATATTCCCGTAAAATCTGCAATAAACAGCCTCATAAAAAAAGCCCGCAAAATTTAATTTACGGGCTTTTAATTTTGCTTAAATCAAACTGTTATTACGAAATAACATAGAGACCTTGTGCTGATACCATTGCGTAAAGCATTGGTAATGAAAGCATGGTATTTGTACGCGAGAATAACATCGCTGTACGTCCTGCTTTGGCTTTATCTTTATCGCTCTCGATAAGACCGAGCGCGATTTTTTGATTCGGCCAAATAACAAACCATACATTAACCGCCATAATAACGCCAAGCCACATGCCAATACCAATTGAAACATGACCAACAGCACCGGTTCTGGCGCCAAGTATCAGCGCATCAACCAAATAGCCATTAACAAAACCAAGCAACAAGCCTGTTGCTAGAGTTGCCAAAGCTGCCCAGCGAAACCAAAATAATGCCGCAGGGGCAATCACTTTGGTGATAGCAGGCTTGTGACCATCTTCAATTTTACCCATATTCGGGATTTGCACGAAATTGAAATACCATAATAAGCCAATCCACATCACGCCTGAAAGCACATGTAACCAGCGCACTGTAAAGCGAATGCCATCGCCTTGTGACCATACAACACCGCCAATAACGTAATTGAGACCCGCTAAAGCGCCCACCAACACGATACTTGCAATGATTGTATTTCTAAGATTTGAAAGAATTGCTGCCATATTAACTCCTTAATATTTGTATATTTAATTCTTACCATTAAAGTTTTTATAACAAAAACGCCCCTATTTTGACGCTATCTTGGTAAAGTGTCAATATCAAATATCGGTTACTCATTATTAAATTACCCGTTCAGCCAGTTTTCAAAATCATTCATCGCCCGTTGCGACATTGCCTGCTTGCGCTCGATGCCCTTTAATTTCTTTGGTTTTTTTTGGGGCTTCTCACCTCCCTCGCCAACCGATTCGATAACAGGAGGGGGCATCAGCCCATAATTGCAATTCATCGGCTGAAACTTACCGCTATCATGCGCGGTTTGTCCGCTAATATAGCCAATTAACGCGCCATGCGCGGTGGTGAGTGGTATATCGGGCAGTGGTGAGCCATTGATGGTGGCATGATGATAAAGTGCCGCCATCAACCCCATTGCAGTTGATTCCACATAGCCCTCAACGCCCGTTATCTGCCCCGCAAATTGCAAATGTGGTGCATCAATCATCTGTAAACGGCTATTCAATAATTCTGGCGAATGAATAAAACCATTGCGATGGATACCGCCTAACCGTGCAAATTCAGCATTTTGCAAGCCCGGTATCATGCGTAACACCTGCTTTTGCGCGCCATAAGTCATTTTGGTTTGGAAGCCAACCATATTATATAATGTGCCATATTTATTTTCTTGGCGTAACTGCACCACCGCATATGGCGGTTTTTCAGAATTAGGATTGGTTAGCCCCACGGGCTTCATTGGCCCAAAACGTAAAGTATCAACACCGCGCTGTGCCATCACTTCAATCGGCAGACAGCCTTCAAAATAGGGCGTGCCTTCCCATTCTTTAAATTCGGTATAATCGGCATCTAGCAGGGCTTGGTGAAATGCCAGATATTGCTCCTGATTCATTGGGCAGTTAAGATAATCACTGCCTTTATCATAGCGTGATTGCCGCCAGATAATATCGGTATCAAGGCTTTCAGCATTTATAATTGGCGCGATGGCATCAAAAAATGACAATTTATTTTTGCCGCTTAATTTTTCAATTTCCTGCATAAGTTTAGAGGATGTTAGCGGTCCAGTGGCAATGATGGTAGGGGTGTTTTTATCAGGCAGGGCAGTAACTTCTTCACGAAACAAAGTGATGTTCGGATGTTCGTTGATGGTTTGCGTTATCATTTCGGCAAAACCGTTGCGCTCAATCCCTAGCGCACTGCCTGCAGGCACTTGATTTGCATCAGCGGCGCGCATAATCAGCGAATTTAATTGCCGTAACTCCCAATGCAACAGCCCAACGGCACTGCTCATCGCATCATCAGAACGAAAAGAGTTTGAGCATACAAGCTCTGCTAGCAAATCAGTCTGGTGGGCAAAGGTGCTCACCACAGGGCGCATTTCGTATAAATGCACTTTGACATTAAGTATCGCAAGCTGATAGGCGGCTTCACAGCCCGCAAGCCCGCCACCGATAATTGTAACAACCGATTCTTTTTGATGATTCATACACGATAAGTAGCGGTTTTTTGCATCTCTGTCAAATCACATATCATTTTAGGGGTTGATTCTGAACGGGTAAAAACTTATCTTTTGCTGAACAAGGAGAATGATATGTCAAAAATTTTTATGTTTCCCGGTCAAGGCTCGCAAATCGTGGGGATGGGGCTTGCATTAAAGCAACAAAGCAAAATAGCCGCCACGCTTTTTGATGAGATTGATGATGCGCTTAGCCAAAAATTAAGCACCATCATGTTTGAAGGGCCAGCTGAAACGCTTGGCATTTCCGAAAATACGCAAGCCTCGCTAATGGCGCATTCTATGGCGGTTATCCGCGTGATTGAGCAAGAATTTGGTGTTCCGATTGAAAGATTAGCAAGCGGGCTTGTGGGGCATTCATTAGGTGAATATTCGGCATTAACAGCTGCGGGCGTGATTGATGTTGCCACAGCCGCAAGATTATTGCGCTTACGTGGACAGGCGATGCAACAGGCAGTGCCACAAGGTATCGGCGCGATGGCGGCAATTATCGGGCTTGGCGCGGATAAGGTAACGCAAATCACCCAACAGGCGACAGAATCGGATGATGACTTTTGCACCCTTGCCAATGATAATTCTGCTGAACAAGTGGTGATTAGCGGACATAAGCAAGCGGTTGAACGCGCAATGGCATTATGTAAAGATGCTGGCGCAAAACGGGCATTGCCTCTGCCAGTATCGGTGCCATCACATTGCAAGCTTATGCAACCTGCGGCAGAACAAATGGCGGAAGCGTTTGCTGATGTAACATTTTCGGCAGGTAAATTACCCGTCTATGCCAATATCTCTACTGAAAGTTCTGATGATAGCAAGGTGATTCAAGATGCGCTGATTCAGCAATTATGCGGACGCGTACGGTTTCGCGAAACCATTGAAAAATTAAGCGCGAACCATCAGACCTTTGTTGAAATCGGCACGGGTAAAGTGTTGTGTGGTTTGGTGAAACGGATTGCGAGCGATAGCACACAGATAAATTTAGGTGCTGATATGGCACAGATTGAAACATTTATTAAAGAAAATCAATGATAAGGAGTTTTTATGTTTGATTTAACAGGGAAAACCGCTCTGGTAACAGGGGCAACAGGTGGCATTGGCGAGGCGATTGCAATGGCGATTCACGAACATGGTGGCAATGTGATTCTTTCAGGCAGGCGTGAAGAAAAATTGAGGAGCTTGCAGTCAAAATTGGGAGAACGTAGTTGTTATGTGCCTCTTGATGTATCGGATACCGCGCAAATAGCGGATTTTGCAAAGCAATGTGGGACGCAATTTAACGATGCTGGCGTTGATATTTTGGTCAATAATGCAGGCATCACGCGTGATAATCTGTTTATGCGGATGAAAGAAGAAGAATGGGACGAGGTAATGAATATCAATCTGAAGGCGATTTTCTTGCTCACCCAAAGCTTCATTAAAAACATGATGAAAAAGCGATATGGGCGGATTATCAATATCGGCTCGGTTGTTGGCAGTGCAGGCAATCCGGGGCAAGCGAATTATTGTTCTGCCAAAGCGGGGTTGCTAGGCTTTAGCAAATCATTGGCGCAAGAGCTTGCCTCAAGGAATATCACGGTGAATTGCGTTGCGCCGGGTTTTATCAGGACTGAAATGACGGATAAGTTGAATGATGCTCAAAAAGAGGGGATTTTAAGCGCGATTCCATTAGGCGCAATTGGCGAGGCTGAGGATATTGCCGCCGCATCTGTGTATCTGGCAAGCAGTGAAAGCAAATATATGACAGGGCAGACATTGCATGTTAATGGTGGCATGTTGATGGCGTAAAAGCGTGATAGCGTGATTTTATGCAATAAATTGTTGAAAAAGACGGGTTGCGATAAGAGAAAATTAAAATATCTTGATTTTATTTGCGATTATGTGTATCAATTCGTTTTTAGGAAATGAGTAAAGAGATTGTGAGGCGACGTTTGTTGTCGCTGATACAAAAAAACACATTATTGAAGGAGAAGACAATGAGTGATGTTGAACAAAAAGTAAAAAAAATCGTGATAGAGCATCTTGCTGTTGATGAAGCACGGGTTACCAATGAAGCGAGTTTCATTGATGATTTGGGCGCGGACAGTCTTGATACTGTTGAACTTGTGATGGCTTTTGAAGAAGAGTTTAGCTGTGAAATTCCTGACGATGCGGCTGAAAAAATCTTGACCATTCAAGACGCAATTACATTTATTACAGATAGCAATAAATAATTAAGCGTGTTTCACGACTGATTCATCTGATTTAAGTGAGTTAATGATGCGTAGAGTGGTTGTAACAGGCATGGGTATTATCTGCCCGTTAGGCGTGGGTGTGCCTCATGTTTGGCAAAGAATCATTGATGGCAAAAGTGGTATTGATACCATTAAAGCTTTTCCTACCGATGATTTAAAAGCAAAAATTGGTGGTATGGTGCCTGAAGGTGCCACCGCTGATGGGCTTTACACCCCCGATGATTGGAGCGAGGCAAAAGAGCGTCGCAAAAATAATCAATTCATTGTGTACGCATCAGTCGCTGCCGATTTGGCACTTGCCGATTCTGGCTATCAGCCACAAAATGATGAACAACGTGATAGAACAGGCGTGTTAGTCGGTTCTGGCATTGGCGGTTTAACCACCGTTTATGAAGGTTCTAATGTGCTTGATAATAAGGGCGCGTCTCGGCTCAGTCCGTTTTTTATCCCGTCAGCATTGATTAATTTGGCATCAGGGCATATTTCTATTAAGCATGGCTTGCGTGGCCCGAATCACTCGGTGGTAACGGCTTGCGCTACTGGCACTCACGCGATTGGCGATGCGGCACGGTTGATTCAGTTTGATGATGCTGATGTGATGGTGGCAGGCGGTGCAGAGGCTGCGATTAGCCCAATTGGCATTGCAGGATTTTGTGCATCGCGCGCACTAACAATCAATTATAATGACCGTCCGCAAGAAGCGTCTCGCCCTTGGGATAAGGATAGAGATGGCTTTGTGATGGGCGATGGTGCAGGCATTGTGATTCTGGAAGAATTGGAACATGCCAAAGCGCGTGGTGCTAAAATTTATGGTGAATTGATTGGCTATGGGCTTTCGGGCGATGCCAACCATATCACTTCCCCCGCCCCCGATGGCAATGGCGGTTTTCGGGCAATGAAAAATGCGATGCGCCATGCTAAAATTGAAATTGAAGATATTGATTATGTCAATGCTCATGGCACGTCAACGCCAGTGGGTGATGATATTGAATTAAAAGCGGTGGAACGGCTGTTAGGCGCGCATGGTAAGAATGTGATGATGTCTTCTACAAAATCTGCTATCGGGCATTTGCTTGGGGCGGCAGGTGCGGTAGAGGCGATTTTTGCCCTCAAAGCGATGGAAGATGGTATCTGTCCGCCAACTTTGAATTTGCATAACCCATCAGCTGAAACCAATATTGACCTTGTGCCATTGAAGGCAAAAGAGAAGAAAATTGATGTTGCTCTCAGCAATTCATTCGGATTTGGTGGCACCAATGCCAGTATTATTTTCCAGTCTTATTCTTAAGTGTTTTCAATAAATTACAAACATAAATTAACTCAAATAATAAAGTTACTGCATTGCTATCGCCTGCGTATCATTGTTGCTGGCGGTGTCGCATTTGCCTGTTCGGCATTGTTATCATCATTGTTATTTTGGGCGATTTTTACCGATAGCATTTTAACACAGGAACATGATGTGGTGGTTGCTATTGGCAGTTCGGGGGTTCGGGTTGCCAGCAATTTACAAAAAAATAATGTGATATCGAATCGGCATCTATTTCGGATTGCGCTGATGCTGACTGATGGAAAATTAAAGGCGGGCGAATATCGGCTTAATGCGGGCGATACGATTTGGCAAATTATCCAACAAATGCGTGCGGGTAAGGTATTGTTACGGCAATTCACACTTGTGGAAGGGCATACGGTGAAGCACGCTTTGCAGTTATTGAACGATAATGAGTATCTATCAGGCAAGATTACTCTCAATCCGCAAGAGGGCAGCTTGTTACCGCAAACTTATCTGTTTCATCGTGGCATACCGCGTAACCAAATGATTCGGGTGATGGCAGAGGCGATGGATAAAAAATTGGAAGAATTATGGCAACAAAGAAGCCCTAAAGCCGTTTTGAAGAGTAAAGCAGAGGCGATTATATTGGCGTCATTGGTGGAGCGCGAAACGGGTGTGTCTTCGGAGCGTGAGCATATCGCGGCGGTGTTTTATAATCGGTTGCGGAATGATTGGCCCTTGCAAACCGACCCAACCCTGATTTACTGGGAAAGCAAAAAGCTAGGCTTTATGAATCGCCCGATTCGGCGTTCTGATTTGCGTCGCCGTCACGAATTTAACACATATTTGTATCGTGGCTTGCCACCGACTGCTATCGCCAACCCGGGCGAAGCGGCAATCCGTGCGGTGCTCAACCCTATCAGTACCAAAGATTATTTTTTCGTGGCTGATGGCACAGGCGGTCATGCTTTTGCTGAAACTTTAGCGGGGCATAATCAAAATGTGACAAAATGGCGTGCGATTGAAAAGAAGCGCCAAAATAAGTGAGAAATAAATAAATTTGTTTTCTGACGATTTTTTGATAAAATAGAGTCGATTTGAATCACCTATTATTAAAGTGCTCATTTATGAACGATATTCCTGCATTAGAAATTAACAATCTCAGCTTCGCCTATAGTAAAAATGCGGTGAGCGTGGTTGATTTATCATTACGCCTTAATTCTGGTAAAATCATGGCGCTTTTAGGACCATCGGGCTGTGGTAAAACATCGGTATTGCGCCTGATTGCAGGGCTTGAAACCCCGAAACAAGGCGAAATTAAGCTACATGGCACAGTCGTTGCCAGTGATTCAAAAGCGAATTTTATCGGCCCTGAACATCGCGATATTGGCATGTTATTTCAAGAATATGCGCTGTTTCCGCATTTAAGCGTGGCGGGCAATGTGGCTTTTGCAGGGCAGGCAAAGGGCAAATTAAGCAAAGATGATGTGATGCGGTTTTTGGAAATGGTGGATATGACTGATTTTGCCGACCGCTATCCGCATATGCTTTCAGGTGGGCAACAGCAAAGGGTTGCGCTTGCCCGTGCCATTGCCAGTCGCCCGAAATTACTATTGCTAGACGAGCCTTTTTCGGGGCTAGATGCGCGCCTGCGTGACGAGGTGCGCGACCGCACATTGCATGTGATTCAGCAAGCAGGCATTGCCGCCTTAATGGTAACGCATGATGCTGAAGAGGCTATGTATATGGCAGACCATATAGCCTTAATGCGTGATGGTAAATTGGTGCAATCTGGCACGCCCGAAACTCTGTATTATCAACCCCATGATTTATTTACCGCCGCTTTTATGTCTGAAATTAACAATTTTACTCTGCCAGTAAATGATGGCAAGGTGGCAACGCCCTTTGGCGTGTTTGATGCGCCTAATGGTGATGCAAAAGCGGTGGATATCGCTATCCGCCCCGAAGCGTTACAGTTGAAGCCTAGCGAATCTGAAACATTAAGCGAATCGCATCACATGCGGGTGATGGCATCACGGCTGATTGGTGGTATCAGCATGGTGCATTTATTTTGCAAAGAATTGGAAAGCCAAGATGTGCATTTGCACGCTTATGTGCCGGGGCGGTTTTTGCCAAAGCAGGGCGCGATTATGGATGTTACATTGGATAAGGCGCAATTATTTATTTTTTCGGCATAATCTTAACAAGTGATTGCGATTAAAGCCGATATGGTATATGATTTATCGATAAATTAATGATTTTTTTTGAGGAATGATGATGGGTTCTTTTAGTATTTGGCACTGGTTGATTGTGTTGGTTGTTGTTGTTGTGCTATTTGGTGGCGGTGGCAAGATTTCTAGTATTATGGGTGATTTGGGCAAAGGCATCAAATCGATGAAAAAGAATTTGAAAGAAGATGACGATAAAGATGCTGATGCGATTGCGGAAGACGATATGCAGAAAGTAGGCGAGAAAAAGCCTGCTGATAAAAAAACTGCTGATAAATCTAGCAAAAGCAAAAAATCTTAAACAACAATGTTGGATATTGGTTGGCAAGAGCTTTTCATTGTTGGCATCGTGTTGTTGATTGTTGTTAAGCCGCGCGATATTCCTGATGTTATCGTTACAGTTCGTCAATATATCGATAAATTACGCGGATTTAGCCGTGAATTTCATAGCACAGTTGATGATTTGGTTCGCGAAAGTCAAATTCACGAAATGAAAGATGCGGTGGAACAACAAGGGAAAGACCTTCTGGGTGAGATAGACCATGATATGGCTGATTTTGATGTTGATGAATGGCTGGATAAGCCCATCATGCCAGAAAAAAGCGATAGAAAAGCTGATAGGAAGAAAGATAAGAAAAGTGATAAGAAGCCTGTGAAAAAGGCAACAGCAAAGAAAACACCTGCTAAAAAACCAACCGCAAGCAAAACGCCTAAAAATAAAAGCTCATGAGTGATACCCCACCAACTGATAAAGCACCTGATATTAAGGCAGGTATGCCCTTACAAGAGCATTTGCGCGAATTACGTAAGCGTCTGATTTACTCGCTGTTAAGCTTTTTACTGGTCTTTGTTACAGGGTTTTATTTCGCCAAATCTATTTTCAATTTTTTGGTCGCGCCTTTGCAGAATATCTGGCTAAATGCAGGCAATGATGAAGCAAGGGGCATGATTTTTACCGCCATGCACGAACAATTTATCACCGAGATAAAAGTCGCGATGTTTTTGGCATTTTTGGTAACAATGCCGCTTTTGCTTGTCCAAATCTGGATGTTTATCGCGCCCGGTTTATATAAAAACGAAAAGCGCGTCTTCGTGCCGTTTATGATAGCCACCCCGATGCTATTCGTGCTAGGCGCAAGCTTCGTCTATTACCTAGTGCTACCCGCAGCATGGCATTTTTTCTTAGGCTTTGAACAATTATCATCAGCCGATAGTGTCGCCATAACGCTAGAACCAAAGGTGAATGAATATTTATCATTGGTGATGCGGTTGATTTTCGCATTTGGGCTTTGCTTTGAACTGCCAATTTTACTATTATTATTGGTGCAAGCGGGCATCACATCAGCACAAGGGCTACGCAAAAAACGGCGCTATGCGATTGTGATTGCGTTTGTGGTGGCGGCGGTATTAACCCCGCCCGACCCATTAAGTCAGCTTGGCTTGGCGATACCGATTATTTTACTGTATGAAATATCGATATTATGCTCCTTGCTGTTAAAAAAGAAAAAAGATATTTCGGATTAGGTTTATTATGCATGATATTGATTTTATAAGAAAAAATCCTGAAAAATTTTCTGAAGCTATGAAGAGACGTGGATTATATGGAGTGGCAAATGAAATTCTTAAAGTTGATGCATGGCGTCGTAACGAACAAACCATGCGCGATGATTTACTAGCACAGCGCAATCAATTATCACAAGAAATTGGGGCGATTAAGAAGCAGGGCGGTGATGCAGAAACATTGATGAATGAGGTTAAAGAGCTAAAAAATGTTATTGCAAACTTTGAGAGAGACGAGCAAGCCAATCAGCAAAGATTAACAAAAATGTTAGAAATTGTGCCCAACATTCCCCATGATTCGGTGCCAGATGGTGCTGATGAAAGTGATAATGTTGAAATTCGGACGCATTTACAGCCGACTCGCCCCAATTTTACGCCCGCGCAACATTTTGATATTGGTGAGAATCTTGGGCTTCTTGATTTTAAACGTGCGGCTCAGCTTTCAGGCGCGCGATTCGCTATCAAATATGGTGATTTGGCACGGCTTGAACGCGCCATTGCTAATTTTATGCTAGATACGCACACCGCAGAGCATGAATATACCGAAATTGATGTGCCAATATTAGCGAAATCATCAACGCTTTACGGGTCAGGGCATTTGCCGAAATTTACCGAAGATTTATATAAGATTGACGGGCATGATTTATTTCTGATACCGACTTCGGAAACCATGCTTGCCAATTATGCCGCCGACCAAATTCTACCTGCTGAAAAATTACCGATTCGCCTAACGGCATGGACGCAATGTTTTCGTTCCGAAGCAGGGGCTGCAGGGCGCGATACGCGTGGTTTAATAAGAATGCACCAATTTTCTAAAGTCGAGATGGTCAGCATCACCGCCCCCGAAAAATCATTTGAAGAATTAGAACGCATGACGCAATGCGCTGAAACCATCTTAAAAAAACTGGAATTGCCATTTCGCACAGTGTTGCTATGCGTGGGCGATATGGGATTTGCCGCCACCAAAACTTATGATATTGAGGTATGGCTGGCAGGCGCAGGTGCCTATCGCGAGATTTCAAGCTGTTCGAATTGCCTAGATTTTCAATCACGGCGCATGAATGCACGGGCGAAAGCGGCATCGGATAAAGGCACGCATTTTCCACATATGCTGAATGGGTCGGGCTTGGCAGTAGGGCGCACGATGGTGGCGATATTGGAAAATTATCAAAACCAAGATGGCACGGTTACGATTCCATCGGCGTTACGCCATTATATGGGCGGAAAAACCTTATTATCACCTGCTGAATAGGGCGGATATACAAGCGCGTTATGACTGATTTTCTAACAGAAATTGCCGATAAAATCAGCAATCAGCAAGTGCTAGATGCCATGAAGCGCATCGATAGGCATGATTTTGTGCCAAAACTGATGCAAAATTTCGCCACTCATAATACGGCATTGCCGATTGAATGCGAACAAACCATCAGCCAACCTTATATTGTGGCATTGATGAGTGAGGAATTACTGGCTAATAAACCCCGTAAAATATTAGAAATTGGCACAGGGTCGGGCTATCAGGCGGCGATTTTAGCGTGTTTGGTTGATGAAGTCTATTCTATCGAACGGCATGAGATTTTACACACCTCCGCCAAACAGCGATTCGCTAAATTAGGGCTTGATAATATCCACCTTAAATTAGGCGATGGTTGGCAGGGGTGGCAAACACACGCCCCTTATGATGGCATTATTATCACCGCCGCCGCCCCCGAAATGCCACGCGAATTATTAAAGCAACTGGCAATCAATGGCGTGATGATTGTGCCGATAGGCGCGGATAGGGATAGGCAGATATTAAAAAAGATTGTTAAAAAATCTGAAACTGACTATAGTGAGGAAGATTTATTAAATGTTGTTTTCGTGCCATTTGTGCGCGAAACTGAATAGGAAAAAAACATGACACAACCACTAAAACCACGCCATATTAAAGTAAAATCTCTCACCATCGGCAATGATTTACCATTCGTGCTGATTGCTGGTCCGTGCCAATTAGAAAGCAGGGCACATGGCTTAGAATTATCGGCAGCCTTGAAAGAGATTTGCGACAAAGTGGGCGTTAAGCTAGTCTATAAAAGTTCGTATGATAAAGCGAATCGCACATCAATCAAGGGCAGACGTGGCATAGGGCTTGAGGCATCTTTGCCGATTTTTGCTGAAATTGCCGAAACTTTGAATGTGCCAGTCATTACTGATGTGCATGAACCGCATCAATGCGCGATGGTGGCTGAAGCGGTGGATATTTTACAGATTCCTGCGTTTCTGTGTCGGCAAACTGATTTGCTGATTGCGGCAGCCAATACGGGCAAGGTGTTAAATGTCAAAAAAGGGCAGTTTCTAGCGCCGTGGGATATGAAAAATGTTGCGGCTAAAATAGCAGAGAGCGGTAATGAGAATATCATGCTATGCGAACGTGGGGTTAGCTTTGGCTATAATACTTTGGTCACGGATATGCGCGCTTTGCCGATTATGGCGCAGACGGGCTATCCTGTGGTGATTGATGCCACCCATTCGGTGCAACAACCGGGCGGTGCAGGCACATCATCAGGTGGTGATAGAAGCATGGTGCCTGTTATTGCCCGTGCGGCAGTGGCAGTCGGGGTTGCGGCGATTTTTATGGAAACCCATGAAGACCCTGATAATGCGCCATCTGATGGACCAAACATGGTGAAGTTAAAGCATGTTGAAAAATTGCTGACTGATTTGGTTGCGCTTGATAAATTAAGCAAGGCAAACCCTTACAAACAAGCAGATTTCGCGTAAATCACGCGCACTACTCAATGGTGAGCGAGGTATCGTGCAGAATGCGCCGTCCGGGGAAGAAACCACTATGTGAAAAGAAATATTCACGGTAGAAAGTAATGGGTTGCCACCGCCCCCTACTATTTTGTTGCTCCACATGTATCATGCCAATATCGCGCCCTTGTGGAATATCAAACGTATCATGCACCGAATTTAAGCCCGCTTCCCAACGAATCCGCACCCGCTCGCTATTGATTCGTATCTCGCCACGATTCCTAATATAATTCACACTCCAACCCGATATGCGCTGACCATAGCTAATCACCAAATCAAAATGCCGTATCTTATCGCTAACGGGAACATTCTTGCCGATATAATATTGTGAAATTGTGTTGCTTTCATAGGCTGTGAGCGGGGTTGCACCCAGAATCACCCAATCCTTATCAGTAATATCAGGTGCTTTCATCACTTTGCCAGATTCGGCATAGCGGCGGTGAAAATTATCAAACGAGACATATTCCGATGTTATTACAGTCAAATTCTTATCGCTTAACGTGCCAATCACACCCTGTCCAGTATTTTGCAGAAACATTGAATTTGTTGTCTGGTCTTGCAAAAGAATCGATGATTGATACAGTAAGCCAGAATCCTTAAACTGATAGGTAACGCCATCAATCACACTTGAATAAACCGCAAACGCGCTATTATAAGGGTTGTAAGTAACCACGATGGGTTGGTCGCCAATAATATCGTTAATCACGCGAAACCAGATGAGATAGCGGATAGGATAAGCGCGCGCTTCATCACCGATGGTAACCAGAATCACTGGCTCTTTCGCGCCATGAATCACCTCCCCCTCAACAGGGGTGATAAATTCAGGATTGCTAACGCCATCTATAATATCCTCAATGCGATTGGGGGCAATCAGCAGATTAAGCGGAATATTAGTGCGCGTAAAATCGGTATCAGCAAGGCGTTCGCGCCATACATCATTCAGAAAATCATCATCTTCTTGCGCCATCAGGCTATGCGGTGCTACGGCAACCATCAGCAAAACCGCCATCATTAACAAGCGCGCAAAATAACGAAAGACTGTTATCAGCGGATATGGTAAGAAATAAATTATCATCTTTGATTTTTTATTATAGTATCATTGATTTTGCAATGCTATATTATGGTTATAAATATTTTTATTGATATTAAAGGAAAATAAAATGCGTGCTTTTCAAACTGCGATTATTGATGATGTGTTCGCTCGCGAGATTTTAGATAGTAGGGGCAACCCAACAATTGAAGTAGATGTGGTGCTGGCTTCTGGCATTATTGGCAGAGGAATCGTGCCATCGGGCGCATCTACTGGCGCATATGAAGCACATGAAAAACGCGATAAAGATGATAGGCGCTATTTAGGCAAGGGCGTACAGCAGGCGATTCATGGCATTCATACCGAAATCGCCCCGCTTCTGATGGGGCAAGATGCCTGTATGCAAGATAAGCTAGACCATATGATGATTGCGCTTGATGGCACTGAAAATAAAAGCAGATTGGGCGGCAATGCGTTACTGGCAGTATCGCTGGCAATGGCACAAGCGGGGGCAGAGCAGTTTAATATGCCGTTATTCCGCTATATTGGTGGCATTGGTGCAAAAATCCTGCCCGTGCCGATGATGAATATTATCAATGGTGGCGCCCATGCTGATAATAAAATTGATATTCAAGAATTTATGATTATGCCCGTTGGTTTCAGCAGATTTTCTGAAGGTTTGCGTGCGGGGGCTGAAGTGTTTCATCATTTGGGTAAATTATTGAAAGCTGATGGCTATAGCACCAATATTGGTGATGAGGGTGGTTACGCACCAAACCTTGATAGTGCCGAACAAGCGCTTGATTATGTGATGAAGGCGACTGATAAAGCAGGCTATAAAGCAGGCGAACAGATATTTCTTGCCCTAGATTGCGCCGCCAGTGAATATTATAAAGACGAAAAATATATGATGAATGGTGAGGCATTATCGGCTGAACAAAACACCGAATTTTTAACCAAACTCTGCGCGCAATATCCGATTATATCGATTGAAGATGGCATGGCAGAAGATGATTGGCAGGGTTGGCAGATATTAACCCAAAAGCTTGGTAAAAAAATTCAGCTGGTGGGTGATGATTTATTCGTTACCAACGTCAAGCGGTTACGGCAGGGGATTGATAGCGGTGCTGGCAATGCGGTGCTGGCAAAAATCAATCAAATCGGCACTCTTACTGAAACATTACGCACAGTTAGGCTGGCGCATCGCGAAAATTATCGCGTTGTGATGTCGCATCGTTCGGGCGAGAGTGAGGATAGTGTGATTGCCGATTTAGCGGTTGCCACAAATTGCGGGCAGATAAAGACAGGTTCGGTGAACCGTTCGGAACGGTTGGCAAAATATAATCAATTATTGCGAATCGAGCAAATTTTGGGCGAATCGGCGCAATATGCGGGCAAAGCGATTTTACGGTGGGTTAGTCAGTAATTTGCGCGCTCAGTGTTGCACCGAATAATTTAGGAAATTCTGCGATTAATCTTTGGTCAAACTCTTGCATTGTAACATCTATCCCTAGCTGATGAAGCGAGGTTACGGCGTAATTTTCTTCACTAATGCCACATGGCACAATGCCCTGAAAATGGCTTAAATCGGGGTTGATATTGACTGCCACGCCATGAAAGCTAATCCATTTGCGTAACCGAATGCCAATCGCGGCAATTTTCGCGTATTTATTATCGCCTGTTTGCACCCATATCCCGATTTTACCATCAATGATAAACGCCTTTATGCCGTATGTTTTCAGGGTGTTAATCACCCATTTTTCTAATGTTTGCACGAATAAACGAATATCTTGCTGATGCTTCAAATTGAGCATCACATAGATGATTCGCTGCCCCGGACCATGATAGGTATATTGTCCGCCACGATTGGTGTGATAGACGGGAAAGCGTTCGGCATCAAGCAAATCAGTGGCTTTGGCGGAAACACCACCTGTATAAATCGGCGGATGCTGTAATAGCCAAATCAAATCATCTGCCGTGTTTTCATAGATTTTCTGCACATGATTCTGCATAAATTCCTGCGCTTGCTGATAATCTATCAGTGTTTCGCTTATTTTTAAGTCTATTTCATCTGGTAAGAGTTGCATTTTGTATCATATAAGAGTAATTAAAGAGCATGCGGTCGTGGCGGAACTGGTAGACGCGCAGCGTTGAGGTCGCTGTGGGAGCAATCCCTTGGAAGTTCGAGTCTTCTCGACCGCACCACACTATAATGCCAGAATATAATGTATTGGCATGATATGCAAGTGTTGCAACACACAATATCAGCATATATTGACAAAAATAATTTGTAAAAGATAAAAAATGAATTTTCTTTATTGATAAGAATCAAGTAGTATAATGATGGAAAAATATCATTATATAAAGAGGGCATTATGAATAAAGAAGAATTAAAACAAGCGGCATTGGAATACCATGCCCAAGCACCTGCTGGAAAATTAGCCATCATCGCCACCAAACCAATGGTAACGCAACGCGATTTATCGCTTGCTTACTCACCGGGTGTGGCATCGGCTTGTTTGGCGATTGAAGAAAACCCAGAAGATGCGGCAAAATATACTGCACGCGGTAACTTGCTTGCAGTTATTTCTAACGGCACAGCAGTTTTAGGATTGGGCGCGATTGGTGCGCTGGCATCAAAGCCAGTAATGGAAGGCAAGGCGGTATTATTCAAAAAATTCGCCAATATCAATGTGTTTGATATTGAGGTGAATGAAACTGATGTTGATAAATTTGTTGATATTGTGGCGGCGTTAGAGCCTACTTTTGGCGGTATCAATTTAGAAGATATTAAAGCACCACAATGTTTTGAAATTGAGCGTAGATTGATTGAAAGATGCAATATCCCGATTTTTCATGATGACCAGCATGGCACAGCCATTATTGTATCTGCGGCGATTATCAATGCGCTACAGATTGTTGATAAGAAAATTGAAAATGTTACCATGACTGTATCAGGTGCGGGCGCGGCGGCAATCGCTTGTTTGGGCTTGTTGGTGAATTTAGGCATGAGGAAAGAAAATATATTCTTATGTGATTCGCGCGGTGTGGTGCATGAAGGGCGCGATACCAAGCCTGACCAATATAAAGACCCTTACCGTCAAAAAACCGATAAGCGTACATTGCAAGATGCGCTTGAGGGTGCTGATATATTTTTAGGGCTATCAAAGGCTGATTTGCTGAAAGGCAAAGATATTGAATGTATGGCGAAATCACCGCTGATATTTGGGCTATCAAACCCTGTGCCTGAAATTATGCCTGATGATGCGCTTGCCCATCGCCCCGATGCGATTATCGCCACAGGACGCTCTGACTTTCCGAATCAGGTGAATAATGTGCTATGTTTTCCGTTTCTATTTCGTGGTGCGTTAGATGTTGGCGCGACTGAAATCAATCTTGAGATGAAGAAAGCCGCAGTCTATGCCATTGCTGAATTGGCGCGCAGAGAAGTGAATCAGCAAATATTGCTTGCTTATGGCGATGAAGATTTCAAATTTGGTAAGGATTATATTATTCCGAAACCATTTGACCCACGTCTGCTAACCGCGATTGCGCCTGCTGTTGCCCAAGCGGCGATGGATAGCAAAGTTGCGAAACGTCCGCTCAAAGATATGGAAGCCTATAAGCAACGTATGCACAGCTATGTCTATCGCACCTCATCACTGATGCGCCCACTTTATGCGGTGGCAAAAATGAGTCCTGCACGGATTGTCTATGCCGATGGTGAGGATTTCCGTGTGCTCGATGCCGTGCAACAGGCGGTGATAGAAGGCATTGCTAAGCCGATTATTATTGGACGTAAAGCAGTGGTTGAAAGCAGGATTGAAAGGTTAAATATCAAGCTTGAAATAGGGCGTGATTACGAATTATGCGACCCCGAAGATGACCCACGCTATCGCGATTATTGGGAATATTATCAAAAAATTCAAGAAAGAAATGGCATTGCTGCCGAAGATGCGCGCCGTATCGTTCGCACAAATCCTACTGTTATTGCGTCTATCATGGTGCATCGTGGCGAAGCGGATTCGATGATTTGTGGGGCAACAGGGCGTTATCATGCCCATTTGCGTGAATTGGTGAGCGTATTCACTCCGCCTGCTGAAGATAGGGTATTTGCACTCAGCGCCATCTCAACCGCAAAGCGTGATGTGTTTTTGGCTGATACTCATGTGCAAACACCAAAAGATGCCGAAGATATTGTCAATATCGCTATCCGCACTGCAGAATATGTGAAAAGTCTGGGCATTGAGCCAAAGGTGGCAATGTTGTCGCATTCACAATTTGGCACAAGCCAAAGCCGTTCGGCAATGAAAATGCGTGAGGCTGTACGTATCATGCATGAAAAACATCCAGACATACAGGTTGAGGGTGAGATGCATGCCGATGCCGCTTTTGATGAGGCGATAAGAAACCTGCATATTTCTGATAGTAAGCTAACAGGCACTGCTAATATCCTGATTTTCCCAACCATCGAGGCTGGCAATACCGCTTATAATTGCATCAAAATGTTGGCAGATGGTGTTGTGGTGGGTCCTGTGCTGATGGGGTTAAGCCACCCTGTTAGCTTGGTAACAAATTCTATCACCGCACATGGTATGCTGAATATGACGGCTGTTACGGTTGCTAATTTGGCATATAATAAAGGTTCGTGATATGATTAATGGCGCGCCACATATGCGAGATAAGGAGGACGCTGATTCATGGCAAATGATACTCAACCTCCCATCTTTAATGAGGAAATAGAAGCAGAAGTCATTAATGCGCGTGATGATTTGCTGGATGCATGGAATAATCACGAATTTAAGCGGTTTCACCACCATATTTCAACTCTGCATGTATCAGATATCGCATTGGTGCTGACCGAAATTCGCCCCGATGAGCGCGTTTCTTTTATCAATAAAATACGGCAAAAAGAATTAGTGCCAGATATTTTGCTGTTTAGCGATGATACGATAAGGCTGGATATTTTACAAAAAATGCCGCTTAAATCTATCGCTAGCTATCTGGAACATTTGGAAACTGATGACCGCATCACCCTGATTGAAGATTTTTCACCTGCTTTACAAGGTAAATTATTATCGATTCTTGCGCCCAAAATCAGAGATGCTCTCATCAGCGGTTTGCAATTTGCCCCTGATAGTGCGGGGCGTATCATGCGCCATGAATTTATCAGCGTTTCGGAAAGCTGGCAAGTGGGCAATGTGATTGATTATTTGCGCTCCCATACGGGAAAATTGCCAGATTTTCACAATATTATGCTCATCAATAAAAAATTCGCGCCTGTTGGGGTGTTGAAATTATCAAAACTGTTGGCAAGCAAGCGCGATGTATTGTTGCGCGATATTATGAATGAGGATATTCATGCGGTTGATGCCAATATGACCGAAGAAAATGTGGTGCAATTATTCCGTAAATATGGGTTGGTGGAAAGCCCCGTTATCAGCGATAAGGGCGTGTTGCTGGGCACGATTACCATTGATGATGTGATTGCGATTGCTGATGAAAAAGCCGAAGAAGATTTGCTGAATCTGGTGGGTGTACGCGGGCAAGATTTACACTCCACAGCACTGGCAACAGCGCGCTTGCGTGGCAGTTGGCTGTTGGTGAATCTTATGACGGCCATAACCACCTCGCTTTTTATCGGCATTTTTGATGTGGCACTAGAAAAAATAGTGGCGCTCGCGATTTTAATGCCGATTATCGCATCAATGGGCGGCAATGCGGGCATGCAATCATTGGCAGTTACCATTCGGGCGTTGGCACTTGGCTATCTTACGCCTAATATTGCGCGAAGATTGATTATCAAAGAAATTTATGTTGGTTTCGTCAATGGTGCGGTTTTCGCGGTTTTGGTGGCATGTGTGATATATGTTTGGTTTACCCAGCTTGAATTAAGCATCTTGATTGCGGTGGCAATGATTATCAATCTGGTGGTTGCTAATTTTTCAGGTTGCGTGGTGCCGATTCTGTTGGCGCGTTATAAATACGACCCCACCAATGGCGCGGCGGTTATTCTTACCACCATCACCGATATTTTTGGCTTTTGCCTGTTTTTAGGGCTGGCAACAATATTTTTACTATAAATAGTCGGCTAATGATATTGCTGGCGTTTCTTGCCATTGTTCTATCTGCGCTTGCCATTTGCCCTCATCAATCGATAAAATCAGCGCAGGCGGGCGTTTGGCAAGCAAGCAGTAATTTTTGACATCAGCAAATTGTTGTAATTGCTGACTTTTCTGCCCCTGATAAATAAAAATCCGTAATTGATGAGGGAAAACCTGCAAAATCGGATTTTTAGATTGCCCGCAATCAAAAATCTTTATCGTGGTATCAGATATTGTATCAGCGCATAAAGCATTAAACATCTCTAAATCAGATAGTTTTGGGTGATAATGCGCCGAAATCAGCCCGTAAGGCGCGCGTGCATATTGTTCTACCGCCTCCAGATGCGATTTTTGCATCAGGGTGAATAAATGAAGGTTGCGCTTTATGGTATCATCAAGTAACATAGGAAGTAAATTAGCGATTTATAGAGAGAAAGTAAAATGTTTCAAGGTGTATATACAGCTTTAATAACCCCAATGTTGCCTGATGGCACGCTAGATGAGCCGAGCCTACAAAATCTGTTAGAACAACAGATTGCAGGGGGGGTGCATGGCATTGTATCAATGGGCACAACGGGTGAGAGTGCCACCTTCCCCGATGCCGACCATTGCGCTATCGTTGCCAAAACTGTTGACTATGTGGCAGGGCGTGTGCCAGTAATTGCAGGGTGTGGCAGTAACGATACCGTGCATTTACTCAGTTTGGCAAAACAGCTTGAAAAAATTGGCGTATCGGCACTAATGGCGGTAACGCCTTATTATAACAAGCCCAATGGTGAGGGGCTGTATCAGCATTATGCGCGTTTGGCAGAGGCGGTATCAACCGATATTATTCTGTATAATGTGCCACCACGCACGGGCATTAATATGTCGGTTGATGTGGTTGCGCGCTTGGCAAAAGAGTTTAAGAATATTGTTGCATTAAAAGATGCTGTGCCCGGTGAAATCACCCGTGTGCTTGATGTGCATCGCGCCGCAGGCAATGATTTTTGTGTGCTTTCGGGCGAAGATGTTACCACTGTTGCAGGCTATATATTGGGTATGCAAGGCACAATTTCGGTTACTGCCAATGTTGCGCCACGCCTAATGGTGGATTGTTACAATGCGTTTCAAGCAGGTAATCGTGATGAGCTGTTGAAACTATGCCGCTTATTGCATCCGTTGCATCAGGGGTTGTTTACCGAGCCGAATCCGATCATGCCAAAAGCCGCCTTGCAGATGATGGGGGTGATAAAGCATGATTCATTGCGTCTGCCGCTTGTCTCAGCTTCAGAGTCGGGCAAACAAGAGTTGCGTCACTTATTGCAATCATTGAATTTACTGTAATTCACATAATGGTACAGATAAATGGCACGGACAGTTAAAACTGATAATAAACAGACGCGTACAAAGAAAAACATAAAGGTCGACCGCGCTACGAATGATGTTAAGGCATATAACCGTCGCGCATTGTTTGAATATGAAATTGGTGAAAAGATAGAGGCAGGTATCGCGCTGACTGGCACGGAAGTGCGGGCGATTCGCGACAGCAGTGTATCACTTAAAGAGGCATATGCCTCAGACCATAATAATGAAATAATGTTGTATAACATGTATATTCCGCCTTGCGCTCATGCCCATAAAAAGCTACAACATGAACCAAGGCGTATGCGACGCTTATTACTGCATCGGCGTGAAATTAACAAGCTGATTGGTGCAGTAAAACGCGAAGGCATAGCGATTGTGCCACTCAAATTATTTTTTAACAAGCGTGGCATTGCCAAAATAGAATTGGGCATTAGCGAAGGGCGTAAAAAAGCCGATAAGCGTGCCGCTATCAAAAATAGGGAGTGGAAAGTAGAACAAGGACGTTTGTTGAAGAAAAACTATCAGTGATGAGATTAAAAAACATTTTTCTAATGACCATTTTTATGTGGCTTATTCTTATAGGGTCGCTGGTATCGCCTATTGCCAATGCTACGCAAAGCTATGCGGACTGGGTTAAGTATCTTAAAGTGGAAGCGCAAAGGCGCGGTTTCAAGCAAGCGGTGATTGATGATGCCTTTGCCCATATCAATCTGACCGAACCTAGCCAAAAAATTGTCCGTTCCGACCAGCATCAACCAGAAACGATGCAAACTTTCTTTTCTTATTATGATAGACGCGTAACTGAGCAATTTATCAGTGAGGGCAAGCAACATTACGCCAAATATAAGAGTTTTTTGGATAGGTTAGAAAAAAAATACAATGTCCCGGGCGTGTATATCATCGCCTTATGGGGCATGGAGAGCCGTTATGGCAAAATCAAGGGAAAGCATAATATCTTAAATGCCACTGCCACGCTTTCTTATACAAGGCGCAAAAATCTATTCACATTGCAATTTTTCACGGCTTTGAAAATTATGGAAAAATATAACCGCCCGGCAGCACAGATGACAGGCTCTTGGGCAAGCGCGATGGGGCATATGCAATTTATCCCTAGCACGCTTTATGATTATGGTGTTGATGGTGATAATGACGGCAAAATTGATGTTTGGAATAATGAATATGATGCTTTTGCCAGTGCCGCCCATTATCTGTATCGCAGGGGATGGGATGCTGATAGATTATGGGGACGCGAGGTTTCGGTGCCGAAAAATTTCAACTATTCTCTGGCAAATATTAAGAGTAAACATTCTCTAAAATATTGGCGCAAAAAGAAAGTAAAGCGGATTGAGGGCGGTAATATCCCTACCAATCCTAATTTACAAGCGGCTTTGCTGATACCCGCAGGCGCAAATGGCCCTAAATTTTTGGTATATGATAATTTTTATCGCTTTTTAAATTGGAATTATTCTACTCTCAATGCGCTGACTGTTGGCTTGCTGGGTAATGCTATCGCTGGGCGCAAGGTGTTGCAAAGCGACTATGATGTTGGGCATAATGCGCTGAAACGCGAATATGTTGTTGATACGCAAAGATATTTGAATCAGCTTGGCTATAAAGTGGGTGAAGCAGATGGAAAATTCGGTTCAAAAAGTCGTAAAGCATTGAAAAACTATCAAAAAACAAATAAACTGCCTGTTGATGGCTATTTAGATATTAAGATTTATGAACGGTTGAAGCAAGATGCCTCTAAAAAATGATGAGTGATATGATTAAAAAACAGATGAGACATGATAATCTATTATTGATGCTGGTTGTGCTAGGGTTTTTGGCAGGCTGTGGTAATTATAATCCTGCGGGAATCCCGTTAGGGCAGTTAGAACAAGAACAATATGAATCATTTACCTATAGCGAATCTTACACGCCAAAAGGCAATGCAAATTATAAAATTGGTAAAGCCTATCAAATTGAAGGCACTTGGTATTATCCTGAAATTGACTATGATTATAGCGAAGTCGGGATTGCATCATGGTATGGGCCTAAATTCCATAATAAAAAAACTGCCAATGGCGAGATTTTCAATCAAGATGCGCTCACGGCCGCCCATCGCACCTTGCCTCTGCCGTCGATTGTGATCGTGCATAATTTAGAAAATGGACGTTCGGTAAAATTACGCGTCAACGATAGAGGACCATTCGCACGGGGGCGTATCATAGATGTATCCAAACGTGCTGCTGAGATTTTAGGCTTTTCCAAGCAAGGCACTGCCCCTGTACGCGTTACCATTGTTGAAAGTGAAAGCAGAAGACTCGCGCAATCATTAGGCGGCAAGCAAGATGTGTTGAGAAACAACGATTCAGTTGGAAATTTGGAAGGGCAAGAATTAATCATGCCGAAGCAAGATGATTTGCAATTTTATTCATTGCCAAAACCTGCCGCAGAAACACCTGCTGTCGCTAATACAACCCCTGAACCAGAGGTGCCAAAGGATGTAAAACCGCTCATCATTGATTTCACCAAGCGGATATTCATTCAAGTTGGCGCGTTTGTTGAAGAGCCAAATATTGAACGGGCATTATTGGCATTTTCAAAATTTGGTTATCCAGTGTTACGGCAAGAAGTAGGGCGCGAGGATTTAACACGCGTGTTGGTAGGGCCGCTCAACACGATGGATAAAGATAAAATAGAAGAATTATTGACGCAAGCCATCGATATAGGGTATCAAAAATCCTATATTTATGTTTCAGAAAAATAAGGTAATGATGACAATAAAAATAAAACATATGGCTTATACGACTTATTTACGCCATATTCTACGGTTAATGCCACTCTTGATAATGGTGCTTTATAGCTTTACTGCCACGATGCAGGTTGCAAATGCCCAAAGCTATCCTAAAATCACCACCTCAGCCAAGCAATTATTGTTGATTGACCTCAACACGCGGACAGCATTGGTTGCCAAAGCCGCGAATGAGCGCATGTTTCCTGCCTCTATGACCAAAGTGATGACCGCTTATTTGGTGTTTGAGCATCTTAAAACTGGCTTTATTGATATGGATAGCAAGTTTAATGTCAGCTATAAGGCTCAGCAAATGGGCGGGTCGCGGATGTTTTTAGAATATGGCACACAAGTAAAAGTGCGTGATTTACTCTATGGGCTGATTGTGCAATCGGGCAATGATGCGGCAGTGGTATTATCCGAAGGCATTGCGGGCAGTGAAGATGAATTTGCCAAGCTAATGAATAGCAAAGCCAAAGAATTGGGCATGAATAACAGTAATTTTCTCAATGCCAGTGGTTGGCCAGATGATAATCACTATGTAACAGCGTTTGATTTGGCGATTCTGGCGAAACATATCATTGAAGATTTTCCAGAATTTTATCCTCTCTATTCTGAACGTACATATACCTATAACAATATCAAACAAAATAACCGTAACCCGTTATTATGGCAAGATTTAGGCGTTGATGGGCTGAAGACTGGCTTTACCGAAGCCTCTGGCTATGGTTTGCTGGCATCAGCGAAAGAGGGCGAGCGGCGCATGATTATGGTGATTAATGGCATGGGTAGCAAACGTATACGCAGCCGTGAGAGCAATCGCGTGTTGCGTTGGGCATTTACCGCATGGGATAATATCCGCCTTTATAATGCAGGGCAGGCGATTGGGCGCTTGCCAGTGGCGCTTGGTGCCGATGAAACGGTAACGTTACATGCCTCGCAACATATTGATTTAACAGTGCCAGCGCGTAAAAATCCAGAATTAAAGGGCTATATTGAGTATAAATCGCCATTGGTTGCGCCGATTAATAAAGGTGATGTGCTTGGGGTTTTGGTGGTGCGCGAAAATGATAAAGAAATATTGCGTTCCCCCGTTGTTGCAGGGCAACATATTGAAAAAACTGGATTTTTCGGGCGGTTATCCTTTAATATCCGCAATATTTTTTGATGTTTATCAGCTTTGAGGGAATTGATGGTTGCGGTAAAAGCACGCAAATTAGGTGCGTTGCTGATAATATTATGCAAAATTGGCAAAAAGAAACTGTGCTAACCCGTGAGCCGGGTGGCACTGAAAAAGCTGAAAAAATTCGTGATTTTGTGTTGCATACTGATATTGCATCGCCCTTTGCCGAAGCCTTGATGATGAATGCCGCCCGTTATCTGCACCTTGAACAGGTGATTAAGCCCGCTTTAGAACGTGGCGCATGGGTGTTATCGGATAGATTTATCCATTCCACCTTTGCCTATCAGTTGGAAGTGGGTTTGGATAAATTAAAGCAATTACATAGCCTTACAGCTGATAATTTATATCCTGATTTAACTTTTATTTTGGATATTTCACCTGAAAATGCGGCGAAAAGGCGAAGCCAGCAAAATATTGATGATGTTTATGAAAGGCGCGACAATGATTTCAAGCAAAAATTACGCGAAACCTATCTTGAGATTGCCAAAAATGATGAAGCGTGTCATGTGATTGACGCTTGCCTGCCTGCCCAAGAAATTACCCAGCAGATTATCGCGATTATTGGACGCGCTATTGATGAAGGTAAGCTGTCATGATTATCGGGCATCAGCAAGCGCAAGAATATTTCTTTAACCGCAATCAATTACGGCATCATGCCTATTTGTTTCACGGCGCAGAGGGCGTAGGCAAAAGCCATTTCGCATGGCAATTATTATCAAAATGGTTTGGGTTAAGTGCTGAAAATTTACAATCTAGTGTCGGACACCCTGATTTTCGCTATCTAAAAGCCGCTGAAGTCGGTAAAAGAATCACCATTGATGAGGTGAGGCAGGCAGTTTCTGAATTAATGATGACCGCGATGGGCGATAAACGTGCGCTACTGATTGATTGCGCCGATGATTTAGGCATGGAAGCGGCGAATGCCTTGCTAAAATTTTTGGAAGAACCGCCTGCCAATAGCTATCTGGTTTTGGTGAGTCATGCGCCTGATAAATTGCCTGTTACGATTCGCTCGCGCTTATTGCCGATAGCGTTTGACCCATTAAGTGATGATGATACCCAAACGATTCTTGCTAATAATGGCGTAGATACCACACAAGCCGCCTCGTTACTGCCGCTCACGCAAGGTAAACCCGGATTGTTTTTGCGGCTGTATCAGCAAGAATGTCATTTATTTATTGATGAGTTAGAACAAGCCTTGCAAAATTTACCCAATATCAATAAACAACAATTTGATAGGCTGACCAAAGACCTTTCATATGAGCAGTTTTATTGCCTCACGCACCATATTAGCCGCTTTTTTGTTGCCGTTATGGTGCAGAATAACCGTGATTATCAGAAATTTTATGCCGTGCCACATTTGCATCTGATGCAATTATGGCATAAAATCCATCATTATTTGCGAAACGCTTCATTGCCTGCTGGCATGGGGTTTAACGCATCGCAAATCGCCTATTTTATTTTGCATTCACTCTATTTTTTAAGTAAAAAACACGCATGAGCAACAATTACTACATCACCACCCCCATCTATTATGTCAACGATAAACCGCATATCGGTCATGCCTATACCTCGCTTGCCTGTGATGTGATGTGTCGCTTCCAAACATTGGCAGGCTTTGACACTTATTTTTTGACTGGCACTGATGAACACGGACAAAAAATTGAACAAGCGGCTGATAAAAATAATATCACCCCCCAACAGCTTGTTGATAAATTTTCTGATAATTTCAAACAGTTAGTGACTATATTTAACATAAAGCATGATGATTTTATCCGCACCACCGAACCGCGCCATAAACAAGCGGTGCAGATATTCTGGCAGAGATTGCAAGAAAAGGAAGCGATTTATCCTGATAAATATAGCGGTTGGTATGCCGTACGTGACGAGGCTTTTTACACTGATAAACAGATAACGACCAATGATAAAAGTGAGAAAATCGCCATTGCCAGCGGTGCGCCAGTGGAATGGGTGGAAGAAGAGAGCTATTTTTTCCGCTTGAGCGATTATCAGGAGCGGTTGCTGCAATATTATCAGGATAACCCCGATTTTATCATGCCTAAGACAAGGCGTAACGAAGTGATAAGCTTTGTGAAGTCAGGCTTACGGGATTTATCAATCTCGCGCACATCGTTTTCGTGGGGCGTGCCTGTGCCGAATGATGATAAGCATATCATGTATGTGTGGCTTGATGCGTTGTTCAATTATGTGAGTGCATTGGGTTACGAAACCGATGATGATTCGAATTATAAAGATTATTGGCCTGCGAATCTGCACATGGTTGGCAAAGATATTATGATTTTTCATGCGGTTTATTGGCCTGCGATGCTGATGGCGGCGGATTTACCCTTGCCGAAGCGTATATTCGCGCATGGCTGGTGGACGAATGAGGGGCAGAAAATATCAAAGTCGCTTGGCAATGTGATTGACCCACTGCAACTGCTAGAAACATACGGGCTTGACCAAACGCGCTATTTTTTGATGCGTGAGGTATCTTTTGGGCAAGATGGCGATTTTTCGCATGATGCGATGGTGCGCCGTAGCAATAGCGACCTTGCCAATGATTTGGGTAATTTATGCCAGCGCAGTCTCACCATGTTGGTAAAACATTGCGATAGCGAAATAAAAATCGGTGATATTGGTGATGATTCGGCTGATAAGGCGCTGTTAGCACAGGCGAAAGCCTTGCATCAAGCGGTTTATGATGATATGCAGGTGCAAGCGTTTCATAGCGCATTGGCGAAAATATTCGCGCTAGTCAGCGAAACCAACCGCTATATTGATAGCAAAGCACCATGGACGTTGCGTAAAACCGACCCTGACCGTATGCAACAGGTGCTTTCAGTCATTGCCGAGATTATCAGGCGCGTCGCGATATTATTACAACCCTTCACGCCAGATGCGGCTTGTAAGATATTGGATATGTTGAATGTTTCAGCTGATGCGCGTGATTTTACGGCGTTTAATACACCGCTAACTGACGGGCATAGAATCAATCCGCCCGTGATTATTTTCCCGCGAATCGAGACATAAACGATGCCAAAACTTATCGATAGTCATTGTCATCTGGATTATTATAAAGATTCGGCGGAAAGCGAAGCGGTCATTGCACGCGCTTTTGCGGCTGATATTGGCATCATGCTATCGATTAGCGTTACATTACAGAATCACCCGAATATTATGCGAATTGTTGAAAAACATGATGATATTTACGCATCGGTGGGGTTGCATCCGTGCCATGTGATGGAAGAAGAGGGTGAAATCAGCTGTGCCGATTTGTTAGAGATTGCCAAACATGAAAAAATAATCGCGATTGGCGAAAGTGGGCTAGATTATTTCAAAAAACCTTATGATGAACCGCGCCAGAAACGTGCATTTGCCGAACATATCAAAGCGGCACAGCAGACGGGCTTGCCACTGATTGTGCATAACCGCGCCGCCGATGATGATGTGATGTTGATGCTAGAAACCGCCTACAAACAGCAAGCGTTCCCGTGCATTTTACATTGTTTTGCAGCCTCTGAACAAATGATGAAGCGGGCAGTTTCGTTGGGGTTTTATATCTCGTTTTCAGGCATTATCACTTTCAAAAATAGTGATGAATTGCGCAATATTGCAAGTCAAGTGCCTCAAAATTTACTGCTGATTGAAACCGATTCGCCTTATTTGGCACCGCAAGCAATGCGTGGCAAACGTAACGAACCGCAATATATTCATCACACGGTGGAAACGCTTGCGATGCAACATGGCATCAGTAAAGATGAGATGGTGGCGATAACTTCGGCGAATTTTCTACGACTGATGACAAAAATTCCACAAAACCTATATCAAAATATCAGGGGCGAGGGCGGTAATGCCGATTGAGGTTATCATCACGGGCTGTGGCACATCAAGTGGCGTGCCAGTGCCGGGCGCGATTGGCTGGGGCAAATGCGACCCGAATAATCCTAAAAATAGGCGTATGAGGGTATCTATCAAAATCAACGATGGCGATAATTGCATCTGGGTTGATGCAGGTCCTGATTTGCGCGAACAATTATTGGCAAGCGATACCCACCATATTGATGGGCTGATTTTCACCCACGCCCATGCTGACCATGTGCATGGTGTTGATGATTTGCGCTGGATTAATAACAGTATGCGAAGCGATATTCCATGCTATAGCGATGCTGGCACGCTGAAACAGCTTGAAGACCGCTTTGGCTATGTGTTTATTCCTGTGGAAGTAACGGATAAGCCTTTCAATAAGCCCGTCTTGACGCCAAATATTATCGAATTTGGTAAGGAATTTTATATTAATGACACTAAAATTTTGCCGATAGAACAGAATCACGGCTTTAGCACCAGTATGGGTTTGCGAATCGGCGATTTCGCTTATTGCACCGATGTGCTTGAATTTTCTGAAGAAAGTTGGGCACTGTTGCAGGGGGTGCGCTATTGGATTATCGATTGTTTGGGCTATAATCCGCATCCCACCCACGCGCATTTGGATAGGGTGCTTGAATGGGTGGCAGAATTAAAGCCTGAACAGACATATTTCACCCATATGAATGGCTCGCTAGATTATGATACCTTATGTGATAAACTGCCAAGCCATATCCGCCCCGCTTATGATGGTTTGCGCTTTATTGTTGGCTAATCACTGCCGATTAACTGCCATCACCACTTAATAATCACCTTCTAATTGACGAATCAGTTGCGTAAATAATGCCTCATTAATCTGTGGCTTATGCTTGTTTCTTAAAGCATTTTGATAACTTTGTTGAATAATGCTTTGATAACGCCCCTCAAAATTAGTAGCAAACTGATTGAAATCTTCGGCAGAATCCTCATTCAGTTGCGCGATATTTGCTTCATTAGGTATATCAGTTGCGGTAACATTCACCAGATAATAGGTATCGCCTACCTGCCCATCAACTGCTTTATTTTCAGGCGTGGTAAAGATTTTTTGAGTAAGATTAGCATCAAAAATATCATTCTGGCGTGATAGCCCATTCTCGCTTTGGATATTATACGCACCATTGCCTGCCAATGCAGAAAACGCAGCACCATCGCTAAGCCGTTGTTTTAACTCATTTACCGTCTTTTCGGCAAGCATTTGTCTTTGCTCGCTTTCCCATTCGGCACGCACCTTATTGGTAATATCGGTAAATTCAGGCACGAAAGAGGTGATAACATCTTGCACGCGTATCAGATAAAAGCCAGTCTGCCCAATGGTGTAGACATAGCTTGTGGCATTTTTGGTGGCGTTAAAGGCTTCTTGCGTAAAATTACGGTCGGGCGGTAACCGTATGCCAACATTCTGTCCATTGGCGGTTGTGCCAAAATTGCTGATAGGGGGCGTGCGCCTGATTTGCTCATCAATAGATTCAGCAATTTCGTCTAACTCACTGCCACTGATGCTTAATTCTTCAGCCGATGATAATTTGCTGATATAGGCGTTGATGGCTTCATCTTTTACGATTTGCGTGCTGATATCGGTGCGTGTGCTGGCAAGCGGTTGCACTGATGCGGGCGTTATATCGCCTAACAGCACCACATAAGTGCCTAATTCGCCTTGCACAGCTTTTGACCATTTGGTGATATTATCTAGCGCAAACACAGCCTCAGCGATGGCAGAATCGGTGATATTTTGCTTAATCGCAGGCTCATTATCAATGATGGTAAGCGATTGTTGCTTGGCAAAATCCACAAAATCGGTGGCGCTCGTGATTTTATCAGCAAAGCTTTGCGCTTCTGCTTCATCACCAAAGCGGATAAATTGATAAGAACGCGTTTCTTCTTGCGCGTAATTGGCAATGTTTTCTTGGTAATATTGCTCAATCATGGCATCGGTTGGGCGAATCACTTTTTCTAAATCCGATACTGTTACATAAATATATTCAATGGCGCGCCGTTCGGGCTCACGAAAATTCTCGATATTGCTGTCATAATAGGCTTTTAAGGCGTCATTATCGGCAGGGTTTGGCAATGTTAAATCATTCACTTTGATGGTCAGATAGTCAACATCACGGCTTTCTTGGCGAAACAGATAGCTAAAATCACGCGCAATCCCTGCCATTTGGTGGCTAGCCCATACCGCATCTTGCAAGGCGATAATTTGAAAATCATTTTCCACCAACTCATAATATTCACTCACGCTGAGGCTATTATAATTGAGGGCGCGCTTCATCACCACTGCTGAAAATTCGCCGTTAGGTCCTTGAAAATACTCGGTATTACGTACGGCATCTTGCACATCTTGGTCAGTTGCCCGCAAACCTAAAGAATGGCTCTCAGCTTGGTAGATGGCTTGGCTAATCATATCTTGCAAGGTGGCTTCAGGTAGCCCATATTGCCTAATCAGACTAGGGTCTAGCCCCGAATTGATAAGATTCTGCCTGCGTCCGTTATATTGCCGTTGAAAATTAATACCAGAGACCGCCACATCGCCCACTTCGGCAACATTTTGTCCGCTCACCCGTTCGGTTAATAGGTCGGACGTACCCCATAATGCGAATGACGCAATCAACAAGCCGAATAAAGCAATGCGAAAGATGATTGATTTCATAAATGAACGAAAAAGAGTAAGCATGGATAAGTTTCCTACAAATGTTAAAGTAATTTAATTGGGCGTGATTATGCCCGATTCAGTCGATTTATGCAAGACACAGAATTTTTTTAACGCGCTCAAGCATATTGGCTTGTTTTACCGCCAGAAAACATTGCGAATGTTCCAACGGATGATAGTCAGTTTTCGTGTTATAGGCAGGGATATGGCAGTATGCACCGCCTGCTTCTTCTAATAACAGCTTGCCTGCGGCATGGTCCCATGGGTGCAGATTATGGTAGAGTGAAAAATCGCGCTTTCCTTGTGCCAGCATGATAAAATCCATGCCCGCGCATCGCAAGCTCACCACATCTTGCATCGATTCTAGGCGGGTATCAATATCTTGACCGCTATAGATGGATTCATCGCCCTCAAGCTGATTGGTGAATTTTTGAGCCATCAAATCGCGCCGCACCAATTTAGAATAATTGCCAATCATTTTTGGTAATTCAATATTATCAGATGGTTGCACTTTTATTTTATCGCCTGACTTTAAGTAAGATGCACCTTGCCCTTTAATTGCCACCGCAATATCGCGCTTGCCAGAATCATAAAGGCTGGCAAAAATCGTCTCGCCATTGTGAATCAGACTTATCATTGATGAGAACATCAGCACATTATTCGCAAAATTACGTGTGCCATCTAACGGGTCAACCAGCCACACATATTCGGCTTGTTTGGCGCGGGTGAGCAAATCGGGCTCGGTTTCAATAATCTCTTCCCCCACAAATAAAGCATCATCAATTAAGGGTAGTAACGCCTGACTTAGCGCATATTCAGCATCAATATCAATTTGCGTTACAATATTTGTGCCACCATTTTTATCAAAAATTTGACTAGCCGTTAATTTGGTAAAGTTAGCCATACAGTGGCTTTCAGCAATATCAAAATGCAGTTCAGCGATTTTTTTAGCAAAGGTGAGTGAAATTTTCATGGATTATCGCTTAAGAATCATATAATATAGTTGGAATTTACATCAGACTATATTATAACAGTGCTTAAAGTAAACAGGCTTTGGCAAGTTAGAGGCATTTTATGGAAAACATTCTATTAACAATTCATTTGATTATCGCAGTTGTGCTGGTAGTGGTTATTTTACTGCAAAAAAGTGAGGGCGGCGCGCTCGGCATCGGTGGCGGTGGTGGTAGCAACCAATTTGGTTTGTTCACTGCGCGTGGCAGTGCCAATTTTTTAACGCGCACCACAGCGATTTTGGCGACATTATTTATCTGTTCAAGCCTTTTACTAACTGTGATAGGGCGCGATAGTGCGGAAGACCAGCTACTAGAACGGCTTGAATCGGGTGAGGTGGAAATACCGTTGGTAACACCGCTTGAGGAAACCGATATCATGCCAAATTCGGATGCGAATGCCGATGATGGCGACATTCCACTGGCACAGTAGCAAACTCAACAAACGTATCTTATGGAAATCACACCCCCTAGCAATACCCGCTTTATTTTTGTAACGGGTGGGGTTGTCTCTTCGTTAGGCAAAGGGGTAACCGCAGCTTCCATCGGCACATTATTACAAGCGCATGGCTATAAAATTCGGATTCGCAAATTAGACCCCTATTTGAATGTAGATGCAGGCACATTAAGTCCGTTTGAACATGGCGAAGTCTATGTAACCAATGATGGTGCCGAGACTGACCTTGATTTAGGGCATTATGAACGTTTTACTGGCGTTACTGCCACGCGTAACGATAATATAACATCGGGGCGTATTTATCAGAATATCATCAATAAAGAGCGGCAGGGCGATGTGTATCATGGCGCAACAGTGCAAGTGGTGCCGCATGTTATCGATGAGATTAAGCTGTTCATCACGGGCAATCTGGATGAAGAAGATTTTATCATTTGCGAGATTGGCGGCACGGTTGGCGATATTGAAAGCCTGCCTTTTTTAGAAGCCATCAGGCAAGTGGGGAACGATATCCGCCGTAGCCGTTGTTTATTTGTGCATGTTACATTACTGCCTTATATCGCGGTGGCTGATGAGCTAAAGACCAAGCCGAGCCAACATTCTGTTAAAGAGATACTTTCCTTAGGGATACAGCCTGATATGCTGGTGTGTCGTACCGAGCATGATATTCCTGCGAGGCAAAAGCGGAAATTAGGCTTATTTTGCAATATTCCAGAAAACCGTCTGATTTCGGCAAAAGATTTGGATACCATCTATGCCTGCCCCGATGCGCTCAGCAAAGAAGGGCTTGATAGAGAGATTTTAGGCTATTTTACATTAGGCAGTAACGAGGATAGTTACGATAGGCAGATGAAAAAATGGCAAAAAATTGTAACTGCTATCCGCGAGCCTAGCGGTGTGGTGAATATCGCCTGTGTTGGTAAATATATTGAGTTAAGCGATGCCTATAAGTCGCTGATTGCCGCCTTAGAACATGGCGGGATTGCCAATGACGTGAAGGTGAATATTATTTGGGTTGATTCTGAAAGCATAGAAAATCTATCAGCTGATAAATTGCGTGGTAAATTCATTGATATGCACGGTATTTTGGTGCCCGGTGGCTTTGGTGATAGGGGCAGTGAGGGCAAGATTGCCACTGCAAAATTCGCCCGTGAGCAAAATATCCCCTATTTCGGCATTTGTTTTGGGATGCAGATGGCGGTGATTGAGTTTGCGCGCCATCAAGCAGGCATTAAAAACGCGCATTCGATGGAATTTATGGCTGATTTACCCAATCCGCAAAATCCAAATTCGCAAGATCCAAATCCACAAGATTATGTGCCGATTATCACGCATATGGCGCAATGGCAAAAGGGCGATGCGGTGGAAACCCGTAAGGCTGGCACTGATTGGGGTGGCACGATGCGGTTAGGTGGTTACGCTTGCATGTTGAAGCAAGGGACTTTGGTTGCAGGAATTTACGGGCATAACGAGATAAGTGAGCGGCATCGCCATCGCTATGAGGTGGATATCGCCTATCGCGAGCCGTTAGAGCAAGCAGGCATGGTATTTTCAGGGTTATCGCCTGATGAAACATTGCCCGAAATTATTGAAATACCATCTCATCCATGGTTTGTTGGGGTGCAGTTTCACCCTGAATTACAGTCGCGCCCGTCAAGACCGCACCCTTTATTTGCGTCTTTTGTTAAGGCAGCGTTAAAACAAGCGCGCATCGTTTAGGATTGGCGGAATTCGTGGCAGAGACAATCCTTATCGTTGATTTTGGCTCGCAAGTAACGCAACTGATTGCGCGACGCTTGCGCGAGTTAAAAATCTATTGCGAAATACATCCATTTAATAAAATAAATCAAAGCCTTATCAACACTATCTCACCTAAAGGAATTATTTTATCAGGTGGTCCAAATAGCCTGACGGAAGCGGCGTCACCACGCGCTGATGAAGCGATTTTCGCCAGTGGCTTGCCAATTCTAGGCATTTGCTATGGGCATCAGCTATTATGTGATGCACTTGGCGGTATCGTGGAGAGCGGTTTAGAGCGCGAGTTTGGACGTGCAAAATTAGAAATCAGCGAGACGAACTGTATGCTATTGGAGAATATGCCAAGCAATTCGCAAATATGGATGAGTCATGGCGATAGGGTGAGCAAACTGCCCGATGGTTTTGTCACGATTGCTATCAGCGATAACGCACCTTATGCCGCGATTGCTGATGAGAGCCGCCGCTATTATGGTGTGCAGTTTCATCCCGAAGTAGCGCATAGTCTGCATGGCGTTACATTGTTAGAAAATTTCGCCCATAAGATTGCAGGTTGCAAAAAAAATTGGGATATGGTGAATTTTCGGCAACAGATGATAACGAAGATTCAAAAGCAGGCGGGCGATAGTGGAACAGTCATTTGCGGTTTATCAGGCGGTGTTGATTCGTCGGTGGCGGCGATTCTGGTGCATCAGGCAATAGGCGATAGGCTGACCTGCATTTTTGTTGACCATGGGCTGTTGCGCGAGGGTGAGGCTGAACAAGTGGTGGCGTTATTCAAGGAACATTACGCGATTAATCTGATTCATTGCGATGAAAAGACGCGCTTTATGGAGGCGTTGCAGGGCAAGACTGACCCTGAAGAGAAGCGTAAAATTATCGGTAAATTATTCATTGATGTGTTTCAAGAGCAGGCGAATAAGGTTGGTGGGGCGAAGTTTTTGGTTCAGGGCACACTTTATCCCGATGTGATTGAGTCTGCGCCCGTTTATGGACCATCGCAGGTGATAAAATCGCATCATAATGTTGGCGGTTTGCCCGAAAAGATGAATCTCAAACTCATTGAGCCGTTGCGTGATTTATTTAAGGACGAAGTGCGAAAATTAGGACTAACATTGGGCTTGCCCGACGCCATGATTGCACGTCATCCTTTCCCCGGACCAGGTTTGGCGATTCGAATACCGGGCGAGGTTACGTCTGAAAAATGCGATTTATTACGCAAAATTGATACAATTTATCTGGACGAGATTAAAAAAGCAGGGCTGTATGATGAGATATGGCAAGCTTTCGCGGTATTATTGCCTGTCCGCTCGGTAGGGGTGATGGGCGATGCGCGCTCGTACGAATTTGCGGCATCATTGCGCGCTGTAACCTCGCAAGATGGCATGACTGCCGATATTTATCCGTTTAAGCCTGAATTTTTGGCACATTTAGGCACTAAAATTGTCAATGAAGTCAAGGGCGTCAACCGCATTTTATATGATATTACCAGCAAACCCCCCGGCACTATCGAGTGGGAGTAGTCCTTCATAGCAAAACCTTTATCAGGGAGTATTGATTTGAAATATCGTGCAGAAATAGATGGTTTACGCGCTCTTGCTGTTGTGCCAGTTATCTTATTTCACGCTGGGTTCGATTTGTTTAGTGGCGGATTTGTTGGCGTAGATGTGTTCTTTGTGATTAGCGGCTATCTTATTACAACAATCCTTATTGAAGATATAGAGAATAAGCGCTTTAGCATCATTAATTTCTACGAGAGGCGCGCAAGAAGGATTTTACCAGCACTCTTTTTTATGATGCTTGTGTGCATACCGTTTGCATGGATGTGGATGATACCAAGCCAGATGAAAGACTTCTCACAAAGTTTGGTAGCCGTCAACTTGTTTGCATCTAACATATTATTTTGGCAAGAAAGTGGCTACTTTGCAGAAGCGGTAGAAGAAAAGCTTTTGCTACATACGTGGAGTTTAGCCGTTGAAGAGCAGTATTATTTGCTGTTCCCCATTTTTCTTTTATTCGCTTGGCGGTTTGGCAAAAACAGAGTGTTTTGGATGATTATCGCGCTTACCAGCATCAGCTTATTGCTGAGCGAATGGGGGTGGCGTCATGCGCCAGATGCAAATTTTTACCTTGCGCCAACACGCGCTTGGGAACTTTTAGCAGGCTCTATTACTGCATTTATCGTTCAGAGGCGTGGCGTACAGACGAATAATTGGTTATCTTTATTAGGATTAACTGCAATCATTTTTTCAATATTTATCTATGATGAGCACACTCCTTTTCCAAGTATTTATACATTAGTGCCAGTCGTCGGGGTTGTTCTATTAATTTTGTTTGCAGATAAAAATACGATAATAGCCAAATTGTTGAGTGCAAGAATCTTTGTAGCTGTTGGTTTGATTAGCTACTCCGCATATTTATGGCATCAACCTTTATTTGCATTTGCAAGAATTAAGTCATTAGAAGCACCATCTGCATATTTAATGGGGATGTTATCTGTCGCGTCTTTATTGCTGGCAGTTTTTTCTTGGAAATATATCGAGAAACCATTTCGTAATAAAAATAAGTTTAATAGAAACCAAATTTTTGCAGGTGCTAGCATATTATTTGTTTTATTTACTGGAATCGGTCTTGCGGGGCATTTTAGCCATGAAAATTTTAAAAATTATTGGCTTTCAAAACAGCCTATTAGCGTTCAAAAGACATATTGGATTTTTGATAAAAAAAATAATCCTGCGTTTAATAATGATGCTGCTTCTGCCGATAATCAGCAAGTACTTTCAGAATGTAGGTTTAATGTTGAGGAACTTAATCCTGAAATTAATGAAAAATTAAAAAATTGTTATACAGAGTTTGGTTCTGGCATCTTGATTTTAGGCGATAGCCATGCAATAGATTTATTTGGTGTTGTTGCTTCAAGGTTTGATGACGGCTTCATTGTTGGCGTAACCAAAGGCGGCTGTCGCCCACATACTAATCACGCTTATTGTCATTATAATGGCGTAAAAAAATTTATAGAGACGAATGCGGATGTCTTTAAGCGTGTTATTTATGAGCAAGCTGGTTTTTATTTACTGAAAGAAGCAGATGGGCGTAAGGGGTCGCGAGAAATGTTTTCGGAAGTAAGTATGGCTGACACAGTTGATGGAATAGTTATTGATGAGGAACATATTCGTGGAACCATAAAATTCCTTGAAGAATTGTCTAAATTTGTCTCGATAAAATGGTTTTTATCACGTGCTGAACCCCACATTCATAAACGTTTTATTCTACGAAAGGGATGTGATTATGACTATCAATTTCGACCAAATCAATATAAGATTTTTTTAGAATTAGATAGCTATATTCAGGATTATGTTAAACGATATTCCGTTGGGAATATTCAGACTATAAGTCAAAATAAGCTATTTGTTTTTGATTTACGGAATGATTTTATGAATTGCGAACAGCTTTTTTGGGGTGATGGCGATCATTTTTCAGCTGATGGGGAAGTGTATTTTGGAAAACGGTTACCAGATAATTTTTTGCAGAAATGAGAATAATTAATGCTTGAAACTTACTTGCCATTATGGGGCTTTATCGCGCTGATGATTGGCACACCGGGCCCTGCTAATATGCTGATGATGGGGGCAGGGGCGCGCCATAGTTATGTGAGCCTATTGCCGTTTTTAGCGGGGTTGATGACGGGTAAATTGCTTCTTATTATCGCGATTGCGCTGGGGTTGGTTACATTTTTATCGGAATATCCGCTATTGATGAATATCATTGCCTTATTATCGGCATGTTACATGGTTTATCTGGCAGTGCAGGGCTGGACACCGAAGAAAAATAATGCTGATGGCACGGCAAAAACCTATCTTTATCGGCAGGGGGTGATTGTGCAACCCTTGAATCCGAAAGCATGGACGATGGTTACGCTTGCCTTTGCCCAATTTGCGATTCATTATGATAGTCCCTTCGAAAAATACATTTTAGTAGCACTTAGCTTTATGATTGGTCAGTTGATTTTTCATTCATTATGGTGCTTTGCCGGCATTTTATTGAAAAAAACCATATCAGAGAATATTTATGTGCATCGTGGCTTTATCTTGCTCACAATCGCGGTGATTATTTGGGCTGTATTGTATCGCTAGGGAGTGTTCATGTCGCCGATACAGATTATCAATAAAATTAAAAACCCATCAAAAAAAATCCTTTTTTTAGGCTATGATAGGGCGAAAACAAGGCTGATAGATGCGTTGATAGCCCATAATTGCGAGGTTCATTATAGCAATCAGCCGATAGATAAGGTTAATTATGATCTGATTATCAGCTTTGGCTATCGGCATATTTTCAAAAAAGAGGTGATTGAAGCCGTTAAATGTCCGATTGTCAATTTGCATATTGCATATTTGCCGTTTAATCGTGGCGCACACCCGAATTTTTGGTCTTTTTACGAGGGAACGCAAAGCGGCGTTTCGATACATTTGATTGATGCAGGCATTGATACTGGTGCTATTCTTTTTCAAAAACAGGTGAATTTTAACGATGAAATACGCTTTACGCAGACCTATAACAGGCTGATGAATGAGATTGAAAATTTATTTGTTGCAAATATCAGCAATATCATAGAATGTGATTGGATTGCCAAGCCACAAATAGGCAATGGCAGTTTTCATCTTGCACAGGATTTGCCTCAACAATTTAAGGGTTGGGACTGCATTATTGCTGATGAAATCAAACGTTTGAAACAAATAATTAAATAAAAGGGTTAAGAATATGTTGAAAATGAAGACGGTCGACATCGTCAAATGGTTCGCCACTTTGGTGCAGCTTGTGGGCTATGGCATGACAGGGCTTAATTATACGCCCTATAATATTTATATGTTCTTTATCGGCATTTTTCTATGGTTTGCAGTGGGGGTGATGTGGAAAGATAAAGCGATTATGGTGGTGCATGTTGGCGCATTTATCTCGCTTTTTGTAGGGTATTTAAACGCGTAAGATATGTGTTGGCATAAAAATTGAATATATATGTGAATGATGAATAATGTGATGCAACACCCCGATTCTTATAAGAATTTATACGGTTTTAGCGAGATATTGTTTGAATATAACCCGCAAGGGATGTATTTGGGCGTCTGCGCGATTGACCCCGAAACCTTATTAGAGGCAACCATTATCGCTCCAAAAACGATTGAGCTTCAGCAGGCAAAGCGCATGGCAGCCCGTAAATTACGCATGGTTGTGGATAAAAAATTCGGCAAAAAAATGGTGAAAAATAACGATACTGCCACCAATCATTACGGCAAGCGCGAAGATACCAGCGGTTGGAATTTATAGCCCATCTGTGCGCCCTCTATCTGTGCGCTTGGGTGATTCGGTTTGAAATGTAACAAGATTTTCGTGAAATAACGACCCTTCCCACTCCACCTCTTTGCTCAGGCGTTTCTGCGCAAGTTGATAAGATTTGGGCGATACATCTATCCCTATCCATTTTCTGCCTAATTGTTCGGCAGCAACACATGTGGTGGCACATCCGCAAAATGGGTCAAGCACAATATCGGATTTTTGACTTGAGGCAATGATGATTCTTCGTAATAAATCTAATGGTTTTTGCGTGGGATAGCCCGTGCTTTCGGGTGATATGGGCGAGGTTGCTTTTTGCGCTTTTATATCCGTCCATACATCAGTTACCAATTTACCATCATCGGCGTAAGTAATATATTCTTTGCCATTTTTGGTTTGTGTTCTATATTTGCGCCCGTCTTCATCACGATTCTGATAATGCATATCAAGCGTTGATTGGTCGTAAGGAACGCGCATAAGCTCATGATTTTTATTGAAAAAATGCGTTCCTGCTTTTGAATAAAATAGCAATATATCATGCTTTCTAGGAAATTTGTTTTTTGAATTACCGCCTGCGCCATAAGCATAAATCACTTCATTTTGAAAGTTTTGCTCACCAAAAATGCAATCTAACACAAGTTTCAAGTAATGGCTCATGGTAGGGTCGCAATGCAAATAAAGGCTTCCTGTCCGTTTTAACAGGCGATGGCATTCTAATAATCTAATTGCCATATATGCCAAATAGCAAAAATTATAAGAGCTATTGCCCTCTATCTTATTGACTGTGTTAAGCAATTCGTGAAGTGTGTCATAATCTTCTTTAATCTCCAGCAACCACTCATCTTTGACATCTGTTTTACGAAAAATATCCGAAAATTCCGCACCGTCTGCATCGCTACCAACAAGGGCGGTAAATTTTTTCTTTTTATTGAAAGGTGGGTCAAGATAAATCAAATCAATCGATTCAGTATCTAAGCCCTGCAATATATCAAGATTATCTTTACAAAAAATAGTTCGGTTTTTTACATTATGTTGCATGAAACATTATACCTTAATATACTATAATAAAACACTGATAAATATATCAAAAACCATCTAATTTTATATTTGCCTTGCCCGCATAATCCTTAAAAAACTGCCATGCGGTGCGCCCCGAAAGATTGCCCCTTGTACGCGACCATTCCACAGCATGGCTTTGCCATTGTTTTTTAGTCTGTTTAATCCCAAAATGCTTGAAATAGCCATCAATAATGTTGAAATAGCATTGCTGGTCAATCGGGTGAAACCCAACCCACAAACCGAATCTATCGGAAAGCGATATCCGCTCATCACGCGAATCTTTGGCATCGGTTTGGTAGTCGCTCTCTTCATCGCGTGGCAATAAATGCCGGCGATTTGATGTGGCATAGAATAACACCTTGCCCTCTAATGTCTCGATACCACCGTCTAACAGCGATTTTAACGCCTTATAGGCAGAATCATGCAAGGTAAATGATAAATCATCGCAAAATAGCAGGATAGGGCGCGTAACATCGCGCAAGGCACGGGTGAGGGCGGGCAGATGCTGAACATCTTCTGCGTAAATCTCAATCAACAGAGGCGTCTGAGTTTGCGTTTGTGTCGCATGAGAATCGGCCACAGAATCATTCAATAATTTTTGGAAACTCGCTTTCACCAGCGAGCTTTTGCCTGTGCCACGTGCGCCCCATAACAGCGAATGATTGGCAGGCAACCCCGCAAAGAATCGTTGCATATTATCAAAAATCGTTTGTTTCTGCCTGTCAACGCCCTGTATCAGCCCAAAAGGTAGCGCCTGTAGGCGCGCAGGTTGCAGTTTTGCCAAGCCCGCATCATAAATAAGCGCGGTATTCTGCGGATTATTAATTGCGCTGATATCGATAATCGCTTGTTGTTTCAGCAATAATGCTTGCAAAAGCGTCTCAATACGCGCAAAATAGGCATCTTCATTCTGTTTCAGATTCTGTGTCATGTCACTAATGTAAAATATTCCCAATAAAAAGCAAGGTAAAAAGTAAATTTACCCTTGTCAAAAGATTTGTTTTATTCTAGTTTCTTTCAGATTATAAATTATTTTAGGAGTAACCATGTTTATTAACGACGCATTTGCACAAGGTAGCGCAGGCGGGGGCAGTGCCCTCACCTCATTTTTGCCAATTATTCTAATTTTTGCGATTTTTTACTTTCTCATTATCGCCCCACAGCGTAAGAAACAAAAAGCGCATGAGGCTAAACTCAACGCGTTGGTGCGTGGCACTAAAATTGTTACAGGTGGCGGACTATACGGCACTGTGCAACGGGTAACAGATGACCGTGTTGAAGTTACGCTTGATGGCGATGGTGCTGCGGTGGTTGTGAATAGAGGCACAATTGCGGGTGTGATAACTTCGGATACAAAAAATGTTGCAGCGAATGATGCCAAGCCTAGCAAGGCAAGCAAAGGCAAGGATAAATCAGCCAAAGCATCATCTAAAGTTCCTGCGAAAAAGGCGCCAGCGAAGAAAACACCTGCTAAAAAATCACCTGCGGGAATAAAAAAAGTAAAATAATGAGGAACGATAGCTAAAATGGTTTTGCGCTACCCTTTATGGAAGAAAATATTGCTATGGGCAGTTTGTCTGTTAGCTGTTGTTTTTGCCCTACCGAATCTGTTCAATAAAGAAAAATTCCCGTTTCCGATTGTCTATGATTATGTATCAACCGTCAATTTGGGGTTGGATTTGCGCGGTGGTGCGCATCTTTTGTTACAAGTTAATGCGGCTGAGGTGATTCAGGAACATCTTGAATCGCTTGCTGATAGCGCAAGACAGATTTTGAAACGCGAACAGATTGTTGCATCGCGCCCCACCATTCAAAAGCGTGTTTTAGTGGTGCAGCTGGCTGACCCACGACAGGTGGATAAGTTTATCGCCGCCATGAAACGCGAAAATGAAGATATTGCAACGGCTTATGTTGATGATGGTGAGGTTGGTTTTGCTTTGCAGGAAACCCTTATCCGCAATTTGCAGATTGATACGGTTGACCAATCTATCGAGATTATCCGCAGAAGGATTGATGAAACTGGCACCAGAGAGCCACTGATTCAAAGGCAGGGTTCTAGCCGAATCGTGGTGCAAGTGCCGGGCTTGCGCGACCCTGAAAGCCTTAAAAGCCTGATAGGTCAGACTGCAAAACTCACTTTTCATTTGGTAAGCCAACAAACAACGCTTAGCGCCAATGATATTCCCGCAGGCTATATTCGGGTGCCATCAAGAGAGCGTATCGAAAATGGTGAGCCATTAGAATATTATGTCATTACCCAACGTTCATTGGTTTCAGGCGAAAATTTGCGTGATGCAGGCGTTACATTTGACCAAAATAATCAGCCCGCTGTGGATTTTACATTTGATTCGGCGGGGGCGTTTAAGTTTGGTGCGGTAACCAGTGGCAATATCGGTAGAAGATTGGCGATTTTATTAGATAATGAAGTGGTGAGTGCGCCAGTGATTCAATCAGCAATTATTGGCGGTAATGGTATTATCACCGGCAATTTTACGGTGGCAGAGGCAACAGAATTAGGAATTTTATTACGTGCAGGTGCATTGCCCGCGGCATTAGATGTGGTAGAAGAACGTTCAGTCGGTCCGGGTTTGGGCAGTGATTCTATCAATGCAGGCACAAAAGCCTTTATTGTCGCGCTGATTGCTGTGGCATTGTTTATCTTATTTATTTATGGGCAATTCGGCTTTTTTGCAAATATTGCGTTATCAATCAATATCTTGCTGATTGTTTCGGTATTATCAATCTTACAAGCTACGCTCACATTACCGGGCATTGCGGGCATCATCCTCACCATTGGTATGGCGGTGGATGCCAATGTGCTGATATTTGAACGAATCAGAGAAGAATATCGCAATGGACGAACGCCAATAGAATCGATTGATTCGGGCTATCGGCAGGCTTTTGTAACGATTCTAGACGCGAATATTACAACTTTAATCGCTGCCTTTTTGCTGTTTATTTTGGGTGCTGGTCCTATTAAAGGTTTTGCCGTAACATTATCAATCGGGGTGTTTACGTCTATGTTCTGTGCGATTATATTGTCACGTTACTTTGTTATTAGTTGGGCAATTCGCAATAAAGACCGCGATTATTTGCCACTGACATGATAGGGATATTGAAATGTTAATGAAATTTTTTGGCAGTGCACGTATCGATTTTATGAGGCACAAGGTGATGCTGTTCGGTGCATCAATCGTGTTTGTGTTGGTATCATTGGTCATGTTTATCACGCAAGGGCTGAATCTTGGCATTGATTTCAAGGGCGGTGTGCTGATTGAAACCCAAGTGAATGAAGATGTGCGGATAAGTGATATTCGCGGTAAATTATCTGATTTGGATTATGGCAATATCAATATTCAAGAATTTGGACGTTCGGATATATTTTTACTGCGTTTGCAAAGCCCTGAAGGCGGACCAAAAGCGCAACAAGCGATGATTACCCGCATTAAAACTATTTTAGGCGATGATGTGATAGAATATCGGCGCACAGAATCAGTAGGGCCTACTTTTTCTAAAGAGCTACGCAATAGCGCATTATTGGCGATAGGGCTGACATTGCTCGGCATTTTTGTCTATATCTGGTTTCGATTTGAATGGCAATTTGGCTTGGGCGCGGTGCTGGCATTGATGCATGATATTATTTTTACCATAGGTCTATTTAGCTTTCTTCAGCTTGAAGTAAGCGTGGCAACGGTGGCGGCAGTGCTAACCATTGCGGGCTATTCTATCAATGATACGGTGGTGATTTACGATAGGGTGCGTGAGAATTTACGAAAATATAAGAATTTACCACTTGATGAGGTGTATAATTTATCGCTGAATCAAACATTATCACGGACATTGATGACCAGCCTGACCACATTGCTTGCCTTAGTCGCGCTTTATGCGTTGGGTGGCGAGGTTGTGCGTGGGTTTGTGTTACCGCTGATTTGGGGCATTCTGATAGGCACATACTCTTCCACTGGCTTTGCAGTGCCGTTTGTGCATTATTTCCCACCACATACCGACGACGACAAAACCGTTTAATTCTCTGTGTTTAATAGCGCGTAAATTATCTTTGTCTCACGCTAGCAGAAGCGTGTGATTTTAGCAGTCGCGCCAATCTTACACACGCCTACCTATCGATGTCATATTTCCGTATGGCATCTCTCTCTCTCTCTCTCTGACACTTCATCTGATATTTTAGACAGCTGATACACAATTATTGTGGCACAATAATTGTGTCGTTTTGGTAATGACTATGGCGGTTGTTACGGTAACGCAATAAATTACTGATTGTTTCACTTGGTGAAGCATTTTGTTGTCAAAAGGCAATCAAATATCGGATAGAGTGGCATTATTACTCAAAATATATATAAAACAATATGTTACAGTAATAAGCAAAATATGGCGTGTATTATAACTACATATGCTGATATGTTTTAATGAATTGGCACGACATCTCAACAAATTGCCGAAATACGACACGCTGCATACGCTGGTAAATAAGATGGTTATCACCGCCATATAATGCCAAAAGTAATGCAAAGCCATTATTTAACTTTATGTTATGATTCTAACAACTTGTATTATAACATTATTATTTTTCACAGATTGGTTTAAGTGGATTAACAAATATTGAATTTGCTTTAAAGCTTTATGGCTCTGCACACGTACAAAGCGCGCAACAACCATGCATCACTCACTACCAATAGAGTTTTATCATTCATAACCACAATAATACTGCTTATTCAATGGGTTGCAATGTAAATTTTGTAAATAATAAGCCTATATGATAGGGCGCAAGTGGTTTGATAAATTTGTATGATAACGACAAAAATTACCAATCTCAGACTGCAATCTGAACGGCATGGATAGCCTGATTAAAGTATCACTTCACATATCAAACCTCAAATCCGTTAAAGTAAAAAGCGAATCTCTTAACATAATAATTAACTTTTATTATAGCTCTTAAGTTATTGATTTTATTAACTAATTATGATTAAAAACCGCAACAAATCCCCGTAAATACCAGCTGCAAGTGTGTATTGCATCTTGTTTCTTATTTTCCATAATATAAATTATGCGAATAACTTTGCAAATTAACTTCTGCAGCCTACCGCTTTAACTTTGCGGCTTTCTGTTAAAGTAAACTGTTAAGATTCTGCCAGCACAGTACCATTGCAGGCGCGCCGATGGTAAAAATTGAAAATCATAAAAGTGTTCAAGTGACTAAATCTAGGAAAAAATGATGGTATCGGATGCGAAATGACATATCAATATTTTGCCTAATTATCGCGCTAACAGTGTATATTCCCTATTTTACATGTATATTAGCTATATATAGACGCGAAAAAGTAATATAACATCTATATCTATGCAATATGCAATGCATTACGCTTTACACTAGCAAAGTGATCACAGCTTTTTACTAGATATAGTGATATATCACGATTAGCAAAATTATCGCCAAATAACGCTATATAATCACGATATATGAAGCTATTTTATGGTTTATCGCTGGTTAGAGGCAGTGGAAAGTCACTGATTTCATTGCTGAAAATGACTAAAATCAGTGCAATTTACTGAAATTTATAGCAAATTTTTTAAATTTATTTATGCTTCTGATAACAAAGCACTGTCACAAGACTATTGCCGATAAAGCGGATGCAAGCGATAGAGCACATCAGAAATTGATTGCAAATCGCCCTTTTGCGCCTGCTTAAATGTCTCATAAAATGCGGTTAATGATGCTCTCTCAGCCTGTAAGCGTTTAGCAGCTTGCAAATAGCCCGTTTCATTCTCGCCCGCGCCTTCTATTGCGCCTATCACATCGATATGATAGTCATCGCCATAGATGAATTTGAATATAATCTCTGCCCGTACCACATGATAATCACTGGTTATCACCGCAATCGCTTGCTTCTGGCTCTGATTCTTGCGCCTGCATATCGTAAATTTGCCGTGAAAAAAACGCATCACCCACTGTATCACGCGATGCCTCATTGGTGATAATTGTCTCATCATCGGGGAGTTTATGGTTAGCGATAAGGTAATGTTTCATGCCCTGCGCCAGTGAGATACTGGTATCATCGCGATAAGCCCAACCCATCACCATGATTCGCGTTACAAGCGCCGCCTGCATAAAGTTCTGCTGCTTTATCTAGCCTTGCCCTTGTTTGGGCATCTGGCACACCATGCACGTCTATTTCGTGCCCAAGCACGATGAGCCATATCATACAGCATCAGCAAACCCTCCTCTCACTTAGTAAGAGTAGCCAATATTGCTTAAAAATGAAACTAAAAAATTAGCGTTTAGAGAATTGGAAGCTACGACGTGCTTTGCGAAGACCGTATTTCTTACGCTCAACCACCCTTGCATCGCGGGTCAACATGCCATTTTCTTTCAGCACACCACGCAATGCGGGTTCATATGCCAGCAATGCTTTTGAAATACCATGCTTTACAGCGCCTGCTTGCCCTGAAAGTCCGCTACCAACGACGGTGCACATCACATCAAAAGAATCATCACGATTGGTAACCGCAAATGGTTGTCTGATAATCATTTGTTGTGTCGGACGCGCAAAATATTTGCTACTATCACGGCCATTAACGGTGATAGCACCCTTGCCCGGCTTAATCCATACCCGCGCAATCGCTGCTTTACGCTTGCCAGTGGCATAGGCACGGCCTAATTTATCTAATTTTTGAACATAGACGATACTGGGCGTTTCAGCGACGGCTGATTCTGCTACTTCTTCGATAACATCTGTAGGAATATCAATCATTTCTTACCTTTTATTCTTTGGATTTTGTGCGGCTAAATCAAGCGGCACGGGATTTTGTGCGGTATGCGGATGGTCAGTGCCACAACAAACGCGCAGGCGTTTAAATTGTTCGCGCCCTAATACGCCACGTGGCAACATCCGTTCAACAGCTTTTTCAAGCACACGTTCAGGATATTTACCAGTCAAAATATCTTTTGCGCTTTGTTCTTTAATACCGCCCGGGTGTCCCGTATGGCGATGATAAAGTTGTGCGCGATATTTATCGCCAGTGAATTTGATTTTATCAGCATTGATAACCACAATAAAATCACCACAATTCATGTGCGGCGTATAGGTTACCTTATGTTTGCCACGTAAAATAGGCACAATCGCAGCGGCCAAACGCCCTACCACCATATCAGTTGCATCAATCAGATGCCATTTCGCGTCAATATCCGCGGCTTTTAATGAAAAACTACCCACAATATTACTTTCTTTCAATGATAAAAAACGCTTCTGACCCATAAGGCAGAAGCTATTAATTCGATTACTGCATCGTAAATAGCGTTTTTTGATGATTTTGTCAATCAATATTTGGCAATATTTGGCAATATCTGTTGAATAAATTGATTATCTATAGATTATGCAATATCAGCCCGTTATTTTTTAGCCATTGTTGCGCTTTTTTGCGTTCAGGGCTGATTTCATCTACAATTTCCCAAAATGCAGGTGAGTGATTCATTTCCAGCAAATGCGCCGCTTCATGCGCGCAAACATAGTCGCTCACATTATCTGGCGCCATAATCAACCGCCAATTAAGGCTATCTCGCCTTTTATATTGCACCGCCCCCATTGGCTTTTTGTATCGCTTAAGGTGATTTTACTGACTGTTTTATTCAGCATATCGGCATAATGGGTTGCACACGAGGCGGTAAAATTTGCTTGGCTTGCTGTTTGAAAAACCGCCGCAGATGGTCGGTTAGCACGATATTATCGGCTGCAACCAAAATATCGCCCTCTTCTATTCTCACCCTCACGTTTTTTTCTACCTCCAGCAATTTTATATTATAATAGCACCCACGAAAAAGCACAGTGCCACCATCTTTAATATCAAGTGGCGCGGGCAAATATTTCATCACCCAATCAGTTTGCTGTTGCAAAAATTGATGCACATAAAAAGCGGGGCATCGCGGAGGCTTGGTAACGCAGACATGCATAAAAGGTTTGGTGGCAATTTTCAAGCGACAATCGACGCGCCCTTTTGCTATGATTGATGCAAATATCCGCCACGCGCCCATCAGGCAGATTCATTGTGAAATGGTCGTCAAGCCGTTTAAATAGCAGATTCATCATGCTTCTCGTCAATCAAATGCAAATATGACCCCATCACCCTGCCCTTGATACCGCCTGCATCGGGTAATTTTTCACCTTGCGAATCGAACACATCACAAAATAGAGGCTGTTGTTTGGGTGCTTGATGCTCGCTAGAATAGTGAAATTCATGCGCGGTGAATCTATTATGCCGAAACATTGTGGGTTGATTAATACGGCAGACACGATAACCCAAATGCCGTTTTGGACTTGCTAATATCGGTGCTATGGTCAAGCAAACCCGCCATTTGATGTGCATCGCCCTGTGCATCAATCAGCTGTTTTCCTAATAGCATATAGCCGCCACATTCGCCATAAATCCATGCACCGCTTTGTTTGGCTTGCATCAGCCCCTCAAAAAAATTATCAGCTTTGGCAATTTTGGCGGCAAATAATTCGGGATAACCGCCCGCAAGAAATATCATATCAGCTTGCGGTGATGGTGCCTGATTAAGCAAAATTGAAAAGAAACTGATATGAATATTTTGCTGTTTCCAACTTTCAAGCTGGGCGTGATAGATAAAACGGCAAGCATCATCATAGGCAATCGCAATATGTTTGATATTGTTGAGAGTAATGAAAGAATTTTGATGAGGTTTGTTAACTAATTGTTTATTTTTACTATGTTTTTTTATTGTTTTGTCAATAATTCAAAATCAATATGTTGCATGATGGCAGAAGATATAGTGTTGAGCTTCGTGTCAAAATCAGCAAGCGCATCAGGTTGTGTTAGCCCCAAATGACGCGATGGCAACACCCATTCATCACAATGTGGCACCGCACCGATGATTGGTAAATCAGGAAAATCATCATGCAAAGCAGTTTCAAGAATTTGCTGATGTTTCGGCGAACCAACGCCATTAAGGATAACGCCAATAATGTTAGGTGATTTCGCTTGGCGATATTTTAGGCTGATAATCCAGCAAGCCTTTTACCAACGCGCAAACCGAACGCGCCATGCCCTTAACAGGCAGTATCAGGATTATCGGCGTATCGGTTTTTTGTGCAAAATCGGCATTTGAACCAATCATGCCACTGCCCGCGCCATCATACAGCCCCATCGCGCCTTCTATCAGCATAAAATTATCGCCTGCCAAATCACGCGCCATCTGCAAACTATCATCGCGCATTGCCCAACTATCCAGATTAATGCGCGACATTGTGCGGGCAGCCAGCGCATGAAATTGCGGGTCGATATAGTCAGGTCCGATTTTGGCAGGCGTTACTTTGATGCCTTCATTGGCGCAATGGCGTAACAAACTCATCACAATTAATGTTTTACCGCTATTGGAATAAGGGGCGGCAATCAGGCAGGCTATGATTATTCAACATCGATTTGTCCGATTTTTGGCTTGAATGTTGGCGTGATTGTGGTTTCGATTGGCGCTATCCGCCTCATTGCATTCTGCTTCATTATCTATTTGGTGTAATTGCGCCCATAATTGTGAGATGGTAACGAATTGAAAGCCTTGCATTTCTGCCTGTTTTTGCCATTGTGGTAATATATCGAGGGTAATATCGTATGGATGCCCGATGGCAATCGCAAATCCATCGCGCATAGCAATTTTTAAAATGCGGCTCAGCTGTTTTTGAATCCATTCCGCATTTCGCGTCCCATCAATAAACACATCACGCGCCAATGATGGGTAATTTTTTTGATGTGCCATATACAAGCCTTGACTGGATTTATGTGTAAAAGAATCAATAAAAATCAAACCCTTATCATTGGTATGTTCAAGTAAAACATTCACACCTTCTTGCCATTGCGAAAATTTACTGCCCATGTGATTATTGATGCCCGTTACCATCGGCAATTTTTGTAATGATTGCTGGATAATTTCATTAATTTGTTCAGGCTTCATGCCCACCATTAACGCATCGGGTCCAGGGTCGCCTGCGCCAATCGGCTCAGCACCCTGATGCAAGAAAATTTCATGTCCGTTATCAATCGCAATTTGCCCTAATTGTTTCAAACGTTTGCCATACGGCAAAAATGATAATGTATAAACGCCCTGAAGTTCAACAGCACGCATACTGCGTTTTTGGTCAATGCCAATATCATCAATGATAATGGCGATGGTTTTTTGCAGGTGCCGCAACTGTCTTTTATATTGATAGCGTATCTTTAATGCTTCTTTTACTTGCGACTCGTCAGCGAGCTGAAAATTGTCATTTGTTGTTTCGCTTATGGTTGCTTCATTGGCGGTTGGGGCATCATTGTTTTTTTTGGCGTTATAAAGGTTTGGTTCATCAGGGGCAATATCGCCTTTTAGAATAGTTTCATTATCGTGATAAAATCCATCATCATTCTCATCATAAACCTTATCATACCATTCATCATACAATTCGTTATTGGAAGAGGATAATGTTTCGGCAGACGGTGCATCTTTGGTATAGCGGTCATCAACAAAATCAGTGGAATCATTTGGTAATTCCTGTTTGGTTTCGGCAGAAAGTTGCACTGACATATCGATGAATGTGGTATTGCCCTCTTTTTCCTGTTGTTTCGTATCAGAATCGCAAGCCATTATCATCAGCATAGCCATGATAGGCACCATGATAGACATTGGCAGTTTGGCAAAAGAGAGGCAAAAAACCTTGCTATATGCGGAACAATCACTTTTCATTTTGTTATCATCCGTTAATGAACAGCTTAAAAATCACTTGAAATAACCAATCTACAAACAGAGTTTGTGTTTTTTTGCAACTTTCTTGATATGAAACAGTAACAATCGGCTTGCCGACCTGCATGTGTGCTGTGCTGATAGCATGATGCAATTTAACATAAAAATCTTTTGTTACGCAAATGAAACTGCAAATGATTGGCTTTATTATCCATGATAAATCGTAGAATCGTGATTTTGCGCTTAGGTGATGATACGGATACAAACTACATAAGTTTCATAAAATCTTTGGTAAGGTGGCAATAAAGGCAAAACTGCATCAAAATGCATCACCGTCTATGTCTCGCATCTGTAATATTACTTATTGAAGCGATAATGTGTTTTCAAGAATAAATTCTCCTGCCTTTGATTTGGGCTTAAAAACAAATTGCGATGTTGGCACATATTCTGCAATCTTGCCACCATCTAAAATGATGATATTATCACATAGGGGTTGCATAATCCGTGCATCGCGACTCATCACAATCATGGCAACACCCATTTGCCGTGATAATGTTGGTAACACACTGATAATATTCGCCTGTGCGATAATATTTAAATCAGTCGTTATATCGTCAAGAATTAATATTTGGGGACGCGTAATTAATGCACGCGCCAAACAGGCAAGCTGATAAAGCCCATAAGTCTGATATTCTTCCGGCATATCATCAGGGTAAGCTTTCAGCATTTCATCAGAAATATTGAGTCGGTCAGCAATTTCTTGCAGTCGATGCTCAATCCCATTAGTATCCTTCATTCTGGTCAGTGGCAAAAGAATATTATCTTTAATCGAAAAATATGGATTGAGTGCATTGTGGCAGCTGGCAGGCACAATATTAATATCGTGGCGTATGGTGCGAAATATGGCATCATTCATCGGGCTAATATCTTGCCCATTAAAAAGAACTTTGCCAGAAGTGGGACGAATCAGCCCTGCAAGAATATTTGCCAATAAGGTTTTGCCCGCTAATTGCAACCCTACAACGCCAATAATCTGATTAAAATTCAAGGTGAACGCAATATCTTCTAGCAAATAGGTTTTTTTATTGTTTTTATCTTTTTGCAAAACTTCATAAGATAGATAAGAAACATCAAGTAACACATTGTTTGTTATTATTTTATTCTCTTTTGGCATTATCTCTCCTGTTTGATATTATTGATAATATCGCTTGGCACAGCCTGCACATAATCATTGCGTTTTTTACAGAAAAACGATGCTTTTATCAGTGCTTTGCTATAGGCATGGCTAGGACTGCTCAGCATTTTATCGGTAGTATTGGCTTCTATTAATTTGCCTTCATGGAAAAAGCTGATTTGATTACATGTTTTGCCCGCGCAAGCAACATGATTATCAAACAGCAACACAACCATATCATTACTTTTTAATTGTTGCAATAGATTCACAATTTCCATCTGTTCGTATGGCATCAGATTTTTGAGAGGCTGTTTTAGCAATATTATTTTAGGCTGATACACGAAATTAAGACTGAGATAAATTTTATATTTTATCAGTTTAGATAAATCTTCAGGATAGGCATTAAGCAGTTTTTGATAATCTTCTATTTTTAGAAGCTTGAATAATGTTTGGATAGCCTCTTCAATTTCGGTCGGATTTTGTTTTTTATTTTGTAAAAATGATCGAATTTGTTTACCAATTTTTTGATTTGGATTAAATATTGTATGATGATAAGAAAAAACCATGCTAATATGCTGCGTGATATATTTCTTGCGATTTGCGGGCGATAACGCAGTTATGTTAAGGTCATCACCGATAATAATATTGCCTTTGATGACATATTTATCGTTTATTCCCAAAAAATACTCCCATAACAGATAGGCACCTTGCAGGCTTTGCTCTATTATTCCTAAATGATGTCCTTGCAATAATTTCAAATTCATCTCTTCTAGCAAGTCAGTATCGGTTTTTGCGTGTTTGCGTATTAAAAATCCATCAATTTGAATATAGGGCTGATGTTTAGCCATGAAGCCACCTCTGCTCACAGATTTTTCCTAATTGCCGCACCATCATCATGGTTAAAAGTAACATGATAAAAGGCAATGAGGCAAGCCAATAATATTCAGCATTGATTGTTAAGCTTATTTGCATCAACTGCCCCCAACTTAGCATATTTGCTTGTTCGGATGCGGGTAGTAAAAAACCGACCATTATTTCTAGCAATAATGCCACATTAAAGCCTGAAAAAAATGAACGATATAATGCCGCCTTGCAGTTCGGAAACATTTCGTGATACACCATTTGCCATTGGTTATCGCCTGAAAATAATCTAGCATAAACAACGTATGGCATATCAATTTGTGCTTTAATAGCGTTACGTATCACGGCATAATAGCGATGCCATTCTACAAAAACAATGGCAGCAATCACCGCAAACATCGTCGCATTTTGTGTTACCGCCCATGCCATGAACAGAATAATCATTGGTAAAATAGCAATCACATTGTGGCAATAATCTAATATTTTACCGATAAAACGGCGGTTTAACCCCGCAATAACGCCCAATATACTACCGATAATAAATGCAATGATTGTGGCGATGATTGCTATCATCAAAGAATATTGCATGGCGTGAATCAAACCAGATAGCCTATCACGCCCCAATGCATCAGTGCCCAATAGAAAACTTTCATGCCCTTGATTAATAAGCGATGGTGCTAGGTTTTTGTGAAACGGATATTGTAATAAAGGGTCGTGCAAATCAATCAGCGGCATCAATATCAGTAATAAAAATAAAAACAGCCCCCATAATATCGCGAAGATATTTTTCCAATTTATCAAATGACTATTGCCATTATTTGTAATTTTTCGCAAACCATAAAGCAATATTTGTTTGCCACAGCCGCTCATATATATCGCGAGCCGTTTGGGCAATGTGATAGACAAATACAAAATAAAAACGATACTACGCTGGCGCGCACGTATCATCATATTGCGACCATAACCAATAATCAGGCGACGCGTACTATATTTGATAGGAAGATTAGCCATGATTATCTTGTTGCTGATGTTGATGTTGATAATTAGTGCAAGAATCGATAATAAAAAACACCATATAAATAGCGATAAATATAAATAAAATAGCGCGGATTAATTCAGTGTCGGTATTAATGATGGCTTGCAATGTTAGAAAACCGATACCCTTATATTGAAAAATGCTCTCAATAATAATGATATAGGTGAAAATATAGGTGAGTTTTTTTAGGAATAATTTAAGTAATTTTTTGCAAATAAATAAAAGCCTATCGATGGTAAATTGTCTGTTTTTAATGGTAACATACACTTTTTGACGGTAGATGCGGTTGCTTTTCTGAATATGGCAGGCAAAATGAAAGGCTGATGGTGAAATGAAAGCCAGTAAAGGCAATAACATCGCATTAAATAATTGCATTGCACCCATTTTATCGCCTTGCATGATTGATTGCCAAAAATACAAACCCTCACCCAGTGGAATACCCTGCGCAATATCACTATTTCCAATATCAACGATACCCGATATGATTAAGAGTAAAATCGCCCATAAAAAATAGGCAATCGCAGTGCGTGTATCATCAATCACCGCGCTTTCTAACGGAATTTTAGGCACAAAATACGCAAGTAAAAATCCTAAAATAACAATAAAAATCAGAGATATAAGTAAAAAATCTAATGTGGTGAGTAAGCTAATTTCAATCAATTCAAGCGATGCCTGCTGATAGTGAGATGAGAGTCCGAAATTGCCTTGCAAGCTATTTTCTAAAAATGGTAAAAATTTGCTAAAATCAGCGATAGTAATGCCAAATCCGCTGACATTGCCAGCAGGGAAACAAAGTTAGAATAAACATTAATAATACTGCGCCTAATAGTAGCATTATTGCCTCTATTAATTTGCCAATGAATGTTTGAAAAACCATTACTGTCCTTATCTTTTATTGTTTATCAAGGTATATAATATACCTTGATAAGTTTTACAGGCGATAAAGTCAAGTCTATCACAGGCATTGCTAGACTGATTTTACAGGTTTTTTTCTAATTCTGGGATTGCTTCAAATAAATCAGCAACCAGCCCATAATCAGCCACTTGAAAAATGGGTGCATCAGCATCATTATTAATGGCGACAATCGTTTTGGAATCTTTCATGCCCGCCAAATGCTGAATCGCCCCCGAAATGCCGACTGCAATATAGAGATTAGGTGCCACAACTTTGCCCGTCTGCCCCACCTGATAATTATTTGAGACATAGCCAGCATCAACTGCCGCCCGTGATGCGCCTACTGCCGCACCCAATTTATCGGCGATTTTTTCTAGCATCGCAAAATTTTCACCCGATTTCATACCACGTCCGCCCGAAATTACAATATCAGCAGTGGTGAGTTCAGGGCGCTCACTCTTGCTAATCATATTTTCTACAAACATTGATTTACCGCTATCAGCTGGTGCATCAACTTCTTCAACACTGGCACTACCGCCAGTTTTTTCAGTCAACTTCAAAAGCTGTGGCACGCACAGTGATAAAAATACAATCTTCTTCAGATTCCACCGTTTGCATAGCATTGCCTGCATAGATAAGCCGCACAAATTGATTGGCAGAGACAACTTCGATAATATCCGAAATTTGTTGCCTATCGGCAAGTGCCGCCGCTGCCGGTAAAATCGCTTTGCCAAACGTGCTAGCAGGGGCAAGAATATGAGAATAATTATTTTTCATGGCAGCAATCAACGGTGCGATATTTTCTACCAAATCACCCTTAAAAACAGCTGATTCGGCACTCAGCACTTTGGTGCATGATGGCAATGCTTTGGCTTGTTCCACCGCACCACTACATTGTGCGCCAATCACCAACACATTGATATCATTGCCTATTTCTTGTGCCGCCGCATAGGTGGCATAGCTGTTAGAATGCAATTCACTGCCATCATGTTCGGCAATTACTAAAATTGTCATGTTATTATCCTTATATTACCCTTATATTACTTTCGCTTCGTTTTTTAATTTTTCAATTAATTCAGGCACATTGCCCACAATCACACCGCTTGCCCGTGCTGGCGGTTCTACCACCGATAATATTTTCAAACGCGGCGTAACATCTACGCCCCAATCGGCGGGGGTTGAGGCATCAAGTTGTTTTTTCTTGGCTTTCATAATGTTAGGCAGGCTAGCATAGCGCGGTTCGTTCAGACGTAAATCAACACTTAATACCGCTTTTTATTTAATGAAAGCTTTTGCAAACCACCATCAATTTCGCGCGTGATAATCACCTTATCGTCCGTAATTTCCATTTCTGAAACAAAACTGCCCTGCGCCCAGCCCAACAAAGCGGCTAACATTTGCGCGGTTTGATTGTTATCGCCATCAATGGTTTGCTTGCCCATAATCACCAAATCGCCAGCTTCTTTTTCCACCACTGCCTTCAGCAATTTCGCGATTGCCAAAGGTTCGGGCGTATCAGCACCGCAATTGATATGCAAGGCACGGTCAGCACCCATCGCTAATGCGGTGCGTAAAACATCTTGCCCACTATCATTGCCGATTGTTACTGCCACAATTTCGGTAGCAGTGCCTGCTTCTTTCAGCCGCACGGCTTGTTCTACTGCAATTTCGCAGAAAGGATTCATCGACATTTTAACATTTTCAGTTACCACGCCGCTCTTATCGCTTTTCACACGTACAGTTACATAAGCATCAATCACCCTTTTCACAGGAACAATAATCTTCATTTCGCTATCCTTTTATTTAATCTCCGAAAAAACCATATATATGATTTACTCCGAAAAGTCAATCATACCTAAAAATATCAATCAGCAGATTTCAATTTTTCATTATTCGGGTCATATGGCGAATCAGCAATCACTTTGGCTTTATATGGCTTTTCTAAAATCATCACGTCAAATTCAGTGCCGATTTCAGCATATTCGGGGTCAACAAAGCTCATCGCGAATGAACGCCCTAACCTATGCCCGAAACCACCAGAGCTAACCCTGCCGATTTTCTTGCCATTTTTGTAAATCGCTTCATTGCCAAAACAATGGGCATCTTGCGTTTCATCAATTTCAGTCATCGCAAATTTCCATTTTAAGCCCGCTTTTTCACGCGCAATTAACCCAGCCTTGCCGATAAATTCCTTATTCATATCAATCATGCGGTCAAGCCCCGCTTCCATTGGTGAATAATCGCGGTTAAGGTCAGGTCCCCATGCGCGATAAGATTTCTCAATCCGCATCGAATCCATCGCCCGCATGCCAACATGGCGCAAGCCTAAATCTTTGCCCGCATCTTCAATCAGGTCAAAAATATGATTCTGATATTCAATCGGGTGATGCAATTCCCAACCCAATTCACCAACATAATTAACGCGCATCGCCATCACATCAGGTGCATAGCCGACCGATATTTGCCTGCCCTGTCAGCCACTTAAACGCATCATTTTCAACATTGGCATCGGTGATTTTGCGCAATAATTTGCGCGAATTCGGGCCTGCAAGCACAAACACACCATATTGACTGGTAACATTATGAATATGCACCGAGCCATCTTTTGGTAAATTGCGGCGCAATAAATCGTAATCAAAAGCCTCACCTGCTGAAGATGATACCAAATAATAGCAATTATCGCCCATTTTGGTAACGGTGAATTCACTATAAGTGCCGCCCGATTCATAAAGCCCATGCACCAATTTAACACCGCCGATTTTCTTCGGCATTTTATTGGCAAAGATTCTTTCTAAAAACGCATCAGTGCCAGCACCATAGACTTCATATTTCACGAAATTGGTCATATCAATCAGCCCGCAAGCATCACGCATCGCTTCTGATTCGCGCTTGAGCGCAGGAAACCATTGCCGCTTGCTCTTGCCTGAACGTCCAATCATCTTTGGTATTAGGAGCATCGGCAAACCAATTTGCGCGTTCCCAACCAACCCGTTGCCCAAATACCGCACCACGTGCGGCAAGCCTATCATAGCAAGGCGATGTACGTGCAGGACGTGCGCAGGGCGTTCTTCCATCGGGTAATGAACTGTAAATAAATGTTCGTAAGTTTCAACATTTTTTGCCAGCGTATATTGTTTATTGGCATAGCGGCTGAAACGGCGCGCATCAATCGAGAATGTATCAATATCAGTTTCGCCATCTACGATTTGGTCGGCAATCACTTTACCAGCACCACCACCTGCGGTGATACCAAAGCTAAAGCCTTCTGCAATAAAGAAGTTTTCAAGCCCATGCCCGATAGGGCCAATCATTGGATTGCCATCAGGCGTATACGCAATCGCGCCATTGATGATTTCTTTAATGCCAACTTCAAAGCTAGGCACACGCGCCATACATGCTTCAACATGCGGTATCAGCCTATCTAAATCGCCTTGAAATAATTCACGCTCTGCATTATGCGACACACCATCAACATAGCAAGGTTTTGCGCCCATTTCGTATGGACCAAGTATATAACGATTGCGCTGTTCTTCGCGAAGATAATATGATGCATCGCTTTCGCGCAAAATTGCCATTTCTGGCAAGCCTTTATCAAGCCGTTCCTGCAATTCAGGCACAATATCGGTAACAATATATTGATGCTCTACGGGAATCATCGGTAGTTTAACACCCACTGTGCTTAAGAGCTGATTGGTGTAGCTGCCAGAAGCGGTCACCACATATTCGCATTGAATATCGCCCTTATCGGTTTTGACAATCCATTCGCCAGAGGCGGCTTTTTCTATGCCTGTAACGCAGGTTTTTTCGTAAATTTCAGCACCATTATTGCGCGCACCTTTCACAAATGCCATACATAAATCGGCAGGGGCGATATGCCCGTCAGTATTGTGCCATAACGCACCCACAAGGTCGTCAGTTTTTGATAATGGCCATAATTCTTTCACTTTTTCGGGCGTGATAATTTCGTAATCAACCCCGATACTCCGCGCCACACCTGCATAATTGCGGTATTCATCCATACGCGCCTCTGTATGTGCTAGCCTTATATTACCGCAGACATGAAAGCCAACATCTTGACCTGTTTCTTCTTCCAGAGTTTTGTATAAATCAATGGAATATTTATGTAATTGCGCGACAGCATAGCTCATATTAAATAATGGTAACAAACCTGCGGCATGCCATGTAGAGCCTGATGTGAGGGTGTTACGCTCGCATAACACAGTTTCAATCCCGCGTTTTGCCAAATGATAAATGGTAGAACAGCCAGCAACACCGCCCCCGATAACAACTGCACGTGAATATTTTTTCATCTCATACTCCTGAATAAATTAATTCTATCTTATCTTATACCATAACACGCATTTATGTGCGTCTCATGTTTTTTTGCGACATTTTTCTTCAAAATCTTGCCTTAAAATTGAGGAGGCGTCTCACCACGCAACAAATGTGCGGCAATCACCGTATTATGTAATAGCATGGCAATCGTCATCGGCCCTACGCCACCCGGCACTGGCGTGATACCGCCTGCCCGTGCAGATGCGCTCTCAAATTCGACATCGCCTACCAATTTGGTTTTACCATCAGGTTTTTCGATACGGTTAATGCCAACATCAATCACACATGCGCCCTCTTTAATCCATTCGCCTTTTACCATTTCAGGTCTGCCCACCGCTGCCACCACAATATCGGCACGTTTACAAATGGAGGGTAAATCCTTACTTTTGGAATGGGCAATGGTAACAGTGGCATTCGCGCCCAATAATAATTGCGCCATCGGCTTGCCGACAATATTCGACCGCCCCACAATCACCGCATCTTTACCCGATAAATCGCCTAAAAAATCTTGCAATAGCAACAAACAGCCATAGGGCGTGCAAGGAATCAGCGATTGCCCTGCGCCATTATTCAGCCTGCCCACATTAATAGTATGGAAACCATCAACATCTTTTTGCGGGTTGATATGGTTAATAACGGCTGATTCATCAATTTGCTTTGGCAGTGGCAGTTGCACCAAAATACCATCAACATTGCTGTCATTATTCAGCTCATCAATTTTTTGCAATAATGTTGCTTGCGATGTATCTTCGGGCATTTTGAATTCTAGCGATTCCATACCGCATTCTTCGGTTTGCTTGACTTTGTTTTTCACATAGACTGAGCTTGCGGGATTCTCACCCACCTGTATCACGGCTAATGACGGTTGCCAGCCATTTTTTGCTGAATTTTCCGTAACATGTTTGCCGATTTTATCGCGTAATTTTTGTGCGAATGCTTTGCCATCAATGATTTGTGCAGGCATGAGTATCTCCCCCTCAATTATTCTTAATGTTGCGATTTTTACAAATTAACGATAGTTTTGTCAAGCAATATAAATGACAGCCAATATTAAAACTTAAATTCAATGCCTGTGGTAATGATGGGATTATATATTTCCGTTTCATCGTTAAGATATAACTCAACATTGAAATATGGGTTTATTCTTTTCTCAACCTCTTTATCATCAGGCGACATATTGTTAGTGGCACGACTAGCGGTTGCAAGATTTGCACTTCTAAAAACTAGGTAAAAACCTAATGCCACTATTGCTAAAGCTGCAATGGCAACATCATCATTTGATGGTTCATCTTCAACAATGTTATCATCTTCATTATCGGCTTCATCATTTTTGTCGTCGTCGGCATCATCGGTTTTATCATCATCATTTTTGGTATCGCCACCATCATCATTCTTTTTGTCACCATCATCAGCAGGTGGATTATCATCATCTTTATCATCAACAGGCGGATTGTCATCAGGTGGATCAACATCAGGTGGATTATCGTCAGGTGGATTATCGTCAGGCGGATTATCATCAGGCGGATCATCATCATTTGTTTCCAAGACGAGAGTGCATTTCAAACCTATCACAGAATAAGCGATTGCATTGCGGTAATCAGCTTCGAGTTGACAGTTTACCGCATCATAGCCCCATAAAATAATCGTCTCTTGCCCTGCATATGCAACATGGCTAGATGAAAAACATAAAATTGTAAAGCAAGCCAGAAGTTTCTTCATTTGATTTTATTGATTGGTTTGTTGTTCAATCTCGGTGGCTTTTGCTTCCACCAATTTTACCAGATGGTCAACAATGTTGCTATCTTCTAGCCGATGATTGGTTAAGCCTGATATATAAATTTGATGATTATCTTTACCATCGCCACCACCGCCTGTTAGCCCAATATCGGTGCTTTTTGCCTCACCCGGTCCATTCACCACACAACCAATCACCGATAATGAGAGGGGCGTTTTGATATGGGCAAGCTTTTCTTCTAGCAATTTCACAGTTTTAATCACATCAAATTGTTGTCGCGCACATGATGGGCAAGATATAATTTGCACACCGCGCACGCGCAAACCCAATGATTTCAATATTTCAAAGCCCACATGCACCTCTTGTTCTGGTTCGTCGCTTAATGATACTCGAATCGTATCGCCAATGCCCGCCCATAGCAAACTGCCAATGCCAATCGCTGATTTAATTGTGCCGCTTTTGTAACTGCCCGCTTCGGTAATGCCCAAATGCAAAGGGTAATCGCATAAATCTGCTAATTGTTGATAGGCGGCAACGCTTAAAAAAATATCTGATGCTTTGACTGAAATTTTGATATTGGTGAAATCATTATCTTCTAGCAGTTTGATTTGCGATAATGCGCTTTCAACCAGTGCTTCGGGGCAAGGCTCACCATATTTTTCTAAAATATCACGTTCTAGCGACCCGCCATTAACGCCAATTCGAATCGGAATATCATGCGCTTTTGCTGCCTTAATTACCTCGCGGACACGGGTTTGATTGCCGATATTACCGGGGTTAATCCGCAAACATGCCGCCCCCGATTCCGCAGCTTCAATCGCCCGTTTATAATGAAAATGAATATCAGCAATAATCGGCAGAGGCGATTGTTTAGTGATGGCTTTAAGCGCGTATGTTGATTCTTCATCAGGGCATGAGACCCTTACAATATCAGCACCTGCATCTTGAATACGGCTAATTTGCGCTAATGTACCTGCAATATCGGTGGTGGGCGTGTTGGTCATGGATTGCACCGCAATCGGCGCATCGCCCCCTATCGGCACATTACCGACAAAAATTTGCTTAGATTTGCGTCTGGCAATATGGCGGTAAGGACGTAGCAAAATAGTCGCTTATTGGCTTTGTTGAAGCTTGATGGTTTCTAATTCTTGATTAAGCCTGATGCCATCACGAATATGGGTATCATTATTGATTGTAACCACATCAAGTGCGCTATAACGCACCCGTCCATTGGCACCCAAAGCACCTTTTGATTCACCATTCACAATAAGTTCAACACCGCCGGCATTGCCAACCTTAACAAATATTTGCTTGCCGGGTGGCGCGTAATAGACGTCATTTTTTTGTAATTGCCGTGCAAAAATTTCACCCGTGCGCCCCTGATTGAGATTCACTTGCGAGACATCAATCACCGAAACCCAGCTGCTGCTGATGGTTTTTAACGCAACATTGGAATTAACGAGGTCGCCATATTCGCGCCCTGCCCTTGTCGAAACGCCAGTAACCGCTTTACTATCAACTGCTAGCACTTCATCTTCAACAATTCGAAACACTGAATTTTGTTGCCCGCCAAGATTATCTGCATCACCATCATTGCCACTTAAAATATCGTCAATATCGGTTAATGTTTCCACCTGCCCAACTTGATTATCATCAAGGTCTGACTTTTGATTGATGCCTGAAAAAATCAGCCATAACACATAAATCATCGCCAACACAAAGCCACCAATTAATATAAACGCCATATTATGCGTTTTGGGGTTAGAGCCAGACATCATCTGTTGCACCAAATTACTGCTTTGTTCTACAACTTCGCGGTCAGAACGTTTGGCAAGTGGCTTGGCATTCGGCACAGGATTACTGGTAGAAGCAATGGTAGCAGCAGCGATTTTACCGCGCCCGCCTACCGAATTAATAACCACATCAGTGAGTTTATTATCGGTTTGAATACGGTCTTCTTGCTGTTCGCGTTGCAGACGGTATTGCTTAATATCATCAGTTACATCAACCCCAAGCATCTCGGCATAGCTACGCGCAAAACCATAATAATATGTATCGCCCGGGAATTCATTAATATCGCCAGCTTCAATCGCGCGTAATAATTGGGCACGAATCCTTAAATCTTTCGCCACCGCCTCGATTGTCATTTCTTGGGTTTCACGCACCCGTGTTAATTTTTGTCCGATATTATCTAAAATATCCTTGCAAAGTTCAGCATTAGACTTAGATTTAGACGTAGATGTATCTTGTTCATTATCACGCGTTTGTTGCGGCATGACCACACTCCGATTATTTTACATAGTTAACAGGCAAGTATCGATTCTAACAGAAAATCTTAAAAATTCAATTACTTTCTTTGTAAAAAGCAATAGTGATGCCATATTTATGAGCATCATCATTTATTGGGAGCATCTAACCCATAGGCGTGATGCAAATTACGCATCACCAATTCCATATATTCGGCATCAATCAACACGCTGACTTTAATTTCAGATGTGGAAACCGCATGTAGCGGCACATTTTTTTCTTTCAGCGCATTAAATAAAATCGCCGCCACCCCTGTATGGGTGCGCATACCCGAACCAACAATAGAAACTTTAATCAACCCATCTTGACTGGCAATATGTTCAAATTCTAACGCTGATTGATGCTGTTTAAGCAGGGTTTGCACCTTTTCGCTATCAGTATTTTTAACTGTAAAAGTAAGATTACCCAATCCTTCATGGCGCGATTCCACTTGCACAATCATATCAACAATGATTTTTTTATCGCTGAGCAAGGTAAAGATACGCGCCGCCCCTGCGATATTATCAATACCCAATATCGTGATTTTTGTTTCATCTTGACTGCATGTGATGCCCGTTACACTGCGTTCTTCCATTTCCGATACCTCCTTCATAATTTGAGTGCCTGAATTTTCATTTACATCACTTTCAAATGTAGAAAGCACCCGTAATTTAACATTGTAATGTCGCGCCAATTCAACTGAACGGGTTTGCAACACTTTCGCCCCTAATGACGCCATTTCCAGCATCTCATCATAGCTGATTTTATCAATCTTGCTTGCTTTGCTAACAATGCGTGGGTCGGTGGTATAAACGCCATTCACATCCGTATAAATATCGCATCTATCGGCATTTATCGCCGCCGCAATCGCCACAGCTGATGTATCAGACCCGCCCCTGCCCAATGTGCTGATACGCCCATTCGCTGTAACGCCCTGAAAGCCCGCACATATCGCAACCGTTCGCTCATTATTTGCCTTGATAGAAGCCATGAATTTATCTTTATCAATCTCTAATATTTTCGCATGGCTATGATTATCATCGGTCAGCATCGGGATTTGCCACCCCATGAAAGAACGCGCTGGCACATTCATTTTTTGCAAAATAAGCGCTAATAAGCCTGCGGTTACTTGTTCGCCCGTTGAAACAATCGCATCATATTCTTGATTATCGTAAAGTGGATTTGCCTTGCTAACCTGCCCTATCAGCTGATTGGTAACGCCTGCCATTGCCGATACCACCACAATTACTTGATGGTGCATATCCCATTCATCTTTTACCTTGCGGGCAACATTTTGTATCCGCTCAAGGTCGGCTACCGATGTTCCTCCGAATTTTTGGACAATCAACACAATATAGTTCCATTCGTTAATTGGTATTAATATTTGCTTTTAACAAATAATATGCCTACAATGCAAAAAATTTTAACCATATTATATTGAATAAGGCAATGATGGCAAGTATGAATATGATTAATGACGAGATAGCAAAATTTTCCGTTACTGGTTGGTGGGATAATCACAAGCTCTATCGTATGTTGCACCAGATGAATCCCGCAAGACTCACATTCATTGATGAGGCGCTACGCAAACACTATCAGATGCAAGATGATTCTGATGCGTTGCAGTTTACGGGCAGAAAAGCCCTTGATATTGGTTGCGGCGGTGGTGTGTTATCATTGCCATTGGCGCGTATGGGGTTTGATGTAAGCGCGATTGATATGAATGAGATGGCGATTATTGAGGCTAAACAAGCTGCCAAGCAGGCAGGCTTAAAGATTGATTTCCAAACGGTTGAGGTTGAAAAATTTGCGAGCAAAAATGCCTCAACATTCGATGCCGTGTTTTGTTTAGAATTGTTAGAGCATATCGATGATTGGGAAGAGTTTTTAGAGTCAGCCACTGCTTTATTAAAGCCAGATGGAATGTTATTTATCTCTACCATCAGGCGTAATCGTAAATCAAAATTATTGGCGATTTATGCGGCGGAACATCTGTTGCGCCTGTTACCCAAAGGCACCCATGATTGGCATAAATTCTTAAATCCTGATGAAATTATGGCAGTGTTGCACAATCAAGGCTTGCGCTTTTGTGATTCTGCATCGATGGTATGGCAGCCAATTCGTAACGATTTTACGCTAACCAAAGATGATAACGCTCCCAATTATATCCTCGCCGCCAGTAAACAGGTGAATTGCTCATGACATTAATTGCATCAAACGATTCCTTAAAGGAATTTGTAAAATCATGCGCTAATGTGAAAATATTAGCAGTGGATACTGAATTTTTTCGCCGCTATAGCTATTATCCTGAATTATGCCTGATACAGGTGAATAATGGCACGCAATCGGTAGCGGTTGATGTGCTTGCGGATGGGCTAGATATAACGCCATTGCTTGATTTATTATATCGGGAAGATATTCTAAAAATCTTTCATTCGGCATCGCAAGATATTGAGATTTTTTGTAAATTGCGTGATGGCAAAGTGCCAACGCCAATTTTTGATACCCAAATCGCTTGCATGGCATGTATGGGCGAGACCCAAACCAGTTACGAACGTGTTACCAAGAAACTACTCAATATCACATTGGATAAAACCATGCAGGCTTGCGATTGGCGCACCCGCCCGTTAAGTGATGAACAACTAACCTATGCGCTTGCTGATGTGATTCATTTGCTACCACTTTACGAAAAACTATGCGATATTATCAATGGTTTAGAACGTATGGAATGGCTGAAAGAAGAAATGGCGCGGATTGCCGACCCCGATAATTATCAAAAAGATTTGGATAATTTATGGCGCAATATTAAGGGTAAAAATCTGAAAGCCAAAGGCTTATCGGTTTTACAAAATATCGCCCGACAGCGCGAGATATTGGCGATGCGTTACGATGTGCCACGTAAACATATCATGCATGATGATGATTTAGCCTTGCTTGCCAAGAAACCACCGCCGAATTTACAAAAATTTTTGGCGAATAATCACCTCACCATGCGCCGCATCACTGATGATGATAGACGCGATTTTTATCAAGCCATTGCGGATGGCATTAATGATAAAGATTCGATGGTCGTGCCCCTCGCCAAGATATTGCCCGATACCGCACAACAATTACAGATTGATATGTTGCGGATTGTCAGGCGTTTGGTAGCGAATGATTTAAATATAACGCCAAAATTATTATGCGAACAAGATGATTTGCAAAATATTGTGATGCTGGGAAGCGGGTTGCCCCGCATTCTTACAGAAGGCTGGCGGTATCAGCATTTTGGCGAAATTGTAGAAAGCTTTATGCAGGGCAAACATAAGATAATGATGCAAGCAGGCGAGCCGATTTTATTCAAGGGTTGAATTATTCAAGGGTTGAGTTGCATCTTTATCAGTGGCAATTTATGTTGCTTCAAGCCCTCACTGATTTCTTGCGGGCTAGGCTGGTAGGTGATGATAAAGCCGTTTTTTTGATAAAATTGTTTCGCCCTTACATTCCCCATCACCGCATAAATACCGATGGGCTTGCTGGTATCAAGCTTTTTCATCAGCACGCGATAAAACGCTTTGCCAATGCCCTTACCCTGATAATCACTTGCTACATACAAGGCGATAATCTCGTTTTTCACCAATTCGGCCGCCGCCCAACCGATAATATCACCCTCATATTCTGCTACCAAATGCCAATGATTGCCGCCTTTGATAGAATTGGCAAATGTTAGGATTTGTTGCTGACTGGTGAAATCTTGATTCTGCACGGCTTGCTTGTATTCAGGTTGGTTATAAGTGGTTTGCCACAGAATTTTACGTAAATCACAGATTGCCACCGCATCATTGATGCTTGCCCCCCTTATCATAACTTTACCATCACCCTTTTGCATTGTTATTTTATTGGCGGGCGACTCATCATATCAGATGGAAATATTCTGCCCGCCTCAATATCCACATCTTGAAAACCGATTTTACTGAAACCGCGCCTTTCATAAAACGCAATCGCCTGCTGATTATAACTCACCACCCGTAAATTAATCGGCAATTTACCATTAAGATATGCTTCTATCTGGGCAAATAATCTCTGCCCTACCCCCTTGCCCTGCTGATACGGGTCAACATAAATGGTGGTCAGCACATTGCCACACCTATTGGCACTGGCATAGCCTAGCAGTTGTTTATTAATGCCTTTGCCTTGCTCTATCAGCCAAAATTTTTCAATATCGGGCTCATCCGCGCCTATATCGCCAATTTGCTCGGTTACCTGACAATTAACCGCATAGATTCTTTGTGCTTCATCACTATTTTCATCATCATGGTCACCCGTAAAGCCTTGCGCCTTGCCTGCAATTAAATCTCGGTAATGCTGAATCGTTGGTGTCGCGGTAAAATTAAACAGCTTTATCAGCAAATCGCGGCTGATATTATAATCTTCATTCGGATAGGTTGCCAGCCACACTTTACGGCGTAATTTACAAATGGCAGGTGCGTCTTTGCTTTGGGCATCGCTAATTTTTAATTCTTTTATGTGATTATCTTTTGTCATTTTGTTGTCAACTTTTATGGTATTTTTCTTGTTATTAATTCATTATAGCATTGTCTTTTTATAATGTCACTGTTATGATGCTTTTGTTTGTTAATGTAACAAAATTTATTCGTTATGGAGGCTGTTTAATGGGATTGCAAAAACGTCAGAAAATTGGTTTAATTGGTGCAGGTAATATCGGTGCGGCGCTGGCTTTTCATGCGGCGACGCGTGGCATGGGTGATGTTGTGCTGTTTGATATTAGCGAGGGGCGTCCGCAAGGAATCGCACTAGATATTTTACAATCCACACCATTAACAGGCAATGATAATGCCGTGATAGGCAGTAACGACCCCGCTTCTTTGCAAGGCTGTGATGTGATTATTGTTACCGCTGGCTTGGCACGTAAACCGGGGATGAGCCGTGATGACCTTATTGGCGCGAATGCCAAAGTGATGAAATCTGTCGGTGATGCGATTAAAAATAACGCAAAAGATGCGTTTGTGATTTGCGTTACCAATCCGCTTGATGTGATGGTGGGGTTGTTGCAAAAATTTAGCGGTCTGCCCACCCATAAAGTTGTTGGCATGGCAGGTGTTCTCGATTCGGCACGGTTTCGGACATTTTTAGCCGAAGAGTTGAATGTTTCAGTGCAAGATGTGGTGGCGTTTGTGCTAGGCGGGCATGGTGATACGATGGTGCCATTAAAACGCTATGCCACGATTGCAGGTGTGCCTCTGCCCGATTGGGTAAAAATGGGCTGGATAAGCGATGCAAAGCTAGATGCAATTATTGACCGTACGCGCAAAGGTGGTGCGGAATTGGTGAATTTACTCAAAACAGGCTCTGCCTTTCATACCCCAGCAGTTGCCGCACTAGAAATGGCAGCGGCATATTTAAGGGACGAGAAACGCATCTTACCATGCGCTGCCTATGTTGATAATGCTTACGGGCTTGATGGTTTATATGTAGGCGTGTTGTGTCAGTTAGGCGCGGACGGCGTTGAACGCATTGTTGAGCTTGAATTGTTACCAGAAGAACAGGCAATGTTTGATAATTCGGTTGCCGCAGTGCGCGAATTAAACAATGTTGTCGATAATATGATCAATAATAATGAATTGTAAAAATTATGAATCTTCATGAATATCAATCCAAACAAATCTTAAAGCAATATGGCGTTGCCACATTGGCAGGTGCGGTGGCTTTCACCACCAGCGAAGCAGTGGCGGCGGCAAAAAATGTCAGCGATAGCAATAATATATGTGCTGTCAAATCGCAAATCCATGCGGGCGGACGTGGCAAGGGTAAATTCACTCACGCGCCAGACGGCAAGGGTGGTGTACGTATTGCCACTAGCATTGATGATGTTCAGCAATATGCTGATGATATGCTTGGTAAAATTTTGGTAACCGAACAAACGGGTGCGGTTGGTAAAAAAGTTGAGAAGATTTACATCGAATCAGGCTGTTCAATTGCCCATGAATATTATATCAGCCTGTTGCTTGATAGGCAAACATCAAAAATCATGGTGATGGCATCAAGCGAAGGCGGTATGGATATTGAGGCGGTGGCGGCAGAAACGCCCGATAAAATTATCACTGCCCATATTGACCCAACCTTTGGCTTTAGTGGCAATGTTGCCCGTAAAATCGGCTTTGCGATTGGCTTGCAAAAGCAACATATTGCGGGCTTCACACAATTTTTAGGTGGGCTTTATCAGGCATTCACGCAAGAAGATTGCGCGATGTTGGAAATCAACCCGATGGTGCTTACCGATGATAACAAGATTATTGCGCTAGATGCCAAAGTCAGCATTGACGATAACGCGCTGTATCGCCACCCTGAAACGCTTGCAATGCAAGATAAAAGCGAAGAAGATGCAAGCGAGCTTGAGGCGCAAGAACACGAGCTTAATTATATCCGCCTTGATGGCGAGATTGGCTGTATGGTGAATGGTGCAGGTTTAGCGATGGCGACGATGGATATTATCAATATTTACGGTTCTAGCCCTGCTAATTTCTTAGATGTTGGTGGTTCTGCCACTGCCCAGCGGGTTCAAAAAGCCTTTGAAATTATCCTTTCTGATGATAATGTGAAAGCGATTTTGGTTAATATTTTTGGTGGCATCATGCGTTGTGATGTGATTGCGGAAGGCATTATTAATGCCGCGAAAGCGATGACAATCAAAGTGCCGCTGATTGTTCGGTTGGAAGGCACTCAAGTTGAAAAAGGCCGCGAAATGTTAGACGCATCTGGCTTAAATATCATTTCAGCGGGTTCATTAGATGAAGCAGCACGCAAAGCTGTGGCATCGGTAAAGGCAGGATAACAAAATGGCAATATTAGTTGATAAAAATACCAAAGTTATTTGTCAGGGCATGACGGGCAAACATGGCTCGTTCCATACCGAACAGGCACTTGCGTATGATACCAAAATGGTTGGTGGTATCTCACCCGGTAAAGGTGGCACCGAACATTTAGGTTTACCCGTATTTAATAGCGTGGCTGAAGCGGTAACACAGGTGAAACCTGATGCAAGCGTGATTTATGTGCCAGCACCCTTTGCAGCTGATGCGGTGATGGAAGCGATTGAAAGTGAAATCGCGCTGATTGTGTGTATCACTGAAGGTGTGCCAGTGATGGATATGGTGAAAGTGAAAGCCGCGCTTAATGGCTCGCGCTCACGTTTGATAGGTCCGAATTGTCCGGGTGTTATCACGCCTGATGCCTGTAAAATTGGCATTATGCCCGCGCATATTCACAAAAAAGGCAAGGTTGGTATTGTATCGCGTTCTGGCACGCTCACTTACGAGGCTGTGGCGCAAACAACGCAAGCAGGTTTAGGGCAGAGTAGCTGTGTTGGCATTGGTGGCGACCCTGTGGCAGGCACGAATTTTATTGATGTCTTGGATTTGTTTTTTAATGATGATGAAACCGAATCTGTGATTATGATTGGCGAGATTGGTGGGTCGGCAGAAGAAGAAGCGGCAGAATTTATCAAAAACCATCCGCGTAAAAAACCGATGGTCGGCTTTATCGCTGGCGTTACCGCGCCCAAAGGCAAGAGAATGGGTCATGCAGGCGCGATTGTTTCGGGCGGTAAAGGCACGGCGGAGAGCAAAATTGCTGCTTTGCAAGCGGCAGGTGTGGAAGTAACGCAGAATCCATCAAAAATGGGCGAAGTGTTAAGTGCGCTTAAAGGATAAGAATAGTTTAGTAAAAAATAGTTTGTTATTTTTGATTTTTTTGAGTAAAACAATGATAGTATTTTATAAAGGTGTGAGTGATGTCAATTAATTTTATGAATGGAATGAATGAAACGTTCCTGCTTGATTTATACCAAGAATATATCAAATCGCCGTCTAATGTTTCCGAAGATTGGCAAGATTTCTTTCAAAATTTTGATGATGCCGATGAATTTACGCGTGATAAGCAAGGTGCTAGCTGGAGTCCGCGTGATAGTCATGTTATCGGTAGCAATGGCAATGTCAGCATTTCTGATGGTTTTTTCAGCGCAGAAGAATTGCGTAAAGATAAGCAAAATCAGCCTTTTGACTTTGATGCTGATAAGTTTTTTGCAAAATTTTCTGGCAATGCTCAAAATATTGGGCGTGAGGGTGTTATCAACTCTATCCGCGCGGTGCGAATGATTCGCGCTTATCGGGTGCGGGGACATTTGGCGGCTAATCTTGACCCGTTGGGGGTTTATCAAAAAAACGAACATCCTGAATTGGATTATCACTATTACGGCTTTACCGATAATGATTTAGGCACTCAAATTTATCTTAATTTCACGATGGGGCTAGAAAGCGCGACTTTACGCGACCTTGTTGATATTTGTAAACGTACATATTGTGGCAGTATGGGTGTGGAATATATGCACATTCAAGACCCCGAAGAACTTGCATGGGTTCAAAAACATCTTGAAACATCAGATGATATTTTCAACTTCACCGACCGTGGCAAAATCGCAATTTTAGAGAGACTCACCGAAAGCGAGGGCTTTGAGAAGTTTTTAGATAAGCGCTATCCGGGCACTAAAAGATTTGGGCTTGATGGTGCGGAAACCACTGTGCCATTGCTGGAGCAAATCCTGAAACGCGGCACGCAACAAGATGTGGTGAATGTGGCGATTGGCATGTCGCATCGGGGCAGATTAAATGTGCTTGCCCATATTATGCACAAGCCCTATCGCGCGATTCTATCCGAATTTCAGGGGCATTCGGCAACGCCTGAGGGCATGGAAGGCTCTGGCGATGTTAAATATCATTTGGGCACATCGGCTGACCGTGAATTTGATGGCACAACCGCGCATCTTTCTTTATCGCCTAACCCTAGTCATTTAGAGGCTGTCAATACAGTGGTGCTTGGCAAAGTTCGCGCCTATCAGAAATTAGCCAAAGACCGACGGCATGTATTGGGCATTTTGATTCATGGCGATGCGGCATTTGCAGGGCAAGGCATTGTTGCTGAAACATTGATTGCCAGTCAGCTAGAAGGCTACCGTACGCATGGCACGATTCATGTGATTGTTAATAATCAAATCGGCTTTACCACAACACCAGTGATGGCGCGTTCATCGCCCTATTGTTCCGATATTGCAAAATCTATCGGTGCTCCAATTTTTCATGTTAATGGTGATGACCCCGAAGCATCGATGGTGGCTGCAAGGCTTGCGGTTGCTTATCGTCAAGAATTTGGCAAAGATGTGGTGATTGATTTATGGTGCTATCGCAGGCATGGACATAGTGAAATTGAAGAGCCAATGTTTACGCAACCTAGCATGTATCGAAAAATCGCTGAACAGGTGAGTGTACGCGAACAATATGCCAATAAACTGATTGAAGAAAATGTTGTAACAGCGGCGCAAGCAGAAAAAATGCAACAAGAATTGCATGATAAATTAGCTGAAGCCTATGACCAAGCCAATAATTACAAACCTAACAAAGCCGATTGGCTTGAGGGTGAATGGCACGGTATGAAAGGCGGTAAAGATGATGAGATTCCGAATACTGGTGTGCCAGATGCTTTTATCAAGCAAATTGGTGATGCGTTAAGCCATGTGCCGAAAAACTTTCACCTTAACCATAAATTAGAACGGTTTGTTAATGCGCGGGCAAAAATGTTTGAAACAGGCGAAGGCGTGGATTGGGCAACAGGCGAAGCATTGGCATTTGGCTCACTCTTATGCGAATCAACACCCGTCAGGCTTTCAGGCGAAGATTGTCAACGTGGCACATTCTCGCATCGCCATGCGGTGCTGATTGACCAAGAAAATGAAGAGCCTTATCTGCAACTGAATAATATCCGTTTTGGGCAAGCGCAAATTGAAGTGCTGAATTCACCACTTTCTGAATATGGCGTGTTGGGTTATGAATATGGCTATTCTATGTCGGCGCCTAATTCTCTTACCTTGTGGGAAGCGCAATTTGGTGATTTTGCCAATGGCGCGCAAGTGATTTTTGACCAATTCATTTCATCAAGCGAATCGAAATGGTTGCGGCTTTCTGGCTTGGTTATATTATTGCCACATGGCTATGATGGGCAAGGTCCTGAACATTCTTCGGCGCGGTTAGAACGCTATTTACAGCTATGTGCTGAAGATAATATGCGGGTGTGCAATATCACCACCCCTGCCAATTATTTTCATGCGCTTCGGTTGCAAATGCACGCAACAGTTCGCAAGCCGCTATTAATCATGGCACCCAAAGCATTATTGCGTCATAAAAAATGCGTATCACCCATCACTGAGTTTAAGGATGATAGCAAATTTATGCCGATATTGCTTGATGATAGAGATAAAAGCCTAAAAAATAAAGACATTAAGCGTGTGGTTTTATGCTCTGGCAAAATCTATTATGAATTGTTGGAAAGCTTGGAAGCAAACAAAAATGATAGCATCTATTTGTTACGTGTCGAACGCTTGCATCCCTATCCGAATGATGAGATTGTAACCATGTTAAAACGTTTCAAACAGGCTGAAATTTTATGGTGTCAGGAAGAACCCGAAAATATGGGCGCGTGGCAATATATTGATAGAAGGCTTGAAAATAGTATGCAACAAGCAGGCGTAACTGCCACCCGCCCTGCCTATATTGGCAGACATGCGGCGGCATCACCTGCTACTGGTAATGCAAAAATACACGCGCAACAGCAAAAAGCAATTGCTGATATGGTGCAAAATTTTAATGATGTTAATGAAAAAGATAGGAAAATCTAATGGCGATTGATGTTGTTGTCCCTAGTCTTGGTGAATCTGTAACCGAAGCAATTGTCGCGCAATGGAAATTTGCTGATGGTGATGCGGTTAAGCAAGATGATGTTTTAGTAGAGCTAGAAACTGATAAGGTTTCGGTTGAAGTGGTGGCGCCACAAGATGGCGTGGTCAAAATAAAGGAAGAAAACGGAGCGACTGTTGCTGTTGGTGATGCGTTGGCCTCAATTGAAGCGGGGGCGGGCAATCAGCCTGCAAAAGCTGAAGTTGCAAAAGTTGAAACACCAGCCCCGAAAGCCGAAACACCACCTGCACCGAAAACCGCACCTCCTCCTGCGGCTGTTGCACAACCTACACCACAACCCGCGCAAAATATCAAAGCTGGTCCTGCAGTGCGCCAAGCCATGCGTCAGCAAGGCATTAACCCGCAAGGCATGGGTGGCACTGGCACACATGGTAATATCGTCAAAAGCGATTTACAAAATATGGCACGTCCCACAATGGGCGCACCTGCAAATCCATTCGCCAGTACCGATTCTTTAGCCGAACGTGCGCTTGACCCACGCGGTGAAGAGCGCGTGAAACTCAGTAAATTACGGCAAACCATCGCGATTCGCTTGAAAGAGGCGCAGAATAACGCTGCCATGCTGACCACTTTTAATGAGGTGGATATGACTGCACTGATTGCGTTGCGGAAGCAATATAAAGATGCGTTTGAGAAAAAATACAATAACCGTCTCGGTTTTATGAGCTTTTTTGCCAAAGCGGCAGTATCGGCATTGCAAGAGCTTCCATCAGTGAATGCTGAAATTTATGGCGATGAGATTATTTATAAAAATTATTACGATATTGGCATTGCGGTTGGCTCAAAACAAGGGCTTGTGGTGCCAGTGGTGCGCGATGTTGATAAAATCAATTTTGCCACGATTGAGAATCGCATTAATGATTTTGGTGTACGCGCGCAAGCAGGCAAGATTGCGATTGATGAGATGCGCGGTGGCACATTTACCATCACCAATGGTGGTGTGTTTGGCTCACTGCTTTCCACTCCTATTCTTAATCCGCCACAATCGGCAATTTTGGGAATGCATCAAATTCAGAAACGTCCTATTGTCAAAGATGATGAAATCGTGATTGCAGATATGATGTATCTGGCACTTAGCTACGACCATCGCATCATTGATGGGCGCGAGGCTGTTACATTCCTAGTGCGTATCAAGCAGTTGATTGAAGCACCATCACGCTTATTGTTGGATGTGTAACGCCATAGCATGACCCCACTTGAATTAAAGCCGATGGTGGAGGCGATTCAGCAAGCGATTGACTTGCTGAGGGGGCATCTTTGACCCCGAACGCGCCGAACAACGTTTGCAAGCAATTGATGAATTAAGTGCCGCACCTGATTTTTGGAACAAGCAAGAAGAAGCGCAGAATCTCATGCGCGAAAAAGCGCAATTAGAGCGCAAACGCGATGAAATCAGTGATGTAACTGCCAAGCTAGAAGATGCGATGCTGTTATGGGAATTGGCAGACCAAGAAGATGATGCCGCAAGCATGAAAGAAGCCGATACTGCCATCACCGAGCTTCACAATTATGCCGCGCGCCGTCAATTTGAAATGATGTTTGACGACCCTGCCGATAGCGCAAGCACATTTGTGGCAATTCATGCAGGTGCGGGTGGCACAGAATCGCAAGATTGGGCAGAGATGCTGTTGCGGATGTATCTGCGTTGGGCAGAGGCGCGTAACCATGAAACTGAAATTATGGAAATCACTGATGGTGAGGAAGCAGGCATCAAATCGGTTACGATTAAGATAGTGGGCGCTTATTCTTACGGTTGGCTGAAACTGGAAACTGGGGTGCATCGCTTGGTGCGTATCTCGCCTTTTGATAGCAATGCCCGCAGGCATACTAGCTTTTGCTCGATTGATGTCTATCCCGATATTGATGAGGATTTTGATGTTACGATTGAAGATAAGGATTTACGCATTGATACTTACCGCGCATCGGGTGCTGGCGGACAGCATGTCAATAAAACCGATAGCGCGGTGCGGATAACGCATTTGCCAAGCGGGATTGTGGTGCAATGCCAGAATGACCGCTCGCAACATAAGAATCGCGCCAACGCTTATAAAATGTTGCAAGCGCGTTTATATGAACAAGAAAAACGCGCACGCAATGAAGCAAATCAGCAATCTTATGAACAAAAGACTGATATTGCATGGGGCAATCAAATCCGCTCTTATGTGTTGCACCCCTATAAAATGGTGAAAGATACCCGCACCCAAGTAGAAACCAGTGATAGCAGTGCCGTGCTAGATGGCGCGATTGATTTATTTTTAGAGGCAGCGCTTAAAGCGACACTCAAAGCGAATATGGGGGCATAGTGACAATCTTACCTCGCTTATGGTCGTCTCCGTTTTTATTTATCGCGCCTGTTTGGGTTGTAGCATCGATGTTACTGTTACCCGTGCTAACGCTGATGATTTACGCCATGCAAGGCGGTATTATTGAGTTACTGCCATTATTCAGCCATTATCTAATGAATACATTAATGTTACTGCTAGGGGTCGGGATTATCTCGGTATTATTAGGCGCAGGTTTGGCATTATTGGTGAGTTTCTATCGCTTTCCCTATGTTGATTTTTTTGGTTGGGCGTTGTTTTTGCCATTTTCAATTCCTACTTATATCATCGCTTACAGAATGCAACAATTTGATGATTCGACCCATGCGTATTTACCAGAATTTCGCTCACTCACGGGGCTGATACTGTTATTTAGTTTCGTGCTTTACCCATATATTTACCTGATTGTCCGCACATCGTTACAAAGGCAATCAGCAGTGATTATTGATGCGGCACGGGTGATGGGACTATCCTATTTTCGCTCGTTAGTAAAAGTGGCACTGCCACTATGCTGGCCATCATTATTGGCGGGATTATCATTGGTATTGCTTGAGGTGTTGAACGAATATGGCGCAGTCGCTTTATCGTCAGTGCCTACGCTTTCGGTGGGGCTGATTGATTTATGGTGGTCGCTAGGCGAGGTGAATGCCGCTGCTCAGCTTGCCATGCTAACCTTATGTTTTGTGCTGATATGCGCGGCGTTAGAGAGATTTGGACGTGGGCATCGGCAATTTTATCAGCATTATCATGGCAAAAAATTATCCCCCCCTACCCTAACAGGCTTGCGTGCTTATGTCGCCGTTTTGCTGTGCGTGATTCCAATCATGTTGGGCTTTATCATCCCTGTGTTTCTGTTGCTATCGGATATTCTCAACATTGATAAAGCAATGTGGCTTGCCACGATGAAGCCCGCATTAAATAGTATTTTACTGGGGATTAGCACCGCTTTTATCTGTGTTTTATTGGGCATTGTGGCGACGCATATTTTACGCAACCGCTACCAAAGTGGCATGATGGTGCGTGTGATGCAGTTTGGTTACGCGATACCCGGTATTTTACTGGCGATTGGGTTACTGCTTGGCATGTCGCAATTAGCGAATTTGCTCAATTATCTGTTTGATAGTGCCGTTTTGCTTTCGGGCAGTATTTTGCTGATGCTGATTGCCTATATCTGCCGTTTCAACCATATTGCAGTTGCCACTCTTGATAGCAATATGCAGAAATTATCGCCGCGTCTCGATGATGCCGCCGCCACATTAGGGCGAAAAAAAACAAATATCCTGAAAAACATTCATTTACCCTTGCTTGATAAGGGAATGCAGGCTATTTTCTTATTGGTAATGGTGGATGTATTAAAAGAATTGCCAGCAAGTCTTATTTTACGTCCGTTTAATTTTGATACATTGGCAATCAATGTGTTTGAATATGCCAGCGATGAAAGGATTGAGCAGGCGGCACCCGGCGCGTTAATGATTATATGTGCAGGGCTGTTTCCCGTTATATATTTGTCACGAATGATAGGTAAGGTAGAATCATGATACAAAATTGGATGCAGAAATTATTATTTTTGGGATTTGTTATATTGCTATGTTTTGCAGTGGCGGGGTTTAGAAACACCGAACCAACCAAAGTAACGCATTCAGTCTATTTTGGGCAGGGGCTCAGCATTTTAGAGCAAACCCGTGACCGTTTCGTTTATAAAGAATTGCTGACTGCCGAGACAATGACAGTGCTGGAAGATGAGTTTATGGCGCAGAAATTAAGCGATGCCAATATTGATAATGAGACGCAGAATCTGATTATCAGCAAACTTAATCCTGTATTTCCACTCAATAAGATTCGCGTGGGACAGAAAATCACGGTTTTATGGAACAATAATGATGCTGATGCCAATGAAAATATTGATGCCGATGAAAATTCCAATGAAGATTCACGAAAATTGGTCGCCATCAATATCCCGATTGATAGTACCGAATATCTATTATTAGAAGCTGAAAATGATTTTGAACCGCAAAAGCGCACCAAAAGTCTGGTAACAAAAATCAAACATGTTGACGGTATTATCAATACCAATTTTTCCGAAGCGGCGAAGGAATTTGATATTCCTACCAACATCCATTATGAATTTTTAGAGCTGATGAGCTTTGATATTAGCTTTCAACAAGATATTCGGGTTGGCACTGAATTCGCCATTTTATTTGAAGAATTATACGATAATAAGGGCAATCTTGTTGATTATGGCGATATTTGGATGGCAACATTAAAACTATATGATGACCGTGAATTCACCTATTACCGCTATCAGAATCAAGATGGTGAGGCAGATTATTATGCGCGTGATGGCAAAACTGCCCGTAAATCATTGCTTAAAACGCCAGTTAGTAACCGCCGTATTAGCTCAGGTTTTGGCGCAAGGCGACACCCGATTTTAGGCTATACACGGCAGCATAAGGGCATTGATTTTGCCGCCCCTGAAGGCACATTCATTAAAGCGGCAGGTGATGGCAGAATCGTTGCACGTGGATTTAATGCCAGAGGCTATGGGCGCTATCTTATCATTCGCCATGCTGGCAGTTACAGCACCATGTATGGCCATATGTATGGCTTTGGCAGAAACCGTGCCGATGGCGATAGGCGAATTCGCGAGGGTAAAACGGTGAAGCAAGGCGATGTGATTGGCAGGGTTGGTTCAACTGGGCTTTCCACAGGACCGCATTTGCATTATGAAATCAGGCGCAATAATCGGCAAATTAATCCACTCACCCAAGATTTTAAGCCATCAGCACAGCTGAAAGACGTTGAATATACGCGATTTTTGGAATCGAGTCTGTATCTTGACCATATCAGTAAATTTGAAGATGAGAGTGATGTCTATGGGTTTAATTTCAAGGATTGGCTGCGTTACCGCAAATATATTGCGGCGATTCGGGCGAATCACCTGTAAATGGCATATCATTAAATTATGACAGACGAATTTCATATCACGCGCGCGCATAATGCAGAGCTTGATGCTTTATTGGGCAATCCTTTTAAGGTGCTAGATAAAGGTTTTATCAGGCTGATTGACTATATGGGGTCAGATAGCGCAATTGTGCAGGCGGCAAGGGTTTCGTATGGTAAAGGCACGAAAGAAGTCAATGAAGACCGCGGGCTTATCCGTTATCTGATGCGCCACCGCCATACCACTCCGTTTGAAATGTGCGAGATAAAATTTCATATTAAATTGCCAATTTTTGTCGCACGGCAATGGGTAAGGCATCGCACCGCCAATATCAACGAATATTCAGCACGCTATTCGGTGCTAGATAATGAATTTTATGTGCCAGATTCTGAACAGCTTGGTGTGCAACATCAGCATAAAAAGCAAGCGCGTGGCACGCAATTAGAGAGCGAAAAGAATGATAAAATTATTAGCGTGATTGAAAAAAACAATCAAGAGAGCTATCAGGATTATCAATGGATGATTAACGAGATGGGGTTAGCGCGTGAAATGGCGCGGGCAAGCCTGCCTGTTAATATTTATACGCAATGGTATTGGAAGATTGATTTGCATAATTTGCTACATTTTATCGCACTGCGGAAAGACCCTCACGCCCAATATGAAATCCGCGTTTATGCCGAAATTTTGGCTGATATTGTCAAAAAATGGGTGCCACTCGCCTATGAAGCATTTGCCGATTATGTGCTAGATGGCGCTAAATTATCAGCAAATGGTTTGGCATTGGTGCAAGCCCGCTTGCGCGGTGATACCGCCGCTGAAGATGCAATTAAACAGAAAATATCAGCAGGCGAATTACGCGAATTATATGAATTACTAGATTTGGAGAATGAATAGATGAAAGTTGACGGCAATAATTTACGCCATGGCAATGTGATAGAGCATAAATCAGGCTTATGGAAAGTTGTGAAAACGCAACATGTTAAACCCGGTAAAGGCGGTGCTTTTTTACAGGTGGAGCTTAAAAATATCCGCGATAACACCAAGCTGAATGAACGTTTTCGCTCATCAGAAACTGTGGAAAAAGTAAGGCTAGACCAGAAAAAATGTCAGTTTTTATATGCTGATGGTTCGGATTATCATTTCATGGATAATAGCGACTATACCCAAATCGCGATTGCCCACGATATTATTGGCGAAGATGCCAGCATTTATTTGCAAGAAGGCATCGAGGTAGAGGTTGAGATGTATGAACAGGAAATTATCGGCGTTACCCTGCCAGAACATATCACATTGCAAGTGGCTGAAGCCGATAGTGTGGTAAAGGGGCAGACGCAATCAGGGTCGTTCAAGCCTGCGATTTGCGATAATGGCTTGCGCGTGATGGTGCCACAATATATTGAATCTGGCACCGCGATTGTGGTGAATAGCACTGATAATAGTTTTGTAGAACGGGCGAAGATTTAATCCATGAAAACTGCACTTTATTACATTATGCGCGAGGCTGCTGAAAAAGCTGGACGTAGTTTGGTACGCGATTTTAACGAAGTTGAAAATCTGCAAGTATCCATCAAAGGTCCCGGTGATTTTGTTACCAAAGCCGATACCAAAGCCGAAGATATTATTATCTCGGTGCTAGAAAATGCCAGACCTGATATTGGATTCTTAGCCGAAGAAAGCGAATTTGATGGTGATACCATGCGACCGCTTTGGATTATTGACCCGCTAGATGGCACAACCAATTTTTTGCATGGGCTTCCCCATTTTGCAATTTCTATCGCGCTTTCCGAAGGCAATCGGCTGGTTGCAGGCATGATTTACGACCCGATTAAAGATGAGTGTTTCTTTGCTGAAGATAAAAAAGGTGCGTATCTGAACGATAGGCTGATTCACCCATCAAAACGCACTAAACCAGCGGAATCAATTTTTGCCACAGGCATTCCTTTTATCGGTAAATCAATGGTGCGCTATCAAAATTTCATTAACCAAGTCAGTGGCATCATGCCCCACACTGCAGGGGTGCGCCGTTTTGGTGCGGCGGCATTGGATTTAGCCTATGTGGCATGTGGGCGTTACGATGGTTTTTGGGAAGAAGGTTTGCATATATGGGATATTGCTGCGGGCGTTATCATTATGCGTGAAGCAGGTGGTATGGTCAGCGATTTATCAGGCAAAAGAATCAATCATTGGGAGGCTGCCACGCAAAAACAGATATTAGCAAGCAATGTTGATTTACATAATTTTATGGTTGATGCCTTATCTTACAATCAGGCAAAAAATCAGGCAAAGAAATAAAGCTAAAAATCAGCCCTATTATTCATCCCCTATTCTTCATCTTCGCGTCTGCCACCAGCAGTTGCAATCTCGCCTTCTCTTTCATTGCTATTTCTACTGAGATATTCAAGCCGTTTGAATAGCATTGGCACAGATAAAATAGATAATAATTCCTCATCTAATTGCACAATACCACTCGAAACATCACGCAACGCATCATCAAGGTTTTTTGGCACTTTGCCGACTTGACTGTTATGAATATTGAGAACATCGCCAATATCATCTATCAGCAATGTGTATAAATCACCCTCATATTCAACGGTTACACTCATTTGCCCTTCATGATATTCATATTTGTCACGCTTGCCCATGCAAACTTGCAAATCAATCACAGTTACTATCCGTCCGCGTAAATTTAACACACCGCAGACAAAGGAAGGCGCGCGCGGCACGGAGGTAATATTTTTAGGCTCAACAATATCTTGAACTTGCAAGATAGGAATACCGAAAATTTGATTATCAACAACCAATGTTACCAGCTGTTCAATTTCGCCATCTAAATCGGCAAATAAATTATTTTCAGTTGAATGGGCTTGTATGGCACTAACCATTTATCATTTCCTTTATATTTGGAATTTAACATTCTTATTATAGCATGGTGATGAAATATTTACCATAACTTATTTAACAAATTCGGCAATTCACGCAAATGATTGATGATATGGCAATCTGTCGCTTGCTTAATGTGCTGTCCGTCATCGATTAACAAGATACCCGCAACATCAAGATTCTTTGCCAACAGCATATCCACTTTAGAATCACCTATCATCACGATATTTTGCCGCATTGAAGCATCATCGAGCATCTTCTCGTAGCCACCCATTTGCAACGCATATCGTGCATGGCTGGTATCGGGTTTATCAGCCTCTGATGGACCTGAGCCACAAATGCAAAAGAACAAATCTTGCAACCCTGTTTTATGAACCTCATACACCAAATCTTCATGCAACCGATTACTCACCACCGCCATCTGATAATTTTGCTCTTTGCAATGATGTAAAATTTGTTCAGCATCAGCCACATAAGGAAACAGCTGATTAGGGTAAGCATCACGGCATGATTGGAATTTTTGATGATAGATTTCTTTTGCTTCTAGCCATTTTGTCCCAAATAAATGCGGAAAACCACTGCGAAAACTGGTGCCAAAATATTGCTCGCGCACATCTGTATCGGGCAAGGGGAAACCCATATCAAGCACTGTTTCCATCGCATCTTTTAACGCTTTGGCACTTTGCACGATGGTATTGTCCCAATCGAACAGAATAATTTTAGGAAGTTCGCTCATTTTATACCGCAATTTCTTGGGTGAAACCCATCACATAACTATGATAGCTCGCCTGCAAATTTTTGGTATGTTTGCCCACTTTGCCATCGCCGATAATGGTTTGGTTGATTTGCACAATCGGCATAATAAAAATGCCAGAAGATGTGATAAAAGCCTCGTCAATCTGGTCTAACGCACCGATAGGCACGCCATCATTGATAATCTCTAGCCCCGATTGTGGCAATAGGCTTGATAGTCCCATACGCGTAATACCCGCAAGGATACTGCCATTGGTAGGATATTGATAGATTTTACTGCCCATAATGGCGTAAAAATTATTTGATGTCCCCTCGCGCAATTTGCCCGCCTCATCAACAAACACCGCATCATCATAGCCTTGTGTTATCGCCTCGCTTTTTGCCAACACATTGGGCAATAAACCAACCGATTTAATATCAGGGCGCGCCCATCTGTCATCGCTTGTTGTCATCACCTTGATACCGTTTTTACTTTTGGGATTATTATCAAAATCAATGTTTTTTGTTGCCATATACAGCCCTGCTTTGGGTTGCGGAATCGGGATTGCATGGTCGCGCCGTTGCACCCCGCGACTCACCTGCAGATAAAGATAGCCATTCATAATGCGGTTGCGCTTTAATAAATCGCGTATCAGCAATTTTAATGTCGGCATCGTCATAAAAAATTCAATGCCTAACTCACCAAGCGAGAATTGCATCCGTTCCAAATGTGCCGCCTCATCAATCAGCCTGCCTTTATACACGCCAACCACCTCGTAAATTGCATCAGCAAATTGATTGCTGCGGTCTTCAGCATGTTGCATCGCATATTGACGGTTCAAGAACTTTCCGTTTAAGTAAATTTGTTCTGGCATGATTTTAACCTATACGCATATCAAAAATATTCTAATGTTACTGAGAATAGTTTTTCCACAGCGCGCACTGCTTCTTGGCGCGCAAATACAATCACGCGCTCATCTTCATAAATTGTTACATCAGGATGCGGCATGATGACTTTATTATCGCGGATGATACCGCCAAAAATCACGCCTTTTGGTAAATTAAGAGACCCGATTGTTTTGCCCACCACCGACGAGGTGGAAAGTGCCGATATTTCAAATAATTCTGCACGCCCATCAAATAAAGCATAGGCAGAATGAATCCGCCCGCGCCTGATATGCTGAATGATTGATGATACCGTAATCAAACGTGGGCTAATCACCACATCAACCCCTAAATTAGAGACAAGGCTAGAATAGCCAGATTTATCAACAATCGCAATCCCGCGCTTAATTCCCATTTTTTTAAGCATTAAAGTGGCAAGCGTGTTTAACTCATCATCTTTGGTGATGGCAACTGAGGTATCGAATGTTTCAACATCCACTTCTTCTAACAAAGCATTATCCATCACATCGCCTGCAAGCACCGAAACTTTCGGCATGGTTTCGGCCACCCTATAAGCACGGTCGCGGTCTTTTTCAATCACAGTGATTGAAATATTATCACTGGTTTTTAATAATTGTTCTAGCAATGCCATCCCCAAATGGCTAGCGCCGATAATCAACACGCGCTGTGTCTGCCCGCTATCGGTAAAGCCAAAAATAGTAATCGCCCGCTCAATATGCGAGGTTGCCGCACACAGATAGACTTGATCGCCTGCCAGTAAATAATCACGTGATTTTGGCACGATAAATTGTTCGTTGCGCACAATACATAATATGGTGCATTGCAAATCAGGAAATAGGGTTGTTAATTGCCGTAATGGCGTGCGTAATAACGGGCAATTATCTGGCACTTTAATCCCGATGGCGCGCATGGAATCGTTGGCAAGCGGTATAACATCAAAGGCATTAAAGGCATTCACCCTTCTGGTGATGGTGCGGGCAATCGCATCTTCGGTGGAAACCAATGCATCAATCGGGATATTCTCGCGGTTAAATAATTTTTCCCAACGCGGTAATAAATAATCAGAATTGCGAATCCTTGCAAGCTTCAACGGCACCTTAAACAAAGCATTGGCAACCTGACAGCTCGTCATATTCACCTCATCACTTTCGGTTGAGGCAATCAGCATATCAGCATCGGCAGCACCTGCCAATTCTAGCATAGAAGGTTCGGCAGAATTGCCAACAAAGGCTTGCACATCTAAAGTATCGCCTATTCTGGCAACCGTTTCAGGCGAATTATCAATCATCACCACATCATGCTTTTCTGCTACCAGATATTCGGCAATCGCATTGCCTACTCTGCCTGCACCACAAACAATAACACGCATATTCTAATCCTGTTTCTTTTCATATTGTGATGGTAAATTTAGCATTTTGATTTTCCGATGAAGCGATACGCGATTGACGCCAATAAATTTTGCCGTTTGCGAGATATTACCACCATAATGTTGCAGTTGATAGCGTAAATACTGTTTTTCAAATTTTTCTTTTGCCTGCTTATAGGTAAGCCGCATCATATCTTCTAATTGCTGAGAGTTATTTGGCTCATCAGGATATAATAACGCATTGACCATTTTATCATCAACAGTTTGCATTATATATTGCGTATCACGCAAATAAAACCGTTCGATAAAATTATTGAGCGCAAAGAAATTCCCCTGCCAATTATGCCCTTCGATAATATTCAATGCTGAAATGATAAATTTAATCGGTTGCATCGCGTAAATTTTTGCCCATTTTGAGTTAAGATAATGCACAATCTCAATAATATCAACCCTCCGCTCTGCTAATGACGGTAACATAATTTCTAATAGGCTGACGCGTTGATAAAAATCTCTATCCAATTGCTTATCCTGTATCGCTTGTTCGCTATCGGTACCAATTGTTGCAATAATTCTGGTATCAATGCGAATATTGTGCTTGCCAGCAATGCGCTGTAAGCTATTTTGTTGCAATAGCCGTGCCATCTTTTGCTGTAACGCCAGTGGCAATAATTCTATTTTATCTAATATTAACGTGCCGCTATGGGCTTGTTCTAACAAACCAATGCTGATAATATTGCCGCTGCCATCCTCTTTGCCAAAAAGCTGTGTTTCAAGCCTATCAGCACGCATGGCATCACGCATGGCACCACCTATTGCCCCGCATGATAGCAAGCCAATCGGTGAATTTTGACGCGCTGAATGCATATGGATATAATTTGCCAGTGCCCATTTGCCAGTGCCAACTGCACCGCTTAACAAAACACGGCTATTGCTGGTGGCCGCCTGTTTAAGATTTTGTTGCAATTCCTGCACCGCAAGCGAGCCACCCATCAAATAATGCTCGTAACTATTATTGATGATATTAGCAAAATTTGGAAATATATTTTGCTGGGTATCAGCCATGATTTTTTGAATCAGCTTAGGTAAATTATCAGCCTCATCATTAATGGCATAAAGCGCGTAATCATCACCATACCCCAAAGCATCATTGAGTGGCACATCAGCATCAAACGCTAAAATCATTCTCTCTTTTACCAATGAGAATTGTTGAACGTTTCGCTTAATTTCTTGCAATAAATCTGCACTATCATGTTGATAGCGAAAAATAAAAATTGTTGGCATAAATTCATTCATCACCCGCAAACATTCATCAGCATTGTGACAAAATTTTAGGTTAAAATCGCTTAATTTCTTTGCCAATAAACCGTTTTTACTATCATTGATGATTAAAATATCAAAACTCATTATCGCCCTTTCATAAGCTATCTTTATAATTTTTTTTGGTAAAACAAACAAGCACTGTAACATTTTGACCACAGTAATTGTGACACAATAATTGTGGTTTACCAATAAGTAAGCTATAATCGTAGCATGAATTATTCACTTATCAGCATCATTGTTGCCGCAGGCAGTGGCACCAGAATGCAAAACACCACTCCCAAAGCTTTTTTGCCCCTCACCAGCGATAACAGCGATACCAAGTCGATACTGGCTTGCACCCTATCAGCATTGGCGCAAGCACCTTTGCTGAATGATTTCGTGATTGTGGTAAACCCTCATCATCGGCATTTGATGCCTGACATAAAGCAGGATAATATGACAATCAACATTTGTGATGGTGGCAAGCGCAGGCAAGATTCGGTGAGAGCGGGGCTTGACCATATCAGCCAGCATTGCCCGTCAGCCCAGAAAAAACAAAAAATAACCCATGTGCTGATTCACGATGCCGCCCGTCCATTTGTTACGCCAGATTTGTTGAATCGCCTTATCACGCAGAGCAAAGCCGCCCCAGATGCGGCAATTATCGCAGGGATACAGCCACGCGATACCGTCAAACATGTTGCTGATGATGGCACGATTAGCACCCTGCCTCGCCACCAATTACTGAATATTCAAACGCCACAGATTTTTCCGTTTCAGATTTTGCATCAGTTGCATCAGCAATATATCAAGCAAGATTTCACTGATGATTCTGCGCTTTTTGAGCAGGCAGATAAAAAAATCATTGCCATTCAAGGCGAAGCAAGCAATATTAAGATTACCTATCCGCAAGATTTACCAATAAAGGAACAAATATAGTGAGTGATAATCTCCCCGAATATAGGAGCGCGACTGGCTTTGATGTGCATCAATTTTGCGATGGTGAGAGCATCACTTTGTGCGGTGTAACCTTTGATTTTAACCGTAGCTTAAAAGGGCATTCCGATGCTGATGTTGCCTTACATGCCATCACTGATGCCTTATTGGCATCGGTTGCACAAGGTGATATTGGCTTGCATTTTCCGCCCAGCGATGAACAATGGCGCAATGCCGATTCTAAAATTTTTCTTGACCATGCGCTTGATTTGCTGAAACAACATCGTGCCACGCTCACTTTTTGCGATGTTACTCTGATTTGCGAGAAGCCAAAATTGCGCCCGATATATCCAAAATTAAAGCAGAATCTGGCGCGCTATTTATCACTGCCCGAAACGCGCATCAGCCTAAAAGCAACCACCACCGAAAAATTGGGCTTTACGGGACGCGAAGAAGGCATGGCGGCACTCGCCCATGTAACAATAAGGATACCAACATGACCGAAAAATTAAAGCATCATTGTTTCGTGCTGATTGCCACATTTTTTTATAGTGGCTTAATCCGCCCGGCTCCCGGCACATGGGGCAGTTTGGCGGGCGTTATTGTATCGCTTCTATTGCTGATGTTTATATCGCCTATCATGCTGATTCATGTGGCAGTTATCTTATTTATCATCGGTCTGCCTGCTACCAAATATTATGGCGAGATAACTGGCATTATCGATAATGGTAAAATCGTGATTGATGAAGCTGTGGCAATTATGTTGATTTTCGGTTGTCGCAATATGTTTCCCGAATTAAGTCTGCCGATTTTTGCATGTTTGGCGTTTATTTTATTCAGGATTTTTGATATTACCAAGCCACCGCCGATTGGTTATGCTGATAAAAAGCTAAAAAATGCGTTTGGCGTGATGTTTGATGACATTTTAGCAGCAATTTATAGTATAATAGCCCTCAAAATTATCGTATGGCAATTTATGGTGTGGGGAGTTAATGCCACTTAACAATATTACACATATGCGTCAATTTAGCCGTGAGCTATTACAGCAAGCAAAGGCGCGCAATTTTATCATCACCACTGCAGAATCCTGCACGGGTGGTTTACTATCGGCTTGCCTTACCGAAATACCGGGCGCATCTGATATTTTTATGCAAGGCTTTGTTACCTATCATAATAACGCTAAGATTTTATATTTAGGGGTGAGTGAGCAGATTTTGAATGATGATGGTGCGGTATCGGAAAAATGTGCGGCACAGATGGCGATAGGTGCATGGCAACAGGCGAAAAGCAATCTGCCTGAAACCCATCAGCATAAAAGATTGTTAGCGATTGCCATCACGGGCATTGCGGGTGATTCCTTAACGCAAATGGAAGCGAATGATACTGATAAAGAAACTGGTTTGGTGTTTATCGCGCTTTATGATGGTGAGCAAACCATGATTCACCCGCATCATTTTCAGGGCAACCGTGCCGATATACGCTATCAGACTGTGCAAATGGCATTGGAGCATGCCTCAAAATATTTAGAACAATATTTGCGCGACTTATAAGATAAAAATCATGGCAAACGTAAAAGATAAACCGATATTATTTCGCAAGGGCGATTATATCATCAAGCAAGGCACCCATACAGGCGATGCTTATATGATTCTAACGGGCGAGGCGGAAGTATTTATCAGCGATAAAACCGGGCGTTACCGCCATGTGTCCTATATTGGACCGAATCAAGCGGTGGGCGAAATGGTGCTGATTGATGACGAACCGCATCATATTTACGCGATTGCCACCACCGAAACCACTTGCCAGCTGATGAATCGCAATTTGCTAGATGAAAAACTCAATGAAAGTGATGCTTTTGTGATTTCTTTGCTGAAACTACTCACCTCGCGCTATCGGTCTTTATTGGAAGATTACGAAGATGAGCATGGCAAGAAGTGATATTAAGCGAAATGGTCCCAGCTTTTGGGTAAATCCTCACGTTCGAAAAACGAATCACCAGAATCATTAAACTCGCCGATAACGGATAAGGCAACGGGCTTTTGTAATTTTTGTAATGCTTGCTGTAATCGTTCAAAATTTGCTTCTGGCACGGCGCATAATAGCTGATAATCACCACCGCCCCCAAGCCAAACATTGCGGAAATCTTCACTATATTCTGGGAAAAATTCTAGGAAAACTCTCGCCGCGTCACTGATTGGTAGGTTGGCATCATCAATTCGTAAACCTAAATTATCCTGTGTCTGCCTGCTTGCCCGTAACATGCGCCCTGCATCTTGAAACACCCCATCTGATATATCCATCAGCGCATTGACATATTTGCCCATCAGCAAGCCTGCTTCAATCTGTGGCGTTGGGCGATAATAGGCTTGCAATAACGCATCGTGATGTTGCGGATATTGTTGCTGAAATTCGGATGAGATTTGATTATTTTGCAAGATTTTCAAGCCCAACACCGCATCGCCTAAAGTGCCCGTTACCGCCAAAATATCGCCCGCTTTTGAAGCCATTCGCAACACCCGTTTATTAACATCACGCTCCCCGATAATGGTCGCGCCTGCCATCCATGCTTTTTCATTCATCAAGGGTGGTAACGAAATGGTATCACCGCCTAATAACTCCAGCCTATAATTTTGCATGGTGAGTTTTAAGCCCTTCGAAAATTGCTGAAACCCCTGTTTTACCTGTTGTTTAGATAGTCCCAACTGCACCAATATATAGCGTGGAATTGCCGCCATCGCCGCCATATCGGATAAATTAACGCGTAATAAATGTTCCGCCACCATCTCTAAATCGGTATCAAGGGGCAAATGCACATCTGCCATCATGCAATCGGTGCTAATCACCCATTCCCTGCCTTGTGGCAAGGGTGGTAACACGGCACCATCATCTTGTAAGTCGAACGCTTCTTTTGGCACAAGCGGGCGTAAAAATTCAGTGATTAATTCATCTTCAGTCATTTTTGCTAATCTGTGACGCAATTTGTGTCGCGCAATTTTCTAGCACCGCATTGGTAAACTTTCCCATCTTATCATCATAAAATGAATCGCAAATACGGCAATACAGACTAATCACAAGTGCCTTATCATTGATGCCCGTTATCAATTCGGCACAGGCGGCGCGTAACAAACATTGATAGGTAATATCCATATTCTGCCATTTGCGATTCGCCAGCGCGATTTGCACCATCGGCACAATCGTTACATCGTGATAATGCACTTCGCTTAATAGTTTTTGATAAAAATCCTCATCTACCGCATAATGTTGCTCTTCATCTAGCCATGCGTAATTTTGAGTATGCGGTTTATCACTCAGCTGTTCGGAATAGAGAGTTTGCACCACCGCCAGCCTTGTGCGGAGTAATTGCTCGCCTTTTGTCTGCTTTTTTTGGTCAGTTTCGGTCATTGTGCTGATGCCAATTCTGCCAACACCAATGCCGCTTGTGCTGCATCTGCGCCTTTGTTTTTTTGGTCAGCACGATATAATGCTTGGGCTTCATTATCGCATGTCAGAATGCCATTGCCGATACATAATTGTTGCTGAATCGCTAATTGCTGTAAAGCAGCAGCCGATTCGCCTGCCACAATATCGTAATGCGAAGTCTCGCCCCTTATCACTGTGCCAAGCGCAACATAGCCATCATAGCTAATGTAACGTGCATTTTGAATGGCAATCGCGGCAGGGATTTCAAGCGCGCCCGGCACTTGCACAATATCGTATTCATGCCCTGCATTTGCTAAAAATTCTGTCGCCCCCTTCCGCAATAAATCAGCAATATGCTGATAGAAACAGGCTTCCACAATTAAGAATTTCATATTTTACTCCTATTCACGCTTAAAAAACGTTCCATATAACGTGCCAATAAATCAATCTCTATATTCAGACTATCGCCCACCTGTAAATCGCCTAAATTGGTAACATTTGCCGTATGGCTGATAATATTGCAACCGAATATTAGCTTGCTAGCATTGGGTTCGCTAACATCATTCACAGTGAGCGAGACACCATTTAAGCATACCGAACCTTTACGCATAATGAAAGCTGAAAATTGTTGCGGCGCGGTAAAAACCATTTGCCGACTGCCTGCATCATGCTGAACATCTAACAATTCGGCGATGCCATCAACATGCCCCGAAACCAGATGCCCGTCAAGCCCATCGGCAAGGGTAAGGGCAGCTTCTAAATTGATTGCTTTACCTGCTATATAGGGTTTAATCACTTTCAGGCTTTCTTGCGATAATTGCACGGTAAAGAAATTAACGCCGTCTTTTGTGCTAGATTCTGTTACCGTTAAGCAAACGCCATCACATGCGACCGATGCGCCTAATATCAGCTTTGCCATCGGTAATTTGGTGCTTATCTGCATGATGGCATCTTGTGCGATTTTTGGCTGTGGCATGGTGAATTTTTCAATTCTGCCTAAATCTTTAACAATCCCTGAAAACATTATTCCGCCCTATCTAATATCAGCAATTTATCAGCCATCGTATCATCACGAGGAAACTGCTTTTCGGCATATAGATGAAATTTGGGTGCATCTGCTAATGTCTCAAGCCCTAACGAGGCAATGGCGTTTTGACTATCCGCCCCCAAAAACTGCTGATTATGGAAATAGTAAATCCTATCTATCAAATCTTGCGTTAAAAATTCGGTAACCAATATTGACCCTGCCTCTAGTAAAATATCAGCAATGCCAAACTTCCCTAAATATTGCAATAATAGCGGTAAATCAATTTTACCATTCTCTGCGCTCACATCTAACACCATCATTTTTTGCGGTGATAATGTTGCCATGCGTTGATAACCCTCAAAATGCTCGGAATCTTTATCAGCCACAATCATCACATCACCATCATCCACATTAAAAATATCGGCAGTATCAGGCAAAGCCCTTGCACCTGTTAGCACAACCCGCATAGTCTGATAGGTATCAAAACCATCAAGCCTGATATTTAGGCGCGGATTATCGGCTAAAACCGTGCCTGCGCCCGTTAGCACACAATCAGCATGGGCGCGGAGCAAATGCCCATATTTTCGTGCATTCTCGCCCGTAATCCATTTGCTATCACCATTATTAAGCGCGATTTTACCATCTAATGATGCGGCAATTTTTACCGAAACAAACGGCTTTTCACCAGCCCTTTGCCGTAGATACCCCTTGTAAAATTCATCTATAGAAGCATCTAAATTTTCATATTCTACTTTGATGCCCGCTTGCTTTAAGGCGTCAATGCCCTTGCCGCTGGTTTGTTCATCACTATCTTGCACGCCGATCACCACATGTTTGATACGGCTCGCGATAATCGCATCAACACAAGGCGGTGTCTCACCGCGATGCGCGCAAGGCTCTAATGTGATATATAACACGCAACTCTCATCAATCTCGTCATGCTCTGCTTTTTGCAAGCAGAGTGTCTCGGCATGGGGTCTGCCCGTATTAGCGGTACGCGCCGATGCAATGATAATATTGTTTTTAACCAACACTGCCCCCACCGATGGATTCGGGAATGTTTGCCCTTTACCGCTTTGTGCTAATTGTAGCGCGATTTGCATAAATTTCTTATGATTCATCAAAACCCTCTTCTGTGCTGATAAAATCTGCAAAACTCTTCGCCTGATGAAAATTATGATAGACCGATGCAAAGCGTACATAGGCGACCTCATCAAATTGCCGTAACATTTCCATTGCCATCAAGCCTAATTTCTCACTGCTGATGGCATTTGCTTCATTATCCACCTCATCAGAATCATTTTCTAACCGTCTTGTGAGATGACTCAACGCCAATTCTAATTTTGCTTCATCGACTGGTCGCTTGCGTAACGCCAACCGTAACGATGCCATTAGCTTAGAACGGTCATAGGGTTGTTTGCGCCCATCACGCTTGATGATAATGATAGGGTTGATTTGCACGCGTTCGAATGTGAGAAACTTGCCCTCACATTTTGGACAAAAACGCTTACGGCGAATCGCGTCCGCCATTTCCACAGGGCGTGAATCGCGCACTTGCGTGTTATCATCAGCGCAAAACGGACAACGCATTGCAAGCCCCTATAAGTTCAATGTTGTTAATACACATCTGGGTAAATCGGGCGTCTTTCGCATAATGCCAAAATATCTTGCTTCACCGTTTGTTCCACCGCGTCATCACCGCCTTTTTTCTGACTTAATGCATCAAGCACTTTCACGATTGATTCGCCCACCAAACGGAAATCATCACCATCAAGCCCGCGCGATGTTGCCGCTGGTGTGCCTAGCCTGATGCCTGATGTTTCTAATGGCGGCAATGGGTCGTTCAGCACAGAATTTTTATTGCAAGTAATGGCAGCGCGTTCAAGTGCCGCCTCACTTTCTTTACCGCTAATGCCTTTTTGACGCAAATCCACCAATAACAGATGCGTATCCGTGCCACCTGAAACCAAATCAAAGCCACCTTTTAACATCTCTTGCGCTAATATTTGCGCGTTATCTAGCACCGCTTGGCTATAGATTTTAAATTCGGGGCGCAATGCCTCGCCAAGCCCAACCGCTTTACCCGCAATCGAATGCATCAGTGGTCCACCTTGCGTGCCGGGAAACACGGCTGAATTAATTTTCTTCGCCAAATCGGGATTATTGGTGAGAATCATACCGCCACGTGTCGCACGTAAAGTTTTATGTGTGGTGGTGGTGGCAATATCAGCATATTCAAGCGGATTCGGATGCAGACCTGCTGCAACCAATCCTGCAAAATGCGCCATATCAACCATAAATAACGCGCCCACCTCGTCAGCAATCGCGCGGAATTTAGAAAAATCAATGATGCGCGAATAGGCAGAACCGCCGGCAATAATCAGCTTCGGCTTATGTTGTTTTGCCACCTGCATCGCTTGGTCGTAATCAATGGTTTGGGTATCTTTGGTGATGCCGTAATGCACGGGCTTAAACCATTTGCCAGAAAGATTAACCGATGCGCCATGCGATAAATGCCCGCCTTCTTCTAACGACATTGCCATAAAGCAATCGCCCGGTTGCATCACCGCCATAAAAGTCTCTTGATTGGCTTGCGCGCCCGAATGCGGCTGCACATTGGCAAATTTGCAATTAAACAGCTTTTTCGCACGGGTACGGGCAATATCTTCCACAGTATCCACATGTTCGCAACCGCCATAATAGCGTCTGCCCGGATAGCCTTCCGCATATTTATTGGTAAGCACCGACCCCGTTGCTTGCAACACGGCACGGCTGACGATATTTTCTGAGGCAATCAGTTCGATACCATCGCGCTGACGATTATATTCGTGGGTAATCGCCGCGAACACATCTGTATCGCTTTGTTGTAGGGGGGCGGTGAATAAATCAGTAAAGCCGTAATTTGTCATGATTGTTTCTTTCTATTAAATAAGGGGGTTTGTTTTAGTAATTTTATTAATGCGCTGTTCGTGCCTGCCACCTTCAAAATCGGTTGTTAAGAACACATCTAGCATCTCACAAGCCTCAGCCTCAGTGGTAAAACGCGCACCAAGCACAATGATATTGGCGTTATTATGCAGGCGCGCAAGGCGGGCAATCTCGGTATTATAGCATAAAGCCGCACGAATATGAGGGTAACGATTGGCGGTGATCACCATGCCCGTGCCACTGCCACAAATCAGGATACCCATATCAGCATCAGCCTTTGTTATGGTTTCGCATAATCGGTGGGCAATATCAGGATAATCAACCGATTGCTCACTATCAGTGCCAAAATCAGTAAGGTTAGCGCATGATTGATGCGTTTTAAGATGCTTACATAAATGTTGCTTTAAGGCAAAGCCCGCATGGTCGCAAGCAATAGCGATATTGCGGGCAATATTTTTGGCAATATGGTGTTGCGCTGTCATCACTCAACTCGGATATTTTTGCAAAGATTGCCCAATATCATCATATAGGCGTTGTAATTTTGCTTGCATTTCGGGGGTGAGAATGATGCCCGCTTCGGCTTGATACGTGCTGCTTTCTTGCGCGAACCCCTCATGGCTCATATCATCTTGCGCCATTAAATCATTTTGCTGATTGACAGTCATCGTGCCAAATTCTAGCGATTCATCACGCAGTTGAAATACTTTGACGCCTTTTTGCTTGAATAATTGCTGAACACCACGCACTGTATAACCTTGCCGATGTAGTAAATCGCGGATTTGCTCAATCACTTTCACATCTTCGGGGCGATAATAGCGTCTGCCCGATGGACGTTTCATTGGCTTAATTTGCGTGAATTTCTTCTCCCAAAAGCGCAAAACATGAGGCTTGACCCCAACCATATCAGCCACTTCTGAAATGGTGCGGTAAGCGGTGGCGGTTTTATTACTCATGATTCATCTTTTGCTTCAGCATGGCACTGGCACGAAAAGAAAGCACCCTTCGGGGCGTTATGGTGGCAAGCTCGCCTGTGCGTGGGTTACGCCCGATGCGCTGTTTTTTATCCCGCACCAAAAAACTGCCAAATGATGAGATTTTAACACTATCGCCCGCAATCAATGAATCTGACATTCCGTCTAAAATTTGCTCCACCAATGCTTTACATTCACGGCGCGACAGCCCTAGCTGATTGTAAAGCTCTTCTACCAAATCACCACGTGTGATGGTTTGCGTGTTATCTATTGGCGCCACAATAACCTCTTGAAAAATAATGCTGTTCAGTCATAATATTTATACCATATAGAAAAATCATCATTAAAATCAAGTTAAATATTGCCTAATATTTGCCGATAAGAGTCAATTAAGCGGCTGTTGCCTCACTTAGATTAACGCTCACCAGCCTGCTGACGCCTTTTTCTGCCATCGTAACGCCATAGAGATATTGGCAACGGCTCATGCCCATACGGTGATGGGTTACCAAAATAAAGCGCGTCTGCATCGTGGCATTCAGCTCTTCAATCAAATCGTAAAGACGGCGCACATTCTCGTCATCAAGTGGTGCGTCCACCTCATCAAGCACACATAATGGCATGGGCTTTGTCATAAAGATTGCCATCACCAATGCCAGCGAGGTCATCGCTTGTTCGCCACCTGAAAGCAGGCTGAGATTATGCAATTTTTTACCGGGTGGCGATGCCAAAATTTCTAGCCCCGCATGAAGAGGCTCCTCATCATTATCAAGCCTAATCATCGCCTTGCCGCCGCCGAATAATTTTAAGAAAATTTCAGAGAAATGCTTATTTACCTTATCAAATGCCAGCAACAACTCTTTACGCGCTTCGCTATTAAGACGCGTGATGCCATTTTTCAACTCAATCACCGCCTTTTGCAAATCATCACTTTGTTCGGTAATATCATCTAGCCTTATGCGTAATTCTTCTTGTTCAATTTCGGCACGCAGATTCACCGCCCCTAGCGCATCACGCTTTTCTTGGGTTTGCCGTAATTGTTCGGATAATTTATCAGCCGATGGTAATTTTTCGTTCGGTGAGAATTCGCCAATTTCGGGTAATTTATCAGCTGATACGCCAAATTCTTCACTGATTTTTTGGGTAATCTCATCAAGCTGTTCCTGATTGATTTTCTGCCCTTCATCGGAACGAATTTTTACTTCTTCCATTTTTCTAATTTGCATATCAAGCGTGGTAATTTTTTCGGTATAATCGTGATTTTGCTGATTAAGCTGTGATAATTCGGTTTGAATATCGGTGATATGTTTTTGGGTATCATTGATTAAATCTAATATTTTTTGCCGATTTTGCTGTTCCGATTCCTCATCAATATTGGGGGTTTGCAATATTTGTTGCAATTCCTCATTAAGCCTTGTTATCACCTCTTGCGCCGATATATGATGCGCTTGCCATTCATCAAGCCTCTGCAGTAAATCCTGCAACTGCTTTTGCTTGGATTTGATATTATTTTTCAGCTGTTCAATCACGCTATGTTTGGCGCGCAATGCCATATCGCGCTCTTCACGCTCACGCGCCAATATATTCACTTTGGCAATAATATCATCTTGCTGGGCAACATTGGCGATTTGAGTTTCTAGATTACCGATGCCTTTTTGAACCTCCGCCTTCTCAGTCTCAGTTTCGGTGATTTTTTCTTGTAATTGCGTTTTTTTCAACTGTAATTGCTGTTGCTGATTCTGCCGTTGTCGCTCATCATTCTCTGCCTTATTTAAGGTTTTTTGTGCGGCTTGCAACTGTTCAACTGCCTGCCGATTATCATGTTGCAATTTTTGCAAATCCTGTTCCGTTTTGCTGACAATCTCCCTTGCTGCTTCTTGTTCAGTTTCCAACTGTTTTTTGATAACGAACAGAGTTTCTTCTAGCGCACCACGTTCTGCTACCAAAGAAGCCAGCCGATTGCGCTCCTCTAATTTGGTCGCAGATGGGGCAAGCGCACCTTGCGTGATTCTAAAACCATCCCACCGCCATACCGCGCCTTTTTGATTCACTAATCTCTGCCCTTGCGCCAATTTTTCAATTAATTGTTCGGTATTTTCATTATCAAACACCACCCCGATTTGCGATAACCGCGCTGTTAATGCTTCGGGTGCTTTTACAAACTCCGCCATGCTTCGAACGCCCTCTGGCAATGCTGGCAATGGCGTATTAATTTGCGGTTTTTGCCAATAGATAGGCGCGTCTTGTTCTAAAGATGCTTCTAAATCATCGGCTAGCACCGCAGAAAGCGCGGTTTCAAACCCCTCTGCCACCTCAATCTTATCTAAAATCATGGTGAATTCGCTATTTTGCCGTTGAAACACGCGTGATAATGTATCAATTTCAGCAGAAAGCTGAGTTTGTTTTTCTTGCATCGGGCGCAGTTTTTCTTGTATCTGGCGATTGATTTTTTCAATATCCGCCCGTGCGGTTGCAAATTCTGTTTCGGCTTGCGGTAATTTTTCTTGCAATAATTTATCGGCTTTTTGTTGTGCTTGACTCACAATATCACGCGATTGTGTGAGGTCTTGATTATCGGTTTCGGGCGTTTCAGTTTTCATCGCAGCAAGCTGTTGCTGATATGTTGCTTGCGTTTGCCCTAACCGTTGATGCCTTGCCTGCATATCTTCTTTTTCTTTGCATAATGCCTGATGCACCGCTTGCGCGTTGGCATGGTCTTGATTCAGCTTATTCAGCCGTTGCTGTAATTGCCGATAATCATCTTGCATTTGCTGATATTCTTTGCTTAAACCATCGATTTCTGTTTGCGGATTATCAGCTTGGTTTTGCAATTCAGCCATTTCAGCTGCGAGCTGTTTTTGCCTTGTATCAGCATTTTCTAGCCGCGATTGCGCGGTTTCTATTTCGGTCTTGATGCTTTGTTTACGGGTTTGCATTTGGGCGCGTGCCTGCTTGCGTGCCTGACTTTCCTTATCAAAATTTTCTAACTCAATCTCAAATCTTTTGTGCTTTGCTTGTATTTCGTAAAATTTTTCTTGGGTTGTTTGCAATTTTTGGCGATGCTCTGCCGCTTGTTCAGCGATAATATTTTTTTCAGTTTCGGCTTTTACACTATCAGCCTCCGCCTTGATAAATTGTTGCTTCTGGCGATTCAGCGTATTGAAGCATGATTGATATTGCAAGTAAGACCGCTTGCTTTGCAGGGTTTGTATTTGCGTTGATATTGTTTTATATTGCCTTGCTTGTTCGGCTGCTAATTGCAATTCTTTATATTGTTCATTCAGCAAAATGATGGTATCGCCGATGCGGACAAGGTTTTCTTCAGTCTTATCAAGTTTTCTTTCTGCCGCCTCACGCCTCACCCGCAAGCCCCGAATGCCTGCCGCTTCTTCCAACAATTTACGCCGTTCAGAGCTACGTTGATGGATAATTTCGCTGACCATGCCTTGCGATATTTGCGCCGAACCGCCTGCCCCTAGCGATAAATCAGCAAATAAAAGCTGCACATCTGATGCGCGGACTTTGTTGCCATTGATGGAATAAAGCGAGCCTTCTCCTCTATCAATACGGCGGGTAATCACCAGCTCATCATGGTGGTTATATTGCGTTGGTGCTTCGAACGCCTGATTATCTAGCACCAGCGAGATTTCAGCAAACTGCCTTTTGGCGCGGGTTTGAGTGCCATTGAAAATAACATCATTCATTTCTGATGAGCGCATTTTGCGTGCTGAATTTTCGCCCATCACCCAACGAATCGCTTCAACAATGTTGGATTTCCCGCACCCATTCGGTCCTACAATGCCCGTAAGGCCTTCGTAAAATTCCAAACGGCTTGTTTCAGCAAATGATTTGAACCCGTTAATTTCTAAGCGTTTGAACTGCACTTTTTATTGTGCTGCCTTAATGGCTTTGGCAATGGCTTTGTAGGTGGCATCAATTTGTTTGCCATTGATAAACACCGAAGGCACACCCCTAACGCCATCTTTTTGCGCTTGCTTAATATCGTCAAAAAGGGTTGAGACCAACTCTTTATCTTGAAAACATGCCTCAATTTGTTGCGAATTAATGCCTGCCAATGCGCCATATTTTTTAAGCGGCACCCGCACATCATCAGCACTCAGCCAATTTGATTGTTCTTTCAGCATTTTATCGTAAAGTGCTAACTGCACATTTTCGGGCGCACAACGTTTTACCACAGTTGCCACCGTGCCAGCATCATTATGCGGAAAGTCGCGGATATAAAGTTTGGCAATGCCCGTATCAAGAAACTCTTTTTTGATTTGCGGATAAACAGTGCGGTGAAAATTGGCGCAATGCGGACAGGATAAAGACGCATATTCTATGATGGTAAGTTTCGCATCTGGTTGACCGACAAGCAATTGATTCTTATCCACCTGCTGAGCATAAGCGGTGCTGGCGATAATGTTGGCACAAAAAACGATGCCAATTATCAGCATAGATATATTTTTAATACGGTTAAAATGAGCAATAGACATAGTGCATTTCCCTCCTGAAATGTGAATCTGTTTAAGATGGGTGATATTAGCTTTATTTTGAGTAAATAACAAGTGGGTTTTTCCAAATACTCCCAAATATTCTTATTGCACAAATTTTATAAAACACTCAACATAATGGTTGCAAAAAGCCTTAATGAAAGGCATAATGCCATAATAAGAAAATTCTATACAGAGTAAATTAAATGGCGGAATCACCAATATTCGTAACTAAAATCTTACAATATGTTACCCCTAACATGTCCGAAGACGCTCGCTATCGGCGTCCGCTCAGCATGTCTTATGCGATTACGCTGATTATGGTGTTATTGGCTATCAGCAATATTAGCGATTTACTGTTTTATCCCTATCCCGAAGAGTTAAATGAAATCGTTAGCCTGATGCTTTTGGTGCAATCTGGCTTTCTATTCACTGCGCTTGTTATCGTTGCTATGCTATGGCTGAACAAAATTTTACTGCCACGTATCTTATTGTTTTTTCTGGTGATTGGCGCCTGCTATACCATGCTATTCTTATTCGCCAACCGCACCGATATTGATATTATCGTGGGTGTGGTGGTGATGGCACTGCCTTATTTTATTACGGCTGCCCACGAAAAAACATTCCAACGGTTAAGCTATTTGATTGCGTTCCCGTCATTATTATTTATGCTTTATTACGCCTATTATGAGGCACCTGCATTGCAATTTACCGACACATTCTACATGGAATTGCGGACGGGCACATTATTTACTGCCATCATTCTTGGGCTAATATTGGCATTTGCCCAAAGAAAAGCCGAGATGGAGAGAATGCACGCTTATTATAGTGACCAAAAAATAACAGAATTATTGCAACACGAGCATCAAACCAAAATACAAGCGATTGAAGATGAGCATCAGGGCGAAGAAGAGAAACGATTGGAAAAACTGCAAGGCATTTTTGATGAGTTTGATAGTAAAATCAGCAAGACGTTTCACGATATAGAAACTGCGATTACAAAAATTTCAGCCACTGGTGAGACATTATCGCAAAATGCCCATGCCACCATCGATAATATCAATGTGATTTCAGATGCCAGTATCCAGATGAATGAGAATACCGCATTGGTAACGCAATCGGGCGATAATTTATCATCATCAATCAAGACTGTTTATGAACAAATGACGCAATCGCGCAACATTGCCGAAAATGCCACAATCCAGACCGATGGTGCAAACGAGAAAATTCAAGGGTTAGCGGTTTCAGCCGACCGTATTGGTGAGGTGGTGCAATTAATCAACGATATTGCCAATCAAACCAATTTACTGGCACTGAATGCAACGATTGAAGCGGCACGTGCGGGCGAGGCAGGCAAAGGCTTTGCTGTGGTGGCGGGCGAGGTTAAAAATCTTGCCAATCAAACCGCAAAAGCCACCGAAGATATTTCGGCGCAAATTGCCACCATTCAAAGCGAGACTGATGGTGCTGTGGGTGCGATCACTCAAGTTACCGCTGTTGTGGATAATATCAACAAATTATCCAGTGAGATTTCTGAATCTATCGATTTGCAAAATATGGCGGTGGGTAAAATTGTGGAAAGTGCCGAGCAAGGCAAAGCAGGCACACAGCGTATCAATCAAGGGGTTGAGACCGTTAGCGAATCTGCCAAAAGCACCAATAATGTTGCCGATATGGTGCGCGCTGATACCGAAGCCTTAAAGAAATTAGCTGATGAATTGGGCGAAGAAATTAGACTATTCCATTGCCAAGTGAAAGATGCGTAATAGACGAGCGAAATTTACGGATTAAGCCGTAACGGTTGAATCGCAGGGTAACTCTTATTCGCGCCAGAATGAGTGGGAATCCGTTTATCTGTTTTAATATTGAGAGTAACAATCTTTTGCCCTTGCTTGATGGTTTGCGCGATTTTTCTATCAACCACCATCGGCCCTGACGAGACAAATTTTTGTGGCTCTAGTTTGAATGTTAACCTTAATGCCATCGCGCTGATTGCCCAATAGCCCTGAAAGAAAGGCTGGTCATGCACGGCAAACACAATTTTTTGTCTCACAATATCATCAATCACCTGACTGCCCGCTTGCCCCACAAAGCCAATATTAAAATCGCCTAAGCCTGCTTTTTTAATAGCATCACGCGCTTTTAACAACGGTGCTATCATTGCTTGGTTGGTAATCACCACATAGGGCATCTCGCCATCAACCGCGCTTAAAAAACTTTCTACACCCTTATAAATTTCATCATATTGTGCATCGGCACTCAGCTGATAAATCGATGTGCCCATGCCATTGGCAAGCCCTTGACACCGCAATTTATCGTTATTTATGGCGATAACATGAGTGATACATAGAGGAGGCTGAGTGCTGAATTGACTTAAATATCTACCTGCCAACTGCCCCTCATCTGCTTGCACACTACCAACCTTAAAAGCCGCGCCCTGATAGGATTGTTCTAAATTGCCATTAATCACACCTACTGAAATTCTTTGCCTTAAAGCCGAATCTATCAAATCTTGCGTATGATTCGATAATGCCGAATCAACCACAATAATTGCTTTGGGGCGCTTTTGCATAACATTGCTATCAAACCATCTTTTGGGGCTGCTTCTGGGGCTCAACACCACATGATAGGCATCAAGTTCGTAACCATAAAGCGCGGCGGCTTCTGCTGCACCTGAATAGATGGTATCGCGAAAATCTGCATTGCTATCATACTGAAAAATAATTGCCATACGGTCGGCGGCAAAGCTAACCGACGAGAACAGCACCATGATGCTGACCACCATCATAGTGAACGCCATGATGGATTTCACCATTTTACAACTGCCGCACCCCATGCAAAACCTCCGCCCAATGCTGTCATCCCTACCATATCACCTTGCTTTAATTTACCTGATGTAACGCCATGATGCAAGGCAACAGGCACAGTAGCGGCGGCAATATTGGCATGTTCTTGCACGGTAACAAAAACCTTCTCATCAGGAATTTCTAATTTTTCAGCAACCGCTTTCATGATGCGGATATTTGCCTGATGCGGTGCCAGCCAGTCTAACGATTCTACCGTTAGCCCTGATTCTTTCAACACGATTTGCATCGATTCTGACATATAATTGACCGCATGTTTGAATACTTCTTTGCCATTCATGTGAATCGCGCCAATTGTTTTACCGGTAGAACCTGCCCCGCCATCAACATAGAGCGAATCGTAATAAGCGCCATCGCTCCATACGCGTCCGTGAATATAGCCGCGCCCGTCATATTTCTCATGCTCGCTCAGCGGCACGGCATCAAGCAACATTGCGCCCGCACCATCGCCAAACAAGATACAAGTATTCCTATCATCCCAATCCACAAAACGGCTATATAAATCAGCACCGATTATCAAAGCCCTTTTATAAAGCCCCTGACACAGCAAACTATTGGCAGTTACCATCGCGTAAATAAAGCCCGCACATACCGCTTGCACATCAAAAGCCGCACCGCGAATGCCTAACGCTTGTTGCACACGGGTGGCAGTGGCAGGGAATACATTATCGGGCGATGAGGTGGCAACGATCACCAAATCAATACCATCAGCATCGATTTGCAACTGATTAAGAAGATTTTTCGCCGCCTTAATGGCAAGAGTTGAGGTGTTTTCATCAGCAGCGGCAATATGCCTGCGGGCAATGCCCGTGCGTTGCCTTATCCATTCATCGGAGGTATCAATTTTTTGCTCTAATTCTTTATTTTCAACAATCTTTTGTGGCAGATAAGAATCCACCCCCATAATGACAGTTTTATATCGCCCGCAATCAGTCATTGTTGTCATCTCTCATTAAAGATGGCAATTCGGCATTCACTTTTGCCAAAAATCCATGTTGAACAGTATCAATCCCCACCGAAATTGCATGGGCAAAGCCAAGCGAATCTGTGCCGCCATGACTTTTCACCACAATGCCGTTAAGCCCTAAAAATACCGCACCATTATGGACACGTGGGTCAACCCTGTGGAAAAAATGCTTCATCGGTTTGCGTATTAAAAAGACAGCAAATTTCGTTAGAATATTCGTGCTATAGACATTTTTAAGCCCTTGCATTAAGAAGTTCGCCACTCCTTCCATCGCTTTTAAGGCGATATTACCGCTATAGCCATCCATCACCACCACATCGACTTTGCCCGCAACAATTTCGTTGGCTTCCACAAAGCCTGTATAATTGATGGTTTCTGGAATTTTCTCAAGCAAGGCGGCGGCGGCGCGCACTTCATCAGGACCTTTTAATGCTTCTGAACCAATATTGAGTAACCCGATTGTTGGTTTTTCGATACCCAATGTGGCGGTGGCAAAAATCTTACCCATCAAGGCGAATTGTTCTAGCTGATACGGGCTTGCGCTAATATTCGCGCCTAAATCAAGCATCACGGTTTCGCCACGTATGGTGGGGCATAGTGACGCCATCGCAGGGCGTTCAATCCCTTCCACCACTTTAATCATAATCTTAGCCATGCCCATCAGCGCACCCGTATTGCCTGCCGATATAACGCAATCAACTTGTTTTTCGCGCAACGAATTTAATGCTAGCCCCATTGACGAGTTTCTACCGCGCCTAATCGCATTGGAAGGTGATTCATCCATTGTAACAACCTCGTCAGTATGGATAATATCCACCCTATCGTTAATGGGTGCAAAATGTTTTTTGGCTAATAAAGGCTGAATTTTATTCCTATCACCAAATAGGATAAAATGCACATTGGGATAACGTTGCGCCGCACGTAAAATGCCACCTATCACCATTAAGGGTGAGCGGTCACCGCCCATGCCATCTATTGCGACTTTAATCATGATACCACTTTATAAGGCAAGCCTTGAAGATAAGCACCAATTAAGCTGCGTCTTCTTCAAGTTCTGGCTTGGCAGTAACGATTTCTTTACCGTTATAATGACCGCATTCACGGCAAACATTATGCGGTAATTTCATCTCGCCACATTGCGAACATTCTTGCCAACCCGTGCTTTTCAGCGCATCATTGGCACGCCTTTTATCACGACGTGAAGGACTAACTTTTCTTTTAGGAACTGCCATTACTACAATCTCTCCTATTTTAGTTGCAAATTAAGAGGCAATATTTAGCCGATTCACAACAAAAGTGCAAGCGTTATTATTTTACTCACCTTTATTATCTGTTCTTTTCAGTAACAACATGGCTATTTTCAAGATGTTCAGGCGATAATGGCAAGTTCAAAGATAATTCCTGCACCAGATAATCGGTGAGCTGTAATGTTTCGCCATCAAAGATTTCAGCCTCGCTCAAATCTAGCACGACTTCCTTATGATTGCTCGCTTTTGGTGATTGATAAAGCAGCTCAATACTGGCATCAAAGTTAAATTGTGCCCGCATTTCCTCAAAACTTATCGCCGAATATTGCTGATAATCAATGCTAACCGTAATATTAAGGGTAAATGTTTTGCTGTTTTTGCGAATCAATTCTATATCGCCGGTTAATTGGTTGATTTTGCTTAATGCCAGTCTTTGCGCGATGGTGTCGCAATCGGCTTCGGTGGCGTTATAGATATAATCATGCGCGCCTAATGCAAGGTTTTGCCATTTCAGCTGATAAGCAAAATTGACTTTCAATGGCTTCTTTTGAATTTCTTTTTGAGGCTTTTGCAGTTGTTTTTTTGGGCGGTTTTGTTTCATCACGCATCACCATTATCGCCTGATTCACGCCAGCTAAATTCACCTTGTGTTATTTGCGCGCCCGAATAATTTTGTAAGGTTTGCACTTCTTGCCAGATATAAGCGCATAATTGTTGAATGTGCGCTTGTTTCGGCTCAGTTTTACGATAGATATTGCGTATCACCGCTTGTTGTAACAGTGCCTTATCCTCACTATCAAATGCTTGGCTGTAATGCTCCATTCTGCCGTAAAACGCTTTTAACATGCCCTTAATGCGCTTGCCCACCGCCAAATCGCCCACCCCTAATTCGCGAAAATTATGGTCTAAATCTTCAATCATCACCTCAATCAACTCTTTGCCGAATTGTTGATGCTTAGCGGCATCATCGCAATGCGCTAATCTATGCAGCAGCATCACCATATGCAAGATTAGCGAATCGAATCTGCCATCGGGGGTATCGGGCACTGCCCAATCACTAAATATCTTTTTATCACGCGCTTGTGTTACAATCGCTTTATAAAGAATATCGGTATGATATTTGCGTGGTGCTAGGATTCTATTAATCAAATGAAACATTTTTCTCACATTCTTAAAAATTGCTCTCTTGTTTTACTGTTAATTTTTTGTTATTGAAAGAGAAATCATGATTTATCGACATTTTATATTACCCCTATTCAGCATCATCATGCTTACCGCTTGCGCCAGTGTTACGCATAGCGGTGTCTCAATCTATGATGATGAATATTCAAGCATCGAGGCAGGCTCTACCCAAGCTGATGTGGTTACCGCCATCGGCTCGCCTAGCGTTTATGGCTATGAAGAGAACGAAAACGGCAAATGGTATTATGTTCACACGGTCTGGCATCGTCGCCTATTCTTCCCTTACCGTTTGAACAAGCGAACATTGGTAACGATAGAATTTGATGATGAAAAATTGGTGGCAACCAAGCAAACCCAAGATATTACCAAACAAAAGCAAATTAAGCCCGATGAGCGTATCACCCCCACATTAGGCATCAAAACTGGCGTTATTGGTGAGATTTTCGGTAATATTGGTGGGGTGCATTAAGATATGCCTAATTTTCTTAATCAACAGTATCCTGCAACTAGAATGCGCCGTAACCGCGATATCGATGCTGTACGTCGCCTTACCCAAGAGAGTTATTTATCCGCCAGCGACTTTATTCAGCCTTTCTTTGTGATTGAGGGTGATAACAAGCAAGAATCTATTACCGCCATGCCCGAAACCTATCGCTATTCGATAGATTTATTGGTAGAGCAAGCCAAGCAAACCTATCATTTGGGGATTCCAGCGATTGCGATTTTTCCTAAAATTGATATTGCCTTAAAAGACGCGCAAGGCAGTGAAGCACTGAATCCTGATAATTTGGTATGCCGTGCGGTGCGTGCCGTGAAACAAACTGTGCCAGAATTAATGGTGATTTGCGATGTTGCATTAGACCCTTACACCACGCATGGGCATGATGGCGTGCTGAATGATTCAGGCGATGTGGATAATGATGCCAGCATAGAGATTTTGGTAAAACAGGCATTAATGCAAGCCAAAGCAGGCTGTGATACTCTTGCCCCCTCTGATATGATGGATGGGCGTGTGGGCGCAATCCGCATGGCATTAGAGGCTGAAAAACTCACCAATATCCGTATTATGAGCTATGCCGCAAAATATGCGTCAGGCTTTTACGCGCCGTTTCGCGAGGCGGTCGGCTCAGGTGCGCTGCTAACAGGCGATAAAAAATCCTACCAAATGAACCCTGCCAATCATAAAGAAGCTTTGCAAGAAATTGCGCTTGATATTCAAGAAGGTGCTGACCTTATCATCGTGAAACCCGGTATGCCCTATTTGGATATTATCGCCCGTGCTTCTGATGCGTTTACAGTGCCAATTATTGCCTATCAGGTATCGGGCGAATATAGCATGTTGATGGGGGCGAATAACCCTGATTTAATGCTTGAAAGCCTACTTTGTTTCAAACGTGCAGGCGCATCTGGTATCATCACCTATTATGCGATGCGGGCGGCGGAATATCTGGCGGGGAATTTAGCAAAATAATAGGCAAATAATTTGCCAAAGAATCGCGTAAAATAAACACGTAAAATCGTCTGCTTTATCTGTATGCTACCTTGTTTCAACGCGCTTAATATGTTATGAATGTGCATATTAAATAATATGGAACTAAATCTATGAACGAACCACTGAATAACCCGCTTATCACCATCGAAGATGAGATGAGTCGCGCTTATATGGATTACGCGATGAGCGTTATTATCAGCCGTGCGATTCCTGATGTGCGTGATGGCTTAAAGCCTGTGCATCGGCGCATTTTATATGCCATGAAAGAAGGCGGATACGAGGCGAATAAGCCGTTCCGCAAATCGGCAAGGATTGTCGGTGATGTGATGGGTAAATATCATCCGCATGGTGATAGCGCAATTTACGATGCGATGGTGCGAATGGCACAAGAATTTTCAATGCGTCTGCCGTTGGTGAGTGGGCAAGGTAATTTTGGCTCGATGGATGGCGATAGGGCCGCCGCCATGCGTTATACCGAAGCGCGCCTGAATCTGGCATCTGAAACCATGTTGCTTGATATTGAAAAAGACACTGTCGATTTCAAGCCCAATTATGATGAGACTGAGAGCGAACCAGTGGTATTGCCCACGCGGATTCCGAATCTGTTGGTGAATGGCACGGGCGGTATTGCGGTGGGCATGGCAACCAATATCCCCCCCCATAATTTAGGCGAGATTATCTCTGGCACGCTTGCTTTGCTTGATGACCCCGATATTTCTGATAGTGATTTATGCGATTTTATCCCCGCACCTGATTTTCCAACGGGCGGTATTATCATCGGCAAATCGCAAATTCGCCGTGCCTATTTAACGGGCAAGGGTGGGTTTATCATTCGGTCGCGTACGCATTTTGAGACAATCAGCAAGACGCGCCAAGCGATTGTGGTTACCGAAATTCCGTTTCAGCTGAATAAATCGCGTATGTTGGAAAAAATTGCCGAATTGGTGCGTGATAAAGTGATTGAGGGTATCAGCGAATTGCGTGATGAATCCGACCGTAGCGGTGTACGCGTGGTGATTGAGTTGAAAGCCAATCAGCAGGAAAATGTTATTCTGGCGCAATTATTAAAATTCACCCCGATGGAACAGCGTTTTTCTATCAATATGCTAGCACTTTACGATAATAAGCCAGAATTACTGAGTTTGCGTAAAGTTTTGCAAGCATTTTTGGCGTTTCGCGAGCAAGTGATTATCAGACGTACGCGTTGGCATTTACAAAAAGCGCGGATTCGGGCGCATCATCTGGCGGGCTTGCTGGTGGCATTGCATCATCTCGACCGCGTGATTGAGATGGTTAAGACCGCGACCGACCCGCAAAGTGCGCGTATCAGCCTGATGGAGGAAAAATGGGAAATCAGCGAAATTGGGCTATTTTTAGCGCGGATTGACCGCATTGTTAGTTCGGATTTACCCGATTTAGAGCCTTTAGAATATTACAAACTCTCCGAAGACCAAGCCAAAGCTATCCTTGATTTACGTCTGCATCGCCTGACTGGCATGGAGCGCAATAAATTGATGGAAGAGGCAGAGAAGTTAGCGGTTGCGATTGAAGATTATATCGATATTCTGCAAACAGCATCACGGCGCAAAACAGTAATGCGTGAAGAATTAGAGCAAGTCAGAGAAGAATTTTCTGACCCCCGCCGCACTGAAATAAGCGATGAAATGCTAGATGATGATACTGATATTGAAGATTTGATTCAACGCGAAGATATGGTGATTACCGTTACCCATAAAGGCTATATTAAGCGTGTGCCATTGGCGGTATATAGGGCGCAAAAACGCGGTGGGCGTGGGCGTGCGGGTATGAGCCTGCGTGATGAGGATTTCGTGTATCAAGTGCTGCAAGCCAGCACCCATACCAGCCTATTATTCTTCACAAATAAAGGCATTGTCTATCAAGAAAAAGTATGGCGTCTGCCACAGGGCGAGCCTCAACATCGCGGCAAACCACTGATTAACACAATCCCGCTTGATACTGATGAAACCATTACCTCAATCATGGCACTGCCTGAAGAGAGTGATGATTCGCTCTCTATCATGTTTGCCACCAGTAGCGGGCATGTGCGCCGTAACAGTCTGAAAGATTTTGAAAATATCCGCCGTAGTGGGCTGATTGCCATGAAGCTGACCGAAGAAAGCGGTATGCTTATCAGCACCGTGATTTGTAGCAATGATGATGATATTGTGTTGAGTTCGGCTACTGGCAATGCGATTCGCTTTAAGGCAAATGATATTAGGCTGTTTGCAGGGCGTAATGCGGTGGGTGTACGTGGCATTAGATTAGGTGATGATGATAAATTGGTGAGTATGTCGGTTCTGGCGCATCATGATTATGATGGCGAAACACGCGATAATTATAGCCGTTATAGCACTTTATGCAGGCGTGATGCCGAAGCATTATCGGCAGAAGACCAAGAACTTTTGCAAAAATTACAGCAAAATCCTGATATGGTACAGATGTGGGAGCAAGATGAGTTTTTACTCACCGTTACCGAAAATGGCTTTGGCAAAAGAAGCACGGGTTTTGATTATCGAATCACGGGACGTGGCGGTAAAGGCATCACCAATATCAATGTTTCAGCGCGTAATGGCAATGTGGTGGCATCGTTCCCTGCCAGCAATAGCGACCATATTATGATGGTAACCAATAAAGGGCAACTGATTCGCTGCCCCGTGCGCGATATTAATATTATCGGCAGGCGTACGCAAGGCGTTACTTTGTTTAAGACTGCATCTGACGAATATGTGGTATCAGTGGCAAAAATCGCCGAAGATGAGAATGAAAATGATGAGAATAATGATGCTGATAGTGGTGATAACAGCACCGATGCGGAACAAGCATGAGTGTGATTGCCGTTTATCCGGGCTCGTTTAACCCATTCACATACGGACATTGCGATATTGCCTGCCGTGCTGCAAAATTGGTGGATAAATTAATCATTGCCGTCTCGGTTCATATGAAAAAAAGCAGTCTGTTTTCAGCCGATGAACGCGTTGGGCTCACCATCGAGGCTTTGGCTGAATATAACCCTGAATTGGCAAAAAAAATGGTGGTGATGAAATTTGATGGTTTGCTGGTTGATTTTATGACGCAACAACAATGCGATACCATCTTTCGCGGTTTGCGCGCCACCACCGATTTTGAATATGAATTCCAAATGGCAAGCATTAACCGCCAATTACAAGCCGATATTGATACTATTTTTCTGCCTGCTGATGATAAATTCCATTTTGTTTCTTCTAGCATGGTGCGCGAAATTGCTTCATTGGCGGGCGATGTTAGCCCATTTGTAACGCCATCAGTCAAGCAAGCCATCACCAAAAAATTCGCAAAATAACGGAGCAATTAACAGACCATGACCATACGCCATTATCCCGCTTTTTCACCCATCATTTTTTACGCGCTTTTTACCAAAGAAGTCAGACGCTTTATGGCAGTGCCAACGCAAACTGTGGTGGCGCCCATGATTACCTCAATGCTGTTTTTTGCAGTGTTTTCACTGGCTTTGGGGCGTTCGGTGCAACAGGTTGGCGATTATGATTTTTCTACTTTCATCATGCCGGGTCTCATCATTATGGGCATGTTGCAAAACTCTTTTGCCAACGCATCATCATCTTTGATGATTTCTAAAATGCAGCGCAATCTGGTTGATGTGCTAATGTCGCCAATTACCGCGTTCGAATTTGTGCTCGCGTTCACGATGGGGGCAATCACACGTGGGGTGATGGTTGGCACGCTCACTTTTATTGTCGCGCAATTATTTGTGCCTTTACCGCTTCATTCAATCGGGATAGTGATATTTTTTGGCATTGGTGGCTCAATGATGATGGGCTTGCTAGGCTTTTTAGGCGGTATCATTTGCGAAAAATTTGACCAAATATCAGCTTTCACCAATTTTATTGTGGTGCCATTATCGTTTCTATCTGGCACATTTTATTCCATCAACCGACTGCCCGAACTTTTTCAACAAATCACTCTATTTAACCCATTCTTTTATTTAATTGATGGGTTTCGTGCGGGATTCTTGAATAATAGCGAGGCATCTTTGCCGATTGCGATGACCACGATTGCCTGCTTTAACATTTTTCTATTCGGGATAAGCTGGTATATTGTTGCCAAAGGTTGGAAAATCCGCACATGAATCTTGATGAATTTCTAGCCCAACGCAAACCCCTGCCACTATTTTCATGGCGTATTTGCTATGCCATGTTTACCACAGAATTAAAGATGATGATGGGGTTTTTAAGCTTCACAGTGATTGCACCGATTATCAATTCTACCCTGATGATTATGGTTTTTAAGCTGATTCTGCCTGATGGTTTGGATTATAGCTTGAATGGGGTTCCGTTTTTGATATTTATCACCCCCGGTTTGGTGATGATGAATATCACCCAAAATGCCTTTGCTCAACCGTCTTTTTCGCTGGTTGGCAGGCGGATGTTTGGCTCGCTGAACGAGATATTGCTCACCCCCATCAATGCGATGGAATTTACGGTCGCGCAAATTGGCTCTGGCGTAACGCGCGGGATGATTCTGGGGCTGATCACTTTTCTGGCATGTCTGCCTTTTGTGCCAAGCATTAGCATCACTTCGCCGCTGACTGCTATATTTTATGTGGTTTTTTCGGCAAGCCTGATGGCACTGATTGGCTTGATTTGCGGTATTATATCGCCATCATGGGAAAAATTATCAATCTATACCGAATATATTCTCATCCCGCTATCATTCCTATCGGGGACATTTTACGCGATTGACCGTTTGCCCACATTCTTTCAACAATTAACATTGTTTAACCCGTTTTTCTACCTGATAGATGGCTTGCGCTACAGCTTTACCGGCAATCACGAGGCGAGCCTATGGCACGGGATATTATATATCATCGCGCTGAATATTGTGCTGTTTATCGTTGCCTGCCAGTTAATTGCACGCGGTGTTAAATTACGGAACTGATATAATGATTAAGAAAAACCCCGATAGAGTAGAAACTCTATCGGGGTTTATTTATTTGGTCTGTTTTCTTTGGTCTTTATCTGGATTTACCGAAGAATTGGAAGAACTCGCTATCAGGTGAAATCACAAAAGTATTATCTTCTTTTGCAAGCGCTTGTTCATATTGCTCAAGGCTTTTATAAAATGCAAAGAAACGTGGGTCGCGCCCATAGGCATTACCTAAAATCACATTACGCTGTGCTTCGCCATCACCGACTAAAATATTGCTACGGCTCTTGGCATCAGCCAGAATAATTGTCCGCTCTTTATCAGCCTGTGCGCGAATCTTACGCGATGCTTCCTCACCTTGTGCGCGCAATTCACGGGCTTCGCGCTCACGTTCGGTACGCATACGGTTAAACACCGCTTCACTGGTTTGCGATGGCAAATCGGTGCGACCGATTCGAATATCAATCAATTCAATACCAAATGTTTTGGCTTGCGATTGCAATTCTTCTTCAATCTGTTGCATCACATTATCACGATTTTCAGATAGCATATCGGTCAGCGATACCGTTGCAAGCACCCGTTGCAATGCAGCATTGGCATTTTTGCCGAATCTATCGGTAAGCAATGTTTCAGTTCGCACCCTTTGATAAAATTCACTGGCATCAATGATTCGATAACGCGCATAAGCATCTACATTCACGCGCTTCTTATCAGTCAGCAACACTTCAAATTGCGGTGGGTCAATCGGCAATATCCGATTATCATAACGGATAAGGTTTTGAACCATTGGGATTTTAATATTAAGCCCCGGCTCGGTAATCACACGGCGCACCTCACCAAATTGTAGTACCAACACCTGTTCAGTTTCTTTTACCGTGAACAATGCGCCCATACCAACGACAATCGTTACAACGCCAATAATACCTGCTAAAAATTTTATCATTTTACTATCCTTTAATTTCCACTATTGCTGTGTACGTGATTTTAATTGAGGCAAAGGCAGATAAGGCAATACGCCACCGCTTTCCTTATCAATAATCACAATTTCAGCAGTGCCTAAAACCTTGCCCATTGTTTCCAAATACATCCGTCTTTGCGTTACTTCAGGCGAACGCCTGTAACTGTTATAGACATCAATAAACCGTTTGGCTTCACCATCAGCTTCGGTGATTAATTGCTCACGTCTGCCTTCAGCATCTAGTAATACTTTCTCTGCCTCACCACGCGCTTCTGGCACAACTGTATTGGCATAGGCATCTGCCTGATTACGCAACCTATCTAAATCTTGTCTTGCCCGTTGCACATCGTTAAAGGCATCAAGCACCTGCCCCGGTGGGTCGGATTTTTGCATATCCACTTTTTCCACCAAAATCCCTGCATCGTAACTATCCAAAATAGATTGTAACACTTGCAAAGTGCGGGTTTCAATGCTTGCCCTGCCATCAGTAACGGCTTGATCAAATACGGTTTGCCCTACCACTTCGCGCATCGCGCTTTCGGCAGCTAACTTAACAGTATCTTCTTGTGCGCGGATATTGAACAAATATTTCTCAGGCTCACGCACTTTCCAGAACACTGCAAAATCAATATCCACAATATTTTGGTCGCCCGTTAGCATTAAGCTTTCTTCAGGAATATCACGCAACTGTGTGCTGCTATTACCACGATAGCCAATATCAATGCGCCTTGCCCGTGCCACATCAACAATTTCAACACTGCCGATTGGGGTTGGGAAATTATAGTTAAGACCCGGTAATGTGGGCGCGCCAGTATATTCACCAAACACTAATTTCAAGCCCAATTTACCTTGTTCTACGCGATAAAAACCGCTGGCAATCCATAGCAAAAACAGCGCACCAATCACAAGGAAAATTTTACGACTATTATTACCACCGCCAACTGCACCGCGCATTCTGTTTTGAATATCGCTTAGAATCGTTTCAAATTCGGGAGGCACATTGCTACCGCCACCGCCATTAGCAGGTTTTTTGCCCCTACCACCGCCAGTGCCCGTTGCACGCGGACCTTTGCCTGCACCATTGCTTGACGTTTTTTTACCAGTATTTTGCCCCCAAGGGCCACCATCGTAAGACATGCCTACCTCTTTTTCATTTATTAAGTAATTCACCCTATATATAGTTACCCTATTATCTTATTGCAAGGTATATTTTTTATGCTTTATCGATTATCATGCTGATATGCTATTATAATGGCTTACGACAAACAATATTTGGAACTAATATTATGCTTAACAATCAAAAAATTATCGATATCTTATGCAATATAGCAATGAGCAATGGTGAAACATTAAGCGCGGCCGCTATTTCGCTGATGCCTGACCAGAAAAAATTGCAAATCGTGATAACCCTCCCCCAAGCATTGATTGCTGGTGAGGCAAATAAATTACAACAAGAATATGTTTCTGCGCTGATGGAAGCTGGGGAGACAAGGCTTGTGAATATCGCCCTGACTGCCGAACGCGATAAAATGCAAGAATCTAGCAACCCATCACCTGCCAAAAAGATTATTCTGGTGGGCAGTGGTAAGGGCGGGGTTGGTAAATCAACCATCAGCTTAAATTTGGCAGTCGCGCTTTCACAAATCGGCAATTATCGAATCGGTTTGCTTGATGCCGATATTTACGGACCATCGATGGCACAATTATTGGGGATAACTGAAAAGCCTCTCATTGAAAATAACCGTGCGATGCCGATTGAAAAATTTGGTATCAAAAGCATTTCTATGGGCTATTTAACCACTCCACAAGATGCAATTATATGGCGTGCACCTATGGTAGTCAAAGCGTTGAAGCAATTTTTGTTTGATGTGAATTGGGCTGACAATGAAGGTGAAATGCTTGATTATCTGGTGATAGATTTGCCGCCCGGCACGGGTGATATTCCGCTTTCTATTGCCCAGCAAACAAAGGCTGATGGCGCGGTGATTATCACCACAGGGCATGATTTATCGTTGATTGATGCATCACGCGCAATGAAAATGTTTGAAAAGCTGAATATCCCGCTGATTGGCATGGTTGAGAATATGGCAGGCTTCACATGCCCGCATTGTGGCGAGGTAAGTCATATTTTTGATGCGCTAGATATGCAACAACAGGCAAAGCAACATGGCACTGAATTGTTAGGCAAGATACCGCTGATGCAAGATTTGCGTGGTTCGGCGGATAAACAAATTCCTTTTATGGCAGATGTGGATAACAATACCAAGACACATGCGACAATACAGGCGATTTTCACAAAAATTGCACAAAATATCACCACAAATTTAAAGAATTAGAAAAATTATTATTTTTATGTGATTGTGTGATTGACAGCGAGGCAATTGGGTTGTATAATGCAGTTGTTTTTATGTTTAACAAACTGTTTTCTTTATCGTTTAAAGAGCAGTTAAAGTGGAGCTTTATGCAATGCCTTTTGATACTAAGATATCTGTCCTTATTGTTGATGATTACAAAACGATGTTGCGAATCATTCGAAATCTATTAAAGCAAATTGGCTTTGAAGATGTTGACGAAGCCTATGATGGCACTGATGCACTTAAAAAGCTTGCGACCAAGAAATATAGTTTGATTATTTCTGATTGGAATATGCAGCCGATGAATGGTTTTGATTTCTTAAAAAGTGTCAGAAACACACCAGAGCATAAAGATATACCTTTTATCATGGTAACGGCAGAAAGCAAAACTGAAAATGTTTTGGCAGCAAAAAATGCAGGCGTTAATAATTATATTGTTAAGCCATTTAATGCTGAGACATTGCGCTCTAAAGTTGAAAGCGTATTGACTTAGATTGCTATCAGCAGAAAAACAGATTTGCAAATTTTAAATTGCCAAAACTGATTTACCAAACTTGATTTAATAGAGCTAATTATCAAAAATTTATGTGTTATCATTGTGTTATGCAGTGAGCGATGAGTTGAATATCAATAATTTCATTTCATTATCAGAATTTTCTATGAATTTTTAAGATTTTATGCTATAATAATTATACAAGAATAATTTTTTATCATTACTCGTTTAGAAGTAAGTGGCTACAATGTATGATAATAATAAATATAATTTTGGGATTTAGGTAAAATGGTAGAAAACACCAAGAAAGTAAGTAATCAAGTTTTTGCTTCACGCAAAGAGGTGGAGGATTTTGTTGATTCGATTCTTTATTCGCACATTCCGGGACATGAGGGTGGCACAAACTTAAAAATTGGACAACTCAGCAACCGCATGACTGTGGGTGATTTAGAAAAGAAAATATTAAATAATGTTCGCTCCACTTTCACTGAAAAAATTAAAGGATTACACCCTGAAGATATTCGTGATAAATATATTCCGAACATTATCAATGAGTTGGTTGCTATTCGCTCTTCCACTGAAACTGCCACCTCGGCAATTTTAGAATGTGCCGAGCATATGGATGTTATCACCGAAAATATTCCTGAAGAAACTCGCGATGCGATACAAAAATACACCACGCGTATTTTGGAAGCGTCTAGCTTTCAAGATATTACGGGTCAAAGAATGGGTAAAGTGATTAGAACATTAGAGCAGATTGAAATGACTCTTGACGGTATCTTATCATTGCTTGGCGATGAAGATGCTAGAAATCGCTATAAAGAACGTGTCAGCAAGCAAGAGATTATCAAAGATCCAGGGGAGATGCTTGAAGGTCCAGATTTGCATCAATCACCTGATAAACAGCAGATGATTGATGAAATGTTTCAGTAATCTCTTATTGGTGATGGTTGTATATGAGCAAAACTAGTTATGAATCTGACCCGAATGCGGGTGCGACCATTTTCGTCAATCTCTTTATTCTATTACTGGCTTTCTTTGTGGTATTGGTTGCACTTTCCGAAGTTGTTGATGAACGTAGCGACCAAGCCATCGAATCGATTGCTGAAGTTTTTTCTATTACTGTTGATGCGACTGAAGAAACGGTTAACACCCCGCAAAATCGTGCCAGTGGCATTTCTAACAATCATATTTTGCAAGTTATCCGCACTTTGATTGAAAATGAAATAAAGGTGATTGACCCCACAATCATTGAAAATAACGCCAATCGCATTTTTGTTAGATTCTCTCTTAATGATATTTTTCATTCAGATTCTTCTACCATTCGCGCGGAACAATTAATCGTTATTCGTCGGATAGCGCATTCAATTTCACAAGCTTCCACACCTATTTATGTTGTGGTTACTATTAATACACCTGTATTAGAACTTGGCAATAGTTTTTCTTATGGTCCGCCACAAGCGGCAGAACGGCTAGAACATTTGATTGATTTGCTGATATATGAGGGGGTGCCATCTTATTACCTGCAAGGTAGTATCAGCACCGAGGAAGATGAGTTTGTAGAATTTCGTTTTTATACAAATATAGAAGAACTGCCCAATATTCAGATTATATCGGGTGATGCAACAACGAATAATACAACAATATCGGGACAGCAATAAATGTCATTTAAACCGCGCGTTCTTAAACGTGAACCACGAAAAGCTGCGGGTTGGCTAACCAGCATGGGCGATATGCTGGCATTATTACTTACTTTTTTTGTGCTTCTATTTTCTGTTAGTAACCTTGTGAATCAGGATTTTATTTCTTCGAAAACAATAGCGGATATTGATGAATTGCGTAAAGTTGCCAATCAATACGACTATTCCCTTGCTATTAATTTTAAGAAAGACCCTATCGAACAGCCGACGCGCTATATTTATAAGATACTTTTTCAACACACCAAAACAATACCGGGCTTTGAGAATATTAATATAACGCTTGGCAAGGGTTGGATAAATATCAGCATTTATAATGATTTACTGTTCCATCAAGAGGGTGACCGTTTGACACCAGCAGGTAAAATATTATTGCTCGATTTGATGGATTTGCTGAATATCTATAAAAATCGCATGGAAATTATCGCAAATGTCAGCCCAAATAGCACTTTATTAGAAAATATAAGTTCGAGGTGGATTTTAGGGCTGGCTTATGCTAATACAGTAAGGCAGTATTTTTTTGATAATGGCATTACGCGTAGTGTCGCTATCAGTGCACGTACATGGCCAATAGAAGATCAGGTTAGCCTGACATTTTCACCGGAGGAAAGAGAGAAGCTTGTCAACCGGATTGAAATTGTCATATATGATATTAAGTAACCATACCCGTTTATTAATCAACACCGCCCTACTGGCAGTCGTGGGGTTTGTATTTATGTTCACCGTGCATCATGCACAGGCACAATCGCTACGTATTGCGCCACATGATGACGGGCAATTTTTGCGTATCGCGTTTGATTGGCCCGAAATCACCGCCTATACGATTGAACCTAACACTGATAATAATAATGTGGTTATTACATTTGCTGATTCGACGAATTTTACCATCCCACCTATTAATGATGTGATGAGAAATTATGTGGATAACATTACCCGTTTATCTGATACTCAAATAAGGATTCAGTTGCAAGATGGTATGGCATTCCGTCCGTTTCGCTTTAACAATTCCATTGTGTTTGATATTGGGCAGGGTAATTTCACCGAAGCGGTGGAAACTTACCAATATTTGCAAGAATCGCAAGCCCTGATAACGCCTCAGCCACAAACAGAGATTAATGAACAAGAAATATCGGAATCTGATTTAATCCCTTCTACACAGCCACAAATTATTACGCTAGATGCTGATGAAGTGGATTCACAAAATGCCCCAAATTTAGATGGGGATTTAGATGGGGATTTAAGCGTCACTGACGAATCAACACCAAATGCAACACCACAAGCAGAGGCAAGCGAGCCAGATATAGAAATTATCACCATTAATACCTACTCATTAAATGATGGTGGCGGTAGATTAGAGTTTATCTTCTCGGACCAGCCGCAATATCAAGCAACCGCCAGTGCCACCAATGTCAGTATTATTTTTGACCGCCCTTTTACATCGGAAACACTTTCAGAAATTGAACCTTCGCTTGAATTAGCATCAGGCCCTGCCAGAATCACTGGCAATGGGCGCGTCTTTATTCTACCAACCAGCGAACAGCTCGCGATTGCCCATAGAAGAATTGGCAGCCGTGTGATTGTGGATATGCTGCCAAGAGACCAAACCAGTCAGCTTTTACAAAATGATACAGCTGCTGAAGCGATTATTGATGATAACAGTTTCAATGGCGATAGTGACAATATCATTGCGGGTTATCAGGATTTACCTTCTGTGGAAGAAGCCAGTAACAACACGCAATCAAATAATGTATTTTCTTCACAAGGTGTTGATTTAGAAGCATTAAGCGATGATGACCAATTCGGCAATGATAATAGAAATATTGTGCGTATCGGACGGACGCCCGAATATTTAAGAATAATTTTTGATTTTACAACCGAAGTGCAATATCTGATTGAGTATGATAGTGAAGAGATGCAAATTACATTTGGGCAAAATGAAGCCATTGATATCAGCCAAGTTGAGTTTAATGCTAACGAACCATTTGGTAATGCACGTATTTTGCAAATTGATAGCACCAGTGTGTTCGCAATGGAAGTCCCCGATAGCTACAATATCAGGCATTTTCGCTCAGGCACAAAAATTGTCATTGATTTACTGCCAAAACAACAAGAAGTGGTGCAGCGCAATGATTTTCCCAAAGCTACGATTAGGGGTGATTCTCAGCGTTTTAGCACAATCCCCTTCACGCCCCCAAAAACCAATATCAATCGCAATTTAGGAAGCTCAATTCTAACATTACCTGATGCTCAACAAACCGTTACAATCCCACTTACTGAGAATATTGGCACAGCATTTTTCAGATATGGTGGCTATTACTGGTTTATCGCCGACCGTGACTTGCCTGTGAATTTAAGCAAATTGCGAACCAGATTATTGCCCTTATTACTGGAGGTGGCAAGGGTTGAGGTGCCTGAGGCAACTGTTTTAAGGTTTTTACCAACACGCGAGATTAATGCATCTATTACACAAAAAGGCTTCAATTATATTTTGCGTTTCCATGATGAACCCTATACCCCCACGCAAACAGTATCAGGGCATATACAGCGTGATGCCAAAAACAATAAATATTTACTTTTATCATCAAGCAATATTGGCAAAGCAGTAACATTTACCGACCCCATCTATGGTGGTGAGTTGCTGGTTGGCACATTTAAATCATTAGGCATTGCCAATACACAACAGCGAGATTTTGTAGAATTTTCGCTTCTTTCTGCACAGCAAGGTGTTGCGATTGTGCCGCATATTGAAGGAATCAGTATTTTTGATACTGAAACTGGTTACATCGTTAATAAAGAAACAGGTTTAAATATTGCACAGCAAAAACTAGAAAATGACGGTGACGGCGCAAATGATACCTCGAATGATGCGTTGCTTAATTTCCCACCAATTTCTTATAGCGCTTTACCATTTTTAGAAGCGCGTCAACAGCTTCATAACAGTTTAGACTATACCCTACCTAGCAATGAACGTGGGGCTTATCACCTTTCTGCGGCTACTTTTTATTTAGGGCAAAAATTAAACAGTGAAGCATATGGCTATATAGAACTTTATGAAGATGTTTTTGATAATCCCACCGATTCTATCAATTACCGCCTCTTAAAAGCTGCGGTTTTACTGCTGATGGAGCGCACCGACGATGCCATTGAAATTCTAGCGGATGATGTGTTTTCTTCTTATGGCGAGGCAATCTTATGGCAAGGTATTGCGGCCGCCCAAAAAGGTGAGTGGGAAGCTGCCCAATTACGCTTTGAACGTTCAAGCGATTTTGCACGGCGTTATCCTGTCTATTTAAGAAATTGGATTGCCAACTGGCAGATTGAAACTGGTTTTGCCACGAATGATTTGGTTGTGGTGCAAACATGGTTAGAAACATTGCGTAATTTTATTAACCAAATGGCTAAATATGAATATCAGCGTTTTTTATATTATGATGGCTTATTCGCCTTACGCAAAAATGATAGCAATTATGCCTATGGTGTTTGGCAAGAAATGATTGAGTTAGACCCCAATAATAAATGGGTGGTTCTCGCTGAATTAGAAAAAATCAATTATGACCTTAATAGGGGAGATAACTTACCTGAAGAATCGGCGCAAAAATTAGAGCATCTACGCTATATTTGGCGTGGTGATAATTTGGAATTACAATTATTAGGGCGCTTAGGTGAATTATATTTAGACATTGGTGAGGTAGAGCTAGGGCTTAATATTTTACGTGATGCCGCTGCTTACTTTCCTGAAAACCCCTCTGCTTTATTACTCACCCAAGAAATGATTTCTGTGTTCCGTTCAATCTTTTTAGAAGAAAACGAAAATATTAATATTGATGCCCAAACATCTCTCAAATTATTACGCAATTTCCGTGAATTGCTTCCCATTGGCAATGAACGCGTGCGGATTATTTCTAATATCGCCGATAATCTGATAGAGGAACAATTTTATCAAAACGCCAATGAATTGTTAGAACCACTGATAGCTGAAAGGTTGCTAACGGCAAAGCAAAAGCGGTCGCTTATCGTAAAAGTTGGACTATTGCATATTACGATGGGCAACCCTGAAGGCACGATTAATGTGTTTGAAACCTATCGGAGCGATTTGGGCATTGAATCATCACAAGAAAGCGTTGATGCCAGAAGATTATACGCCAAAGCATTGATTGATTTAGAACAGCCAGAATCGGCACTTGATTTAATCGCTGGTGATTTATCACTGAATGCCGATTTACTGCGTCGCGATATTTTTTGGAACAATCAAGATTGGTATCGTGCTGCCATTACCATGCAGCGGCTTACTGGTGAGCCACCAGCTGAAGATGTGTTTTTAGGCAACCAAAAAGCCAATTATCTGATTAACTGGCTGTTGTCACTGCAATTATCACAGCAATATGATACGCTTCGGCAAGTCGCACAACGTTTTGAGCCGAGTATGCGGAACTCACCATTAAAGCGTGCCTTTGACTATATCAAAGCCACCTCCAGTGATAATTTTTCAACCGCTGAAGCCAGCGAGGTGATACGGCTTTTATCACAAGAAGCAACAACCGAAAGCTTTTTAAGCGATTACCGTGCCCGTTATTTTAACGACGTTTAAATTTTATCTCATTAATCAAGGCAGTTATTCAGGTAAAATCGGCATTTTCACGCGAATATGCACCTCTTCTAACAGCTTCTCATCAATCGCAAGCGGTGCGCCCGTCATTAAATCTTGCGCGGTTTGCGTCATTGGGAATGGCACAATCTCGCGAATATTCGGCGTATCAGCCAATAACATCACAATGCGCTCAAGACCTGGTGCCGCCCCGCCATGTGGTGGCGCACCATACGAAAATGCGGTTAGCATACCGCCAAATTCTTGTTCCACTTGCTCTTTAGAATAGCCCGCAATTTCAAACGCTCTCAGCATTATATCAGTGCGATGATTTCGAATCGCCCCTGATGAAAGCTCAATCCCATTACACACAATATCATATTGCCATGCTTTAATCGCGAGTGGGTCACTATTATTAAGCGCATCTAACCCGCCTTGTGGCATAGAAAAAGGATTATGCGAGAAAATCACTTTGCCTGTTTTTTCATCAAGCTCATAAAATGGAAAATCAGTAATCCAACAAAATTGGAATGAATCATTCTTAATCAAATCCAGCGTTTCGGCAATTTTAGTCCGCGCCTGCCCTGCAAATTGCGCTGATTCATGCGGCTTACCACATGCAAAAAACACCGCATCGCCCTGCTTAATATTGGTGAGTTGTTTTAATTGAGCAATCCGTGCATCGTCAAGATTTTTCGCAATAGGGCCTTCACCGCCCTCGCTACCTTCCATTTTAAAGCTGATATAGCCAAGCCCTGCCTGCCCTGCCGACCGCGCCCAATCATTGAGCTTGTCAAAGAATGAACGTGGCTGTGCTGCCGCATCTGGCACGATAATACCACGAACGATAAAGTCTTTTTCAGCAATCAATTTTGCAAAAATCTTAAAATCAGAGCCTTCAAAAATTTCGGTAACTTCTTGTATCAATAACGGATTACGCAAATCGGGCTTATCCGAGCCATATTTATTCATCGCATCATGATAGGTGATTTGCTGAAACGGATAGGGACTAACTGTTTTATCGGAACATTCGGTAAATAATTCGTGAAGCACGGGTTCAATCACATCAAACACATCTTGTTGGGTGGCGAATGCCATTTCAAAATCCAGCTGATAAAACTCACCGGGCGAGCGGTCTCGGCGCGCATCTTCATCGCGAAAACATGGCGCGATTTGGAAATATTTATCAAACCCTGCCACCATCAATAATTGCTTAAATTGTTGCGGTGCTTGTGGCAATGCGTAAAATTTACCCGGATGCAAACGGCTAGGCACCAAAAAATCACGCGCACCTTCGGGCGAGCTTGCCGTTAGAATCGGCGTGTGAAACTCTTGAAAACCACGGGCGTGCATTTTTTCCCGCAATAGTTTCACCACACGGTTACGCAATATAATATTATTCATCATATCACGCTTTCGTAAATCCAGATAACGATAGCGCAACCTTATATCTTCAGGATAATCACTGCTTTCCTGATTAACGGGCATCGGCAATGCCGCCGCTTCCGATAACATTTCAACTTGCCTCACGCGGACTTCAATCTCGCCTGTGCCTAAATCTTTATTGATGGTTTCGGCAGTGCGCGGTTGCACCTCACCATCAACACAAAGTACTGATTCTAGTGGTACATTGGTGAGCTCAGCAAATAAGGGTGAATTTTCTTCCACCACACATTGCGTGATACCATACATATCGCGCAAATCAATAAATAATAAACCGCCATGGTCGCGTTTTCTATCTACCCAACCCGATAATTTAACAGAGTTCCCCGCTTGTTTCAGAGTCAATTCGTAACAATGATGCGTCCGATAATCATGCATCTATCAATCCTTTTCAAAAAATAATATTATAAATTAAAGAAAGTAAATGCCAACACAGTAAATGTTAGCCAGCATACCATAATCAAAGGCAAGCCTGCTTTCAAGAAATCTTTAAACTCATAGCCACCCGGTCCCATCACCAGCAGATTGGTTTGATAACCAATCGGTGATGCAAATGAACAATTAGAAGCAAACACAACCGCAATCACAAATGGCAAAGCATCAACGCCCAAATGATTCGCAATGCCAACCGCAATCGGCGTGAATAAAACCGCTGTCGCTTTGGTAGAAAGCATATTAGATAATAAAGCCGTGATGAGGAAAAACAGCGATAGCACGATGGCAGGTGAGCTGTTGCCCATTAATTGCACAAATAATATCGCGATAAGGCTGGCACCGCCAGTTACCTCTAACGCCAATCCCAACGCCAATGACGCGCTAATCACCAGAATGATTTTACCATCCATTACCCCTAACGCATTAGGTACACTGATAATTTTTAAGACAAACATCGCCAACACGCCCACTAAGGTCGCTAACAAAATCGGCACAGTGCCAGTGGCAGCAAACAGCATCACCAAGCTAAAAATCAATACCGAACGTTTGAGAAAATTGACTGAACTCACTTCGCTGAGCGAGTGCTCCATCAGAATCATATTGCGGCTGCGCTTTAATTGCAACAGACTCTCACGGTCGCCTTGCAATAATAAAACATCACCACCCTCAAGTTTAACATCATCAATCTGTTGGGTAATCTTTGCCCGCTTGCGCTTAATGCCTAGCACTGCACAATCATAGCGGTCAAAAAAGCGGATGGAGCTGATGGTGCGATTCACCATTGATGAATTTGGCACCACCACCACTTCGGCACGTCCCAATGATTTTACCTCTGGCTTTACTTCTGCTTTATGCTCATCATCATTGTCAACATTGCCAGAAAACACTTCAAGGCTTTGATTTTGGCTCATTTTTTCAAATTCTTCTTGGGTTGCCGCCACCACCATCACATCGCCTTTATTTAAGGTTACCGATTGAAAAGGCGGATGAAATATTTTCTTACCGCGTTTCACAAATTGCAACTGAACTGTATCAGGCAACTCTTCAAATTTTCCCTCACCATCCGCGCTTTTACCCACCAATTTCAACTCATCATTAAGGGTAAATTGCATAAAGAAAATATCGCGTTCATGGCTTTCGGCGGGCGTTTTCTGCTCGCCTAAATGCTTCATAATAAACGGCATGATAAAGAACACATAAAAACCACCACTAATCACCATGATGATACCGGGCGCGGTAAAAGTGAAAAAGTCAAAACCCTCTCTGCCCATCGCAATCAATGCCGACGACACCAAAAGATTTGTAGAAGAGCCGATTAACGTCGTCATCCCGCCTAATATTGAAAAGAAACTGAGCGACATCATATAGCGACCGGGCGGCACGCGGAAACGTCGACAGATTTTGAAAATCACTGGAATAAACAGCATCACCACCGGAATATTATTAAGAAAACCGCTAATCACCAGCACAATCGTGAACGAGAAAATAATCGCTATCATGCGATAGCCCGCAGCAATTTTAATGATTTTTTCAGTTAGCCTATCTAACATGCCTGTGCGATTTACAGCCTCGCCCAACACCAGCAAACATAGCAATGTGATAAGCGCGGGGTTGGCAAAACCAAACAGTAAATCTTGATAATCCAAAACCTGTTTTTGATATGGCGCGATATAAAATAATAAAATAAGGGCGACAATAATACCAAATGCCGTTACCTCCATCGGTAATTTTTGACTGGCATAAAGATAAAAACTCCCCACAACAATCGCAAATACTGCCCACATGTGAAAGTCATTAAGATAATCAGCAATCACAAGACAAGCTTTCGGATGGTCGGTTGGGCTTGCGATGCTTTTTGATAAAGCGGCTTCACAACACGCGATGCTGGCTCATGCTTGGTAGCAAAAGGAATTGTTCTGCCCTGATTGCGAAACAAATCTGTCAATAGTTGCGTTGCACGTTTGCCTGAATGAGGGTCGTAAAAATCATTATCAGCCACTTGCACTAACGGCTCTAGCACGAAATTGCGCTCATACAATAAGGGGTGCGGCACTTTTAAGTCAGCCTCATCAATGATATGGTTGCCATAAAATAGCAAATCTATATCAAGCGGACGTGGGCCATAGCGCGCCGCCTGTAAATCACGTCCAAAACTTTGTTCAATCTGCTTAAAGAAGGTGAGTATCTGGCGTGCCGACATAAAGCTTGCGCCACGTATCACCATATTTAAGAAATCATCTTGTTGGGTGTTATACATTGCCTTGCTAACAAAGCGATGCGATAATTGTTGTATCTCTATATTTTGCGATAAAACAGCAATCGCTCTATTAAAATGCTGATTCCTATCACCGACATTGCTCCCCATACCAATATAGATTATTTGCTTATCAGTCATCACTCTTATCTTTTACCTCCGAACCATTTTTATAGTTATATATGATATTACCCGTTTGATTGATAATTTTCAATATCTTTAATAATATCCTTTAATTCACCACTCACCCATTCATGTTTATTATCATATTTTTCATGAATATAGTTTTCTATCGCCCGAAAATATGGCGTATGAAATGAATATTCTAAGTGATAGGCACGGTTAGGATCGCCCGTTTGATAGCTATTCAGCCTTGATTTTACATCAGACGCAATCCCGACTTTATATTCGCCCTGATATTGCTGATGCGATATAATATAGACATATTTTTTTACTTGCGTATCTTGCCCAATATCAGTGCGGTTAGGCGGATTTGTTTGAAAATTCACCAACTCTTCATGGAACAGGCTATCTTCCCACTCCACTTCTTTTGCCAGCCTCTCACGCACCAATTCGTAAGCTTTTACTGATATATCAATGCCTATCCATTTTTTGCCCAATCGTTCAGCCGCAATACATGTGGTGGCGCAACCGCAAAAGGGGTCAAGCACGATACCATTTTCGGGGCAAGAGGCTTTGATAATGCGTTCTAGCAAAGCAAGAGGTTTTTGAGTGGGATAGCCCGTGCGCTCTTTGGCTTGGCTATTCAATATTGATATTTCCCAAACGTCACGCATTGCTTTTTCGCGGTTCGCATTGATATATTCTTGACCTGTGATGGCGCCCTTTTGCGTGGTTGTAAATCGCCGCCCCTTATGTTTTGATTTATCGCTATAGGGCTCGCTAATCATGGTAAAGTTATTGTTGTTTTTGGCATAAAATAAAATAATATCGTGCATTTTTTGAAAATTCTTTGTTGCGCCCGTCCACCGTTGGTAACTCCATATAATTTCATTCCTAAATTTCTTCTCACCAAAAATACAATCTAGCAGAATTTTTAAATAATGGCTCATGGTTGGGTCGCAATGTAAATATAGGCTACCCGTATCTTTTAAGATACGATGGCATTCTATCAATCGAATCGCCATATAAGCAAGATAACAAAAATTATAAGATGTGCGCCCTTCTATATTTTTGACAGAATTTAGAAATTCATGGATAGAAAAAAAATCTTCTTTAATATCTAGCAACCACTCATCTTTCACATCTTCTTCACGGAAAATATCAGAAAACGAAGCCCCCTCTGCACTGCTGCCAATCGGGGCAGTAAATGTTTTTTTTGTGTTAAAAGGTGGGTCAAGATAGATGAGGTCGATAGATTCTGTATCCATCCCCCGCATAATATCAAGATTATCACGGCAGAAAATCGTTCTGTTTGTTATATTTTCCTGCATCTTAAAGCAATCATCCCCTCAATATGTAAGCGACATCGCTGGTAATATTATATGTCGTTACTTTTTGCAATATTAACACAGCAAGGCATATTTATACAGTGCAATTATAATATTTTATCATAAACTGATTGCTTGCTAGCCTTAGACTGTTTATGTTATATCGTAATAGCAACCATGCTACTGATAATAGAGACAAATATATGCATATTTCCTGCCCCTATTGCACATCGATTTTTGATGTAAGAAAAAGCGCATTAGAGAGTGTTGGCAAACAGGTGCAATGTGGTATTTGCAACCATGAATGGTTTGTAGACCCCGCCATCTATGCTGATATTCCCGAAACAGATGTTTCGGTTGATGTGTTTCTTGATGATGGTGCAGCGCCCTCTATTTCTTATGGCGGACATGATGCGATTGCGATTGATAGGCTACCCGGTGATAACATGCCATCACTGCTGAAATCGGCTTATGTTTCGGATTATCAAAGCAGACGCGTTCGGCAAAGTCTTATTTTCACCGCATGGCTTATTCTGATTGTGGTTACTTTTTCTATGGTAACCTATTCGGTATTTTACCGCGATATATTAGTGGCACAATTCCCTGCCCTCTCAAAAATTTATAACACTGTTAATCTGGATGTAGATGAAAAAACCAATGTGAAGGGTTTTGTTATTACCGACACCCAGTTTTCAGTGCAATTTAGAAATTTAGAGAGAATCTTAAATATTAGAAGCACCATTACCAATGTGAGTGGGCAAGAGGCTGTTGTGCCAACATTGCGTCTTTCGCTTGTCAATATCTATGGGACTGAGGAATATGTTACCCGTGTCAAAATGCCACCCAAGCCGATAAAACCCGGTGAAAATCTTGTTTTTGAACATACAATTTTTAACTTTACCTCAAATGCCGCTGATATTTTGATGCTATTCTTAAAGCGGTCTGAAGATTTATATAGCAATATCAGTCTAGCTAACCCTGAAGATATTCCATATAGCGACCCTAAATATAATGAAAAATAACTCTCAGTTTGATAACAAATTTTAATCACCAACTTGATTTTAAACATAATTATCGTTAAATTACTTGCATATTGCTGATATAAGGAGAATAAAATGTTACAACAATGGGCTATCAACGGATTTGGACGCATCGGTAGGTTAATATTCCGCGCATGGTTAGAAGACCCCAACCCCGATTATCATATCAGCGCACTCAATGCCATCAGCAAGCCCGAACTTGCCCAACATTTGCTGAAATATGATTCTGTGCATGGCGTTTGCAATGTGCCTGTTAGCATTGAGGGCGACACTCTTATCACCCCACATGGCAAAGTGGCTTTAATGAACAGCCGCGATTTACAGACGATAGATTGGCGCGCACATAATGTTGATATTGTGCTAGAATGTAGTGGTAAATTTAACGATAAAAAAGCGGCAGAGCAACATATTACCATTGGCGGTGCCAAAAAAATATTGGTATCAGCGCCTTGCAAGCAAGCTGATTTAATGGTGGTTTATGGCATTAACCATCACGCTATTAAGCCTGACCATAAAGTTATTTCTAACGCTTCTTGCACCACCAACTGCATTGCCCCCCTTGCCAAAATCATGAATGAGGTTGCGGGCATAGAAAAAGGTTACATGACGACGATTCATGCTTATACGGGCGACCAAAATCTGGTTGATGCCAGCCATAAGGATTTCCGCCGTGCGCGGGCTGCGGGGCTTTCTATTGTGCCAACCACAACGGGTGCGGCAAGCTCGGTCAGTCAGGTTATTCCAGAACTTGAAGGGCGATTAGATGGCTGTTCTATGCGCGTGCCAACCGCCAATGTATCCTTTGTTGATTTAACATTCTCAGCGCGCAAAAAAGTGAGTGTTGATACGATTCATCAGGCGATTATCAAGGCAAGCGAAAATGAACTAAAAAATGTGCTTGCCTATAGTGATGAGCCACTGGTATCGATTGATTTCACGCATCACCCCGCAAGCTGTATCTTTGATATGGGGCAGACGCAAATTATTGCCGATGATTTTATCCGTGTTGGCGCATGGTATGATAATGAATGGGCATTCTCGCTCCGCATGATTGATGTTGCTAGAATCATGGCAAAAGTTTGATTTTGACTGTTTCACTGTGATTATGCTATAGTGCGAAATATGATGATATTCTTATATGAAGGATGATAATATGGCTGATGAGTTTAATAATGCTAATAATGGGCAGTTGCCCGATGATTTAACGCAGATTCTGAATGATGCCAATCCAGAAAATATAATGCCAGAAAATATAATGCCAGCAAACACCAATCCAGAAACTATAGGCGCTGTGCATATACCGCGCGATGGTGTGCAAGGTGAAACTTTAGGCGATAATTTTGATATAGACACATTACTCAACCAAACCGCACAGGCGGTATCCCCTGAAAAAACTGCTGATATCTTAAAAGAAGAAGATATTTATCATGGCAATACGCAACAAGATATTCCTCATACAGACCATAAATATAATATCGACCCTGAAGGTGAACATGCTTCGGTGCAAAAAGTAGAGCCAACCGTTGTAACTGTGCCGGGATTTGATATTGAGACCACCGCTATGGCGAGTGTGCCATTGCAAATTGTTGCCGAAATCGGCAATACCGAGTTACGCATTGAGCAATTAATGAAAATCGGGCGCGGTGCGATTATTGAGATTGATAAAGATATTGAAAGCAGTCTGGAATTGAAAATCGGGCATCACCTTATCGGGCAAGGGCATTTGGAATCTGATGGTGAGTATTTTCAAATACGCGTGGTGAATATGATTGCCGATATTGATGAGCATCATACGCTGTTTTATGCCAGTAATGAGTAGTAACACCCTTTATACATTGGATAATCTATTTCTGCTTAATGGCATGGATAGCGAATCAGTTGACCTCATCTATCTTGACCCACCTTTTAATAGCAAGCGCACTTATTCTGCGCCAGTAGGTAGTAAATCAGCAGGGGCATCATTTAAGGATATGTGGCGTTGGGACGATGTTAATATCGCTTACCTTGAGAGGCTTTATGAAACCCACCCTGATATTGCTGATTTTATTGATAGCATCTATCGCCTGCATTCAACAGCGATGGCTTCGTATATTGCCTATATGACACAGAGATTGCTTGAGATGAACAGAATATTAAAAGTAACAGGCAGTATCTATGTGCATATTGACCCAACCGCAAGCCATTATCTAAAAATCATTATGGATGGCATTTTTGGCAAGAATAATTTTCGTAATGAAATTATATGGTGTTATAGTGGTCCTAGTGGGTCGCGCAATAATTTTCCAAAAAAGCATGACACTATATTACGATATAGCAAAAGTGATGATTGGGTTTTCAATGATGATGATGTTAGAATTCCGTATAAAAGACTAAATTCAGATAAGGGCAAAAAACCCGCTATATGGGGTGATGGCGGTGGCAAATTGCAAGACAAGGATGTTCAGGCAGAATATATCGCAAGGGGTAGATTGCCCGCGGATTACTGGACTGATATACCAGCTGGTGGGCATATTTCACCAAAAGAACGCACAGGATACCCAACACAAAAACCGCTTGCGTTACTGCATCGCATCATTAAAGCATCAAGTAACAAAGGCGATGTGGTATTCGACCCGTTTTGTGGCTGTGCCACTGCTTGCGTGGCATCACAACAATTAAATCGCAAATGGATTGGCTGTGATATTGAAGAAAAAGCCGCTGATATATTGGTGGAACGTCTATCAGGTGATGCAGGCATGTTTTCAGATTTTATCAATACAACCATTCCGCCGCAACGAACAGATGTTGAGAGAATCGCACCAGCAGAGCCAATTAAAACACGTTTACATAAAGCGCAAACAGGAAAATGTAACGGTTGCTTTAATGAATTTGAACAGCGCAATCTTGAGATTGACCATGTGATTCCCAAGTCAAAAGGAGGCGGTGATTATTACGAAAATTATCAGCTTTTATGTGGCAATTGTAACCGCGTAAAAGGCAATCGCCCAATGGAATATTTGCTTGCAAAGGTGAAGAAAATTAAAGAAGCGAGAGAAGTGATTAATTATAGTTGAGTCTATATATGGGGGGCTTTGCGAGGTTGTTTTATGTATCAAGGGGGGTGCGGCGGCACCCCTACAAACCTATGCAAGTTCGGTTTGCCCTTGTACCAATGGCGGGCAAACCTCACCCTTGATAATCCCCCCGCCATACTCAATATTAGCGGTGTTCCGTGTTGCTACTACTCAACATAAAAATTCAGTAAGACTTCACGCATATCCCGCATATAAGCTTTATCATGTAGCAATTCAGGGTTTTGGAACAGATTATTGACCATTATCCGCCATTGTTTCGCGCCTTTCATGCCATATAGAAAGGTGAGTAATGGTTGCAACATAAAATGATACACCGATTTTTGCTGATAGCGTTCCGAATGATTGCCCTGTTTAACCCGTGCCAACTCTTGATACATATAGTCTAAATATTGCTGAAATATCGAATCGATGCTTGGCATATCAGCATCATCGCCAAAAATTTCCTTATCGATGCCCATAAATTGAAGCGGATGATTGATACAGCCGCGCCCTATCATCACCCCATCATAATCTTGCAACAATGTTTTTGCTTGCGCCATCGAATCGATACCGCCATTAACGATAATCGGCACATCAGGAAAGTTCTGCTTGCAAGCCTGTGCAATATCATAACGCAATGGCGGAATGTTGCGATTCTGTTTTGGGTTCAGTTTCTTTAATATCGCTTTGCGGGCATGAAGATAAATCTCACTGGCACCCGCAGATACCAGCAAACCAATCAAATGATAGAGTTTCTCGGCATCTTCCTCGCTATACTCACCGCTTTTATTAACGCCTCCCCTATCCACACCAATGCGGAGTTTAACGCTGATAGGCAAAGAGGTTGCTTGTTTCATCGCCGCAACCAATGATGCGCTTTTTTCTGGTTCTAGCATCAAACATGCGCCAAACGCGCCCTTTTCCACCCGTGATGACGGACATCCCATATTAAGATTAATGCCCACAGCCCCACCAGTTGCCCCACCGTAATCGCTGATAATTTTGCATGATTGCGCCAGTAATGCGGTATCAGACCCACCTAATTGCACAATCAATGGCGCGTTATCATGCCGCCAATCGCATAATTTTTGCTGATTGGCAACCACCGCCGCTATCGGCAACATTTCGGTAAATAACAGACAATGTTTGCTGATAATTCGCATAAAAGCAAGAAAGTGGCGATGGCTATAGCCCATCATCGGGGCAACAGTAAAACGGTGGGGTTGAAAATTTGTCATTATATTCTTGTATCAAACGCATAAATTATGTATTACATTGCAAAATTCAACATTGGGTTCAATCATGCCAGATGATATTTATATACCGCAAGCGGTTAATCCGCATCAAGGGCTAGAATGGCAGTTAATGCAAAAAGGTGAAAAACATGTTGCGCTTTTTGCACTGCATAACGAATCCCTGCCCGCTGAATTTGCCAATCAAGAAACATTCTCTTCGCTTACATTAGAGACTATAGCACCCCAAAATCCTGCAAAACAGAGACGACGTGGTTCAAAAAAACTGATTTTCAAGATTTTCTTTACCGCCGATAAAACACAAGATGCCAAGAGATTATATCAGTTGCTGGAATCATGCTATCAACCTGATGGTAAAATCACACCTGATATTGAACGTAGAATCGGGCAGTTGCTTGGCTATAAAACCGATGATATTGATGGCTATTTGGAATGGGTGGAACAATTTCAAAATTCACTCTATTTGCCAAAAAATATGCCACCGAATCCTTTTATCTAATCCTTTTTCAGTAAAAAATATTTTAACAGTTTAAATTACTCTCAAAAAAAGCTACTATAGCGAAATTTTTGACGGAGATATGAAAATTCCATGCATGGTATCGGTGAATTATTAGGGATTGGCATTATTGCCATTTGTTGTGCTTTTTGTGGCATGACGATGGTGCAATTTCGGCAACCGCCCATTATCGGCTATATTTTTGCAGGTGTTATTCTTGGCCCTAGCGGATTAGAATTTGTAACCGAAGAAAAAACCATCGCTTTATTGGCAGAATTAGGCATTATTCTGCTGCTATATTTCATTGGTATCGAGCTATCCTTACAATCTTTCCGTAAAATCTGGCATAAGGCCGTGCTGATTGTTATTTTGCAAATCATCGGCTCTATGGGCATTGTATGGGGCTTGAAAAGCCTGTTTTATCTTACCACAGCGCAAGCCGTGTTGTTTTCATTCTGTCTGGCTATTTCCTCCACAGCGGTTGCCGTTACCATCATTCAAGAGATTGGCGAGGGCAATTCGCGTATCGGTCAGTTAGTGGTGGGCGTGTTGATTGCCCAAGATTTGGCAGTTGCGCCGATGTTGCTGATTCTTAACGGCTTCACCTCATCGCATAACCGCTCTACGCTTTCTAGCGTTGTCACCATTGGTTCCGAAGTGATGCTTTCTATCGCTTTACTGGTAGGTGTTATCTTGCTGTTGATTCGAAAGGGGAACATTAATCTCCCATTCTCTGATTTGCTGACCACAAAACCCGATTTAGCGCCGTTAGCGGCGGTCTCATGGTGTTTTGGTTTTGCGCTTGTAACGGGCGTGATGGGCTTATCACCTGCATTTGGCGCGTTTTTGGCGGGCTTGATTATCGGCAATTCGGCACAGCATGATTTTGCAATGCATAATACTGAGCCCATTAAAGTGATTCTGATGATGGCGTTTTTCTTATCGGTCGGCTTGCTGATTGATTTGACTTTCTTAGCTGAAAATTTCCTTCTGGTGCTAGGGTTGCTATTGGTGGCGACAGTGTTTAAGATATTGCTAAATGTGCTTGCCTTGCGAATGTTACGTGAAAGTTGGTCATTTGCAATTATGGGGGGCATGTTGTTAGGGCAAATGGGTGAATTCTCGTTTGTGTTTGGCACAGTTGCGCTTTCAATCGGCATTATCGACCCCGAATTACAACGTTTCTTGGTAGCAGTTACCGTTATGTCGCTTATTATCAGCCCGATTTGTGTTGATGCGGCACGGCGCGTGCAGAAAACTGGCTTGTCATCAGGTGGCTCACTTACCGATTTGATTGCATCTATGTATCTCAATCAAACAGGGCAGAAGAAAACAATCATGGCGCGGATTTTCGCGTTCCCGCTGGTGGTCGTGCTAGCGCAACCGTTTTTACTGTTGAGTGGTTTTAATACCAAGAAAAACCCCTTGCAAGACGAAATCGATGCAGCATTTGGTGATGCCCCAAAAAAGACGGCATCAAAAAAGCCAATGAAAAATGGTGAGAAGGATAAGAAAGAATCGACTTGATTCATCTGCCCTTTCATGCTGGTATTGACGAAGCAGGCAGAGGTCCGTTAGCAGGACCTGTTATCAGCGCTTGCGTTTGCTTCCCCGATAAAACATTGCCATCATTTTGCGCCGATATTAACGATAGTAAAAAACTAAGCGCCACCAAGCGCGAGCAATTAGCGACTGCTATCACCCAATTTACCGCCTATGGCTATGGCGCGGCATCGGTGAGGGAAATCGACCGCATCAATATCTTAAACGCCAGTATGAATGCCATGAAACGCGCCGCCGATAATATGATGCTTGCCTATCCGCATATCAATGTGAAGCAGTTTTTGATTGATGGCAATAAAACCCCCGATAATATGCACGAACCCAGTATCGCCATCGTGAAAGGCGATAATAGCCATCTTGCGATTGCCGCCGCATCTATCTTGGCGAAAACATTGCGTGATAAATTAATGCGATGTCTGCATCAACGCTATCCGCATTATGATTGGCAGAAAAATATGGGTTATGGCACCAAAAACCACGTAAACGCGCTGATACAGCACCATATCACGCCCCATCACCGCACCAGCTATCAGCCTGTTAAAAGCTTGTTGCAAAAATGAAATTTATTCCGCATGGGGAATAGGCTTGATTTTGACTGCCAGTTTCGGTTACAATAACAAAATATGGTAGAAAACCGTATATTGCTAAATGCAGAAGCATAGCAATTATAATGTAGAAAACATTTGGATATGAGGCAATAACAATGTTCAACGACTTACCCCTAAATCGGGTAGTGGCGGGCGATTCTGTATCAGTGATGCAGGATATGCCATCGGAATCTGTAGATTTAGTATTTGCAGACCCCCCCTACTTCTTACAACTCAACAGCGACTTAACGCGCCCCGACCAATCAATGGTTGATGGCGTCAATGAAAAATGGGACGAATTTGACGATTTTGCCCATTATGATTCATTCACCGAACAATGGCTATCAGGCGCAAAACGTATCATGAAAGATGATGCGTCATTATGGGTGATTGGCAGTTATCATAATATTTACCGCATCGGTAAAATTTTGCAGGATAACGGTTTCTGGCTTATCAATGATGTGATTTGGGTGAAATCTAACCCGATGCCTAATTTTCGTGGCACACGTTTTACCAACGCTCACGAAATTTTGCTATGGGCGGTAAAATCGCCAAAGGCAAAATATCACTTTAATTATCAATCGCTGAAAAGCATGAATGATGATACGCAAATGCGTTCGGATTGGTATCTGCCGATTTGCACGGGTGGCGAGCGTATGAAAGATGAGGCGGGCAAAAAAGCGCATCCCACGCAAAAGCCTGAATCCTTGCTTTACCGCATCATCAATGCCTGCACCGAACCCGGACATATTGTGTTTGACCCCTTTGCTGGCACTGGCACATCGCTTGCGGTTGCCAAAAAATTAGGGCGTAATTATATCGGTGTTGAGCAACGAAAAGATTATATTGATGTCGCCACGCAACGGCTCGCTGATATTAAGCAGTTAGAACCGAAAATGAAGCATTATATGAAAGGTGTTGCGCGTAACAATCAAATTCGCATTCCTTTTGGTAATCTATTAGAAAGTGGCTTGCTACAAGCGGGTGAGGATTTATTTAGCAATGATAGACGCTTTGTTGCCAAAATTTATGCTGATGCCAGTATCGAATCGGGGGCGCATCGTGGCTCGATTCATAAGATTGGCGCAACTTTGCAAGGCCTGCCCAGTTGCAATGGCTGGACTTATTGGCATGTTGAACGTGATGGCGAAAGCATATCCATCAACGATTTGCGCGCAAAATTATATCCTGCAAAAGCACCTGTTGGATTACCGCCACGCAATCCGCTATTGGCAGCACCGCCCGATTTCAGGGCAGAAGCTGAGGATGAAAATGTTTTCAACAGTCATATGCCAAATAATAATATGTCGGTAGAAATGTGGCAAGAATCGGATATAAAAACATTATCATTAAAACAAGAATCGCATAAGAAATTGCATAAAAAACCGCCTTTGAATGCCAATGCTGATGCCATGAATATCATCAACATGATGCGATAAGAATACACCATAGTAGCAAACTAAAGCCGAAACATTATTGTTTCGGCTTTTTCTTTAGGTGTTTTTCACTGCCAAATATTATTTACGAATCGGTAAGCGCGTTTAGAATGGTTAATGCTTGCTTGGTTTCAGTCACATCATGCACGCGGATAATATCAGCACCGCGCATACGCCCTACCAAAGCCGCCACCACCGAGCCAATTAAGCGGTCATCTATCGCATTGTCCAATGTTTTACCAATGAAAGATTTGCGGCTTGCGCCCAATAATATCGGCAATCCAAATATTTGTAGCTTATCTAGCTGATTGATGATTCGCAAATTATCATTGACTGTTTTACCAAAGCCAATACCGGGATCTAGAATTATTTGCTCGCGCTTTACTCCTGCATTACAAACGGCATCGATTCTTATCTGTAATTGCTGAATCACCAAAGCCATAATATCAGTTTGTGCGCTTGCCCGATAAGAATCACCTCGCTTTGCATCTTTTTCCACCGAATCAATTCGCGCATTATGATGCATCAGCACCATCATACAGTTTTTATCCGCAACAATTTTCGCCATATCAGGGTCATGCGCGCCTGCGGTAACATCGTTAACAATATCTGCGCCCGCTTGCACCGCCGCATCAGCAACCATTGCTTTCATTGTATCCACAGATAATATCGCCTCAGGAAAATGCTGATGAATCAATTTAATAACAGGAATAACGCGCTGATATTCTTGTTCTGCGCTAATAATAGTGGCATTAGGGCGTGTGCTTTCGCCACCAATATCAAGAATATCCGCGCCTGCTTGTAGAAAATTTTCTGCCCTTTGTAAAACTTTAGAATCGCTTTGCTTTGCTAGCCCATCATTTGAGAAACTATCATCAGTCATATTCAATATCCCCATCAGCAAACAGTCATTATGGGGCGTGTTTGGGTGCTTATGGCGCATTTTATGATGTAAAATATTACGTAACATTCTAGCTTTCTAGCCTATTATGCTTGCATAAGCAATGGTTTTACATTAAAAGAATTAACCTTAATATCAACTGAAAAACACTCGCAATCATGACAAACACCGAATCTTACATCGTCAATATTAATCAACTCTGTTTTGATACAAAAGTTGGCATTTACGAGCATGAGAAGCATCAATCACAAAAGTTAATCCTCAATTTTGACATTACTGTAAAAAATTTATGTAATTATCTTGACACAGATATTGACTATGATAATGTATTTTGCTATCACAGCTTTATAAATAAGATTGAGAAATATATCAGTGCTACGCATCAGATAGGTCTGCTTGAAAATTTAGCGCGTGATATTGCAACAATTGCATTTGAGGATGAAAAAGTGTTAAAAATTAAAATCAATGCCCAAAAGCCTGATGCTATCAAAAGCACACAGTCAGTAGGGATTACTATGGTTTTTTCTGTCAGTTAATTGAAGGAGCGTGACAATGCAAAAAATAATTAAATTAATAATGGTATGTTTTACACTATCAGTGGCTTTACCAGCATTTGCCGATGATTTGGCGAATGCACGGGCAGTGATACAGGATAATGTGATTGATAAATATCAAGAAATCGCTGACCCAAATATCAGCACCGAACAACGTAAAGCGCTTGCAATTACTTTGATAGACCAATTTGTGTCTTATCCTGCGGTTGCACGGCTTGCGGTTGGTAGCTATTGGCGTCAAATGAGCCCTGAGCAACAAACAAAATATGAAACATTATTTAAAAATTGGATTAGGCATAGCATGGCAACACGTTTTGCAAGCCTAAATTTTTCTAAACCTACCAAAATCACCATTACCAATGCGTATCAGTCAAAAAACACATCAGTGATTGCAACCCAAGCCGATAATGGCGAGAGCGTGATTACCATTCAATGGCATATGCGTAAATTCAAAGATGGTATCAAAGTGATTGATGTGGTGGTAGAAGATATTTCTATGGTGCAGGCACAACGCGCTGAATTTTCGGCAGTGATTGCATCGCAAGGGATTGATGGCTTCTTAAGCACATTAAACAGTATGGTTTCAGGTGTTTCTAACTGATTTTGTTGATGATTGGCTTTTGTTAAGCCATGAATTAGCAAGTAATGTGTAATCTTTATTCGCCTCAAAAGCGATAAAATCTAGCCCTTTATTGCGCGCTACCACACATTCTGAACCAGAACCAGCAAAGGGGATAAGTAACTTATCCCCTTTTTGCATGCAAGAATTAAGCAAACGTTCCGTTAAACGAATCGGCTTTTGAGTCGGGTGCTTGAAAATATCATGGTTTTCGTGATTTTTTGCCGAATCAGGTGGATATGCCTCAAAGCAATCGCGACAATAAAACCATCTTTGCGCTCTGCCCGCGCCGCCTGCCAATGCTGGCACTTCCAATACATCACGTGGTAATGCGCCATTTTGATGGGCATGGTAAGTGGTTGCATCACCCGATTTGCCAAACCTGCCTTTGGTGCCTGCGCGGGTTTTGCCCGCCGCATTATTCAAAAATGACTCGCTATAGGGTTCACGAATCGCATCAATATTGAGATTTGGGCGATTTGCGGTTTGCCATAGGCATAATATCATTTCCGAACTTCGTTGCCAAAATTTTGATGATGGTGTGGCTTTATTCTTATAGTGCCATACCAGCCAATGTTGCCTCTCAATCGGATATTTAACCGCAATATGGGCAAGAATTTCAGCATAACCGTAGATATAAACCAACCCATCGGGCCTCACGATTCGAATCGCCTGCTGCAACCATTGATTTGTCCATTCAAGATAATCAGGCAAGGGCATCGCATCATCATGGGTAGTGCCAAAATCTTTGCCAATATTATAAGGCGGGTCAGCAATACATAATGCGGCACTATTATCGGGAACATCACGCATCAAATTGATACAATCGCCATGCAACACCTGATTTTTCACCTGATTTTTCACTGGCGTCATCTTTGGCTTTTTTGCCAATTTGGATGAGTGAACGCCTCAAGATTTTCAGCAGGCAGTAACGGCTTGCCTAAAATATGGTCAGATGCCTTATCGCCCACCATGATAGACGGCGCATTCAAATTGCCATTGGTGATTCGCGGAAAAATAGAACTATCCGCCACCCGTAAATTTTGCACCCCAATCACACGGCATTCATTATCCACCACCGCCATTTTATCGTTTTTATCGCCCATCTTGGCAGTGCCGCAAGGGTGATAGGCAGATTCGGCATGGTTGCGGATAAATTCATCTAGCCCATCATCGGTAGTTACAGCATCGCCCGGCTGAATCTCACTGCCCTTATAGGGTTGCATCGCAGTTTGCGCCAAAATCTCACGGCTCAACCTTAGTGCCGACCTAAACTCAACCCAATCATCAGCATGGCTGAGATAATTAAAGCAAATATCGGGCGCTTGCCGTTCATCATTGCTGGTTACCCGCACAAACCCACGTGATTTTGACCGCATCGGCCCGACATGTAATTGAAAACCATGTTGCTTGGCAGCAGATTTACCATCATAGCTAATCGCAACGGGCAGAAAATGAAACTGAATATCAGGATAGGGGATATTTGAAGCTGAACGGATAAAACCCAAAGTTTCAAATTGGTTTGATGCCCCAATGCCCGATTTTAGAAACAGCCATTGCGCGCCAATCAACGCTTTAGAAAGCGGATTCAAATAGCGATATAGGGTAATCGGTTGCAAACAATTAAGCTGAAAATAGACTTCCAAATGGTCTTGCAAATTTTCACCAACCCCGCGTAATTCACTCACCACATCAATGCCCACTTGCTTCAAATGACTGGCATTGCCGATACCAGAATGTTGCAAAATTTTAGGGCTATTAATCGCGCCTGCCGCTAAAATAATCTCTTTATTCGCGGTTATGGTATGGGTTTTATTATTTTTTTGATAACTTACCGATACCGCCTTTGTGCCATCAAAATTGATTTTGGTAACAAAGGCACGGCGAATCAGCTGTAGTTTTTGATGTTTTTTCAGGGCAGGGAACAAAAAAGCCCGCGCAGAAGACATACGACTGCCCTGCCATACCGTCATATCCGCCGCGCCAAAACCTTCTTGCCGATGCCCATTATAATCATCAGTAGCATGATACCCCGCCTGCTGTGCCGCTTCCACAAAAGCATGATGCAACGGATTTTTACGCGAACCGCGCGTTACTTGCAATTCGCCATCTGTGCCACGAAAACCTGCCTCACCACCATGCGATGTTTCCATCCGCTTTAAGTAAGGAAGCACATTTTGATAGCCCCAGCCTTTCGCACCCGATTCTTGCCAATAATCATAATCAAGCGCATTGCCACGCACATAAATCATGCCATTGATTGATGACGAGCCACCAATCACCTTACCACGCGGACATACCAAAGCGCGCCCATTCAGAGTTTTTTCAGCCTTAGCTTGGTAACCCCAATCATAATAAGGCATATTCATAGGATAGCCCAACGCCGCGGGCATTTGAATAAACGCGCCAGAATCAGTGCCGCCATATTCTAGCACAATAACGCTGTGTTTGTTATCGGCACTCAAACGCGACGCAAGCACACTGCCCGCACTGCCCGAACCAATAATGATGTAATCTGCTGATGCCATATTCCCCACCTGATATATGTTTTGATTTTGCTGATTATAGCCTATTCTAGCCCTTGAATAACACGAAATTCTTTTAGTTGACGCCAATTTTCTTTATATTTTACCCGTAGCATCAAATGCACCTTACAGCCAGTCAAAATAGCGATTTCAGTCCGTGCCGCCATCGATATTTCCTTGATTTTCTGCCCTTGCCTGCCCAAAATCATTTTCTTGAAGCTTTCCCGCCCCACATAAATCATTTGGTCTATCTTGACTGAGCCATCATCGCGTGTCTCCCACGAAGCCGTTTCAACCGCCACCTGATATGGAATTTCTTGGTGCATTCTTTCAAAAATATGCAAGCGGGTAATTTCTGCCGCCATCATCCGAAGCGGGCTATCGGTAAGAATATCATCAGGATACAGAGCCTCGCTTTTTGGCATTTCGGCATAGGCATCATCTAATAAATCAGTGCAACCATCACCATTTAAGGCTGAAATCATAAAAATTTTACCGTTATATTCTTTGATTTTTTCAATCAGTGGCAATAATCTTTCTTTATCGATTCTATCCACCTTATTCAGCAAGATGGCAGTTTTTTTGATGGTTGATATTTTTTGTAATTTTTCCATTAATTGCGTGATAATCGCAATCGAATTTTTTGCCGCCGCATCAATCACCAACCAGACTGTATCGGCATCGGCAGCGGCGCTAAGGGCGTTATCCACCATCGCCTCATCAAATCTATCGCGCGGCTTAAAAATACCGGGCGTATCAACCATGATAAATTGGCAATCCCTATGTTTGATAATCGCGCGAAAACGGCTACGCGTGGTTTGCGCTTTGCGATGCACAATGCTTAGCCGCTCACCTGCCAACTGATTCAGCAATGTGGATTTACCTGCATTAGGCGCACCCACCAATGCCACAAAACCCGCACGGACGATGGGTTGTTCAGGGAGTTTTTCGGGAGGTGTTTCAGGGGGCGTTTCAGCTGTCATTATTATCGTTCTTATCGTTTTTTGGGTGTGCAATATGGGTTTGCCAATAATGATTTGCCGCTTGTTGCATGGCAATCCGTTTAGAATGCCCCTGCCCGTTTGCTTGATTATCCGCTACCGATACCGTAAAATGAAAACAAGGCTGATGCGGTGGTCCCGATTGCTCTATCAGCTGATAATCAGGCAAATCATAGCCCCGCGTTTGCGCCCATATTTGCAAACGTGATTTGCTATCTTGTTTGATGCGGTATTGTCTGAAATCAGTATCCATATGGTCGGCGATAAATTGTTCTACCACCGCTAAACCACCATCTAAAAATAACGCACCAATCAGCGATTCGGTAATATCTGAAACAATCGCGGGGTTATTATCTAGCGTGCCATAGGCTTCTTGTGCCATCTGAATAAAATGATTGAGATTCCAGCGTTCGGCAAACTCACTTAAAAAACGCTGATTAACAAGTCCTGCAAGCCGTTTTGATAACTCACCTTCATCGGCATCAGGGAATTGCTGAAACAGCATATTGGCAATGATAAAGCCCAACACCTTATCGCCTAAAAATTCAAGCCTTTCATAGCTTTTATGATTATCTAGCGACCGATGCGTGAAAGCCTCAAGCAACAGATTTTTATCGGTAAATTGATAGCCGATAATTTGTTCTAGCGCGTCAATATCTAAACTGCTTTGCTTTATTTGCTTATCGGGGGCAATATTATTCATTGCTATATTCACTGAATTTTTTTCATAAAGCGATTAAATCTGATGCTAAATGGCCAAAAATCATCACCTAATGAAAGCCATGTAACTTCAGCACGCCCAATGAAATTTTCAGCTGGAATAAAACCCACCACCGATTGAAACCGACTATCTTGCGAATTATCGCGGTTATCACCCATGCCGAAATAATGCCCTTCTGGCACCTTAAAAATGCGGGTATCATCAGCCCAACCATTATCGCCATCTTGTTCTAAGATAAGATGCTGATAATCATTCGGCAGGGTTTGAGTATATTGCGAACTGCCCCGAAAATCATCTAATGGCTCGCGTGTTAGCTGTTCGCCATTAATCCATAAACGCCCCTCAATCACTTGGATTTCATCATTCGGCAATCCAACAATGCGCTTAATATAAATCACGCTAGGCGTTATCGGATTTTTGAACACCGCCACATCTCCGCGCTCTGGCCCTGTGCCAAAAATCCTACCCTTAATCGGCACAAGCTCGAATGGAAAAGAATGACTGCTATAGCCATAGCTAAATTTTGAGACAAACACATAATCGCCCGCCAGCAAAGTAGGCAGCATCGATTCTGATGGAATCCGAAACGGTTCATATAATAATGAGCGCAACAGCACCGCAATTAAAATCGCGAAAAATAAAAAGCGTGCCTGTTCCCAGATATTTCTAAGCCATGATTTTTTGATTGTATCTTCAGTCATAATGGTAAATTACGGGCTTTCATGCAATAAGTCAATTTTTATCATATAATTGTGCCGCATCTTGAATGGGTTCGGCAATCGTTACCAAATTATTGCCATCAATTTTGCGGTAAAAGCAACTTCTTCTGCCCGTATGACACGCCGCCCCCTGTTGTTCCACCAATAACAGCAAGCAATCATTATCGCAATCGGTGCGTATCTCACGCAATTTTTGCCGATTGCCCGATTCCTCACCCTTGCGCCATAATTTTTGACGGCTTCGCGAATAATAACACACATAATTTTCAGCAAGGCTCACCTGCACAGCCTCAAGATTCATCCAAGCCTGCATCAGCACGTCGCCATTATCGGCATCAACCGCAATCGCGCAGATAAGACCATCAGCGTTGAATTTCAACTGTTCTATCATGCGGTTTTACTCTTCCGCAAAGCAGTGAAACCAGCATTCAAACTCGTTATCAAATCATCAGCCTGTTCTAAACCTGCATGAATCCGCACCAGAGACCGCCCTTTAAATTGTTGCAAATGCGGTGATGCCGACCGCATGATTCGCATCGGCGTCATCAGACTTTCATAACCGCCCCAACTTGCGCCTAAGCCAAATAAACTGGCATTATCAAAAAATTCTGCCAAATGCCTATCATCATTTTCGTTTAAGTAAAAGCCAAATAACCCCGATGCACCCGAAAAATCGCGCGTAAAATTCTGATGCCCAAACCAATCTTTTGCAGTCGGGCTTGCGATACATGTAACTTCTGGCTGTTGCTTCAACCACGCCATCAATGTTTCAGCTTGTGTTTGATGTTGTGCCAAACGCAACGGCATGGTGCGCAACCCGCGCAAGCCCAAATAAGCCTCGTCTGGTGCCACATAAAAGCCGTTAAACCTTGCGGTATCGGCAATTTGCTGATAATGCGCCGAAGATTTTGCGCTGACCGTGCCTAGCAATATATCGGAATGCCCGCAAATATATTTGGTTGCCGCTATCACCGATATATCAACTCCCAATTCTAGCGGTTTCAAATAAACGCCTGCGCCCCAACTATTATCAATCACGCTGATAAGATTATTTTGCTTGGCAAAATTGACAATTGCCTTAATATCATGGCACTCAAAAGTAGCACTGCCCGGGCTTTCCATGTAAATCAGCTTCACATGAGCATCATAAAGTTCTGCCAACATCGTCTCATCAGCCAGCGGATTAAAATACACCGTTCTGATATTCAGCCTCTTCAGATAATTTTCAACAAACAGCTTCACTGGCGGATAGACATTATCACTCATCAAGATTTTATCGCCCGCTTGCACAAAGCTGATGAGCGATAACACCACCGCCTGCAAGCCCGAAGCCGCCAATATTACGCCATGCGCTTGTTCTAACAATGCAACAGCATCTTCTAAGGCGCGATGGGTTTGGATACCATATCTGCCGTAATGTTTGCCCGCCCATTCTTTCTTGCCGATATAGCTAAGATAATCGGGTGCGCGCAAGGTAGAGGCATGTTGCACGGGGGGATTGACTGTGCCATCAGCGTAATTTTGCGAATCATGCAAAATTTTTGTATAAGGGTGCAATTTATCCATCTTACTCAAGCCATTCAGGAACAGGTAAATCTTTTGAGCGCAGAAATTCTGGGTTAAATAATTTTGTTCGGTAACGCGTGCCTTCATCACAAAGTAAGGTAACAATCACCTTGCCCTTGCCCATTTCTTTTGCCATTGCCACCGCGCCCGCAATATTCACCCCTGCCGAGCTACCCAAACATAGCCCCTCATGTTGCAACATGTGAAACACCCATGGCAGTGATTCCTTATCATCAATTCTGTAAGCCATATCCACCGCCAATCCCTGCAATGTGCCAACCAAGCGCACCTGCCCAATGCCTTCGGTGATTGAGCTACCCTCGCCTGCCAATTCGCCTGTGGTATAATAGCTATAAAGCTTTGCACCGGGTGGTTCTGCCAATGCAATCTTGATATTCTGATTATTCGCGCGCAAGCCTTCAGCCGTGCCTGCCAGCGTGCCACCAGAGCCGACAGCGCATACAAAGCCATCAATCTTGCCATCAGTATCGCGCCAGATTTCTTGCGCTGTGCCATCACGATGCGCGTTGCGATTGGCGAGATTTTCAAACTGATTCGCCCAATAGACACCACCTTCAGGATTGGTGGCGGCGATTTTCTCACTCAACGCACCTGCAAAGCGGATATAATTCCCCTCATCACTGTAAGGTTTCGGCTCTACCTCGTAAAGCTCTGCACCCATCATGCGTAAGGCGTTTTTCTTCTCGTCAGTTTGATTGTTATTCATCACGATTTTGGTTTTTAACCCAAGCTGATTGCCAAGCAAGGTTAAGCCAATACCCGTATTGCCTGCCGTGCCTTCAACCACAATACCGCCCTTGCTGATTTTATTATGTTTGATTGCATCAAGCAACATTCCTTTTGCCGCACGGTCTTTGATAGACCCGCTGGGATTCATAAATTCTGCCTTGCCTAAAATTGTGCAGCCCGTCATTTCAGAGGCTTTTTTAAGATAAATCAATGGCGTATTGCCAACCAGTTCAAACACATTTTTTGAGTATTTCATGATGATTCTTTCATATCAGGAAGATGTTCAGCCAAGCCCGGACCATAGCGCACGGGTTCAATAGATTGCGCCAAACCATAAGGGTCTATGGTGATAAAAGCACCCGCAATCATACCATCACCTGTGGCAGGTTGCAACTTGGCTTTCGGCAATTTATCTTGCAATCGCGCCACTGCATTTTCGGTTTTCATGCCAATCACCGAATCATAATCACCGCACATGCCAGAATCGGTCTGATAGGCAGTGCCTTTGGGTAAAATACGGCAATCAGCAGTCGGCACATGGGTATGTGTGCCAATCAGCGCGCTGATTCTGCCATCAAAAGCGTTGGCAGTTGCCATTTTTTCAGATGAGGCTTCGGCATGGAAATCCACAAAAATCGCCGCAAATTCAGCATCACGCGGCGATGATGTCGGAATCACCTCTTCCAATATTGGCATCGCAGATGAAACAGGGTGCATAAACAGACTGCCCAAAGCGTTGATAATCCGCACCGTGCCATGCCCCGCAACCTCAATATCGCGATAGCCAACACCCGGATGATGGGCAGGCAAATTAATCGGGCGCACCAAGCAATCAGCCTCGTGAATCATCGATAGAATATCAACATTATCCCATGTATGATTGCCCGCTGTCATCACCTCAACCCCATAGCTTTTTAGCTCGTGATAGATTTTGCTGGTAATGCCAAAACCATGTGCCGAATTTTCAATATTGGCGATGATAAGGTCGGGACGTAGCTTATCTTTCAACACGGGCAGATAATCTCTGACCGCCTGTCTACCGGGCGCACCAAAAATATCACCTAAAAATAATATCCGCAAATCAGACAAAATACCGCAAGCCTTGTTCGGTGATAATGCCATCTAGCCTTATATCATATTTATCAATCGGCAATGTTGCTACTTCTTGTGCGCTATAGGCGATGCCGAGAAATGTTACTTGCTTGCCTGTTGTCCTAAACTTGGCAAGGGTGCGGTCATAATAACCACCGCCATAACCAAGCCGATACCCATCACTGCTAAACGCTAATAAAGGCGCGAGAATAATATCGGGGATAATTTGTTCAGCATCAGCATCATAGATAGGCGTTTTTTCGCCATAATTTCCTTGAGTTAAAGTATCACCCGCTTGCCATGATTGAAAAACCAACGCGTTTCCTTTTTTGACCACAATCGGCAGATAGATGGTTGCGCCCAATACCCGTAAATCTTTTAGTAAATCCCATATCGGCAATTCATCACGCATGGCGGCGTAACCTGCAATTTTTGTGCTAGCCAACTCACCAAACTCAGCTTGAATTATATCAGCCATATTGGGCGGAATCTGATTATCCTGCGCCGCCACGAGACGACGTTGTTGCATCGCCTGTTGCCGACATATCCTCTTTTCTTCCGCTATATCTTTCAGCTGTGTTTCAATCACGCTCATTATCCTATCAATGACTATAGTTTATGTGCCAGAAAAGCCGCCGCTTTTTGATTTTCTCCGATGGCCAAGTGACCAGGTGGGAACCACATATTAAGATGGAATGCATCATAACAGCGGCAGTCCCCTCGTTAAGAGATTATCGCCCCCGGGAAAGTGAAAGCATAGCGAACCCCCCAGCACATTTTTCATTCTAACTCTCTTGCACCGTTTCTGCAAGTCTTTCCATGCGCCCTGCCATCGCATCTAATCTTGCGCTAATCTGACTAATATCAGGTGAAGCGGTTGTGGTAACAGGCGCAGAGCCAGTATTATCGCGCCGTAATTGCGATTCTAACCGCCCTACTTCTTTGCGTAATTTAATATTTTCGTAATTAACATCCGATAAATCATCGCTTAATAAGATACCCGTAATCACCAATAATTCCAAATCATTCTGAATGCGGCTTGATGCCTGCAATTCGCGCACACGGCTATCTAAATGCTGTCCTAATTTTCGCAAATGCTCCTCTTGCCCAGCATCGCAATCAAGCACATAAGACCTTCCTGCAATAAAAACAGTAACTTCAGCCATTATATTCCTCGTCATCTGTATTTCTTAAATCATTAAGGTGAATCTTATTAGCAGAGGAGTTTGATGATTCTAACTTATTTTTATCATCACTATTTGCGCCACTCGGTAGCGCATCAATATTTATATCATGCCCTAATATTTCAGCCAATAACAGATGTGCTTGTTTTAATTGCCCGCGCATTTCTTCACATTGTAACCGTAACATCTGATTTTCTTGTGCCATATCAAGCGGTGGGTTTGCATTATCGTTACCCTGAATCAGCGCATTTCGTGATGCAGATGACACCGTGCGCTTTGTTAGCAATGCCGTTTCTAGCCGTGATAAGGCACGCGACATTCTATCTAATTCTGGTAAATTATAAATCATATACATATTTTAACAGATTATAGTGATAAAAAACAATAAGAATCAAAATATTGTGTAAAAAAAATAAACCATTAAAGCAGTTTAGCGTTATCGAATCAGCCTATCGGAATATTGTGGGATTTCGTTATCGTAGCAATCCACGCCCGCAATGCTACGATAGCACCATATCGGCACATCACTGGCTTTAGGCGCGGTATCTTCTTTATCAATGCAAACAGCACCACCCTCTTCTTCGGCGCGCACCGTGCTACAATCCTTATCAGTAATCACTTCTAGCACTTTATCGGTGGGCAGTTTATCAGTCCATATCGTATAGCCCACAGCCAAAATGGCAGTCATCGTATATTGCGATGTTGTGCAACCGCTAAGCGCAAATAATGCGGCGACAATAAAAATACTTATGCGTTTTTTATAATTCATCATATCCATTCTATAATCCTATACCATAATATCTTGCCCATTAAAAAAATTTGTGAAAAACAAATTTGTTAACTAAAACCAATTAAAAACAAAATTGCCTAAAACGAAAATTCTAAAAAAAATAGAGGTCCCGTATAACGGGTTTCTATATTGCTCAGTTCGTAACTATTCACATAATCTGGACCCGGTTGTAATGTTCCTCTGGCTTTCATGCGCCAATCGCGATAATTAATGCCAAGATATAGATTGCCCTTCACCTGATATAAAAACTCAACATCTAGCATGATGCCCTCGCCTGTGCCTGAAAAATTAATATGCGGTGCCGCCTCAAGTGCTGGCACATGAAACAAATCAAAGCCTGCGCCTGAAACTGATGCCAACACATATACAGCTTGTCCTCTTATTTTTAATGGGCCATTCTCGCCTTGCGGTAAATAGCGGGCATTCACGCCTACTCTGCCACCGCTCCATGCCAGTAATTGCCCTGTTGTAATGGTTTCTATAGGGGTGGTTTCTGCCCCCTCTGGATAGATATATTGATTGCCACGCGTCCATTGCTTATCAGCCCATGCCACATAGCCTACAAGCCAATTATATTCAATAGAAGGCGGGTTAAAATAATCTGAAAAAGCCGTCTGGTTCGTGTATTGTTTTAAATTTTGCTGATAGTCAATAATGGTGATTGATACTGTAGAATAGGTTGGCATTTCGCGATGCCAATAAAGTCTTGGCGGTGTCGCACATTCCTCTGCACTGTTATAAGCACCATCACAATAGTCAAAAATGCGTCTTACCCCGTAATTTGACTCACCTACAATATATTAATGCTAATACTATAATTTGCTTCAGGGTGCCGATATTGCAAATAATATTCTTGCATACTTATATCAACATTGCTTCGCGAAATTTGCGCGGGCGATAATTCTGGACGCGAAAAATTAAAATGATTCTGTCCTGTGGCTTCCCATCTGCCATATTCAGCCGTCCAATTCCCAAAAAATTGATAAACGCATAAGCAGGCATGCACCAAATAAGCGTTAAACCTAACAGGTGATATGAAACAATTATTCTTAAATGCGATATAAAACGCAATATATTGCCCTACTCTATCATATCCGCCCCCAGTAATTACGATGATGCAATTACGATAATGTAATTACGATGATGCGATTAATATGATTTTTTCAAACGAGCAAATCATTACTCAGCCTTCAGCCTATGATGGCTGACTCCCCGAAATGATTTAATGGCAGCAAATGATTTAATTAGCGTGAATAAAATTCCACCACCAAATTTGGTTCCATTTTAACAGGATACGGAATATCTTCCAATTTTGGCACCCGCGTAAATGTTGCACTCAATTTAACATGGTCGGCATTAATATAATCTGGCACATCGCGTTCTGCCAAAGCAGTTGCTTCCATAATCAGTGAAATCTCACGGCTTTTTGGGCGCACTGATATCACATCATTTTCCTGCACCAAATAAGAAGGGATATTCACCTTTTTACCATTCACTTGAAAATGCGCGTGATTCACCATTTGCCTCGCTGCAAACACTGTTGGCACGAATTTAGCGCGATACACTACCATATCAAGCCGTTGCTCTAGCAAGCCCACCATATTTTCGCCCGTATCGCCTTTTCTGCGCTGTGCTTCGTTATAATAGCGGCGGAATTGTCGCTCGCCAATATTGCCATAATAGCCTTTCAACCGCTGTTTCGCCATCAGCTGAATGCCAAAATCTGATTGTTTTTTGCGCCTTGCATTTGCGCCATGTTGACCAGGACCAGTATCGCGCCGATTCACGGGACTTTTTGGTCTGCCCCAAAGGTTAAGCCCTAACCGCCTATTAATTTTATATTTTGATGCCAAACGTTTAGACATAATATTGCCTTTCTAACAAGGATTATTATTACCGATTGCGTTATGTTGCCATCATATTAATGGCGCACAATCAGCTATGATTTGTCCTACTCAGTATTTATTAATTGTGCAATAATGATGCAATATAAATATCGCTTAAAAACAGGGGTAACATCATATTTTCAGCCACCCTCTTGTAGGAATGTTGATGATATTAACAAATATTTTCACTCTTGCCAAGAAATTTTCTTGCATTTATCAAACTTTGTCACCATATATAGCAATATGAACGATATAACACAACATTCTGCCAACACAATTTATGGCACAACCATTCTATGCGTCCGTAAAAACTCATCAGTGGTGATTGCTGGCGATGGGCAGGTGAGTCTTGGCAATACGGTGATGAAAAACAATGCCGTTAAGGTGCGACGTTTAGGCGAAAAAAGCGCGGTGCTAACGGGATTTGCGGGTGCCACTGCCGATGCTTTCACCCTGTTTGAACGGCTAGAAAAAAAATTAGAGCAATATCCATCACAATTAACCCGCGCCGCGGTAGAGCTTGCCAAAGATTGGCGCAGTGATAAATTTTTACGCAAATTAGAAGCGATGATGATTGTTGCCGATGAAAAAACATCTTTGGTGCTATCTGGCACGGGCGATGTGATTGAACCCGAAGATGGCGTTATCGCCATAGGTTCAGGGGGCATGTATGCGCTTGCGGCCGCCAAAGCACTTTATGACCAGCTTGATGATGCCGAACAAATTGCCAGACGCGCGATGGATATTGCTGCCGATATTTGCATCTATACCAATAAAAATATCACGGTAGAGAAATTATGAGCGATATTCCAAACTTTTCACCGCGTGAAATTGTTGACCATTTAGATAAATATATTGTTGGGCAAGATTCGGCAAAACGTTTGGTTGCAGTGGCATTGCGTAACCGCTGGCGGCGGCAACAGCTTGATGAAGAAATGCGCGAAGAAATTTATCCGAAAAATATTCTGATGATTGGTCCTACAGGTTGCGGTAAAACCGAAATCGCCCGCAGATTAGCGAAATTAGCTGACGCGCCTTTTATCAAAGTAGAGGCAACAAAATTCACTGAAATCGGCTATGTTGGGCGCGATGTTGAGCAAATTATCCGCGATTTATTAGAATATGCTCTGCATATGGTGCGTGATGAACATAGCAAAGATGTGTTGGCACGCGCAGAACTCAATGCCGAAGACCGTGTGCTAGATGCGCTAACAGGCGCAAATGCCAGCGACGCCACCCGCGATAAATTCCGCAAACAGTTGCGCGAAGGCACGCTAGATGATACCGAGATTGAGGTTGATGTTCAAGATGGTGGCTCGATGCAAATGCCAATGTTTGATATACCGGGAATGCCGGGCGGGCAGATGGGCATGATGAATCTGGGCGATATTTTAGGCAAAAGCTTTGGCACGCCAACCAAAAAACGCACCATGAATGTTGGTGAATCTTACGATATTCTACTAGAAGAAGAGAGTAGCAAGCTGATTGACCAAGAAAAAATCACCAAAGAAGCGATTAAGCGCACCGAACAATCGGGGATTGTGTTTTTAGATGAAATCGATAAAACCTGCCATAGTGCCGATAATCATCGCGGTGATGTCTCACGCGAAGGTGTGCAACGCGATTTACTGCCCTTGATTGAAGGCACAACGGTTAGCACCAAACATGGGCAGGTGAAAACTGACCATATTTTATTCATCACATCGGGCGCGTTTCATGCCGTTAAGCCATCGGATTTGATGCCTGAATTGCAAGGCAGGTTACCGATTCGGGTGGAGCTTAATCCGCTGAAAGCCGATGATTTTTACCGAATTCTTACCGAGCCCAAAAATGCGCTGATAACGCAATATATCGCCCTGCTTGCCACCGAGCAAGTTACCCTGAAATTCACCGATGATGCCATTCGCACCCTCGCCAACCTTGCCGAACAAATCAATGATAATGTTGAGAATATCGGTGCGCGCCGTTTGCATACTGTGCTAGAAAAATTACTGGAAGATATTAGCTTTTCTGCCTCTGATAAAGAGGGTGAAACCATCAAAATTGATGCCAAACAAGTGGAAGAAACATTAGGCACATTGGTTAAAAGTGCTGATTTATCAAAATTTATTTTATAATTACGCTTTCATTTTATTGTAAAAGCTGATAATGTGATTTTACGATATTTACGTTTTTGCAAGAGGAGAAATAATGATGGCAAAAACTGTTACACTTACCGATAATCAAACTGGCGAAAAATACGATTTCCCTATATTAGAAGGCACACAAGGGCCTGACCTGATAGATATTAGAACGCTTTACGGCAAGACTGGCTATTTTACATTTGACCCCGGTTACGGCGCAACGGGCGCATGTGAATCAAAAATCACTTATATTGATGGCGATAAAGGAATTCTGCAACATCGTGGCTATTCCATTGAAAATCTATGCGAAAAAAGTAATTTCCTAGAAGTCGCTTATTTGTTGCTTCATGGCGAATTGCCGAAGCAAGATGAGTATCAGCAATTCCATGCCGAAACGATGGAATCGCGCCTTATCAACGAACAGTTGCAATTTTTCTTTCGTGGCTTCCGTCGTGATGCTCACCCAATGGCGATATTGGTTGGCGTGGTTGGTGCATTATCGTCATTTTATCATGGCGCATTTGATGTGCGTTCTGAAGAAAACAGATTGCTATGTTGCAGGCGGTTGGTTGCCAAATTGCCGACCATTGTGGCGATGTCTTATAAATATTCTATCGGGCAGGCAATGCTGTATCCGCGTGAAGAATACAACTATACCGATAATTTCCTCTATATGATGTTTGGCAAACCCGAACATAAATTTAAGATGATACCCGAAGTGGTGAGCGCGCTTGATAAGATTTTCATCTTACATGCCGACCACGAACAAAACGCCTCTACCTCAACTGTGCGGATGGCGGGCTCAACGGGTGCGAATCCCTATGCGGCAGTGGCAAGCGGTATCTCCGCGCTTTGGGGGCCCGCGCATGGTGGTGCTAACGAAGAAGTGCTGAATATGTTGAAATCAATGGGTTCGGTTGATGATATTCCGCAATATATTAAACGTGCCAAAGATAAAGATGACCCGTTCCGCTTGATGGGATTTGGGCATCGCGTTTACAAAAACTTTGACCCGCGTGCCAATGTGTTACGGCAATCATGCCACGAAGTGCTAGATGCGCTAGGCATGAAAGAGCAACCACTTCTGAAATTGGCAATGGAGTTGGAGCGTATCGCGCTTGAAGATGAGTATTTTATTGAGCGTAAATTATTCCCGAATGTTGATTTCTATTCTGGTATTATTTTGGAAGCTATCGGCTTTCCATCTTATATGTTCACGCCTTTATTTGCACTAGCGCGCACCGCGGGTTGGACTGCGCAATGGAAAGAAATGCACGAAGATAAAACCAGTCGGCTTTGTCGCCCGCGTCAACTCTATTTGGGGGAAACCGCCCGCGATTATGTTGAGATGAGTAAGAGGTAGCATTAATATCTGGTGGCTTTGCGGAGTCGGTTATATATATCAAGGGGGGTGCGACATACACTTCGCTGATTCTGGCGGTGCGCCAATCAACTCGTGATGCCCCCCTTGATAATCCCCCCGCTGTGCTTAATACTAGCAATGAATGCAAGCCTCGCCTAATCCCCCCACCGCTATTACTCAATACTATTTTTTACGCTTTACTTTTAATAAAAACTACGCTATAACAATCTTGCAACAATGATGTTGCGTTATTTCTCACATAGAGTTTTCCGTTTCGGTGTTGATTTTTCAACTATTCTCTATGGTGGTTCAACCGAAATATTGCTAAAGGGAGCTTTATATAATGGCAGTGCCAGATTTTACCATGCGCGAACTTGTGGAAGCAGGCGTGCATTTCGGACATACAACCCGTCTTTGGAATCCTAAAATGAAACCGTATATTTTCGGTGAGCGTAATGGGATTCACATCATCAATCTTGACCATAGCGCACCGCAATTAAGCCGTGCCTTACAATTCTTAAACGAAATTGCCGCAAGCGGTGGCAGAATTTTATTCGTTGGCACTAAAATGCAAGCGCGTGAAACCATCAAAAACACCGCCATTGATTCGGGACAATATTACGTGAATCACCGCTGGTTAGGTGGCATGATTACCAACTGGCAAACCATCTTGAATTCCATCAGCAATATGAAAAAATTGCAAAAGCAACTGGACGATGAAGATACAGGACTTACCAAAAAAGAACTGATTACCATCATGCGTAAGAAAACCAAGCTAGAATTGGTGCTAGGCGGTATCAGCGAAATGGGCTCGCAACCTGACGTGCTTTTTGTGGTTGATATCAACAAAGAAGCAACCGCGATTGCTGAAGCCAGAGTGCTGAAAATTCCTGTGGTGGCGATTATCGATACAAATTGCAACCCTGAAGGCATTGATTACCCTATCTATGGCAATGATGATTCATTGCGCGCCATTAAACTTTATTGCCGTTTGGCAAAAGAAGCGATTTTGGACGGTATGAAAAATCAAATGAGCCAAATGGGTGTTGATTTGGGTGCGGATTCGAATCCTGATACATCAAAAGATACGATGCGCACAAGAAAGCCAAAACCATATAATAGCGACAAGCCCAGAGGTGATAAGCCCCGCAGTGATAAACCAAGAGGCGATAAACCCAGAGGTGATAAACCGCGATATGACAAACCTAAAGCTGACAAGCCCGCACCAGCGGATAAGGTAAAAGCTGACGTGAAAACGGATACACCAAAAGCGGATAAGCCAGTAAAAGCTGATACTCCGAAAGTGGAAAAGCCTAAAGTTGCAAAACCCAAAACTGAAAAAGAGGATAAATAGATATGGCTGAAATTACAGCATCATTGGTCAAAGAATTGCGTGTCAAAACTGGCGCAGGCATGATGGATTGCAAAAAAGCACTCAATGAAACTGATGGCAATTTGGAAGAAGCAGTCGATTGGTTGCGGAAAAATGGTTTGGCAAGCGCACAGAAAAAATCAGGGCGCGTGGCGGCCGAAGGGTTGGTGGCAGTAACAACTTCTGGCACTATGGGTGCATGTGTTGAGGTAAATGCCGAGACTGATTTTGTTGCCCGTAACGAACATTTTCAAAGCTTTGTTGGCGATACCGCCCAAGCCTCCCTCACCCATAAAGGCGATATGCAGGCAGTGCTTGATAGCGCATACCCCAACAGCGATAAGAGTTTCAGCGAACAGCTAACCCATCATATCGCAACCATTGGCGAGAATATGTCGGTGCGCCGCAGTGATTATCTTGAGGTGAGCGAGGGTGTGGTGGTGAGCTATATCCATTCGGCATTGCGCGATGATATGGGCAAGATTGGCGTGTTGATTGCGCTTGAAAGCAGTGGCGATGAAGCTAAATTGCGCGAATTAGGGCATAAAATCGCCATGCATGTGGCGGCGGCGCGTCCTGAATTTCTCTCGGTAGATACCGTTGACGCAACCGCGCTTGACCGCGAACGTGCTGTTTTGACTGAACAAGCCCGTGCATCAGGCAAGCCCGAAGAAATTATCGGTAAAATGGTGGAAGGCAGATTACGCAAATATTACGAAGAAGCAGTGTTATTAGAACAGATTTTTGTGATGGATGGCGAAAGTAAAATCTCTAACCTGCTTGCCGCGCTTGGCAAAGAAATCGGTGCTGATATTGCCCTCAAAGGCTTTGTTCGTTTTCAACTTGGCGAAGGGGTTGAAAAAGAAGAAACTGATTTTGCCAGTGAAGTGGCGTCTGTGGTTAAGGGTTAAACCCACCATGATGGGGTGCGTTCTATGACCAAAAACACCCGCATTTTGCTTAAAATTTCAGGCGAATCTCTCAGCGATGCTTCTGGTATCGGTATTGATAATGATGCGCTTGAACAAACAGCACGTAAATTGATTAACATTGCTGAATCGTGTCAGGTTGCGGTGGTATGTGGCGGTGGTAATATCATGCGTGGTAAGAAGTTTATCGCCACTGATAAAGCGCAGAATTTACCCCGTGCCGATGCCGATAGAATTGGAATGATGGCGACGATATTGAATATCACCGCCTTGCAAAGCATGATTGGCGCATTGGCATTGGGCAAAAAGGCGAAAATATTATCATCGATTGAAGTGGCTGGTATCGCGCAGGGTTTCAACCGTTTACTTGGGGTGAGTGCGTTAGAATCGGGTAAAATTTTACTGTTAGCGGGCGGATTGGGGCAGCCCTATTTCACCACCGATACCACTTGCGTGGTGCGCGGGTTAGAGCTTGATTGCGACTATGTGGTGAAAGCTACCAAAGTAGATGGCGTGTATGATTCTGACCCCGAAAAAAATCCAGAAGCCAAACATTACAAGCATCTTACCTATCAAACGGCATTAGATAAAAATTTGAAAATCATGGATAAATCCGCTTTTACCATCGCACAAGAAAATAATCTGAAAATTGCGGTATTAAATTTTAATCAGGAAAATCCATTAAAAAACTTGCTGAATAATGACGGAAGATTTACTATTATCAGCAACTGAAATATCAAGGAATTAAAAGGAGCATCATGATGTGGAATGAAGCAGATATTAAGACCAAAATGGAAAAAGCATTAGAGGTTTTTACCCGTGAATTATCATCTTTGCGAACGGGGCGCGCATCGCAAAACTTTTTAGACCCCGTGCAGGTAGATGCCTATGGCAGTAAGATGGGGCTTACCCATGTTGCCACTATTTCGGTGCTAGATGCCCGAACTTTAAGCATTAATGTTTGGGACCAAGGCATGGTGGGCGCGGTTGAAAAAGGAATTATGGAATCCAATTTGGGCTTAAATCCGCAAACCGAAGGCGCGGTTATCCGCATCACAATGCCCGAATTGAATGAAGAGCGCAGGCGTGAATTGGTAAAAGTTGCGGGAAAATATGCTGAAAATGGCAGAGTTGCTGTTCGGAATATTCGGCGTGAAGGCATGGATAATCTGAAGAAAATGGAAAAAGCCAGCGATATATCCGAAGATGAAATGCACCGCAATGCTGATAAGTTGCAAAAGCTGACTGATGATTTTATCAGCAAGATTGATAAGGCGTTAGCCGATAAAGAAAAAGACATGCTGCAAATATAAGTGCTGATGAAACCTAAACTTGCCATTCTTAACCCTATCCCCAATCATGTTGGTATCATCATGGATGGCAATGGCAGATGGGCTGAAAACCAGACCAAAGAACGACTTTATGGGCATAAAAAAGGGGTTGAAACAGTATCGGATATCATCAAAGCCGCGCTTGAGTTGAAAATTGATTATTTAACCCTTTACACTTTTTCTACCGAAAACTGGCTACGCCCCAAGCAAGAAGTCAGCGGTTTGTTTCAACTGATTGAAAGTTTTATCAGCGATAAAGAGCAAGAATTTTTACGCGAGAATATCCGTTTCACCTGCATTGGCGATTTATCAGCATTGCCTGCCAAGACTCAAAAAATGCTGAACTCACTGATGAAAAAAAGTGCAAATGGTGATAGGATAACAGTTTGTGCCGCGCTGAATTATGGCGGACGGGCGGAAATCATCAATGCGGTGAAAAAATTTACCCAAAAAGCATTGCAAAACCCTGAAATAATCAGTAAATTAGACGAGAGGGAATTTGAGTCTTTGCTCTATACTGCCGATATGCCAGAGCCTGAATTGATTATCCGCACGGGTGGTGAAAGGCGTATTAGCAATTTTTTACTATGGCAATCTGCCTATAGCGAATGGTATTTTACTGATATTTTATGGCCTAATTTTAGCAAACAGGATTTTTTTGAGGCGGTGGAATTTTACCGCACCCGCAAAAGAAGATTTGGCAATAGCGAGGCAATGCCCCTCAAAACAAGTAATGGCGGACAAAATAGCAAACCAAATAAGGAAGCAAATAAGGAGCTGGCACAATGATAAAACGACTTTTTAAATCAATGATGAAAATCATTAAATCGCCTTTCATCTGGCTGAATAATATTATCACTCCCTTAAAACGCGCTCTTAAATTTTTGTTATCAGCACCTGTAAAAATCTTAAAATCATCATTGGGTGGCATTTACAAAATCTTAAAGGTTGTGGTTGCCTCGCCATTTAGGGCGATGGATAAGGGCTTTGAATATGGGGGTTACTATTTGCAAAAATGGATGGGTAAGGGCTTAACAGCGATAGGCAAAGGCGTAAAATTATTAGGCAAAGTGATTTGGGAAATGTTGCTTCCTGTCCGCAATCCTGACCGTTGGTTGCGCGAGAATTATCGCTATCTTGCCGATAGAATTGTTGAAGACCAAAATTTTGCCAATCGGTTTTTTTCATCAGTCATTATGATATTAATCGCCGTGCCAGTCATTATATTTGGCGGTTGGCCGTTACAATTATTGATGATAGTGGTGATGACCATTAGCGCATGGGAATGGGGCGGGCTTGCACCAAGCGGCGTGTTCACTCAAAAACGTCTCACATTAACATTATCTATTGCGGCAACCATGCTATTGATGCGCCCATTAGGGCCAGCCGCCCCTGCCCTTATCACCCTATTTCTATTCATTGATATTTTCATTCCCAAACCATCGGTTGAACGCGCTTTTCATAATCAAATCGGATTTAGTTATTTATTTGTGGCAGCCCTTAGTTTTAGTTGGATTCACGATAATTTTGGCGCATTGGCAACTTTATGGTTGGTGCTAACCGTTATCGCCACCGATATTGCCGCCTTTATTGGCGGACGTGCCTTTGGCGGTGCAAAATTAGCGCCCTCAATCAGCCCGAATAAAACATTTTCAGGCAGTCTCTGTGCGTTAGGTGCTGCGGGTGTTATCGGCTTTTTATATGCGGGCATTGATGGCAAGCCTATCTTATTCTTTATCTTTTTAAGCCTGCTTGTCTCTATCATGGCGCAAGTGGGTGATTTATTTGAATCCATGCTGAAACGCCGTGCCAATGTGAAAGATTCTGGCAATATCATCCCCGGTCATGGCGGTGTGCTCGATAGAATTGATGGTTTTTTAATGGCAAGCCCAGCGGCATTTGTGGCGTTAAAGATTGCAGAATGGCTTAATTAGTGCGTTCCCGCATCACATTATTAGGTGCAACTGGCTCTATCGGCAGTGCTTCAGTTGAGTTTCTGCAAAATCATCTTGATAGGTTTGAAATTGTGGCGATAACGGGGCATCAAAATGTTGCACGTCTGGTTGAAATAAGCGACTTGCTGAAACCTGAATTGGTGGTGATAAGTGATGAAGCGTGTTTTGCCGACTTAAAATCCGCCATCAAATCTGCCAAATATCAGCCACGCCTTAGCACAGGTAAAGAGGGATTGCTAGAAGCCGCAAGCTTAAAAGCCGACCGTGTGTTGGCGGCGATTGTAGGAGCAGCGGGCTTGATGCCAACATTACAAGCGGCAAAAAGCGGTGCATCAATTGCGCTTGCCAATAAGGAATGTTTGGTGATGGCGGGCAAGTTTTTAATGCAAACTGCGCGCGAGATTTTGCCCGTTGATAGCGAGCATAATGCTATATTCCAAGTGTTGAGTGATAAGCCAAATGAAGTGGCTGAACTTATTCTTACCTCGTCAGGTGGTCCGTTTCGCGAATTAACGAAGCAACAAATGCAAAATATCACCCCCGAACAAGCCGTGAAACACCCAAATTGGACGATGGGCGCAAAAATTTCGGTCGATTCTGCCACCATGATGAATAAAGCGTTAGAATTGATTGAAGCCAAGCATTTATTCAATATGCCAGCTGAAAAATTAAAGGTGATTATTCACCCGCAACAAATTATTCATTCTATGGTGCGCTATTGCGATGGGTCGATTCTGGCGCAAATGGGAGTGCCAAATATGTATCTGCCCGTTGCCTATACGCTTAGCTATCCGCATCGGTTGCCCGCGCCCCCGCAGCATCAGTTTGATTTTACAAGCAATCCGAAATTTGATTTTTTTGAGGCTGATAAGGTTAAATTTCCTGCGCTCAAGCTTGCCGAACAAGTGCTAGTAGCGGGGCAAGCAGCTGCGATTATCTTCAATGCCGCCAACGAAATTGCGGTTGAGGCGTTTTTACAGAATCGCATCAGCTATCTTGCCATTACCGATATGATTACCCGTGCATTAGATGAATATGATGCTGATGAGCCTCAAAATTTAGATGATGTCATCTTAATCGACAATAAAACGCGACAAATGACAGAATATAGCATCAAAAAAATAGACTGATAGCCTATCGATAGAGTATAATACGCGACAAAACCCAAACGAAACCCCAAAAGAATCTACGGATAACATAATGATGAATTTTATTGACTTAATTTGGAATAACGCGCTCGCCTTTATTTTTGTGATTTGCGTGATTGTCTTCATCCATGAGATGGGGCATTTCTTGGTGGCGCGCTTCTATGGCATTGGCGTGAAAGTGTTTTCAATCGGGTTCGGTCCTGAACTTTGGGGCTGGACGGGCAAGCAAACTGGCACACGTTATCGTCTTAGCCTGATACCTTTAGGCGGCTATGTGGCAATGTATGGCGAACAAATGAGTGGACAAACTAGCGGGCAAAACAGTGAAGAAGAGAATGCCGAGAATGATACCAGTCGTTCTTTTGCTGCCAAACCACCCTATGCCCGTGCGGCAGTGGTGGCGGCAGGGCCTTTCGCTAATTTTGTGCTTGCCTTTGTACTGATTGCTGCTTATGTGCTGATACAGGGCGTGAGTAGTGAACGCATCAATGGCGTGATGATTGAGCGAATCGTAGGTGATAGTGCGGCAGAACAAGCAGGTTTACGGGCAGGCGACCAAATCACTGCGGTCAATCAGCAAAAAATTCGTAATTTCGGACAAATTGTGCAAGCAGTTACCCAATCAGCGGGCAAGCCACTCGCTTTTGATATTAAGCGTGGCAGTGAATCTGAACAAATAGTGCAATTAACAGTAGTGCCACAATTACGCATCATTGATAGTAATGGAATTGATGCTGATACAGATGCCAATGTGGATAATAATGCAACGCCCCCCCCTGCCCCATCATATTTTATTGGTGTGCAAAGCGTGCCACCTGAATGGATTAAAGTCGGGCTAGGGCAAGCGATTATTCTAGGCGCGGATAGTCTGCTTTGGATTACGGTTGAAAATCTGAAAGCAATCGGCTCTATCGTTAGTGGTAAAAGTGATAATGCAGAATTGGGCGGCCCGATTAAAATTGCCGTTACCACCAAAACATTCGCGCAAAATGGCTTTGCTAGCCTGCTGTTTTTTATCGCCCTGCTTTCTATCAATTTAGGGCTGATTAATTTGCTGCCAATCCCGATATTAGATGGTGGGCATTTGGTGTTTATTCTTTACGAAATTATTTTTAGAAAACCAATGCCAAATATGGTGAAAGAAAAATTGTTACGATTCGGCTTTGCCTGTATCATGACCCTTATCATCTTTGTTACCGTTAACGATGTGTTATCATTATAAGCAATAATGCCAACAATGAAATCATTCCTGCCTGTTAGATGCCTGCTTTACCGCCTAACGCTCATGATAAAAATATGGGTGCTGATGGCAATGCTTTGTGTATCACTGCCTGCATATTCGCAAATTATTGAAGATATTGTGATTAAGGGCGCCGAGCGCACCGATGGCTTGAGCCTTTTATCGCAACTGCCGATTGCTATTGGCGATGAGTTTTCAGAAGAAACAATGGATGAAGCCTTAAAAGCCCTCTATGCCACTGGTAATTTTGAAGATGTCTCGCTGAAACGTGAGGGCAATGATTTGGTGATTACCATCAAAGAACAACCAATTATCAATCAAATCGCGTTTGAGGGCAATAACGTGATTACCGATGATATTTTGCAAAATGAGATAAGGATTCGTCCGCGCCAAACCTATAATCAGGCACGGGTGCAGGCAGATGTGCGGCATTTGCTGAATATTTATCAACGCTATGGCAGATTTGCGATTCGCATTGAGCCTAAAATTATTCGTCTGCCACAAAACCGCGTTAATCTGATATTTGAGATTGCCGAAGGGCGCAAAACCAAGATTGAGCATATCCTATTTATTGGCAATGATTTTTATTCCGATGCTGTGTTACAGCGCGAAATCTATTCTAAAGAGAGGCGTTTCTTACGCTTTTTTGGCACTAATTTTGACCCCGAACGGATTGAGGGCGATAGGCAAGTTGTCAGGCGTTTTTATCGCAATCGTGGCTTCCCCGATATTGATGTAACTTCAGCGATTGCTGAATTAAACCGTCCGCAAAAATTCTTTGCCATCAATTTTGCCGTTGATGAGGGCAACCGTTTTAGAATTAGCGATATTAAAATTAACAGTAAATTACCCAACCTTGCCAATGATGATGAGGGGCTACAAAAAGTTATTCGCAAAGCTGATTTAGATGTGAATGATTGGTATCATTCGGATAATATTGATTCATTGCAAACCCAGATAGTCAATCATTTACATGCCAATGGTTTTCCATTTACTGATGCCACCATTCAAGAAGAGCGCGATTTAGAAACACGCACCATCAGCATTACTTACGAAATCGACCGTGCCCCCAAACGTTATATTGAACGGATTGAAATTGTGGGCAACACCCGCACATTAGATAAGGTTATTCGGCAATATCTACCTGTTAGCGAGGGCGACCCCGTTGTGCCATCGCGCGTGAATAGCATCAATCGCACCTTGCAATTTACTGGCTTTTTTAACGATGTTAGCGTTGATTTGATAGATGGTTCAGAGCCCGATAAGGTTGTTTTACGGATTACTGTTAGCGAAAAATTGACGGGGTCTCTTAATTTAGGTATCGGTTATGGCTCGCTTAATGGCGCATCACTCAGATTTGGTTTGCGCGAAAGTAATTTTGGCGGGCGCGGCAATTCGATTGGTGTCAGCTTGAATGTTAGCGAACAAAGCAATGTGTTTTCAATCTCTAATGGGCGCCCCAATTATCGCGGACTTCCCGTGAATGTCAATTATAGCATTTATCGTTCAGAAACCGATTCAGGGTTTTACGACCGCACCGAAATCGGCGTGAGTGCCGGTTTAAGCTACCGTCTTGGGCAAAGTAAATGGCGGCATTCCCTTAGCTATTCGCAAAATCAAACCCTGATTGATAAGATAACAACATCAGCAATTTCTATTCAGCAACAAGCGGGCACTTATATTACATCATCTGTTACGCAAGCCTTTTCGCGTGATACCCGTGATAGTAATTTCGCGCCTACAATGGGCACATTACTTTCAATATCGCAACAATATAGTGGCTTTGGCGGTGATAATCACTATGTTAAATCGGCGCTACGCTATAGTGCCTATACCCCGCTTACGCGCAATAGCATCATTGATTTTAGGTTTCGCATGGGGCATATTACAGCAACCAGAGACGAATTACGGCTGGTTGATGCGTTTTATGTGGGCGGCACTTATATGCGCGGTTTTGTGTATGGGCGCGTTGGACCGTATGACCGCACCAATGGCGTGCATTTGCCCGTAACCCAATATGCCACTGCCACAGTTGAAACATTTTTTCCCATTGGTTTCCCGCCTGAAAGCAATGTAAAAGGCACATTATTTATTGATAGTGGCATTGCCACCAAAACAGATTTTGCCTATGATGATGATGCTGATATTATTGATACGGGTTCATTGCGGCAAGCATGGGGCTATGGTTTGGTATGGAATTCACCCGTTGGTCCTATCCGTTTTGAATGGACGCGCCCCTTAAAATATGAAGAAACCGATTATACTGACCGTTATGAATTCTCGTTGGGCATTGCGTTTTAAATGATGTTTGGGCGTATCATATATTTACCGATTTTATTGTGCCTTACAATAATATCGCCTGCAATGGCGCAAGATAATCCATCGGCTGAGCCAGCAAAAGATGAACAATTCGTGTTTCCAATATTGCCGCCAATCGGCATTGTTAATTTTCAAACCGTGCTGGTGAATTCTCTGGCATGGCAAGATTTTCGCAATCATATTGAAGAAGAAAGCATCATCTTTGAGAAAAATGTTAATAAAATGGTGACTGAAATTGAAGCATTAGAGAAAAATATCGACCGCAAGGGCAAGCATCTTAGTAAGGAAGCATTGCGCGCGCAAAATAGCGAATTGGCAAAATTGCGCTTGCGTTATCAAAGGCAGTTGCAAGAGCAAAAAAATATTTTAGATAATAAATATGTCAACGCGCAAGATTATATCAGGCAAAAAATCTATACAATTTTGCAACGCATCAGCAAAGAAAAAAAACTACCGCTGATATTAAATGCTGGCACAACAACCAATGCGGTGTTGGTTGCCGATAAACAGTTGGATATTACCAAAGAAACGCTTGACTTGCTTAATGAAGAATTGCCACAGTTAAACGATAATTTTTATAGAAATCTTACGCCCTAAGATGAACATCATGAATAAAACAAACAAAATTGCACCCTATCCCTTTATCGCGACTCCCTTGCCCTATCAAGATTTGGCGCAACAGTTTGATTGGCAAGTGGCGCATAAGCCTACAAGTAATGATGATAATATGATACAAGGCATCAGCAATTTTGAATATGCCGATAAAAACCATCTTATTTACATCAATCATCTCAAATATTGTGATGCCTTAAAGCAAACAAAGTCGCTTTTTTGCCTTATCACCCCCAAATTACACCAACAAGTGCAAGCAAACCTGCCCCATATTCAGTTTTTTCTATGTGCCAATCCCCGCACCGAATGGGCAAAAGCAGCAGAGATGCTTTACCCTGATTATCCTTTCATTGCACCTCAACAAAAACAAGCCAATATTGCCGATAATGTCCAAATCGGTGCACATACATTCATTGATAATCATTGTACAATAGCGACTGAAACCGTGATAGGCAGTAATTGCAGTATCACCAACAGTTTTATTGGCAAAAATTGTATCATTGGCAGCAATGTGTCTTTGCATCATTGCAAAATTGGTGATAATAATGTGATTCTATCAGGCGCGGTTTTGGGCGAAGAAGGGTTTGGCATTATCCCTGCGAGTGGTGAAAATAACACTATCCCCATGAAACAAATTGGGTCTTTGGAAACAAAGTCACATGTGCTTATCGGCTCAAACAGTACTGTTGATAGGGCAACAATTGGCAAGACTTTTATTGACGAATATAGTAAGATAGATAGCAATGTGCATATTGGGCATAATGTGAAAATTGGTAAAAATTGCTTGATTGTGGCATGTGTTGGCATTGGCGGGTCGGCTAAAATAGGCGATAATGTCGCGGTAGGTGGCTGTAGCACGATTAAAGACCATATTACTATCGCAAATGGGGTAGAAATTGGGGCTGGAACTGTGGTATATCAGAGTGTAATGCAAAAACAATTAATGTTTGGGGTGCCAGCGCGTCCTTTTGCTATGCAAGCACGCATTAATCTGTTATTAGATAAAATGGTTAAAGGTAAAAAAGGACATTAGACCATGAATAAAACAATAAGTGACGATAAAAAAATCAGTATACCTGATCAAAATATTAACGATATTATGGGTTATATCCCGCATCGCCATCCTTTTCTGCTGATTGATAAGGTGGTTGATATTATTGCCTACGAACAAGCCACTGGCATTAAATGCGTTACCTATAACGAGCCATTTTTTACAGGGCATTTTCCGCATCAACCGATTATGCCGGGAGTGATGATTGTTGAGGCAATGGCGCAAACTTCCGCCATTCTCATCGGTAGCTCAATGAATTTACGCGCTGCCGATAAATTGGTATATTTCCTTAGCATGGATAAAGGGCGTTTTCGCAAACCCGTTGTGCCGGGCGATTATCTAAAACTGCATGTTACCCCTTTGCATAGTCGCAGCACGATATGGTCGTTTGAGGGCAAGGCAAAAGTTGATGGCGAATTGGTGGCGGAATGCACCTTCAAAGCCGCATTGATGGATAATAAAGAGTAAAGAGCGAGACAATGCCGATAGATGAAACTGCCCGTATTGCCGAAACCGCTCAGATTCATAGTTCAGCGACGATTGGTCCATGGTGCGTGATTGGTGGCAATGTAAAAATCGGGGCGAACACAGTTTTGCATGGCAATAATTATCTTGATGGCGATGTTACCATCGGCAGTGATTGCCAGATTTACCCGTTTGCCGTGATTGGCACACCACCGCAACATACCAACTTTAAGGGTGATGGCACCAAAACCATTATTGGCAACCATAATATTATCCGCGAACATGTGGTGATTCACCGTGCGATTGAAAGCCATGATGGTTTTACGAAAATTGGCGATAACAACATGCTGATGCTTGGCACACATATTGGGCATGATTGCGTGATTGCTTCAAATGTTATTTTAGCGCCGCATGTGCTGGTTGGCGGTCATGTAACTATCGCCGATAACGCAACTTTGGGCGGTAATTCATCAGTGCATCAATTTGCGCGTATTGGCACAGGCGCGATGATTGGCGCCAACAGCTATATCCGCCGTGATGTGATACCGTTTGCATTGGTTGATAATGCTGAAGGAAGCTTGGCAGGCTTGAATATTGTTGGCTTAAAACGGCGTGGCTATAAGCGGGACGATATTGCGAATGCCCGTCATGCCTATCAGCAATTATTCATCGATAATATGATGGAACAAGCGATTGAAAAGCTACAACAAAGCCATCAAAATTGTCCGATTATTTCTGAAATTTTGCGTTTTGTAACCGCACCTAGCAAGCGAAGATTTGCCCGCCCTGCATCTACATCTTCCGCCGCTGCCAACAAAAATCAAGATAATTAACATGCGCGCAATTTTTGCAGGCAATGGCGTATTGCCGTCAATTCTTGCCAAATATATCACTGAAAAATATCAAACCGCTCCCCTTATTCTCACCGTTACGCCTGATTATGATAGGCAATCCATCAGTCATTACCCCCATCAAGCATCGGATATTGGGCAGTTACAGGAATGTTTTGAATTGCTGAAACAAAATGATTGTAGCGAGGTGATTTTTGCGGGTAAAATCCCGCGTGATTATTTTTACCGAACCCCTAAAGATGCGCTGGCAACCGATTATTTCAATGCGATTCAGCATAAGGGCGATGATTATGCGGTGCGTTATGCCCATCAATTATTTCAGCAACATGGCTTTACAGTGGTTGCGCCGCATCAGATTTGCCCCGATATTCTATGCAACAAAGCGGGTAATCTTGGCGATTATCAGGCGAAACCAACAATGCTCAACGATATTGCGCGCGGGCAAGAAATTTTAACGGCATTATCGCCGGCTGATGTGGGGCAAGCGGTGGTGATTCATCAGGGCGAAACCATTGGCATTGAAGCCATTGAAGGCACAAATACGCTGATTGAACGTTGCGGTGCATGGCTAAAAAAGCACCGTGCCGATAATCATACAGGCGCAGTGCTGGTGAAATTGCCGAAACAGGGGCAAACCGATATAATGGATTTGCCTGCTATCGGGGCGGAGACCGTTACCCTCGCCATCAGTAACAATTTTGCAGGCATTGCGATTGCCCAAAATGGGACATTGTTAGTGGGTGGTGACGAGATACTCAGCATGGCGAATCAGCATCGGCTGTTCATTCATGCGCTTGAGATGAATTTTGAGGAGTCGGCATGATTTATGTGATGATTGCAGGCGAGGATTCTGGCGATAAATTAGGCGCAGATTTGATGCGCGCCATTAAAGCAAGCGATAATGACGCGCAATTTTATGGCATTGGTGGCGCATTGATGCAGGCGGAAAACCTGAAATGTCTGTTGCCGATGGAGGAAATTAGCTTTATCGGTTTTACAACTGTTTTTTTGCATATCAGAAGCATTTATCGCGCGATTAATAAGGTGGCGGATTTTATCAATCACCTGAAGCCCCACCGTATCATCACCATTGATTCACCAGATTTTGCCATCAGATTATGCAGGCGTATTACAGTGCCGACCCAAAAAATTCATTATGTTGCGCCAACAATATGGGCAATGCGCCCCAAACGTGGCAAGATTTTTGCCGAAACTTACGATGCTATTCTCACTCTATTGCCGTTTGAGCCGCCATTATTTAATTGCCACAAACCGAATTGTGCGCATTTTATCGGGCATAATATGTTTCTTGATGATGCGTTGCAAAATGCACGTAAAAATAAGCAAGAAATTATCGCGCAAAATCCTATCCGCAAGCAATATCCCAATAAGCAATTTATCGGCTTGTTGCTAGGTAGCAGGCGGAGCGAAATTACCAGCCTATTGCCGATTTTTATTGAGACCGCACAGAAAATTCTGGTCACAAATCCTGATACTCATTTTATCATCGTAACTTTTCCCAAATATCAAGCGCATATTACCGACTATATCGGTAATATGCCCGCGCCGATACCTTACAGTCTTATCAGCGATGAAGCGCAACGTTTTGATAGCATGGCGATATGCGATTTTACGATTGCCGCATCTGGCACAATATCGCTGCATCTTGCTATGTTGCAAGTGCCGCATCTGATTGCCTATAAGGTAGGAGCGGTTAATTTTTTTATCGCCAAAATGCTCCTCACCATTAAGCAGTTTAATTTATTCAATATTATGGCAGAATCAAAGCGTAATATTTTACCTGAACATCATGCGGCAAATGATACCCAAATTGTGCCTGAATATATTCAAGAAAAATGCACCGCTGAACAAATTTATCAAGGTGTTCAACTATTGGCTGATAAATCCTATCAGCAACAGCAATTACAGGCCCTTAATTTATTGTTAGAACAAATGCGACCGCCATCTTTTGAAGCCGATTATATAGCCCAAAAAATCAATATGATTTTAAAAAATTAATCTCAAGAAATTATTTTTTGCCAAACAATCTATGTGCGCCATAGCCCATCATACATGCCATAATCATCGCAACCAGCCCATAGATGAAGCCGTAATTATCAGCAAACGCATCTAAAAATCCTAAAAAACCACTCTTGCGAATAAACAGCGGCAATGCCTGTGCCGATACCACATAGCCATCGCGCAAATGGTAGCTCTCCAAAATATAAGTGCCAGTCGGCACATTGACTGGAAAATTTAATTCAACCCGAAATAGGCGTTTTCCTAACCATACAAAATTCTCTGTGCTTTGCGAATAAAGTCCACTTTGCTCCATTTTGCGTAAATATTGCCGTAATTCTGCTTGCTCCGATACCACTAATCTATTTTCTGTGCCAGTAATATCCAGTGCATCGAGCGCAAGATTATAAGTCTCTATCGCACTTAGGCTCGCGATTTTATCAACGGGTTCTGATGAAATAATATGATAAAAATGCGGCACATTATCATAAAGAATGGTCTTGCCCTTCACCCAAATTCCCAACACGCGTGTTTGCTTATCCAACAAAAAATCTTGTCTAGGGCCTTTGATAATCAAAATCACATTGCCATTATCAATATCCACCGCACCATAAAGCAAAACCCGTGTGCCAGTGAATCGTGGTGAAATATCAACATAATAGCTGGAAATATCAGCCACCACGCCATCGCCCTCAGCCCGTGCCTGTATGCTGATAAGAAACAAAATCATGCTGATTACTAAGAACCGTTTCATCGCGACCCCAACCTTATGGAATAAATATCATCAGGCGTGACAAACAAACCAATAAATAACACAAATGCAACTGTAAATACCATCAATGCTAAAATGAGTCTTAATTTTGTGCCTTCTACTTTCGCGCCAATCCTCACCCCAAATTGCGCGCCCACCGCACTGCCAAGCAATAATAATATCGCCAGTAAAATATCCACATTATTGTTGAGCCCTGCCTGCCAAAATGTGGCATTGCCCGTTACAAAAATCACCTGAAACAAAGATGTGCCAATCGCCAACCTTGTGGGCATTCCCAATATATAAATCATTGCTGGAACCATCACAAAGCCACCGCCAACGCCTAAAATCGCTGATAATATGCCTATATTAAAGCCTAAAAAAATTGGTAAAAAGACTGATACATAAATGCCAGATTGCCGAAAACGAATTTTAATCGGAAAATTCGCACCAATCGCCCGCTTCTTCTTTACCCGCTTACGTTTCATTTTCAGCTTACCTTTACCAATCAGATAAGCGCGCATACTTTCACGAAACATTAAAAAACCAACACTGCCCAATAGCAAAACATAGCTGACGCGAACAATAAAATCGATATAGCCAAAGCCACTTAAAATCGCAAATAATATGACACCAAATAGTGAACCGAAAACACCTGATACAACCAATACTATACCCATTTTAATATCAACATTGCGCCGCCTTAAATGCCCAAATACTCCTGAAACCGATGAGCCCAATATTTGTGCCGCTTGCGAGCCAACCGCAACCGCTGGCGAGATTCCAAAAAACAACAACATCGGGGTAATCAAAAAACCACCACCAACACCGAAAATTCCTGATAAAAGCCCAACGACGCCCCCCATCAATATCAATGATAAAATATTGACTGATTGTTCAGCTATGGGAAGATAAATGTGCATGTTGCACCACTCGCAAAAACAATGTTGTTTTTATTAATTTATGGTGCGGGTGAAGGGACTTGAACCCCCACTCTCTTGCGAGAAATAGATTTTGAATCTACCGCGTCTACCAATTTCGCCACACCCGCATATCATCAAAAAAATGATATTCACCTTGTTACCGCAAAATCATACTGTAATACAAGAGAAAAAATGCTTATCACCTTAAATTATATTTTTTGCTTATGCAAAAGCAACCGCGCCAGTTAATTTATAATCTTTGCGCTCATCATGCACCAATTATCGCTATCGCTAAATAGCGCGCGCAGTAATTCGTTATTCAATTTATGCCCCGAACAATTGCCTTCAAATGTGGCTATCAATGGCTTGCCTGCCAGATATAAATCACCGACCGCATCTAAAATTTTATGACGCACAAACTCATCATCAAACCGCAACCCCTCTTTATTCAGCACATTATCGCCATCAAGCGCAATCGCATTTTTCTGACTTGCGCCACATGCCAAACCATTGCTTTGCAAAATATGCAAATCACTCACAAAACCGTAAGTGCGCGCTGGTGCAATCGCTTGTGCGAAATCATCATCTAATATATAGCTTAATTATGTTCACCAATCGCACTATTGGGGAAATTGATTCGCATATTTAGCTTAAAATGCCATTCATCAGTTGGCAATAATGACGCATAGGCGCCTGATTTATGCTTCACAACAACGGCTTCAATACTTTGATAAATTTACGCATACGCGATTGCGATTTAATGCCTGCCGATTCTAATAAAAACACAAATTCTTTCGCCGAACCATCCATAATCGGCAATTCAGGACCATCAACATAAATCAGGATATTATCAATCCCCTTGCCCGCCAATGCCGACATCACATGTTCAACTGTTGCCACCACCGCATTATCATCATTACTAATTTCAGTGCATAGGGTGGTAAATTCCACCTTATCCCATTTCGCAAAAATACGATTATCGCCATGCTTAATATCCTCACGGATAAACTGAATACCAGTGCCTGCTGGTGCGGGTTCAAACCGCATCATCACTGGCTTGCCAGAATGGATGCCAATATCACGACAATGAATTGGTTGTGCAATGGTTTTTTCACTGGTTGCCCAATCTGTAAAAAACAAACCTTTGCCTGCATCTTCTGCAAAAATATCTTCAATCTGAAACAATATAATACTCCTAGCAAATTATAAAAAATGCCGTTAAAAACACCCTCCCGCAACCATGACGGGAAACTCATTTGATATAGCAGATATGTTCTGCCATCTAGCCTAAACTTCTATTATTGTTGATAAAGTAAAAAACATGCAATTGCAAATCAAACAATATTGCAGTTTATTGCAATATCAGTAAAAAATTATTTTTTCAGTCGCTTTTTACTAGCATTATTGTGATAGAAACCTTATGATAGAATCATGAATGACGTTAAAAAAATACAGAATGAATGGCAGCCCTCAACTTGGCGCGATTTCCCTATCAAGCAAATGCCACATTACGCCGATAAGCAAGCCTTAACATCGGTTGAAGCGCAGTTGCAGTCTCTGCCCCCTTTGATTTTCGCAGGCGAGGTTGAGAATATGAAAACCGCAATGGCAAGCGCGGTAACGGGTGATTCGTTCATTTTGCAAGGTGGCGATTGCGCCGAAAGCTTCAATAATTATTCTGCCGATTCTATCCGCGATACTTTTAAGCTGTTTCTGCAAATGGCGGTGGTGCTGATTTATGGCTCGCATTGCCCCGTTATTAAAATCGGACGGATGGCAGGGCAATTTGCCAAGCCACGCTCGGATGATTTTGAAACCATCGATGGCGTGAAACTGCCAAGCTATCGTGGCGATATTATCAATCATGTTGATTTTGATGAAGGCAAACGCATTCCTAATCCACAAAATATGATTGAAGCCTATCATCAATCATCTGGCACGCTTAATTTATTACGCGCTTTTTCTAAAGGCGGCTTTTCGGATTTGCACCGTTTGCGTGATTGGAATCTAGAATTTATTGCCTCTGACCCTAGCTATCAAAATTATGCCGCCCTTGCCAATCGCATTAACGATTCTTTGGGTTTCATGCAGGCATGTGGCGTTACATCGTCGCTACCGCAAATTTCTGAAACTGATTTTTACACCAGCCATGAAGCGTTATTGTTAAATTATGAAGAGGCATTAACCCGCAAAAGTTCGCTAGATGATAAATGGTATGATTGTTCGGCGCATATGCTATGGGTAGGCGAGCGCACGCGCAATAGTGATGGCGCGCATTTGGAATTTTTACGTGGGATTGAAAATCCTGTTGGCGCAAAAATAGGTCCGAGCATTGATGGTGATGAGTTGATGCGGATGATTGATATTCTGAACCCCCGCAATATCCCCGGTAAACTCACGCTGATTAGCCGTATGGGCAAAGATAAAATCAGCGATGCCCTGCCCGCGATTGTGCGGCGCGTTACCCAAGAAGGGACGGCATGTGATTTGGTCGTGTGACCCGATGCATGGCAATACCATTAAGGCGCAAAATGGCTATAAAACACGTAAGGTGGAATCAATTTTTGACGAGGTTCAGCAGTTTTTTGCGATTGTTCCATCGGAAGGCGCGCATGTGGGTGGTATCCATTTTGAGATGACGGGGCTAAATGTTACCGAATGTATTGGTGGCGGTAAGGAACTTGCCGAGCATCATTTATCGGAGCGTTATTTCACCCATTGCGACCCGCGCTTAAACGCGCATCAGGCGCTGGAGCTTGCCTTTATGATTGGTGATTTACTCACCGCGAACCGTCAAAATTCATCGGGTAAGGTATCGTAATGCCTGTTAAAACTGGCCATTATGTCATTTTTTTTATTGCGGCAGCATTTGCTGTTATCCTCACATTTCCCTCACCCGATTACATAGAATCTTTTCAAGATACCGAATTGCATCAAGAAACTGCTAGTTTTGACGCGCCCTTCCATGCCATGATTTTTATGGGCGGGCGATGATGAAGTAATGCAATAATGCAATTTATATATTAACAAAAACGACATAAGAGGAGAGCTATCATGTCACTATTAAACCGCTTAAACACTTTGAAAACCCAACATTCAAAATTGGAAACCGATATTGAGAGTAATGTCAAAAAACCAAGCAGCAGCGATAGCGATATAGCCTCACTCAAGAAACAAAAACTCGCGCTCAAAGATGAAATCAAACAGCTAGAACAACAATTAGCGGGTTAGAGAGAAATTATTTTTACCGCATCGGCATAAAATATGCTATAATAAGAGGACAAAATGTCCTATAATCACATAATGTGATGGGGTAACAAAAGGAAATATAGCATATAAATAGCTTGCCTATGGTGTTTACATAGGTTATTGCCTCATCTTATATGTCGCTCAATAAAATGGTTATTACTTGTTAAGAATATGAAAATTACATTAGAAAATGTCGGTCTGCTGAAATCAGCGGAATTTAACGTTAATGATTTAACTATCATCTGCGGTGAGAATAATACGGGCAAAACTTACGCTGCTTATAGCCTATATGGGTTTTTGCGTGAGTGGCGGACATTGTTACGAGATACAGTTAACATCATCAGTAAGGAAGAGTTTGACTCCCTATATAAAACAGGAGCTTTGATTTTTGATTTATCAAAATCAAAAGATAGGATTTATAAATTATTAAAAAATTTACAACAAGAATATATTGATGAATTGCCTAGCATATTAGCATCTAAACAAAATTTTGATAATAGTAAATTTAGGCTTGAATTATTTGATGAAGAGTTTGATAAATCATTTAAGGAAGCAGAAAAGTATTTTTCAATTGGAACTGGGTTATTTGAATTAGAGATCAACAAAAATAAAGACGATATGGAAATAAAATTCTCACTTTTATTTAAAAAAGAAGAAGAGGATGAGGAAGAGGATGATATATCAGCAGATATTAATATCTTTCTTGAAGACGACTTTATAAAAGAAACGTTAGAGGAAGCGACTGCAGAATATATATTAGACATCCTTCTACCAGATACCTTTATCACAACTGCAGAACGAACAGGGGTAAGTGTCTTTAATGATGAACTCAATGTTAGAAGAGCTGAATTAAGAGATTCATATGAAACGCTTGTAAAATATCAAAAAATTTACAAGCCAACAGAATCAGAATTAAACGACAGCAACATCTCAGCACCCATTAGTATGAGCATTTCACGCCTCAATCGTGCACTTCGCTTGACAGGAAGTTCATATTCTCGCGCCATTCAAGATAATATGGATTTTATCAATAGATTACAGACAATTGCAACAAGACAAAGCTTCATTGCTAAAGAACATTCTCAATTATTGCAAGAACTAGAAGAAATCATTGGTGGTAAATATACATTAAACGATGCTGGATTACTCTTTGCACCTGAAAATGATGATACACGTTTAACGATGATAGAAAGCTCTAGTGGCGTGCGCTCGATGGTGCATCTCAATTTTTACCTAAAGCATACCGCAAGAAAAGGTGATTTACTTATCATTGATGAGCCAGAACTTAATTTGCACCCCGCCAATCAACGTAAAATGGCAAGGTTATTAGCAAAACTGGTACATAACGATATCGGCATAAAAGTTTTAATCTCAACCCATAGCGACCATATCATAAGGGAGCTGAATACCCTAATTGTATTAGATAAAGACAATGCTTATCATAAAAAAATTATGAAAAAATATGATTATTCTGACAATGAATTGCTTGAGCATAGGAAAATCAGTGTCTATACAGCTGAAAATGGTAAATTAACTCCCAATGAAGTCTCCAAAGAAGATGGTATTGAAGTGCCTAGCTTTGATGAAGCAATTATGGCAATCAATGCTGTTCAAGGTGCGCTTACATGGGAAGATGATGAGTAGTCTGTTAGATATATTTGTTGAGAAAACAGAAAAAGGTGCGAAACCAATCATACCAATTACAAGTGGTACAGAAACTCTAATAGAGACATCGCCGACCCAAAAAAACACAACACAACAAGAAATTGAAATAATTAATATTCCAAATGATTTATTACTCGTTGATTTAAATGTTGTAAAAGCAAATATCAATATTTTTAAAAATGATAAAAGATGTAATTATAGAAAAAACGCTGATTATGCTATGATTACAGATGATACAATTATTTTTATAGAGATGACAACTAGCCTAACTGATACAAAATTTTCCAAGAGTAAATACCAATTATTATCTTCTAAATGTTTTTTAGAATATTGTATTAATCTGAAAAGAACAATTGATAATGATTTCAGCTTCATGAAAGATTATAAAATTAAATTAATATGCCTCTATGATAAAGATAAAAGGCGTGAATTCATAAGGGTTGGAAAATCAAAACAAAGTCATAATAATAAAATTAATTATTATAGTATACATGCTCAAAATCAAGTTGACTTTGATAAACTTCTCGAATTAAAATTATATCCAGCATTCTAAAACACATTTAAGCTGTAAGTTAAGCCTGATAGATTTTTTCTATTTTGCTCATTTGTTGAGTGGTGAAATCTAAAATGCCGATAATTTTTTGGATATGCTGAATCTCAGCGAGGGATAGTGTTCGGTTTTTGCGTGATTTCAGATATTTATCCAGCACTTGATAACCACCAATATAAAACTCCCAAACATGTGATGGCACAGGCTCAAAATATTGTGCATTATTGATATAGAGTCTTTTTTGTGCCTTATCATAATGCGGACGCGTAACAGTGAAATCATCACTTTTACCCGCTAATTTTGCAACAAAAGGTGGCACTTGTTTCATCAGATGGGTGTCTATCAGCTTCTGCCCTATCTCTGATAATTTCAGAAATTGCTTGCTATCTTGCACAAAGGGGATATGCGGAAAATCGCGCTTTAAGAAGTCGGCATATTTTATGCGGTAAGAATGGCTATGTAAAATCGCATAGCAATAGCCCATAATTTGTTCGGGCGTGATGGTAAGATTCGGATATTGCACACCCAAAAACTTTCTAAATTCTGGTGCAATATTTTCAATCCGTGCGCCCAATGCGAATGGGTCAGGCGTATCAAATAAATCTCTTATTTTCTTGTTGGTTTTCGCGCCCTCCGTTGGCGGATAAAGATAAAGGGGAAATAAAGGTGCTGAATTACCCGGTCTTGTTGCCATTATACCAAATTCTGTTATCTTATTGGTTACCTGAATATCAGCCCAAGTCTGCTGTGTATAGGCAGTGCGTGATGTAATTAACGCCATATTTTCACCTGCCAACATATGGTGCATGATATCGCCACGCGGTCGCGTCATTGTTTCAGTGCCATAATAGCAATAGCGATTATCAAACGGACGATACAGGCAAGGCACAATTTTCTTTTTCATTTCTTCATCTTGCGTGTGCCTCATCGCATCTCTCATTGCCGCGAATTGCCAATCATCTGTGTCTTTTAATTGATACTCATCTTGCAAGGCTTTATCACTTTTCATGCCTAATATATCGGTAATCCGCGCTTGCATTTCTTGTTTGCTAAACGCAAAAGCAAATTCATCGCGATGGGTTTTAATGCCGCCATTATAAATAGGAAAAATATTGGTGAGTTTTATGCCTTGCTGATATTCAGGCTTTAATGTTGTATCTTGTGGGACAAAAAAGTAATCTGGTGATTGCGGTTGTAATTCCTGCCATTTAATATGTTGAAAACCTTGCATTAATTGCTGATATTTATCCTCACGCGCACCATAAATATTGGCATGAAAAATCCCTTTTTTAAGTCCTTTTCTTTTTTCAAAAATTGCAATCGCAACCCCTTGCTTAATATCAAACACATTCTCATCTTTACTACCATCAGGCGCAATTTCTTGTTTGTTCGCATTGCCATGTAAATCAAGCAAATAGATTCTATCAAATGATTGCATCAGGCTTTGGCGCATGCCACGAAACGTAACATTATCCAGATAGCCATGATTGGTGATGACACCAACGATTCCCTCTTCCATCGCATCCATTTTATGTTGCGCGAAGCGAATAAATTTAACATAATCATCTTGCAAGGTTTTTGAGTTTCTCTCGCCTAATGGCTTGCCATCAATATATTTATAATCATCAATTAATTTGCCTATCCATTCATTTTGATTCATGGAATTCACCGCATAGGGTGGGTTGCCCGCAATCACCAAAATTCGCTTATTGGCTTTAATATCATAGGCAGTCTCCCCCTCATAACTTAAGGCTGGCAATAATAAATTACCTTGCGGGCTACTTTGCTCTAATGTATTGCTAAGGTAAATCTGCAACCGTTCATCTGCATCCATATCATAGCCATAATGGCGTAAAAACCGCGATAATTTAAGATGCGCCACCGCATAGGGTGCAAGTAAAAATTCAAAGCCATAAAAATTCTTTAAGAAATGTTCTTTGATGAGTGATGAATGCATCTTTTCATTGCTGTTATCAAGCACCTGTTGAAACATATCTAACAGGAATGTGCCAGTGCCAGTGGCAAAATCTAGCGCGGTTACTTTGTCGATTTCACCTAACCCGTTCGATACCTCAAAATCTTTGCGTAAAATATCATCAATCGCGCCCGTAATAAACTTCACCACTGCGGGTGGCGTATAATAAACCCCGCGACTTTTACGCGTTGCCTTATCCCATGCCCGTAAAAAATCTTCGTAAAAATAAATATAGGGGTCGTCTTTACTGCCATCAAAGCTGAGTTCTTTTTTGATTTCGTGTAAATCCAAGCGGTTGATAATTGTGAGTGTTTCTTTCACCACCCAACCGATTTTTGCATAAAGCGGTTTTTCAAGCTCATCTAAAAAGCCAACCAATTCTTTAATTAAAGCAAAATTTTCAGTGATATGCGTCTTGGCACTATTGAGAGTGATGGGCGTGTGGTCGTTCTTATCATCAGCATTCAGCTTTGCCAAAAACAAGCCATAGCTTAGCATTTGCGCGAACGCATCAGCAAATTGCGCAGTGGCAAGATGGTCAGAAACATTATTGCGAAACACTTCGTAAATTCCATAAAGTCGCTCGCGCTGATAATTTGCCAATGATTCGCCAAAAAAATCACGCAAGATTTTACCGCGCATTGCAAGCCCTGTTGCAAGCCCATTCACAGTGCCGATTGGCGGCGGGGTATTGCTGAAAAATTTTTTGCAAATCAGTGCCGATAAATCACGCATCGCATCAGGCGAGGCTTGACCGCCCGCTTGCTGTAAATCAGCCGCACTCATTAAGGTTATATCGTCGGCAATTTCGCCATCTTTTAGCCAGATAAAACGCAAATAATCAGTAACAATCAAATTATCACTTAACGCACAATATTTCTTAATCTGCTCCGATGCCAGCACCTTTTTCAAATCTGCACCAATTTGCTTGGTTTCAATATAGCCGACATACTGCCCGTGTTTTCGCAAAGCAAAATCGGGCGCACCAAAACCTGCCTCACGTTTGGGTTCGTGGATAATTTTAAGCGCGTCATCCATCGGGGGGGCATCAATGAGGGGATTTGCCTGCAATGCATGCAACAGATTTTCTAATGCCGTGCGATGGGTATGCTCATTCGCATCGGTGCTGTTGCTACGCAAAGCAGTGATATAGGTATCGATATAGTCATTATTTACATTCATAATGATTGACTATACGAAACCATTCAGCAACACGCAACCACCACTATCGTAATATAACAGATTATGTGTGTGCCACACTAAGTGTGGATTGCCTTGCCATATGCTGATAACACGGATTCATGCATCATTTCCGATAGGGTTGGGTGCGGGAAGATGGTTTCCATCAATTCCGCTTCGGTGGTTTCTAACCCCATTGCTACCACAAAGCCCTGTATTAGCTCGGTAACTTCCGCGCCGATAAGATGCGCGCCTAGCAATTCGCCGGTTTTCTCATCAAAAATCGTCTTAATCATGCCATCAGTTTCGCCCATCGCAATCGCCTTGCCATTAGCGATAAATGGGAACCGCCCGATTTTGACTTTTCTACCCGCCTCTTTCGCCTTTGCTTCAGTAATGCCAAGCGATGCGATTTGCGGTGTGCAGTAAGTGCAACCTGCGATTTGCGACTTATTCAGCGGCGTGATATGTGCCTTTTCCATGCCACCCTTTTTCGTTTCAGCTGCGATTTTTTCAATGCAAATCACGCCCTCATGCTCTGCTTTATGCGCCAACATCGGCGCGCCTGCCACATCACCAATCGCATAGATACCCTTAACATTGGTGCGCGAAAATTCATCAGTGATGATGCAGTTTCTATCAGTTTTGATGCCCAATGTTTCAAGCCCAAGATTTTCAACATTGCCAACCACGCCCACCGCCATAATCAGCCTATCGGCAGTCATGTTTTGCGTTTCTTTACCAATGGTAACATCAAGCGTAACGGAATCAGCCGTTTTGGTTAATTTGCCAAGTTTGATATTGCTATGGATTTTCATGCCACGTTTTTCAAAAGATGCCCTTGCCATACTCGCAATTTCAGCATCTTCAACAGGTAAAATCTGCGGTGCAATTTCTAATATGGTTACGTCAACGCCCAGCGCATTATAAAAACTGGCAAACTCAACGCCAATCGCGCCCGAGCCAACCACCAGCATTTTCTTCGGCAAAGTTTCAGGTATCATCGCTTCGTGATATGTCCATACCAATTTGCCATCGGGCTTATAATCGGGCAATTCACGCGCCCTTGCACCAGTAGCAAGAATGATATGCTCACCCGTCAAAGTCGCGATTTGCTTGCTATCTTTGCTGACAATCACCTGCTTTTTGCTATCCAACTGCGCGTAACCATCATAGACGGTTACCTTATTTTTCTTCATCAAAAAATGCACGCCCTTATTCAGCTGTGCCGAAACATCACGCGAACGTTTGACAATTTTCTGCAAATCAAAGCTGACTTTTTCCGCTTTCAAACCGTAATCATCGCCATGTTGCATCAGATGCAGAATATCGGCACTGCGAAGCAACGCTTTGGTAGGGATACAGCCCCAATTCAGGCAAATACCACCAAGATGCTTGCCTTCCACCAATGCCGTGTTAAAGCCCAACTGCGCCGCACGAATTGCCGCCACATAACCACCGGGACCACCGCCCACAATGATAATATCAAATTTATCTGCCATATTCTGCTTCCTTTATATAAAAAGCCATAGTGGATTTTCTAAATGCTTCTTCAAGGCGGCAAGATATTGCGCTGCCACCACGCCATCAATCACGCGATGATCGACCGCGATAGAAAGACTAAGCATCATCGCTGGCACAATGTTATTATCCGCATCGTAAATCGGGGTTTTCACCGCCTGCCCCACTGCCAAGATACAGCCTTGCGGTGGGTTAATAATCGCCTTAAATTCATCAACGCCAAACATGCCTAAATTGCTGACCGAAAATGTGCCGCCCTCATATTCAATGGGTTGCAACTTGCCTTGATTGGCTTTGGCAATCAGTGCTTTCATTTCACCTGCAATCATGCCTATCGGCTTGTTTTCAGCATCACGAATAATCGGCGTAATCAAACCTTTGGGCGAGCCAACTGCCACTGAAATATCGGCACGGTTATATTGCCGTATTTCATCACCTAGCCATGAGGCATTGGCTTCTGGCACATCTTTCAGTGCCAATGCCGAAGCCTTGATTATCAAATCATTGACCGATATTTTTTGTGCTTTATCTTCAAATGGCGCATTATATTGCGCGCGCATCGCCATCAGCTGATTGAGATTCACTTTGGCAGTTACATAAAAATGTGGCACTTCTTGCTTTGATTGCGTTAAACGGCGCGCAATCACTTTGCGGATATTATCGGGCTTGATTGATTGATAATCTGGCATGGGCGATAAATCGCGTTGCTGATAGCCTGTGTTTGGTGTACGTGTTGCACCTGCACCGCCTGAATTTTTGGCATTTTCAACATCGGCTTTGGTAATTCTGCCATGCGCCGCAGTGCCTTGAATATTCTGCAAATCTAGCCCATAATCACGGGCAAGCCGTTTGGCAAGCGGTGATGCTAAGATGCGTTCGGTTGTTTTGCTGACGGGCGCGGGAATCGGTGTAGGAGTCGGCGCGGGCGGAGTCCGCTCACTTTTCGCTTCACTCTTCACCACATTTTCAGCTGATAAATGGGTTGATAAATCTAAGGCATCAATCGCCTCTTGCCCTTCACCTTCTTCCAGCAAAACCGCAATCACGCTATTGATTTTCACCTTTTCAGTGCCTGCTGGCACAATGATTTTGCCTAACACGCCCTCATCAACCGCTTCCACTTCCATCGTCGCCTTATCGGTTTCAATTTCAGCCAATATATCGCCAGAGGCAACCTTATCACCCTCTTTTTTTTGCCAGTTGGCAAGCGTGCCATCTTCCATTGTTGGCGAAAGTGCAGGCATTAAAATTTTCACTGCCATTAGCGTAATCCCTTCACTAAATCGCTTGCGGCTTTCACCACATGTTCTGGCTGTGCCAATGCCGCTTGTTCTAAATTGGCAGCATAGGGCAATGGCACATCTGCGCCCGATACCCGTGCCACTGGGGCATCTAACCAGTCAAATGCGCGTTCCATCAGCAAGGCGGAAATTTCTGAGCCGATACTGGCAAAGCCCCAACCATCTTCAACTGTAACTGCGCGATTGGTTTTCTTAACCGAGTTAATAATGGTTTCACTATCTAATGGGCGTAACGACCGCAAATCAATCACTTCGGCACTGATGCCTTGTTCGGCGAGAATTTCAGCCGCTTGCAACGCTTTCAACACTGCGCGTGAATAGCTGATGAGCGTTACATCACTGCCCTCACGCACCACTTTGGCAACGCCAATCGGCACCAAATAATCGTCATCTTTCGGGATAGAAAATGTCTCGCCATACAGCAATTCATGTTCTAAAAATATCACTGGCGAATTATCGCGAATGGCTGATTTCAGCAAACCTTTGGCATCACTGCCCGAATAAGGCGCAACAACTTTAAGCCCCGGACAATGGGCATACCAACTGGCATAACATTGCGAATGCTGTGCCGCCACCCGTGCCGCCGCACCATTAGGCCCACGAAACACAATCGGGCAATGCACCAATCCGCCTGACATATACAGAGTTTTTGATGCCGAATTGATGATATGGTCAAGCGCCTGCATCGCAAAATTAAAGGTCATAAATTCAACAATCGGGCGTAAACCTGTAAATGCCGCCCCTACTGCTAAGCCTGTGAAGCCGATTTCGGTAATGGGGGTATCTATCACGCGCTTTTCGCCAAATTCTTGCAATAGATTTTGACTTACTTTATACGCGCCCTGATATTGCGCCACCTCTTCACCCATCAGAAACACGTTTTCATCACGGCGCATTTCTTCTGCCATGCCATCACGCAATGCTTCGCGCAGAGTGATATTTTCGGATTCGCCCGTCCATTCCGCTTCGGCAGTAACTGTCTCGGCTTCTGGGATTATAACTGACGGAGTCTCAATTTTCGCCTTGCTATCCGCTTCAGGCTTCGGCGTAGCAACCTTATCACTCACCGTGATATTATCGGCAGTTTCGCCCTCTTCAAGCAATATCGCAATCGGCTGATTAACAGCCACATTTTCAGTGCCATCGCCGATTAGAATTTTACCAACGCGCCCAATATCCACCGCTTCAAGCTCCATTGTTGCTTTATCGGTTTCAATTTCAGCCAGTAAATCGCCAGAATTCACCTCATCGCCCTCTTTCACCAACCACCGCGCTAACGTGCCAGTTGTCATGGTGGGTGATAAAGCAGGCATTAAAATTTCAATAGACATATTATGCAACTCCTACATGATTATTGGCATCGCCATACACATCTGTGTAAAGTTCTGATAATTCGGGTTCAGGTGCATTTTGGGCAAATTCTGCCGCTTTGGCGACCGACTCGCGAATTTCTTTTTCCATTGCTTTTAACGCATCTTCCGTAACAATTTTTTGTGATAGCAACTGTTCTTTTGCGCTTAGTAACGCATCATGATGCTCTTTCATATCCTGCACTTCTTCCTTGCTTCGATAGCGCGCAGGGTCCGACATTGAATGCCCGCGATAGCGATATGTTTTCATTTCTATAATCGCAGGGCCTTTGCCACTGCGCACGTCTTTGGCAATCTTGCCGACTTGCTCATACACTTCTTCAACATTCATGCCGTCAAGCTCGTAACCCTTGATGCCATAAGCCACACCGCGATTGCATAAATCGGTGGTTGCCGATGCGCGTTCAATCGATGTGCCCATGCCATAGCGGTTATTCTCAATAATATAGATGATGGGTAATTTCCACAATGCCGCCATATTGAAAGATTCATAGACCTGACCTTGATTCACCGCGCCATCGCCAAAATAACATGCGGTAACGCCACCATCATTGCGATATTGATGCGCGAAGGCAAGCCCCGTGCCGATTGGCACTTGCGCGCCCACAATACCGTGTCCGCCATAAAAGCCTAATTCGGGAGCGAACATGTGCATCGACCCACCTTTGCCACGCGAACAACCTGCCGTGCGCCCTGTTAATTCGGCAATCACCGCTTCCATTGAGATACCTGCTAATGCGGCATGGGCATGGTCGCGATATGATGTAACGCATGAATCGCCTTTTTGCAGTGCCGCTTGGGTGCCAACTACCACTGCCTCTTGCCCGATATAGAGATGGCAAAAACCGCCAATCACCCCCATACCGTAAAGCTGTCCAATTTTTTCTTCAAAACGGCGCAACATCAGCATTTGCTGATAAAAATCTAACAGGTTGCTTTTCTCACTTTTTGCCATATTATACCTCGTATTTTGGTGTTTATTGCCTGATATGGCTATCGGGCAATGTTTCAGCGGGATAAAGAATGATTTTCTCATCCGAATTTTGCATCAGCAATATCTCACGCGCTTTTTCTTCTAGCAATTCGCTATCAAGCGTATCGGGGCGCAATAATAATGCTTCTTGTTCCACGAAATATCTGGCTTGCTTCAGGGCAACAAGCTTATCTTCCAAATGCAGTGCCTTTGCCTCTAGCTGTTTGCGGCCTGCAATCGAGCTATCGGAATAAAACATGTGATGAATGATATAGGTCATAAACGCCAATAGCAAGAATGTTGCCATGTAAAATCTGCCATAGCGCTTGCTGTAAACGCCCATTTGCGACAAAAGCATTTTATAATTCCTTATGTGAAACTTCCAATTTGAGGTAATATAGCATATTTCGCAGATAAAAATCTGTAATTTTTTGATAATTCGCAATATAATTGCTTATTCATTTTTTTGAAAATTGGTAGAATACACCACAACGTTCGTCGTTCCGTGCCATTGTCCCCGTAGGGGCAGTGTAAGAGACACGGAATCCACATGGCAAACGAAGTTTGCATTCAAAATACGAAGTCGGCGTTCTTTTGCAGGCATGGATTCCCGTCTTCACGGGAATGACGGCGGAGAGGACGGGGGTTTTATGCATCACGCCTTTGGTATTTTGTAGGTTTACATCGCCCTATGTATTAACCACAGCGGTGGGGGTATGGGCGACAGGCGATTCTGCTAGTTTTGAAATACAGCGGGGGGATTTTAAGGGTGAGGTTTGCCCGCCATTGGTAACAAGGGCAAACCGAAAGTGGCAAGAGGCGTCTGCTTGGCAAATTGTCCTACGGACAAAAATTTGACAAGCGCGCATCGAGAAGCCACATCGGGTTCCCAACATTTTTTGCCTTGCAAAAAATTTGGGGTCCCGTCGCGCCCCCCTTAAATATATAACCGACTCCGCAAAGCCCCCCATATATTAAGGTCTTTCCACGCCGAAATAGCCTTGATAGAATCTTTCACCATCTTGCACCGCAAATACACCGCCTAATTCTTCCGCTTCAGGTCCGTAGAATCGCGCTTCAAGTTTGCCGCTCATTGCGCCCTGATTATTACCAGTCCCGCCTGTCGTGGTAACATCGCCAATAATGTGATTTTTATCAGCCGCATATTGAATATAAGGGGTGGTGAAATCAAGATGCCCTTGCGTTGAGCCAGTGCTAGCGAATTTGGCAGTGCGGGCGGCAAAATCAATATTGGCAGTGATGTTAAAATTGATGCCACTAACACTTGAGAAACCTGATGTATAATAATTACCAAAACCTTTGCCAGTAAAATCAACTGCATTTTCAGTTGGAATTGCAGTAAGCGTGGTTTCCAAACCAGCCAAAGCTCGCCCTCTAATTTTATAGCTGCTATCTTCGGTTTTATTTTCATCAAATTCTGCTGTGTCTCTCTCCACAATCCACCTCAAATAAGCCATATATTTACTTTCAAAGCTACCAAATACAGCAACTCGATCTAATAATAACTGTGTAGTAGTATAGTTAGTGCCAGTAATTCCTGCAAGATAACCGATTGCTGTCGGCGAACCCATAGTTTCACCACTCTTGTATTTCTTATCACCAATATAGATTGTTACCCCTGATATTTTGCCCTCATCAAAGCTAACATCAACCACCGCATCATCGCTTCGGGTGATATTAGTGTCTCCTGCTGTATCAACAACCCAAGAATCACTAAGTGATGGGCGCGTATAATCAGTGGTTTTATTGGCACTGAAACCAAAGGCTTTCATGGTGAATGTGCTTGCCGTGCCTGCATCTACTGCCGCTGCAAAATCAGCATGTAGCAATGGGTTACTGGGAATTACTTTGCCATTAAGCTCGGCATGTTCGGTGGGGTCATCTACTTTCAAAGCTTCAGAGGCGTCATAGTCATAATCAAATTCACTGCCAAACCAACCAATATAGTCATCTTTGCTATTGCTGAGGCGGAAGGTGCCACCCAGTTCTTCTGACGTTGGTCCGTAAAATCGGGCATCGGCTATGCCAGTGAGTGATGCGTTATCAGCATCGCCTTTTGTGGCAATACCATTAGCTGTACTCGCAAGAATGTTTTCCAGTGCCTTGTAGCTTAACTTACCACTGAAATTAAGATGAGACCTTTGCGTGTTTTTGCAAGTGCTAGAATCGGTGCAGGTGTTACTGCTTGATAAAGTTACCGAATCTTCACCAAACCTAACATCGGCAATAATATCAAAATTAGTAGCAATAGAAGTTGCACCATCGCTATATGTGCCTATGCCTTGTCCCTTGAAAATAGCGTTACCGGTCTCAGTAATATTAGCAGTTTCAAAACCTGCAATACCATAATAAACACCATTATCTGACCATCTAATACTTGCCATGTAAGCTGATGCGGTAGCAAAGCCAAAGCCATCTCTTTTTAACGCAACAGATACATCAGTATCTTTTTTATCGGCAAAATAGAGTGTTAAGCCATTACTAGTAAAATCACCATCAGCATCATAATCAAATTGCACCACGCCGCCAGTGATTCTATCATTTTTGGTTTTGCCCTCAATACTTGTTAACCTTACCAATCCACCGATTTTTAGAGCGTTATCGGTTGTGCCTTCGCCACCACCTTTACGGTCTTCATCATCAAAACTTGTTAATGTGGTAAAATCCGCTGGCGTTTCAATACTGGTTGCGATATCCCTGATTTTGATGACGGGTGGTTCAGGCGTTTCATCCATCACCACTGGGGTAGCTGCCTTTCTTTTTTTTGCACTCGTTTTAGAACTACTGCTACAAGCGGTCAGTGCCATAGAAAACAATAATAATGTAACGATTGAGATGAATAATTGGCGCATTGTTTCTCTCCTTAAAACACAGCTATAATATTACTATAGCGTTTTTTTGATGGGTTGTAAAGAGCAGTAATATATGGGGGGGTATATCCGCTAGAATTTGCAACAGCGACACGCTAGATATGAGTGTTACACACAAGCGGGGGTTGTTAAGGGGGGAGATTTTAGTGTTAGGTATAGCGGTGGGGGGTATGGCGTGAGGTTTGCGACTCCGCGAGTATTTGGTACTGCGGGGGGATTATCAAGGGGGGTCGCAACAAGGCGGGTGTCCTACGGACATACCCGCCGAGAAGTTGCGCCGCACCCCCCTTGATACATAAAACCAACTCGCAAAGCCCCCCATATATTAATGAATCCGCACCCCCCTTGATACTATAAACCAACTCGCAAAGCCCCCCATATATAATGTGATGAGAAAACACTCCGCCTTATGTTATTTACCCACCTCTGCCTCTAATGCTTGTTCGATGATGCGGACGACCTCTTCGGCTTTAGCGATGCGGGCGGGGAGAGTTGCCCTTTTAGAGGCGTAATAGAGTGCATCGCCATTATCTATGCTAACATAAATATCTTTTAACTTTGTAACTTGATCTTTTGCTAATTTAAGTGGCGTCCTAGATATAGCATCACCATCATAAGATGATTTGGCATGTAAATCCATCCCCAAATCAATGAGAAATTTTATCAATTCAGTGGAACGTTTCCAAAAAATTGCATTTATTAAGGGGTACTCGCCACCACTTGAGATAATATTTGGGTCAGCGCCATTTGATATTAAAAATTTTGCGATTTCTAATGTGCCAACTGAACTAAAAATTGTTTTACCCCATGTTGGATTCTTTGCATTAATAGCAGCACCCTCATCAAGAAAAAATTGAATCAATGGAATAATATTATTGTTGCTTGTATTTGCTAAATGCATGAATAAAGGGTTAATCGTATAGCCTGAGTAATAATCAATATTGATTGTAGGGTGTTTCGTTACTGCCTGCAACAAAATTTCATCAATGGTGGGTGAAAATAAAAGTTTATAACCAGTATAATCACCATCAGCTTGATAGATTAGAAAATAATGTTTTAAGAAAACATTACCATCTTCAGTTTTAAAGAAAATTTCCTCTATCTCTACATTATCGGCATAGGTCAGCATTTCTTTATGATGATGTATTAATTTAGCAAGGTCTTTTGGTTGAAATTGTTTTAATTCATCAATAATAGCACTCACATCATTTTCGGTTAAAATATCAAGCAAAAGTGAATTTTTTAAAATTGCATGATAGCCTAATAATTTTAAGTCGGTGGTTGTTAATTCGCTGGATAATGTGTTAATTTGCGAGAATTTTTTTCTGATAATCAATTTTTGCTCAGCGGTAAACCATTCTTCGGGAACAAGTGGCTTTTCTTCAGCTATTTTTTTAATGATAGCGGCTTCTTCAACGGTAACTCTTTCTTCAATGATAGGTGTTGCTTCGGCAATAACTGTTTCTTCAACAGAATAAGTTTCTGTAGCAGTTTCTCTGACAATAGCTGTTTCTTCAACATAAGAGGTTTCTGTAGCAGTTTGGCTGGCATCAGGCAATGCCAACCACAATATCACCAAACCTATTATGATAGTGATGGTGCTAAAAAAAATGGGTTTTAAGATACGCATGTTATTTCCCTTTATTAACTAAAAGTTGTTTGGCATCAGTAATCTGACGCTGTAATTGCGATAAATTACAATTATCTGTTTGATTGCTCTTATGCTGAAGCTCGCACGCCAGTTTAACAATATTCTCGAATGTTAGCAACATGGTATAATCACGAATTGCGGAATCTTTTGCCCCTTTGATGATTGAGGGTAATTCTGTTATATCTGATATGCTATAAGCTTTTTTAGAATTTGCTTTTTTCGGGTCATTGCCACGCAATTTTTTCAATTCATCTAACAAAATTTTGCTATCGGTGCTACCTGTATCCAATAATGCTGATGCGGGGATTAAATCACCAAACGAAGAATTGACTGCCAAATTTTTGATTTGCTGATGTTCGCCAAAATGTTTCGCTACATTTTGCGACAAATTGATATTGTTGAACGAGACAAAGGTCTCTTCCTTGTTCAAATATTTTTGCATATATTCTTGCTTGCTAACAAAACGTCGCTCAACATGAAAATGTTCATTCTTGAATTTTAACGCCTTGCCATCAATATTTTCTGCTGTTACATCATCTTGTTCCAACAAATAATATGGGGCACCATCTTTTTTGGCATAAAATTTATTTGTGTCTTTTTGATAAATGGTATAATCACCTGATGATGACGCGCCAGTTAGATGAGGCTTATCGGCACTGGAACGTTTGGCATAGCCAACAATTTTGTCACTATCAAGAGTTTTGATATATTTCCAATAATTGCCCAACACATCACCTGCTTTAATTTTATCCTTCTCGGCAACAGATATATTATAGGTATGATGATAAGTGTTGAAAATAATCCCTTTTTGGTGGTTGACCATCACAAGGGTGAGGTGATTATTTTTGGGATTACCCGCATCTCTCACAACATCTAGCACAAAAGTTTCATCAGCTGTTAGCATCGTGCCATCTTTGGTTGGGAATTTTGATGGACAGTATAAAATACCCTCATGCTTCCACGCCGAAAAATCGTTGCCTTGATGCAAATAAGGAGCATAATTTTTTCCCTTATGGGTGCGGAATTCTATTAAATTTGACGTAATGGTAACCTCTTTCATCAATTCCTCAATGTAATGTGTGCCTCCATCTGACCCTTTGGCTTCTTCGCTGATTTGTTTCACAATATAGGCGATGGTGGCAAAAATTCCTTCATTTAGAAATTTATTGCTTTTCTCGGTATGCTCGGCGTTATAGCCCGATAATTGCCCCCGCAACCTTGCACGTTCTGCGATAAAATTCTTACGCTTATCGGCAGGAAAATCTTTGAGATTCATAATAATTTTATCAATCACTAATATTTGAAAAGTCGTGGCATTGTTATTATTACTATCCACCATATTTTCCAACGCTTTTTGTAGCGGTGGCGATAGGGTGGATTTCGTCTTTTCATAAGCTTCATTCGCCTTTTTATAATTGGCAAAGCCCGTGCGTGCCTGATTGCTAATGCCATTATGTAAATTGTTAGTTTTCAGATAGCTATCCAATGTTTCAATTTCTTTGCTGGTGAGCGACGCATTATCTTTTTCAAATTTTTTAAGCGTGAGGTCATGTTGATTTGATGTTTCAAATTTTGCTTTAAGATTGCCAAAATCCAAGCCTTTGCTTTTGGTGGCATTATAAAACTCTGTAACCGCTTTTGTTTTTGAATAATCTGACTTGCGATTGCTTTTCAAATCATCAAGTGCCTGCAATATTTTGCTCCAATTCGCTTTAAGGTTGTTGAGCAATGAAAACTCATTTTCCTGTAGATGGGCGAGAATAAAATTCACCGCTGTGATAAATTGTGGTAATTTCATACCTGACAAAGATTGTCGCTTGATTTTATCAACATCAGCGCAGATATTTTTATGTTCGGTTACGCATTTTTGCGCTTTGGGGTCAAGCTGTTTCAACATTTCTGGTTTACCGTTAACCGCTTTATGCAGTTGCTCCATATCAGCGAATCGGCATTTTTGATTGTTCTTGAGTTTGTTAGCAGTGGCTTGATTTTGGCTTGAAAGTGCTTGGCTGTTCATGTTTTTTCCTCTGAATAAACGGGTGTTTTGTCAATATATACATTTTTTATCGTGTATATTCTTTACTATTACCGTATAAATATATGCTTGTCAAGACTTATTTAGAACTTTTTTGCATTATAATGAGTTTTTGTGGATATTTAGGAACATAAAAGAGGTGATAGTGTGTTTTTAGAGGTGTTTAACACTCATACCGCGATTGCCTTGATAATCCCACCGCTTGTGTTCAACACTGGCGGAGGAGCGTGTCGCTATTACAATTCTAGCGGATATAATTCTTCGCTTGCATTTATCACGCGCTTATATTATATAGGACTGGTTTAGTATTATATGGAAACCAACATGCTTAAAATCAGTAAATTAGCCGATTATGCCATTGTGTTATTATGGCAATTTGGCAATGCCCAGAAAGGCAATGAAACGCAAGGCAATCAATCGCCCAACAATGAATCGCCCAACAATGAATCGCAAGGTGAGGTGTTGAATGTCAATGATTTGGCGCATAAAACCTTATTGCCTGCGCCCACCATTGCTAAGATTCTTAAATTACTGCATCATGGTGGTTTGCTAATATCCAAACGTGGCGCACAAGGCGGGTATATATTGGCTCGCGAATCACATCATATCTCGCTTGCTGATATTCTAAAAGCAATCGATGGTCCTATCTATCTTACCAGCTGCACCAATGAAGAGGATTCATGCAATATCGAGAAACTTTGTCCGATTGCCGATATTTGGGGCGATATTAACCATAAGATTGAAACTCTGTTAAGCGATACATCTTTGCTTGAGTTGCAAGCGAAGCAACAAAATTTTTATATAAGGGAACATTCAACATGAGCAGTTTAGCTGATAGTGAAACCATTGCACAGGTAGAAAAAATAGGCGAAAGCTATAAATACGGCTTTAGCACCGATATTGAGTGCGAAGATTTTCCATTGGGCTTGAATGAAGATATTGTCCGCATGATTTCAGCGCGCAAAAAAGAACCGCAATGGTTGCTAGATTATCGCCTGAAAGCCTATCAGCGTTTTTTAACCATGAAAGCACCTGATTGGGCAAAGTTGAATATCGCACCGATTGATTATCAGGGCATTTATTATTATGCCGCCCCCAAAACCACAGACGCACCAAAATCGCTTGACGAGGTTGACCCGCAATTATTGGAAACCTACAAAAAATTAGGCATTCCATTGCATGAACAAGAATTTCTGGCAGGCGTGGCAGTTGATGCCGTGTTTGATTCCGTTTCGGTTGTTACCACTTACCGCGAAAAATTGAAAGAATATGGCATTATTTTCTGCTCTATATCAGAAGCGGTGCAGGAATATCCCGAATTGGTTCAAAAATATTTAGGTTCGGTCGTGCCATATGGCGATAATTATTTTGCTTGCTTAAATAGCGCGGTATTCACTGATGGTTCGTTCGTCTATATCCCCGAAGGCGTTACCTGTCCGATGGAGCTTTCCACCTATTTTCGCATCAATGCCCAAAATAGCGGACAGTTCGAGCGCACATTGATTATTGCTGATAAATCGGCAAGAGTAAGCTATCTTGAAGGTTGCACAGCCCCCATGCGTGATGAAAATCAGCTTCATGCCGCAGTGGTTGAATTGGTAGCAATGGAACAAGCCGATATTAAATATTCCACCGTGCAGAATTGGTATCCGGGTGATGAGAATGGCAAAGGCGGTATTTATAATTTTGTTACCAAGCGTGGGTTATGTCGTGGTGATTATTCTAAAATCATGTGGACTCAGGTTGAAACGGGTTCGGCAATCACATGGAAATATCCATCTTGCATTTTGCAAGGCGATTATTCATCGGGCGAATTTTATTCGGTTGCGATTACCAATAATTGTCAACAAGCCGATACTGGCACCAAAATGTTGCATCTTGGCAAAGGCACAAAATCACGCATCATTGCCAAAGGTATTTCGGCAGGGCGTGCCGACCAAACCTATCGGGGCTTGGTAAAAATTATGCCTAAAGCAAAGGGGGCGCGCAATTTTACGCAATGCGATTCCTTGCTGATTGGCAATCAATGTGGCGCGCATACTGTGCCATATATCGAACAACAAAATAAAGATGCAATGGTGGAGCATGAGGCAACCACCAGCCGTATCAGCGAAGACCAATTATTCTACTGCCTACAGCGCGGTATGGACGATGAACAAGCAGTGGCACTGATTGTGAATGGTTTTTGCAGGGAAGTCATGCAAACATTGCCGATGGAATTTGCGGTAGAAGCGCAAAAACTTATCGGTATCAGCCTTGAAGGTTCAGTTGGTTAAAACGGAGAATAAAATGCTAACAATCAAAAATTTACATTGCAAGATTGAAGATAAAGCAATTTTGCAAGGGATTAATCTTAATGTAGGTGCGGGTGAAATCCACGCCATTATGGGACCAAACGGTTCTGGCAAAAGCACCCTATCGGCTGTGCTTGCAGGGCATGATGCTTTTGATGTAACGGGCGGCACGGTTGATTATAACAATCAGGATTTGCTGGCAATGGATGTTACCGAACGTGCGCTTGCGGGTATTTTTCTTGCGTTTCAATATCCTGTTGCGCTATCGGGCGTTACATGCAGTAATTTCTTGCGCCAAGCGATTAACGCGCAACGCGCCCATCATGGCGAGGAAGAATTAGATGCGTTACTTTTTGCAAAAATGTTGCGCGAGGCTGCGCCCAAATTAGGCATCAGCACCGATATGCTGAAACGCGGTGTGAATGATGGTTTTTCAGGTGGCGAGAAAAAACGGCTTGAAACCCTGCAAATGCTAATGCTACAACCGCAGTTGGTGATTATGGATGAAACCGATTCAGGGCTTGATGTTGATGCAATGAAACTGATTGCCGATAATGTTAATCAGTTGCGCTCTGCAAAACGCAGCTTCATTATCATCACCCATTATCAGCGTTTGCTAGATTATATCACGCCCGATTACGTGCATATTTTATCGGCTGGTAAAATCATTAAGTCTGGTGATGCCAAGCTAGCGCACACCGTAGAAAATGACGGCTATCAGAATATCGTGGCAGGTTAAGAGATAATGAGTAAAAATTTCAACTTCACCATTGATGGTAAAAATTGGCAAGCCCATAGCCGCAAGGTTGAAACATGGCGCTATAGCCCTGCTCAAAATTTACTTGCTGATAAGGTGCTCACCACCAAGTCTGGCATTACGAAACTGCCCGATGATTTGCGGGCGATACTTGATGAGACTTTAGGCGATTATGATGTGCTGATGGGTGGTGATGCTTCATCTGCCGAAAATCTGCCGAACGATTATTATAATGTGTTTAACGCCAACACCATCACCCCGCTTGATAAAAATATCGGCTGGACGCATTTGAACGAGGCGAATAATACCGAACATCTGTGCATCAATATCACCCAAACCCCGCCCAAACCTTTGGTGCTAATTTACGGCTTAGATGGTGATGAAAAAACCGATTGCACGCATCCGAATTTACGGCTAGACCTTGCCCATAATGTGAATCTCACCTTCATTGAAATCATGGTTGGGGGCGGTATCAGCAACGCGCTGATAGAGTTTGATTTAGAAAAACAAGCGAGGCTGAATCACTATGTGCTAGAGTTGCTGAAAACTGACGCGATTCATATCGGCAATGTGAGCGCATCATGCGATGCGGCGGCGCAATATCACCATCTATCTTTGTTTCAAACAGGCACGATGATAAGGCGCGATATTAAAGTGATGCTAGAAGATGAAGAATCGCATTGCACCCTTAATGGCATTGCATCGCTAGCGGGTGCTAGCAATCTTGATAACAGCACGCTGATAACGCATATCAACCCCAATACGACATCATCCGAGCAGTTTCGCGCGATTTTAGATGATGAATCCACGCATAATTTTCAGGGTAAAATCATCGTGAAGCAAGAGGCGCAACAGACTGAAGGCTATCAGATGAGCCGTGCCATGTTGTTAAGCGATGAAGCCCGTGCCAACCATAAGCCAGAGTTGGAAATCTATGCTGACGAGGTAAAATGTTCGCATGGCTCTACCATTGGTGCGCCCGATAATGACCAACTTTTCTATCTGCAAACGCGCGGATTTTCACGTGAACAAGCCCTAAAATTTCTATGCCGTGCCTTTTTAAGCGAGCTGATTGAAATGGCTGATGATGAGAAAATTCAAGCCTTATTCAACCGTTTCGCAGGCTATCACATAGATGAATAAACCTTTGCCTACTACCACGCAACATAATTATCGTGATGATTTTGCGGTGTTCGGAAAACAGAAGAATTTGGTGTTTTTGGATAGTGCCGCATCGGCGCAAAAACCGCGCATCGTCATGCAGGCGATGCAGGATATGGTGGAAAATAGCTATGCCAATGTGCATCGCGGGCAATATGGTTTATCTATCAATGCCACCAATATTTACGAACAAGCAAGGCAAGATACGCAAAAATTCATCAATGCCAAAAGCAAAGATGAGATTATTTTCACCCGCAATGCGACCGAATCTTTTAACCTGCTTAGCCATTGCCTGCCCAATAGCTTACTTAAAACAGGCGATGAGATTGCTATCACGGGGCTTGAGCATCACTCAAATTTCGTGCCATGGTTGCGCCTTAAAAACACCTATCCCCTGCATGTGATACAGCCCGATAAAGATGGCAATATCAGCGAAGAAAAAATCAAACAATTATTTGCCACACGCCCGATTAAGCTGCTCAGCATCACCCATATCAGCAATGTTTGTGGCACGGTTTTACCGATAAAACGCATTGCCGAAATTGCCCATCAGCATGGGGCGTATATCATTGTTGATGGCGCGCAATCTGCTCCGCATTTGCCGATTGATGTTCAAGATTTAGATGCTGATTTTTACATTTTCACGGGGCATAAACTCTACGCGCCCAATGCGATTGCCGTGCTTTATGGTAAATATCATCTGCTTGAGGCATTACCGCCTTTTATCAGCGGCGGCGGTATGGTGGATAAGGTGAGCGAAACTGATGTGAATTTTCTGCCCCCCCCTACCCGTTTTGAAGCAGGCACACCGCCAATTATAGAAGCGGCAGGATTATCGGCAGCATTGCGCTATCTTACCACTATCGGCATGGAAAATATCCACAATGCCGCGCAAAAACTCAACCGCATTCTGCATGATATGCTAACGCAAAAACCCTATATCGCGCTTGTTGGCAATCCTGAAAACCGCGCTTGCGTGTTTGGCTTTAACATGCAACGCAAAGATGGCACATTGCTGGCTGCCCATGATGTGGCAACCCTGCTAGACGAGCAAGATATTGCGGTGCGGGCGGGGCATCATTGCGCGCAACCTTTGATGAATCATTTTGGTATCAATGGTTGTGTGCGGGCATCGTTGGGGATTTACAATGATGAGAATGATATTGACCGCCTATCTGATGCGCTAGATAAAACCGCTAAAATGTTACGGGCAATATAGGATTATATCATGGATAATATCCCCGCACATATCCGTCAGCCATCATTGAAAGATTTCATGCCAAGTGCCGAAGAAGGCACATTATTTCGGGCAGGCGTAAAATCAACGCAACCGCAACAGATTGCTGATGAATTGATTATCGAGGCGTTAAAAACGGTTTATGACCCCGAATTGCCGATTAATATTTATGATTTGGGGCTGATTTACGGCTTCACGCAAGATGATTGCGCGAATATCAGGATTAGCATGACTCTCACCGCGCCCGCCTGCCCCGTTGCTGGTATTTTACCGATGCAAGTGGCAGAAGCAGTGGCGAAGATTGAAGCGATAGGCGAGATAAGCGTTACCCTCACTTGGCAACCATCATGGCATAAGGATATGATGTCGGAAGATGCAAAATTGGTGTTTGATTTTTAAGGTGGTACAAAATCCTTGCATATCCTCACCCCAATCATTATAATTAACCGTAACAACATCGGAGGTTTTTTGATATGACAACAATGATTGCTGAAGTGTATGATGCGTTTAAGGATGCTGGTGCAAATGACGATAAAGCTCGTGCTGCGGCGCAAGCAATAGCTGATTACCAAAAAGATATTACTGACATTAAATCTGAATTAAAATTACACCGATGGATGCTCGGCACAGCCATTGCACTCAACATCGCGATTTTACTGAAGCTGTTTTCTTAAAACTTTCATCTAGCGACACGCTCCTCCCTCCGCCGTCATTCCCGCCCAACCCACTAGAGTAGTATCGGCAAGGCGAATGCGCCATTGGTACAAGCATGAGCCTTGCTAACTTTCAAGCAAAGCAAGTGGGGAATCCATATGGCAAACGAAGTTTGCATTCAAAAGACTGCTTTCGTGTTAATTGTCTAGCAATGCATTCCGCCAGTGTTGAGTAACCGAGACTCACTCTACCGCTAGTATTTGGTACGGCGGGGGGTTGTTAAGGGGGGCAAGTGGCAAGTGGCGTCTGCTTGGCAAATTGTCCAACGGACAAAAATTTGACAAGCGCGCATCGAGAAGCCAGACCGCACCCCCCTTGATACATAAAACCTAAACCGCAAAGCCCCCCATATAATAATGTGATGAGACAGGCACGGTTTTTGTGCTGACGAATCTTGAAACACGCACCGCCGTCATTCCCGTGAAGGCAGGAATCCAGAATCGGTTTGCAAGGGAGGAGTGAAAAACGCGATACATTGCTGAGTATAGAGGATTACATATTGGACAGGTTTTGCTTTAATATACTAGATTTTATATTGAATTATCTCTTTAATAGTGTTATAAAATATTATTTTTGAAGATGGTATAATGGGTAAAATATAATGCTGAATTTTCGTTGGTTGCACCTTCCTTATTGCTTTAAACATTTAGGAAATGGTTATTATGTTGTATTGAATCGTAATTATAAGCCATTGGGTTTTGCTAATAATGACCATTATGATGATGCTTGCGTACCTACTGCAAGCAAAAAGAATATGGATGTTTATTTAGAAAGAATCAGAAAGCTCGCAGATGTTGATTTTAAGCGATAAACGGTCTGGTATAAAGCACAGTCCAAGCGCATGACAACAAATAGCCTTTATACTTGCGACAACCTATTTCTACTGAATGGTATGAATAGCGAAAGCGTTGACCTTATCTATCTTGACCCACCTTTTAATAGCAAGCGCACTTATTCTGCCCCTATCGGTAGTAAATCAGCAGGGGCATCATTTAAGGATATGTGGAGTTGGGACGATGTGAATATCGCCTATCTTGAGAGACTTTATGAAACACACTCCGATATTGTTGATTTTATCGATACAATTTACAGCTTGCATTCAAAAGCGATGGGCGCGTATATCACTTATATGACGCAGAGACTTTTTGAAATGAGGCGTATCTTAAAACAAACTGGCAGTATCTATGTGCATATTGACCCAACGGCAAGCCATTATCTAAAAATCATCATGGACGGCATATTTGGTAAAAATAATTTTCGTAATGAAATTATATGGCATTATCAAAATAGATTTTCAAGGTTAGGAAATTTCTTTTCATTTATGAATGATACATTGTTGTTTTATTCTAAAAGTGATGATTACAATTTTACAAATTTACCCGCCAAGCCTAGCGAGCGAACCTTAAAATCTTATGCAAGAGGCTGGGATAATCCGTCAGATGCTTTATTGGTTTATGATGAAAATAAAGCAAAACAAAAAATTGAAGAATATCAGCAAAAGAATAAAACCATTAAATATGTTAGCCCTAAACAAGTTAATATGGGTAATGTATGGCTTGATATAAATATTATCAACAGCCAAGCAAAAGAACGCACAGGCTACCCCACGCAAAAACCGCTTGCGTTACTGCATCGCATCATCAAAGCATCAAGTGAAGAGGGCGATGTGGTGTTCGACCCATTCTGTGGCTGTGCCACTGCTTGCGTGGCATCGCAACAATTAAATCGCAAATGGATTGGGTGTGATATTGAAGAAAAAGCAGCTGATATATTGGTGGAACGCCTATCAGATGATGCGGGTTTATTTAAGGATTTTATCCATACAACCATTCCGCCACAACGTAACGATGTTGAGAGAAGCGAGCCGACACTGCCCATTAAGAAACGGCTTTATAGTGAGCAAAATGGCACGTGTCATGGTTGCTTTAATGAATTTGACCAGCGCAATCTTGAAATTGACCATATCATTCCAAAATCGAAAGGTGGAGGTGATTATTACGAAAATTATCAGCTACTATGTGGTGCTTGCAACAGGGTAAAAGGCAATAGACCAATGGAGTATTTACTTGCCAAAGTTGCAACCATCAAAAATGCAAAACAGGCAGTGAGTTACTGATAACTCAATACTACCATCGTGCGTGTCTCATCACATTATATATGGGGGGCTTTGCGGTTTGGGTTTTATATTTAAGGGGGGCGCGAAACGCGCTTTATCGGTCGCGAGACTTACGTCCGCTTCCTTGCGCGAACCCCCCTTGATAATCCCCCCGCCATACCTAATACTATCGATGGCGTGTCGCTAGATACTCAACACTAGCATCGAGGATGCCTCACCACCACCCCCACCGCTCGTGTTTAATACTCGCGGAGGTGCGTGTCGCTAGATATTCAACACTCGCATCGAGAACTCCTCTCCTCTCATTATTTTCTTGCTTATATCTGCTGATTATATTATCTTAAATATGATATAAAACGCGAATGAGACCAAAACCATGAACAAGCCACTAAACAGACCTGCGCCGAAATTACTAACCCTTACCGATACAGCCGTCAGCCATATCAATGCGCTGATGGTGCAGAGCGACACCCCTATGTTGGGCTTGCATGTTTCGGTTAAAAATACTGGCTGTGCAGGCATGGCGTATGATGTGAATTACGCAAGCGAGACTCCGCCAAATTCCATCAAAATAGAAGATAAGGGCATTACCCTCTATGTTGATAATTTCGCATCAGTATTTTTAGCAGGCGCGCAAGTTGATTACAAAACCGAACTGTTAAGCGCGGGTTTCCATTTCAGCAATCCTAATGCCACTGGTGAGTGTGGTTGCGGTGAAAGTTTCACTGTTGGCTAAAATCGCCCATAAATAATCATGTCGCAACAAATTGATTCTTCGCTTGCGCGGGTTGATTCCCCACTAACGCAAGGTAGCGTTCCGCGCCATGTTTTCCGCCTATGCCTGCCACCTATTTTGGGCTTGGGCGCAACCTTCAGCTATTACATTGCCGATGCTTATTTTATCGCGAAATTAGGCATTGAGCCACTGGCAAGTTTCGCGTTTCTCTCGCCGATTTGCTTTACCTTTATCACCATTGCGGTCGCACTTGGCATTGGCACAACCAGCATTCTTTCATATCATGTTGGCAAGGTGGGAGTGCAGGCATCGCGCCCGATGATGCGCGATTCCTTTATTCTGGCGATAAGCATGGCGCTGATATTCTTCTTTATCGGTTATAACAGCCTTGAGGTTTTATTCCGTAGCATGGGCGCAACGGGTGATGTGCTTGCCTACACGGTGGAATATATGCAGATATGGTATTTTGCGATGGTATTCATTTTCATTCATATCGTCAGCAACAATATCATTCGTGCCAGCACGGGGCTTTCGGGCATACAGGCGATGATAAATGTGGTGAGTGCGCTTATGAATGTTGTGCTAAACCCGATATTGATTTTCGGTTGGTGGATATTCCCTGCCTATGGCATGGTTGGCTCGGCCTATGCCACATTGATTGCCAGTATTTTCACCGTTATCTGCATGGTTGCGCTTATTCTGTATCACCGCTTGCTGCTGTGGCAATTACCGAACATAAAATTGATGCTGTTCAATCATTGGCGACCCATTCTGCCAGTATTTCTATTCGCCCTGCTAGAAAACACCACACCACCGATTATCGAAGCCGTTTTAATCACGCTGATTACCCCCTTTGGCACCGAAGCTGTGGCGGCGGTTGGCATTATCAGCCGTTTATTTCTACTCTTGCTGACGCCGTTCATCTCAATCTTTATCGGGCTAACGCCTTTTATCGGGCAGAATTGGGGCGCAGGGCATTACGACCGTGCGCGTGCCGCATTTTTGCTGTGCCTGAAACTTGTTATCAGCTATTGGGCGTTGATGGTGGTGATTATGTTTTTCACGGCGGGCATGTTTGCCTCGCAATTTAGCACCGACCCAACCGTGCTAGATTTGGTGCAGTTTTTCTTCCGCTATGTCTATATAACGGTGATTGGCTTGGCACTGATTTATCTGGCGGCCGCTGTGTGTTACGGCATTCAAAAACCGCTTTACCCCTGTATGCTACAATTAAGCGAGATATTCATGTATTTCCCTATCGCCTTGCTGTTGCGCGAATTTTATGGCGTTAAGGGAATGTTGATGGCAAATTGGCTGAGTTTGAGCCTTATCGGCATCGGTACGATATTGTTACTGCGCCATGTCGGCTTTATCACTGGCAAGCGGATAAAAGATACGAAAACTGAACCTTTATGATGCGATAAATTGCTTTTGCAATCTGCCATAATTGGCTTTTGAAAGCACCACTTTCACTTCTAGTGCACCATCATCGCGCCAATTTTCAGTCAATACATGCCCATGCTGATACAGCCATGATTTGATTTTCGCCTCGTTCGGGCGAAGCAACAGCTGATAATGCTTGCCTTGCTTATCTAGCATTTCATCAATCTTTTTGGCTAGCAACATGCGGTCATCAGCATCATGCGCGCTCATCAGCACTGCATTTTGAGTTTCGGCTTGTGCTTGCATATTCTGCTTATCAGCATCGGATAGCAAATCAGCCTTGTTCCAAACTTCTAATATTGGTGGTAAATCCTCATCATTGAAAATATGCTTCAGCACTTGCAAAACATCATCGCATTGTTGCTGAAAATCGCTTGCCTGCACATCGCGCACATGCAATAAAATGTCTGCCTCGCGCACCTCTTCCAATGTGCTACGAAACGCATCAATCAGCATATGCGGCAATTCCGATACAAAACCAACAGTATCGCTTAATATCGATTTTTGCCCAGATGGCAGACGAATATTGCGGGTTTTGGTCTCTAATGTGGCAAATAACATATCTTGCGAGAGATTTTCTAGCTTGCAAAAATGTTCAAACAAAGTTGATTTACCACTATTGGTATAGCCCGTTAGCGCGATAATTGGATGGGCCGCATATTTGCGGTTACGCCTTTGCAAGTCGCGCATATCAGCAACGCGCTTGATGCGTCTTTTTAGTTGCACGATTCGCGCATCTAGCAAGCGTCTATCAATTTCTAATTGCCGTTCCCCCGGTCCGCCCATAAAGCCAGCACCACCACGTTGCCGCTCCAGATGAGTCCAGCTTTTCACCACGCGCGACCGTTGCCATTCTTCGGCCGCCAATGCCACTTGCCACCGCGCTTCACGGCTTTTGGCACGGGCGCCAAAAATTTCTAAAATCAGAGTCGTGCGGTCAAGGGTTTTGCAATGCAACGCTTCTTCTAAATTGCGATGTTGGGTTGCTGATATGGTTTGATTCAACACCAATAGGTCAATTTCTTGCGCTTCAATTTGTTCGGCAAGCCGTTCAATCACGCTTGCGCTAATCGATGTTGAGGCGCGCATCTCTTTCATCGTTACAATTTCGGCATTCACGATGTTGAGGTCGATGGCACGGGCTAACCCGCAAATCTCATCTAATTTTTGTTGTGCATCACGATTATCGCTATGCGATGCACCAGCCTTTGATGTTCTTGTTGAAAAAACAGGATGAATAACCAGCGCTTTGGGGTTACTCACTAAACGTTCCCTTACGCAGGGTTATCGCTACTACCATCATTACCACCATCGCCATCAGCCAGAGGGGCTGGAGCTGGGGCTGGGGCTGCTACATGCGTATCAGAACCTTCTTCTTCGCCATCATAAAGCGCAACAGGTTGCACTGGCATAATGGTAGAAATGGCATGTTTATAAACTAACTGTGCATGTGATGAGCGCCGTAATAAAATGCAAAAACTATCAAACCATGTCACAATGCCCTGTAGCTTAACGCCATTGACTAAAAAAATAGTCACTGAAATTTTATTCTTGCGGACATTATTAAGAAATGTATCTTGTAAATTTTTAGTTGAATTGCCCGACATTATTATTTCCTTTTCATTATCAAATTCGTAGCAGATTATTGTGTGATATTAAAGCATCACCCTAGCAATATGCAAGAAAAATATAAGAGAAAAATTATTTTTCCCCATCTTATTGACATTATTTATAACAAACTTGCTGATTTAGCAACAAGAATTTTCACTGTAACCTTAAATAATCAAGAACGCAACCTTTTTATCAATGCTGATGTATCCATTGTACCATAATTTTGCGCTGATAATTCCTGATAATAGCCGCGCACGATTTCAGCCACCTCTAATTTCGCTCCATTTTTCTGCCCACGTGCCAATGCGTAATTCAAATCTTTAATCATCCAATCCAGACTAAAGCCAAAATCAAACTTATCTTGCACCATTGTTTCGGCGCGATTATCCAACTGCCAACTTTGCGCCGCGCCCATTTTTAATGTGCCAATCAGCTTTTCGCAATCCAGCCCCTCATTGATTGCGAAATTCAAACCTTCTGCCAATGACTGCACTAGCCCTGCGATAAAAATCTGATTCACCATTTTGGTCAACTGTCCTGCGCCATGCTTGCCCATAAGTGTGATATTCTTACTATAGCATTGCATGGCAGGCGTTACCTGTTGTAAATCTGATATATCGCCACCCACCATCACGGTTAGCACGCCATTTTGCGCACCCGCCTCGCCACCTGATACAGGGGCATCTAAAAAGCCAAAGCCATGCTTGCTTGCATATCGCCCTAGCTCTTCTGCCAAATCGGCTGAGGCGGTGGTATGGTCAACCACAATCGGTTTCGTTGTGCCGTTATTATTGGGCGTTATGCCTGCAAATACACCATCATCGCCATAGCAGATAGCGCGGACATCATCATCATTGCCGACGCATATAAAGATTGCCTCCGCGCCCATTGCGGCTTTTTTGGGTGTATCGGCGGATGTAATATCGCGACTATTATCACTGGTATTATTGGCATATTCATCGCACCATTTTTGCGCTTTTGCGCTCGTGCGATTATACACAATCACCTGATGTCTTGCCTTTGCCATATGCCCTGCCATCGGGTAACCCATCACGCCTAATCCTATAAATGCTACTCTCATCATCGTCTCCTTGTTATTGAAATTTATCTTGCATATAAAACGATTATAACATAACATATAATAGTAAAATTTCAATTTTATTATTTTAGTGTGAGATAATGTTAACTTCTGTCATAAATACGGGTGCCATTGCTGCGGCGCTTATTGCTATTGTTACTTTGGTTATTTTAGTTTTTAAAATATTCAAAATGGTCAGCGATATGTATCAGACAATGAAAGATCGCATTCAATTATTTGATAAATGGCAAACAGACATTCCACAAATGGATAAAAAATTAAATCATATTAGCGATATAGACATTCCACGAATGGATAAAAAATTAAATCATATTGGCACTCTTGTTGATACAATTGTAACATATATAAAAAAAGAAGATCGTAAATTTATGCAATCTTATAGTCCTGTCTCTCTTAACGATGATGGCAAAAGATTGGTCGATTCCTTAAATATCAAACACATCATAGATGTTAATTACGAAAAATTATACGCTTCTCTTGATGAAAAAAAGCCAAATACCGCTTATGATGTTCAAGAATTATCTATGGAAATTATGCGAAATTTTCTTAAAGATATAAAAGATGAAGAAATCCTAACAAATATGAAAAAAGCCGCTTATCAAGAGAGTGTTTCTTTAGATTCATTATATCCTGTTTTCTCTATTGTGTTGCGTGATAGAATTATAGAAGAAAAAGGATTTAACCTTGAAGAAATTGGTAAAGATAATCCTAAATGGTAACATATTATTTGATTGTTTACGCTCTATTTCTACGCCTATCACCTCTCTTTTTTGCGCGATTTAATTTCTTTATTGCCAGATGATTGATAAAATCATTGTTTATAACTCAAAAAGCATATATATTATAGTAATAAAATCATTGTTTATAACTCAAAAAGCATATATATTATAGTAATAAAATCATTGTTTATAACTCAAAAACATATTATAGTAATAAAATTGTTGTTTATTACTCCAAAAACACATATATTATAGTAATAAACTAATAATTTATAGCGAGCCAAATAAATATGTGGAATTGGGAACAAAATAATTGGCCTCATTTTTCGTATGATGCGAAACAATTAAGCCAAAAAGAAAATGAATTTTTATTAAATTCAGGCAAATCTTTTGGGGTTTTTACATCATTGCAAAAAGATGACCAAGAGCATATCAATATTCAATTATTAGAACATGAATCTTATACCACATCTCAGATTGAGGGTGAAATATTAAACCGTGACAGCATTCAAAATTCAATTTTTTATCATTTCAATCTCCCCCATTTTTTACCCCATGATACCCCCAAAGAACATGGTATTGCGTCAATGTTAATTGATAATTATCATCATTATCAAAAGCCCTTAACCAAAGAAATATTATGTAACTGGCATCAATTAATTATTCATAACAACCCGAATAGTATCCTTCAAATTCAAACCATTGGCGACTACCGAATTGGCTCGCACCCAATGCAAATTCAATCAGGACATTTGCATAATCCTACAATCCATTTTGAAGCACCACCATCAGAACAAGTGCCCCAAGAAATGGAGAAATTCATTGATTGGTTTAATGATTCAGCACCTGATGGCAACAACCCTCTGCCCGCCCTCACCCGTGCCAGCATTGTCCATTTATATTACGAAACCATTCACCCGTTTGAAGATGGTAACGGACGCATTGGCAGGGCATTACTTCAAAAATCATTGGCACAAAGCTTAAACACCCCAATATTATTAGATTTATCTGCTACAATCCAAAAAGCAAAAAAGCGATATTATCAAGCATTAGAAGATAGCAATAAATCTAATGTGATAGACGGATGGTTAAATTATTGTACCGATATGATTTTAGATGCTCAAAAAAATACAATGGCAAAAGTAACATTCATTATGCAAAAAGGTAAATTTCTCAGCCATTACAAAAATCAAATCAATCATCGTCAAGAAAAGGCGCTTTTAAGAATTTTCAACGAAGGCATTGATGGCTTTAAGGGCGGTTTAAGTGCCAAAAATTATAGGGCTATTACAAAATCAGCTATCTCCACAACAACATCTGACCTCAACGATTTGGTGCAAAAGGGTATGTTTACCCGCACTGGCTTGCGTAAAACAACGCGCTATTGGCTTAATCTTGACTTGCCAGAAACGCCACGCGAGCCACAAAAAATTCACTATAAAAAATTGCATGATTTTGATAATGACGGTATGATAGATAAAAATTAAGACGGGCCAACCATGACAAAAACACCAAATCCTCTCAAAATATCTTTAGGGCAGTTTTGCACCGATACCGCAAATTTTGCAGGCAATCAGGCGCGCACCCTTGCCTTTGCCAAACAGCATCCCGATGCTGATTTATTGCTACTGCCCGAATTATTCCTGAACGGCTATCCTGTTGATGATTTACTGCATCACCCTGATTTCATTCAGCAAAATGAAGATGCTTTGCATAGCCTTGCCCGTGATTTACACAGCCTTAACGCGCCTGCACTGATTATCGGCGCGGCACATTACGAGACCGATGGCAACGCCCCTCCACAATGTTTCAACGCGCTTTATCTGCTTCATAATGGCAAAGCACAGCATCTTTACAATAAATATCAGCTTCCCAATTATGGCGTGTTTGATGAGCAACGATACTTCACCAAAGGCACGCAATATGGCACAATATTCGAGCATAAGGGCGTTAAAATCGGACTGATGATTTGTGAAGATTCGTGGTATCCTGATGGTTTTGCACGGCTGAAAAGTTTGGGCGCGGATGTTATTTTACTGCCCAACGCCTCACCCTTTGCCGATGCCAAACATAAGCTGCAACGGCTCACCCGCTTCACGCAATATGCGCTTGATTTTGAGTTACCGCTTGTCTATCTTAACCGTGTTGGGGCGCGTGATGATTTGATTTTTGATGGCGCAAGTTTTGCGATTAACCAAGCGGGTAAAATCATCTTGCAAATGCCTAGCTTTGCCGAAGCCACCGCCACCATAAGCCTAGCAAATGAAGACCTCACCATCAGCAACGCCCCACCACTCACGCACATTCCCGATTCTCGCCTGCATGATATTTACCACGCAATATTGATGGGCGTTAAAGATTATGCCCGCCATAATCGCTTCACAAAAATTGTGCTTGGGCTTTCGGGCGGTATTGATTCCGCGCTGGTTGCCACCATTGCCGCCGATGCTGTGGGCGGTGATAATTTGCATTGCCTGCTGATGCCCTCCGAATTTACCGCAAAATCCAGCATTGATGATGCCGTGCAATGTGCCAAAAACTTAAACGCGCATCATCATATTTTGGATATTCAGGCACTCTATCAACACGCCGCCACAACTCTATCGCCTGCAATCGGCGAGACCATTACCAGCGGACTGACGCATGAAAATTTACAGGCACGCGCACGCGGTATGTTGCTGATGGGTTTTTCAAATCATCAGGGTGCGTTATTGCTTGCCACCTCAAATAAATCTGAAACGGCTTGCGGTTACGCCACGCTTTATGGCGATATGTGTGGCGGTTACGCGCCGATTCAAGATGTGTATAAAACCGATATTTTTGCGCTTTGTGAATGGCGTAATAAAGCGACCCAAAAAAATCCGCCCATACCGCAAAATATCATCAGCAAACCGCCAAGTGCCGAATTACGCGCCAACCAAAAAGATAGCGATTCCCTGCCCGATTATCCGATTTTGGATAGCATTTTATATCACATGATTGATGAGGAAACCCCGCATCACGCCATTATCGCCATGCTAGAAAAAAAACATATTGATAACGCGTCATTATTAGTATCAAAAGTCTGGACAATGCTACAAAATTCAGAATATAAACGCAAGCAAGCTGCGCCTTGCCCCAAAATATCGCTTCGTGCTTTTGGCACTGATAGGCGCTACCCGATAACCTCTTATTTTACTGTGAGTTCCCCATGATACGCGTTCGTTTCGCCCCAAGCCCCACTGGCAAATTACATGCTGGCAATGCCCGCATCGCTTTGATGAATTTCCTATTCGCCCGCAAACATGGTGGCGAATTTATGCTCCGCATGGATGATACCGATGCCGAACGGTCGCGCCCCGAATTTGCCGAAGCCATCAAGCGAGACCTTGCATGGTTAGGCATTGAAACCGACCTATATGAAGCGCAATCTAACCGCTATCCGCGCTACCGCGAGATGCAAGAAAAGCTAATTGCAAATGGGCGTTTATACCCCTGCTATGAAACTGCCGAAGAGTTGGAATTGAAGCGCAAAATCTTGCTAGGGCAGAATAAGCCTCCGCTTTACGACCGTGCCGCCCTTTTCCTAAGCTCCGCGCAAATCACCGCATATCAAGCCGAAGGGCGCAAACCGCATTACCGTTTTAAGCTGGATTCAAGCGATATGACATGGGACGATATGGCGAAGGGCAAGCAGGTTTTCACGGCTGATAATCTATCTGACCCTGTGCTAATCCGCGCTGACGGCAATCCGCTTTTCACATTCACCACTGTGGTTGACGATATTGATTTCGCCATCAGCCATATCATTCGCGGTGATGACCATATTTCTAACACCGCCTTGCAGGTGCAGATTTTTACGGCAATGTTGCAGGCGATGGGTAAAAGCGAGGCTGATTTTACCATACCGCAATTCGCGCATTTACCGCTAATTACCAATCATGAGGGCAAGAATTTTTCTAAACGCGATGATGCCATATCGCTTGAAAAAATGCGCGCCAATCAAGAGGTTGAACCTCAGCGGGGCATTGAACCGCTGACTTTGGCGGCGGCACTTATCCGTATGGGCACAGCCACTGCTGCTGATGGTAGCGAAACATTGGCATCGCTTGCCGAAATTTTTGACCCGTCCGCTTATGGTAAAGCACCGCCACGTTTTGGGCTTGATGATATTAAGGAACTGAACGCGAAAATCCTGCATCATACCGAATTTGATGCGGTGAAGGCACGGTTAGCCGAAATAAATCCCGATGCAGTGCATCAGGATTTTTGGCATATTGCAAGGCAGAATATCACCTATTTTGCGGAAGTTGCGGATTGGGCGAATATCTGTTTTGGTGAGATTGCAACCAACATAGTGGTGGAAGATAAAGAGATGCTTGCACATGCGAAAACCATTTTGCCGAACCCCATCACTGCTGAAAACGTGCCTGCATGGGTGAAGCAAGTTGGCGCAGATACCGACCGCAAGGGTAAGGCTCTGTTTATGCCGTTACGGTTGGCACTCACGGGCATCTCACATGGTCCAGAACTCCGCGAATTACTGCCTCTGATTGGCTATGATAGGGTGGTGAAAAGGTTGGGGCATTAATGTATGGGGGGGGTTGTCTATCATATTATGAATCCTCTTGCAAAATGCTTTGCTTTTATGTAAAATCAGGGCATGGATAAGAAAATTGAATGGAGTAAGGAAAAGCAATGAATAAGGAAATATGGATAGAACCCACCATCGGTGATTATTACGATGATGAGGAAAGAGAACTTATCGAAGGCATTGAAGCCGCCGCCGCGCAAGAGGGCTATGTGCCTGTAAGTGTTATGACTCCTGAACGTCTGGATATGTTGCAACGCGCCGCCGCTAACACGCCAGATACTGAAAAATAGCACTAATCCGCTAGAATTGCAAGCGACACTCACCATCGCCAGTATTTGGCACTTTCGCGACACGCTCCTCCGCTAGTATTTGGTACGGCGGGGGGATTATCAAGGGGGGGCGCAACAAGGTGGGTGTCCTACGGACATACCCACCGAGAAGTTGCGCCGCACCCCCCTTGATATAATAATGTATCGCAACACGCACCGCCCTTGTGCTGACGAATCTTGAAACACACTCCGCCCTTTTTATTACGCAATCAATATGTTATGATAGTGCGTAAAAAATGATTAGAAAAGCAGAGCATAAGGAAACACATGACAATTATTACTTACATTTTAAGGCATCGTATTATTACGTTGTTGGCTACTTTTATAGTATGTATGCTAATTGCTATATTCATAACAAAATTTCGTGAAGGAATTATTTATTTTCTATTTTTAGAATCTTCTTCTAAACCTGTTTTAAAACCGTTTTTAGAGCCTGTTTTAAAACCTGATGATAAAGAGTTGTTTAATATTATTTTTCGCGGATTACTCTATTCCATACCACCCTTACCATTATTCTTTATTCTTTGGGTATTTCGCAATTATGATACGAAAGAAAATTTAACAACACAGCAAGAAACATTGATTACACAACGTGAAACTCTTGACATACAAAATCAAAGCCTAGACACACAACGTGAGACTTCAATCGCACAACGAGAGACTCTTGACATACAAAAAGCCACCTCACAACAAATACATGAAAACAAATTATCTGATATAAGAAATAGAATCATACAGCTAAATGATAGTGCTAAGAAAATCGCTATTGAAGAATTACACGAATTGCTTACTCAAGCACCTGAACTTAAAGCAAAGATTTATTCCACGCTAGAGAGTGGGCTTAAGAAAAATTCAAATTGGGATAAAAAACTATCTCTTAATATTAAAATATTTGACGACCTACAAAGTCTTTCTTTTGAATCCGCAGATTTAAAACATGAAGATTTACAAGATACAGGTTTGAGAGGTGCTAATTTACAACATGCTGACTTACGACATGCCAATTTCAGCGGTGCTGATTTACGAGGTGCTGATTCAAAAAAATCTAGCCCAGCCCGTATAACTCCTGAATTGATAAATTTAAAAGACGCTATTTATGATGATAAGACGACATTTACAGATGGAGAAACGGGTTACGGTATAATGCAGCAGAACAAAAATAAACACGAAATGATTTATGTAGATGATTTAACAGACGAAGAGCTGAAAAAGTTGAATGCAAGATACAGCACATTCGTATAATTTAGTAAATCCTAATCACGCATTATCCCACCCTCTCCGCCGTCATTCCCGCGTAGGCGGGAATCCATGCTTGCAAAAGAACAGCGATTTCGTATTTTGAATGCTTCGCCATTACTGGATTCCCTGTCTTTTACGATACCCTACGGGTATCGGCAGGGAATGACGGCGAGGGGTGCGTCATTGCTAACCGCAATGACGCACCTACATATAAAACCCTTGCATTTTTCTCTCTCACCCTATATAATTAAATCATCGTTTGAAAAGTTTCGAGCGTGGGGTTTCGTATCCTCTTTATATCGTACGGTTGCATCAACCGTAATTTGACGCGTTCTCTTAACATTTCTGCGTCAAAGATGCACCCATCTCAGTTTTGGCTGGGAAGCGGTGCTATATGTCCAAGCGTTTCGATGCCAAAAAGCGTCGCACCGTTTTTTACGATATAAACGGTTACGAATTCCCAGCTACTAGAGTTTTCTAGTAGCTTTTTTGTTGATGCCGTAAATTTTTGCATTGATGAAACGCTTATTTGGTTCATAACCGTCTAACCAAAAGAAAAGGCGCGACTCTCTCACCCCTCATCATTTATGATGAGGGGTGTTTTTTTAAAGATTCGTCAGCATTGGCATCTAGCGTTTTGCTATACCATTATTATTTAAGGGGGGCGCGATGTGGCTTCTCGATGCGCGCTTGTCAAACTTTTGTCCGTTGGACAGTTTGCCAAGCAGACGCCTCTTGCCACTTGCCCCCCTTAACAACCCCCCGCTTGTGTTTAACACTGGCAGAGGAGCGTGTCGGGAGATTGCTTAATACGGGCGGAGGCGTAAGTCTCCGTTACTCAATGCTGATATAGCGGTTTTTGAATGTTCGCCAAACATTTTGCACCCATGCCGTGAACCCCTGATTATCAGCAAACTCATTCCGCAGGGATTCCGCGCTATCTTCATTAAAAAACGGTAGGCGGTAATCAATCACGCCATCAAAATCGAACCGCCTTGTTTCTTGCGCCCGTTGCCAAAATCCATTCAACCGCACATTTAGCGGGATATTATCAATCTGCACCAACAGCCGTTCATCAGGGCTAGGTAAGCGTTGCAATTTATCGTAAATGACTGCTACCGAAAGCCGATAAATACCCACCGCATCATTGCCCGTTTTACCACCTCGCGCACGGACAAAATCAAGCGGTAATTTCTGCATAAAGCCCCTGCTATTTTCCATCAGCAACCAGACAGGCACATCTTTACTTAAAAACGGCGTGATTTCAGCAGGCACAGCCACCGAAAATGTAACATGTTGTATCTGATTATCAGCCACCACCGTGCGATACAGCACATCGCCCGCTTGCAATAAATCGCCCACATCATGCGGTGTTATTTCAGCAATTTTCACCCGCGCCTCGCTATTGAATGTCTGCAATTTTGCGCCCGCATCAATATTCAGCCGTTGCAATAAAGCGGTATTTTCAGCCTTGAGCGCGTTGATTTCAGGGTCAAGCGATGCCGCCCTGCGCTTTATCAGCCGTTGCAAACGCGGTTGCAGACTTTGCAAATCGCGGTCAAAACCCTCAATCAGGGCGTTGGTATCGTTAATATCGGTATTGATAAAATTCAGCTCGCGCCGTAACAGCACCCTATCGCGCTGATTTACCCGCGTGATGCGCGTGTTGATATTCACCTTTTCTTGTCTCAATTCTGCTATCGATTGCTTGGCATCATCAACCCTATCTTGCAAGCGTTGCCGTTGCGTATAAACCTCGCGCCCATAATCATCTAGCGCGTCATAATATTTGGAAAACAGCTTCTGTTGCGCCAATACAAAGCCAGTGAAATCATCATTATCATAGGCGCGTTGACGCAAATCATCGGGCAACACCCATGTGAGGCGACCGTCTTTTTGCGCTTCTAGCCTTGATATTTGCAAGCGCACTCTGGCTAATTTTGCTGCCGCTTGCTGTGCGGATATAACGCCATTTTTTGCATCAGCAGTGGCGGGTAACACGCGTAAAAGCAACCGTCCGCGTGGCACGGATTGCCCTGCCACAACATCGCGGACAACTAACAGCCCGCCCTTTTTGGCATATTGCGTGGTAATATTGGGCATTCGCGTGATGGTAGCATCGTAAGGCAGAGTAATGGAATGGAGCGCGCCATAAATCATTGCGGGCAAGGCAAGGGTAAGCAGAAACATGATAACAAGCAATCTGCCGATTGCCATTTGGTCGTGATAATTTTTGCTAGTTGGAGCTTTTTTGCGGTGTTTTAATCTCGGCTGTAATTGCCTATCATTATTGCGCGGATTGCTTTGGTTTTTTTCTTGGCTTACCATAAAGCTAAATGCCTCTGCGCCTTGTTCTGCGCCTGCTTGCGCCAATTCATGCGCGGGTAAAATTTTCTCATCACTCTGTATCATCGCACCATCACTATCACATATTGCTGATGATTTTTTGTGAATCATCAACCGCCGCCACTGCGCCATCATGCAAAATCGCAATCCTATCAGTGATTTCTAAAAAACTACGTGAATGGGTGGCAACAATAATCGTCTTGCCCAGTTTTTTAAGCTCTAGCACCGAATTGCGAATATCAAACAAAGCGCGTTGGTCAAGTTGCGCGGTAACCGCATCTAAAATAATCACTTGCGGCATACCGAAGAAACTGCGGGCAATCGCGATGCGCTGTTTCAACCCATACGGAATCGCATCATCGCCGACTGAAACTTCGGTGGCATAAGATTTTGCTAGCTGATTGATATATTCATCTGCGCCTGCTAATTTGGCAACATAGCGGATATCATCATCGCGCGCATTGCTGCTGAAACGGCAAATATTTTCGGAGATTGTGCCGGGCAGCAAATCAATTTGTTGCGGCAGATAACCAATATGCGTGCCAAGCAATTCCTTATCCCATTCGCTATATTCTACGCCATCTAGCATCACATTGCCATCGTAATTTTCTATGCCCGCAAGCAATTTACACAGCATGGATTTACCACTGCCAATATTGCCGATAATGCCCATCGTCTCGCCACTATTGATGGTGAGATGGTCAATCTGCAACACTGAATCAATCACGCCCGGTATCATCACTTTGGTATTGCCGATTTGAAACTTGCCCTTCATCTCGCGCGCCCAATGTTTTTTATCGGATTGACTCCGTTTCAGATGCTGATTGATGCGCGGTTGTTGGATTTTGGCTTTCAGCAACGGACGCAGATAATCGGATAATTCCAGTAACGGGCGATTGGTAAATAAAGCCACCCACAAACAAGCAAATAGCAATCCCTGATTGCTTAAATCGCCACCGCTGACAATAATTGGCGCAGCAGCAATACCGCAAAAATAAAATAGTCTCATCAGGCTTTGCAACAAATGTAACTTGTTCACCTGTTGAACATGCAAAAGGGCTTCGCGCATACGTGAAAGCACCCAGTTTTGACGCATATTTGCGTAAAGCCCCATTGCAAGCATGGTTCGCCCAGCATTGCGGGCGATTTCCAACTTATCAAACGTTGCGCCTGCCAATTTTTCAGCACGCGCTTGTCCGCTTAAATTTAACCAAATATTCAACCGCAACAGCACCAGCATGATGAGGGTGAAGCCAGTCATTAAAATTCCTAATTCTACATCTAGCCAGAATGATGCGGCTAGCCAAAACGGTATCACGGATAAATTCACCAATGCTTTAAGGCACCCTTGCAGTTGAAAATCGCGTATCTGCACCATATCGCGCAACAATCCATAACGCGCAAATACCGAATGATTATCAGAATATTTTTTGCCGCTGCTCATATCAGCCTCAACGCGAAATAACTGATTATATAATAACGGCGTCAGCAAGCCTTCATAGCGGTAGCAAAGCCGATAAATCAAACGCCCTAGCAAATAATCCAGCAATGTGAAAAACAGTAATAAGGCGATGATGAGCGCCAAAAGATACCATAAAGTTGTGCGTGTGGCGATGAGCTCTGGTAAATTTAGGAATAACACGGCAACCGCGAATAGGCTTGCTTGCGTGATAATCGCAAACAGCATCGCAAAAATAATCGGCAATTTTATTTTGCGATTGGCGGCTAAATATTTTTTATCAGAGGCAGTTTTGCCCATATCCATCATCTTCCATCTGTTATTATGTCCATCTATTAATATTTTGGCTATTAATATTTTGATGACATGAATGAAACACTATGAAAGAATAGTGCCAATTTACGAAAAATGATGATTAAATATTAAGAAAAATATTTTTTAACATAATAAAGCGCGATAGGAGCGCGATAATTTGATGCGAAACAGAAAAGGCTATATCAAATTTTCACCTGATATAGCCCCTCTTCTGTAGCAATCTATCTACAATCTTTATGATTTAAAGCCCCTCAACAATCGCAATCTGCTCTCTTGTTGCATTTTGAACAGGTTGCCCATCAGCCACTCGCTGTGGCACGGCTTCTTCAATAATATCAATAGGCGTTTCAGCAGGCGCATTATTTGCACGCTCATTATTCGCACGCGTGTTATTAACAGGTGCATTTTCAGCATTAGCGCGCGCCACTGCCTGATTTGCAATATCATTTTCTCTTTCAATCGAATTACGCAATTCAACATCAGCCTCAGCAAAGGCACGCGCGTTTTCATTTGTACGCGCCACATTCTCAACTGTATTAGGAATATCTTCAAGTGCAAAGCCACTGCCATTATTGTTTTCAGCAGGCACATTATCATTAACAAACGCATCATTTTGTCTATCTTGAATTACATTGGCATCAACATTAAATGCGTCTCTGCGTGGCACAGAGGTAATGGTTGCATCGGTACGCGTATCCACAAATTCTACATAAAGCTGTCGCTGGTCAACATCATAGTCAATCCGCACGGCAATATCATTGGCTGATGTTTGCTCCGCCGCTTCTCGGTCAGTGGTTGCATTACCACCTCCATTGCCATCACCGCCCTCGTCAGCGTTGAGGTCAATAACATCTTCAATATTTTGCACCACATTATCACCGCGTTGGTTTAATGTGTCAACACCGCCATTTACAGCACCCGGATTTGCCTGAACCTGTGGTTCAGTTTGGGTGGGTAAAAAACCAGAAGGGGTAATTTGAATTTCAGCCATTTCTAGATCCTTTTCTAACAAATCACATTTTTGAGGAACATTATTAACGCCACAAAAGACACCATAGTAGCAAATAAAAGCAGGTATGATTTTTCATTATCCCACTATATCTTACCAAATAATTTGGTAAATGCGTTCGTCTATTTTATTCGGGCTATATACCTCAAAAGTAAAAACGATTTTCTTAATAAATTGATTTTTCTAACCATTATCATATTAAGATTAATCCTTTATACCATATTCAATAATATACGATGTTGATAAAAAACGCAAGCATATTTTATGGATTTTTATAAAAAACAGTGAAAACAATGCTTTTAGCTATCGCTTCAGCTTGCTTTTAACCTTCTCTGGGCGAATAACCACCCGTTTTCGCCTTCCATGCGGTTATCATTTGATGTAAATCCGAATCAGGCGAATCAGGCAATGTGATTTGCAATATCAGCAATAAATCACCTGCCAGCTGTTTTCCCCCGCCCGGCACACCACGCCCTTTTAGACGCAATTTACTACCGCTCGAGGAATTAGGCGGAATCATCAACTCAACCATACCTGTTAATGTTTCAACTTTAACTTTTCCGCCCAACACGGCCTCGTCAATGCTGATTTCTAAATCCGCCACCACATTTTGTCCTTCAAGCTTGAATTTTTTATCAGGATTGACAAAAATTTCGACATAAATATCGCCACCCATCACGCCTTGTCCGCGCAGGCGCAATTTGGTGCCAGTCTGAGTGCCACACGGCACAGACACCATGATTTTCTTACCATCTTCACGGATAATTTGCTTCTGCACACCTAACACAGCATCGGTAAAATCCACCTCAAGCGTCGAGACAACATCTTTTTTTTGCCTATTAGATGTATGCTGGGAAGATGTATGTTTGGCATGTGAATGATTACTTTGGGAATGTTCACTTTGGTGAAACCTATTTTTCCTGAAAATATGATTAAAATCGTTAAAAGAAAAACTATTCTCATCTTTATCGTTAAACATGCGTTCACTGGCGTTTTTACGCTTATTCTGCATGGATTTTATATTATCGTAGGCGGCATTAATTTCCTTAAATTGGCGCACATGCTCCTCATCACCCGGTCGTAAATCAGGATGATATTTTTTGGCAAGGCGATGATAGGCGTTCTTAATTTCTGAATCGCTATCAGTTGGGCTAACGCCAAGTATTTTGTAAGGGTCTTGTTTCACTTTATGTTATCGCTGTTGTTATCTATGCACCATATCAGATTGAAGATTGCAATTATAGCTATCTTCTCACCATAATTTATATGTTTTTTGTAACTTTATCCACAAAATAATTCATTAATACAAAAGTTGATAAATATAAATATATTTCAATTAAAATATATTTTGACATTCGCGTTAGCAACTGTTATAAAAAATCATTATGGCTAAAAAATTTTATATTGTAACGGGCGCTGCGGGCTTTATTGGCTCTAACATCGCCACAAGGCTAACAAACGAGCATGGCAACGATGATGGTGCGCCATGCGTGATTGCGGTCGATAATTTAACGCAAGGCGATAAATTTCACAATTTTGCCGATTGCCCGCTTGCCGATTATTACGATAAGAATGAATTTCTAACGCATATCACCAACGATACACTCCCAAATCCCGAAGATATTGCTGCGGTTTTTCATCAAGGCGCTTGCTCTGATACGATGGAGCGAGATGGTAAATATATGATGGCGAATAATTACGTCTATTCCAGATATTTACTAGAATGGGCGAACAGACATCGGATTCCGATGATTTATGCCTCATCAGCGGCAATTTATGGCGGGTCAACTGAATTTGCCAGTCAACCACATTGCGAGAAACCGCTTAATGTCTATGGCTATTCAAAACTACTCTTCGACCAAATTGTGCGGCAGAAAAGTGCTGATGGTAGCCTGCATATTCCCATTATCGGCTTTCGCTATTTTAATGTCTATGGGCCGCGCGAAAGCCATAAGGGCAAGATGGCATCGGTGGCGTTTCATCATTTTCAGCAATATCAACAGCAAGGTTATGTAAATCTATTCAAAGGGTCGGGCGGCTATGCTGATGGCGAACAACAGCGCGATTTCATCTATGTTGATGATATCGTCAACGCGAATATAGAAGCCTATAATTTCTTTGCAAAGGGCGGTAAAGCGCATGTTATTGTTAATCTTGGCACGGGCAAAGCGCATAGTTTTAACGAACTTTCTGCGGGTATGGTTAATGCCTGTCGGCATTTCAATGATGAACCAGCATTATCGCTTGAAGAATTGCAAAAGAAAAAATTGATACGCTATATTGATTTTCCTGATGCGTTGATAGGCAAATATCAACATTACACCCAAGCGGATATGCAGGATTTCTTAAATTCTATCTTTAATGTGCCCAAATTTACCAATATCAAAAAAGGCACCCGTGCCTATTGCCGTTGGTTGTTGGATAATCGGTAAGACTTAGGTGATATTCTCTATTTACCTTCCCAATCAAATTTCTATTCTGGATTGGCAAAAATTGATTATTTTTTATTTTCGGGGTATAGAAACTTTACAACCACATATCCCATTCCTAGAATTTGCAAAAAATGTTCTATTATAATCATCGTTAAGAAATTTTTGTGGTTTTCAAAGTTCAGAACACCTAAACCTAAATATGCTGTAAGGGTAACATGAAATACGATTAAAGCAGTAATCCAACCAAAAATAAACCATGACCAGCGATTCCTTAATGTAAAGAATTTTTCTCTACCCTTTAGCTCCACTAATTCCCGTTTTGCTGCTAAATTGTCTTCATTGGAAAGAGATAATTTGATTTTTTCTTCTTGCTTATTCGCAACTTGCTCTGCAATTTTAGAATCAGTCATATTCAAATGCAAGTCTATTTCTTATAACTGCTTTTGATACACAAAATAGAGTTGCCAATTCATCAACACTAGCGATTTTATAAAACCTATCCAACATAAATTTAGGCACAAGTAAATTTGCAGCAAAACAATTCGCTTCTTTCTCTTTTGAGCCATCATCTTTTGAGTCATCAGTTGCAACCATATTACGTCTATATAAAACCTGATAATTGTTAGTGTTAGCCCAACCTCTATGTAAAATATAATGCCCTAATTCATGTGCAACAGTAAAAGTTTGTCTATATGTAGGCTCATTCTCATTAACATATATATTATCTTGATAAAATAGACCTGAAACTTTCTCTTCGTCTGCCGTTGATGGCTTAAAGCTATAAACAGGTATATCTATCTCTTTAGAAATTTCTATAGGATTCACATTGGGCTCTTTATAAGCAAATTGTTTAAGCAATTTTAATGCTTCGTCTCTTGCTTTATTGTAATCTGGAGGATTCATAGCTTACCTTAATCATATACAGTATTATTAAAAACTCTACACTATACTAACTAGTAACATAAATCCTTTTGTCTGTAAAGAGTGATGTTTAAGTGTTTTATTCTTTAGATATAATTCTCCAATTTCCTCTAGCATTCACCCACCCTTTGCGCTATACTGCCCATGCGGATAGTCGGGCGGTCGCGCTTTTTTAAAGTGAGGAAAGTCCGGGCTCCACAGAAAGAGAATATCGGTTAATTGCCGACTGGCTTATCATTCATTTGATGAGCTACGGGACAGTGCCACAGAAAACAAACCGCCATCTATATGATGGTAAGGGTGAAAAGGTGCGGTAAGAGCGCACCGCGTTTTTTGGTAACAGAAAACGGCTTGGTAAACCCTATTCGGAGCAAGACCAAACGAGATTTCAATATGGCTTTCTGCATGAAATCAGGTAGGTCGCAATGAGCGTTGATGGTAACATCACGCATAAGATGAATGGTCGCCAATAACAGAACCCGGCTTATAGACTATCTGCATTAATTTTTCGCTAGAATTGTAGCAAAGCTACAATTCGCTAGCAAGGGGCTTTGCGAAGTCGTTTTATCGTATCAAGGGGGGTGCGGTCTGGCTTCTCGATGCGCGCTTGTCAAATTTATGTCCGTTGGACAATTTGCCAAGCAGACGCCTCTTGCCAGTTTCGGTTTGCCCTTGTACCAATGGCGGGCAACCCTCACCCCTTGATAATCCCCCCGCTGTATTTTAATACACCCTAGTACCATCGGCAAACCTCACCCCCACCGCTTCTATATCTTACCATGACACTGCTTGTATTTTTTGCCAGAGCCGCACGGGCAGACTTCGTTACGCTTTACACGTCCCCAACTATCAGGATTATCGGCAGTAACCTCACTGGTTTGATTCTCACCCATCGCAACCTTTCTAGGTTTAGGCTTCTCAACACCTAAATTAAATTCGGCACGGAAGTAAATCTGCACAAAATTTTCATTGATACGGCTCAGCATATCCTCAAACAAATTAAAGGCTTCTTGCTTATATTCATTCAGAGGGTCGCGCTGCCCATAGGCACGCAAACCAATGCCCTGACGCAAATGGTCTAGCTGATGCAAATGGTCTTTCCATGTGGAATCAATCACCTGCAACATAAAGCTTTTTTCAATTGCCTGCATCACATTCTCGCCATAACGTTGTTTACGTGCCGCTGCCAAATCATTCACCGATTTTTGTATCCGCGCAATCATTTCCTCATTGGCGACACCATCTTCTTTCGCCCATTTTTCAAGTGGCAAATCAAGTCCAAAAATTCGGTAAATTTCGGCATGTAAGCTTTCAAGCTCCCATTGCTGATGAGTCGCACGTTCGGGCATGGCGCTGGCAACATAATTTTCAATCAGCTCTTCCACAATCGCCTCAGTGATATAGCTAATATCGTCAGCAACCATAATTTCACGCCTTTGTTCAAAAATTGCATTGCGCTGGTCGTTCAGCACATTATCAAATTTCAATAATTGCTTGCGGACATCAAAATGATGCGTTTCAACTTTCTTCTGTGCGCGTTCAATCGCCTTATTCACCCATGGGTGCGATATTGCCTCACCCTCTTGTACACCTAGCTTTTTCAACATGCCATCCATGCGTTCCGACCCAAAAATCCGCATCAAATCATCTTGCAGACTCAAGAAAAACCGACTCGCCCCCGCATCGCCCTGCCGTCCCGAACGCCCGCGCAACTGATTATCAATCCGCCTATTTTCGTGCCGTTCGGTGCCGATAATGAATAAACCACCGCTTTCAAGCACAATCTTGCGGTCAGCTTTGGTTGCCTCTTGCATTTTTTGAACATCATCATCCGATGGCGGATGTCCATCTTCTGCCGCCATCAGCTGAATTTTCATATCCAAATTACCACCAAGCTGAATATCAGTGCCACGCCCTGCCATATTAGTGGCGATGGTAACGGCACAAGGCTTACCCGCCTCGCTGATAATTTGCGCTTCTTTTTCGTGCTGACGCGCATTCAACACATTATGCTTGATTTTGGCTTGGGTTAATTTTGCCGCCAATGCTTCGGATTTTTCAATCGATACCGTGCCAACCAATACGGGCTGTTGCCTTGCATAACATTGCTTGATTTGCTCTATCACCGCATTATCGCGCTCTTCCGCAGTGCGGTAAATCTCATCATTCATATCATCACGCATCACCTGCACATGGGTTGGCACTTCCACCACTTCTAAACTGTAAATTTCACCAAATTCTTCAGCTTCGGTGGCTGCCGTGCCAGTCATCCCCGATAATTTTTCATACATGCGGAAATAATTCTGGAAAGTAACCGATGCCACTGTTTGCGATTCATTACGCACTTTCACGCCCTCGCGCGCTTCAATCGCCTGATGCAAACCATCAGAATAGCGGCGTGATGGCATTTTACGCCCCGTAAATTCATCAATGATGATGATATTACCCTCTTCCACCACATAATGCACATCGCGCTGAAACAGATGCAAGGCACGTAAGCCTTGGTCAACCTGATGCAATAGGCTGATATTTTGCATATCATATAATGTGCCTTCTTGCAAAATTCCGCTTTCACGCAACAGATTTTCTGCCATTTCCGAGCCTTGCTCAGTCATGGTGATATTGCGCTGTTTCTCGTCAAGTTCATAACATTCAGGCGTTAATTTAGGAATGATTTTTGAGATTTTCTGATAAAGTTGCGGGTCATCTTCAGCCTGCCCTGATATGATTAAAGGCGTCCGCGCCTCATCAATTAAAATCGAATCAACCTCGTCCACAATCGCAAAATGATAGTCGCGTTGCACATTTTCAGCCAATGATAGCTTCAAATTATCGCGTAAATAGTCAAAGCCTAACTCATTATTGGTGGCATAAGTAATATCGCACTGATATTGCTCGCGCCGCACATCATCTTCAAGCCCGCTTGTAATACTGCCCACCGTTAGCCCTAAAAATTGATAAATCGCTGCCATCCAGCCAGCATCACGCTTGGCAAGATAGTCATTGACCGTAACAAGATGCACGCCCTTACCCGTTAAGGCATTCAGCACCACTGGTAAAGTTGCCACTAAGGTTTTACCCTCACCTGTTTTCATCTCGGCAATTTGCCCACGATGCAATATGATACCGCCTAATAATTGCTCATCAAAATGCCGCAACCCCAATGTGCGTTTAGAAGCCTCACGCACAAGGGCAAAGGTTTCGGGCAACAGCGTTTCTAAATCGGCACCATCTTGTGCTTGCGCCTTTAACTCTGCAATTCTTATAGGAAAATCAGCATCGGCAAGTTCAGCAATTTCGGGTTCTAATGCGTTGATTGCGGTAACAATAGATTGCATTTTTTTCAGCATACGCTGGTTTGCCGTGCCGACGGCGCTACGTAATATGGTTTGGAGCATAATAATGTAAAATCCTTATTATAAATAATTTATATGGTTTTTATCATTTTTATGCTTGCATGGCAATGATATTTTCTTTATAATTCTATCGCAAGTAATATCAAGGAGTTTGCAGTTCGATGTTCAGCAAGATTAAGAGACTATTCTTAAAAACATTTATCACATGTTTGGCAGTGGTGAGTTTACAGTTTACCCTAGAATCCGTTTTGCCCAACTATCAAAAAGCATGGGCGCAAGAAGTCGCCGCGGAAGCCAATAGCAATGTCTATCCCGTCAGTGATGAATATATTCTACCTGCCATCCCCGACCGTTTAGAATGGCTTAACCGCAAAACATTCGCTTTCAATCGCTTTTTAGAATTGGTTTTATTACGCCCGATTGCGCGTGTTTATCTATTTTTCACGCCTAAATTTTTCCGCACGGCAGTTACCAATATCACCAATTTGTTGAAACGGCCGTTAAGTGCCATCAACGCCTTATTGCAGGGCGATTTAGATAATTTCTTCGATAATGTGTTCGCCTTTACCCATAATATTTTATTTGGTGTTTTTGGCTTGGTTGATGTCTATGGGGGCATGGCAGACCATAAAATACATATAGAAACATTCGACCAAACATTGGGCGTGTATGGCGTTGGCTATGGTAGTTATCTGGTGTTGCCAGTGTTGAATTCAAGTTCTATTCGTGGCTTATTTGGCTTAATCATTGATTACCAAATCAACCCTGTTACCAAAGAATTAGATGCCTCGCAATATCTTGGGCTCACAATATTAGGGCTTATCAATCTCTATGCCAATAATTTGGATTTGATTCTTGCGGCTGAAAAAACATCATTTGATTTATATGCGGGTTTGCGCGATTTCTATTATAAACGACTGGTAAATAGCGTTTATAATGGCGATGTACCGCCTATCCGTCAACCAGACCCTGCTGGACCGGGCGGTGCTGGTGGCGATGATTTACTTGATGATTTGTAGGAATTAGATAAAAATCAGGCGGTAAGCAACTAAATCTTTAACGCTACGCTTGTCCGCCAAATGCCGATAATTTCGTGGCATCAACCCCTATCAGTTTTAGCGCATCGCCCCATTTATCGCCATCATTGGCAAAAATGATACTGCTATCATAGGGTAGCAACAACCAACTATTCTCATCATATTCTTGTTCAAGCTGCGATGTGCCCCAGCCCGTATAGCCGAGCATAAATTTATATTTTTCGGGCGGATTACCGCCAACAATATCATGCAGAATATCCACCGAAGCAGTCATGCATAAATTGCCAACGGCTTGCGTGCTTTCATATTTTTTATCACTGCTATGCAACACAAATCCGCGTTCATTATCAACGGGACCGCCCATATAGACTGGCAGATAAAATTTCTTGCTTTCCACATTTTCACCGTCTTCTTCATCGGTATTTTCAGAATCAGAAAGCAAAATTTCGGCAAAATCAACATCAGAAAGTGGCTGATTCACAATCAACCCCATCGCACCATTCTCATCATGGTAACAGATAAAAATCACGGCACGTTCAAAGTAACTGCCAGTATGATTCGGCATTGCCGCCAATAATCTGCCGCTAAAAAATCCCGTATGCCCGTTTGGTTGCGCTATCGGTAAATCATCTTCTAAATCATGTTCTTTCATGCAAAACACTATAGCATAAAAAACAAAAATCAGTTATCATTTTATGAAACTATGACGAAAATGATGATGATGAAATTACCACTCACCCTATTAATATGCTTGACGATATTATCCGCGCCACTTGAAAAATTAAGCGCGCAAGATTTTAACTATGGCACTGTGAATATAAGCCATCTCAGCAAAATCGCTGACCGCACCCATTTGCTGACCATTGATGTTAAGCTGAATAAGGGCTGGAAAATCTATTGGCATAGCGGTGGCTCAGCCGCATTACCGCCATCAATCACGCTTGATGAGGCTAGCCTTGCAAAAGTTGAAAGCTTCGGCATTTTGTGGAATTACCCCGAAAAATTAGAGTTTCTAGGCATTGAATCGCTTGGCTATCAGGGCGATACCACCCTACCCGTTGAGGTTACGCTGAATCAGGAATTTGCGAATATTGCCAAACCCACCACAATTTCAGGCACATTATATTACCCCGTTTGCGCGCATGTTTGCATTCCGCAACAGCTTGATTTTACCCTCACGCTTGATAATACCGCAAGCCCGCAACAGATAAAAACCGCGCTGAAAGATTTGCCCGTGCGCCTGCCCCTGATTGATAGCAGTGAACTATTTTGGAGTGCCCTACCAAATAGTTTGGCGGATAAAGACGCACCTACCGATATTATCTTACATGGCAGATTGCAGGCGAATCAAAGCGTAACGCCAAATTTGAAGTCTCTGAAAAAGGTGATTATCAGCCACATAGCACCAGATGATTTGCGAGGCGTTTACCTATCTCCAAATTTGCATCGCGATAAGAAAAATAACGCGCAACAATTAAGCGGACAAAATCTGCTCACCCTGCCCGAAAATACCATCGAAACAGGGCAACCGCTACCCTTATTGCTCACCGCTTTTTATCAGGGGCAAGCGGTTGAAGCCACCATGATTGCCCATTACCAAGCAACACCGCCCATCACCGCACTTGCAGGCGCAAGCCCCGCCTCGCTAAATCTATCGTTATGGGCGCTTGGTTTACTGGCATTATTGGCGGGTTTATTGATGAATTTAATGCCCTGCGTATTGCCCGTTTTATCGCTAAAATTACTGCCCATCAGCAAAATTCAGACAGATACCAACGCCATCAAGATATTTCGGCAAGATGCGCTATTATCAGCATTGGGAATGATGATCGGCTTCATGCTGTTGGCGTTATTATTCGCGACCTTGCGGCTAACGGGCTTTATCGGTTGGGGCGCGCAATTTCAATCGCCATTATTTTTACTGGGCATGATTTGGGTGCTGTTATTATTCATTGCGGTCGAAATGGGGTGGCAAAATTTTCGCTTGCCTTTCAGCGCATCACTCTTGAATATGGACAACACCCACCACCCGATTTTGCACAAACTCACCACTGGCATTGTGATAACGTGGCTGGCAAGCTCATGCACTGCGCCACTTATCGGCACGATTGTTGGCGTGGCGATTGCAGGTGGCACGGCGCAATTATTCCTGATGATGGCGTTACTGGCACTTGGCATGGCATCGCCTTATTTGCTCATCGCCCTGCGCCCAAGCCTGATGAACCGCTTACCAACAAAAATCGGCAAATGGAGTGTCCGCATCAAATACGGCGTATCCATCGCGTTATTACTCACCGCCTTTTGGTTGTTTTGGCTGTTATCGTTCCACTTCCCACCCCTGCATGTCGCGCTTTTTATCATGCTCTGCGGATTGTTGCTGACGGCATCTTATTTGAAATATCGCGGTATTATCACCATCTCGCGCCTGCCATTATTCACCATCGGCATCGCCATGCTGATAGCGATTGCATTCATTCCGCAACCTGAAAAGCTGACAATCGATGTCAACGCCACCATCGCACAGGCGCAAAATTTCGCGCCCGAACGGATTCAACCCGCATTAGATGAGGGCAATATCGTGATTGTGGATTTCAGCGCGCGCTGGTGCATCACCTGCAAAATCAATGATGTTAAAGTGTGGCAATCTGATAAAGCGCAGGATTTATTAATGCGTGATGATGTGATTTTCATGCGCGGCGATTGGACTCTGCCGAACGAGGCGATTGAGGCATTTCTGCAAGCCTATAATCATTATGCGATTCCATTTACTATTATCTACACGCCTGATAATCGACAAGGCACAATCCTACCTGAAATTTTTGGGTTTGATGATGTGCTGGAGGCGGTGGAGTGATGCTCACCGCCACCCTCTTTCGTCGTTCCGTGCCACTGTCCCACTAGAGTATTATCGGCAAGGCTCGACCGCCATCGGTAACAAGGAAGAGCCTTGCTAACTTTCAAGTAAAGCAAGAGGGAATCCATATGGCAAACGAAGTTTGCATTCAAAAGACCAAATCTGTGCTTATCGATATGTTAACACCGCGACAGATTCCTTTCTCGCCTAGATTCCTGCAGAGGCAGGAGTCAAGAACCCATATAAGCTAGGTTTATTTCGTTCCAGAATTCTGGGCGCAAAATACAGTGTATACCGATTATCAGTGAGGAGTTAATAATAAATTTTAGTGGGTTAGAATAGATTCTAGTGTGTCGAAAGTAAACTGCTTACATTAGTGATTTGACTTCGACATTAATTGCTAACAGTATACTTTTAAATACTTGACAAAATAAACATTATATAGTATTATCAAAAATAATGGAACGTAAGGAGCTTCGAACCCTCATCTTGCCGACTCACAACCGACTGCTTTACCAGTTAAGCTAACGTCCCATTTAGGTTTAGTAACAGTGCTTAATTTATTAGGCACTGCGACTTTCTATAGTATATCACAATTTGTTAGAGAAGCAAGTTTTTTCTTAACTAAACATATCTGTTTTATCGCGAATCACCTAAAAACCCACAAAAATCAATTTCGATGTTTGTATTTTGAAAGCATTGCCATTGGCATGGAATATTTACTTATCTCGCAACTCATCTAGCAAGCGATAGGCTTCGGTGTCTTTTAAGGCTTCATTTAATTGTATAATATCCCATGCAGTGCTACCATATTTTTCTGAATTCACATCTGCACCCGCTTTAATTAATATTGTGGTAATATCGGGATTTTGGTTAAGCGCAACTGCACTTATTAAAGCTGTAAGACCATCTTTATTGCGAGCATTTACATCTGCACCTGCTTCAATTAATATTTTAATGATTTCTAATATTTTAATGATTTCGGGGTTTTGGTTAAGCAAAACTGCACGCATTAAAGCCGTATTGCCCCCATTATTACGTGCATTCACATCCGCACCTGCTTTAAGAAGCTCTGTAATAATTTCAGAGTTTTGATTGTTTTTCATGGCTAACGTCAAAGCCGTATTGCCATTTTCATCACGTGCTTCAATATCCGCACCTGCTTTGATTAATGCGGCAATAATTTCAGAGTTTTGATTAGAGCTAGCTGCAAGCGTTAAAGCTGTGAAACCACCTTCAGTAAGTGCTTCAATAATTGCACCTGCTTTGATTAATGCGGCAATAATTTTAGGATTTTTATTATGGACAGCCGCGTTCATTAAAGCAGTTCCACCATTTTTATCACGCGCTTCAATATCAGCACCTGCTTTGATGAGTATTGTAATAATATCAGGGTTTTGGCTTTTAGCAGAAGCAATCATTAAAACCGTTATGTCCTCTTCATCACACGCATTCACATCCGCACCTGCTATGATGAGTGTTGTAATAATATCAGGGTTTTGGCTTTTAGCAGAAGCAATCATTAAAGCCGTTATGTCCTCTCCACCACGTGCATTCACATCCGCACCTGCTTTAATTAATGTTGTAATAATATCAGGATTTTTATTATCAAAAACCGCAAGCATTAAAGCTGTATTGCCTTCCACATCACGTGCGTTAATATCAACACCTTTTGCTATTTCATGCTTTACATCTTCAAGAGTGGCAGTTTTCCAAAAAAATCGATTTAGAATCTGATCTTTTTTAGAACTGATATTAAAAGCGCTAAACAAAAACAGTGCAACAATAATTGCAACAATTATTAAAAAAAATTCCATCATTACCTCACTTGTGATGTTGTATATCAGTATGAGTTTATCATAATCGGTTGGGCAATAACAAGGTGTATCGAAAACTCACTTTATTTGATAACGCCCCATTACTGCTTCATCCTTATCATTCAGCAGGTTTTCTACACTCAAAACTATAGACATAGCTTGTATTTTCTGGAATAACCACAGCATATTTGCCATGCTTTCCACATTCTTCGTCTGCTAATTTTGCAGCAGCTGGCAACCCCCCTGTGTATCCATCTGATTTAATTGTAACTGATTCAGGGTTTGAGTGCATAAGTTTTGGTACACAGCCTACCAGTAATATTGACAGAATTGTAATCGCAAACAACCACATTTTTTTAACATTTAAAATCATAATAGCCTCTTAAAAAATATATTAATTGATATGTTATTTTCCCGACAATGAGCGTCGGGCTTTTGTCAACAGTCATCTTGAGATGTGTTGCTATTTATTTCCGTTTCGGGTGTTCTATTCGATAGCAAACCCGACAGGGCTTGCCATCTCAAGATTTAACTATTGACGAGATTAGGCTATATGATTCTAGTGATTGAGTCAATGTATTTTTAAGGTGAGCGATGGTGGCTTTTTGAATGCAAACTTCGTTTGCCATATGGATTCCGTGTCTCTTACAATGCCTATCGGCATTGGCACGGAACGACGAAAGGGGAGTGAGGAGTGTGTTTCAAGATTCGTCAATATGAGCATCTAGCGTTTTGCGATACATTAATGTATGGGGGGTGCGACATTTTATAGGCGATGAGGGCGGAGCCCATCGCCAAAAATGACCCCCCATGCCCCCCGCTGTGTTTCAATACGAAGTCGGAGTTTGCCGAATGAGATTCCCGCCTACGCGGGAATGACGGAGAAAAGCACTGAACGACTGCAGGGGTAGCGCATATCTTTCCACCCTTGCAACAAAAACTCCACCATCGCAACAAAAAACTCAAAAAAAACTTCATATGTCTATTGCAATGTAAATTACTTTATATTATGGTAAAATAATGACAATATCGTGTTACAGATTTGGGTAAAAATAATTATGAATATGCAGATAATAAATAATACAATCAATTTAAGTGAATTTTCTCGCGACCCTGGCTTTATATCTAGGCAAGATGGTGATTTTAGTGCAGAAGAATTTAGCGAGGAACACGTGATTCCTCAATTAGATAAGTTGAAAAAAGGTGAGAAACTCACGATTACTCTTGATGGCACACGTGGTATTAGCCCATCTTTTTTAAAAGCGGTGTTTGGCGGATTAGTGAGGCAACATAAACTTGATAAAAATTGGTCTCAAAAAATTGATATTATCTCACATGTTGTGCCAGAATATAAACGCGCTGCCACTGACTATATTGAAGAAGCATTAGAAAAACTTGAAAAGTAATGTATCTGATTTACAATGTGAGGTTTTTAATATTTATTTAGAGAAAAACACGTAAAAGTTTTGATATGTCTGAAAATCATAAAAAAGCCTATATCATTAATTGCAGCACCAGTTTTCGCGATGCTGTTTTACAGCTTGCGGCGATGAAAAAGGTGAATGTCGGCGATATTGCCCGTTCGATTATGCTCACCATGCCTGCCGATATGATTAACAGCTTCCCCGACCCCGGTGAGCCAACCCGTGAAGACCGCGAGAAAATCACCCTGAAATCAGGCGATTACGAGGGCAAAGTTTGGCGCAGAAAGCCCCGCCTGCAAGCGCGTCTGCCCGCAGGTTATCAGCCCATCATGCTCCGTAAAGCATTGGGCTTGGCACTATCCTTGGCAACCAAACAGAAAAATCTGCATCTGCAAGATATTCTTGAAGAGCCTTATACCGAGACCATCAGCAAGCTAGAAACCCAAAACACCCGTTTTTTAGAAGCGATTCAAAAGCTTTCATTCAAGCCGATTACTGGCGGTTGCACCACCGCGACTGAGGCATTTTACATTATGGGCCTGCCGCGTGAGCCTCGCCCCACCGATGAGGCGATTAAAAAACGCTTTCGCGAATTGGCGAATATTTATCACCCCGATGGCATATTGGGCGACCATGAGCGCATGAGTCAGCTTAATCTTGCCTTTACTTTTTTAAGGCGTAACACAAATGCCCGATAATATTGTCCGTTTCACCAAAGCCCATAGCAATGGCAATGATTTTGTGATTATCGATAATCGCCAGAAGAAGTATCAGTTTACTGCGCCCTATATTCAGCAAATGGCGGATAGACATAAAGGTATCGGCTTTGACCAAATGATGGTGGTGGAATCGCCTAAATCCGATTATCTGGTGCTGAAGATTTACAATCAAGATGGCACACCAGCGATGGCATGTGGCAATGGCACTCTATGCACCGCCAGCCTGATGATGACCAAGCTTAACCAGAATGAGATTATTTTTGATGGACCATCGGGGCTGTTACATGCCGCCCGCCGCCCGCCAACTGCCGAACAAGATTTGCTAAAATCCGAAGTGTCGTTAGCGATGGGCAAGGTCGCATTTGCTTGGGATAAAATACCGCTTGCCTATGAATGTGATACGTCAAAATTGCCGATTCATATTGAGGGCAACAAAGCGCCATTCACTGCCAATCATTGTGATGAGGCCATGGCGGTGAATATCGGCAATCCGCATTGCGTATTTTTCTGTGATGATGCCGAACAATCATCGCCCGAAAATGAGGGCAGCTATTTTGAAAACCACCCCCTCTTCCCCGATAGATGCAATGTAGAATTTGTCTCAATCAATCAAGGCGGGTCTATGCGAATGCGCGTATGGGAACGAAGCGCAGGCGTTACATTGGCATGTGGCTCAGGCGCATGTGCCAGTTTTGCCGCTGCCAAACAAAGCGGACGCATCACTGCCAACAGCGCGGTTGTGCATCTTGATGGCGGTAAGGCAACCATCAGCTGGGACGGCAATATTGAGCATGATATTTATATCACCGCCACCGCGCATATTGTGTATCAGGGCAGTTTTCCACTCACCGCTGAAAATCAGGCGTCATAAATCATGAATAATAATGCAAAAAAAGTAACCAATTTGGGCTGTCGCCTGAATATTAGCGAGGGCAATCATATCACCGCCATGTTGGCGCAAAACCCTGAAAAATACAAAGATGTGATGGTGGTAAATTCTTGCGCTGTTACCAAAGAGGCAACACGTAAATCATTGCAAACGGCAAGGCAATTAAAGCGCGCTAATCCTGATAAGAAGCTGATTTTCACTGGCTGTGCCGCGCAAATCGCTCCTGAAAAATATCGTAATATTGCTGAAATTGACTCAGTTATCGGCAATGATAAAAAACTGCAACTAGAGAGTTACAGCAATGAAACGCCCATTGTCAGCGATATTTTTACTGTTACCGAAACTGCCTTGCATCTGCTTGAAAGCTACCGCTTCAATAATAGCCGCGCTTTCATGCAAATCCAAACGGGGTGCGACCATCGATGCACTTTTTGCATTATCCCCTATGGCAGAGGCAATAGCCGTTCGGTGCCTGCGCCTGATATTATTTCGCAAATTAAGCAGTTGCTTGCCGAAAATGTGACCGAGATTGTGCTAACGGGCGTTGATTTAACATCATATCATGATGCCGAGAATAATCGCAATTTAGGCGAATTGGTGCAGGAAATTTTGGATAAGGTGCCAGCATTACCGCGCTTACGAATTTCGTCTCTGGATTGTATTGAAATTGATGATGCGCTGAAACAGGCATTTGCGTGCGAAAGGCTGATGCCACATTTGCATTTATCCTTGCAATCGGGTGATGATTTAATCTTAAAGCGTATGAAGCGTAGGCATAGCCGCGTCCAAGCGATTGAATTATGCCAGAATTTACGCGAGATTCGCCCTGATATGGTGTTTGGTGCTGATATTATTGTGGGATTCCCTACTGAAACTGACGCGCATTTTGAACGAAGCTGTGCGATGGTGGAACAATGCGGGCTAACATGGTTGCATGTATTTCCGTTTTCGGCACGCGAACAAACGCCTGCCGCCCGTATGCCCTCAGTGAATGGCACAATTATCCGTGAACGTGCGAAATTGTTGCGAACTATCGGTGATACAGCGGTAAGGGCTTATCTTAATTCGGTTACTGGGCAGATACTGCCGATTTTGCTAGAACGCCCGATAGCTGATAGTGCTGATGCTCAATATAATGGTTACAGTCCGCATTTTGCCGAAACTATCATTACGCTGAACCATGATGAGATGCCCAATACTGATGCGATTAGTGGCACAATTATCAATGCGCGAATTACCCACAATGATGGCAAAAAACTTTATGGCGAGATGGTGATATGAACGAAAACCAAAATTCTAAAAAATCATTATGGGGTAAATTAGGCAATAAATTTACCGCACCGATTCCTAAAGCCGTGCCCGATGCCGCCTATTTTGATGCGCTAGAAGAACAGTTGATTATCAGCGATATGGGTGCGTCATTATCGATAACATTGGTGAATGTTTTGCGTAAATCTAAATTTCCAAGCGAGAATCCTGATATTTTCATCAAAAAATCGATGCATGAAAGCCTGCTGAAATTAATGCAATCTGCCGATAAACCCTTCACCCTTCCCGCTAAAAATAATCAGCAACAACCGCCTTATATCATCATGGTATCGGGGGTTAATGGCACGGGCAAAACCACCTTAATCGGCAAGCTTACTCATTTTTTAATGGCACAAGATTATAAAGTTGCGCTGATTGCGGGCGATACGTTCCGCGCTGGTGCCACCGAACAATTACGGATTTGGGCGCAACGCAACAATGCCGATTTCTTCCCGAATGATAGCATACAAGCGGCTGACCCTGCCGCGCTTGCTTATAAAGTGATTGAGTATCAACTCAATGCTGATGCGCCTAATCAGGCTGATATTATCATCATGGATACATCGGGGCGGTTGCATAATCATGAGGGGCTGATGCAGGAATTACAAAAAACCACCCGCGTGATGCAGAAATTACTCCCTGATGCGCCTCATCAATCTTTGTTGGTGCTAGATGCGACGACGGGGCAAAATGCTTTACGGCAAGCGGAGCAATTTAAGCAAGATATTGGCATTACGGGCTTGATTGTCAATAAAATGGATGGCACTGCCAAAGGTGGGATGATTCCATCACTAATGTATGAAACGCATTTGCCCGTTTATTTTTTAGGAATTGGTGAGAAAATTGATGATTTACTGCCCTTTGATATTGTTGATTATCTGAACGCATTATTGGGCATTAATGAATAAAACTGGAATGAATAAAACTGAATTGATGCAATATTGTATCACGCTTGCGAAACAAGCAGGCGAAGCTAATGAAGTGCCAGTGGCTGCGGTGATTGCCGATAAAGCGGGCAATATCATCACCCATGCCCAAAATAGAATGAAACGCGATAACCACCCCACCGCCCATGCCGAAATATTAGCAATCAATGCCTTACGCGCCAAAATCGATAGCTATTTTTTCAGCGATTATCAGCTATTTGTGAGCCTAGAACCCTGCCCGATGTGCGCCCATGCCATTGCGCTGATGCGGTTTGATGCACTCTATTTTGCTGCCTACGATGTGAAAGCAGGCGGGGTTGACCATGGCGCGCGTATTTTTGCCCAATCGGGCTGTAACCATGTGCCAGAAATTATCGGTGGGTTACTCGCTGATGAGAGTGAAGCATTGTTGCAAAGTTTTTTTAAGGGTAAAAGATAAAATCGCTTGACTTCACTGTTATATATAGGTAAATTACTGCTTTCGTGAATTGATTTATTGAGGTAATTAAAAATGGCACGCAAATGTGATTTATCAGGTAAAAATGTTATGGTTGGCAATAATGTATCTCATGCCCATAATAGAACCCGTCGTCGTTTTATACCGAATCTGCAAAGTGTAAAGATGCAATCTGAAATATTAGGGCAACAATTTAAGTTTAAGATATGCACAAGCATGTTGAAAACCATTGATAAAAATGGTGGCTTAGATAGTTGGCTATTAAAGCAATCTAATCGGAAACTGACTGATAAGGCGTTGCGTTTGAAAAAAATGATTTCGCAATCAAAAGAACAGTCCCAACAAACAAACTAATTGGCAACCAAACTAATTGGCAATTAATCGGCAACTACCACGTAAGTGATAGCAATGAAAATTATATATCCTGAAATCTCCCTTGATAATGTGCGTGGCGTCTTAATAGATTTAGACCACACTCTGTATGATTTTATGACTGCCGAAGAATATGCGTTGAAAAAATGCCATCAAAAACATTGTCAAGATTTTGGACCATTAGAGTGGGAAGAATTTATCAGTCGCTTTTATATGGCGCGGATGTCAACCACCTTACGGTTAGCACCACAAGCGGCGGCACGGTCGCGCTATTTGGCGTTTCAACTATGGTTAGAAGAAAGTAAAATCCCGAATGCTCATATTCTGGCAGCTGATTATGAAGATGCTTATTGGGATACTTTCATGAAGCATATCACCATCGCCCCTGATGCTAAAAAGTTTCTTGATTCTGTAACAGCGCAAAATATCCCTATCACGGTGGTTACCAACATGCAACCGCGTATTCAGCTGATGAAATTGCAAAAATTGGGAATTGCCGAACAGATTGATTTTATGGTAACTTCCGAAGAAGCAGGCGCAGAAAAACCTTCCCCTCACCCGTTTCGTTTGGCATTGGAAAAAATGCATTTAGAAGCCAAAGATGTGATTATGGTGGGCGATAACCCCGAACATGATATTGTAGGGGCGCAAAGTTTAGGCATCAAATCTTATCTGGTTAAAACCGAAATTTAGAGATATTATCGCTTAAATCTATCTATTTTACGAAATAAATTAAATTCTAGCTTGAAAAATGATAGCAAAAGGCTACAATGATAGCTTGTAATATCTATTTAAGGTGAGGAAAATCAAAATGGCACTGGAAGAAAAACCAGTTAAGAATTTCTTATTTATTATGTGTTCTCAACTGCGCGCTGACCATTTAGGGCTTTATGGACACCCTTCTATTGATACGCCGAATATTACGCGTCTTGCCCAGCGCGGCGTTACATTCACACGCGCTTATACGCAATCACCGCTTGATACTGCATCGCATATCAGCGCCTATACGGGGCGTTATGTTAGCACACATGGCAGTGACCGCGATTATTCACCGATTCGTATTTCGGAACGCACTATGGGTGATTATATGCGCCATCTTAACCGTCGTTCAGCGTTGATAGGCAAAAGCTGTATTCGTGGTGATTTTGCAACCATGCGTATGCTCAACCTTAATCCCAATACATCAGCGGGCATTATTGCATCTGAGGCAGGTTTTGAATCTTATGATAGATTAGATGGTATACATCCGGGTGATTCGAAAAACCCGCTTAATGTTTACCCCATAAAATATAATGATTTTCTAAGACATAATGAATATAATTCACCCAACCCATGGCAAGATTTTACGGCCAGTACCAAAGGTGATAAAAAGAATAGCTTTTTTTATGAAAATGCCCATTTGCCATTAGGCGTGCATGAGCTTGAATCAGAGACCAATTATCTTGTTAAGCGCACGATTGATTTCTTCCGCGACCATGGCAAAGAACCTTGGGCGTTGCATCTTTCATTAACCAAGCCACATTGGCCCTATGCCGCACCATCGCCGTTTCATAATTTATATAATGAAGAACATATTATTGCGCCAACCCGTAGCGAATCCGAAAAAGAAAACGCGCATCCTATCTATCAAGCCTTTATGCAAAGCACGGTTGCTCAAACTTTTGCTGATACCAAAAAGCGTAACCATATCATGCCTGCTTATATGGGGCTGATTAAGCAGATTGATGAACAATTAGGCGGTTTATTTCGCATGATGGATAAAAGCGATATGTTCCGCGAGACGATGATTGTGCTGGCATCAGACCATGGCGCTTATTTAGGTGACCATTGGTTGGGCGACAAAGAATTATTCCACGACCCTGTGGTGCGTGTGCCGCTGATTGTGTATGATCCTCGCCCCGAAGCCAATGGCTCGCGCGGGGTGAAATCTGATGAATTGGTGGAGCTGATTGATATTGTGCCAACCATGCTAGAGGCAGCCAATGTGAAAACCATGCCGATTCATCTTGAAGGCCGCCCCTTAACGCCAATCTTGCATGGCAAAACTCCTGAAAAATGGCGCACAGCCGCATTTTCTGAATATAATTTTGCTGGCACTGAGATGGCAGAAAAACTTAATATCTCACCCATTGATGCCAAAGCCACCATGATGGTGAGCAAAAAATGGAAATATATTCATTTTAGAAATTACCCCGCAATGATGTATGATTTGGTGAATGACCCTTATGAATTAAAAGATTTAGGGCGCGAGCCGGGGTATGAGCGCGCAGTTTCATTTTGCCGTAATCAAATGTTAGAGTGGGCATTGCATCATACGTCTGATACCGAGCCAGAAGCAGAAGAAGCATCAGTTGATGCGTTGCAAAAATTAGGCATCTATAATGGCTATTGGTCGGAAAATGACCTAGAAAAAGATGAAGCGCCAGCAGATGATGCATCAGAAAATAACAAAACACCGATAGAATAAAAACGCTGATATAACATCATGCCACAATCTTATACACCGCGCAGTATTTACGGACTTGCCCATGCTGACTTATACGCTTTTACGATGGCGCAGGTTTTATTTAATGATGATTCGCACCTTACTCCCACATGCTTTCATGCGTTTGCGCGCAAAAATCCGTTTGCGGGCGGCTATATTCTTACCGCTGGGCAAGGTGAATTTTTACATTGGTTGCTGCAACAATGGCGACAAAATATCGGCATATTGCTTGAATTTTTAGCGAATCATAAAAATAGTGATGGCAGTCATTCTTTTACGCCTGAATTTTTGAAAATGATTGAACAATCCAAAATGGAATTAACTGTTCATGCCCTTCCCGAAGGCGCGCTTGCTTTTGCCAACACCCCTATCATGCGTGTATTTGGTCCTATCTGGCAATGTTTGATTGTGGAAGCGTTTTTGCTGAATCATTTGAACGGGCAGAGCATTATCGCCACTGCCGCCTCACGCCTACGTTACGCGGCTGATATTAATAATCCGAATGCCCCTAGCATGATTATCGAAGGCGGGATTCGCCGCTCGCAAGATATTGGTGGGTTATCATCATCGCTTGCCTCTTATATTGGCGGGGTTAATGCAACATCAAATGTGGCGGCGGCACTTCATTATGGTATCCCTGCACGTGGCACTTTTTCGCACGCTTTTGTTACATTTTACGCCGATAGCACGGCAGGCACGGGTGAGGAAAATGCGTTTCGTGATTATATTCGCTGTTACCCAGCAGACGCCATCATCTTGGTGGATAGTTTTGATGCGCTAGAAGGGGTGCGGCGGGCTTGTAAAATCAGCAAGCAAGAAAATATTCCGCTAAAAGGCGTAAGATTAGATTCAGGCGATTTAGCCTATTTAAGCAAACAGGCGCGTAAAATTTTAGACGAGAACGGCTTTCACAATGCCAAAATTGCCGCCAGTAACAATCTTGACCCGCATGTGATTTACTCTCTTAGGCAAGAACAACAGGCGCAAATTGATATTTGGTTGGTTGGCACACATTTGGTGGTGGCAAGCGAGCAGCCTAGTCTTGGCGGTGTTTATAAATTAGGGCAGGTCTATGAAAAAACCGCAAAAACATTGCAGGATTCAGGACGAGCAGTGATGAAAATATCATCAGATAAACAAAAAGCAAATCTACCGGGTGCGCTAGAATTGGTGCGCTTCATTGACGAGAGCAATAATAATATCAGGGGCAACTTTTTAAGTGATATGATTATAACAGCAGCTGATGCTTCAAAAGCTATCAATCAGGCGGGCGATAGGTTGATTGAGAATATTCACTCCATCAATATGAATGCCCCCCATCTGCAAAAAAACTTTACTAAAAATCATGCGATTACCTTACCGCTACAAGTATTTATTCAGCAAGGTGAGCAAGTGAATCATATTGGTGATGCCAATCAGGCGCGCAACCATGCCATTGCGTCGCTACAAAAATTAGATGATTCGCATAAGCGTCTTACCTATCCGCATCTTTATATTACAGGCATTGAAAAAACACTTCACCAAACGCAACAAAATATGATGAATCAGCTGATGCGACAATCAAGCACCGATATTAATCGTTAAAATAATGTGGTTATTGTTAAAATCTGCTTGCATCATTGTATATTATTGCTGTATGCTAAAAATGATATTTTGGTTAATTATAGTGAAGTTAGATAATGAAAGCTTTAAGATTATTATTATTAACAACACCGTTTATGCTTGCGGCTTGCGGTGCAGGCACTGCTCATGATACTTCTGATGCAGAAGAGGATGTTATCATTGAAGAGAATGGTATCTATTTTGACAGTCGTGACCTAGCCATCATTAACGAATCACCTGCTGATAAAGAAGCATATGAGCGCTGGTTGCGCGACGAGATTGGTGATGAAAATCCGCCAGTGCGCTATTGAGACTAACAAAAATAACGATACAAGCGAATCCTACCAATAATATTAGATAGAACAATCAAGCACCGATATTAATCGCTAAAATAGTTTAGTTATTGTTAAAATCCGCTTGCATTATGCGTTTGCTTGCATTATTATCAGCAAAATATTAGGTTTCATAATATATTAAAGAATATATAAGGATAGGTTATGAATAAATTACGCGTTTTTTTATTATTAATGGCAACATCATTCGCCCTTGTGGCGTGCGGTGGTGGCACTGCTTATAACACGGCTGGCGATGAAGATATCAGCACCAATTTTGGCATTCGCGATTTTCGCATTATCACCGAACAGATGGCTGATAAAATGTCAAATGACCGTTGGTTGCGCGAAGAAATTGGCGATGAACGCCCTGCCATGCTGATTACGCCATTGGTGAATCGCACTGACGAGCATATTGATACCACCTCAATCACCCAATCATTGCAAGTAAGATTTTCACGCGCACGGTTATTTACGTTCGTAACGCGTGAAACACTCGCCAATCTAAAAGACGAAACCGCATTGGAACAGGCAGGCGTTGCCGACCCTGCAACAGTGGCACGGCTTGGTAAGGTAGTAGGCGCGCGCTATGTGTTGCGTGGTTCTATCACATCATTCCGTAATAAGGTTGGTAAAAAAGTCCAAACTTTTTATAAGGTTACCATCATCTTGACTGATATTGAAACAGGCGTTGATGTGTGGTTAGATGAAGTTGAAGTCAGCAAAACGACCAAAAAAGGGTTATTTTAATAATCTTATCATTGCCCTCTCTTTGCCGATGCTCATGCTTGTCGGCACGCAAGCCTATGCCGAATCGCTGATAGGCGAAGGCGAAGGCAAAACTGTGAACGAGGCGCGTGAAAATGCGCTGGCAGTGCTTTCACAACAAATTTTGGTTGATGTTGATAGTGCCGTGCGCTCAACGGTTTCCACCAATAATGATGAGGTTAATAAATCAGCAGAAATTGATGTTCAGCTAGAATCACATATTAAGTTTCAGGGCATTGTGTTTGAAAAAGCCAAACGTAAGCGCAAAATCTATTATATTCGTGCAATATTATCCGATGATGCGTTGCGCCAAACGATTCTCTATCTTGCAGGCAATCTACCCGATAATATTGAGGGGCTGACCAAGCTACAAATTTCCAATTCCTATCATGAGGTGCGGCAATTAACGGCATTGCTTAATTTTGCCGCTCAGAAAAGCTTGAATATACCGGGCCGCAATGGCATTGCTAGCAAGGCCGCCAATATTGAAAAGCAATTACAGTTGCGCGTTGGTAATTATGGTTGGGTGCGCTTTATCCCTCCTGCCAATGTGCCGTTTAACGATAGTTTTACCATCACCATCAACGAACAAGATTTTGCGGTTGCCAGTAAAATTTTCTTGCCTGTTGGCTCGTATCGCTACCAGATTAGCCGTGATAGTTTTGCATCCGAATCGGGAGTTTTGCGGATTTCGCGCTCACGTGAAGAACGTATCAATCTGGCATTGGTGCGCCTGCCTGCTCAGCCGATTAGCGTTGCCATCATCATCAATAGTGCCAGTGAAAAAAGCCGAACCACAATCACACGCGCGCTAGAAGAATCACTGCTTGCCTATCAGGTGCAGATTGATAATAAGAGCGACTTAAAACTATTTGTTGATGCTGATAGTCAAGCCAATAATGCTGTCAAAGATTTTGAACATGTGTTGGTGAGTCTCTCGCTCAGCTTTAATAAAGCAGGGCGTATCATTGCCACGGGTAGCGAGAATATCCGCTTATTTGATGCTGATGCCAGTGCGGTAGGCGCGTTTCAATGGCAAAAATTAGCGCAAAAAACATTGTTGCAATTATTAGCAGGCGATGGGTTGGTTACGATTGCCGAAGGCAAATAATCCACAATTTTTACAATCTTTATTAATTAATAAACATGCACTGATGATTCATCAGATGCTACTGAAGCTCTTTATTTTATTAACTTAAAATTTATTTTTTAGTAAATAATATATATTTTTAAACTTTTAATTGAAAAATACTATTTTTTAGTTGCATTTAACTATTTTATTTGCTAAATAGATAATAGTTTAATTGAATGAGAGAGCAATAGGGATGAAGTTAGATAAGATTATTTCTGAATTGGGTATGGCAGGGTCTATCGCACGACGTGCCTGCATGAACGAAACTTTTACAACCTTTGAAAATTTCTTTACGAAAGATGAGGATGGTAAATTACACCCGAAAATGCTGTCGCTCGTTATCGATGGCAAAACAATCGAGGTACCTGAATTTACACTCATCAACCATGCTGCAATGGACCTCACCGAATTTGAAACAGAATTTGAAACTGATATTATGCTTGGTTCTAAAAAAAATAAAGATAAAGATGAAAAAGACGGACTTCTTTCATCAACATTAAGATTAAATCGTGATAAAAAAGCAACAACCTTAAAAGTGAGGGCGAAGTTTACGCTGGGTCAGCCATTTGAAGCCGCTGAAAAAATCAATGATTTACAACTAGAAGATTTAGATATTAAAATCTTAAACAACAAATAATTTTGTATATTTAACACCATAGAAAGGATAAAAAAATGGCAGAATATGAAAATAGGGAACGTGCTTTTAATCGCTCAGTCGGAGGCGTGATGGGTAATTTTGCGCGCGCTGTTGTGCAAGCGGATACAGTAGCGAAAGATGAACATATGAAACGCATTCAGGCTGTGTTTGCACTTCCCGATGTGAGGTTGGAAGCAAAAACCAGTCTGGTTGGATTTGATGATTCTATCACAACAGCGATTGAACTACCGCCTATTGCGTTGGTAGATATGAAACCACTAGAAATTGATTCAGCTATTATATCAATGGATATGACTGTTTCGGCATCCACTGCTACCAGTAGTAGTCTTAAAAGTGACACGTCAGTATCAGGGGAAGCCAAAGCTGGTTGGGGTGTGTTTTCAGCATCTATAGGTTTCTCGGCAAAAGTGTCTGTAGCAAAAGAGCAACAAAGAAAATCTGATTATTCTGCGAAAACTCATGCTGAGCTAACAATGAAGCAAGGTGCTATGCCTGAAGGTTTGGCAAAAGTAGTTGATGCGCTTGCCAGTCAAGTTGATAAAACAATGGATATCAATGCTAGGCTTATAGAGAAACAGTCGGATACGTTACTTGCACAAGCGGATTCAAGACGAATTCCATCAGGTGGCAATAAACCACAAGGTGGCGGTGGCACACCAGCAAAATAAGCGCATATCATAAAATGGATGTTTATCATCGCTATATTTGTGGCAAGCTGACTGAATTTTTTAACAAATTGGGACGAAACTGTTCTCAATTTGCGAAGATATTCACGCGCTTTAGGTTAAATGGTAGGAACACAAACTTTTCTACCATTGCGCCTATCCATTGGCATTCTTCTGATAATTATGCAGAAAAACCAAAGCAATATTATTCAGGCGCGCATGTGACGATAGATATTATCTTGAAACAAGGCGATGTATCAAAAACATTACTGAAAATATATGACAATCAAAAAAGCTGAACTTTATTACTCACCTGTAGGATAAAGTTGCTTGGCGTTAGCAAAGATACCATTATCAAACACACGAATAATTGTAACCCCACCCGCTTTCACATCGGCTTCGGTTGTTATAATTCTACCGCCCTGTAATTGCACTTTAATTTCTTGCTTGCCTGCTGGCAAAATCAATTCGGCAGTATCAATTTGGTCTGGAATGCTCAGCCATGAGCGCGTATCGGCTTGTTCTAGCGCAGCGCCCACACCTTGCGCTGCAAGCCCCGCAACAAAACCCAAAAATGCCGCCGTATTATCATCGCCTGCTGTTGATGCCACTGCACGTGATACCCCCTCTGCCGCAATCTGCTTGCTAACAATGCGCGTGGATTGCCGTAACATAATGCCCGCCATTGATTCTTTCAGCTGATTGGCGGCAAGGGTAATGCTACTCATCACAAACTGGCTTTTCGCCTCAACATCTCCCGATGAAACATTGAGCGGTGCAAGAAAGCGGCTATCACTGTCACTATAGGTGGGGATGGCGGCTTTGCCCAGATAAAGCTTATATTGCCCTGCTCTGCACTGATATAATCAAACTGCACTTCAAAGGTGAATTCCCTGCGCGGTTGCACAAACCCGCGTTCAATCAGCACGGCAACCCTGCCACTCTCTTCGGGCAGTGTTTCCACCTCTTTATTGCCTAGCAATTCCTGATAGCGTGGCAGATTGCCTTTATCGTAGCGATTTGCCAACCGCACCACATGATTGCCAAAATAGCGGTTAGGCGCCACCAATTGCCATGCTTGCCTATAATCAATAAAAGCCGCATTTGGGTCGCCCGTCGCCTCACGCAACAAAGCAGAGAAATAATACATATAGCTGCTTAAAAACGCATTGCGCTTATCGCCCGCAAGTTCGTTAAGAATATTAAGCTGACTCTTATCAACATATTTCAGCATTTTTGAACGTTTTTCTTCAACCGCTTCATCAACCTGCTTATCACGCGCTTCGGCAGAAAACCGCTGGGCGTTCGCGCCTGCGCGCACCTCTATCATCGCGCCATTTGCATCGCCCAATGCCAGATAATTCATTGCCTGTATCTGCCTTGCATAGATGCGTTCGTAATCAGAACCATTATAAGGTATCACCTTATCATTGGTGAGCAACGCGCCTGCTTTTGCGCCTAAACGCCCTGTATTGATAATTGCATCATAATCACTGTTGCGATAAAATTCTAAAACTTCGGCTAATTTATCACGGCTTGAAACATAATCACCGCCAATATGATAGAGTCTGGCTTGTTCTTGCAAATGCAGAATTTTATTTTTTTTCTTATCTGACTTGAATTTTTGTGCACGGTTAATCGCCGCTTCTTCAGACGAGAATTGCGTATATTCGGCATGAAATTCGTTATGCTGTTTGCTAAAAGCCGAACAACCCGATAACACAACCATTATCACTAATGATGCAAATATTCTCATTCAATAATCACCTTTCAAATTTACCTATAATATAAAGCTTTCTTGCTATAAAATAAAGAGATTTATTTTGCGGGGTAAAGTTGGTCAGTGGTGGTAAAATTGCCATTATCAAACAGGCGGATAATGGTAATGCCACCATCAATCACATCAGCTTCGGTTGTTACAAACCTGCCATCTGCTAATGTGATGGTGATTTCTTGCTTGCCTGCTGGCAAAATCAATTCCGCATTATCAATCTGTGCTGGAATACTCAGCCATGAGCGCGTATCGGCCTGTTCTAGCAAAATCACCACGCCTTTTACCGCCAGTGCCACCGCAAGCCCGATAACTAGCCCTGCCTCATCACCACCTGCTGCCGCCGCATTGAACGCAACATCAGCCACGATATGTTTGCTGATAATGCGCGCCCATTGCCTGAACATAATACTGGGCATGACTTCTTGCAACTGGTTGGCGGCAAGGCTGACACTATCCATCATAAATTGACTTCGCGCCTCAACATCGCCTGATGAGACGGTAACGGGCGATAAAAAATGAAAATCATCTTTATCGTAATATGGAATTGCGGCACGACTCCAAACAAAGCGATACTGCCCTGTAACGCTGATATAATCAAACTGCACATCAAAAGTGAGTTCTTGGCGCGGTTGCACAAACCCACGTTCAATCAGCACCGCCACCCTGCCACTGCCTTCAGGTATTTTTTGTAGCTGTTCACTGTCATCACTGCCGTTATAGCCAGTATTGCCAGTATTGCCTAATAATTCCTGATAGCGTGGCTGATTGCCAGTATCATAAATTTCTGCCAACCGCACCACATGATTGCCGACATAGCGGTTCGGCGCGTTTAACTGCCATGCTTTTTGATAATCAATATAAGCGGCATTGCTATCACCCGTTGCCTCGCGCAATAAAGCTGAAAAATAATACATATAGCTGTTTAAAAAACCATTGCGCTCATCACCTGCCAATGTTTTGAGAACGCTCAACTGTTCCTTATCAACAAATTTCATCAATTTTTTACGCTTTTTGTCAACCGCTTCATCAACCCGTTCAGCGCGGGCTTCGGCGGCAAATCTTTGTTCGTTGGCTGCTGCCCGTATCTCTACCATTGCGCCATTTACATCGCCCAACCCCAGATAATTCATCGCCTGTATCTGCCTTGCATAAATGCGCTCATAATCCGAACCAATATAAGGAATCACCTTATCATTGGTGGCAAGTGCCGCCGCTTTGGCGCCTAACCGTCCAACATCGATAATCGCGTCGTAATCGCTGTTCCGATAAAATTCTAAAGCTTCAGCCATTTTTTTACGGCTTTTGGCATAATCACCTGCAATATGATAGAGTCTGGCTTGTTCTTGCAAATGCAAAATTCTGGTCGTTTTTTTATTGGTTTTGAATTTTTCGGCAGAGGTAACCGCATCTTCTGCCGATAAAATTTTCTGATAATCGGCATGATATTCGTTATGTTGTTTGCTAAAAGCTGAACAGCCCGATAATATTGCCATCGTTAATAATGGTAAGAATATTTTTCTCATATCAAACAATCTAAAAACCAAAATAACCAAAAAGTTCAACCTGATAAGCCAATGCACTCGTAAGATTGCCGGCTTCTGTATCGCTATATCGCCTGAAAGTTCGGTTTCTAACCTCATGATTGTACCGCCCTAACCGCAATGCAAAATAGCTTTTATTAAGGTTTTTATCGTTAAATACAAATTGCACCCCTGCACCATAGACATCCATATCGCCTTTTTGCAAAACGCCATTTTTTCCGGGCTTTTCATAATTCCTAGCGGCAACATCTGAATAAAAAGCTTCATACTTTCCTGAACCATAAGAAGCAAACAACTCAACTCTAGATTTTGTGGTATAATTACGATAAAGCGGTGCAAACCCAATGAAAGTGGTTGTTGTGATATCATAATCAAAATAATAATTTTTATCACCAGAACTAAATTTATAATCATTGGCTGCAGCGTTTATTTCAAACCCGACATAAGGAAATCTGAAACCAAAATCAAAATCACTGCCTATATCCCTGCCCCTTGACCATTTGCCCGTTGTTACTTTGGGGCTATCCTCAAATTCAAAGCGCATATCCACTGTACTGATGCCAATATAGAACTCAAATGCGGCAAATGATACACCGGGAAACAGAATCTCCATTGCCTCTTGCCCTGTTAATGTTAAGACATCATCAGGGATATTATCATCGGCATTATTATTTTCAACTGGCGACGATTCTTCAGCATTATCATCAGTTTCGTTTTCCACTGATTGAGCATGGCTAATGACTGGTAACAAAATAATAAAACCAAAAACCACAAGTCTTTTAATGAAATAACATAATATTGAGAAAGACATGCCTGCCACTATACATTAAATCTAGCAAATCGCAAATAAAATAAAAATTATTGAAAACAGCTCTTGCACTTCTTGTCATTTCGCTGTAATATCAGCCTCGTTTGAGGGCCAGTAGCTCAGTTGGTTAGAGCACACGCTTGATAAGCGTGGGGTCGGAAGTTCAAGTCTTCCCTGGCCCACCAAATGAAAATGATGAATAATGAAGGTAAAGCAATGATTTACATCGCACTTTTAATCACCGCAATGGTTGCCTTTGCTATCGGCGCAGGTTGGTATCATGCCAAAGGGTTCGGCACAGCATGGATGCAGGAACAACCGCATAGAGGTCCTGAAGATTACAAAATGACTTTTGCGCCAATGGTGATACAATTTATCTTTATTTTTTCTGTTACCTATACAGTGTTTTTGATTTTTTCCTTAACAGGTGGTAATATATTGATGGCTTTGATGGTGCCATTGCTGACTTTGGTATCTATGAAAACTGCGGCTTGCATGTTTTTTGGGCATTCACGCAAAATGATATTGATAAGCGCAGGCTATGATGCAGTGGTGGTGATCATTGCGGCAATCGGTGCTTATATCAGCTATATTGTTCTTTAGAGACTTTTAATTAGAAAATGGTAGGTTCGTCAAGGTGCCTTTAAGAACTTGATTATCCTTATGCACTTCCACCCTATCGCCCTTTTGATGGCGCGTTGCCACCAAAGCAAAACCAATATTGCGCTGTAATTTGCGCGAGAATACGCCATTGGTCATGTCGCCAATTTTCTGCCCATCAACCATGATAGGATACCAATAGCGATGCGATGATGTGAGTGGCGTAACATCTTCATCAAGCACCAGCCCAAGATTATGCCTCCGCACGCCATTTTGCTTGATTTCACGCAAAGCCTGAATCCCTACCACCTCATCTGGCACATCAAGGTCAACATATTTGCCCATGCCAATTTCAAACGGGTTGGTGGTATCATCACTATCACCGCCCCACGAGATTAAGCCGCTTTCAATCCGTTCGCACACATCAGGATAGCCCGGACCAATATCCCATTTCTTACCTGCCTCACGCACCAAATTCCATAATTGCGTGCCTTTGCTGCCATCCATCAGATAAAGTTCGAACCCGCCTTGTTTTGACCAGCCCGAACGCGCCACCATCAGTGGAATGCCTTCAATTTCGGCAGGCTTAAACCAGAAATATTTTAATTCGCGCACCCAATCGCCTAATAAATGCGCCACCACATTTTCAGCTTGTGGCCCTTGCACCGCCATTGGTGATACATCAGCCTCGCTAATGCTGACTTTCAACCCACGTTCGGCGGCAATGGCGCGCGCCCAAAATAACATATTAGAATCGGCAATCGATAGCCAAAATCTATCTGTCGCGAGTTTGAGAATAATCGGGTCGTTAATAATCGTGCCTGCATGATTGCAAATCGCAACATATTTGCCCTGATTCACCACGCATTTTGACATATCACGCGGGGCTAGAATTTGAGTAAGCCTCGCAGCGTCAGGCCCTGTAATTTCAACTTGCCTTTGCGCCGCCACATCCCACATTACCACGCCATTCATCAAACGGTGATAGCACGCATCAGGGTCGCCATAGCCCGATGGTAGTAACATATAATTATAGTGGCAAAAACCGCTAACGCCTTCGGCAACAGTGGCTTCAAAAAAACACGAATTACGCATCCGCATGGTGGGCAACATTTCAAACATTTCGTCTCTCCTTAAATTTCTTTATCCTTACCATAAAAATAGTGTGAAACGCAATTATTAAAAACTTGTATTGACACAAGATTTTAATTATAGTGTGCCACATAATTTAAGGTATCTTTTGCAAGGTATATTGATGCGCCCTAAAAATTTTAAACTCAGTATTGTAACACCATTCTATAATGAACAAGATGGTGGCATGATTGATGTGTATTTTACCGAAATGAAAGTGGCGCTTGCCAAAATAACTGAAAATTGGGAAATTATCGCGGTTGATGATGGTTCGACAGATGATAGTTTTGCGCTGTTAAAAGCCTATCAGCAAAAAGATAAGCGCATTAAGATTATCAAATTAGCGCGCAATTTTGGTAAAGAAATCGCCCTAACTGCTGGACTAAATCATACAACAGGTGATGCTGTTGTGCCAATGGATGCCGATTTACAAGACCCGCCTCACCTATTAGAAGAAATGATAAAACATTGGCAAGATGGCTACGATATGGTGATTCCATTGCGGGATACACGCGACGACCCCTTGCTAAAAACCATCACTGCAAATTTATTCTATTGGCTATTTGCAAAAATTGTCAGCAAAAATTTTATTATCAAACGTTCCAGTGATTTTCGCTTGTTAGATAAAAAAGTGGTGCAATCACTCGCGACTCTCAATGAACAGCATCGCTTTATGAAAGCATTGTTAAATTGGCCGGGTTTTAATAAAAAAATCATTCACTATTGCCGCGATAAAAGAGAGCATGGCACCACAAAATATAATTACAGAAAAATGTTTGCCTATGCGCTTGATGGCATTTTTTCTTTTTCAATTACACCGATTCGGTCAGTGTTTGTTGCAGGACTTTTGATTTCCTTACTCAGTTTTAGCTATGGTTCTTTTTTAATCTATAATCAATTATTTTTAGATATTGCGTTACCCGGTTACACTTCTATCATGGTCGTCATTTTGTTTTTGGGCGGTGTACAAATGATTGCGCTGGGTGTTATTGGCGAATATATCGGCAGAATTTATCAGCAAGTGAAGCAACGTCCGCTATATGTGATTGATGAATATTTAGACGAAGAATAGGCAAGAGATTGAAATGATGCAACCACTCTATTTTGATGAAAAAATATTATTACTAGGCATTGGTAGCAGCTATATTGCTATTGTCATTTTTTACTTATTGATAAAAAATAATTTAGCGAATGTTTACAAACACGAAAAAGGGGTTTTCTTGAATTATACCATCCCCTCGTTAAAGCCGAAAATTTTGATTGATTATCTCGCCTATTTTGCATTATTAGTGGTTTTTGCAATCCTGATTTGGGATAATTTATTTCCAGTTGGTCCTCAACATCACGATGAAATATCATATATTTTTATAAGAGTATGTGGTGGTGACAGAATTCAATTTATAACCTATGAAGACGCTCGTTTTTTTCCTTTTGGGCATCAAGAATGGAGTATTATAGGCCCGCTATTAGCGGCAACCAGTTGCAATGTTTATATTGCATTTTCTTTGGTCGTGGCACAGTCTTTTGTTACTGCCTATCTTTTATTTTGTATCATCCCATTTGAAAAGCTAGCATGGCGCTTATTCACTGTTGCTATTATCATCAGCAATGCATCATTTTTTACTTCTTTTAGCACATTGATGATTCCTGATAGAAACACTGTCTTTCTACTGGCGTTATTTCTATATTGCCTTATTCATTTTTTTAAAACTGAAAAGCCAATTTATCTATTAATTGCTTTTATCTGTGCCAATACCGCGCTTTATTTTAAAGAACTAATGTTTGTTTATTTCGTGAGTTTCTTATTCACAGCATTTTGCTTTCACCTCTATCAAAAGCAATTTAAGTTAGCGGATATATTATCGCCACTCACCTTTATTCGCAAACAGCCGTTAGAAGTTTTACTGCCAATATTATCATTATGTTTTGTAAGCTTATGGATTGTTTTTGCTGTTTTCATCCATCCAGACACGAGTGTTTATTCTGCAGGTCAGGTAGATTATATTGACTATATCATTGATCTTTTCTATCATTATCCTTTATTTAGCCTTATTATTATAATGATCATCGCTTATATCATTGACATTAAAAATATTCAAAAGCATCAATTTTCATTAATGCTGTTTGTAGGTGGGGTGTTTTATGCTTTGGCAGTTAGTCTGATTAAAAGAGAGGCGTTTTATTATTATGCTGTTCCTGAACTCAGTATCATTCTTGCAGCTTGCTACTATCTTAAAAATATTTCATGGCAAAAAAATCTGAAATGGCGTGGCTTTGCATTATTGCTCGTCGCTTTCAGTGTGTTTTTCATCATAAGAAGTCCGCAGAATCTATATCATGACCTTAAAAAATATAAAATCATCCAATATCGATTTAATTCCTTGCAACAGAATCTACCGATTAGCTATACTGATACGAATCGCGTTTTTTATTACAAAACACAAATACCTGCACAGGGTATCACGCATATGACAGTCGCCAATATAAGACCAAAAGCCAACATTGAGGAATATAGTTTTTACAATTTTAGAACAAAAGATGCAGATGGCAAAATAACTGTGACATTTGATAAATGGAATCCTGATGATTATGATTTTACGATAATTTATCGTGAAAGCTTCAATGATGCAAAATGGCAATCACTACAGGCACAATATGGCGAAAGGTTGCAAAGAATCAGCGATTTCCCATCATGGATGGGTAATACAGAAGGTTATAATATTTATATTTTGCAAAATGAAAGCAATAAGTAGGAGAAAATAATGGTTAATAAAATTTTAGATTTATTTTTCAGTAAAAATTTAGACTTTCAAAAAAGAATGTTTTTTATTTTTATTGCAATCATCATTTGCATTCAGTCACTATCATCGATTGTGCCTTATCGCAAATATTTTGATACATTTGGTGAAGCGCAATCGCTTTCATCATTATGGGGATATGCCAATGATATTAATTTTGATTTTCAACCATTTAAGAATCCCATCGTTATGTTTGATTATGATAGCTATCCGCTTTTCAATTCTGAAGAAGCACCAATAGAAAATTTCAATAACGCGATACAAGAAAACATAAAAAACAACCAAGATAATATGAATGTAGGCTATTATACATCACAATATCGTTTGGCAACACATTTGGGCTCATTGGTGATTAAGGCAACAGGGGTAAAAAATCTCAAAATTATAAAAGCTATGGTATATATGGTTTTTTTGTCATTCAGCCTTATATCACTGTTACTGATATTGCTGTTTTTATATAATAGAAACGGGTCTATCATACCCTTATTGATTGCGCCTTTGCTTTGGACATTTGTTGAAACTGATTTTAATATTTGGTATAATTTTGGATTAGGTTCTCTGCCTTTGGTATTGTTGGCAATCTATTTTCATTATCAGATTGGACGCGAGAAAAATATAAGTTACTACTTAAAAACGGCAATGCTGATTGTTACTTTATTTACATTATTAACATTGCATTCCTTTGAATATATTACATTACATGCGGCGAGTTTTGTTGCTATCTATCTTTGTTTTGTTAATATCGATAAAGCGGAAACATTATTATCCTTCATTAAAAAGCATTTGAAAATTGTTTTGATTATCTCATTGGCAGTCATTATCGGCTTATTATTAGCCCTTTTGGTGCATTGGCAAATTGTGCCATTTGAAGAATGGAAATTGCGCGCAAGCAACCGTTCTATTTCTGACGTTGGTAATGCAAAGTTTGAAGCAGCAAATCATTATCGCCCCAGTATTTTAGAGGTTCTGCAAAAATGCGTGGTGCCAATATTGCTGATGGTGGTGATACCAATATCATTGATTTGGATATTTGTTAAAAATCATTATAAATATTTGCTTTCTTTTATCTTGCTTTGCCCATTTACGGGTTGGCTAATATGGCAAATGGTTTTTCCTAACGTGCGTAATCATGTGCCAGCATCTGAACAGGCATTATATATCGGTATGGTGGTTTTGCTATTGGTGGCAAGCCATAAAGAGGTTACTGAGCGCGTTCATCCATTTTTACAAAATTTGCTGAAATAGTCTGGTATTTTTTATAGGCAATACAGAACGCAACAATATTCATATTTTGCCAAATAAGAATAACGAATAGGAAAGAGATTGAAACAATGCAACCACTATATTTAGATGAAAAAGTATTATTACTAGGAATTGGCAGTAGCTATGTTGCTATCGTTATTTTTTATTACTTAATCAAAAATAATTTACCTCATATTTACAAACACGAAAAAGAGAGTTTCTCAAATTATACCATACCCTCGTTAAAGCCGAAAATTTTGATTGATTATCTCGCCTATTTTGCATTATTGGTGGTTTTTGCAATCCTGATTTGGGATAATTTATTTCCAGTTGGCTTTCAACTTGGTGATGAAATAGCACATATTTTTACCTCAATATGTGATGGTAGAAGAATTCAATTTACAACCTATCATAAAGCTCGTTTTTTTCCTTTTGGGCATCAAGAATGGAGTATTCTCGCCCCATTATTAGCGGCAACCAATTGCAATCTCTATATTCCATTTTCCTTAGTCGTAGCACAAACTTTTGTTACTGCCTATCTTTTATTTTGTATCATCCCATTTGAAAAACTGGCATGGCGTTTATTTGCTCTTGCTATTATCATCAGCAATGCATCATTTTTTACTTCCTTTAGCACATTGATGATTCCTGATAGAAACACTGTCTTTCTACTGGCGTTATTTCTATATTGCCTTGTTCATTTTTTTAAAACTGAAAAGCCAATTTATCTATTAATTGCTTTTATTTGTGCCAATACCGCGCTTTATTTTAAAGAAACAATGTTTGTTTATTTCGTGAGTTTCGCATTCACAGCATTTTGCTTTCACCTCTATCAAAAGCAATTTAGATTACCTGATATTTTCTCGCCCCTCAGGCTTATTCGCAAACAGCCGTTAGAAATTTTACTACCAATATTATCTCTGTATTTCATTATCTTATGGTTTATTTTTGCTGTTATCATCCATCCAGACACGAGAGTTTATGGTGCAAGTGATGCAAATTATATTCACTATATCGTTGGGCGTTTCTATCATTATCCTTTATTTAGCTTTATCATTATAATGGTCATCGGCTATAGTATTGACATTAAAAATATTCAAAAGCATCAATTTTCATTAATGCTGTTTGTGAGTGGGTTACTTTATGCGTTGGCAATGAGTCTGCTTAAAAGAGAGGAGTTTTATTATTATACCATTGCGGAGCTAAGTATTATTCTTGCAGGTTGCTACTATCTTAAAAATATTTCATGGCAAAAAAATCTGAAATGGCGTGGCTTTGCATTATTGCTCGTCGCTTTTAGTGTGTCTTTCACCATAAAAAGTCCACAAAATCTATATAATGACCTTAAAAAATATAAAATCATCCAATATCAATTTATCTCCCTGCAACAGAATTTGCCGCTTAACTATACTGATACGAATCACGTTTTTTATTACAGCACACGAATACCTACAAAAGGTGTCACTCACCTGACAGTCACCAATATAAGACCAAAATTTCGCATTGAGGAATATAGTTTTTACAATTTTAGCACAAAAAATGCAGATGGCACAATAACTGTGCAATTTGATAAATGGAATCCTGATGATTATGATGTTACGATAATTTATCGTAACAGCTTCAATGATGCAAAATGGCAATCACTACAGGCACAATATGGCGAAAGGTTGCAAAGAATCAGCGATTTCCCATCATGGATGGGTAATACAGAAGGTTATAATATTTATATTTTGCAAAATGAGAATAATGAATAGAAAAAAACAATGTTCGCTAATCATTTAGATGAGTATATTTTATTATTACTGATTGCGATCAGTTTTTTAGGGATTATCGCTTATTATCTTTATATCAGCAAGCGTATGGGCGTGGCTTATGAAATTGAGCAAAGCATATTTAGCACGCACTCAAAATCGTTAAAACCGCAATCACTCAGCGATATAGCCGCCTATCTTCTATTATTCATCATCATTGGATTTTTGATATGGAATAATTTTTTCCCAAGCGGCTTCAAGCATTTTGATAGCATTCTCACTTTTGATGAATTGACATGCAACCTTAAAATTTTTCCGATTCAAATTAATTGGGAGAATCGCTTTGTGCCATTTAGTGCCCAAGAATGGAGCATTTTATCGCCGATATTAACTCTATCAAACTGCACCCCCTATATCCCATTTTTGCTTGTTACATTGCAATTTATAGTCACTGTTTTTCTACTGGTTTTCATTATTCCTTTTGAAAAACTAGCATTCAAACTGCTTGCCACTTGTGTGATAATCATTAATTCATCATTTTTTATTCCTTTTACCAATGTGATGATACCCGATAGGAATAGTCTATTTCTTATTATTTTATTCCTTTATTGTCTCATCAATTTTTTCAAAACCGAAAAGCCAATTTATCTGCTAGTTGTCTTTCTTTGCGCCAATACCGCGCTTTATTTTAAAGAACCGATTTTCATCTATTTGGCAAGTTTTGCAGGCATATCATTATTATTCAGGCTTTATCAAAGGCGCATTAGTTTTGCTGATATTGTATTATCACTGCCCCGCAAAACACCAATAGAGTTTTTACTTATCGCCATCTCAACCTTATTTCTTACCCTTTATATTGTTTTTAACTTTATCGTGTTTGATAGCGCTACAACTTACGGTGCCAAACAAATCAATTATGGTGATTATCTGATAGCACAATTTACCCGTTACCCGTTATTTTCGCTTATTATTTTAATGGGGCTTGCCTATATCATTGATTATAAAAATTTGGCAAAACACCAATTTTCACTGATGCTGTTTATTGGCGGGCTGTTTTATGCTTTCGTTATTATATATCTTAAATTCTATCATTTATATTACTTCTGTATCGCTGAATTAAGCATTTTACTTGCCGCTTGTTATTATCTTAAAAACATTACATGGCAGAAGAATTTTAAATATGTGGGTTTTGCTTTGCTGAGTGCCAGCTTTATAATGCTTGATACGGTGAAATCCGTGCAAAATCTTGCCAGTGATATTCGGACAGAAAAAATCCAACAATATCAAATGCGCGCCTTTAGAAGTAACCTTCCGCTTGATATCTCCAAAATCAATAAAATTTTCCACTATAGCGTTCAAAATAGTAACAATTTTCATAGCTCATATACTGTTTCTAATCATTTTTTGATGCTCAAAAATATCACGCCAACGCATGATTTCCATCTCTCTTCTTTTCAACCATGCTACAGCCGTGATTTAGAAAAACAAACCGCGCGCTTAAAATGCATTCAAATAGATAAGTGGCAAATAGATAAATGGCAGCCCAATGATTATGATTTCATCATATTCTGGCGCAATGGAATCAGTAATGAGGCATGGCAAACACTACAAGCGCAATATGGTGATGATATGCAAAAAATCACCAATTTTCCACCGTATTTAGGTGATACAGAACGCTATAATATTTACATTTTGCAAAATTAAAACAACAATTTAATCTTTATGTTGATGTAACGCAGATGTAATGTTGCCCGCCTAACGGAATTTTTGTCAAAAAGCTTTCTAAAAAAGCTACCTTTTTTAATTTTTCTGGAAAAAATAAACAATAGCCTGAATCAACAATTTTTGCATTTCCATGTTGTAGCAATGTCTCTTTTAGCCCGCGCTTTGTTAGCAATACCGCATCTTCATCAAACGGGCATGTATTCACCATATGGCGGGTAACAGGGTTGTAGGGATTATGTTCAAACACACAAATAACGCCATTTTTATTCAGTAAATTAAGCAGCCGTTTTACAACGTCTCTTCTTAATTCTGGCGCAATATGGTGAAAAACACCCGCAACGAAAATTAAATCATATTTATTTTGCTCTAATTCTTTATCTTGAACACATATAATGCCTTCATAATTTTGCTTGATATAGTCCATGCTTTTTTCTGAAATATCACTGGCATAGACATCACTGTTTGGAAAGTTTTGTTGCAAAAACGGTAAATTAAGCCCGATACCACTGCCAAATTCTAAAATCGCAGATGGATTAATATCATGTTTCTTACATATATTTTGCAATATATTAACCTTATATGCCGAAAAATAATCCCTATCATTGCTAAAAAACGCAAGCTGGTCTTGCAATAATTTTTCATAATTATCTGCATATTCATCAAAATCAACTTTTTTATTCATTATAATCTAACTTTCTAAAATAATAATCACGAGGCTTTAACCATTATGATAAATACATCACCTCTTATTTATTTTGCGGCAAACTCCTGCAATACTGCTTTCACCTCGTCAGAAGTGTATGATGATTCCAGTTTGGTCTCGCCAGTATAATCCACAGCATTGATATCAGCACCTTTTTCCAATAGCATTCTTACAATGCTTGGTTCATTTGCTTGCATCAATATGGTGCGTCCATTTTCATCGCGCGCATGAATATCCGCACCTTTTTCAATCAACAGACTTGCAATTTCTGGTGAGTAAGTTCTGCCCAATGCAGTTTGTCCTGATTCATCACGCGCATTAATATCTGCGCCTTTTTCAATCAGCAATCGTACAATTTCGGCATCGCCCACACACATTAAAGGCGTGCAACCATAATCATTAACGGCATTAACATCAGCGCCCTTTTCAATCAGCAATCGTGCTATCCCTACACTGCGCGCATTAAATAATGGCGTTGCGTTATCTTCTGCCCTTACATTAACATCAGCACCTTTACTAATCAGCACCCTCACCACTTCAGTATCGCTCACCATCATCAAAGGGGTTTGCCCTGATTCGTTTTTGGCATTCACATCCGCACCTTTTTCAATTAATAAACGGGCAACAGAAGCTGTATATGCCCGCATTAACGGGGTATCGCCACTATCATTAACAGCATCAATTTTTGCGCCATTACCTATCAGCAACCTTGCAATCTCTACATCACCAACGCCATAATAATGTAGCGCGGTATCACCATAATGATTTTTAATGTTCACATCAGCGCCATTATCAATCAGTGTTTTCATCATATCCATATTGCTGGTATAGATGAGCGCAGTTCTACCGCTACTGATATCTTTAACATTAATATCAGCCTTTGCATCAAGGTAAAATGCCAATAATGATTTGAGAGGAACGATACTATCAGAATAAGTAGAATAATTATATGCCACCGTCATCAAAGGGCTACGCCCCTCACTCACCGAGTTTAATTCAATGAGATTAGATTGGTTCAGCGAAGAAACATCAATGCTTTTTTTGAGGTCAGACAGGCTGGTTTCTGAAAATATTTTGACAGCATTATAGACAATTTCTCTATCGGCATTGAGAAGCTTGATTCTATCATTCTTTTTTAGTTTTTTCAGCACCTTCATGATATTATCAGCATCGGCAGGCTTTATCTGCCCAATAACGTTATAATTCACCAACACAATATAATAATGTGCCAGTTTAATATCATTGGCTTTCAATTTATCTTTGGCTAACGCCATATCAGCCATACTGAAGCTGAATATAATCATAATAATGATTGTTTTTAATGCACGCATTTTTCTATCCCCCTGTAATATTTTATTGTTCTCATAATAACCTATTTTATTTTGCTTTTGCAAGTTTTTTCTTCTTATCACGATGCGCGATTGATTTCAAGATATAGTTTTCAGCGTCAACAGTTTTGCAACTGGTATCGCCATGATCAACCTCAACTTTACCGATTTTACGCGCCGCTGTTATCGCCGCATCTTTCATTTCCGCGCCATACACCCCTATCGCAATCAGGCTCATATTCATAGCGTTGCGCGCGCGATTCGGAGATGTATGAATCTCAGCCACAATCACCTCAATCATTGTCAACAGCTTCTGTTGTGGAATCACAATACCGTTTTTGAGCATGGTAGAGAGCGTATCGTAAGCGCAATGTTTGAAAAGCTCGTTATCACTATCGCTTTGTGACCATTTTTCAAATAATGCCATGCCAATATCGGATTTCGCCATCAGCCCACCCATATAATTAGAGTGTAGATAAAATACACTTTCATCACCCAGCCAGCTTTCGGCTTTTTCAAGTGTCATCTGTGCGGGGTCTGCCACCATCAATGCCAAGATTCTGGCATCGGAATTGCCACTTTGCCATAATTCGTCTGCCAATGAATGATTGATTTTAATCTTTTTGCGTAAATCGCCAAGCACCTTAAAGCTGACGCCAAATAGCGGCATTTTCGCACCATGTTTAAGATAGGTTTTACACGCTTGCGCGTTACCATTGGCTTCTAATATTTTATAAATCTCATCAAAATCTAGCATGATTTATCTCTCCTATCATTGCATCGCTTCTGTATCATTATTTGTAACATATTGTGCTATTTATTGGCAATAAATATTGATATATTGCTTTACATCACGCATTGCATATTGCATAATCTTAACCATCATTGCCCCAACAAATCAGAGAGAGCTATCAATGAAAAAATTATATCTAAAAATGGCGATATTTATATTTGCCCCCTTTATTGCCACAGCTTTAGGCGTATCAGCCACTGCAACCGCAAAAACAAAGATAGGCATTTTACTGCCCTATTCTGGCACCTATGCCGTGATGGGCAACAGCATCACCGATGGCTTTCAATTCGCATTAGAAGAAGCAGGCCGCGCCGATGAATTCACCATCATCCGCGAAGATACCGAAGTGAAGCCACCGATTGCGCTTGCCAAAACCCGTAAATTGGTGTTGCAAGATAAGGTTGATGTGATTGTTGGCATTGTTTCTTCAGGTGTGCTTGGCGCGTTGCGGGATTTTGTTGATAATTCAAAAACGCCTTTGATTGTTGCCAATGCGGGCAATAATCACGCCACTGGCAAATCTTGCTCGCCCTATATTGTGAGGGTTTCTTTTTCTAACGGGCAGATTAACCGCCCGATGGGACCATGGCTGAAAAAACAGGGCATCAATTCTGTCTATACATTAGCACCTGATTATGCCGCAGGGCATCAGATGATAGAATCATTCGCTGAAACTTTTGAAGCCGCAGGTGGTAAAGTCATCGGTTCGGAATATACGCCATTTGGGCAGACCAAAGATTTCGGTGCCTATCTCACCAAAGCCGCCTCATCTGGCGCTGATGCCATCTATGTCTTTTACGCAGGTGGTGAGGCAATCAATTTCGTCAAGCAATATGGCTCATACGCCATTAAAACGCCGCTTTACGGTTCGGGATTTCTTACCTCATCACTCTATGTGAATGCACAAGGCGATGCGGCTGTGGGGGTGAAAACCGCCTTACATTATGTGCCAACGCTTGAAAGTGCGGAGAACAAAAAATTTGTTACCGCCTATCAGAAAAAACATAACCGCGCCCCATCAGAATATGATGTGCAGGGTTACGATGCCGCACAACTCTTAATGCGCGCTGTATCAGCAGGTGGCAGTGATAAAAAAGCAATCGCGAAAAACCTCACCAACGTCAAATATACTGGACCGCGTGGACCGCTTTCTATTGATAAGAAAACCAATAATGTGGTGCAGAATATCTATGTTTACGAAACTGTGAAAGAAAATGGCAAGCTGACGCAGAAAATGATTGATACGGTTAAGAATGTCCGCGATGCGCCGAATGGCTGCCAGTTATAACATAATCACCTGATAACTGATGTAAAGGTAGCATCATGAATAGCGATTTTATCATTTTGCAACTGCTGAATGCCATGCAATATTCTATGCTGTTATTTTTGCTTTCCATCGGGCTAACCGTGATTTTTGGGCTGTTGCATTTTATCAATCTGGCGCATGGCGCGCTTTACATGATGGGCGCGTATATCGGCATTTCTATCGCCACTCTCACTGGTAATTACTGGATTGCCTTTCTGCTTGCGCCAGTGATGGTGGCACTGATTGGCGGCTTGCTATATTGGGCGTTGCTTGATAGGTTACGCAATGCAGGGCATATGAGCCAAGTTTTGGTAACATTCGGGCTTATTCTAATTTTCATTGAAGTGGTGCGTATCATCTGGGGCGATGTGGAGTTAGGGCTACAGACGCCGCCAATTTTTGTTGGCACCACTGATTTATTCGGCGTTACCTACCCCACCTATCGCTTGTTTATTATCGGGTTAGGTGGATTGATGATGAGTGTTTTGTGGCTGGTGCTAAACCGCACACAAATCGGCGCGATGATTCGGGCATCGGTTGAAAACGAGACGATGGCGGCATCTTTGGGTATCAATGTTGAGCAATTATTCTTTATCGTATTCTGCATTGGCTGTGCATTGGCAGGCTTGGCAGGCATTGTTGCCGTGCCTGTATTTGCCGCCACCACATCGATGGGCGTTGATATTTTAATCCCTGCTTTAATTGTGGTGGTGATTGGCGGATTGGGCAGTCTGCAAGGGGCGATATTGGGCGCGTTCATTGTTGGGTTTTTGGAAGTGTTTGGCGCGGTATTTTTTCCACAAATCGCCGCTGTTACCATTTATATTCTACTTGCTGGCATTTTGATTTTACGCCCACAAGGGCTGTTGCCTGCTAGAAATTAAGACTGATAGTCATGTTTTATCAAACCAAAACCCGCCTCATCATTCTTGCCCTTGCCATGCTAGGCTTGCTACTATACGGCACTTTGGGCGGCTATTATGCAAGCGAGCTTGTAACCGAAATCGCGATATTGGCAATCCTTGCCATCAGCCTAGATATTGTGGCAGGCTTTGGCGGTATGGTATCGCTTGGGCATGGCGCAATTATGGGAGTCGCCGCCTATATCTATGGCGTGATGATTGTTAAATTCGGCTTCCCTCCCCTACCCTCTGCTCTGCTTGGCATTATCGGCTCAACTTTGGTGGGTGCGGTGATTGGGCGCATTACGGGGCGGATTAGCGGTATTTTCTTTATTATGGCAACGCTGGCTTTCGGGCAGATGCTTTATAGCATTGCGTTTAAGTCGCGCTGGTTGGGTGGTGATGATGGTATGGCGGGTTTACAAAGGTTTGATTTAAGCTTTATCGGGATTGATATGAATCAGTCGGCAGTGTTTGTGATTTATTCTTTATTACTGGTGCTAGCAGTGTATTTTGCCGCCTCATTTCTGTTGCAATCGGCATTTGGGCGCACCCTATGTGGCATTCATCAAAATGAAGAGCGCATGAGCGCGTTGGGCGTGAATACAGTGATGCACCGCACATGGGCGATGGGATTCTCATCATCATTGGCAGGCATTGGTGGTATTTTGGCGGCGCAACATATTTTATTTATCTCACCGGGTTTGCTATTTTGGACAGCATCAGGCGATGTGCTGATTGTGCTGATATTAGGCGGGCTTGGCACATTGATAGGGCCGCTCATAGGCGCGATTATTTTCGTTTTGTTGAAAGCACAAGCCTCTGCATTAACCGACCATTGGCATCTGGTGATTGGTGTTTTGCTAGTGATAACGGTGTTATTGGGAACGCGTGGTTTATACGGGCAATTTGAACATGGTATTATGCCGAAATTGACGCGCATTTTTCGCCATATCAAGGGCAAGTCTGATGTTTGAGGCCAATATGTTTGAAATTAGGGGAATATCCAAAAGCTTTGGCGGTATTCAGGTGGTGAAAAATATCTCATTCACGCTAGAAAAAGGCGAGAGGCGCGTATTACTTGGCCCGAATGGTGCTGGCAAAACCACTCTTTTTAATCTGCTTACTGGCACGATAGTGGCTGATGCAGGCGATATTCTGCTAGAGGGCAAATCAATCATCACGCAATCGGTTGCCATGCGCGCAAAATCAGGCTTGGCGCGCAGTTACCAAAAAAACAATCTGTTTGAAGCCCTGACCATGCGCGAGAATCTTATGCTCGCTGCCGCCGCCGCACAAGGCAAAGCGGCTTCATTACGGGATAGTTTTCGTGATAAGCAAGTTAAGCAGATTGTTACCGAAACTGCCGAACAAATTGGGCTTGCTGATTTATTGGATATGCAGGTGAAACATGCTTCTTATGGCAATCGGAGGCAGTTGGAAGTGGGAATTGCACTGGCAGCAAAACCAAACCTGCTGTTAATGGACGAACCAACATCGGGCGTAGGCCCTGACATGATGGAGAGTTTTCAACAATTATTGAGTGATTTACCAAAAGATTTAACCATCATCATCATCGAGCATGATATGGATATCGCGTTCAGCATTGCCGATAAAATCACAGTGATGAATTTTGGCGAAACCGTGTTTGAAGGCACACCACAACAAACCAAAGGCAACAAAATAGTGCGCGATATTTATTTAGGTGATTGGAATAAAAATGCTTGAGCTTAAAGATATTCATAGTGGCTATGGCGAAACTCAAATATTGCATGGTGTTAATCTGCACATCAAACAAGGCTGTGTTCATGCGTTATTGGGCAGAAATGGGGTTGGTAAATCCACCACCTTAAAAACAATGATGGGGCAGCTGCCACTGTTACAGGGCAATATCACTTTTGAAACGCGCAACATTACCACCATGAAGCCATACAATATCGCCAAATTAGGCATCGCTTTTGTGCCAGAAACCCGTGATATTTTTGGACAATTAACGGTGCGTGAAAATCTGCAAATGGCGGGTAGATTGGCAGGCAAAAACCCGACATGGACGTTACAAAAAATCACCGAATTTTTTCCTAACCTTGCCAATCGTTTGGATAATGGTGGGCATCAGCTTTCAGGGGGTGAGCAACAAATGTTAGCGATAGGACGGGCATTGATGAGTAATCCACGCATCTTATTGCTTGATGAGCCAACCGAAGGGCTAGCTCCGATTATTATTCAGCAAATTCTACAGCAATTATTACTATTGAAACAAAAAGGTTTAACGATTCTGTTGGTAGAGCAAAATCTCAATTTCGCGCTAACCCTTGCCGACCATGTTAGCCTGATGAGTCGCGGGCAGATTGTGTGGCAAGGCAGTGCCAATGCGTTACGCAACGATAAGAAACTGCATCAGCAATGGTTGGGTGTTTGATTTTTAGAAAAATTCTTTAATATTATCACGCACAGTTTGAATTTCAGGAATCACCGTTTCAGAGAATAGCCGTAAAATTGTCTGCATGGCTTTCAGCGATGCCGCAGGGTTGCTACGCGCATGAAGTGCCACCTTAAACAAATGCACATGCATCATCACCCCAGCCATCAGCATATCGTGATTATCCATATTCACCGTATAGCTGATTGCTTTATTCATATCGCTACGGGCACTCTCTTCATCATCTAAGAATTGCAGGCGATAGGCACCACGCACCATATAGGCAGTGGCAAACGATACTGACACCAGATGATTATGTTTCAGCTTTTGATGTTTTTGATATTTGTAAATGATTTTTTCGGCGATTTCAGTTGCATCAACCCATAATTCCAACCGAAATAGGATTTGCATTTTCATAAAATCAGCCGATAATTGTTGCATCACATCTTCAGAGCGCAAGCTAACTTGGAAAAATTCTTGCAAGGCATCAGAAAACTGATTCATATTAAAATAGCGCAAACCTTGCTCTAACCTATGGTGGATTCTACAATCTTCTGGCTTTTCAGGCAACATCATTGTGCTATCATTTTTAAGTCCATATTTCGGCAAATGCAGTAACACATCTTGCACCCAACGCCATAAATCATGCTCAGAAGTGCCACTCGGCTTGGCGCGGCGTAATGCTTCTAGCGATTCTGGAAAGGCATATTGCGCCACGATACCGGGTAGATTGCTAATATCATCAGCAGAATCCATACTGCTACTAATATCATCTGTTGCGCCATCCATTGCCAACACGCCCTCATGCTGAATATCCTGTATATCAGCGGCGTCTTTATCAGCATCAGCAACATCTTGGTTGCTGGTTTCTTGGTTAATGGCGTCATCGCTTGCAAGTAATTGCTTATCTTGGATGTTATCTGCCAAATTTACCTGATTCGCTGTTTGGCGGATATTGCCAGAAGCGACGGAAGAAGCGACGGAAGAAGATACAATACGCTCGATTCTTTTAATCGCACGTTCAGCATAGACTAGCACAAATAAAATACATGCCAGTAAGCCAATCGCGATAAAAAAGCCATTGATTTCTAGCCGATTAATTTGCGCTTGAAATTGTGCCTGCAACTGTTCATGCGTTAATGCCCCAGCTGCCATTTTTGCCAGTGCCACATTGGATAATAATAGCACAGAAGCAAGAGAGGCATAACAACGCGCCATTTTTGAAAAAGATAGAATCACAATATAAAACCTTGCATCATACTTCTATGCTGGTTTGCCCTGTGGCACCAGATTGGCTGGTATCAGGTTGGTTCGTATCATTTTGTCCCGCTTTTTGCTGTTCGTAGGCTTGTTTGCTTTCTTCAGTTTCAAGTTTCGGGCCAGCAGGTTGCCCTTCCATATGTTCGGGTAAATGTTCAGGCGGCACTCCGTCGCCCCTATCACCCATCAGCCCTGAGCCAATATTGCGGTTGATGTGAATCAGAATATCAATTTGATCGATATTGGGACGCGCCAATAAATCTATCGAGCGTTTATCAATAAAATTTGCCAAATTCAGCAAATTAGACCGAATCTCAGGCGGCAGAGGGTTATCCGGGTCAAGCAAAGCCGATTGAAACACCGTCCATACCTGCCAATTCATCCGCGTAATCCGCATGATTTCTTTCTTATCGTCTGGCGTTTTTTTCAAGCCATCTAGCCTGCGCGCTAGCTCAAGCAATGCCCATGCCTCAACATTTTGATTTTTGTCGGTTTCAAGGGCTCGTCTTTGGTGGACTGCATATGGGTTGGTCATTTGATTTACCTCAATTCCCTAAATATTGTTCATTATATAAAAATTTAATTCTTATTGCAATCATAACTACACTTTATCTATAAATAATTACTAGAAATAATTGGCAAGGCTAAGCCTTGATTGCTGTGCAATTAATGTGAAATTTGCCTGAATTTGCTGATTAAGCGCGGCATATTGGATGGAGATTGTCTCTCTATCCACCGTTACCAATTCTGCCAAATAATTCTCACGAAACGTATTAAGCTCGGTTTCATTGGATTGGAGTAGCAATAGATTTTGCAATCTTGCGCCCTCGCGTTGTCGTAAAACCTGCAAGCCACCATCAGCGATTTCAATTTCAGCGATGCCAGGGCGTAAAAAACTTTCACGCGTTACTTGGTCGGGCTCTTGCAATGCTTGTTTATAGTTGCGGGCGGCATAAATGATGCGTGTTAGCGTCTCATCATTGCTGCTGACGCCATATTCGCGCACCGATGCTTCGCCTGTATGAAACAAATTGCTTCTATATGAATCCGCATCAGCAGAAAACGTAAATGGTGGTGTGCCGGGGATAATATTTGGCGCGCTATTGGCGTCATAATCGGGCACTTCACCCGCCGCGCGATTTGGATTAAATTCTGCGAAAGTAAGTGGCACATTGGGCGGTCCAGCTGAGGCATAAAAATCGCCAGAATCAAGTTGGTCTAGCCTTGTAACTGGGCGAGTATCGTAGCGTGTGCCTGAGAATAAATAGCGTCTGCCAACGCGGGCGTTCAATAAATCAGTAATTTCATGCAGTAAATCATCAGCTTGGGTTTGGTTGGCATCACGCCAGTTGGTGTAAGAATCGGGGTCGATGTTAGAATCAAAGCCAAGCCCTTGTTCAAGCGAGGTTCGCAATGTGCCGATAATTTCTTCAAGCCGTTCCAACACTGTATCGGTGGTTTTAAGATTGTTAATCACGGCATCGTTATTGGCTAATAACCGCGTGGTTTGTTGTATTTCTTGACGGTAAGAAAGCACAATCGGTAAATCTTTGCCATATTTTGAAATTTCTTGATATTTCTGCCCAGTCTGATACTGTGCTACCTTATCCGCTACCACCTCTTGTTGACGGTGAATATTGCGAATATTAAACAGAACCTTGCCTGCTGTAGAAACGGTGCTAACCATTCTTCCTCATCCTTATATTGCGTTTTCATAAATTATTATTTTATTATCATTGCCATACAAGCAAACTATGTGCCAGTTTTTACCAATTCTTTTAGCGAGGTGTTTTTTACGCCCTCTCCTCGTTAACCCCCTTGACAAAGACATATAAAATGATTTATAAGGTCTCTTTGTTGTTAACAAGATATTTAGGGATATTCAGATGCGCGTTGCAAGCTCATTAAAAACATTAAAAAAACGTGATAAAGACTGCCAAGTTGTTCGGCGGCGTGGTCGCGTTTATGTAATTAACAAGAAAAATCCACGTTTTAAAGCCCGTCAAGGCTTTAAGTAGGCGCTCATTTTTTTATAACGGTAATTTAACCGCGATTTTACGTGCGATTTCTAAATCTTCATCGGTATTGATATTGATAAAGGGGTCGTAACGCATCCCGTCTGCTGTTGCCTCATCAAACTCTACCACCCTCCAATCATCTGCCTCAAAAAAGGGCTGTATCTTTCTATTGCCATTTGCCAGATAATCATAAAGCGAATCGTAATATTGTATCGGTATCAGCGATATAACTGGATGCACGCGCTTATTAGAAGAAGCCGAGACAATCTTACACCCGTTATGAGACGCTTCTCTCAATTTTGTGGCAATATCTATCGGTATAAAAGGCGTATCAGATGGCAGAGTAATCATTGCATCAAAATTTCGTTGACGCCCATAATCAAGCCCTGCCAACATGCCCGCCAAAGGGCCCTGCCCCATAAATTCTGGCATATCGGTGATGCACGGAATCGCCTTATCAAGTCTATCTTGCAATGCTTTTTCAAGCACCAAACCATCATTTGCATCATTGCAATTTAGCAAAATCGCATCATCAGTTACTGTTTCAGAGGGTATCAGTCTTAACACATAATCTAGCACCAATGCGCTATTGCCCTTTATACCATTGCCAACATCAAGCAATAATTTGCTTTTGCCCCCGATTCTACGTGCCTTGCCGCCCGATAAAATCAAATATAATATCTTAATTGCCATATCATCACCTATTTCTTATGCCAAGCCACTATTTTTGCATATTATTTGCTAATAACCAAGCATGTTTTATCTTCATCATCACTTATTCAAAACATTATTCGCAATGAGTGTGATATTCTGTGTGATGGTCGCATCGAATCAGGCGCAGGCGCAATTTTATCAACCGCGCTCTTACTTGGTAGAAATATCTGGCTCTTACGAAAGCCGTCAAAATTATACCAACGCCTATACTCAAACAAATTTTAACTATGATTTGAAATATGAGCAATGGATAGTTTTCTTCGAAGGCGCACCACCCTTCAGCTACAAGACTGGATTGTTCTGGCAAGAAAAACAAGATATTGATTCAAAAATCATCAGCCGTATCAGTATTTTTAACGATGTAACATCAGGCAGAAGAGTCGTTGATGACGACAACACCAATGTTGATTTTGTGAATCCCGAAAGCTATGCGGGTATTTTTTATCGGCAACGCATTTGGTACGATTGGATAGCGACAGAAATTGAGGCGAAAGCAGAGACAGGATTGCAATTTTCGCATCAAGGGCAACATGCTGAATTTGGTGTTATCATGCGCTTTTTACAAAATTATAATACCAAATTTTATCTCACCCGTTTCATTCGCTATGGCGACTCAAAATATCTTGAAGCATGGTTTGGCATTGTTCCAGAATATTCTAACAATGCGATTAACAGTAGCTTCTACGAAACTGAAGATAAAATCGAAATTCACACCATGATAACGAAACGCCAATTTATCAATCTTGAATTTGCCCGCGCCCGCTTGATTAATTCAGCCGCCGATTCGCGTGCTGTGCTTAATCCAGATGATAACCGCTTTAAGTTTGTTTATGGCTGGCGGTTTTAGCCCCCCGCACCATTCTTTTCCCATACCATTCTTTCATTGCCTGATAATAGCATAAAGCGTTCCCCTCTTATTCTGCCAATCAAGGTGAGCCCCGCATCACGCGCCAGTGATACTCCCCAATCGGTAAAGCCCGACCGCGATAATAGAATCGGGATATTCATCATGATGGTTTTAATCACCATCTCTGATGTTAGCCTGCCAGTGGTATAAAAAATCTTATCATGCGGGGTTATATCGTGCATCAGCATATAGCCTGCAATTTTATCAATCGCATTATGCCGCCCCACATCTTCCATATAAATCAAAGGCTGATTGCCTTTACATAACACACAGCCATGCACCGCGCCTGCTTGCAAATAAAGCGAGGGTTGCAGATTGATTTGTTTTTGCAAATCTAACAACCAGCTTTGATGAATCTTGGCATCATTTTCAATCACGCGCCCTTTAATTTCGTCAATAATATTATCAAAAATTGTGCCTTGCGCGCAGCCAGATGTGCGGATTTTACGCGCTTGCGTTTTTTGAAAATCAAGTTTTTCATGGGTTCGCACTACCACCACGCCCAAATCATCATCATGGTCAATACTGGCGATTTGCGCTTTATCACTGATAATATGCTGATTAAACAGATAGCCCACTGCCAGATATTCGGGATAATCGCCAATGCTCATATTGGTAATCAGTTCCATATCGTTCAAAAACAGAGTAAGCGGGCGTTCATTAATCACGGCGAATGTTTCACTCTCGCCCTTGTGATTAACGGCACTGATGATTGATGTCTGCCCTTGCTTTTGCAAGTCAGGCTTTAGCAACATTTTTTTTGGCACTGTTATGTCGTCTTTATTCATAATATGTTATTGCTTGGATTTCATAGAAAAGCAAGTATATTTTGCTTCCACCGCTAAATTCACTTGCGTTTACATGGTGTGACTGATAGGCAATGAGGCATGAATAAAAAACCTCATATTACTAGCCCAACCGAATTTGTGTTACTGATGGCGGCGATGATGTCGCTGGTATCGCTGACGATTGATGCGATGTTGCCTGCTTTCAATGCGATTGCCACCGATTTTCAACTCACCAATCCCAATGATATTCAGCTGGTGATTGCGATGGTGTTTTTTGGTATGGCGTGCGGTATTTTTATTTACGGCCCGCTTGCCGATAGTTACGGACGCAAGAAAGTCTGTTATTTTGCGTTAGGTCTGTTTGGGCTTGGCACACTATTATCCATCATCGCGCAAGATTATACCACCATGCTGATTGGCAGATTCATTCAAGGTTTCGGCATTGCCGCCCCGCGTGTGCTGGCTTTTACGATGGTGCGCGATAAATTTGATGGCGTGATGGTGGCAAAAATATCATCTTTCATTATTATGGTATTTATCGCCATGCCCGCGATTGCGCCCGCATTTGGGCAGTTGATTTTATTATTTAGCGGTTGGCGGATGATTTTTGTTGCGCTTTCTGGTCTTGACTTTCATCGTTACATGTTGGTATGCGTGGCGCCAAGAAGAAACATTGCATCCCGAATATCGTCGTCCATTTTCGGTAACAAGCATCATGCAAGCGGTGCGTGAGGTATTTGCCAATAAAAAAACAGTTGGCTATAGCATTGCGCTTGGCTTAATGTTTGCGGGCTTCTTAAATTATCTGAATAGCACGCAACAAATCTTTCAAAATCAATATGATACAGGCACAAAATTTCCTCTTTATTTCGCCAGTATCGCTTTATTTTTTGGTCTATCATCATTGGTGAATACCCGCTTGGTGGATAGGATAGAGATGAAAACGCTTGCCATCTATTCTTTTGCTGGCATTGTGATTAGCTCGGCGATATTTTCGGTAGTAACGCTTTATGGCAATGGCTCGCCACCTTTGTGGAGTTTGATGATATTTCTGTATGTAACAGCTTTTGGCGCGGGCATTCTGATTGGCAACCTGAATAGCATGGCAATTTTGCCGATGGGGCATTTGGCGGGCATGGCATCATCGGTGATTGCTTCGGTGTCAACGCTGATTTCGGTTGTTATCGGCACCACATTATCGCAACTTTATGATGGCACATTATATTCATTGGTGGGGGGCTATTTACTCACCTGTCTCATCGGGTTGATAATTACCTATAGAACGAATAAAATCGCACAATAATAATCATTGCAGTTTTATGATAGTTTTGCTATGAAAGCATCATGAAAATACAAAATTTTTTTACATTACGGCTTTTGCTCAATAGTATCGGCACGATTACCATCATCATAACGTTAAAAGAAGCCCTGAATGGGCGCGCTACGTTATGGCGCACTATATTTTTAGAAAATACTATGGTGAACAGAACATGGGTGGAGGCTAACCCACCCTTATTTTTTATTGGTGTCGTTATATGGTTGCTATTAGGAATGAGCATGTTTTTTATGCCAACTCAAAAGAATCAAACATTTAAAATGCGATACCAAGCAATCATACAAAATTTAAGAAACCTTAAAAAAGACTTTCTTTAACAGAGAATCATGCTAGAATAGCTTTTATAAATAAAAAAATGAGGAAAAACAGAGATGAGAGTGACGTTACTGCGTCATAGTGTGGTTATCACAATTTTGCTGATATTATTGGCATGTTCTGGTGCTGTTGTAAAAAACAGCACAGAATCGACTGTTTCGGTAAAAGCTGACAACACAAAAAAAACTGCTACAACAGATGCAACAAAAAATAGTAGTGCACAAAATAGTGGTGAGTTGGGTAATAATGCCAAAAAGCAATTATTCTATCGCACCGATTCTTATGCCATCTCGCTACAGGAATATGAAGATAATCTTAAAAAATTTAACAAAGACATACAGCAAAAAATCTTACAAGAGCGCAAGGCAAAACGTCAGACACTCATAAAACGTGAGCAAAAGCGTAAAGAGGCTTATGAACAAAAGCAACTCGCCCAAAAACAGATAAAATTAGCCCAACAAGAAACAATGTTGCAAGAATCACTACAGGCAGAATCAACACAACAAGAAGCCATCAAACTGGCTGACATCCAAGAAATCAACGAAACGCCTATCGACGAACTAATTGCCGATGATACCCCACTTGCCGATGATGCGGCAAAAGCAGAAACAGAAAATTTATTGGCAAATCAAGATGCCACTGGTCAAGATGCCACTGACGATGCTCTGCCTGACGCTATTGACACTGATGAAGACGCTATTGAACAAACATTTATCCCACTTGCCTTGCTCAATATGCTCGCGCAAAAAGATGATGGCGTTAGCCATGAAGTGGTGCAAGCCAACTACTATCATTATATTGGTTGGGAACGCGCAGGCATTGGCGAATATGAAGCCGCCATCAAAGCCTATCGCCAAGCATTACAACATAACCCTGCCGATGCCACCCCCCATAACAGTATCGGCATTGCCAAAGTGGCACTGGGCGATGTGCAAGGCGCGATTGAAGAATATAGCCGTGCCATTGCCATTAACCCTTATTATCCCGCCGCTTTCCATAATCGTGGCAAGGCAAAGGCAGAATCGGGTGATTATGAAGGCGCGATTACCGATTATCGCCTTGCCTTGCGGTTAAATGTAGATGTCGGCTTGGTTTATATGGATAGGGCGATTGCGCGCTATAAGAGCGGTAAGCCACAAGAAGCACTGAAAGATTTGGAAAAAGCACTAGAATTAGGTGCGGAAGGTGCGGAAGAAATGAGAAAACAGATTAAAAATCAAGAATTATGAGTAAAAACACATATTTTGCTTGCCAAATGGCACGCGCTTGTGTAAATTTTCTTTCTAAAGTATAATATTATGACATGCGGGCGTAGCTCAGGGGTAGAGCGCAACCTTGCCAAGGTTGAAGTCGTGGGTCCGAATCCCATCGCCCGCTCCATTTTGAAATAGCATTTCATATGTTTTTCTCAAAATATTATGATAGTTGTATGGTAACGTAATGTTGTTCTAACTGATTGACAAAATAATTGCATCGTGATAGATAAAATATGTGCTACTTAGCTGAGGAGTAAAGCAATGCCAATCAAACTAATCCTGTCTCTTACATTTATTGCCTTATCATTAACCGCTTGTAGTAATGGTAGTGATGCTAATAATGTAAGCACAGTTACCAATGTAAAAGAAGAGCCACTTGCGCTTGGTGATGGTAAAATCACAAAATTCACAAGCACGGCAACGGGTGTTTATCGGAATGGTGCTTTAGTAGTGGAAGAAAATTTAGATAGTGATGACATATTTACTGAAAGCGAGTTAACATTAGATGTGAATTTTACGCGTAATAAAATAACCATGAAGATGACAGACACAAAGGCAAAAACCACCGATAATTTTAATAACACAGAATTACCTTTTCTTAATATTAACGACACAGAATTTGACTATAATCCTACCAGCAAAAAATTTAGCGGCACTGTAACAAATATCGGTGGCACATATAAGCGCAATATGGATGATATTGATTCTGCAACAGGCACGCTAAACGCAACTTACGATGCTTCTGCCAATAATGGCAAGGGGCAATTTAATGGTGGGTTCCTGCTAACAAATGCGGGGAATACGCATGATGTTGGTTTCGGTGCCAATGCAATCACAATACCCTTTGATGTTATCGCAAAATTCACAAGCACAGCAACAGGTATTTATACCAATATACCGCTTTCAAACTCACAATACGCAAAACTGGCTGGTATAACTGCAAGTAATATTAATACTGAAAGCGATATTACATTTAATGTGAATTTTACAAACCAGCAAGTTATCATGAATATGGAAAATACAGTAGCAGTTATGCCGGGTAGCCAATTCGATAAGCAATCATTGCATAGTCTGGATATTGTGAGTGAGAAACCACAACTTAATTATAATCCAACTGATCATAAAATTACTGGTACTGTCAGCAATAAAGGTGGCACATATTTTGATACGTTTACCATTGCGTCTGCAAGTGGTATGGTGGACGCAACTTACGATGCTGCTGCCAATAATGGCAAAGGGCAACTTAATGGTGGGTTCACTCTAACAAGCACAGACGATAGTCATATTGTTGTGTTCGGAAATACAATGATTATGCCACCAGCTGATGTTACCGCAAAATTCACACGCGATGCAAATGGCTATTATGTTAATATGCCATTGGCAGCTGCACTCGGTTCAAGTGATAGCTATGTCTCAACAACCAGCGACCTCACATTTGATGTTAATTTTACGGATAATAAAATTACCATGAAGATGGAAAATACGGCACTGGCATCCGATAATACAACAAAATTACAGTTTCTTAATATCAACGACACAATTTTTACCTATAATCCAGCCAGCAAAACGTTTGGTGGCACTGTAACAAATGCCGTTGGCACATATGATGGTATCACTATCGCCAGCGCAACGGGCAATGTCAATGCAATTTTCGATGATACCGCAGATGATTCTAAGGGTAATTTTGATGGCGGTTTCACGCTAACGGGCAGTGATGATTACCGCCATATTGTAGCGTTCGGCAATGCAACACTCGCCTCGCCTACTGACGAGATTGTAGAATTTACAAGCGTTGCGACTGGCATTTATACCAATGCGACTTTAGCGACTTTAGCAGGTTTAAGCATCACCAGCATTCCTACCAGTAGCGACCTTACATTGAATGTGAATTTTACGCGTAGCGAAGTTAAGATGAATATGCTGAACACCAAAACAACAATCAATAATGAACAATGGAATGGCACAGCGTTAGATTTTTTGAATATTATTGATGCGGAACTTACCTATGATGCCAACATGAAAATGATACAAGGTAATAATGTTCAAAATAAAGGCGGTGCTTTTTCGGTGATAAGTCTTGCCCCTGCAACGGGTAATATCAGTGCCACTTTGAATGGTAATGAATCTGCCTTTGATGGCATGTTCACGCTAACAGGCACAAATGATATGCATCAGGTTGGGTTTGGCGCAGATGCAATCGCCATACCCGCTGATGTTACCGCAAAATTCACAAATGTGGTATCAGGGGTTTTTAATAATATCTTCACAGGTAGGCTTGCCACAACAGCCATGCTAACAATCGATGTTAATCTAACAAGCAACCAAGCGCGCATCAATATCCAAAATACGACGGTAACAAGCGATGGTTATTGGAAAGATAAATCGATTGCGATGCTAGATGTTGAAGATACCCCTCTTACATATACAGCAAGCAGTAAAATGCTTGCGGGCAACGTAACCAATAAAGGTGGCACATTTGATAATCTTACCATGCTCAATTTCACGGCTGAAACAGGTGGCTTTAATGCTGCGCTCAATGATAGCAATCAATATTATGGTGGTTATAATCTGATGAATGCGGATACCGAAAACCCACACATAAATTATACGCATAGCATTAGCTTTGGTGAAGACCCAAATGCGGTTAAACCAGCTGTTACGGCTATATTTAGCGGCACGGCGACTGGCACTTACACATATCATAATAATGGTGGTGTCCCATTTGATACCACCAGTAACCTAACGTTCAATGTTAATTTCACTGATAATAATGTTATTATGAATATGACAAATACCACTGGCACGTCAGGTTTGTATAACAATGAGAGTGCATATTTTCTTGATGTTACTGAGGCGAATCTGACCTATGATGCAAACACTAAAATGCTGAGCGGCACAGCCCGTAACCGAGGGTCGCGTTCTAGTGATGTTACTCAGTTTTTTAGCGGTACAGGTGCTGTAACCGCAACTCTGAATCAGGCTGATGATCAATTTGATGGTAGCTTCGCTTTACAAGGCAGCGATCAACATACCCATACCGTTACTTTCGGCATCGGTAAACAAGCCGAAACGCCTCCCTCAATCAATAATATTACATTCACAGGCACTGCTTCAGGCACTTATAAATATAATAGCCTTAATTTTGGTAATATTATGGAAACCACAGGCGATTTAACGTTAAATATTGATTTTGATAATAATAAAGTCGTGATGGATATGAACAATACAGTCGCAACGTCAGGCTTAGATGCTGGCGCATCATTAGCATTTCTTGATGTTAGAAAAGCACAGCTTACTTATGATGGCAGTGATGGTAGTATCAGTGGCACGGCGACAAATAAAGGTGGGGTTTTTAAGAATGAGTTCGTTACTTTCAATATTGACCCGTTACTCGCAGGCACAGTAACCGCAGCTTGGGATGCTGATGATAAGCAATTTGCAGGCAATTTTAGAATGGGTATATTCGGGGATAATAATCATTATGTTGAGTTCGGCGCAAGCAATGAAGATTATATTCAGCCGCTGATTGATGATGATGTTGAATTTACTGGCATGGCAACAGGCATCTATAAAAATGAGAATCTTGTTACAGAATTTGGTTTAAATGCGACTGATAGCCTGCCTACTATGAGCGACATCACATTAAATGTCAATTTTGGCACCCATGCCGTTACCATGAATACTGAAAACACGGTAACAACCATCGATGGCATCTATAATGGCACTTCATTAGCTGCGCTTAATATTGCAAATGTCGCGCTTGATTACAACCCTGCCAATGCCACCATCAATGGCGAGGCAACGCGCACAGCGGGCACCATAACAACCGCTGGTGGCACAGTAACCATCAATGAAGCAACAGGCTTTGTTAATGCGAATTGGGATAATGACCAACAGAAATTTAAGGGTGGTTTTATCATCATCGCCAATGATGATTCGCATCAGGTAACATTTGAGGTTTTAGATGCCCTGTTACCGCCCATCAATAATGGTGGTGAGAATAATGGTGGTGAGAATAATGGTGGTGATAACATGCCCCCTGCTGATGAAATGGCAACATTCAGCGCAACCGCAACCACAGGCAGTTATCTGCGAAATGATTTATTCGCGCTTAATATTTTTGGTCTTGGCACTGAAAGCGATGTTGCATTAGATGTGAATTTCACCAGCAAAGAGGTTACCATGGATATGACAAATACCAGAGCGGCCAATCTAACAGGCGCATATAGTAGCTATAATGGAACAGCGATGGATTTTCTTAATATTGAAAATGCCACCCTTACCTATGATGATACCAGCAAGCAAATCACTGGCACTGTTACCAATAAAGGTGGTAATTTTACGATTGGCACAATCAATGAAACGGTAGCCCCCACCACCAGTGGTACTGTAACCGCAACGCTGAATGGTGCTGAAACTGAATTTTCTGTTGACCAATTTGAGGTAGGCAATGACGGCTCTACAACTGGCATACATACCATCGATGCTTTCACCGCTACCAAATAATTAATCATTTATTGTAAACATTGCACCGCATTATCAGCCAATAGGGTTAAATGCGCTTGGTAAGAATAATCTTCCATCATATTGCCTAACGGGTCAAGCGTGCCGATATTGATAGCCCCCTCATCGGTTAGACTATTAAGCATTTTATCAAAAGCAGGGGTGATAAATTCTGGCTCAGTAAAAATGCAATGCACTTTTTGCGTTTGCAAGATATTGCGAATCTTTTGGATATTTTTAGGCGATAAAGGCTGTTCAGGATTTAAGGTAAGCGCGCCTGCAAATTTTAGCCGATAGGCTTTTTCAAAATATTGATAGCCATCATGGAACACGATAAAAGGCTTGTTGCGATATGGCGTAAGCTTTTTTTCAACATCTTATCAAGGCTACGCAATTCCGTTATCAGTGCCTCGCTATTTTGCTGATATAATACCGCATTTTTTGGATTCTCTGCCACCAACGCCTCACGCATCAACGCGACTATATCAATCGCATGTTTGGGGTTCAGCCATAGGTGAAAATCAATCGCCTCTTTCTCGTCATCATCATCGCCATGATGGTGATGCGCGTGCTCCTCATCTCCGTCTCTTTGGGGCAGATAATGCAGTTTACGCGCTAATGGGTAAGGCTTTCCCTGCACCGCTTTCAGCGCATCTTTCATAAAAATTTCAAAATCATCATCAATGTAAAAAATAATATCGCCCTGTTGCAAAATCCGTATATGCGATGGCTTCAACACCGCATCATGCGGATTGCTATTTTTCAGCAATAAATGCACCTTATCGTCAGTATTGGCATCACCCTCACCCACAATCTGGCTTGCCAAATCATAGAGCGGGCGAATGCTGGTAACAATATCAGCCGCATAAGCAATATTTGGCACGAGTAACAAACATAATAATATTTTCTTTAACATCGTAATTATCCTATCTTTATTTAAAAAATTTCGGTATTATATACGAATATAGTTTAAATGCAAATGAGTTTTATCACCACACATAATATGTCAATCATCAGGCAAGGGCAGGCAATTCTGCACGATATTTCGCTTGATATTAACCCGCATGATTTTATCACCATCATCGGACCAAACGGTGCGGGCAAATCGATGTTGCTGAAATCTCTGCTGGGCTTTTTCCCGCCCGATAAAGGCAGTATCACCCGCAAGCCTAACCTAAAAATCGGCTATATGCCACAATATTTCACGCTTGAGCCGACCATCCCGATTAATGTGAAGCATTTTATTTGCCTTGCAAAAAATCTTGCTAGGAATTCTAAAAATTTTGATGATATTGTAACCCAAACAGGCATTGAAAATTACTTACCCGTCCACTCATCGCGCTTTCAGGCGGTGAGAGGCAACGCGTTTTATTGGCACGGGCATTGCTGGATTCGCCCGAATTATTGGTGCTAGATGAACCCGCGCAAAATCTGGATATTGCAGGGCAGTTGCAATTTTACGATTTGCTGGATAAAATTTACAAAACTCAAAAATTGGCGATTGTGATGATTTCGCATGATTTGCACATGGTGATGAAATCCACCAAGCAGGTGATATGCCTGTATCATCATATTTGCTGTTCGGGCAAACCGCAAGCCGTTACCAAAGACCCTGAATTTATCGCGCTTTTCGGTAACGATATGGCGAAAATGATGGCAGTCTATCAGCACAGCCACGACCATGAACATCATCATCACGACCATCATCACGGGGAAGATGACCATGCTTGACCCCTTCATTTTACGCGCTTTATTCGCCGCCATCGGCGTGGCACTGATTGCAGGCGTGATGGGCTGTTTCGTGGTATGGCGGCGCATGGCGTATTTTGGCGACTCCCTTGCCCATAGCGCATTATTGGGCGTGGCGTTGGGCTTAATCAGTGGGCTTGGCAGCAATATCGGCATTTTGATTATCTGCATTTTATTCGCCTCGCTTTTGTTATTTCTACAGCAAAAAAAGCTACTCGCCACCGATACCCTGCTCGGCATTCTTGCCCATGCGGGGCTTTCAATCGCGGTGGTGGTGATTAGCCTTGCCAATATCAGAATCAATCTGCATGGCTATTTATTTGGCGATATTCTTACCGTAACATTTTACCGAATTGGCATGGATTTATGGCGGTGGCACGGTTGTATTATGCTTGCTGATATGGCGGTGGTCGGGGCTGGTATTGATGACCATCAACGAAGATTTAGCCCGTGCCGAACGGATAAATGTGTTTTTCAATCATCTGTTATTGCTGATATTGATGAGCGTGGTGGTGGCAATTTCTATCCGCATCACTGGCATTTTACTGATGACCTCTATGCTGATTATCCCCGCCGCAACCGCACGGCAATTTGCAAACACGCCGATAATGATGGCAATCATGGCGGCAGTTTTTTGGCATGTTAGCGGTATTTATTGGGCTTTATGGCTCACTATGGTTAGATACACCATCAGGACCATCAATCGTGGCAAGCGCGGCATTGCTGTTTTTAACGCTCATGCCGATAAAGTTGCTGTTCTCTGCTATCAGGCGGTGAATTGTAGGTGGTTTCACCACCATATGGATTCCGTGTCTCTTACACTGCCCCTATCAGGGCAGTGGCACGGAACGACGGAAAAGAGAGTGCAATTGGCGGTGGGGTTACAAGGGGCTTCCTTGCGCCAGCAAGGTCGCAAAGCACCTTGCCAGCGAATTGCAACTTGTTGCAATTCTAGCGGATATTATGCCCTTTAAGTCAAAAACTTCATTTCATCAAGATGATGATTCGGTATGTTCTGCGTAATTGCTTGCTTAAAATTAGCCATTGCCTGCGCTTCTAACTGCCGAATTCTCTCACGCGAAATACCATAAACCTTACTTAATTCTTCCAATGTGGTTGGCTTTTCTTGCAAACGGCGCGCTTGTAATATCTCACGTTCGCGCGGTTTCAAAGTTTCCAAAGCACCCGAAACGATTTCCTGCTGATAATCACGCTCATTCACCGCCATCAACATATCTTCTTGATTGCCGCGCTCATCAGGCAATGCGCTCAACCAATCATCTTGCCCATCATCATGCTGATTTATCTTGGCATTCAGCGATTGGTCATTGCCAAGCATCCGCATTTCCATCTGCTTCACATCTTTCACAGAAACAGCCAATTTATCGGCGATTTGCGCCGCCTCATCTTCGGTGAGATAGCCATCTTCATATTTCTTAATTTTATGCTTTAGGCTACGCAAATTAAAAAACAGTTTTTTCTGTGCGCTGCTTGTGCCGATTTTTACCAAAGACCAGCTTTTCAACACATATTCATTAATCGCCGCCTTAATCCACCAAAGCGCATATGTGGAAAGCCTTGCACCCTTATCGGGGTCGTAATTTTTCACCGCCTGCAACAAGCCAACATTGCCTTCCGATACCAAATCGGTAACGGGCAAACCATAGCCCTTATAGCCAAACGCGATTTTTGCAACCAGCCGTAAATGACTGGTAACCAATTTATGCGCGGCTTGCAAATCTTGTTGCTCGCGCAATGCCAATGCCAATGTTCTTTCTTCTTCCGGTTCTAAAATCGGATATTGTGATATGCTATTCATATATTGTACGAAGCTACCCGTATTGGCAATATCAGGCAGGTTGCCAATGGTGGCGGGCAGGTTTGCGGAAGAGTTTGTGGGCGCGGTAATAGCATCCGCATGATATATCTCATCATCACGCAGTAATTCGCCATGAATCGTATCATCATTATATTTTCCATCATGATATGGTTTTGCCATCAAGGGCGATATTTTCTGCGCTTTCTCTATCTTGCTCTTCATTTTATTCTCCGCATCGATAACATTAATTCACCAATGAAAATCTTATAGTCATAATATAGGGATTAAATGATAAAAAATCAAGGTTTGTGATGGTATTTTTTTTAGAGTTATGTTATTTACATAAAAATGAATAATGAAAAATACGCACTAATTTCAGCCAGCGATAAAACTGGATTGATTGATTTTGCCTCTGGGTTACGCCCTTACGGCTACAAATTCATTGCCACATCGGGCGGTGCGGATTTGCTACGCACCTCGCATATTGCGGTTGAAGAAGTATCCGAGCTAACGGGCTTCCCTGAAATATTAGGCGGGCGCGTTAAAACATTGCACCCCCTGCTGCATGGTGGCATTTTGCACAGGCGCGACCATGAAGCCGATATGGCGCAAGTTGCGGAACATAATATCCCGCAAATTGATATGGTGATTGTCAATCTCTATCCTTTTACATCGGTGATTGCCCGCAAGGCTGATTTCAAAACCGCGATTGAAAATATAGATATTGGCGGACCTTCTATGTTACGGGCGGCGGCAAAGAATTTTCAACATGTGATTGTGCTATGCGACCATCAAGATTACCCGATGATTTTGCAAGAAATGCGTGATAATAAAGGCATCGTCTCGCATCAAACACGTTTAGAATTAGCGCAAAAAGCGTTTTCTCTTTCGGCATGGTATGATTCCGCCATTAGCAATTATTTGTTTAACAATTTGCAAAAAAACAAGCAATCAGAACCCAGTAAAGAGGTTAAAACCAGTCCTCAAAAAATCCTCTTCCCTGAATATACCAATATTTCGGGGCTAAAACATGGCGATTTGCGCTATGGCGAAAATGCTCATCAACATGCCGCGATTTTCCAAAGCAGCGAACGCTATGGCATTTGCCATGCCGAACAGCTGAACGGTATTCAGATGAGTTACAATAATTATATTGATGCCGATTGCGCGCTTTCAACCATCAGCACGTTTGATAACCCCGCTTGCGCGATTGTAAAACATGCCAATCCCTGCGGTATTGCAGAATCTTTTGCCAGCGACCAAGTATGGCGGCGCGCCCTTAATTGCGACCCGCAATCAGCCTTTGGTGGTATTGCTGCTTTCAACCGCACCATCAGCAAGGAATTGGCAGAACAGATTAGTGAGATTTTCCTAGAAGTTCTGATTGCCCCAAATTTTGCCGATGAGGCACTGGCAATCTTAAAGAAAAAGCCAAAATTACGCATCTTGACCACACCGCCTTTTCGCAAACAACCCGATAGGTTGCAAGTGCGGTCGGTATCAGGTGGTTTCTTGGTGCAGACCGAAGATTCTGAAGAGCTAAACCCCGCCGATATGAGTGTGGTTAGCAAGCGCGAACCTTCCGAACAAGAATTGGCGGATTTGATTTTCAGCTGGCAGGCGGTGAAATATGTGAAATCCAATGGCATCGTGATTGCGCGTGATAAGGCAACAGTGGGGATTGGCGCAGGGCAGATGAGCCGTGTTGATGCCGCCCGTATTGCGATTCAAAAGGCAAGTCATTTTCAGGGCGCAAGCGAGGCTGTGGCATCATCCGATGCTTTTATCCCCTTCCCTGATACTGTGGAGATATTGGCAGAAGCGGGCATTACCGCTATCATTCAAACGGGTGGTGCCAAACGCGATGATGAGGTGATAGCAATCGCGGATAAATATAATATGGCGATGATGTTTACGAACATGCGGCATTTTAGCCATTGATGTTTGGAGTGATTATAGTTTTTTAATCTTTAATATTTTTATATGATAAATTTTCTTTATCAAAAATGAAATCGCGTAATTTAATTCCCAATACAAACTTCATATCTTTCATAACCAAGCCCTTTTCAAAGGCGACTTTTTTAAATAATTTAATGTTATCTTCTGTTAAGAATTCATCAGAATGAAACTGTGCAAAATTAAATATTTTTTCTTGCCAATCATATTCAGTTTCTGGTTTCTCATCAGCAATTTTTTTATGGATTGCATCACCAATATTCGTTAACACTTCTGCAATATTTATTTTTTCTGCAATCTTTTTGCCTTTTGGATTTAACATAATCGGGCTTTTTCTTTCACCCAATTCACTTTCTTGCATAAAAATTTGTGAATTTAAATCAATAACATTTTCTACTTTTTGCAATAAATCTTTTGTGTTTTGTATGATTTCGGTGGTTGTTTTATTGCTCTGTTTAACCACTTTAACGCCACTCATAAATTCATCTATCTGATGTGCAGTAGTCGTATTGGTCTGTTTAACGACTTTAACGCCCTTAATAAATTCATCTATCTGATGTGCAAAATTATCAATGGTTTTGCCACGGTCACTCCATTTTTTGACAAACAAAGTGATGATTGGAAGGAACAATATTAGAAATAGGATACCGCCCAATATTGGCAAAGAGACATCAATAAGTTTCGCTAGCCACTCAAAAAGAGGCCATGCAAACCCACCGATAACAATAAATAACGGCAAAGTGAAAATTTTAACTAATTTATCCATAACAAAACCAAAATGATTGTTTCCTTATTTATATACGAAAAAGCATCAAAAAGCTAGCGAAAAACAAATGACTGCTAATGTTGATTTAACCGAGCCTCACTCCCCTGCCAGTATTAAACACAGCGGGGGGTGTTGAGGAGTCCTCGATGCTAGTATTTAGCACAGCGGGGGGATTTTAAGGGTGAGGTTTGCCCGCCATTGGTACAAGGGCAAACCGAAAGCGCAAGGGAGCGGGCTTCTGCCTCGCGACCGATAAAGCGCGTTCGCACCCCCCTTGATACATAAAACCAACTCCGCAAAGCCCCCCATATAATAATGTGTGGAGGCAGGCACGGTTTTTGTGTTGACGAATCTTGAAACGCACTCCGTCCTATGTATTGACGAATATTTAAAAAATATTGACTTTAGGAGTTGCTTACTTTATACTAAAATCTCCAATTGAGATAAAAGTTCCCTTCTAATGATACGAACCCAAGGGGTTCTTGTTAGAAATAACATAGTTGGAAGGGTCATCATTTGCAAAAAAACATTCATTTCACTTATATTCCTTATTGCTAACATCAAACTCGCTTTTAAGCGCAGGCTTGATGATATTATAATATTCAACATCGCCACGCTCCCATTTGCGATATATTGCCCAATTACAATAATCAACCATTTGCAAACCATAATGCGCTTTTGATGCATGATGCGTGATACGATAGGGAATTGTTTTTACAAGTTTTTTTATTGATTTTCTGATAGCTTGTTTTGTTGCATGTCGCTGTTTTGATTTGGTTATTTTATCTGTAACCACCACGATGCCTGAAAGAGTGCCATATTGTTTTAAATGTCCTGCTATCGCATATTGTAGCAGATGCTTAATCAAGAATGGATAAAGATTTTCTGTTTTTTGCAATTCAGGCGTTGCTTTGGATTTTTCAAGCACCACATTATCAATGCGTATATCATTGATATGATGTTGAATGATGTTAAATATATTCTTTCTTATATGTTTATTATCGTCTGAGCAGTGAAAATGTTCTAATTCAATGTTAGCACTGGGAAGCAGTAAGTAATATTTATAATCATCTAAAGTTCTATAGCTATTAAAGGGGTATCGCATGGATATGCTGGTAAGAGAAAAATACTTTGACCCTTTAGATGTGAAGTCTAAATTACCACCCTCATCGATAAAAATATATAATATTTTAGAAAAATCTACATTCATTTTTTTATAATTTCAATATCGGGTTTGATTTAATCTTTTACGCCTAATTGTTCCTTGAGTCGCGCAATAATCAACTTTTTGCGTTCTTGAATAAATTCGTTAAATATATTAGCTACACTTTTTTTACGTTCTTCAATGTTTTTGATAGAATCGTCAGGCATCAGTCGCATATCTGGAATACAATTAGCTGTTGCATACCCATATTTTTGCTCTTTTAACCACTCTTCTGGAGAACCACAGCTTTTTACTTTATTTTGACTGCTACCAAGTAATTGAAGATTTAGTAAACTATTCATAAACTCTTTGTTTAAATAATGATTTTCTTTAAACATTTGCTGCGGGTAAATATGGTCTTGTTCAGTTTGCCACTCAGCAGAATTACTTATTAGGCTCAGTAAGAGTTGCGTATTTTTTCCTTTATATACTGCACCATCAACCCAATTTTTTATATTTTCTGTAGAAATTGTATTTTGAGAGAATTGTGGTAATTCAAAATTATTATCCTCGCTCATCTCATCTCTAATATTATTTAAGGCAGTGTCTGAAGATGCACCAAAAACTTTTTTGAATGAAACAATGGCAAGCCAATTTATTAATTTTTTATGCTCTGTTAAATATTGAGCATTGTCAGTTTTAATATATTTATCGCCTAATTTCTTATTTTTCATTAAATAGTATGCGATGGGCAAAAGAGCATTTCTATAGATTAGGTTGTTTTTATCAATATTATACTTATCCATCAAAGCTAAAGTTGCTTGTAATGAAAGTTTAATATTTTCCCAGTTACCTGATATTTTTTCAACTGTTTTATCATTAAAATTGGATACTTTATATTGAATTCCCAAGCTATCTGTTAAAAACAGGCAGGCTTTTAAGACATTGTCTTTAGACAACTCAATAGAGTTTTTTTGTCTATCTTTTTTTAATTCTTTACAAAAGAATGTAATGGCTTCTCTTGCGCCTTTGCCTTCATTGCCAAAATTTTTATTTTCGTTTTCCATAGAAGATAATAGAAAATCTGATTTTTCTAATTTTACACCGCCATCGTTTAGTCTTACAAAAATATTTAGCAAATCATCGCCCGCATCTTTACTTACCACTTCAGCGTAAAGTTCTCTTTCTCGTATATTATACCATAACCTAACCATAATATCCTTTATGTGTTTTTTATTAGAACGAATTATACCTACTGTGTTTTTGTCTTTATTTGCTATCAATGAATTGTAAGTTTTTTCTTTAAAATCATTTACACCATTATACTTACCCATTATTTTATCAACTTTAAACCATAATTCTTTTTCGCTAAAACTTTCAGCTTGTTTTGTGGTTAAAAATTCAAAACCATACGATAAATCATTTACTTTTTCACTATCATCATTGTCTGCTTTATAAAAAAGATTGATATACATATACTCATCGTTGCCTTTTTTATTAATAATTTTTCCGCTTATGCCAATATGAAATGCCGTTAATCGTTGCTGACCATCTAATACTAAATATTTAACTCCTGCCTTGTCATCATATATTATATTTGTATTATCATCTTTATTGCCATCATTATACTTCTCTAAGAACTTATATACACTTATTGTTTGACTTGGTTTCCACAAAATAATTTGCCCAATGGGAAAACCACGCATTAAAGAATCAAATAATTTCTCAATTTTATTATCTTTTAAATTATTACACCAAACAAACTCTCTTTGTATGGATGGTAAAAAATACTTATTATTTAATTTTCCTATTATATTTTTTATTGTTTCATCCATAATCTTTTGTTCCATTAATTAAAAAAGCACTATATCAATACCACAGCAAATATGATTTTACAAACAATATCACTTCACTCAATAGTGCAAAGGCAGTGTGAGAATTAAGATTCGCATCTACCACTCCCTCCTCTCGCAAACCGACACTGGATTCCCGCCTACGGGTTCCCAACATTTTTTGCTTTGCAAAAAATTTGGGGTCCCCTCGCGGGGAATGACGGCGGAGAGTAGCACATAAGGCGGAGTGTGTTTCAAGATTCGTCAATATTAGCATCTAGCATGCCTCATCACATTATTATATGGGGGGCTTTGCGACATACGCTTTGGCAAGTATGGCAAAAGCCACTTGCCACGCGATGACGCCCCCCATACCCCCCACCGCTGTGTATAATACTCTGGTGGTGCGTTGTCGCTGATACCCCCCGCTGTACCACATACTAGCGGTGAAGTGAGTCTCGGTTACTCAATACATAGGGCGGTGCGGTGAGTTTTAACTCGCGCTCGCCAACCCCTTAAACGCCTCTAACGCCTGATTACGCGATGCACCCAAATCCACAATCGGGTGCGGATAATCAACCCCCAATGTGAGACCTACCGCCTGCAACTTCTCTGGCTTTGCCTGAAATGGTGCGAATAAATCATTGCCTTGCAATGCCCGCAATTCTGGTACAAATTCGCGGATATAGTCGCCATCAGCATCAAATTTTTGCGCTTGCGTTACGGGATTAAATATCCTGAAATACGGTGCGGCATCTGCGCCACAACCCGCAATCCACTGCCAACTTGCACTATTATTCGCCAAATCCGCATCAACCAGACAATCCCAAAACCAACCTGCCCCCAACCGCCAATCAAGCCGTAAATTCTTCACCAGAAACGACCCAACCACCATTCGCACGCGGTTATGGATATAGCCCGTCTGCCATAATTGACGCATCCCCGCATCGATAATCGGCACGCCCGTTTGCCCTTTCTGCCACGCCTGCAACAGTTTACTATCGTCTCGCCATGGGAATTTATCAAATTTCGCCTGTAGATTTTTATTCGGCAAATCGGGGTAATGATACAGCAAATGATGAGAAAATTCGCGCCATGCCAATTCGGCACAAAATTTAGCAATATTATTATCAAGCGGCGGGTACTTACCTTGCATAGCCCGCGCTTCATGCCATAATTGCCGTATAGAAATCTCACCAAAATGCAGATATGGCGATAGCCGCGACACGTATTTTTTCGCAGGAAAATCACGCCCCTTGCCGTAATGGTCAATGCCAATATCGGTGAAAGTCTGCCATGCCTGTTGCGCCCCTGCCTCGCCAATGTGCCATGCTTGCGTGATAGAATCCCCCCATTCACGCGATGGTAATAATTGCAAATCTGATATTTTATAGGCATCATCATCACGCATAGTTTTCACATCGCCATCAACAAAAAACTCCACAGGCTCTGCGGGCGGATGCGCCGCCATACATCCGCGCTGATAAAATGGCGTGAACACTTTATAATGTGTGCCATCTGGCTTTTTCACCTGCCATGCTTGCCATAATAACGCATCATCATGGCGGTGAATCTCAATATTCCGCGCTTGCATCTGTTGGGCGATACGGGCATGAAGTGCACGATGCCATGGTTCGTAACTGTGATTGTAGCAAATGGCTTGCACCAAAAACCTATCCGCCAAATTCGATAAAACCGTAACCGTATCACCGCGATAATACGCCAAACCACCCCCTAGCACATTGCGTAAAGACTCACTCAATTTTTGCAACGAATGATGAAGCCACAGGCGTGACGCCCCACCCATTTTATGCGCCCCCGCATTGTCATCATCTAATATATAAATCGGCAGTAACATCGCGCCCTGCTTTGCCGCTAATGCCAACGCATGATGCAAGGCAGAATTATCGTGAAGCCGTAAATCTTGATAAAATAACTGAATGATAACCTTCTGTGTCATCGCCTGCTCTCTTTTATTGGTGGTAAAGTTGCTTACATTATTGCCTATATCGCGCAATGATGTAAAGTCATTAATATATTAGGGGGCTTTGCGACATACGCTTTTGCAATGAGGGCAGAAGCCCATTGCCACGCGATGGCGCCCCCTATACCCCCACCGCTGTCTTTAATACTAAAATTGTGCTTTGACAATGCCAAAGAATTATGCTAGTCTAATCATTACGAATCTGTATCGATATTAATTATCATTGCGGAATCTAAAATTTGTTAATAAAAAACTTTTTTGGGAGAACAAGTAATGGAAGAACAAATCCAACAATTAACACAAATGGCGGCGACGACAAACGCAATATTTGCCGAAGCCTATTATTACCTTACAATACCCCTGATGGTGATTATCCATGCAGGGTTTTTAGCTTACGAAATGGGCGCGACGCGGATGAAAAATGTATTATCATCTGGCATTAAAAACCTATTAGCGTTTGCATTCGTTTTAATCACATTCTACCTATTTGGTTGGTGGGTCTATTGGGCGTTCCCCACAGGATTTACATTATCAGCAGGCCCTGCCGAAATATCTGGCGGTGCTTATGCCAGTGCGATTGCATTGGGCTGGGGCGAATCAGCACAATATATGGGACCAAACATTGCCGATAAAGCATCGGGCGTGTTCTGGGGTGCGTTTGCCATGTTTGCTGCCACCACTGCATCGATTATGTCGGGTGCGGTGATTGAGCGGATTCAAACCGTTGGCTTTGTGATTTTGGCGATTGTGCTAGGGTCATTCGCATGGGTGCTTGCCGCCGCTTGGGGCTGGCATGCTGATGGTTGGCTGGTTACGCAATTTGGCTTGCATGATTTTGGTGCTGCTGGTTTGGTTCATGCCGTTGCGGGTTTCTTCGCGTTAGGCGTGTTGATTCATTTAGGTCCGCGGATTGGTAAATTTAACGCTGATGGTTCTGCCAATGTGATTACCGGGCATAATATGCCGTTCGCAGTAACAGGCTTGATGCTGATTATTGTTGGCTTTTTCGGCTTTTTGATGGCATGTATTATTGTGCCGGGCGAAGCGTGGAGTTGGTCGGCGACCGATGGTGCAACAATTTACGGCACACCCATCGCTTTATCGGCATTGGCGTTTAACGTTCTTCTGGCGATTGCCGGCGGTATTATTGGCGCGTGGATTATTACCAAAGACCCGTTCTGGATGATGTCTGGTGCATTGGCTGGTATTATTTCAGTGGCTTCTGGTTTGGATATTTACTTCCCATCTTTGGTGATTTTAATATCATTCTCAGCAGGTGCTTTGTTAAAACCTGCCGCGAATTTCCTTGAAAAACGTGGCATTGATGATGCTGTGGGCGCGGTAACAGTGCATGGCACAATCGGGCTATATGGCGTGGTGATGCTAGGCGTTTTTGCTACTGGCTTCCCTGCTTTATCAGGCGATGCTGGCGTGCCAACAATCAGCATTCTTGGTCAGGTGATTGGCGCTGTTGTGTTTTTCTTAATTGGGTTTGTGCCGGGCTATGGCTGTGCATGGATTTTGAAGAAACTTGATATGTTGCGTATTCCTGAAGATGTGGAAATAGCGGGCTTGGATACTGTAAAAGTGCCATTGGCTGCCTATCCTGAAGGCATTACCGCATCAAAACCCGCCAGTAAATAATCTGGCAACTGATAACTTATGAAAGTGAAAGGATAAGATTATGGGATTTCCATTTAGTCCAGCAACATGGAATGTTGTAGAAGGCGCAATGTATATGGGCGCAAACGGTATCGCACCGGGCATATATACATTTTTAGCCTTTGTTTTATGTGGCGTTGTTTTATATATTGGCAACAAATCTGAAAAACAACGTTATAAAGATTACGATAAATCATAGAATCATCTGTGGATTATCTAACATTATGAGAAAAGGCGGGTATTTTTGATAAATATCTGCCTTTTTTTGTTGAAACAAAAAGTTTTTTTGTATACTTTAAGTATGTTACGAAAGATAAAAGAGGAGTTTATCATGGTAAAATCAGTGGCAATCATTGGCGCAGGCCCATCTGGCTTGGCACAATTACGGGCGTTCAAATCGGCACAAGATAAGGGTGCAGAGATTCCAAAAATCACCTGTTTTGAAAAGCAAAGCGAATGGGGCGGGTTATGGAATTATACATGGCGCACAGGCGTTGATGAGCATGGCAATCAATGTCACGGCTCTATGTATCGCTATTTATGGTCTAACGGCCCAAAAGAAGGGCTGGAATTTGCCGATTACAGTTTTGAAGAACATTTTGGCAAGCAAATCGCATCATACCCACCGCGTGCAGTGTTGTTTGATTATATTCAGGGGCGCGTGAAAAAAGCCGATGTTCGTGATATGATTCGCTTCAACACTATTGTGCGTGATGTGCGCTATAATGAGGCGAGCGGTGATTTCACGATTATATCGCGCAATTGCGTGAAAGATACGGAAACCACAGAGAATTTTGACCATGTGATTGTGGCATCAGGGCATTTTTCAACCCCGAATGTGCCGTTTTATGAAGGTTTTGATAGCTTTAATGGACGCATCTTACATGCCCATGATTTTCGTGATGCGGTGGAATTCAAAGATAAAGATATTCTGATACTAGGCACTAGCTATTCTGCCGAAGATATTGGCTCGCAATGTTGGAAATATGGCTGTAAATCGGTAACAGTGGCGCATCGCACCGCCCCTATGGGCTATGATTGGCCAGATAATTGGCAAGAAGTGCCTGCTTTGTTGCGCGTTGAGGGGCGCACTGCTTATTTCAAAGATGGCACTCAAAAAGATGTTGATGCAATTATTTTATGCACGGGCTATAAACATAGTTTTCCATTTTTGGGCGATGATTTGCGCTTAAAAACCGCCAACCGTTTGGCAACTGCCGATTTATATATGGGCGTTGCATGGGTGCATAATCCTAAATTATTTTATCTGGGCATGCAAGACCAATGGTATACATTCAATATGTTTGATGCCCAAGCATGGTATGTGCGCGATGCGATATTAGGCAAAATTGCCGTGCCAACCGATAAGGCAGCATTGCTAAAAGATGTTGAAAATCGTGTGGCAAATGAAGATGCGATTGAAGATGATTATGGTGCAATTCGGTATCAGGGCGATTATGTTAAAGAATTAATTGCGCTTACCGATTATCCATCATTCGATGTTGATGCGTCGAACGAGGCATTCTTCCAGTGGAAAAAACATAAGAAGCAAAATATTATGACCTTCCGCGATAATCAATATAAATCGCCGATAACGGGCACAATGGCGCCGATTCATCATACGCCATGGAAAGATGCGCTTGATGATAGTTTAGAGGTATATCTTGAAAATTAAGATATAGGGGTTAGAAATATGGCGGTAATGGTAAGCAATAATGATATTCTTACCTCACCTTTATCGAATCCCTATTGGTGGGATGATGCGGGTGCACCGCTTATCAGCAAAGTCTCGCAATTCCGCCCCCATTATGATGCGGTGATTGTTGGCGCAGGGCTAACCGGGTTAAGCACAGCCATCACATTAGCCAAGCATGACTATGCCGTGTTGGTGATTGACCAGCATTCGATTGGTTGGGGTGCAAGTGGGCGCAATGGTGGCATGGTTGGTGGTGGGCATCGACTATCATATGGCGATATGGCGAAAATCTATGGCGCGGATACCGCCACCAAAATGATGATGGAAGCGCATCATGAATCGCTAGCCTATCTTAAACACAGTATCAGCGATAATAAAATTGCGTGCGATTTTAGCAATAATGGGCGGTTTCGTGGTTTTTATCAACCGCATGAATATCAACAAAATGCGGAGTCTTTTTCTGCCATCAATGATTGGCTGGGGCTAGATTATAGCATGGTGGCAAAAAAAGAGGTTCGCGATATTATTGCCAGTGATATTTATCATGGCGGTATTATTTTTCATCAGCATTGCAGCTTTAACCCGCTGAAATATGTGAAAGGGCTTTACCACACCGCGATTAAATTAGGTGTTGATATTGCCACCCAAGCGACATTTTTGAATATAGTCCACCAGAGTAAATATCAGGGCAAGAAATCTTATGTGAGTTTTGTGGTTGATAACACGGATTTTAACCGTATCGCCTGCAACCATATCGTGATGGCAACCAATGGCTATACGCACCATCATAGTGGGTGCAAGCAAAGTCAGTTTTTACGAAGGCGGATTTTATCTATTCCAAGTTTTATTGTTGCGTTGAAAAATATCAGGCAATATAAAGCGCATCAGCTGATACCATCTGGGCATTCCATTGTGGAAACCCGCGCCAAACATTGCTATTACCGCCTATCGCCCGATAAATCGCATCTTATTTTTGGCGCGCGCGCCGCTTTTACCAATCGCCCTGCCCCAGTAATTAACGCTATTTTGAAGAAATTTATTGCCGAAATTTTTCCTGATATGGCGCGTGATATATCTGCTGAAAATGAGATAACCCTCACCCATCATTGGCGTGGCTTGACGGGATTTTCGTTTGATGCCACTCCCCATATTGGCAAACATGATGGCATTTGGTATGCGATGGGATATTCGGGCAATGGCAACACGATGGCGCCCTATTTAGGGCATAAATTGGCTCTACAGATTATCGGCAATCATGAGGGCAATACCGCATTTTCGCAATCTCCATTGCCAAAGCCTACTTATTATTTTGTAAAATGGCGCATCATTGGTTGGCATAGGGGCTGGTTTCTGCCATTTGCTGATATTTTCTATAAGCTGAAAGATATGGTGCAGACATATTTTTCAAAAAGAGCAAATTAACCCGTCAACAATGAACGCGCATTATTTAAATGGGCGCGCATGTTATTCGCAGCATTTTCGGGGTCGCGTTTTAAGATTGCCGTTACAATATCACGATGTTGCTGGTTATAGGCTTTAATCGCTTCTGGATTTAACGAATTATGCCGTAAATTTTGCCATTGTTCCTGTGTCCGCACCATATTCGTCTGCTGAATAAACCAAATAATCAGATTATTATGCGTCATACTCGCAAGCAGACTATGAAACGCGGCATCATATTTTGAAAACGCCTCATTATCATGGTGATTCTCATCCATCATATCAAGCAGGCGATTCAGCGCATCATGCTGTTCTGCTTTGGCATTGATGGTTGCCAAACGGCAAATATGCGGCTCCATCGCGATTCGCGAATCTATCAGCTCAATCGGGCTAGCGGTGCGGATAACATTGGGGATAAAGTCAAAATTGGTTTCGTAACAAACATAAGTGCCACTATTAGCTTGCGTGGTAACATAATTCTGATTCTCTAATTTCTGCAAGGCACTGCGGATGGTGCCACGCGATACATTATATTGTACCGCCAATTCCCGTTCCGATTCCAAACGCATTCCGTGCCGTAATGTGCCTGCTTCAATTTTATCGGATAAATCAGCAATGATTGCATTGCCTGAAAATTTTGATGGTTTTGATACCATTAATGTCATTGCCTCACTATTTCATCATCAAGTTTCAGTCATAACTATACACCAAAACTATACCAATTTGAAGTATTTTTTGCTATTTTGCGTGTTTTTATGGTAAAAACAGATAAATTGGTTTTTTTTGGTGTATATTTCTTGACAGGTAAAAAATATTATGCTAGTTTCACCATCAGTAAGAAAATATATATTTTGAGGGAATCTCATGCAAAATAGCGCAAAATATGTCATCATCGGTGCTGGTATTCATGGTCTATCCACAGCGTGGCGTCTCGCCCAAATGCTGCAAGCCAACGGGCAATCTGTTGCCGATAATCTCATTGTTTTAGATAAAAGCGGTATTGCCGCAGGTGCCACTGGCATTGCTTGCGGTGTGGTGCGTAACAATTATTTTCAGCCCGCAATGCGCCGTTTAATGGCACATTCGGTTGATGTGTGGGAAAGCGACCCCGAAGCATTTTCGTATCATTCCGTTGGCTATATGCAAATTTCCAGCGAATCAATGCATCAAGATATTATCCAGATTCATCGTGAGCAACAAGAAATCGGCTATGAAAGCGCACTGATTGAGGGCGAAGCCGATTGCATGAGCTATATGCGTGGCATTTTTGATGATTGGCAGGCGCAAAATATCACCAGCGTGTTGCACGAAAAACGTGGTGGCTTTGCCAATAACACCAAATCAATGGTTGGGCTTGCTAAAAAATGTACCGATTTAGGCGTGAATATCGTTAGCGGCGTTACGGTTAAAGGCTTTATCAAAGATAATATGTCAAATGCCGTTAAATCAGTTGAAACCGATAAGGGCGTGATTGATTGCGAGCAAGTGATTATTGGCGCAGGTCCTTGGGTGCGCGATTTTTGGAATATGCTTGAATTGCCGAAAACGATTCGGATAAAAGCCAAAGATGGTGGTTTTCACGATAATATTGATATGTGGCGCTATTGGCAGTTAGAAGAAGGCGTGCTGAATGTTGACCCCAATATGATGCAAACCAATGATGGCGGTATACCGCCCGTTATCCATGTTGATACCGATGCACCGCTTGTAAGCGACGTTAGTGGCAAGGTGATTGCCGATGAAATGTGGGGCATTTATTACAAGCCCGATTGGCATTTTAACGGCATTCAAGGTGGCGCGATGCCCTATAAAGTTGATACGCCAGTTGATGAATTAAATATCGACCCTTATGGTCCTGCCTCGCCAGAATTTATTGCATCGCCAGATTTTGCAGAGATGTGGGTATCGGCGTTGGCGCATTGCCAGAAAAGATTTCAGGGCATGATGCCCAAATATCATAAAGAAAAATCGGGAGGCGTTGGCTGTTTTACACCTGATTCATTCCCCGTATTTGACAAATTTTGCGATAATGCTTATGTTATTGCGGATAGTAACCATGGCTATAAAATGTTAGGCGTTGGTCATCTTGTTGCCGAAGAGGTGATGGGGAAACCGCAGGAATTGCTCAAGCCATTCCGCATGGAACGTTTTGAAACAGGTGATTTGCATCCTGTCTCTAACAGCCCATATCCGTGGAGTTAAATAATAAAATAAATAATAATTAAGTAATCAATAGAGAGAAAAGGAGTAAGTTAATGACAGATATTGAAAGTTTTGTAGATGCATCGGGTCGTGCAGACCAAGTAAAAGAGGTGCGTAAAATGATAGATGAATTGGGGATTGAGTATCTTTATCTTCAATTTGTCTCAATCACAGGAAGGATTTGCGGCAAAGGCATTCCTGCCGACCATTGGGAATCTATTGCAGGCAAAGGCTTTCAGCTCGTCTATGGCGCGGCTGTTAATTTGTTTGTCAACCGTCATGGCGAATATATGGGTTATGGCCCTGAAGCTGCCGAATTGGTTGGTATTCCAGAGCCAGAAACATTCTGTCAACTGCCATGGGATAAGCGCGTGGCGCGTATCTGGTGCACATTATTCCGTAACCGCGAAGAACGCGAAAATCCGGGTCAATTTTTAACCTCAGATTCGCGTGGCAATTTACGCCGCTTGCATCAGCAATTTAACGATAAGCATGGCTTGCATTTACGCAGTGGCACCGAGCCTGAAATGATGTGGCTGAAAAAAGATGAGAATGGCAACCCGAATGGTGGCTATTCGCGTCCTTATTGCTATCATATCGATCAGTTTGAAAGTTTGCGCCCTGTTTATATGAAAGTGATTGAATATTCGCGGGCGATGGGTTTAGATATTATTCAAGGCGACCATGAAGATGCGCCCGGTCAATTAGAGCTTAACTTCCAGTTTGATGATTGTATGCGAACCGCTGATAGGCTTACCACTTACCGCCAGATTTGCGCGCAAGTGGCACGCGAATTTGATTTAATCGCATGTTTTATGACCAAACCTTTTATGGGCGTTTCTGCCAGTGGCTGCCATCATAATATTTCATTATGGCGCGGTGGCGAAGATAAGGTGAAAGTGATTGGGCAGAAAAATGGTCTGCCGGCGATGAAAGAAGTATTTACCTACCGTTCGGGTGGTGAGAATACGTTCATGCCAGAGGCTGATGACCCGCAAATGCCGGGCATTATTGGGCAACATGCCATTGGTGGCATGGTGAAGCATCTTGATGCTTTAACCGCGATTGGCTGTTCTACGGTTAATAGCTATCGCCGTCTGTGGGATACTGGTTTTTGGGCACCTGTGTTCAAGGATTGGGGTTATCAAAACCGCACGACAGGGTTGCGGATTTCTGCCCCCGGTCGTTTCGAATTCCGCTCGGTTGACTCAATGGTGAATCCTTATTTGATGGCGTCAACATTATTGGCGACAATGAATGATGGGCTTGACAATAAAATTGATTGCGGTCGCCCCGAAGAGCGCAATATTTATGAAGCGATGGAACAAGGCAAGCAAGTTGAAAAACTGCCAATGACTTTGGGCGCGGCTTTGGAAGCATTATCGGCTGATGATGTGGTGAAGTCTGGAATGCCGGGCGAGATGTTCCGCTTGTTCCATGAGTATAAAACTGATGAGTGGGAACGTTTCAATCACACCACAACCGAATGGGATACAGAAACATATATGAATTGCTTACCATAAGCCAATAATGTTTTTATCAATATCAACTATATTTTTAGGAGAATAATATATGTGTGGAATAGCAGGGTTAATCCACCGCGGTAAAAAGTCAAATGTTGGTAACGAGATGACCTCTATGTTACAAGCATTGAAACATCGCGGACCCGATTCAACTGGCTTTGCCGTCTATAATGATGCTGACAAAGATTATCACCTTATGTGGGTGAAAGTTGCCGAAGGCGCAGATTTAGCAAAAGGACGTGGGATTGAAGATACCATTAAAGAACGGATTGTAAAAATAGAATCCATCTTTAAATCTTTTAATGTTAAAATTGACGATACAACAATGCCAACAGCTTATGCGGTGCGTTATAAAATATCTGGCTTAAAAGAGAGCGAGAAAATCATCTCATTGATTGAAGAAATTGATGCGGTTGAGGTTTTATCATTCGGGCAAGCGCTGGAACTCATCAAAGATTTGGGTGATGCGAAAGTGGTGAGTGATTTATATAGTCTCAATGATTTTACAGGTTCTCATGCGATTGGGCATACCAGAATGGCAACAGAATCAGATGTTGATATTCGTTCCGCACATCCCTATTGGGCATTTCCTTATAGCGATGTATCGGTGGTTCATAACGGACAGATTACCAATTATTGGATTATGCGGCGCGATATGGAACGCAAAGGTTATCGTTTTGTTTCTAACTGTGATTCTGAATTGCTGGCTGTGTATACGGCGCATCATCTCTCAACTGGCGTATCTTTAGAAGATAGTTTGCGGCAATCGATTGAAGAAATTGATGGCGTGTTCACCTATTTGGTGGCAACCCATAATCAGTTAGGCATGGCGAAAGATACGATGGCTGCCAAACCTTTGGTGCTTTATGAAAGTGATGATTTAATCGCGATGGCATCGGAAGAGGTGGCAATTCGGGCTATTCTTCCACAAGAAATTGAAACCACTGACCCCTATGATGAAGAGGTGCGAGTATGGCAAGCGTAAGTGAAGCAGAATTAGAAAAAATGACACAATCGGAACGTGCTGAAGCGCTTGGTATGACAACCGAGCATTTGACGGGGCGGTCATTATTCATAGAATTCAACCCTGATGAGGAAGAAAACTTTCTCTATCCATGGGCGGCGCAAGTTGATTTTAACAAGCGCAAGGAACTTGATATTGGCGATATGACGACGACAGATGTCAATATGAATCTCAGAAAATTGATGCAAGAAGGCTATGGCACGATTGTGTTGCAAAATCCGCGTGGTAAACATTCTATCGCTGTTGGTATTTTGAATCGCCTCAATCTTATTGTTGAAGGCTCGCTTGGCTATTTTGGCATCGGGCTGATTGATGGTCCTAATGTACGCGTTAAAGGGCGTGTTGGCTGGTCATGTGGCGAAAATATGATGGCTGGCACAGTCGTGATTGAAAAAAATGCAGGCTCAACATTTGGCGCGGCTATCAGGGGCGGTGATTTGGTTTGCCGTGGTTCGGTTGGCTCGCGCACAGGGATTGATATGAAAGGTGGCACCATCATTGTGGGTGGTGATACTGGTGCATTATCAGGCTTTATGATGCAACGTGGGCGCATGATTGTGTGCGGCAATGCGGGTAAAAATCTAGGCGATTCCATGTATGATGGCACCATTTATATCGGCAAAGATATTAAATCGCTAGGAGTTGATGCGGTTACTGCTGAATTAACAGATGTTGATAAAGCTTGGCTAACCCGTAAATTAACGCAATATGATTTGATGCCTGCTGAAGGCGTTAATCAATTCACGAAAATTGTCGCTGGTAAGCAATTATGGAACTACGATAATTTGGAACCAAGTGAAAAGAAAATTATTTTATAAGTGAGCAAATATAATGGCAAACAAAAAAGCAAAATTGGATAGAGATGTCAATCGTTTAGGAAATTCGTTCGTTTTTCCACCGCATGTGATTGATGATATCCATATCAAATCAGAACTTGGTCGCTATAGAATGCGTGGCTTTTCTTTGTTCAAAAAGATACCGCATTGGGATGATTTAACCTTTCTACCCGGCACCTTAACCCGTTTTGTGATTGAAGGTTATCGCGAAAAATGTATCACCAAAACTGTGATTGGCCCAAGGGCAAAAAAACCAATTGAGTTAGATATTCCAGTCTATGTTACAGGCATGAGCTTTGGCGCGTTATCTTACGAAGCCAAAACGGCTTTGGCACGCGGGGCTACAATGGCTGGCACTGCCACATGCTCTGGTGAGGGCGGGATGATTCCTGATGAGCGTCGCTATAGTTCAAAATGGTTTTACCAATGTATTCAATCGCGTTACGGCTTTAATCCACATCATTTGATGTTGGCTGATGGGTGCGAATTTTTCATTGGGCAAGGCTGTAAAGTTGGCTTAGGTGGGCATTTGATGGGGCAGAAAGTAACCGACCAAGTTGCCGAAATGCGTAGTCTGCCAGCAGGTATTGACCAACGTTCACCTGCGCGCCATCCTGATTGGCTAGGGCCTGATGATTTATCGCTAAAAATCCAAGAAATTCGCGAGGCGACTGATTGGCAAATTCCGATTCAGTTAAAATTAGGCGCGGCACGTGTTTATGATGATGTCCGTATGGCGGTAAAATGCGACCCTGATAGTATCTATATTGATGGTATGGAAGGTGGCACGGGCGCAGGCCCGCATCTTGCGACTGAAGATACTGGCGTCCCCGGCATGGCGGCAATTCGTCAGGCGCGTAAAGCGATTGATGATTTGGGCAAGACTGGCGATATTACGCTGATTTATGCAGGCGGTATCCGTAACGGTGCTGATGTGGCGAAAGCCATCGCCTTGGGTGCTGATGCGATTGCATTAGGGCATTCGGTAATGATGGCGCTGAATTGCAATAAAGATATACCAGAAGCGAATTTTCAAGAAGAGATGGGTGTTGAGCCGGGTTATTGCTATCACTGCCATACAGGGCGTTGTCCTGTAGGCGTTGCCACGCAAGACCCTATGTTGCGTAAGCGGTTAAATCCAGATGAGGCGGCGGAACGTGTCTATAATTTCTTGCATACCTTAACCATCGAAGCACAATTATTTGCGCGGGCATGTGGCAAAACTAATATTCATTCGCTTGAGCCAGAAGATTTGGGCGCACTCACAATGGAAGCATCAGCAATTGCTGGCGTGCCATTGGCGGGCACCAATCATACGGTTGGCATTGAAGATTATCACCATCTATAAGGAGTAGAGTAACATGGCTGGAACAGTATATCGTGGTTCTGAACTGAAAGATGTGAATCAATTTATCGAGGATAAAGAAGGTTTAGAAAGCGAACGTGAAAAAGAAATCGGACAACATATCGGCTACCGTTATGATGTTAATCTTGTGCCTGATTATGCGCGCATCACCCCGTTTTTGACAAAATATATGGAAACAATGGGTTGGGACGATTTAAATTGGCTTGAAGATATTCATATGGGCTATGAAGATGGCAAGCCAGCAGTGTTTGATAGAAATATCAATGGTTGGGTGCGAATACCTGATTCCATTTCTCTGCCAGATAATCAACAGGATAGGGATATGGTGGCACGTGAATTGCTGATTAAGTTTCAAATGTCTCAAGCTCATCCATTGATTAAATTGCGGCAAGCATATATCAAGAAATGATAGCAGTGAAAGGCTGATAGGCGTTAAAAATGGTGGTGGTTTTATTATGGTAACAGGCTTGATATGAGTAATATGGCATACGCTTATAAGATACAATCATCATTTTTAGAATGGCAGTGTAAGAAGCGTCAATATATGGTGCGTGAACAAGGTGGTAAACCAGATGATGCCATTATGCCACAGCTTTGCCTGCCAAAAAAAGAAAATAGCGCACAAAATGATGAAACTGAAAATAATTTGGGTTATATCATTACGGTCTTGAATAAATCTGTTGGCTGTAGTAAACTGCCGGAGATGAAACATATTGCTCGCCATACTAACGACCCCGCGCAGAGACGCGAGAAAGCCTTAAAGTTTTTTGGCGAATATTACTATCAATATAGTCATGAGTTTTCTGATTGCCTCACCGCAACATTTCAAAAACAAACAACACATATTCAAAACCTGCTAGATGTTGGGCGATGTATCTTAAAATTTGATGCATCACATACAGAATACCAACTTCCATGCAAGGTGAACAGATTGCAACATGGCGACGCATTTTTTGCGACAACATGGTGGCATAATTTTTTATTCAATCCAAATTTAAGCGCAGAAACATTGGTGGTCGCGTTTCAACCCAACTGGGAAGAAGCTGTAACCAACCAACCAATTGCTGTGGTGCAAGTGGAAGATTGGTAAAAAAATGTGGTAATGATTGTGAGGTTTGCAATCATTATACATAACATAAACGATATGAGAGGAGTTAATAATGACCGTAACGTTTAAAAATTTAATCAAAATGGCAACAATTGTCGCTATTTCGATTGGCTTATTCGCCTGCAACAAAGCAGAGGATAATGCAACAGCTGGAGGGCCAGAAAGTGATGACCCAATTTTGATTGTTCAGAATAACTGGACAAGCCAATTGGTAACATCAACTGTTGTTGGAAAAGTGCTAGAAGATATGGGATATACCGTAGAATATGTGCCATCTGATTCACAATTGCAATTTTCTGCCATTGCCAATGGCGATATGCATTTTCAAGTGGAATCTTGGGAAGGTTCTATGAAAGATGCGTTTGAAAAAGCAGTTGCTGATGAAGGCATGGTTGATGCAGGCACACATGATGCGCTAACCCGCGAAGAATGGTGGGTGCCAGATTATGTGCTAGAAGCTTGTCCTGACCTTCCAGATTGGACAGCGTTAGATGCTTGTGCAGAGAAATTTGCAACAGCTGAAACATCTCCTAAGGGACGTTTCGTTGGTCCACCTGCTGATTGGGGTAAAAACTATTCGGCACGGATTGAAGCATTACAAATGAACTTCACAGCAATCAATGTTGGTTCAGCTGGCGCATTATGGGCAGAATTAGATGCTGCTTATGACCGTCAAGAGCCTATTGTGTTGTTTAATTGGACGCCAAACTATATTGAATCAAAATATCCGGGCGGCGCGTTCATTGATTTTCCTGAACCAGAGCCAGCATGTTTTGATGATGCTTCATGGGGACCAAACCCTGATGCAACAGGCGATTGTGGCGCAACCCACGGTGGTTGGTTGAAAAAGGCCGCATGGTCTGGCTTAGCTGATAAATATCCAAACGCTTGGAACGTCTTGCAAAATGTGAATTTCAACAATGAACAAATTGCAGCAGCAGCTTTATTGGTTGATGTTGATGGCTTAACACCAGAAGAAGCAGCCGATGCATGGATTGCAGAAAATTCAGCTGTTATCGACGGGTGGAAGCAATAATTTTTTACTAAACTTATACAGTCGCACATGATTAAATTATTTATGTGCGACTGTTTTTATAGGGGGATACAGGCTTTGTCAGATAATGATATAAAAATAAAATGCCGCAATATATGGAAACTGTTTGGCAATTCTCCAAAACAATTCTTGGAAGCCAATGGCAATAATCCAAGCAATGAACAATTAAAACAATCAGGCTATATTGGTGCGGTGCAAGATGTCTCGTTTGATGTCTATGAAGGCGAAATTCTGATTATTATGGGGCTATCGGGCTCTGGTAAATCAACATTGGTGCGTTGCTTAACGCGCTTGCACGAGCCTACTTATGGCAGCATCGACTATGATGGCAAAGATTTATTGCAAGCCACACCAAAAGAACTCATTGATATACGCCGCCATAAAATGGGCATGGTGTTTCAAAATTTTGGCTTACTACCACAGCGCAATGTGATTTCAAATGTCGCATTTCCGCTAGAAGTGCGGGGCGTTAAACGCGAGGCACGCGAGGAACAAGCGCGTGAGGTAATTAAATTAGTCGGATTAGAGGGACGCGAAGATTATTTTCCTCGTGAATTATCAGGCGGTCAACAACAGAGAGTTGGGATTGCACGCTCATTGGTGATACAACCAGATATTTGGTTTTTAGATGAACCATTTTCGGCATTAGACCCACTTATCCGCGCCGAAATGCAAGATGAATTTTTACGCCTGCAAAAAATGCTGAAGAAAACTATCGTCTTTATCACCCATGATTTTGAAGAAGCCACCAAGCTGGCTGACCGTATCGGCATTATGAAAGATGGTCGCATCGTGCAATTATCAACACCCGAAGAGATGGTGCTGAATCCTGCCGATGATTACGTGAGAGAATTTACCAAAAACGCCCCCACCCATCGTATTTTGAGTGCAAGCGCGATTATGAAACCAATCTCCAAGAAAATTGAGTGCGATAAAATGGTGGCTGGCACTGATAAAATTAGCGATATTGCACGGCAGATTTTATCATCAGAAAAGGCAGTTTATGTGGGTGATGAGAATGATAAGCCCATCGGCTATATCAACAAGACTCTCATCATTGAAGCCTTATTCGCTGAACAGCCTGAAACATAAAAAGCGTCATTATGAATTTCTTACACAACATAACGCCATTACAAAAAAACGCTTTACAGCTGTGTGCAACTTTATTGGTGGCATATATTATCTCGCTGTTCTGGCAAGGCTTTGTGTTACTACCCGAAACCGCAACATTGCCGATGCGCGAATGGGTAACCGCTTTTGTGGAATGGATAAGAAGCGATAGAGCCAGTTTCTTCGGCATCTTCACCGTCAAAGAAGTCACGCGCTCAATCTCGTTTTTAATCTCGTTCCCGTTAAAATGGTCAGAATATTTCTTATTTCGTGGCTTTCGCGGGCTAGGCTTGCCGCCGCTGCCATGGGTGTGGATATTGGTGAGCGTTACCATATTAGCGCATTGGATTGCAGGCTGGCGGTTGGCATTCTTATGCTTTTTATCGATGCTTTATTTGGCATTTTTTGGCTTGTGGAAAGATTCCATGCAAACCTTATCAATCGTTATATCGGCAATGGTCTTCGCCTCGTTATTAGGCTTGTTTGTTGGCTTATGGGCAAACCGTTCCAAAAATGCTGACCGCGTCATCACCCCCATGCTTGATGTGATGCAGGCAACACCGCATATGGCATATTTGGCACCCGTCTTCGCATTATTCGGCGCGGGGCAAGTGGCTGCCCTCATCGCCACCGTGATTTTCGCCATGCCACCAATGGCGCGTTGCGTGATTTTGGGCTTGCAAACAGTGCCTGATAATATCTCAGAAGCGGGTAGCATGTCGGGTTGCACCAAACGGCAATTATTGTGGAAGGTGCGGATACCAGCGGCACGTAAATTATTCATGTTGGGGCTAAACCAAGTTGTGATGCAAACATTAGCGATGGCAGTGATTATGTCGATTGTTGGCGCGCAAGGGTTAGGGCAGAAATTGCTTTACGCGCTACAACAATTACGGTTAGGCATCTCTATCGAACTCGGCATTGCGATTGTGCTGATTGCCGTTATGCTAGACCGCCTCACGCAAAGTTTCGCCAATCGGCAGACAAAAATCTATCACGGACCAAAGCGGAGTTTCGTGCAGAAGCACCCGCATCTGGTGTTATTTTTGGCATCAACCGCTGTGATTCTGATAGTCGTTAGCCTGATACCTGACCTCAAAGCCCTGAAACTTCTGCCAAAAAATCTGACGGTTAGCTATGGCAAAGAATTAAATGTGATTGTGAAAGATATTGTGCGGTCGATGTATTTTATTATTGACCCTATCCGTGATTTTATTACCGTCAATATTTTAGTTCCAATTCGCAATTTTTACCTTTCAACGCCATGGATTTGCTTTTTAGCATTGGTTGGCTATGGTGGTTATCGGTTGGGCGGTGTTAGATTAATGCTACTGGTTAGCGCGATGCTATTCGTGATTGTGATTTCAAATTTCTGGCGCGAGGCAATTACCACATTTTACACAGTTTCAATCGCCACCCTGTTTTGCATGATTTTGGGGCTACCATTAGGCATTTTAGCCACAAAAAACAAAAAATTTGCCCGCATGGTGCTCACCTCATGCGATATTTTGCAAACCTTCCCATCATTCATTTATCTTCTGCCCGCTATCATGCTGTTGCGTGTTGGCGATTTGGCAGTGATTTTCGCCATCATCCCCTATGCGATGGTGCCTGCCATTCGCTACAGCTATCTGGGCATTACGCGTGTACCAGAAGTGATTATGGAAGCCGCGATTGCCAATGGCACAACTGCACGGCAACGTTTATGGAAAGTGCAATTACCAATTGCGTTCCCCGAAATCATGCTAGGGGTGAACCAAACCATTATGATGAGCCTTGCCATGACTGCCATCACCGCCTTAATCGGCACGACTGATTTGGGGCAAGAAATTTACCGCGCCCTCGCCTATCAAGAATATGGACGTGGTATTTTGGCGGGGTTATGGATTGCGATGATTGGCATGATTACTGACCGTTTGATTCAGGCATGGTCTAACAAACGCAAACGCGAATTTGGAATGGCGTGATACTGATATGGCGCAATTAATCAACCCCGCAAATTTCATCAATGAGAAAAATGGCATCACAACATTGGCAATGCCAATTCTACCGCATGGCACGGAACGCTATTCCATCGCGCAAGCATGTTCGCGCACCTTACGGTTAGATAAGGGCGATGAGGTTATTTTGGTCAATCAATATGGCAAGCAACATTGCGAATTACTGCCTTTCAACGAACAAGGGCGAATAGATGCAGGCTTGATAAGCGCGAAATTGAATGGCGAAGCGCATGGGTTACAACAGATTTTGCAACAAAATGATAAGTCCTCAAGTCGCTTAAAATCAGTGCTAGAACAGTGCCAAATCAACCATCATAGCCTGCAAGCGATTTACGCGTTCAATGCTGATAGCCCGATGATGGCGGAGGTGAGTTTTACCAGCCAAGCATCATGTTGGTTGATAGCGGTTGTGCCAGCGCATGATATGGCAACCGATAATCAAGATGTGGCAAGCGATATTATCCTTTATGTGAAGCGCAAAAATCCGGGCGAGAAACCCGCCATGCTGTCCCCGCCCGACCCGTTATTTGACCCCAAGCAGGATATCAATATCCGCCCGGGTAATGCGATTGCATACGAAGTGCGCGCAGGTGATTATATCCAGATATTAGATGTGCAAGGCAGAGAATGTTCGGATTTTCAAGCCTTTGCTTTGCGTGATTTAGATAAAAGTATCATATCCGAAATTGACCCCACCACCACCCGTAGCTTGATGGGAACTCTCTACCCTACTCCCGGTATTTTTTCAAAATATTTTGCCAATAATCAGACCGCTTTGGTGGAAATTGTGCAAGATACGTGCGGACGGCATGATACTTTTGGCTTGGCATGTACCGCCCGTTATTATGATGATTTGGGTTATCCGGGACATGTGAATTGCACCGATAATATCAATAAGTCGCTTGCCAAATATAACATAGCCGAACGGCAAGGCTGGCCTGCAATCAATTTCTTTTTCAACACATTGCTAGATGATACCCAAGCCCTATCGCTTGATGACCCTTGGTCGCGTCCCGGTGATTATGTGATGTTGCGGGCTTTGACCGATTTATTATGCGTTTCAACCGCTTGTCCGTGCGATGTTGATGCCGCGAATGGTTGGAATCCCACCGATATTCAGGTGCGAACTTATGATAAAGAAAACACAGTAAAAAAATCAATAGGATGGCGTAAAATGGCAGATGGTGAGATGATAGAAACAAAAGAAACTGGCTTTCATAATTGCTTTAAGCGATTTACAGAAAATTTCATTGACTATAATGGCTATTGGCTGGCGGCGAATATGGCGAATTATGGCGCGATTGCCGAATATTGGGCGTGCCGCGAAAAAGTGATTATCACCGATTTATCGCCATTGCGTAAATATGAAATCACTGGTCCTGATGCCCAAACATTACTGCAATTATGCGTTACCCGCAATATTGAAAAACTATCAGTCGGGCAAGTGGTGTATACCGCCATTTGTTACGAACATGGTGGCATGATTGATGATGGCACAGTGTTCAGATTAGGCGATACCAATTTCCGCTGGATAGGTGGCAATGATGATTCTGGGTTATGGATGCAAAAGCAAGCGTTAGAGCATGGTCTCAATGCGTGGGTGCGCCCATCAACTGATGAATTATGCAATGTTGCGGTGCAAGGCAGGCTTTCGCGCGAGATTTTAAGCGAGATTTTTTGGACACCGCCCACCCAAAGTAGCATCGATGATTTAGAATGGTTTCGGTTTAGCGTGGCACGGTTAGGCGATTTTAATGGCATTCCTGTGGTGATTAGCCGCACGGGCTATTCGGGCGAGTTAGGCTATGAAGTATTTTGTCACCCCAAACATGCCGAGACTGTTTTTGATGCGATATGGGAGATAGGCGAACCCAAAGGCATGGCACCATTAGGGTTAGACGCGTTAGATATGTTACGCATAGAGGCAGGGTTGATTTTTGCTGGTTCTGAATTTTGCGACCAAACCGACCCGTTCGAAGCAGGGATTGGCTTCACCGTGCCGTTAAAATCCAAGCAAGCGGATTTTGTAGGGCGCGAGGCAATTCAAAGGCGCAAAGATTCACCGCATCGCAAATTGGTCGGGCTAGAAATTGAAAGCCAGCTGGTGCCAGCGGCGGGTAGCTGTGTGCGAATTGGCAAGGCGCAAGTGGGCGAAATCACCTCTGCCATGCGTTCGCCATTCCTCAACAAAGTTATCGCATTGGCACGGGTTGATGTTACCCATAGCGCGGTTGGCACGCCCATCAATGTTGGGCAGTTAGATGGCTTGCAGAAGCAATTAAAAGCGGTGGTTACGGCATTTCCGCATTTCGACCCAACCAAAGAGAGGGTTAAGGGCAATTATATCCGCTAGAATCAACAGTTGCAAGATAGAATAGGGTAGAGAATTTTGCGGGGAAAGGCTTGGCTGAGGTGTGGATATGACAAAGCACAGACGCCACGCTCCTCAGCACTAACAATTACATAATAGCAGAATTACTACCAAACGCAATAAAAAAATGCAAAAATTTGAAAAAAATAAAAATATTGCTTTTTTATTATCATCTTTTGTTTCATAATACCACATATGATAAAACTAGAAAAAATAGAAGAATTAGAGCAAATTATCTCAAAACCACGTTTTAGTGTTTATTTGAAACATAGCGATGATGATAGGCAGTTTGCATATGAATTATATCTTTACAATTTAGAGGTTTCATCAATCTTATATTATAATATTCATTGGGTGGAAATTACTTTACGCAACGCCATTAATCAAAAACTCATCATTAGGCATGGTCAACAATGGTATCAAGCAGATTTTATTGTTGAAAGAGAGAAAGAAGCATTGGATTCCTTGTTAAAATGGCAAAAAAACGGAAAGCTACTATCTCATGATGATATAGTAGCAAAACTTAATTTTGGTTTTTGGTGTGGTTTATTTAAACCCAGATATAGTGAGTTATGGCGACATGATTTGAAGCAAATTTTTCAAAGTGAGGGTGCATTGTTGAGTAAGGATATTGCAAAAAGGCTAAGAGATATTAGACATATCAGAAATCGTGTTGCCCATTATGAACCAATATTCAAAAGCGATTTACAAAAAACACAACAAAATATTATTGAGATACTTTGTATGCTTGAAACCAATACAATAGATTGTTTGAAACAACTTCCTGTTTTGCCGTGTTCTAGCGGATAAATAATCGTGGGGGGGGCTGTTGAGGAGCACTCGATGCGAGTATTGAGTACCAGCGACACGCTCCTCCTGCGTATTAAGTATAGCGGGGGGTATGGGGCGACACGCATGATTTTAGTTTTGAGTATGGCGGGGGGATTTTAAGGGTGAGGTTTGCCCGCCATTGGTAACAAGGGCAAACCGAAAGCGCAAGGGAGCGGGCTTCTGCCTCGCGACCGATAAAGCGCGTTCGCACCGCCCTTGTGCTGAAATACAGCGGGGGGATTATCAAGGCAAGCACCACCAGAGTATTAAACACAAGCGGGGGTTGTTAAGGGGGCATTCGCAAGATGGGCGGCTCCGCCCTGCCCATCGAGAAGCGAATTCGCGCCCCCTTAAATAATAAAGCCCGACTCCGCAAAGCCCCCCATATATAATGTGATGAGACACGCACCGCCCTTTTTTCAGGCTTCCTGCGAAAGACTCTGAGCCTTGCGTTTTTGTCTCTCGATGTGCTTTATACTCTGGATTCCGACTTTCGTCGGAATGACGGAGTGGGGGGGGGCTGTTGAGGAGCACTCGATGCGAGTATTGAGTACCAGTAACACGCTCCGCCCTTGTGTTGAGTAACCGAAACTCACACCTCCGCTAGTATTAAATACAGCGGTGAGGGTATGGGGCGACACGCTCCTCCGTGAGTATTAAGTATGGCGGGGGGATTATCAAGGGGGGTTCTGGCAAGAGGCGTCTGCTTGGCAAATTGTCCAACGGACATAAATTTGACAAGCGCGCATCGAGAAGCCAGACCGCACCCCCCTTGATACTATAAACCGACCTCGCAAAGCCCCCCATATAATAATGTGAAGCAACACGCACCGCCCTATGTGTTAAACACCCCTAAAAAAACGCACCATTCTAAAATTAACAAGTAATTTTACTTGACAGTTACTTTCATTTATATAATAAAGTTTGTATGAATGAGAACATAATACAAAAATTCGGTGGTGAGCATACTGAGATAAAATTAAATATTCTCAATGCTTATATAAAATCATACCTTACCGTCATGAAAAATCAAACATGGGCTAACTTATTTTATGTAGATGCTTTTGCAGGTTCTGGAAAACGTGATGATAAAAATTTAGGAATACAAGATGGTTCACCTAAAAGAATATTAAAAGAAAATCTAACATTCAAACATTACTATTTTAATGATATTAATCGTGAATATGTAACAGCACTTGAAAAAATGGTGCGGCGTGATTTCCCCCAAAAAGCAGATAGAGTATCTATTAAATGTGATGATGCAAATAGCTTCATCACCAAATTCATCAATAATTTTATGCAAGATAATAGCAATCGAGCAGTTATTTTTTTAGACCCTTATGGAATGCAAATAAACTGGCAAACTATTAAAACCATCACCAATGCACGTGGTATTGATTTGTTTTATCTATTTCCAATGCATGCCTTAAAACGTCAAGCTGCAAAAAATATGGACGCCATCTCTCAAGATAAAAAGGATAGAGTTACCAACCTATTGGGAACAGATGCTTGGCTAACAGAATGCTATAAAGATGACCCGCAAGTGAACTTATTTGATGAGGAAAATATTATTAGAAAAGAAAACAATGCTTTAGATAAATTTGTAAAATCACGTTTTGCTAATGCAGGTTTTAGCTGGGTATCAGAACCCACCGAACTTAAAGGGCAAAAAAATTATCATGAATTTTCTTTATTTTTCGCGATGACAAATAAATCAGGTGGTGCAATTAATTTAGCACAGAAGTTACATGATGGTGTTGTGAAGAGTTTAGCTCAACTGCCGTAACATTAGGATACTCACTCCATTGTTTTCCGCGCCATTCGCGCCCTGTTTTCTTTTTATTAACACCACCCCATTGCTTGAAAAAGAAAGCCGTGCCATGCTTGCGACACTCATGTTCAATCTCATCAACCCATTCTTCTTGCATGACGCGCGCATCGGGTCCGCTTTCGCCACCCACAATCGCCCAATCAATATTTTTAAGATTGGCTTCAGAAACACTCGCTAATAACGGCTCGAAAGAAACAAAGCGAATGGTCGCGGGTAATTCTCGCAACATATCTAACCTACCAATATACGCATTGCTTTCTACACTTACACCCAACCAAATATGTGATGGTAATTGCAATCCGTATTGTTCAAAAAATTCATAGGCACGTTCGGGGCGTTTTGTTAGAATTTGAAATTGATGCCAATCGGCTTGTAGCATTGTATCGAAAGCCTGTTTGATAAAATCAAAAGACACAGCTTCGTAAAACATATCAGACATTGAGTTGACAAAAATCTTGCTCGGTTTTTTCCATCTTAAAGGTTCGGTTAATAGCTTTTCGCTTAAACCAATTTTGCCAGTCCAGTTTGGCTTGCCATTGCGCTTTACTGTTCCCACATAAAGCGGATGTTGCATGGCTTGCAAGCGTTCTGCCATACGGATAGCATAACAATTTTTACAACCCGGTGAAACCTTAAAGCACCCTTTAATTGGATTCCATGTTTTATCTGTCCATTCAATTTCTGACATTGCCCTAACCTCTATGATTTTCAGTGTATTCAGCAATATTTATGACTATTTATGTTATTGCAGTTTTATTATACTACAAAATATTCATTTTGTCATCATCCAAAAAGATTGGTTTTATTTGAGAGTTAAAATGTTTTATTTCCTTGCATTTGGTAGTGGCGTCTGTGCTTTGTCATATCCGCCACTCAACCGAGTTTTCAATAAATTTAATTCCCCTCAATCACCCCTATTTCCTCTGTGGTTAACCCATAAAGTTCGTAAGTAAGTTTGTCGATTTGTTTTTCTTGGGCGTTGATTTGTCGTGAGAGCATTTCTTGCGCGTGGGGTGATTGCTCGCCCTGCGTGTGTTTTTTGGTTTGTAGTGTCAGCATCTCCTCTACCAGAGTTACCATTTTATCATTTTGTTTTTTATTTGGTTTTAAAAGATTGGGATATTTAATAAAGGTTCTTTATCAATTTGATAGTTCTAAAACTACCTTGCATTTTCGCCATTATTTTTAACCAGAACGCAATTAATTTTGAATTTAATAATCCTGTAAGATATTTTAAGTTAAATCTATTTAAATTTAATGACAAAATACGTTTGCGAAACATAACAAGGAAAACCCGTCATTATCTATCACCATGTTGAGATTGATTGGCTACATTTACAGGAACGACATGATTTTAGGCACCTAGCAAAAAGTTCTTGCATCACTTTGCGGTCGATGCCATATCGCCACCAAGTATCCTTAAATTTACCCCCCTCGCGTTTTGCCAAAAACTTTTTATTATAACGATCAAGATGATTGCCACCCTTAGCGGATAATGTTTTATTCATTTCATTGGCATCTGATTTCATATACAGAAGCCAAAGGTTTGGCTTGGGTAATATCATAAGGGATTTATAACAATTCATCAGCTGGCAGTAAAAAGGCTTGTAACGCTTCTAAGTCTCTGCCCATTAAACCAAGGCTTCACCAATGTCTTTTTCAATTTCAATGTTTTTATCAAGGGCTTTGGAATAAGCACCAGAAAGGTTTTCTTTTTTTCGGTGATAACATCTTATAGATGCACATAGATACAAATCTGCGCTTGTTTGCAATACCTGTTTTCAAATCATCTTATCGGTAACATCGCCGATATTTTTATCAGCAATTTTGTAATTTTATTAAACAATAGCCTGTTCAGTTTTAGGGAGCAAATTACCAGTTTTGTTCTGATGCTTGGGGTTAAGTGATGGTAAATTTATTCACAACATATTTATTTTTACGGTTTCTTCGTAATAATAAATCTTTTAAGGTGTTTTAACAAAAATTTACCATCGTTTTCAATTTTCTGTATTCATATGGCATTAACTAGATTTAAATCTTGCTTTGAAAGTAAACATTAATATCATCGTTTGGATTGATGCATCAGCAAAAACTTGATGATTATAAAAATCTATATACGCATTTATTTTAAGGCATGATGGCAGATAAAATTTTATTTCTTAAAATGCTAGCACCTGCATTCGTAATCCAATTATTAGGCGCAATAAATCCTAGCTTACCATTATCTTTTAATAAGTCTATTCCATAGCAAGTAAAAAAATACCACATATCCATTTTACCTTGATAGTATTTTTTAAGTGATGCTTGTTTAATATCTTCAAAAATCACTCTATTTGTGTATTCTTTAACATAAGGCGGGTTGCCTATCACCGCGTCGAAGCCGCCTTGTTGCATGATGTTGCCGAAGCCATATTGAGCATCGTGCCAATCAAACACATTGATGCGGTAGCGGTCTTCTTCATCTAGGGCGAGATTGCCTTGATTGTAAAAATCCGAGCCTATCAGGCTATTGCCGCATTTGATGTTATCGGCTAAATTCGGCAAAGCGCGTTCGTTAAATAGGGTGGCATTTTGCTTGATGCTGGCTTCGGACTGCCCTTCTAGCACTTTCAGTAGCAGTGATAATTTGCTGACTTCCACCGCTTGGCTATCAATATCCACGCCGTAAATATGGCGTAATAAAATCTGTTTGCGGGTGGCGATTTCTAACCGCCAGATGCCGATATTGCTTTGCACGATGTATTTTTTCTTCTTGTATTTTTCAGGCGTTTGCGTGTAGTAAGCCAAATAATAATCCAGCAAATATTGATAGGCGACAATCAAAAACGAGCCTGAGCCACAAGAGGGGTCTAGGATTTTGAGATGCGCTATCTGGTCGGGGGTTTTGCCCTTTACCAATTCGCCCACCGTGTTTTGCACAATGTAATCAACGATGTAATAAGGCGTATAATACACCCCGCCGGCTTTTTTCACTTCGGGCTTTTCTTCTATCCGCACCTGTTTATCGGTTGAGATGATGGTTTTGCCTAGAAAACGTTCATAGACACTGCCCAGAATATCGGCGGGCATTACCGAAAATTCATATTGCGATTCAGGGTGATAAAGCCCTTTGATAATCTGTTTTAGCGGCGCATTATCAATGGTTAATGATGGGGTGATACCATCTGCCTTGCCCGCCCTGTTATTTTCTTGCTTAAAATGAAACAGCCCCGAATTATATTTATCATCAGCTTCGTAGAAATTTTGTAACAGTAATTTATAGATATTCGCATGGCTGATAAATGTTTTTAAGCGCTCATCGGGTTCAATTTTTCTATCTTCGCAAATGCGTAAAAACAAGATGCGGTCAATGGTGATTTGCACGGCATAGTTTAAATCGCGCGATGTGATATTGCTGTGGTTTTTCTTGATATTTTTGGCAAGCAATTCGCGCCATTGTTCAATATCTTTCAGGAATGATTCATCAACCGCTTCTGTGCCTTTGCCTTTTTTGTTGGTGATGAAGGCATCAAATTTGCCTTTTTGGATTTGCTCTTTGCCAAAGATTTCGGCAATCTCGTCCCATTTTTCAACATAATCTTCATAGGTATAATAAAGCATACGCGCTTTTGCTGCCTTATCGCCCATATAGGGCTTGATGCGGGTATCGTAGACGGCAAATTCTTCAAAATCGGTGAGGATAGATAGCGGCAGATTTGCGCTCCAGCCATAGCGGCGGATTTGAAATGCCGCGCTTATATCGTCTTTTACAACGACTGAGGGCTTTTTGGCTTCCACGAAGAATTTACGCACACCACCGATATAAAAGCCATAATCGGGGGTTTTTTTCGCGCCTTTTACATCAATGCTGGTTTCGTAAATCACATCGCGATAGGCTTCGGCATAGCCGCTTTTATTATCCATATCCCAGCCTAAGGCTTTGAATAATGGGTCTATAAAATCGGCACGCACTTGGCTTTCGTTGTAATTGCCACGCTTATATTGCGGTAATTGTTCGCTAAATCGTTGGACAAGCTCTTTAATTTCTTTGGGTGCGGGCATTGTTGATTTTACCTATTGCTGATGATTTTAATATAGGATAATAGCAGAAACTGGTTGGAAACTCATCGATTATTTTTGGCATTAATACATATGGGGGGGCTTTGCGGTTTGTGTTTAACACTAGCGGAATCGATGTTACTCGTTTCTGGTGCGCCATTCTTGAAACCGCAAATAGATATTTGCCCCAATGCTAGAAATAGGCGCGGGCAGAATCTTCTTAGGCAATGGCAAATCTCCAAAAAATTCGGTAACATGGCTGGTAGCGCCACACGCCATTTCTGCTGCCGCAATTCCTGTTAGCGTGCCGCGTGATACCCCTAAACCATTCTGGCAACAGGCGGTAAAAACATTATCCTCAATTTCACGCACAATCGATAAATCATCACGCGTTAAACACAAATGCCCCGACCAGCTATATTCCATTTTAACATTCTGTAATTGCGGAAACCGCACATCAAATCTACGCCGAAGCTCTTTTGCGGTACGCGTCAAATTGCGCTGATTGGTCTGCATGTTGGGGTGAAATGTGACACAGCTACGCGTGATGATACGGTTTCCCCCTTGCTCTGTATCAATTTTCCGCATGGTGGTGCCCAAAGGGTCAGAAGGGGTAACGCCCCAACGTGGTGCACCGCCTAGTAATTTCAATGCCTCATCATCTAAATTTTCGGTCATCAAACCATACAAAAAAACATGCATCAACCTTTGACGCGCAAAGCCAAAACTTTCCAAATGTCCGTTATTGGCAAGAATAATTTTCCCTGCTTCAACCGTGCCTTTGGGCGTTTTAAGTTTCCAACCATCATGATGTTGCCTAAATTCAAGCACTGCACTTTGCGGATAAATTGTTACCTGAGCATCGCGCATCAAACCCGCTGCAAGCGATTGAATATAGCCCGCAGGTTGCAAGGTTACCGCGCCTTTGGTGTAAAGCCCCGAAAGATAATAATGACTGCCCGTTAATTCATACATGGCTTGGCTATCCAGCATTTCGCAAGGCTCGCCAAGCGCGGTTAAATGTTTTGCAAAACTATGATTATGCGCGTCGCCTATCTGGGTAACCGCACCATTTACCTTGCCTGATGGGTCAAAAAAAGCGGCGTTAATATCATATTTCTGCACGGCTTGATTGGCAAATTCAATGGCATGGCGATTCAGATTGAGTAAATTTTTATCAGCATTATCATCGCTCGCATAATCGGTGGATTGTAAATTATGCGGGATATCAACCATGAAACCGCTATTGCGCCCATTCGCGCCTTCGGCAAGTTTTTGTGCCTCTAAAATAACAATCCGCGCTGTTGGCTGTAATTGTTGTAAGCGCAATGCGGCAGAAAGCCCTGCAAAACCTGCGCCTATAATCGCAAAATCAGCGGTAATGTTTTCGGTTAGTGGCGGATATTCTTCCCATGCGGGCAGGATTGCTTTCCATGCCGCAATGCCTGTTTCATTTGGTAAGCGGCGCGCGGAATATATCTTGCGCCTATTATCACCCCACCCATTACTGTCTTGCCCCGTCACATTCTAATCCACATTGCTATCGGCATCATCGGTCAAATCAATCCACAAAGTTTTGATTTGCGTATATTGGTCATGGGCATGAATTGAATTATCGCGCCCACCAAAACCTGATTGCTTGTAACCGCCAAATGGCGTGGTGATATTGCCCTCACCATAGCTGTTGATGGTAACCGTGCCTGCCTGCAATGCCCGTCCGCCACGAATGGCATTTTTGATATTGCTGGTGAAAAGCGCGGCGGTTAGCCCGTAATTGGTATCATTGGCAACCAATATCGCTTCATCAAAACTGGTAATCGTTAGAATGCTTAACACGGGTCCAAAAATTTCTTCACGCGCCAGAATATCTTGATTGCTGGCAAGCTCAATCAAAGTTGCCTCAACATAATTTTTTTCTATCTTGCCACCTGCGCGGATAGTCTTTGCCTTGTTGATATAGCCCGATACTTTTTTGCAATGTGCATCAGAAACCAATGCCCCCAAACGCGTTTCGGGGTCTAGCGGATTGCCAATATTCCAGTGCTGAATATGATGTTCCACCCGTTTCAGCAAATCTTCTTTAATGTTTTTATGCACAATCAAACGCGATATTGCCGAACAATTTTCGCCCATATTCCAAAATGCACCATTGACGATATGCTGTGCCACCGCATCTAAGTTTTCCGCATCATCCATCACAATACACGGATTTTTACCGCCCATCTCTAGCACCACTTCCTTGCAATTTGATTGCGCTGAATATTCTAAAAATTTCTTGCCCGTTACTGTTGAACCTGTGAACGAAATCATATCAATATCATGATGCCGCCCCAATGCCTCGCCCGCTTGTGCGCCCAAGCCCGGCACTATATTCAGAACGCCTTTAGGAATGCCTGCCTCGTGGCATAATTCCGCCACGCGCAACGCTGTTAAGCTCGTCTCTTCGGCGGGCTTTACAATCACCGAACAGCCTGCCGCCAATGCAGGTGCAATCTTCCATGCCATCATCAATAGCGGAAAATTCCATGGCAATACCAAGCCCACCACACCAATCGGCTCACGCAATATCATCGCGATATGCTCATCAGATACCGGCGCGACACTATCGTAAATCTTATCAATCAATTCGGCATGCCATTTGATGCACTCAATCATTTCTGGCACATCAACGCTCTCGCAATCATAAATCGGCTTGCCGCTATCCATGCTTTCCATCACCGCCAATTCGCGCGCATTGCGGGTGAGTAATTTACATAATGTGATGAGAATATTTTTGCGCTCACTGGGGTGTAATTTGCACCACCGCCCATCATCGAATGCTTCGCGTGCTTTGATAACTGCCTCATCAACATCTTGGGCATCACATGCGGCAATATCGGTTAATTTTTTGCCTGTTGCGGGGTTGATGCTGGTAAATACCGCACCCGATTTTGCGGGGCGATAGCCGCCATTGATGAAGGCTGTGTTAGGCAAATTTAAATTATCGGCAATGGTTTGATATTCTTGGGTGGTAAGTAAGCTCATGATTTATCCCCTGCTTGAATCTTGGCAATGGTTGGTTTTAAGATTTTTAACACCTGTTCTAACACGCGCTTATCATCTTTGTTCAGATGCTTTAATGGTGGGCGCATCGCCCCTGCATCAATGCCGTTTAACTGCACCCCATATTTGATATTTTGGATAAATTTGCCACTTTGTTCTAATATCCCCATCAAAGGCAGCATCGCCGACATTATCTTGCGCCCTTTGGTGAAGTCATTTTGCTTCACACAAGCTTGATATAATGCCTGATGCTCATCGGGCAGAAAATTTGAACCGCCACAGACCCAACATTTTGAACCCCATGCGAAAAATTCTAACGCTTGGTCGTCCATACCGCAAGCAAGCCCGATATGCGGGTAGTCACGCGCCAATAAATGCAAACGGTTAATATCACCTGAAGATTCCTTAATGCCACAAAAATTACGCGACCGCCCTATTTTATCTAAAAATTCTTCACCCATATTAATGCCCGTGCGTCCCGGGTAGTTATAGAGCATAATCGGCAAATCGGCAGCTTTATCAATATGCAGGGCATTCAGAGCATTTTCGCGGTCGGTTGGCACAGCATAAGGCGGGGAAGCAATCATAATGGCATCTGCTTTCATTTGCTTGGCGGCAGTGGCAAGTGCCACCGAATCAGAGGTCATCATTGTGCCAGTGCCCACCATGAAAGGGATTTTTTTATTGATACGCTTGCAAATAAATGTGGCAGCCTCAATCCGTTCGGCGGTATTTTTGGCGTAATTCTCGCCGGTTGAACCGCCCGCAATAATGCCATTCACCTTATGGGCAAGCAGATAATCCACCATATCCGCCAATGCATCGTAATTGATACTGCCATCTTCAAAGAATGGCGTAATGATGGGCGTGTAAATTCCTTCAAACTGAAAAATAGGCATTCTATGTCCCCTCAATATTTGATATAAACCCATCATAAATAAAATAATTTGACACGTCAATAGAATATCTGCTATAAAATAGACACGAATAATAATAAGAGGGATAAAATGACAGAAAATAAGTCTGAAAATAATGTTATCCAATGCCGTAATCTATGGAAGATTTTCGGTAAAAATGCTGATAAAGCATTGCAAGCCATTCAGAATGAGGGCTTGAGCAAAATTGAGGTGCGCGACCGCTATGATTGTGTGGTGGGCGTGCAAGATGCCAGTTTTGATGTTGCCCGCGGTGAAATATTCTGCATTATGGGGCTTTCGGGCTCCGGGAAATCCACTCTTATCCGCCATATTAACCGCTTGATTGAGCCAACCATTGGCAGTGTCCATATTGAAGGACAGAATATCGGTGATTTATCCGCATCAAATTTGCGCGCATTAAGGGCGGAAAAAATCGGCATGGTGTTTCAAAGCATGGCATTGATGCCCCATAAAAATGTGTTGGATAATGTTGCGTTTTCGCAAGAAGTGCGTGGCTTTTCTACCGCTGATAGGCATAAAACCGCGATGCGCGCAATTGCCGAAGTAGAATTAGATGGTTGGCACCAAAAATATCCTGATGAGCTTTCGGGCGGGATGCAACAAAGGGTTGGTTTGGCGCGCGCCATTGCCGCAGACCCTTCCATTTTATTGATGGATGAGCCATTTTCCGCGCTTGACCCCTTGATTAGACGGCAATTACAAGATAGATTTATGGCGCTTTCGGCAAAGATGAAAAAGACAACTCTGTTCATTACCCATGATTTAGATGAAGCCATTCGGATTGGCGACCGCATTGCCATTATGAAAGATGGTGTGTTGGTGCAAGTTGGCACCCCCGAAGATATTGTTACCAATCCTTGCGATGATTATGTATCGGATTTTGTGGCAGGCATTTCTAAATTGGAATTGGTATCAGCATGTAAAATCTTAGAGCCACTTTCTAAATATGAAAAGAAACATAAGAAACTTACAGTCAAAAGCTGTCCACAAGCCAGCCCTGATGCCCCGTTAAGTGCGCTGATAAATCTTTCCGTAACGTCTGATAAGCCGATTATTGTCAGTGATGATGGTAAGGTTGTAGGCGTGATTAGCAAAGATAGGCTGTTGCTGGCAATTAAGGGGGATATTGTTTAATGAAAGCGTATATATCATGCTAGAGAATCTACTCAATCCATTTGTGAATACCGACCTTGGTTTAGAAGAAAGTGCTGATGGCATCAAGCAATGGGCGATTGAAAACCGCGAGAGCATTCAACCCTTCAAACTTTTTTTCACCGATATTATCAATTCAATCGATAGTTTTTTACTGGCTGTGCCACCCATGATCACCATCTTGTTTTTGTCGTTATTTGCATGGCAATTTGCCAGTCGTAAAGTGGCAATCATTGTGTTTTTCTGTTTGATGATGTTGGGTTTTTTAAGCCCAATCGCATGGGAATTGGCGATGACGACATTGGCAATCGTGATGGTATCGGTATTGGTCTGTTTTATCATCGGTTTGCCGTTGGGCATATTGGCAGGCAAAAACAATCAATGTGATGCTGCCATGCGCCCTGTGCTAGATACCATGCAAACCATTCCAGCCTTTGTCTATTTAGTGCCTGTGGTGATGCTGATTGGCATTGGCAATGTTTCGGGCGTGATTGTAACGGTGGTTTTTTCAGTGCCACCACTGATTAGATTAACATCACTTGGCATTCGTGGGGTAAGCCCTAGCGTTGTGGAAGCGGCATCGGCATTTGGCGCAAACCCGAGACAAATTTTATTCAAAGTGGAATTACCATTAGCCATTCCAACAATTTTAGCAGGGGTTAATCAAGCCATCATGCTATCCTTATCAATGGTGGTGATTGCATCGATGATTTCGGTGCGCGGGCTTGGTAACGAGGTTTTGCGTGCTATGGGCAGGCTAGATGCTGGTAAGGCATTGATAGGGGGTTTGGGGATTGTTATCCTCGCCATAGTTCTTGACAGGATTACCCAAGGAATGGGGCAATCAGGACGAGAAAGGGGGCATCGCCATTGGTGGCAAGGTGGTCCCATCGGTTTGATTTTACCATTAAAAAATAAAATCATGACCAAAATTAAATCATAATTGTATTATTAGGAGTAATATTTATGTTAAACATTAAATCATTAAAATCTGCGATTGCGGTTATTGCCATATCTGTTATGTCAGTATCAGCATTTGCAGCGAGCAAGCCCGGTAAAGGCGTAACTGTGCGCCCTGTTATGGCACCAAACGCTGGAGAAATTTTTCAGCATCGTATTTTATTTCAGGCGCTGAAAGATTTGGGTTACAAAGTTGCCCGACCAGAAGAAGTAGAATATCAGACCATTCATCTGGCATTAGGCACAGGCGATGCTGATTTCACTGCTGTGCATTGGAATTCGTTGCATCACGCATTTTTTGAAGAATCTGGTGGCGATGCAAAATTAGAAAAAATTGGCACCTACATTGAAGGCGCGTTGCAAGGCTATCTTATCAACAAATCTGCCTATGATTCAGGCATCAAAAATTTAGGTGACTTAAAAGACCCTAAAAACGCAAAGCGTTTTGATTCTGATGGTGATGGCAAAGCTGATTTGGCAGGCTGTGCACCCGGTTGGGGTTGCGAACGCGTGATTGAACATCATTTAACTGAGTTCGGTTTGCGTGATACGATTAACCATAATCAAGGCGCTTATGATGCGATTATGGCTGATTCAATCGCAAAAATCAAATCAGGCAAAGATACGCTTTATTATACATGGACACCTTATTGGGTATCTGGTGTATTGGTACCCGGTAAAAATGTGGAATGGCTTGCAGTGCCTTATAGCTCTCTACCCGATGGTGGTTCAGGTGAAACGAACTTTAAGGGCAAAGAACTTGGTTTCGCACTTGATAATATCATTGTGGTTGCCACTGATAAATTCTTGAACGCAAACCCTGCCGCTAAAAAGCTTTTTGAAGTTGCCAAATTAGACATCAATGATGTTTCAGCGCAAAATAAAAAGATTGCTGATGGCGAAGATAGCTCTAAAGAAATTGACCGCCATGTTGCACAATGGATTAAAGCCAATAAAAAAGAATATAATAGTTGGTTAAAAGCCGCACGCGCAGCCAAATAATTTTATTATTCTCGTGTAAGAGGGGCGTTGCATTATATCGCACCTCCCCTCTTTACACATTCTAGAATTTGCGAAAATCCCGCAAACCAAGATAGATGATTAGGATATTAAAATGTCTGATTCTGAACCAAGAAAAAGCCGTTTAGGCGGTAGAGATGCAAGGCGCGTTATAAGAAACGCACCTGATGTGGCGATGCTGCCAACTTTGGTTAATAAACTGCCCCTTTGCAATATTATGAATGAAGAAGAGGTAACACGTATCGATAATGCCTCAATGGATATTTTAGAAAATATCGGCGTGTTATTCCGTGATGATATCGCCCTTGCCGATTGGAAAAAAGCAGGTGCAAAAGTGCGTGACGAGATGGTTTATTTAGACCGTGATTTGGTGCGTGAACTCATAAAATCCATCCCTGCAAATATCACCTATCATGCCCGCAATCCCGCAAATAATGTTGCTGTTGGTGGGCGCAATAGTATTTTTGTCCCCATGACGGGCGCGCCCTATTTGCGCGATTTAGATGATGTTAGGCGCAACCCTATGATGGAGGATTTGAGTAATTTTCACAAATTATCGCAGATGTTACCTGCCATTCATAGCTCTGCCCATCATATTGTAGAGCCTTTTGACCACCCTGTTAGTCAGCGCCATTTACGCATCACTTATTCATCGATGAAATATTCTGATAAAACTTTTATGGGCATGACCACCAGTGGCAAAAATGCCGAAGATGTGATGGATATGTGCGCGATTTTATTCGGCAAAGATTTTATGGAAAATCATGCTGTGGTAACAGGAAATTGTAATGGCAATTCCCCCCTTGTTTGGGACGAGGTGATGCTGGGCGCGATGCGTGAATTTAGCAAACGCAATCAGCCTGTGCTATGCTCGCCTTTTGTGTTAGGCGGTGCTAATACGCCCGCTTCAGTTGCACCTACCGTTGCCCAGCTGAATGCCGAAGCACTTTCTGCACTTGCCTATACGCAAGTCATCCGCAAAGGCGCGCCTGCCATTTACGGGCATTATCTTTCAACTGTTTCCATGCGTTCGGGCGCACCTATGGCGGGCACTCCTGAAATCAGCCTGATGAATTTTATGATTGGGCAGATGGCGCGCTATTATAATGTGCCATGGCGTAGCTCGTCTAATTTGGGCGGGGCAAAAACTTTTGACGCGCAAGCAGGTTATGAATCTGCCACCACCCTATCGGCAACCTTACATGCGGGGGCAAATTATATCTGGCATTCAGCAGGTTGGAACGAGGCTGGAATGCACTGTTCTATGGCGAAATTTGTGGTAGATGCCGAACAAGCGGCAATGGCTTACCGAATGGGAGAATCGGTGCGTTGGGATGATTTTGCTGAAGGCATGAAGGCGATTAAAGATATTGGACCGGGCGGGCATTATTTGGGGCATGAACATACGCAAGCCAATTTTCAGCGGGCTTATTTTATGCCAGACTTATTTGATAATTTTTCAATCGAACAATGGCAAGCCGAAGGCGCGGTTGAAATCAATGAACGCGCCCGTAAATATGCTCAAAAATTGCTGAATGAATATCAGGAGCCAAAATTAGACGAGGCGAAAAATGAAGAATTGCTTGCCTATATCGCCAAACGCGAGCAAGAAATCCCGGCATCAGATTTTCTAAATCAGGAATGTTAAATTTAAAGCGTCGCTTAACTTTGCATTTAACTTTGCACTGGTAAACTCAATTTCGCGGTTCTACCACCATCAATCACATAAATCTGCCCCGTGATAAAACTGCTTTGCGCTGATGCTAAAAACGCCACCAATTTTGCCACTTCCCGCGGGTTACCAGTTCTGCCAAGCGGATGAATTTTACCGATATTTTGTTTAAAGTTTTCAGGGTTTTCTTGCGCCGCAATAAAGTCATTATTCAGGTCAGTATCAATCCAACCGGGGGCGACTATGTTACAACGCACATTATCACCGCCACAATCAACTGCCACCGCACGCGTTAAACCATGCAAACCTGCTTTTGATGCCACATACCCAGCATGAGATGGGTTCGCACCAATCCCCTCAATCGACCCAATATTCACAATCGCACCGCCATTTTTGCTTTTTTTAAGGTAAGGCAGCGCCGCTTGAATCAATAAAAAAGGTGCAGTTAAATTAACATCTAGCATATTTTGCCACATCAAAAGACTGGTTGCCTCAATCGATGCTTCTTGCATCATTCCTGCATTATTGATGAGAATATCAAGCCTGCCTGTTTGCGTAATGATTGTATCAATGACTTGTTGCGGAGCATTTTTATCGGTAAAATCAGCTTGAATCTCATTGCTGTTATTTGCGCTACCATTGCTGTTATTTGCAGTACGTTGCGCGGTAAAAACCTGTGCGCCCTGCGCTTGCAATTCATCGGCAATCGCAAGCCCAATGCCTTTATTGCCACCTGTTACCAAAGCCACTTTGCCCACTAAATCTTGCGGCAATTCTTGCGGTAAATCTTGCATTAACTTACCGCCTTGCCACCATTGACTTCAACCAATGAACCGCACATATAGCGCGCATGGTCAGATGCCAAAAACAGCACAATTTCCGCAATATCGTCAGGGGTTGAAACCCGCCCCAACGGCACAGTCTTACCCAACTCAGCAATCGCAGTTTCGGGGTTAAAGCCGCGCAATTCAAATCCCGTGCGGAGCATTGGCGTATCAACCTCATTCGGGCAGACGGCATTAATGCGAATATTTTGATGGGCATGGTCGCGCCCCATACATTGGGTTAAAGATGCCAATGCCGCTTTGCTCATACAATAAATTGCGTGGTCTGCCCCCGCATGAACCCCCCAGCACGAGGCGATATTCACAATCGCGCCACCGCCATTTTTTGCCATCAAAGGAATGGCGGCACGGCATAATTGAAACGGCGCTTTGATATTGACGGCAACCGAAACATCAAAATCAGCATCACTGCTATCGGTGATTTTACCACGCCGCATCACACCTGCATTATTGACAATAACATCTAAACCGCCTAGCGCATCAATGGTTTTTTGCGGTAAATTTTGAACATAATCCGCATCGGTAATATCGCCCGTAAAACACGCATCAGCAAATGTTTCACCTTCAAACTTTAAGTCAACCAACGCAATTTTCGCACCTGCTTGCTTAAATTTTTGTGCAATCCCTTTGCCGATACCGCCACTGCCACCCGTAATTAAAACAGCTTTATCGCTAAAATCCACGGCTATTACTTTTTTGCGCCGAACGTGCCGATATAGCCTATCTCTGATTCAGGTATGCTTGCGCTGAATGTGCCACCAAATTCTTCTGCCGCTGGCCCGTAAAAGCGGGCTTCTATTGTGCCTGTTAATGACGGCTTCTCAACATTGCTACTATCGCCTACGGTTGTAAATGTGCCCGTAAGTGCGTTTGTATTAGGTTCATAGCTTAAATTTCCCGTCATATCGAGATAGCGTCGTTCCTCATCATTATGGTCGGTTTCTAGGTTGATATTGCGGGTTTCAAAATTAACAGTGGCAGTAACATCAAAAGCAGTACCAGTGTTAAAATTAGTGCCATGATATTTCAGCTCGCCCCTGCCTGAAAAGTTAACAGAAGCGCCATTCATAGGGATATTATTGCCCATCGTTTCAAAACCAGTCATGGCGTAAGTTGTGTTCGTGTAATAATAATTATATGCTGTCAGCGTATAAACTCTCGCCATATAATTGGCCGTAAACCCAAAAGCACCACTCTGTCTGTCAAGAAAGAATTCGCGAAGCGCATGATGCTCGCCATAAATAGTAGGCGATGTATCACTAATACTAATATCGTCGCCATTAACATTACTCGTGCCATATTTTTTATCATCAATATATAATGTGAAGTTATCAAAATTACCACCATCATCATAATCAAAAACAACCACCGAACCGTCACTTCTCACATCCGTGAATATATCATTACCATCGATTAAACTGACAACCGAAGACACTTTTAGCGCATTACCCGTTGTGCCTTTGCGATTATTATCAGTAAAACTGGTTAGATTATGTTCATTAAATGTTGTTGGTATTTCAGGATAGTTAGTAAAAGTTTCACCAAGTTTTTCTAACCCGAACCAACCAACGGCGCTTGCATCAGCATTGCTGACATTAAATATACCACCTAATTCTTCTAGATCGGGACCATAAAATCTGGCATCTGCGGTGCCTGATAATTCTGTGCCGTCAAGCGCATCATGATTTTTATCATTGCCCGCCGTTTTAACCGTGCCAGTAAGGCGGTTTACTTTAGGATTATAGCTTAAATCGCCCGTAAGATTGAGAAAATCATTATTGTTATCATTCTGGTCTGTTGTTAGACTGATATTATAATCTATAAAATTAACATTGGCAGTTGTAGAAAACGAACTCGTAATGTTACTGCTGCTACTAGAATAGCTCATTTCCCCACCACCTGAGAACTTAACACCACCATGGCTATAAAAATTATTGCCATCAGTTTTAAAACCAGTCATCGCATAGCCACTGGTCTCGTAAGCATCTTTAGTTACCCGCCAATAAAGACTTGCCATATATTCAGGCGTAAAAGTAAATTTATCGGTATTTCTAGATAACAATAAAGTAGCAGGTGTATCATGAGTGTTATCAGCAACAACAGGCGCGTTATCAGTAATATCATCGCTTGTGCCAACACTGCTAGCGGTTGTGCTATATTTTCTATCAGGCAAATAGAGACTGGCATCACTGAAATCTCCATCAGCATCATAGGCTAATTCAACCGCGGCAGTGGTGAAATCGCCATTGGTAATTGTGCCATCGCTATGTTTGGTGATGTTGGTGGCGATGGCTATAAATTTATTACCGCTTGTATCGTTACGGGCATCATCAGTAAAGCTAACAAGATTGTTATGGTTGCTGTTGCTGGAGGGAGTAGGCGAAGTTGGGATAACACTGGTAATTCGTTCGGTAGCGAAATAGCCGACATAGGCTGCATCGGTATTTTGCATGGCAAATGTGCCACCAAATTCTTGAAACTCTGGTCCGTAAAATCTTGCTTCAGCTGTGCCAAATAATTTTGATGACTCAACAAAGTTGGTAACCCCACCACTCATTTTATTTTCACCTGCCTTGTAACTTAATATCCCATTAAAATCAAAATCTTCTCGCCGCGCACTTGCATTCGAACATGCTGCATTGTAACGGTAAGCTTTATTGCATGTATTTGAGCTTTCTAATGTTACATAACGGCTGGCAAAATTAACATTGGCGGTTATATCAAAGTAAAAATACTCGGCACTTGAGTTAGAATAATAGCGTCCATGCCCTCTGCCTTTAAATTCGATATGCCCCACGCTCGGAATATTGCTACCATCAGTTTCAAAACCAGCGATACCATGCCCCTCAGCTTCATATGCATTCTCATCCAACATCCAGTTAATTCTTACCATATATTTAGGAAGAAACCCAAAATAATGTCCTTTGCCGTCGTAGGTAGCAGCCCATCCATTGTATCTGCTGAGGCGAATCTCAGAAGGTGTCTCACCAGCGCTGGTAGTAGGCATGCTATTATCATAAAAATTTATGTGTTTGATGTGATTAGCGCTGTTATTATTTGCGCCAGTTGTGCTATATTTTTTATCAGCCCAATAGATGTTAAAGCCAGCGAATACAGGAGCGTTAAGCCGACCCCAACCACTATCTGATTCATCATTAACATGATAAGTGTAAAATTCATCATAATTACCAAAACTCACTTCAACCACAGGTGTCGTTATTTTGTCGGTGGTAATTGTTTTATCACCCATTTTCTGTTTTGTTATCTGCACAGCCATTGCTGGAAGGGCGGTGCCGGTTGTATTGGCACCGTTAGCATCATCAAAGCTTGTTAGATTATGTTGATTAAGTGTAGGCGTCGTAATAGTGGTTGCTAGGTTCGCAATGCTTGCTACTCTTCTAGTGCCAAACCAACCGCCATAGGCTTCGCGATTATTACTCACAAGAAATGTGCCACCAAATTCTTTTGCCGCATTATCATACCCTGTGCCTTTTGTGCCATAAAAACTGGCATCGATGGTGCCTGTTAATGTTTCATTAAGCCCACCGCCTGCAGTTGTAATACCACCGCTGATGGTGTTATTACTCGCTGTATAGCTTAAATTTGCTATCATATCCAAGTAATGCTTTTCCGAATGAGCACCTTGCCTGCAAAATAAAAACGAATCATCGCTACATGTATTAATAGCAAAGAATTCAATATCACGCATGTTAAAATCAACATTGACGGCGACATCAAAATATGTGTTCACCTGACCGCCATTATCCATGTAGTGCCCCCGCCCTCTGCCAGCAAATACAGCACTGCTTGCCATCGGCATATTGTTAGCAGCAGTTTCAAAGCCGATGATGCCAAAACCTATAGTCTCTCTATAGCCGGACGGAGTGAAAAATCCAACTTTTGCCATATAATCGGGAGTAAAGCCGGGACGAAAAGCAGCACCAAAATTCCGTTCCCCTACAGATCTGTCTAACATAATCTGGTGAGTGTCAATATCTGATGGATAAGCTACATAAACATAGTTCGTGTTACGCCATCTTTTACTTGAGTCTTGCATAGTGGTGTCATATTTTTTATCATCAAAATAAAGTCTAAAATCACCCATATAACCATCGTCATAACCACCACCACCTAAAAAATCAACACTAACCACAGCATCAGAAAATTTATTAATATCCATAGTTTGATTATCATTTGCTTTCATGGTTGTAAAAGTTGATACTTTAAAAGCGTTATTATTTTTGCCTTTGCGGGCATCATCATTAAAGCTTGTTAGACCATTTATATTAAGATTGTCTTTTATTGGCGCGGTCATAGTTGTGCTATTTTGGGTGAATTCCTCATCGGTGCTAACAGTGGAATCAATGTTATTCACGTTAACATAAAGTCCTTCTGCACCAAATACACCATAATAATAATATGCCTCATTACTCATGGTAAATGTGCCACCTATTTCATTTGAACCAATTCCACCCTTATTACCATAAAAGTGGGCATCAAGCGTGCCTGTTAAGGTGGCAGCGCCGATATTGGCTTTAACAGCGCCACTGATATTATTATGAGCACTATGAGAATACATTAGATTGTCCCTATAAGATATAATGCCCGTAGAAAACTCACCAATATCAGAAATGCCACAAGTGCCAATATTGCTGAAATCAGCACAGGCAATGGTGTTGGCACTATTGATGGTAACATTTTTATTGCCAAAATCAAGTTTAGCGGTTACATCAAAGATTGTTTGCTCGCCAATGCCCGTGTTGGTGTTGTAATAGGAGCCACGCCCTCTGCCCTTAAAGTTCACTATACCTGATGAATTATTAGAAAGCTTTGTGTCTGTCGTTTCTATGCCCGCAATCATGGCACCGCTATAATCATAGCTTCTATCAATGGTGTCATCACCCAAATCAGCAAATGTTCTGGTTACCCGCCAATCAATATATGCCATATATTCTGAGTTAAAGCCAAAAAAGCTTTCACCACGATACAGATTCATCACGCCCGTAGAGGTATCATCAGGAGTATCGGTATCCGTAATATTTTGCGAAACCACATCACTGTTAGAGACAGGATTTTCCACCGTAATTGTATAGATATTGGTGGCAATATAGGGGTTAGATGATAAATAGGTGGCAAAGCCTGAAATATTACCATTTTCATCAAAAACAATGGTTGCACCAGCACCGCTAAGTTTGCCGAGATTAATATTATGGTCTTTATCAGTGCTGGCATCATCCCAAGCTTTATTTGGCACTCTGGCATAATCTTTATGATTGCTTTGATAGACTGCCAGAGCTTTCGTGGTGAAACCATTCTTGCCATCAGCAACCGCCACTGCATGAAGCGACTCATGTGGCGTTTGGTTGACTGTAAGATAGTCTAATGTTGATTTAGGCCCTGATTCTTCAGCCAATGTTTTATCAAAGTTAAATTCTTCAATCGCCGTTTCTCTCTGCGCGCCAAACGCACCATAATAATAACGCGTATTATCACTATCACTCATGGCAAAAGTGCCAGCAAATTTATGCGCGCCATCGCCATAGAAGCGCGCATCAAGCGTGCCTTGAAATTGATAATCATTTTCAAGCGCAATATCAACGCTTATATCATTAGCATTATAATATATATCATCAATCGCATAAAAACCAGTAAGCCCTGAAGCAGAGCATGTGCTTGAATCATTCACATCTGTGCATTTAAGAGGGGCGCCGCTATCAATCGTTATATATTCACTAACAAAATCAACATGCGCCGTTACATCAAAGATAGTATGAAAACCAGTTTCAGTTTTAAGATTTGCATAATAGCCGCGCCCTTTGCCCGTAAATTTAACTGCAATAGCATAATGATCATTACCTATATCATAATCATCTTCTTCATCATCATCAGAATAAGTAACAACTGCGTTTGCGGTAGGCATCTGTGCATAATCAGTTTCAATACCCGCAATCATCATGCCATGATTTCCGCCTATAAAGGCTTCTGTTTCGGGATCACCGATTGCAAGCAATTTATTACTCCTGTTCCAATCGATATAGACCATATCAGTCATCACGAAACCAAATATCTCTTCACGGCGCGATATGTTGATGATGTCTAGACTAGTGTTCGTCTCATTTCTATCAACTGCTGATAAAGTTTGATCGCCTTTGCCATCATCAGTGAGAGAGCCGCTGCCTAATTCGCGCGCAACCATATAAGATAGTTTGCCATCTTCATCAATGGTAAGTGATATATGCGACCCTGCAACTCTTCCCAGACTAAACTTTTTATTTCTATTCGATGTTTCCCATGCTTCACCGGGCGCACGCGCATAATCAGTGTAATTATTTGCACTGACAACCAATGCATTCATCGTAAACTCTCTATCTTCTGTGGCGCTTGCATCGTTAATCGCATGATGAAGTGAAACATCAGGAGCATCTAGCGTAAATTGAGCATCTCGTCTATCAGGTGCCGCAATCTTCGCATCATCCAAAGCAAACTTGTAAACCGTCTCGCGCTTGGCACCAAACGCACCGTAATAATAGCTGCTGGCGTTGGCAAGCGAGAATGTGCCACCAAATTCACGCCCAGCATAGCCGTAAAATCTGGCATCAAGCGTGCCTTTAAATATATTACTGCTATCAAGCGCAACATCACCGCTGATGCTGTTGACAGCAACGCTATCTCCATAAATATCAGGAGCACTGACAAAACTTAAAGCCGATGTGCTTAAATCAAGAAAATCTTGCCGATTCACGCCATTATCTGTGCAATCGGGGTTTGTAACCGCCTCGCAAGTATTTTCACTGCGAATTGTTACCGCCCTACCCTCAAAATCAACTGATGCGGTCACATCAAAGATGGTATTGTAGCCCGTGAGAACATTATTGGTAACCGTACCATAAGTGCCTTTGCCCTTGCCCGTAAATTCAGCCGCAGCGAATGTGAGAATTTTGCCTTCCGTTTCAACATCGCCATCCATATCGTAAACAGTTTCAGCGGTTTCAACACCCGCTAGCATCATACCTGCATCGTCAAAGATGAAATCGTATAAATAATCGCTTTCATTATCAAGCGCGCTTTCAGCTTTCTGCAAATTCCAACTGATATAAGCCATATTGTGAGAGGCAAAGCCAAAAATCGTGCTTCTATCAACCGTAAGGTCAGCGGTTGTATATGTGATGCCGTTCAAATAGGCGGTTGCGCCCGATATATTGCCATCACCACCAAAAGTGAGCGAGGCGCCCGCGCCTGAAAGCCCTACAATATAAATGCTTTGCGCTTTATCGGCTTTGCTGCTCCACTCTTTATTGTTACTCACGCGTGTGTAGGTTGTGTTATCATATTCATAGGCTGATAGCGCACGCATCGTGAAAGCATTGCCATCACCTGCATCAACCACATCGGTAAGGGAGTTGAAAGAAGGATTATTGGCAGCAATAGCAGTATTGATGGTTGAAACATTTGCGCCATTCGGGTTAAAAGTAGTCAATGTAATCGGCGCAACAACACCATCACGTTCCGCACCGAACGCGCCATAATAATAGCTTAAATTACTGGCAAACCCGAATGTGCCGCCAAATTCACGCGTTTTCTCACCATAAAAACGGGCATCAAGCGCACCATCCATCCCTTTTACATTTAAGTTCCTTTTGCTGATGCTATTATCAGCAAAACCGATTGCGCCTGTGTTGAAATTAAGACTATTCTCTGGCTGCTTCGTGCAATCATCTGCTTGGCACGTGTTTTCAGTGTAAATCGTTATATTATTATCAACAAAATTAACTGATGCGGTTACATCAAAGATGGTGGCATAATCGTCGTCCGCATCGCCATAAGCACCCTGCCCTCTGCCCTTAAATTCAACCGTGCCAGCTGTATTATCTAGCAAATTAGTCGTTTCTATACCCGCCAGCATCGCACCGCTAGAATCAACAACGCGCGCCTTTAAACCCTCGCTATCATCATCAAAATGATTATCTATATCCCAGCTGATATAAGCCATATAGTTTGAATCAAACCCGAAAAAATCAGTCCCGCGCTTCACTTTGCTTGGGTCAGCCGTGTGCGTGGAATCTTTCAAATAAGCCGTTACGCCTGATATATTACCGCCACCATCAAAACTAAGCGATGCCGCAGAACCTAGCATCCTGACCACGCTGGTTGTTTTTCGCTCATCCGCTGTGCCCCAATCCCGATTTTCCGCCCGCGTATAATCGGTGCTATCATTTTGATAAAATGATAGCACTTTCAACGTTACAATATCACCATCATTCGTATTATTAAGCAAATTATTGCCAGTGCTGATGGTAACATCAGCTGGAAGCATTACCGTCTCGTCAACTATGTTATTATCAAATATTGTTGATGCAGCAATGCCACCACGCAACGCACCAAACACCCCATAATAATAATTTGAACTATCGTTAAGCGCGAATGTACCGCCAAATTCTTCGGTTGCGCCACCATAAAAACGTGCATCAACCGTGCCCGCCAAACCATCTGCATGAACAGCACCGCTGATATGATTGACTGTCGCATTATCTGTATCAGCGTAACTTAATATCGCTGATGTGAAATTGAGAAAATCAAGCCTATCAGAACCACCAACGCCACATTTAGCACCATCAAACGCTTTGCATGTGTTCTTGCTACTAATTGTTGTAACATTCTTGCCAACAAAATCAACCTCTGCTGTTATATCAAACACAGTATCCTCGCTTGTCGTTACATTGCCATAAGTGCCACGCCCTTTGCCGTTAAAGGAAACCTCGCCAGTTAAGGGGATATTCATATCATTGGTCTCAATACCAGCAAGCATCTTACCACTAATATCAACAACTTCACCCGTTAAGCCCGTGTTATCATTATCAAATTCATTATCTATATCATCCCAGCTGATATAGGCCATATAACTAGAACCAAAACCAAAAATCGTGCTTCTATCAACAATAATAGTCGCATCATCATTGGTATAAATCTCTTTCGCGTAAAGCGTTGCACCCTGATTATCGCCAGCAAAAACAAGCGATGCCGCAGAGCCAGCAAGCCTGACGATACTGGTTGTTGTTACCTTATCAGCATCTGTTGCCCAATCCCGATTCAGTGTCCGTATATATTGCGTGGTATTATCTTGATAAACCGATAACGCATTCAGCACCACACGTTTATCAGTGCCTGCAATAGCAGTCAGATTTTCATAAGGGTTGGCGGTCGTAATATCAATGGGAATCAATGGCGCGATAACATCATTTGGAAGCGTTATCGTCTCATCAGCTATTGTGGCATCCAATAAAGGCGATGCTTCAACCCCCTCTCGCTCACCACCAAATGCGCCATAATAATAGCCACCTGTTTCATCACGCATCGCAAATGTACTGCCTAGCTCTTGCGCTCTGCCACCATAAAAACGCGCATCAATTGTACCCGTAAAAGTTTTATTCGCTTTCAATGAAACATCACCACGAAAACCAACCGCATCACCGATAATGTAAATGAATGTTTCTGTCGTGCCAAAATTAAGTCCATTTAGGGCAGTTGTGCAACTACTGGCTTTATTCTTATCACTACATCGCATGGTATTCTTGCTATTAACATCCACTGTTTTTGCAACAAAATCAACATCAGTGGTAACATCAAATATGGTGGCATGGCTTGCTGTGCCTTTATCAACATGGCTGTAAAACCCACGTCCCTTGCCGATAAATTCCACCTTACCATTGCTAGGAATATTCGCACTCGCTGTTTCAATGCCCGCAATCATACTGCCATTAATACTATAAGCCGTATCTTTATCACTGCTAAGCGAACTTAATCGGTTGGGGTCGCCTTGCGTTCTTTCAAAATTCCAGCCAATATACGCCATATAATTCGACTCAAGTGCGTTACCTTGATTGTCAGCAAAGCCGAAAATCTCGGTTCTATCTACAGTAAGCGTGGCGATAGTGGCATCGGTTTGTGCACCACTGGTAATATCTTTTGTATCTATAAGCGTAGCAGATGCAGACACGCTCTCATCAAGCGCAATATCATACTTATAGGTTTTATCAGCAAAATAAGCGGTTACTTCCGACATCATGCCATCTTCATCAAAAGTAAGAGATACAGCAGGCGCTGTGATGGTGGCAACAGTGATGCTTGTCTCACCCTCTTGATTCCACCCCAAAGAACCACTGGCAGTGTAATTGGTAACCTGACTACCTTGTACCGCCAACCCTTGCAAGGTGAATATCTTATCGTTTTGATTATCAATATCAGCCGATGCTGCCGTTAAAGAAGCATAGGGGGCAGCAGTTGTATAAGTCCCATCAGTATCGATTTTCTTAATGCTATCAGCGATAAACACATCATCGCTCACAACGCCAGAGCTCACAATGCCACTGCCACCGCGTTCTGTGCTACAGCCATTCAAAAAAATAGAAACCATTAATAATGTGATGATAGAAAAATATTTGTTCATGATGTTATTTCCTCGCTCCGAAATAGCCGATATAGCCTGCATTTTCATTGCTAACGCTGAATACCCCGCCTAATTCTTCTGCCGCTGGCCCGTAAAATCTGGCTTCTGCCGTGCCTTTCAGTTTTGATGCTTCCGTGCCAGTGCCAACGGTTTCAACCGCGCCAGTGATGGCGTTTGTATCTTCCGCATAGTTTAAAGTGCCTGTTAGGTTAAGATAACTATAGTTCGTATCAGTATGCGTGGTTGCTAGGTTGATATTGCGGGTGGCAAAATTAGCAGTGGCGGTTACAGTAAAATATTTCTTACTGCTATTATTACTATAATATTGCCCTTCGCCTTTGCCTGTGAATGTAGCTCCGCCAGTGGTGGGGATATTATTGCTATCAGTTTCAAAACCAGTGATGGCGTAACCATAGCCATCATAACCATGACTCGCTTTATCTAATCGCCAGTAAATGCGTGCCATATAATCTGCGGCAAACGAGAAAGGCGAGGCAGATTTGCTTAACCCAAAGGTGTTCGGTGTATCATGCCCGTCATCAGCACTGGGCGTATTATCATAAATATAATTATCCGTATCAATTTCATCGGTTGTGCTATATTTTCTATCAGGCAGATAGAGAGTTAAACCATTAAATTTAGCATCATCAGCATAAGAAAGTTCAGCTGCGGCAGAGGTGATACCGCCATTGGTAACTGTATTATCGCTTGCTTTGGTGAGCGTGGTTACCATGCCAAGTAATTTATTACCTTTTGTGCCGATACGGGCATCATCACTCAAGCTAGTGAGATTGTTTTGGTTGAAAACCGCAGGCGCAGTGGTGGGAGTGGAGGTTGTTTTATCTTGTTCAAAGTCAGCCACTGGTGCTTGATTGGTAAGAGTTCCCGCAGGTCGTATCGCCCCAAACCAACCAATATAGGCAAAATCATCATTTTGTAAAGCAAATGTGCCACCAAATTCTTCAGCATTGGGTCCGTAAAGTCTGGCTTCGGCTGTGCCAAACATTTTTGAGAAATAAATGCCACCTGTGGTTGTAATATCACCTGCAAACAGATTTTTATCTGCTACATAGCTTAATATACCTGTGAAATCAAGCTCGCTAAGATAACCTTCATGTGTGGCTGATAGTTTTACTTGAAGGCTGTTAAAATTAACATCAGCAGCTATAAGTAAATAAGTATCATCATTCAACTCCCCTTGCCCTTTGCCTGTAAAACTGGTTATGCCCGTAACGGTAGGAATATCAGCCGTTTCAAAACCAGTAACAGCATAACCATCGTCAACATAGCCATATTCATAGGAGTGCCAATTAAGCCATGCCATATAGCTAGGGGCAAAGTCGAAGCTATTGTAGTCATCAGGCACAGCCTTCTGGGTGAATTTAAAATCATCGGGACTATTATGAATGCCTGCATCAACAGTCCAACTATCGTTCAATTTATTATTATCTCCAGTTGCAGTCGTGCTATATTTTTTATTATCAAAATAGAACCTTACGCCGTTAAAATTAGCATTAGAATCATAGTCAAACTGTATCACCGCACCAGTAATGTTACTTTGAGTGGTGATTTTATCAGCAGGGTTGCTTATCATCTGCACCACAGTGCTGTTTAAGGTATGGTTACTTGTGTTGTTGCGGTTTGTATCATCAAAACCTGTTATGCTGGTAGCTGGCGCTGTTGGCACATTGGGAAATGTGGTTGCCAATGTTTGATGAGAGAGAGTATATTTTTGTGAAAGACCAAAGTAACCTATATATGCTGTATCATCATTGCTTAAGCTAAAGGTGCCGCCAAATTCTACGGCATTGGGCCCGTAAAATTTTGCTTCAACCGTGCCTATTAGTTTGTTGTTACCGTACTCATCACCAATGGTTACACCCGCACCTTTAATAAGATTTGTGCCTGCTTGATAGCTTAAATTAGCGGTAAAATCAAGATGGTGACTCTGATCAATTTCATTGCCGAATAATAGCTCGCCGACTAATAAAGTTATATTATGGTTGCTAAAATCAACATTGGCGATTACATCAAAGTAAATCTCATCAGGATAATCGTCAGTAGAATAATACTGTCCTTGCCCTTCGCCAGCAAATCTAACAGCACCAGTGGTAGGGATAGAGTTGGTTTCATAACCAGTGAAACCATAAGCATAAGTTCTATAGGTATATTCCTCTTCAAGCAATCTCCATTTAACCCTTGCCATATATCTCCCTTCTGTGTTGAACGCAAAATTATTAAGTTTGTCACCATTACTTGTCGTAACCGTTCCCCATTCAAGACGAGTTTCACCGCCATTAGAAGAAGTCCTGCTATATTTTTTATCAGCTAAATAATGGTGAATACCCACAAAATCACCATCAGCATCATAATCAAATTCAAACACAGCACCCGTGATTCTATCGTTGGTGATTTCTTCATCACCGCTTTTCTGTTTGGTTATCTGCACAGTGCTTGCTTTAAGGGCATTATTGGTTTTACTTGTGCGGTTGCCATCATAAAAGCCTGTTAAATTATGTTGATTAAGTGCAGGAGTGGTAATGGTTGTCGTTATGATATTATCAATAAATTTGCTTGCACCGAAATAACCAACATAGGCTGATTGCTCGTTATACAGGCTGAATGTGCCTCCAAATTCTGTGGCACTATCAGCACCTGTGCCATAAAATTTGGCATCGGCTGTGCCTGTTAGGTTGGTATAACCATCACCGATTGTTTCAATAGCACCGCTAATGTTATTAGTGCCTGCTTGATAGCTTAATTGACCCGTAAAATCAAGTTGAGGAAAATGATAAGTATCACTGGCAAATAGATATACTTTTCGGTTGCTGAAATCAATATTGGCAGTTACATCAAAGAAAACATAACTACTAGTCTCACCCAACCCCTGACTCGTTGAATAATATCCGCGCCCTTCGCCTGTAAACACAATCATATCACTACCCGGAATTGTAACAGTTTCAAAACCCGTAACGGCATAACTTGCAGTATAATATTCAGGATAATCATCTACTGAAACAGACCATGCAACACCCGCCATATAATTCTTCGTAGAACCGAAAATATAATCTCTTCTAAAGAATATTGAATAGGCACCACCACTGGGTGAATCATCCTTAATGTATAAAGAATCAGTGTTTGGATAACCGTCTGTTATGTATTTTTTATCATCAAAATATAATGTTAATTTGCTAAATTCACTATCGCCATCATAATCAAATTCTACCACTGCACCCATGATGTTTTCAGTGAGGATTTTTTGATCACTGTCATATTCTGTTATTTGCACCGCATTGGCAGGTAGGGCATTACCTGTTTTACCTGCAAGATTGTTAGCATTAAAGCCTGTTAGAGTATGCTTATTAAAATCAGAGGATGAGGGAGTTTCAGAATGGGTGGTAGCAACATTTTCAACACTGGTATAGATTCGTTCAGCACCGAATGCGCCATAATAGTAATAATCGCCTCCAGTCATGGCGAATGTGCCACCTAATTCATACGCGCCACTACCATACGGGCTAACACCATAGAAGCGGGCATCAAGTGTGCCTGATAGGCTAGCATTACCGATAGTGGCAGTAACAGCTCCGTTAATATTATTACCAATATAAGATATAGGGGTGCTTCCGTTAGAAAATTCACCGATATTATGGTTAGATGTGCAAGTGCCGATATTGTTAATATCTAAACAGACAATGCTATTTGAACTATTGATGGTGAGTTTTTTAGTGGCAAAATCAACATTGGCGGTTACATCAAAGATTGTCTGCCCGCCTTTGCCCGTATCCGTATTGTGATAGACACCGCGCCCTTTGCCCTTAAAGTCAAATATGCCTTCCGTCAAATTGAAAATTCTAACATCCTCTGTTTCTATACCCGTGAGCATGGCGCCGCTATAATCATAGCTTTTATCAGTGGTGCCAGTGCCTAAATCGGTAAAGTCTCTGGTAACCTGCCAATCAATATAAGCCATATAATATGAGTTAAAGCCGAAAAAGCTTTGCCCGCGATAGAGATTCATCACGCCCGTAATGGCATCATCAGGAGTATCAGTAGCAGTGATATTTTGCGAGACCACATCAGTATTAGAGACTGGATTATCCACCGTAATTGTATAGATATTGGTGGCAATATAGGGATTAATTGATAGATAGGTGGCAAAGCCTGAAATATTGCCATTAGCATCAAAATTAATCGATGCACCCACATCACTAAGCCTGCCGAGATTAATGTTATGGTCGGTATCAGTGCTGGCATCACCCCATTGCTTATTGGCAATTCTGGCATAATCAATATGATTGCTTTGATAGACAGCGCTGCCATTGGTGGTAAAGCTATTACTGCCATCAGTAACTGCCACCGCATGAAGCGAATCATACTCTGTTTGATTGTCGGTAAGATAGGCTAATGTTGATTTTGGCCCTGATTCTTCAGCCAATGTCTCATCAAACTTAAATTGCGTGATAGCATCTAGCCGTTGCGCACCAAACGCCCCATAATAATAGCGCGTATTATCACTATCACCATCATTATCACTTAGGGCAAATGTGCCACCCAATTTATGCGCCGCATCACCATAGAACCGCGCATCAAACTTGCCTGATAAGCGAGGTATAGTACCACTACTAGCCATAGCAATATCACCACTGATATTATTAGCCAAAAACTGAATATTAATTGCGTTGAAGCCATTAAGCCCCGAACCAGTGCAAGTGCTGGCATCTTCCACATCCGTGCATCTTTGAGGCGCATCACTGCTAATGAATAGGCTCTTATTAGCAAAATTAACTTGCGCCGTTACATTAAAGATTGTATGGAAGCCAGTTTCAGTTTTAAGATTTGCATAATAACCGCGCCCTTTGCCTGAAAATGTTACTGATTCTATGGTGGGAATCTGTGCAAGCTCACTTTCAATGCCCGCAATCATCATGCCATGCCGTTTTTGTTGCCTATCCCGCTTTTCATAATTACCTAATTTTTCAACGATATTCCAACTGATATAGACCATATCAGTCGCTTCAAAGCCAAACAGACTGGTATCACGCGATACGTTGATTGTTGTGCTATCAGTCTCATACCATGCAAAGCTTCCTCTAAAATTATTGATATCACTGCTTAATGTGGTTTGATTGAGGCTAGAGGAACTGCCTGTGTAAGAAAGATTAGCGAAGCCAGCCTTTGTGTAAGCCTCTATATTCGATAAATTTCCGCTTCCATCAATGGTAAGCGATGCAAAAGAATTTTCAAACCTTGCCAATTGTACATATTTATCTCTATCAGATATTTCCCATGCCTCATAGTTGGGCGAGCGCGCATAATTAGTGTAAGCAAATACACCAACAGAGAGTGCCTTCATGGTAAACAGCCTATCTTCTGTGCCACTTTTATCACTAATCGCATGATAAATAGAAGCATCAGGTATAGCGACATTCTGCTTCGCAACAACACCCACAGGCAATTCAACCTGACTAGCATTCAAATCAAATTGATAAACTGCATCGCGCTTTGAACCAAACGCACCATAATAATAGCTGTTACTATTGGCAAGCGAGAATGTGCCACCAATTTCATGCCTAACATAGCCGTAAAATCTGGCATCAAGCGTGCCTTTAAATAGATTACTACTGCCAAGCGCAACATCACCGCTGATGCTGTTGCCTGTGTAAGCGATTTCGCCCGTGCTGAAATTAAGAAAATCCTTCCGATTCGCACCACCATCCGCGCAATCGGGATTATCAACCGCCTCACATGTTTTTTCACTGCGAATCGTTGCTTTTCTAGCATTAGCCAAATTAACATCAACGATAACATCAAAAACGGTATTATAACCCTTGAGCTCATTATTTTCCACCGTGCCATAAGTGCCACGCCCCTTACCTGAAAATGTTATATCCTTGAGAAATTTGACACTATTGAGCTCATACGTTTTAATGCCAGCTATCATCGCGCCAGTATTGCTAGAAATGCTATCTTCTATTGTGTTATCAAGTGCGCTTTCAGTTTTCTCCAGATTCCAACTGATATAAACCATATCGTTAGAGGCAAAGCCGAAAAGCGCGCTTCTATCAACAGTGATGGTTGCCGTGCTGGCATCACTATCTGCACCAGTAATGCTTGCTTCAAATGATGTGGCAGTAAGTGTGCCATCAATCACATCGGAAATATAGGTGCGCCCGTTCAAATAGGCCGTTACGCCTGATATATTGCCATCACTATCAAAAATGAGAGATGCCGCCGCGCCACGAAAACTTTTAATATCAATGGTTTGCGCTTTATCGGCTTTAGTAGTCCAAACTTTATCCGTGCTTGCACGCGTGTAAAGGGTGGTATCATCGTGATAGGCAGATAGCGCGTTCATCGTGATGCTTTTCGTGACTATGCCATAATAAATATCGGCAAGAGAGATGCTATCAGCCACATCGGCAAGAGAGTTATAGGTGGTGCTGATGTTAACATCATTTGGCAACGTTACCGACACATTATTCGCAACATTCAATATAATCGGCGCAGCAACACCATCACGTTCCGCACCGAACGCGCCATAATAATAGCTTATATTACTGGCAAACGCGAATGTGCCACCAAATTCTCGCGTTGCATCACCATAAAAACGGGCATCAAGCGCACCATCCATATCTTTTACATTTAAGTTTCTTATGCTGATACTATTAGCAGCATAGCCGATTGCGACTGTGTTGACATTAAGACCATTCACCCTATCAGTGCCACTCTCGCCACAATCAGCATTTTCAACTGCCTTGCATGTGTTTTCACTGCGAATCGTTACATTATTTGCAGCAAAATCAACTGATGCAATCACATTAAAGATGGTGTCATAGCTTGTGTCCGCATCTCCATAAGAACCCTGCCCTTTGCCGATAAAGTCAACTGTGCCAGCGGTTATATCTAGCAAGCTAGCAGTCTCTATACCCGCCAGCATCACACCGTTAGAATCAACAACACTCGCCTCTAAACCCTCGCTATCATCATCAAAATGATTATCTATGTCCCAACTGATATAGGCCATATAGTTTGAATCAAAGCCAAAAAAATCAGCCGCGCGCTTCACTTTGCTTGCGTCAGCAGTATGATTCGTGCCACTCAAATAAACCGTTACAGCTGAAACATCGCCACCATCAAAACTAAGTGATGCGGCAGAATCCAGCAACCTGACCATGCTGCTTGTTTTTTGCTCATCTGCTGTGCTCCATTCGCGACCTTCCGCCCGCGTGTAATCGGTGGTATCTTTTTGATAAAACGCTAAACTTTTCATTGTGAGACTATTCGTGCCGCTTGCTTTAGCCACAGCGGTAAGGGAGTTATGAGTGGTGCTGATGGTAACATCAGCTGGAAGCGTTACCGTCTCATCAACGATGTTGTTATCAAATATTGTCGATGCAGCAATGCCACCACGCAACGCACCAAACACCCCATAATAATAGTTTGATAGGTTGGTAAGCGCGAATGTGCCACCAAATTCTTCGGTTGCACCACCATAAAAACGCGCATCAATTGTGCCCGCCAAGCCATCTGCATGAACAGCACCGCTGATATGATTGACCGCATTGCTTTCCCCATCAGCGTAACTTAATATCGCTGATGTAAAATCAAGAAAATCACGCCTATCTGCACCACCAACATCACATTTTGCATCATCACCTGCTTTGCATGTGTTCTCACTCCAAATCGTAACATTCTTGGCGACAAAATCAACTCCCGCCCTAACATCAAACACAGTATCGTAGATTTCTTCGTCTGCATTACCATAAGTGCCACGCCCTTTGCCGTTAAAGGAAACCTCGCCAGTTAAGGCGATATTCATATCATTGGTCTCAATACCAGCAAGCATCTTACCACTAATATCAACAACTTCACCCGTTAAGCCCGTGTTATCATTATCAAATTCATTATCTATGCCCCAACTGATATAAGCCATATAGCTAGAACCAAAAACAAAAACCTTACTTCTATCAACAGTAATTGTGGCATTATCATTGGTATAAACATCATTCACGTAAAGCGTTTCACCTTTATTATCGCCAGTAAAAACAAGCGATGCAACAGAGTCAGTAAGCCTGAGAATACTGGTTGTTGTTACCTTATCCGCATCTGTTGCCCAATCTCGCTTTGGCGCCCGTGTGTAAATAGTGGTATCATCTTTATAAACTGATAGAGCATTCAGCACCACGCGTTTATCAGTGCCTGCAATGGCAGTGAGAGATTCATAAGGGTTGTTGGTAGCAATATCAATAGGAATAAACGGCGCCGTAACATTATCTGGTAGCTTTACCGTCTCACTGTCTATTGTGGCATCAAATATCGATGGCGCAGTGATACCTTTACGTAACGCACCGAATGCGCCATAATAATAGCTATTATTAGTCGCGTATGTTATCGCGAATGTGCCACCAAACTCCCACGCATCACCGCCATAAAAACGCGCATCAAGCGCAACTGAGCCGAAATCTGCATCATTTATATTAGCACTGATATTATTACTATTATAGAATATCGGCGCTGATGAAATACTGAAATCAAGGTCACGCATCGCCTCATTCTCGCAGTCAGTCGCTTTGCAAGTATTAGAGCTAGCAAGCAGTAGATTGCGCGCGCTAAAATTAACAATCGCTGTTATATCAAATATAGTATCATAGCTTCCATCTAAATCACCATAAGTGCCACGCCCTTTACCATTAAAGGAAACTTGATTGCCGAACAAGTGAATATCCGCATCATCAGTCTCAATCCCTGCCAACATCGCACCGCTGATATGATAAATGTCATCATATACATCCAACATATCGGTCGTAAGCTTATCGTCTGTTTTTTCCAAATTCCAACTGATATGCGCCATATAATTAGAATCAAAGCCAAAAAATTTATCGCCTCTATCAACAGTAATGTTAGTCGTGCGTGCATCTTTATCCGCACCGTTAATACTGGCACTAAACATCGTGGCAGTGGGTGTAAGTGTGTCATCAATCACATTGACTGTATAGGTTTTACTATTCAAATAGGCAGTTACACCTGATATCTTACCAGCAGCATCAAAAGTGAGAGACGCCGCAGCGCCACTTAATTGTGTGAGTCCAACCATACGCGCTGTATCCGCCCTAGCCCAATCCCGATTTGGCGCACGTATGTAATCGGTGGTATCATCTTTATAAACAGTTAAAGCGCGCATCGTAAACGCATTGCCATCGCCCGCATCAGCCACAGCGGTCAGCGAATTAACAGGAAGGTTGTTTGTAATCTTATTATCTATCTTTATTTCTTCGGCAACAATTAATGCCTCATCACCTATTGCTGTATTAAATACGCTGGGCGCTTCCACCCCCTCGCGCTCACCGCCAAATGCGCCATAATAATAGCCACCTGTTTCATCACGCATCGCAAATATGCTGCCTAATTCCTGTGCGCGACTGCCATAAAAACGCGCATCAATGGTGCCTGTAAAACTACTATCGGATTTCAGCGAAACATCGCCACGAAAACCAATCTTATTATTAGTGATGTAAACAAATGTTTCTTGCGTGCTAAATTCAAGCGCACCTACAGCAGTTTTGCAACTGCTAACATCAATGCTATTGCCACATTGCATTGTATTCGCACTATTAACATTGATAGTTTGAGTAGAAAAATCAACATCAGTCGTAACATCAAATATCGTGGCATGGCTACTGATTCCTTTATCAACATGGCTGTAATAGCCGCGCCCTTTGCCGATAAAACTAACCTCACCATTTCTAGGAATACTCACATCATCGGTTTCAATTCCTACAATCATATTACCATTGATACTATAAGCCCTATCCTTACCACTACCAAGCGAGTCTAAACGATTAGCATCACCTTGCGTTCTTTCAAGATTCCAGCCAATATATGCCATATAGTTAGAATCAAAGCCAAAAACCTCGTCTCTATCCACAGTAAGTGTGGCGATAGTGGCATCTGTTTGTGCACCACTGGTGATATTTGTTGCGCTAATCTGCATGGCGGAATCATTACCATTAGCGGAAACTTCATAGGTTTTATCAGCGAAATAAGCTTTTACTGCCGACATCTTGCCATTACCATCAAAAGTGAGGCTCACAGCAGGCGCTGTGATGGTGGCAACAGTGATGCTTGTCTCACCATCTTGCGACCACCCAAAATCGCCACCGGCAGTGTAATTGGTAACCTCACCACCTTGCACCGCCAACCCTTGCAAGGTGAATATTTTATCGTCCGTATTCTCGATATCAGCCGATGCTGCCGTCAACGAACCATAGGGAGTAACGGTTGCAAAAACTTCATCAGTCTCATCTTTCTTAATGCTATCAGCGATAAACACATCATCGCTCACAACGCCAGAGCTCACAATGCCACTGCCACCACGTTCTGTGCTACAACCATTCAAAAAAACAGAAACCATTAATAAAGTGATGATATAAAAATATTTGTTCATAACTTAATCCTCAAATAACAAAACCACCCTGTATCATAAGCAATATCAAATGATAGTCAAGTTATATCTCGCTGATATTATCAAAATTTCCATAACCACTATTGCACCCCAACCAAAAAAACATTATAGTAATTTTATCTATCGCTATGTTAAAAGGATAGAAATCATGCGTCATTTACTTATCTCAACCATCTCAGTTTTATCACTGATCACCCTCACCGCTTGTAACGGTGGCAGTTCTGGCGGAGGCGGAGGCGCTAGCAATACTGACCCTGACCCTGCCCCTGCCCCTACTGACCCAGTCTTCGTGGGAAGCGAATCAGCAACCATCAACCCGCTTGATATGGTATCAACCACAACCCCGAACGATACCGTTTTTGATAGCGCCACATACCCTACACTTGCTGATGTTACTGACGATACCCTCATAACATTATCGGCTTTGGCGGTTACCCTGAACGATAACGGCGACTACACACGTGCCGATTCGGCTGCCAACACGGCTTGGGATATTAACGATAAATCAAAATTACAAATCGATCAGCAAATCACCCCAACGCGAATCACTGGCGCGACTGCTAACATCACATTTAACGCTACCGCTGATTCGGCAACCATAAATTATGGCGATGCTGGCGAATCGCTAACTGGCACGGTTACTAGAAACACTCTTTTCGGGCTTGCCTCTGATTATGTCGCCTATATCAACTGGAACATTAACGAAACCGAATTTACGGATAGCGCAACAACAGGCTCATCTAACAATATTCACGGCATGGCGATCGCGGGTGTTCTCACCGAAGATGGCAATATCCCTCTCTCTAACACAACCACATTTACGGGTGCGGGCGCGGGTGTTTATGGCACTGTTGATGGCGGCAAAGATGTTACATTTGATGTTACCACCGTCGCTGATTTTACAAATACCAATGTAAACATCACCGCCAACAACACAAAAGCGGGAACAGAACAGTTGACGCAACTTGATTTCGCCGTAACCAACATCAACTATGCCACTATAAACAATATCAACCACAGTTTCACTGATTTAGATGGCATGGCAGGCAGTCTTGATGCCCGTTTCTATGGCAATGCGGCTGGCGGTGGTGCCAATGAATTTGGCGGCACATTCGCCGTCTCAAGCGCAACAAACTACTATTATGGCGCGTTTTATGGCGGTCAACGTGGCATATTGCGCCCATCTGAAGACCTTATGGCATTAACCAGTCTTAACGATGCCAATCGTGCTAATAAAACTGTTATCTTTGATATTGATTCACTGGTGGGCATCACCCGTCCTGCTGATGGCATGAATATCAATGCTGAAAACATCACTGGCACGTTAGAATTTGCTTATAATGGCTTAAACTTTCTTTCTACTAGCATCAAATTCTATCTTACTGATACCACCTATCAGATAATCACGAAAAATGCCGAAACTGATGCTGATTACATTCAATCTGCGTCCAGTGCTGGCAGCGTAACCAGCACTGATGGCATTGCCCCTAATACTGCCCGCCTTGATAGACGCGTTCTGTTCGGCTTTCAGGCTGATTACATGCTCGGTTTAAGATGGAAAGTGCTAGATAACGATAATGCCGCCAGCACAACTGATATTGACTATGATTACGATAATTACGGCTTTGGCGTTACTGGCTTTGAAACCGCCAGCACGGCACTTATCCCCTCTGGCGTTACCATCTTCAAGGGCGAGGGTTGGGGTCGCTATTCTGATAGCATTGGAACTTTTGGCACTAGCTTTGATATTACCGCCACAGTTGATTTCGGCGCGCGCAATGTTGCACTCGCAACCACTGACACATGCTCTGGTGAATGCATAAACACGGAACGTGATGACCTCAACTTCACGGGCAATTTAAGCTACAATACAGGCACAAACGCCATCACGGGCGCGGTAACCACCGCAGGGCTTGTTGATACGCAAACACCCGCAAACAATATCGCCTCCCTTTCTGGCACAGCCCAAGCCAAATTTTACGGAGCAAACGCCGAAGAATTCGGCGGCACTTTCAATTTCGGCACAACAGATAGCACCATAGGCTATGTTGGCTTATTCGGCACAGAACGTGGCTATGTGATTGATGCCAAAGATGCTGTGGCAACTGATAGCGATAACGTGCCAGTGCAAAGCCTTGATAGCGCAACAAGCTTTGTCGTAGATGGCGGCGTCCAACGTATTATCGCGCTACCTGTTGCCTCTATGGCGCAAATCACCACCGATAACACTGCCAATATTGTTACCAACGAAACCTTCACGGGTGGCGCGGTTAGCTATCGCTATGGTGGTGGTTCGTTTGATATAAGTTCAATGAAACGTCAAAGGCGCCCACACTCTATATTGGCGGTAGCATCTATCAGGTAACGTTAGGCACCTCATCTGATTTAAAATCCATTTCTGGCACGGCTGTTGATATTGATAAAGATGGCACGGCTGATTCGGGCGCGTCTCTCAACCTAGATAGAACTCCGTTCGGCTTTGATGCCACCTATATGGCACGGATTGATTGGGTTGTCGGCGATACTATCGGCTACGGCATTGGCGGGTTTGAAACCGCTACCGATGGCGATAATCCGCTTTTCAGCACTGGTTCAACCACATTCACTGGCAAGGGCGCAGGCGCTTATAGCTATAATACCAATGGCGGTGGCATGGTAAGCACCCCCATTTCCTTTAACATTGAAGCAGATGTTAATTTTGGCACACGCGTGGTTATGCTAGAAAGCAGTGGCACTTGCACCTCTTCTGCAGGTTGTAACGCAAGTGCCGAAAAACGCAATCACCTTAATTTCAAGGGTGATGCAACTTACACCGCAGGCACAAACGCGCTCAATTTCGCTGATGTTATCACTCAAGGCTCTGATAATTCTTTTACCATTATAGGTGATAGTGAACTTACAGGCACGGCTTCTGCCCGTTTCTATGGCGGTTTAACCAACGAATTGGGCGGAACATTCAGCCTATCAAGCCTAAATGGCGGTTATGTCGGTTGGTTCGGCACAGAGCGTGGCTATGTTACCACCGCAACCATCACCACCGCAACATTGGCTGAGATTGTAACGGATAATACAGACCCCGAAAACCTCGTAACCGAAACAGTGCCGACAACATTAAACTCGAATACACTCGCAAACTTTACCGATTCGGCTAAAACCGGCACGCTAGACAATGCTTTATCTGCCAATTTCGTGCAGATAACCAGAAATTCTGTGGATAAGTCGATAAATAACGATATTTTCACCAATGGCGTGGTTGTGTTTGATTATGCAGGTGGCAATTTTGCAGGCTCAGGCAAACCGCTCTCAATCTATCTTGGTGATAGAAAATATTGGACAGAAGGTGCGGTAACCACTGATGAGGAGCTTAATGCTAATAAGACAGCTTACACGCTGGGCAGTAGTGATAATATTGCCCCTGCTTATCTTAGTTTAAGCAGAAATTCATTTGGTGATACCGCCGCAAATTATATGGCAAGGGTGAGATGGGTATTAACAGATGATACCGACATTACGGATAGTACAGATGATTCAACCAAAGTAACAGTAGGCTATGGCATCACAGGTTTTGCAACCGTCGCGCCATTAGCTGCTGGCACAACTATATTTACAGGTGCGGGCGTTGGTCGCTATTCTGATAGCTTTGGCAATATAAGCACTAACTTTAATATCAATGCCAATGTTGATTTTGGCAACCGCACGGTTTCATTGGCAAGCACAGGCACATGCACTGGCGTAAGTTGTGGCACAGCGCGCGCTGACCTTAATTTCACAGCAAGTGTAGATTACGGCACAACCGATATGGCGAAATTCACAGGTAACGACCTTGCATTCGATAATGTTGAAACCACAAGCGGTTTAACAGGCGATGCAACTGCTAAATTCTACGGACCAGAATCCAACGAATTCGGCGGCACATTCAACCTCACAAGCGACAATGCAGCCTATGTGGGCTTCTTTGGGGGCGAGATTGGTTATATTGTTAATGAAACCACTACCACAACCGATTCAGATAATGATGGCATGGTTGCAGGCGATAATCTGCCAACAGATTTCACCTTACCATTCACAAGTTTTAATGATGATGTCCGCAAAAATAAAACAGCCACTTTTGAAATCGACAATCTGGTGAGCATCACCCATGATGGTATTAATAAAACTGTTACCAGTGATATTATCAGCGGTGGCGTGGTTAAATATAAATATAATAATACTACTAATGCTCCGATTGATCCAACCAGCCTAACAGCATATTTTGATGAGACAAAATATAAGGCAGCGAGTGGATTATATAATGCAGGTGTAGGTGGAGCTTCAGTTGGTGGTGAAGTTTCTTTGGCTTATACTACAAATAGTAATCAGATTGATAGCCCGTATACATTTATTTTCAGCAGAGATACATCAAGTTTCGGTGTTGTGCCAAACTATCTGGCACTGATTGAATGGAGTGTGGCAAGTGTTGCTGATGGTATGGGTAATAAAACCTATGAAATTGGCTATGGCATTTTTGGCTTTACCACTGATGGCGATGATATCCTGAAAGGCTATCAAAATATCAGTTTCACAGGCGCAGGGAAAGGACGTTATAGTGCTGGTAGCCTTGATGCTAGTAATACTGGTGTTGTTCTATATTATTTTGATATTAATGCCAATGTTGATTTTAGTGCGCGCACAGTAACATTATCAAGCACCAAAACATGTTTAAGAGAGAATCATTGCACTGCTACATCCCGCCCTGACCTCGACTTCACTGGCACATTAACATACGCCGATGGCGATAATGATTTAAGCACCAATAATACTGGTGGCGAAGCACTCACCACCAAAGGCGGTGCCTACGCCGCATATACGGATACAGATGGCACGGGTACTGACTTTAGCTATGATGCTGGTAGCACCACAAGCCTTACGGGCGATGCCAATGCTAAATTTTACGGAACAGGTGCCGTCGAATTAGGTGGCACATTCAGCTTCGCCAACGGAGGTATAGGCTATACAGGCTATTTCGGCGCGCAACGCGATGGTTGGTTGGTAACAACGCAGGTGAAAGCAACGCAGGCAACTTATGACGATGTAGGCGATGGCATGACGTATAATGTGCCAACTACATTTGCTGATATTGCTGATTACACAGATGGTTTTGCTGATGAGGAGCGTAAGAATAATATTGCCAATAACCCTCTCACCCTCCGCACGAGCAATGCAGTGCGAACAAACAAAGATACCACTGCTGAAACAATCAACAATTATCATTATACAAGTGGCGTCGCTGAAATCACCTATAGTAGTCTTGGTAATATCACAAGCGTTTCAACCTATATCGGTGATAGAAAACATACTGTTACAGCAACTAATGCTGATGACACTTACTTTCAAGGTAGTGGCACAAATTTCTTCAGTAGCGATGGTGTGGATCCGATAGAGTTTAATTTCAACAGAACACCCTCCATTAATTATGGCTTTACCGCACAATATATGGCAACACTTTTTTGGGGGATTGACACGTATGATAAAGGTTATGTCATTACTGGTTTTGAAACTGCTGCTATTCCAACCGATGCAGGCGAAGTAACATTTACAGGAAAAGGTCGTGGCAGATATAATACGACTGCTAGCACTCATCATGAACGTTACTTTAAGGTAACAGCAACAGTTGATTTTAGCCAACCAGCGAAGGGTATCACTTTCAACACAACCGAAACATGCTCTAGCAGTAACGTTAATCCTTGTGGAGACAGCGCTAACAAACACTTGAATATGACTGGCACATTAAATTATAGCACAAACGAAATCAATGGCACGGTTAAAACCGCAGGCACTGATTTAGATTTTGACACGGTTGATGCTGACGGCACGGAATTATCAGGCACAGCCAATGCCAGATTTTACGGACCAGCATCAGAAGAATTAGGCGGCACATTCTCGGTAAGCGGTGAAACCTCAAGCTTCGTAGGCTTCTTCGGCGCGGATAACCCGAATAATTAACCGATAGAGACTAAATACCAAAGGCGCGATGCTCTCAAGCACCGCGCCTTTTTTGTTGTCGTTATTGTATCAAGGGGGGTGCGACATACACTTCGCTGATTCTGGCGGTGCGCCAATCAGCTCGTGATGCCCCCCTTGATAATCCCCCCGCCATACCTCATACTCATATCTAGCTTGCCTCACCCCTCACCACCCCCCCCACCGCTGTACCTAACACTCCCATCGAGAACTTCTTGACACCCACCCCCATCTCATATAAAATAAAACAAATATATGAAAGGAGAAAATATAATGATAAATTCTGGTATGGTAAACTTAAAGAAATGGTGGATGGTTGCGTCAGTAACTGGCGTTATTGCTGGCGTGGTGTTGGCAGTGGGAACCGCTCTTTTATCAGGTAGTTTTTTCATATCTGGCTTATACTCAAACGTCATAGCATTAGATGCAAAAGTAAATAACATAGATGACGATGTCAAAAATCTACGTGCTGATGTAACGAAAGGGTTTGATAAAATAGATGCAAAATTTGACGAGGTTAATGAAACCTTACGGAATATTGCCGTTGATGTTGCTATCTTAAATAAATCTTCAAATAACGCGAGTAATACTGAATCAACTGAAAAAATAGCCTCTAGCCAATGAAAAAAGAAATGGAATCATTTGAACCATTCATTGATGGCTATTGCGATGAAGAAGAAAGAGAACTTATCGAAGGCATCGAGGAATATATCAACCGAGATGATTATGTGCCACAAAGCATTATGACACCTGAACGTCTGGATATGTTGCAACGCGCCATCATCGTTGGAGACCCCACCCGCGCATTAGAGCCCACAGAAAAATAGCATTATTGTATCAAGGGGGGTGCGGCGCAACTTCTCGGTCGCGAGACTTACGTCCGCTCCCTTGCGCGTACCCCCCTTGATAATCCCCCCGCTGTATTTCAATACTCCTCCCGTGCTTGCCTCAACAACCCCCCACCGCCGTACTCAATACTCCTACCGTGTTTGCCCCCCTTTAATCTTATTATCAAAATAATGAGTTGACATTAACAAATCATATCTGTAAAATGCAATTATCAAGAATTTCATAAGTGAGATTGTTGGTAAGTTTGATATTTAAAAGGGAGATTTATAATGACAAATAGTGCAGATAATAGCGATATTAAATCGCGGCGCAAATTCTTAACTCAGACCGCAGCAGTCGCAAGTATCGCAGGCGTGGGCGCATTAGCCGCACCCGCTATTGCCACAGCCGCTGGTAAAACAATCAAATGGAAAATTCAAACATCATGGCCCGGCGGTGTTGGCTTGCAAATCTTCAAAGATTGGTGTAACTCAATCAAAGAAAAAACCGGTGGCGAGCTTGAATTTATCCCCTTTGGCGCAAAAGACGTGGTTGGCGATTTTCAACTATTTGATGCCGTTAAAAATGGCGTGATTCAAGGCATGAACCCCTTTACACTCTATTGGGCGGGGCGTATTCCAGCATCGGTTTTCTTATCATCTTACCCGCTTAGTATGCGTAACCCGCATGAATGGGATGTGTTTTATTATGGCTTGGGTGGCTTAGAAATCGCCCGTGAATTATTCGCCAAGCAGGGCATGTATTATGTTGGCCCGATTCATCATGGCCCGAATATCATTCATTCTAAAGTTCCTATTCGCTCGATTGATGATTTCCGCGGGCGTAAAATGCGTCTACCGGGTGGTATGGTTGCCGAAGTGTTCCAAAAATTAGGTGCGAAAACCACATTACTACCGGGTTCAGAAATTTTCCCCGCATTGGAAAAAGGAACGATTGATGTTGCCGATTATGTTGGGCCAGCAGTCAATTACGCGCTCGGCTTTGGGCAGGTAACTGACTATATCTCGATGGGGCCTCCCGGATTTATGTCAATTTATCAACCCGTTGATGTCATGGATTTAACCGTTGGCATGAAAACTTGGCAGAAATTGCCGAAAAACTTGAAAACCTTTGTGCATAACGAAGTGCGGTCATATTCGATTGAGCATCATGCAAAAATCCAAGTGGCTGACCAAGAAGCATGGAAAAAGTTTGAAGCAGATGGCACAAAAATCACCCGCTTGAGCCAAGATGATGTGGAAGCGGTTACTGAAATTGCGGTGGAAAGATGGTTTGCGTGGGCAAATAAAGATAAATATGCCGCACGGGTGTTCAAAATTCAGCTTGATTATATGTTATCAGGGTCGCTGGGTTATGTAACGCCAGACCAAATTAAAGGTTATAGCTTAAAAGTTTAAGCATCACCTGTTTATCATCAGCCTGTGCCATCTGCATTTTAAAGTGCATTTAAGGTGGCGCAAGCTGTTTTTATGAAATTGGAAACGCGCCTATGCCTGACGTTAATTTTACATTGCCTCATTGGTTTTATTGGGTGGGGATACTTGCTTTCCCGCTAATTGCGATGTATTTGGCACGCAAAACGCTGAATAGAACGACGACTTATCAAAATAATATTGCCTATTTCATTTGGCTGGTGGGCGGATTTTTAGGTCTGCATCGCTTTTACCTCAAAAACCTGTTAGGAATTGTGTTTTGCGCGTTATTCGCCACCATTCTATTTGCCTCATCATCGGCAAATAAGGCAAGGGTAACGCATTCTGATAGTGTGGCAAATGTTACGGCGCTAGAATCATCGATGGCGCGGAACGCAAAAAAGAGCCTCAACATTGATGAAGATATGGTGGAGACCAAGCAGCTGATGGCGGAAGCCGAAGCTGATAAAGATGCCGAGTCAAACGATTATCAGCGTCATCAACGTAAATTGGATAAATTAACCGCGCAAAAACAAGATATAGCAACACGCATGAGTGATGGTCGCGATGAATTAACCATCTTACAAGCTGTGGCGGGGCAAACATCGGGGCAAAAAGAAAAATGGGGAAGTTACGCGCTTATCGCCTTTATTGCGGTGATTATTTTAATGATTGCTGATGCTATTTTGCTTCCTAAAATGGTGGCAAAAGCCAATCAAAAACTGGCAATGCAACAGGCGGAGGCTGACGATACAGAAGCACCTGAATTGCAAGCTGAGTTGGAAAATGACTCAGATTTCGTTTATAAAAAACTGGGACTTATCAGAAAAATTGACCAAATATCACTTTTTTCAGGCGAATATGTTGCCTATTGGTCGGTGATTGCGGTGTTTGTTTATTATTACGAAGTAACAGTGCGTTACGTGTTTAATTCACCTACAAATTGGGCGCATGAATCGATGTTTCTCATGTTTGGTATGCAATATTTAATGGCTGGCGCCTACGCCTATCTCACCAATAGCCATGTGAGGGTTGATATTTTTTATGCAAAATTTTCTGCCCGCAAAAAAGCCATCGTTGATATCGTAACATCTGTGTTCTTCTTCATTTTTGTTGGCACATTATTGGTAACAGGATTGATTTTCGCGTTTGATTCATTAGGGCAGATGGAAGTTTCGTTCACCGAATGGGCGATACAATATTGGCCGATTAAATTTGGAATGGTGGTAGGGGCGATATTATTATTGTTGCAAGGAATTTCAAAATTATTAAAAGATATTGATGTCATCAGGCAAAGCAATGTATGAATATGGGCATGAATATCATAATATCGCAAGAATTGAGGAGATAAATAATGGGCATTGAAATAGGCATAGGGTGGCTGACATTAATCATGTTTGGTAGCCTATTGGTGCTATTATTGGCAGGCTTGCCTTTGGCATTTGTAACTGGTGGGCTGGCATGTGTGTTTTTATTCATTCTAGGCGATGCCCAAACATTAAATATTGTGCCAAGCCGCATTTTCCCGATTATGACCGATTACCAATTATCGGCAATCCCTTTATTTATCTTTATGGCGGCGATGTTAGAACGCGCGGGCATCATCAAAAATATGTTTGATGTGATTTATAAATTGCTGGGCGGTTTACGTGGTGGGCTTGCATCAGCAACTGTGATTGCCTCTACAATATTGGCGGCGATGGTTGGCGTGATTGGCGCTGCCGTTGTAACGATGGGGATTATCGCCTTGCCCGCAATGCTGAAGCGTCAGTACGATACCAAAATCGCGATGGGCGCAATCATGGCAGGTGGCACATTAGGGATATTGATTCCGCCATCGATTTTAGCGATTATTTACGCTGTTGTTGCCGAACAATCAGTGGGTGAATTATTTATCGGCGCGGTGATACCGGGTCTGATGCTGTCTGGATTATATATTTTATATATCAGTATCCGCTGTTATATTGACCCAACATTAGGGCCACCGATTGCAGAAGAAGAGCGCATAGATGTTGCCGAAAAATTACGTATCACAAAAAATATGGCAGCCCCAATCATCTTAATTTTAGTTGTGTTTGGCGTTTTATTTTCAGGTGCTGCCACCCCTGTGGAAGCTGCGGGCATTGGCACTTTCGGGGCGATTATTGTGGCAGCCTTGCACCGTAGATTAGATTGGGTAACCATCCGAGAGGCTTGCACCACAACCTTAAAAGCAAGCTCGATGGTGATTTGGATTATGTTTGGCGCAACGATTTTTGTGGGGCTATATGTTATTCAAGGCGGGCAACAATTTGTAACCGATGCCTTAATCGGCACAGGTTTAGGTCCGTGGGGGATTTTGATATTCATGCAAATATTATTGGTCGTGTTAGGAATGTTTTTAGATTGGGTGGGTATCTTGCTTTTATGTGTGCCGATTTTTGTGCCAATTATCAAAACATTAGGGGCAGCCGCCTTCGGACTTTCTGACCCCAATGATTTAATCCTATGGTTTGGCGTGATGTATTTGGTGAATATGCAAATGAGCTTTTTAAGCCCGCCATTTGGCTATGCGCTATTTTATCTGCGTGGGGTTGCGCCAGATGATATTCCAATGTCTGATATTTTTAAGGCGTCATTACCATTTTTGGGGATACAATTATTTGGGCTCACTTTGTGTATGCTCTTTCCTCCGCTGATTACATGGTTGCCTTCGCAAGTATATGGGTGAGACAACGCACACAGAGCCGATGATTTCTGCCACCCAGCTTGCACAAAAATTCAGCAAATTTGTTGATGCTGATTATGTGATACAAGATGCTGAAACGCAACATGTCTATGATTGTGATGGGCTCACCGCATTTCGCCAGCAACCGATGCTGACCGTTTTGCCTGAAACCACCAGTCAAGTTCAAAAAATCATGGAAATTTGCTATGAATATAATGTGCCGATTGTTGGCAGGGGCGCAGGCACAGGGCTTTCGGCAGGCGCAACCCCGCACCCGAATGGCGTGTTGCTATCGTTAGCGCGTTTCAATAAAATCACGTCAATTGATAGGCTGGCAAGGCTTGCCATTGTGCAGCCGGGCGTCAGAAATCTCAGCATTAGCGAGGCTGCCCACGCGCATGGTCTGTATTACGCGCCCGACCCATCGTCGCAAATCGCTTGTTCTATTGGTGGCAATGTGGCTGAAAATGCTGGCGGGGTGCATTGTCTCAAATATGGTCTAACGGTGCATAATGTGCTTGCCCTCAAAATGGTAACCGTGCAAGGTGAGTGCATCAGCATTGGCAATCATGGCTTTGAGAGCAATGGTGCTAATTTTTTGGCATTGATACATGGCTCGGAAGGGTTGCTTGGCATTATCACTGAAATAACGGTGAAATTATTGCCCTCGCCCGACTATCGCAAAATGATTTTGGCAGGTTTCGATGATGTTGGCAAAGCAGCCGATGCGGTGGCAAAAATCATCGCCAATGGCATTATTCCTGCGGGATTGGAGATGATGGATAGGCTTGCGATTCAAGCGGCAGATGATTATGCCAATGCAGGCTATCCGCGTGAGGTGGAAGCATTATTATTATGCGAATTAGATGGCATGAAAGAAGAAGTCAGTCAGCATATTGATATTATCTCGGCAATATTAGAAAAAATTGGCGCAACCTCCATCAAAATATCGCAAAATGAAGCAGAACGGTTGCTATTTTGGAAGGGGCGCAAAGCGGCATTCCCAGCAGTCGGCAGAATATCGCCCGATTATTATTGCATGGATGGCACAATTCCGCGCGGAGAATTGGCTTATGTTTTACAGCAAATTCAGGCCTTTTCGCAACATTATCAGCTGCAAGTGGCAAATGTTTTTCATGCGGGCGATGGCAATTTGCACCCGCTGATTTTATATGATAGTGCCAATGATGGCGAATTTGAGCGCGCGGAAATGTTTGGTGCTAAAATATTAGAATTATGTGTTGAGGTGGGCGGCACAATCACGGGTGAGCATGGTGTTGGTTTGGAAAAAATCAATCAAATGGCGTATCAATTTAACGATGAAGAAATCAAGCAATTCCATGCGGTGAAATATGCGTTTGATGATAAGAATTTGCTGAATCCCAACAAAGCCATCCCCACCTTAAAAAGATGCCAAGAATATCGGGCATTACCGCGATGATTGCAACCGATATTATTGAGCAGGTGAAAAAAGCCGCTAATGATAAAACAACGCTTGCGATTCAAGGGGCAAATAGCAAAAATTTTCTTAACCCTAATCAGCACTCAGCCGATAATATTGTGGCGATGAAAGATTATTCGGGGCTAGTGGAATATCAACCTGATGAATTATCCATCACCGTTAAAGCAGGCACATCATTGGCAGAGATTGCCGATATTTTAGGTAAAAACCAGCAATATTTAGCATCTGACCCACGTTGGTTTGATGGCAAAGCCACGATAGGCGGCACGCTTGCCAGCAATCAATCAGGGCCTGCGCGCCCATGGCGTGGCTCTATCAGCGACCATCTGCTAGGCATCAGGCTCATCAATGGCAAAGGTGAGCATCTCAAATTTGGTGGCAAGGTAATGAAAAATGTTGCGGGCTACGATGTTGCACGGTTGCAAACAGGCGCGATGGGGGCGTTTGGCATTATCACCGAAATCAGTCTCAAAATATCTCCCCTACCGCGTTTAAGCAAAACTGTTACCAAAGCCACCGATTTACCAGAAGGGCTGGTATTACTGCAACAATATGGCTGTGATAAATATCCGCTTGATGGTGCTGCATGGGCAGATGGGCAAGTCTATCTGCGGTTTTCTGGCGAAACGCAATCGGTGAATGCGGCTTGCGACCAATGGCAAGGCGAGATTTGCGATGATGATGCCCCTGATAATGATGGCGATTTTTGGCAAAATTTGCGTGAGTTGCAACTGCCTTATTTTGCTGATAATCGGCAGAGTTTGTGGCGGTTTTCAGTGCCAGCCACTGCGCCGTGTCATATCAGCAATATCAACACCAAAGCCGAAAGTGATTGGCTGATTGATTGGGGTGGCGCCAGAAGATGGCTAAAGGCTGATGCGGTTTCCGCGCAATCGGTGCAAGAATGGGCGCAAAAATATCATGGCGAGGCAATCCTAATATCTGGCGCAATATCTGCCACAGGCGAAAATGTGACGCCTCCGCTATTCTCACCGCCTTTGCAACGAATATACAACAATCTGAAAACTGCGTTTGACCCTTCGCATATTTTTAACCCGCATCATAGGATAGGCTGATTATGGATGTAAAATTGCATGAATCTTATCGTGATACGCCGCAAGCGAAGCAGGCAAAACAGATTATTAGCGCATGTGTGCATTGCGGTTTTTGTAACGCCACCTGCCCTACCTATCAGCATTTTAGTGATGAGCGCGATGGACCACGTGGCAGGATTTCGCTGATAAAGCAAATGCTGGAAACAGGCAATGCCACCGATAAAACGCAAATCCATTTTGACCAATGTTTGACATGCCGTAATTGCGAAACGACCTGCCCTTCTAATGTGCAATATGGGCAGTTGATTGATATTGGACGGCAGTTAATTGATGAGAAAACTACGCGCCCATTAGGGGCACGATTCAGCAGAAAATTGCTGATATTGATTGTGCCGTTTCCAAAAAGATTTGGGTTATTATTGCGATTAGGGCAGTTATGCAAGCCGTTATTATGGGGTGAATTGAAGCGCAAAATCCCTGAAAAACAAACACGCACCATCATCAATCAGCCCGATTGTAAGCGCAAAATGATATTATTATCAGGCTGTGTGCAATCGGTGGCAAAACCTGAAACCAATCAAGCCGCAACCCGTTTGTTAAACCGCTTCAATATTGCGGTGCGTGAACATCAGCAAGTGCAATGTTGCGGGGCGGTGACCCATCATCTGGATTTTCACGAACGCACTTTGGCGACCATCAGGCGCAATATTGATATATGGTGGCACGATGTGGAGCAAGGCGCAGAGGCGATTATCAGCACCGCATCAGGTTGCGGGGTGATGCTGAAAGATTATGATAAATTGCTGAAAGATGACCCTGCCTATCGTGATAAGGCACAAAAAATCAGCGCACTCAGTAAGGATATTAGCGAAGTGATTATTGCCGAAGATTGGCAGGCGATTAAGGTGAATGCTCATCAGCAGTCTATTGTATTGCATTGCCCTTGCACATTGCAACATGGGCAGAAATTAGATGGCGTGATTGAACAGATATTTGCCAAAGCGGGCATTGCACTCGCCCCCACCAAAGATGGGCATTTATGCTGTGGTTCGGCTGGCACATATTCTATTTTGCAACCCAAGACTGCCAAAGCCTTGCGTGATAATAAATTAAAAGCGCTGACTATCGCCAATCCTGCACAGATTGTTACCGCTAATATTGGTTGCCAAATGCATCTGCAAAGCAACACCAGCACCCCTATCAGCCATTGGGTGGAATTGTTAGACATTAGTATTAGTCGCTAGAATTGTGGTGAAGACGGGGTAAGGTTTCTTACCCCTTGATACATAAACCGACCCCACGAAAGTAGGGGCAAGCCGCATATATTAATCTTTCTTCGCGCCGAAATGACCCATATAATAATCATATTTGCTTTTTGACATATGGAATGTTCCGCCCAATTCTTGCGCCGTAGGACCGTAAAATCTTGCATTCACTTCGCCAACCATACCATCAACTGTAACAGTGCTACTGGCGTTATTCATGTTTGCCGTGTAGCTTAATTCACTGGTGAAATCAAGATGGGGTATCGCGCCAATCGCTGGGCTACCAAGGTCTTGCCTTGTATTTTCGAATGTTATATCCACTTTTTTACCTACAAAATTAACTTCCACATCAAGGTCAAACACAACCCGCGTTTTAAATACGTGGGTGCTTTTCAGTAGCGGGCTATCTGATGCTTCATAAGTGCCAACACCGCCACCTGTAAAACCAACTGCTGTGCCACTACCGGGGATGGCTGTGCCAGCAGTTTCAACACCTGCAACCATATAGCCTCTATCTTCATAGGCACGGCTATCAGTAAGCGCGGTTGTTGATAAAGCAGGCAGTGCTAAATCTTCATTCCATGCCACCAATGCCACATATTCGGTTTGGAGAGTGTCAGAATAGTCAGGGTCAACATCATGTATCAGGGTTAAGCGACTGCTTCTGCCATCACTTTGTGCAGACTGAATTTGACCTGTAAGGTCATAGGGAGTATTACTGGTAGAAGCAAAAAAACTTACATTGGTTGTCGTGCCTACATAAGTTTTTATTTGACTAATAGCAACCTTGTCAGCGTCCCACTGATGTTGTCCATATTTTATTTCAAGAACTGAGCCACTCACTTTTGAAAGCTGAACATGTTCACCGGTTTTATGGCTTGTTACATCCCATGCTGTAGCAGTATCAGGGCGGGTATATGTGTTGCTCTTGACTGTTTGCACCGTAAGGGCTTTTAGCTTATAGGCTGGTACATTCATTGTATTTGCACCTGCTGATGCCGTTGCAACCGAGCCATAATTCGTGCTAATCGCATGTGTGCCACCAGCGCTGGTGCCGATAGTATTCGCATCAATATCAACAAGCAGAGGGAACGTGCCTGCATCTACACCGAACCAACCAATATAGGTATCCTGCTCAGCAACACTACCAGTTGTGCTAACCATGCTAAATGTGCCACCTAATTCTGTTGCTGCATCAGTGCCTATGCCATAAAAACGTGCCGTTGCCGTGCCACTTACGCGGTCGAATGTGCTATTGCTACCTGACGTTTGAATCGCGCCAGTAATATCATTATCGCCTGCGTTATAGCTTAAGGTAGCCGTAAAATCAAGCTGACTAAACAAATTAGCGCTAGCCACACAATCATCGTAACTGCTGTAATAATTGCCAGAGGCGCAGGTATTTTCGCCTGTTACGGTGATGTTACGGCTGATAAAATCAACATGGGCAGTAACTTCAAAATATGTAGGTATTGAGTCTGAATATCCCAAACCACTTACATATCTGCCATATTTCCCTTCTCCGTTGCCCGTAAAGAAGAAGCCATTATCCAATGTCGGGATATTATCATCAGCTGTTTCAAAACCAGTCATACCATAAATATTATAGCTATCACCACTATCTGTCAAAGATAATCCAAACACTGCCATATTTTCTGAATCAAAGTCAAAAAGAATGCTACTTTTATCGATTTTCATCACCCCAATATTGCCACCCGCTGTTTTATCTGTAGAGTAAGGTCGAAGTACATCCGCAGTGGAATTACTAGTATTAGCCCTAAGTGCGCGATAACGGTCATCACCCCAATATAATGCCATGCCATTCGTAGCGGCAAAATCACCATCAAGCTCATAGCTAAGCTCAAGCACAGCATCAGTGCTGGTGCTAATACTTCTTGCCTCAGAAGCAGTATCTTTCATCGCCACAAGCCCTGCAATTTTGAAAGCATTATTGCTTGTGCCATTGCGGGCATCATCCGTAAAGCTGGTTAAACCATTATGATTAAAATCTGTTGGCTTATCAAATTCTGGAACAAAGACACGATTAGCCCCGAAAAAACCCACATAATCTGTGTCTGCACCACTATTTAATAGGCTAAATGTGCCACCAAATTCCTGCGCTGAATCACCGTAAAATCTGGCACTTACCGTGCCTGTTAATTGACCGCCATCGCCCACGGCTGTAACCGCGCCACTGATATCTTTTGTGCCAGCTGTGTAGCTTAAAGTAGTGTCAATATTGAGGAAACTCCGTGTGTCGCTACAAGAAGTAAAGGCAAGGCATGTATCTGTGGTGCTGAAAGCGATGCTTGGGGTCGCAAAATTAACAATGGCAGTCGCCGTAAAACGTATATCTTCAAAGTCACTGCCAGTATAATAAATCCCATGTCCTTCGCCAGTAAATGTAATATCACCCGCGCTAGGAATATCATCACCATCTGTTTCATAACCAACCATCGCATAGCCATAACTCCGATTATTAATATTCTGGGATGATTCCGATGTCCAATTAATCAACGCCATATATTCTGGCACATCAGCAAAATAGTAAGTGCTTTTACTTAACTGAAGCCTATTAGGCGTATTGCTGCCAGAATAAGAATCGGGTGACAAATCAGAAACAGCATCTTCAGTTATATCACTAGCATCAAGATTGGTTGTGCTATATCTTTGACCATCTAAATAGAGAATCAATGAACTAAACTCATCATCCGCATTATAGTTAAATTCAGCGATCGCGTCTGCGATACTAAGAGTTTGATTAGACCCACTACTTCTTTTAAGCTCAACAGCAGAAGCGATTTTCAACGCATTGCCAACTGTGCTCTTGCGACGCAAATCATCAAAGCTTACTAAATCATTATCATTAAATGTTTGTGGGGCATCAAGAGAATAGACATAAGACGGACGTTTTGCGCCGAATGCACCATAATAATAGCGCGTATCAGCTTCGGCAAACGCGAATGCACCACCAAATTCTTGCACCACATCACCATAAAAACGCGTATCAAGCGTGCCTGTTAGCGTGTTATCAAGCGTTACCGCCTTGCTGTTGCCATCATAATCGAAGTAATCTATGGTGAAATTGAGATAGCTAGGCACGGTAACACCGCTACAATTATCTGTGCAGGATGTGCTAGTGGTGGTGATATTTACCCTGTCTGTATCAAAATTAACAATGGCTCTTGCAGTAAATGATGTTTCATAGCTTGAGGCAACATTGCCAGTTTTCGTGCCATAAACGCCTTTACCCTTGCCCGTAAATGTGGTGCTGCCAGAGAATATTGTTAAATCGGCAGTTTCAATACCCACTATCATCATGCCATCAATATCGGTAACAGTTTGGGTTAGTGCCATATTAGCTGTGCCAAAAGATTCATCTTGTCCCCATTCTACAAGAGTCAGATAGTTATAGTTAGAGCCACCGATATTTCTATTGGCAGTGGCAGTGGCATAATCTGCATCAACATACGCGATTGCACTTGTAACCGTGCCTGCAGAACCAAATGTGAGAGAGGCAGACGCACCTGTAATGCGCGATGCGGTGAGTGTTCTTCCAGTCTGAAACTCGCTGGCATCAACAGTCCATAAATCATCTTTATAGCGCGTATGTATTGTTGCATCTTTCAGCCCAACCGCTAAACCTTGCACAGTTACGGTATCAGCTGCAACAGCGGAAAGCCTCGTATGTGTGCCAATATCAGTGCTTTGCGGATTTGCGTTTGAGGTTGTGTTAAGCGCATCAATGGTGGTTGTATCGCTCGGCTCGAACGGCGTAACCCCATTGCGTGATGCACCAAAAGCACCATAATAATAGCGCCCATCAATTGTGCCTATGTCGGCTTGTGCCAATGCAAATGTGCCACCAAATTCTTCCGTGCCACCACCATAAAAACGCGCATCAAGCGTGCCTGTTAGTGTGGTATCAAGCGTTACAGCTTGACTGATGCTATTGACTGAAGCGCCAGCACTTTCAAAACCTAACGATAAATTCGTAAAATCAAGTCTTGATACATCAAAATTGTTGCAATTCGTGCAGGCTTCCGTTGTGGTGCTGAGCAACATATCCCGCTCATCAAAATCAACTTTAGCGGTTACAGAAAATACCGTATCAAAGCTTTCGGTTTTCGTACCATAAACACCCTTGCCCTTGCCTATAAAATCAACCCTGCCCGCACCAATAATGCTAGCGGTTTCAATGCCCGCAATCATCATGCCGTCAATATCGGTAACGGTTTGCATTTCCCCTGACGCACTCGAATTAAAGGATTCATCTTTGCTCCAGCTGATATACGCCATATAATTGGAGTCAGATGCAAAACCAAAGATTGTGTCTCTATCAACCGTAGCGGTTACATTCGCATCACTCACAGTATAATTTGTATCCGCATGGATTGTTGTTACCGTATCACCCGTAAAATCAATCGCAACGCCTGAATCAGTAACGCGATTTGGCGTAACTTGCCTATCAATCTGCAATTCAGCCAAAGTAACATTCCAAGCATCATCTTTGTAGCGCGTATATTCATCAGCACTGTTAAGCGATACCGCTAAACCTTGCAAAGTAAGACTGCCCGTAAGCGTGGTGGCTGTGCTAGGATTTACAGTGCTTGTTGCCACTACTGTGCCAAGCGCATTAAGAGTGGTTATGTCTGAACCCTGAAATAAATCATGCCCTGCACGGCTTGCACCAAACGCGCCATAATAGTAGTTATTCGCACTTGATAACGCGAATGCGCCACCAAATTCTTCTGTGCCACCACCATAGAAGCGCACATCAAGCGTGCCTGCTATGTTATTACCAGTCAATGGATTGTTAAGCGCTAGATTCGTTGTGCCATTATTACTGCCATAGCTAAATGCGCCAGTGTTGAAATTCAGATAGTTTGGCGCAGTATTACCGTTACAATTAGCTATGCAAGTTGTGGTATCAGTAACAACAGTAACATTGCCTGCTGTGAAATTAGCCGCAACTGCAACACCGAATGCCACATCATAGACTGTAACCGCACCACCGGCTGTTGTGCCATAGACACCCTTGCCTTTACCCGAAAAGTCAACCTTGCCATCGCCGATAATGCTGCCAGTTTCAAGACCCGCTATCATCATGCCATCAATATTAGTGAAGCTATCTTCTGATAATGTATTGCCACTATCAAGGTTCGCCACAGTTTCGGTTTGCGCCCATTCAACATACGCCATATAATTTGAGTCAGTAGCAAATCCGAAGATTGTGTCTCTATCAATCGTGGCGGTTACATTCGCATCGCTCACAGTATAATCTGCATCGGCATAGATTGTTGTTGCCGTGCCAGTTGCAAAATCAATCAAAGCACCTGATTTGGTAACCCGATTCAGTGTGATAGCACGCGCAATCTGCGTTTCAGTCGCATCCATCCATGCGCTTGTCTTTTTATAGCGTGTGTAAGTTGCCTCATCATCAAGCGATAATGCCAAACCTTTCAGAGTAAGATTGCCTGTAAGAGTCGTCGCTGATGGAATGGTGGTTACGGGATTATCTGCATCCATTGAGATAACGCCAACCGCATTAATTGCAGAGGTGCTAGAACTCACGAAAACATCGCCACGATTCGCACCAAATGCACCATAATAGTAGTTAGTGGCATTTGCGAGTGCGAAGGTGCCGCCAAATTCATTGCTACCAATCAGCCCCTCATCATCAGCATCATTACCATAGAAACGGACATCAATATCACCTACTAGATTTGTATTAACCTGAGGATTGTTGAGTGTTAAATCCGTTGTGCCGTCATTACTGCCATAGCTGAATGCGCCAGTGGTGAAATTAAGATAGTCTGGCGCAAGAGTAACAGAGTTACAATTGGCTGTGCAGCTTGTGCTATCGGTGATGATATTAACATTGCCTTGCTTAAAATCAACGGCGGCGGTTACATTAAATGATACATCATAATCTGTAATGCTAGTGCCGTCATTTGTGCCATATGCACCCTTACCTTTACCCGTAAAGTCAACTTTACCATCACTAAGCATGGCGCCAGTTTCAATACCCGCAATCATCATGCCATCAATATTGGTAACATTCTGTTCAACCCCTGTTACGCTTGCATTAAAGGTTTCATTTTGCGTCCATGTAACATACGCCATGTAAGAAGAATTATTGGCGAAACCAAAAATGTCTTTTCTATCCACAGTCGTGCCTGTATATTCGGCATCAGCATAAGCAGTGAAGCCCGTGATAGCACCAGCAGTAAATGTGAGAGAGACCGCAGGCATCGTTCCAGTTGATGCCGTCTGTGATACAGCAAACACCCTATTGATATTCAGATTATTTGTATCATTAAGATTCCAATTACTATTTGTCTGGGCATTCGGACGCAAGTATTTAGTGCTATCATCCAAGCTAACAGCCAAACCTTGCAAAGTGCTGTTTGTGCTATCTATAATACCAGTTGTTGCAACACTATTAGGCGGAGTTGAGGCGACAGTAATATCGCCAACATTCGTATTAATAGCTTTTGTGTCTCCGCTATTGAAAGTGAAATCAATCGCACCACGTGCAGAGGCGAATGCACCATAATAATAGTTGTCTGCATTGCCGACTAAAAATGTGCCACCTAATTCATTCGCACCCGTAACGCTACCATCGGATTCAAAAGCTTGACTGTTACCATAAAAACGTGCATCAAGCTGACCATTCATACCATCAATATTGGTAAGGGAAGTCGTGATATTATTGCCAGTATAGATGAGCGAACTTATAGCGAAATTAAGGTCAGATGCTGTTACGCCTGTTGCACAGGTTGTACCAACATCACAAGCCGTATTTTCAGCCTTAAAACTTATCGTGTTATTCGTGAAAACAACTTCCGCTTCCACATCAAATGTTACAGCATCACTTAAAGTAATATTACCATAAACACCCTTACCGCGCCCCATAAAAGTAGCTTTGCCATTACCTGCACCTGTAGGCACCGACGTGGTTTCAATACCCGCTATCATCATGCCGTCAATATCGGTGATAGTTTGGGTTTCCCCTGACGCATTTGAACTAAAGGATTCATCTTGCCCCCATTCAACAAGCACCAGATGATTGGCGGTAAAATTACCGATGCTTCTATTGGCAGTCGCAGTGGCATAATCAGCATCAGCATAAGCGGTCGCGCTTGTAATCGTGCCAGCCGTTGCGCCAAATGTGAGAGAAGCAGCTGATGACGTAATGCGTGATGCGTTAATTGTTCTTACACTTTGAAACTCGCTCGCGCTATCAGTCCATGCATCATCTTTATAGCGCGTATGAATCGTTGCATCTTGCAGCCCAACCGCTAAACCTTGCAAGATAACAGTATCAGTCGCAACAGTGGCAAGTGAGGTATGTGTGCCAATATTAGTGTTTTGCGTATTCGCGTTTGTTACTGTGCCAAGCGCGTTAAAAGTGGTTGTATCGCTAGGAACGAACGGTACGACCCCATTGCGACTTGCACCAAATACGCCATAATAATAGCGGGTATCTTCTTGGGCTAACGCAAATGCACCACCAAATTCTTGCGCGCCACCGCCAGTTGCTTGCGCGTTACTGCCATAGAATTTTGCATCAAGCGTGCCTGTTAGAGTGCCATCAAGTGTTAAATTCGTGCTGATATTATTGTCCGTATAGCTGAACAAACCAGTGCTAAAATTAAGATAAGGTGGCGCGTTAAATTGCGTGCAATTATCTGTGCAAGCGGTTTCAGAGGTGGTGATATTCAACATACTTTCATCAAAATCAGCAGCAATGGTTACATTAAATTCAGTTTTATGCTTATCCGTTTTCGTGCCATAAACACCCGCACCCTTGCCTTTAAAGTCAACCCTACCCGCAGTAAAGATATTGATAACATTATTTTCAATGCCTGCAATCATCATGCCGTTACTATCGGTAACGGTTTGCGTCAGCGCGGTATTATCATCTATATTCAACGATTCATCTGTATCCCACGTAATATAAGCCATATATTCAGAAGTAAAGCCAAAAACCGCACTTCTATCAGCAGTCAAATTCGCATAATCTTCATCGGCATAAGCGATTGCGCTTGTAATCGTACCAGCTGCACCAAATGTAAGAGATGCCGCTGATGATGTGATGTGCGTCGCAGTCAGCCCTTGTGTAATTTGTAGATTCGCTTCAGTAGTCCATAAAGCATTCGTTTTCTCACGCCGATATTCAGTGCTATCATTCAGCCCCACAGTTAAACCTTGCAAGATAACAGCTTCACCAGCAACAGTGCCAAGCGAATCATTGCCTTTAACATCAGTCGTTTGCGGATTTTTTGAAGCTACCATGCCAAGCCTGTTAAGAGCAAGTGGCACTGTACCCGCCACAAAAGGCGTAACCCCTTTGCGTGATGCACCAAAAGCACCATAATAATAGCCTGTATCAGCTTGCGTTAATATGAATGTGCCACCAAATTCTTCAGTGCCACCACCATAAAAACGCGCATCAAGCTGACCTAACATGCCATTGACAGCCGGCTGTTCCGTAGAACCATCAAAGCTATAATTGATAAGATTGCTACCGCCATAATTGATAGCGGCTGTGGTAAAATTAAGTGTGCTATCAAGCGAATCATCATCATTATCAGTGCTGATAATAACATCTCTATCAGTGAAATCAACTGCGGCTGTTACACCAAATGTTACATTTTGGCTTGAGGCAATATTACCAGTTTTCGTACCATAAACGCCTGCACCCTTGCCTGTAAAATCAACTCTACCTGCACCGATAATGCTAGCAGTTTCAATGCCTGCAATCATCATGCCGTCAATATTGGTGAGTGTGCCTGTTGTTTCACCACTCGCTAAATTTTCAGTCGTTTGGTTTACGCCCCAGCTGATATACACCATATTATCAGAATTAAAGCCGAAAACAGAGTTTCTATCAGCAGCCACATTCGCAATATCAGAATCGGCATAAGCGGTTGCGCTTGTCATCACGCCCGCACCACCAAATGCAAGAGAAACTGCTGATTCTGTGATTCGCAAGGGGGTGATTTCTCTGGCAATTTGCAGATTAGCAGTATCAGTCCATGCTGTGCTTGTTGCCCCACGCGTATAATCAGTGCTATCATATAACCCGACTGTTAGACCTTGCAATATAATTATCTCATCCGCAATCGCAGCAAGCGATGTATGTTCGCCAATCTTGGTGTCTTTCGGATTTGCAGCCACTTTTGTTTCAAACAGATTAAGAAGTGCCGTGTTGCTTGGCGTGAAAACATCACCGCCACCGCCATTATTACCATCGCCGCTATTGTTGACATCACCGTCCGAATTTGTGCCAACAGTATCGCTACTGCAAGCCGTTAAAAATAGTGCTAATAATAGCAAAGTAAATAATCTAATCATTGTAACTCTTAATGCCTAACAAAAGACATTCTCCCTAAAAAACCCTAAAAACATAGTCTCACATATTCTATGTAACCAAATTATATATGGACTGTCAATCACTTTAATTATAAAATACCGTTAGTTCCAAATCAATTTATCCATCTTGACAAAATAAAATGGTTTTGTTACAAACATATTCATTATATGTTTTTTTGACACAACAAAAAGGGTGATAATATGACTGACGATAAAACTGATATATCTGATTATACAGCTGGTTATATGTCTGGTTTTGGCAATCATTTTGCCACCGAAGCATTAGAAGATGCCCTGCCACAAGGCATGAACTCACCGCAAAAATGCCCTTATGGACTCTATGCCGAACAGCTTTCTGGTTCGGCATTTACCGCCCCGAACGCCAGCAATCAACGCTCGTGGCTCTATAGAATCCGCCCATCAGTGAAGCATCATGGGCAATATCAGCAGAGTGATGCGGGTTATTTACGCACCGCACCCGCGCCTTTTGCAAGCAACTTACCCATTGGCGCATTACGATGGGGGGCATTGCCGATACCAAACGAAAAAATGAATTTTATTCAAGGCTTGCATACTATCAGCCTTGCGGGCGATGCACAGGCGCGTTCGGGCATGGGGTGTCATATTTATGTGGCGAATCTCTCGATGAGAGATGACGATGGGCAAGATGAATATTTCTTCAATGCTGATGGTGAGTTGCTGATAGTTCCTGAAATGGGTGATTTGCAAATCCGCACCGAATTTGGGGTGATTGATGTTACCCCTGCCGAGATTGCTATTATCCCACGCGGTGTGGTTTTTCAGGTGAATTTATTGCAGAATGAAGCACGCGGCTATGTGTGCGAAAATTATGGTGCGCCGTTTACCCTGCCCTATCGCGGCCCGATTGGTGCAAATTGCTTGGCAAATTCCCGCGATTTTTTAACCCCTCATGCTGCTTTTGAGCATAAAGATATTGATGGTATCTTAAAAGCAAAATGGTGCGGTAATTTATATCAGTGCAAGCTGAATCATTCACCGTTAGATGTGGTGGCATGGCATGGCAATTATGCACCTTATAAATATGATTTGCGCCTGTTCTCGCCGATTGGTGCGCTGCTATCTGACCACCCCGACCCCTCTATTTTCACTGTATTAACCGCGCCTTCTGGCACTGAGGGCACTGCGAATATTGATTTTGTTATTTTTCCTGAACGTTGGATGGTGGCAGAAAATACGTTTCGCCCGCCTTGGTATCATCGCAATATTATGTCTGAATTTATGGGGCTGATTTATGGAAAATATGATGCCAAAGAAGAAGGGTTCGAACGCGGTGGCGCAAGTTTGCATAATTGCATGTTGCCACATGGCCCTGATGCTGATGCGTTTGAAAAAGCCAGTATTACAGCATTGACACCAACAAAATTAACCGATACTCTGGCATTTATGTTTGAAACATTCCTGCCGCAACATATCACCGAATTTGCCGCCAATGAAGCACCCCATGAAGCAATATTGCACAAGGATTACGCAGCATGTTGGCAAGGGCTAGAATTACATTTTGATGGCACAAAACAAGGAAATTGGGATAAGGAAACATGATGAAATTAGCAACTTTACCATCTGATAACCGAGATGGGCGCTTGATTGTGGTATCTGATGATTTACAATATTATTTAGATGCTGATATGATTGCACCAAATTTACAATATGCCGTAGAAAATTGGCAGATAGTCGCACCCTTGCTTGAAACATTAGCGCAAAAGCTAGCCGATAATCCTGCAAGTGGCAAGGCGTTTGACCAAAAAATCGCGCTCTCACCCTTGCCCCGTGCCTATGCTTGGGCAGATGGCAGTGCCTATGTTAATCATGTGGAATTGGTGCGTAAAGCGCGCGGTGCTGAAATGCCTGCCAGTTTTTGGGAAGAACCATTAATGTATCAGGGTGGCTCGGATAGTTTTTTAGCGCCACACGCACCTATCATGATGGCGGACGAGGCTTGGGGCATTGATATGGAAGCCGAGATTGCGGTGATTACCAATGATGTGCCGATGGGTGCTGATTATGAAACCGCAAAAGCTTCAATATTGCTGATCATGTTGGTGAATGATGTATCGTTACGTGGCTTAATCCCTGCTGAACTTGCCAAAGGATTTGGCTTCTTTCAATCCAAACCATCTAGCGCGTTTTCACCTGTTGCCGTAACGCCCGATATGCTAGGCAAGGCATGGGATGGCGGTAAGCTACATCTTGCCATGCGGATAGACTTAAACGGACAGCCATTAGGGCGTGTGCAAACGGGTGTTGATATGGTTTTTGATATTCCCACCCTCATCATGCATGCTGCCAAAACACGGAATTTATGCGCTGGCACTATCATTGGCACGGGCACAATTTCTAATAAGTCAGAAGATGGCGGTGCGGGCAAACCCATCAGCGAGGACGGTGTTGGCTATAGCTGTTTGGCAGAATTACGCACGATAGAAACCATTTTGACTGGCAAGCCTATCACTCCTTTTATGCGCTTTGGTGATCATGTCAGCATTGATATGCACAATGAGGAAGGCAACTCAATTTTCGGCACGATCAATCAAACGGTAATGCCCTATAAAACTTAAATTAAGGAAAAACAAATGGCAAAAAAATTTGCATCACAAGGTGATATGACAGAAAAGAAAATCAGCTTCTCGGAAGTTGGGCGCGATATTTGGGCATTCACTGCCGAAGGCGACCCCAATACAGGCGTGGTGATTGGCGATGATAGCGTGCTGATTGTGGATACGCAAGCAACGCCTTTAATGGCAGATAAGGTGATTGAAAAAATCCGTTCGGTAACTGATAAGCCGATAAAATATGTGGTGTTATCGCATTACCATGCGGTGAGGGTGTTAGGGGCTTCTGCCTATATCGAGGCCAGCGAGATTATCTCATCATCATTATGTAACGCAATGATTCACGAACGTGGTGCCGAAGATTGGCAAAGCGAATTTACGCGCTTCCCCAGATTATTTCGGGGGCATGAGACAATCCCAAGCCTCACATTCCCGACCCTCACTTTTGATAAGAAAATGACTCTCTATCTTGGCAAACGCCGTGTGGATTTACTTCATTTAGGGCGCGCCCATACCGCAGGCGATATTGTGGCATGGGTGCCAGATGAGCGCGTAATGTTAAGCGGTGATATTGTGGAATATCGTTCGGCATGTTATTGTGGTGATGGTCATTTCCATGATTGGCGTAACACATTGAAAGCGATTGCTGAATTTTCGCCATTATCATTAGTGCCAGGGCGCGGTGATGCTTTAAAAGGCGAGGCAAAAGTGCAAGAAGCCATTGCTAGCACTGATGATTTTTTAATCAGCACCTACCAACCCGCGGCACAAATCGCGGCAGGTGGCGGTAATTTGCAAGAAGCTTTTGCGGCAGTGCGGGCTTCATGTGATAAGAAATTTAAGGATTATGCCATCTATGAACATTGCTTGCCATTTAATGTGGCGCGCGCTTATGATGAGGCGTTGGGCATGGATACACCGCGCATCTGGACTGAGGAGCGCGATGCCCAAATGTGGCAGGCTTTACAGAGTTGATAGGCAGAATTATAGTGTCGTAACGCAATGAATCAATCACTCAACCCCGCCATATTTAAGACACAGATTGCACCTGAAATCTCTGATAATAAGGTTTGCGATACGCAGATAATGATTGTGGGTGCAGGCCCTATCGGGCTTGCCGCCGCCATAGATTTGGCAATGAAGAATATTAAAGTGGTGCTGATTGATAAGGATAATGGCGTTTCAGATGGCAGCCGCGCAATTTGCTGGGCAAAGCGCACATTGGAAATTTTTGATAGGCTAGGCGTTGGCGAAACAATGGTGGCGAAAGGCGTTACATGGCAGGTGGGGCGCACTTATTGGGGTGATGAAGAAATTTATCATTTTGATTTGCTACCAGAAACAGGGCATAAAAATCCTGCTTTTGTCAATTTACAGCAATATTATGTTGAAGATTATTTGGTGCAAAGATGCCAAGATTTTCCGAACCATATTGATTTACGCTTTGGCACACAGATTGATGCGGTCTCACAAAATGAAGGCAAAGTAACGGCTCATGTCAGCTCCGAATATGGGGATTATCAGATTGAGGCGGATTATTTATTGGCATGTGATGGCGCACATAGCACAATGCGCCATTTATTAGATTTGGATTTTAAGGGACAGCATTTTACAGAAAAATTCCTGATTGCCGATGTAAAAATGGAAGCACCCTTCCCTAAAGAGAGATGGTTTTGGTTTGAGCCAAGTTTCCATCAAGGGCAATCGGCATTATTGCATAAGCAACCCGATAATATTTACCGCATCGATTTTCAACTACCGCCCGATGCTGATAATGCGCTTGAAACCGAACCTGAAAATGTTAAAAAACGTATTCACAAAATGCTGAAAAACCGCGACTTTGAATTAGAATGGGTGAGTATTTATCAATTCCATTGCCGCCGCATTGAAAAATTTATCCATCAGCGGATTATTTTTGCAGGCGATAGCGCGCATATTGTCTCGCCTTTTGGTGCGCGTGGGGGCAATGGCGGCATTCAAGATGTTGATAATTTATGCTGGAAATTGGCGCTGATACTGCAAGGCAAAGCAGAGACAAATCTCTTACTCTCTTATGATGAGGAGCGCATTCATGGCGCGGATGAAAATATTAAAAATTCTGCCCGCACCACCAAATTTATGTCGCCCAATAGCGATATTGAAATGTTGTTTCGCAATTCTTTGTTACAGCTGGCAGGCACAATGCCGTTTGCGCGTAAATTAATCAACGCAGGCAGACTATCAGTGCCATGCTCGCTTGAGGGAAAATCATTGCAAACCCTATCGCCAGAGAGCATTTCCTTACAATCGGGCATGGTCTGCCCTGATGCGCCACTCACCGATAAAAACAGCAAATCATGTTGGTTGCTGAATTGCTTGGGCGCGGAATTTACGCTGTTGATTGCCGATAAAGAAGCAAAGCTGTCCGCTGAATGGCGCGATAAATGTGATGCAAAAATCACCATCTTGCATCTTGCCAATTATGATGATAGCGAAAATTTGATTGCGGCGCGTTATGGCGCAGGCTGTTATCTTATCCGCCCCGACCAACATATTGCTGCCATTTGGCACACAATACCAACGTATGATAGCATCAAAACCGCGCTTGACAAAATAATCGGCAATGGATAGAATAAGAGGTGAGATATGACATTAATAACTGACACTAATTTTGGCGATAATTTTGAGGGCGATGATATTTATCAACAATTATTAGAAGCGCATCAGGGTTTGAGTAACGAACAAAGCCATGCCTTAAATGCGAGGCTGGTGCTTATTTTGATGAACCATATTGGCGATAAAGAAATCTTAAAACAAGCCATAAATAAGGCAACAATTAAGGAAAGTGAAAACCATGAGTAAAATTATTCTTTATGATTATTGGCAGTCTTCAGCCTGCTATCGGGTGCGGATTGCGCTCCACATGAAAGGGCTTGAATTTGAAAGCCGCACGATAGATTTGCTTGAAAATGAAGGGCAACAAGATGATTATATACAATATAACCCGCAAGGATTAATCCCAACATTGGTGATAGGCGATATTGTGCTGACGCAATCATTGGCAATTATTGATTATCTGGATTCGGTTTACCCCTCTGATTCACACGACCTTATGCGACGTGTTTTCCCCCAACAAAAAGCATGGGTGCAAGCGCTTTCCCATGCGATTGCGATGGAAATTCACCCTGTTTGTAATCTTTCGGTCGTCAACCATCTGGCACCACTTATATCTGATGATGGTGCCGAGCAAACAAAAATCAAAGCACAATGGCGGCAGTATTTTATCGGCAAAGGCTTAGAAAATATTGAAAATATGCTGATTGCAGATAATCAACATAAAGGAAAATTCGCCTGCGGTGATGAGGTTTCTTTGGTAGAATGTTGCCTGATACCGCAAATTTACAATGCCAAAAGATGGGGCATTGATTATTCAGACTGGCACAATATTTCATTGATTGCCGAACGGGCAGAAAAACTTCCGGCTTTTATTGCCGCCCACCCCAATAAATATCAACCCCAATAATGATTATCGGGGATAATCATTATCCATCTAAATAGGCATAGATACAGTTGGCAGTGGCGGCGATTTTATCAGAATTTTCTGCCCTAAAATCAATCCGTGTGGTTGCCAAACGTTTGCCATTAGAAAGATTGGTAACATCAATCACAATATCACCTAAAAATAACGGCCTCATAAAATAACTTGCCAATTCCACCGTTGTCATGGCGCGATACCCCCCATGATGGTGGCACAGGCTTAGCACCCCCACACTATCAGCAACCGATGCAATGGCTTGCCCGCAAATAATATCGCCATCGCGGGTAATATCAGCATTTTTCGGTAATAAAAATTGATAGCCATCATGCGTGCTTGCCAGCGGCGTGATGTTTAATTGTTGCACCCATGGCGCGTAAATTTTGCCAAGCAAATTTTTCATTTGCACCATATCAAATTTTTCTAAAGCCATCTGTTATCCCTCATTAAACCTGTTGGTGATGATGTTTGTTTGTGGCAATGTTTGGTCGATACAGCCAGAATCTTGCAGCCATCTCTCGCTTTCAGTTTGCAGATGCTGATAGATTTTCTTGGTCAGCAAATGGGCGTTATGCCGAAACGGATTGGCAATATGTGCGCTATTATCGGCTAGCACCGCACGCCGCCAATAATGAATCAACAAAATACGGGCAACCACCGCATCTAACCCCGCTAGCCTACCACCGCCATCAAGATTATCAGCAAGCGCACGAAATTCTACGCTTAAGATTTGATAAAGTTTAGAACCTTTATGATTTTCTTCAACAATCTCTATCAGTTGCGGATTGTAATCATTACCCTTACAATCCCCCTTGTTACGATCACTCGCTTGGGCTTGCATGAAGATAATATCCGCATGATTAGGAAGCAATTCATCAGCCTTAACAAAGCGGATATAGAGTAACGCATTGAGTGGGATAAAGCCCATCATTTGCATATCTTCCAAAATTTTTGGCGTTAATGCCTGCCGTTGCGGGATTGCCACTTGCCAATGACCTTGCCAGATATAATCATCATCAGGGCTTGCATAAATTTGCAAACTGGCTTGTTGAATATCTTGCTGCATCGGCTTGCTAATGCGATAAAAACTGTTACTATCTTTACGAAATCTTTCCATCCAGCCATCGCGGGCAAGCCGTGACATCGCCGTGCGTAACGCGCCAGTGCCAATATTCATTCGCGTTAAAATCAGCGACAAGCCTTTGAGAGAAATTGCCCCACCATACGGCATAACCGCATCGCCATAGATGCTCATCACAATCGACCATACCCTCATATGATGACTTTCTTGATGGAGTTTTGCAATAATATTATCTAAAATCGCCTCGCTGGTTTTATCGCTAGCTTTATCACTAAAAGCTTTATTTTTGGGTGTTTCTATCATCAATCACTCTTACTGCTTTGCCTTGCGAGCGTTCGATGCTCTGTGGCGGTAACACATCAATATCAGCACTCACCCCAATCATATTTTTGATTGCCTCTGCCAATAGATTTTTGCTTTTATCGCGCATCTCGTCAGAGCTAGCATCGGGTGATGCCTCAACCTTAACCGTTAAATTATCCATTCTCCCCTGCTTTGTCAAATGAATTTGATAATGCGGTGTTAATGTTGGAATTTGCAGAATTTGTTCTTCAATTTGGGTTGGGAATAAATTCACGCCCCGCAAAATCAGCATATCATCACTGCGCCCAACAATTTTCTCCATACGGCGCATATTGCGGGTAATACCGGGCAGTAACCGTGTTAAATCACGGGTGCGGTAGCGGATAATGGGGAAGGCCTGCTTGCTGAGACTGGTAAAAACCAACTCGCCCTCAGTGCCATCTGGCAGCACCTCACCTGTAACAGGGTCGATAATTTCAGGGTAAAAATGGTCTTCCCAAATATATAAACCATCCTTGCTCTCAACCGCTTCATTGGCAACGCCCGGTCCTAAAATCTCTGATAGCCCGTAAATATCGACTGCATGCATATCAAGCGATTGTTCAATATCGCGCCGCATGGCATTTGTCCAAGGTTCGGCACCAAAAATCCCCACTTTGAGCGACGTCTTCATCGGGTCAATCCCATCAAGCCGCATCTGGTCTAAAATCGCCAACATATAAGAAGGCGTTACCATAATAATATCGGGCTTAAAATCTTCAATCAGCATCACCTGCCTTGCCGTCATGCCCCCTGAAAGCGGGATAATCGTGCAACCCAATTTTTCAGCACCATAATGCGCACCCAAACCACCGGTGAATAACCCGTAACCATAGGCAATATGCACAATATCGCCTTTTTTACCGCCCGATGCACGGATAGAACGGGCAACCATATCCGCCCACATCTCAATATCATCTTTGGTATAGCCAACCACCGTCGGCTTGCCTGTGGTGCCAGATGAGGCATGAATCCGCGCCACCTGTTCCATCGGCACCGCCATCATGTTAAACGGATAATTATCGCGCAAATCTTGCTTGACTGTAAACGGAAATTTGCTTAAATCAGCCAGCTGTTTTAAATCATCTGGATGCACCCCCGCATCATCAAAGCTTTTGCGATAAAAGCGCGAATTTTGATAGGCATGAGCAAGCGACCATTGCATACGTTTTAATTGCAATGCCATCAATTCATCGCGCGAGGCAATTTCAATCGGGTCTAATAATTTACGGTCGGGGGTTAAATCTTGCATGAGTTATGTCCTTTCAGCTGATAAAATCAATCAATAAGAGTGCCTTTGATATTGCGCGAAAAGCCACGAAACTCAGCCACTTTATCACCATGTTGATTGGTAACCGCAACATCGGTAATACCCGAACGCCCTTTAAGATAATGCTCGGTAGCGGTGGCAATCAGCATATCATCCTGTTGGCTAGGTTGTAAATAGCTAACCGTGCAATGTTGCGCGACAGCATTTTGATTATGGGTATTACAGGCAAACGCAAACGCGCTATCGGCAAGCGCAAATATAAATCCACCATGACACATACCATGCCCGTTGAGCATATCATCGCGCACAATCATCTGTAATTTGGCATAAGAAGGACGGACTTCAACAATCTCCATGCCTAAATTGGCTGAGGCTTTATCATTTTTCCACATTGCATCGGCACATGCTTCGGCTAATGCTTGCTCTGAAGTTTTTTTGGCATCATCACTCATTATTTCGCGCCTTTTCCTATAGCTTTGCCTGTAAAGTTTGGAGGGCGTTTTTCTAAAAATGCCTGCACCCCCTCATCATAATCAGGGCTGTAACCAGCGCGTTGCTGATAATCCTTCTCTAATAATAATTGTTCTTCAAAACTTTGATTTTGCGCTTCATGAATTGCTAATTTTGTCAGCCCCAACCCATAAGTCGGTGCTTTTGCCAATCTTTCTGCCAGTGCCAAAGCGGTATCCATCAGCGCATCATCAGCAACGGCTTGATAAATCAACCCCCAATCTGCGGCAGTGGTGGCATCAATCGGTTCGCCCAGCATGGTCATGGCTTTAGCGCGTGCCTCGCCAATGCGGTGGGTGAGTGTATGGCTGCCACCAGCATCTGGCACCAATCCCAATTTGCAAAAGGATTCAATGAATTTTGCCGATACCGCGGCGATGGTAAAATCACACGCAAATGCGATATTCGCGCCCGCCCCTGCGGCAACCCCATTAACCGCACAAATGATTGGCTTGGGCATATTGCGGATAAGTGTTACCAACGGATTATAGAATTTTTCTAGCGTCTCACCCAAATTGGCTTTGTCGCTCCGATTATTGGGGTTGCGCTCACCTAAATCTTGCCCCGCACAAAAGCCACGCCCCGCGCCCGTGATAATAATCGCACGGCAATCCTCATCATCACCTGCCTGTTGCAACGCCTGATAGAGTGCCTGATGCAATTCAGTATTAAACGCATTAAGCTGTTGCGGACGGTTCAGCTGTAACACCGCAAACCCATCATGCTGTGTGGTTATCAAAACATTATCGGTATCATTCATCGTGTTTCACCTGTTTCTTTTGGTTCATAGTCAACAATTCGTAACTGGCAATTTCTTCATCATCTTGATTGATAATGCTCACATACCAGCGCACTTCGCCATATTCTATGCCATCTTTGGAATCACGTTCATCTATTGCCATCACCGTCAGGCTCACTCTTATGCTTTGCCCCGGATAGACGGGTTGCGTGAAGCGCAAATTATCCAGCCCATAATTCGCTAATACAGGTCCCGGTGCAGGGTCAACAAACAAACCAGCGGCGAATGATAATAACAAATAGCCATGCACCACCCTACCCTCAAAAAACGGATTTGCGCGCGCGGCTTCCTCATCTAAATGGGCGTAAAATTTATCGCCACTAAATTCGGCAAAATGTTCCACATCTTGCATGGTTATCAAACGGGTTTTAGAAAGATAGCTTTTGCCCAATGTTAATTCTTCTAAATACAGACGAAACGGGTGCGCGCCATCAGTATTTTGCGCGCTACCAACTGTCCATTTTTTACTAATTGCCGAAACAATATCGGGATTACCTTGAATGGCGGTGCGCTGTAAATAGTGATTCATACCGCGCAAACCGCCTAATTCTTCGCCACCACCGGCGCGACCCGGCCCGCCATGCACCAAATGCGGTAACGGACTGCCATGCCCTGTGGCTTGCTTGCCCGTAATGCCATTGGCAAAATAAATTCTGCCATGATAAGATGCAACTGCCAACGCAAATTCACTGGCAATCTCGGTATTTTGGGTGAACATGGAAACCACCAAACTGCCATCGCCTAAATTGGCAAGCCGTGCCGCATGGGCAGTATCGCGGTAAGGCATGATAGTGGCAACAGGGCCAAACGCCTCCATCTCATGCAATAATGTTGCATCATCAGGCTTATCGCAATACAGCAATGTCGGGCTAACAAACGCGCCTTTTTTATTACCATTAGCAGGCGCATCATCAAGGCTGATAGTTTCCGCTTCAGCCGATAATTTTGCTATCACTTGCATCACATCACTTTGTTGCGCCTTGCTGACCAAAGGCCCCATCTTCACATTTTCATCATGTGGGTCGCCGATTTTAACGCCCTGTAATTTGGTTTTTAGGCTATCGGTAAAAGCACCTATATATTGTTCTGGAATTAACAATCGGCGCATGGCGGTGCATTTCTGCCCTGCTTTAACGGTTAATTCACGGGTTGCTTCGCGTATCATCTGTGCAAATTCGGCACTCTCTGGCTTGGCATCTAACCCTAACACTGAGGCATTTAAGGAATCTTGCTCGGCAATAAAGCGCACATTACGTTGTAAAATATTCGGGTGGATTTTCAACTTATTGGCGGTAACAGCCGAGCCCGTAAAACCAATCACATCTTGCGATTGGGTATGGTCTAATAAATTGCCGATATTACCCGAAATCAGTTGCAACGAAGCTTTGGGTAAAATATTACTTTCTATCATCAGCCGCACACATATTTCGGTGAGGTGGCAGGTAACCGATGCGGGCTTCACAATGATTGGCATAGCTGCCAAAAAAGCGGGCGCGAATTTTTCTAGCATCCCCCAAATCGGAAAGTTAAACGCATTAATATGAATCGCAACGCCTTGTCTTGGCGTCATAATATGCTGTCCAACAAAATTGCCCTCACGCGATAATTTTTCTAACGCACCATCGCTCATCACCAAAGCATCTGGCAGTTGCCGTCTGCCTTTTGAGGCATAGACAAATAAAGTAGAGATACCGCCATCAATATCAATCAGCCCATCGGTTTTTGTCGCGCCCGTTAATAATGAGGGCGGATAAAGAATATGCCGTTTTTCATTCAAATAAGTTGCCAATGCTTTGAGCATCATGGCGCGTTTATAGAAAGTGATTTTGCGTAAATTCGCACCACCTATGTCGCGCGCATGGCTGATAATATCTAACATATTCAACGCGGTGCTATCATAAGTGCCAAGCAACTCACCATTGCTGGGATTGAAAAATTCTTGCCCATTCGTGCCACTTGCAACCCATTGATCGCAGATATAAGATTCTACTTGCATCATGTTATTTCCTTATTATACCGCATCAAAATCCACCGTCACCTGTTTGGAGCGGGGCAAGGATTGACATGCCAAAATATAGCCCGCCTCTAATTCCCAATTTTCCAACGAATAATTTTGTTGCATACTCACATCACCCGCAAGTAATTTACACCTGCACGTAGCGCACATGCCCGCTTGACACGAAAATGGCACATTCAAATTTTGATTTTGCGCCGCCTGTAAGATATTTTGCTGAGGGTCTCTGATGGTTAAATGATGCTCTGTGCCATCTAAATTTACTGTTACCTGACTGCTGATATTATCTGTGGTGGGGGTAGTATCTGTGGCAACATGTTTGGCTTCCTCTAAAATATTTGTGCTAACAAACCGTTCAGATTTGATGCGCTTTTTATCCATACCAGCGTTTTGCAATGTGGTAATTGCCTCGTCACGGGCAGTCCCCGGCAGGCAGATATACACCATATCAAACACATCATTCGGCGTGTTTGATACCACCCCTAACCTCATCAGATTTTCCAGCATTGTACCATCTAATCTGCCATTACGCCATGCTACATCTTGTGGCTGACGGCTCATCACATACACCAAATTTAACCGTTCCATAAATTTATCTTTCAGTGCCGACACATCTTCACCTAGCATCATCCGTTCTGAATTTTGATTGCCAAATATTAGCGTGATGTTACTGTTAGGCTCACCACTTAAAATTGCCTGCATGATGGCAAAAATCGGCGTGATGCCTACACCGCTAGCCATTAATAAATAATGATTTTGCGCGTCAACATTGATGTGATGGGCAAAGCGCCCCATCGGCAGACTCGCATAAATTACATCGCCCTTATTAAGTTTTGCGATAGCATTTGATATTGCACCACCATTGATTTGCCGAATTGCCAAACGCAGCTGATATTTATTGGCGGATTCATTGGGGAATTCATTGGGGGATTCATTGGGCGCGGAACAAATGGTATAAGTGCGCTGTTCTTTCGCATCTTCAGTCAATTTCACCGATAGATATTGCCCCGCTAAACACGCATAATCAGCTTGTAAATTCGCTGGTAAATTTATCGGCACGTCAATCGCAACGCTAATGGCATCGCTGGCAATCGGGGTGATATTATTAATCGTTAATTGATGATATTCCATGTTACAGACACTTAAAATAATCAAATGGCTCACGGCATATCTGGCACGCATACAATGCTTTGCAAGCAGTAGAACCAAATTGTGAAATCAAACGCACATCTTCACTGCCACAGCGCACACATGCAACCGCTTCTTTTGTGGGTGGCGCAATGCCGTAATCACTCAATTTTTGATGCCCTTGTTGCGTGATAAAATCGCTTGACCAAGCAGGGCTTAACAGCCGTTCGGTTTTACAACGAAATCCCGCTTGTTCTATCGCTTGCCTCACAGAATCTTCAATCACCGATATGGCAGGGCAACCGCTATAAGTAGGCGTGATGCCGATATTTATCTGCCCATCATCAGCTATTTGAATCTTATGGATAATGCCCAAATCTTGCACGCTGATAACCGGGATTTCGGGGTCGTAAACATTGGCAAGCAGATTATGAATCTTACTGGTCATCTGTTGCTTTTCTTGTTGTGAGAGCGCCATCATCTTACCAGTTCAAATTTGGATATTGGGTTTGCATAAATTGTAACTCTGCCAACAGATAGCCCATCTCTTCGCCATGTTTGCCATCTCTGCCGCCCAATCCTGCGGGTCGTATTTTCACTTTGCACAATCAGCGACATGCCCGCTTGTTGCGAGAATGTTTTGATTTCTTCGTGCCACGCCTCATTCAATGTTTCAGGATTAACGGCAATGCCATGCAAGCTACTATTAGTCGGGCTATTCAGCGCATTAACCAAACTATTGGCTTCAAAAAATTCTGCCGTATAGGGATATAAATCTTCCACCGCCTGCTGTATTTTTTCGGCACTTTCCCATGTGCCATCAGCCAGAATAATCGCCCATTTAGCGGCATAGCGCACATGATACAGAACCTCTTTATGGGCGCGTATGGCAATATTGGCAAGCGTCTCATCTTTGGATGTCATGGCAGCTTGCCAATATAATTTCATGTAACAGCTGAAATAAAGCAGCTGGATAATTGTCTGTGCAAAGCAGGTTTCTGTGGCACGTTCGGTCAGCAACATGTTGCGATATTCATGCTCCGCACGTCCAAAGGCAAGCGCATCTTCGTCGCGTTTTGCCTCATCTAGCGTGCTGGCATGTTGATAAAGCATTTCAGCATGACCTAAAATATCCAGCGCGATATTTGGCAGTGATAAATCATCTTCGGGCGTTGGGGCATGCCCACACCATAGTGACAAACGATGCGACAAAATAAAATGATCATCAGCCAGTGCTAAAATATATTGAAAATGCGATGCTTGTGATGCGTTTTGTTTCATACCTTACATATGCCCCACTTCATCTGGAATATCATAGAAACTAGGGTGGCGGTAAATTTTATCGCCACTGGCATTGAATAATTCTTCCTTATCTTGCGGGTCAGATGCGGTGATATTTGCCGACGCCACCACCCAAATCGAGACCCCCTCATTCCTTCTGGTATAGACATCGCGGGCAGCTTGCAAGGCAGTATCGGCATCAATCGCATGGATAGAGCCCGCATGGCGGTGCGCCAACCCATTGCGTGAGCGAATGAAAACTTCCCATAATGGTGTCATATTTATTTCATTTCTTTGGGTCATTACCACTCCTTATTGTTCAATATTATGCGGCTTTGATTTGCGTAGCAGACTTTTTGGCGGATTTTTCTGCATGTGCCAAAGCAGCATCACGCACCCACGCGCCTTTTTCCCACGCATTGCGTCTTGCTTTTAGCCTATCGCGATTCATTGGCCCATCGCCTTGAACCACGCGCCAAAATTCATCCCAATCAATCTCGCCAAAATCATAACCGCCTTTATTGTCATTCCATTTTAGCTTATCATCTGGAATTGTTAGCCCTAAAAATTCAGCTTGTGGCACTGTGGCATCAACAAATTTCTGGCGTAAGGTATCGTTGGTGAAACGCTTGATACGCCAGCGCATGGTTTGGTCGCTATTGGTGCTATCGGAATCGCTTGGCCCAAACATCATCAACACTGGCCACCACCAGCGATTTAACGAATCCTGCACCATTTGTTTCTGCACAGGCGAACCTTTGGCGAGGGTTTGGGTAATATCAAAACCTTGCCTCTGGTGAAAGCTTTCTTCCTTGCAAATCCGCACCATTGCCCGCGCATAAGGTCCATAAGAACAGCGACATAAAGGGATTTGATTCATAATGGCCGCGCCATCAACCAGCCAGCCAATAATGCCCATATCTGCCCAGCTTGGGGTTGGATAGTTGAAAATTGACGAATATTTCGCCTTACCTGCCAATAATTGCTCTATCATTTCTTCGCGCGATATGCCAAGCGTTTCGGCGGCGGCATACAGATACAAACCGTGCCCACCCTCATCTTGCACTTTGGCAAGCAAGATTTTTTTACGGCGCAAGGTGGGGCTACGCGAAATCCAATTGCCCTCTGGTAACATGCCAATAATCTCTGAATGGGCATGTTGGCTGATTTGCCGTATCAAAGTTTTGCGGTAGGCTTTGGGCATAGCATCATTGGGCTCGATTTTTTCTTCATTATCGATACGCGCCTGAAATTTTGTTAAAAATTCCTCATCTTCAATAAATTCGTCACTGTTAGAATTTGATAATCCTTGTGTGTACATTATTTTATTCCTTACAATTAAAGCCTCTACATTGATAATATGTTGCAAATAATAAAAAGTCAATTATTTTTGTAACATTTGGCAATTTACACTTTTTCTAGCAACAATGCAACGCCTTGCCCAACGCCAACACACATGGTGACAAGCCCATATTTACCTTCTGTCTGTTGTAGCGATATGGCGGCACTGCCTAAAATCCGCGCGCCCGACATGCCAAGCGGATGCCCTAACGCAATCGCGCCACCATGTGGATTCACATGCGGCGCATCATCGGCAATATTCAGATGGCGTAAGATTGCCAATGCCTGACTGGCGAAAGCCTCGTTCAATTCAATCACCGCAAAATCTTGCGGGGTTAGCTGATATTGCCTGCAAATTTTCTCAACCGCCAATGCAGGCGCAAACCCCATCATATTGGGCGCAATGCCCACACTCGCACCACCCACAATACGGACAAGCGGCGTTAAACCATGCTGTTTCACTGAGTTTTTTGAAGCAATCAATAACGCCGCCGCCCCATCATTTACCCCTGATGCATTGCCTGCGGTAACCGTGCCATCTGGCTTCACAATCGGTTTGAGAGACGTTAATTTTTGCAAATCAATATCGCCACGCGGATGTTCATCGGTATCTATCACCAACACATCACCTTTTTTTTGCTTTATCGTAACGGGGGTGATTTCCTGTGCTAGCCTGCCATTTTTGATGGCTTTTGCGGTTTTTTGCTGTGAATGCAAGGCAAATTTATCTTGGTCGGCACGTGAGATATTAAATTTTTCGGCAACATTTTCAGCGGTTTCAGGCATGGAATCCACGCCAAACTCTGCCTTTAATAACGGGTTGATAAACCGCCAACCAATGGTGGTATCATAAATTTCAGCATTGCGCGTAAAACCATTCTCGGCTTTCGGCATCACAAAAGGCGCGCGTGACATTGATTCCACCCCGCCTGCAATCACCAAATCCATCTCGCCTGCTTTAATGGCACGCGCTGCCAGCAATGCCGCATCTAGCCCTGATGCACATAAGCGATTAACGGTGATAGCGGGTGTTGTTATTGGCAAACCTGCCAACAAGCCACACATACGGGCAATATTGCGATTATCCTCGCCTGCCTGATTGGCACAGCCTAAAATTATCTCGTCTAATTCTTGCCAATCAATTTGCGAATTGCGCGCTTGCAATGCGTTCAGTGGCACAACGCCTAAATCATCGGGGCGGATATGCGCCAACGCCCCACCATAACGCCCAATCGGCGTGCGGCTATAATCGCAAATATAAGCATCAGACATCGTCAATCATTCCTCCATCACCCGTAAAATAATTGCGGTAGAAATAATGACAGACTCGGTATCAATGTTAACAGCAATAGCCGTAAAATATCCATCACCCAGAAGGGCGTAATGCCCTTAAATATCGTGCCGACCTTAATATCGGGGAGCATGTTAGATAGCACAAATACATTCAGCCCCACTGGCGGTGTAATCAGGCTAATTTCAGTTACCACCACCACAATAATGCCAAACCAAACCAAATCAAAACCCATGCTGGCAACTATCGGGTAAATCACTGGCACGGTTAGCAAAATCATTGACAGGCTTTCCATCACCATCCCCAAAATAATATAGAGCAGTAAAATCAGTAATATCACCACAAAAGGAGTGATTGCCATCTGTTGAATTAAATCTGCAAGCTGGTTAGGGAAGCCTGTGCGGTCGATGAAGCTTGCAAAAATTGTTGCGCCAAATAGAATCGCAAATAAAGATGCGCTGGTTTTGACAGAATCAGAGGCTATCCGCAATAATATCGGCAAGGTTAAAGTGCGTCTGAATAAGGCGATGCCAAACGCGCCCATCGAGCCGATAGATGCCGCTTCGGTTGGCGTAAACACACCTGCATAAATACCGCCAATCACTGTGATGAGTAACAATAACGTGGCTTGCACGCCTTTAATGGCTTTGATTTTTTCTTGAAAGCTGATTTTTTCCCCTGCGGGTCCATCTTGCGGTCGCCGATATACTGCCCATTTGACTGCCAACAGATAAAATATAATGCCAATCAAACCCGGGATAAAGCCTGCGGCAAATAATTCGCGGATACTCTGATTGCTGATAATGCCATAAATCACCAAAATCACGCTTGGTGGGATTAAGATACCCAATGTGCCACCAGCGGCAACCGAAGCAGTGGCGAGCGCATCACTATAGCCATAGCGGCGCATTTGTGGAATCGCCACTTGCGACATAGTAGCGGCAGTGGCAAGGCTAGACCCGCAAATAGACGAAAACAGCCCACATGCCGTTACACTCGCCATTGCTAATCCGCCTTTTTTATGTCCTAAAAATGCGTAAGAAACATCATAAAGCTGTTTTGATAATCCTGCTTGCGAAACAAAATTGCCCATCAAAATGAATAGTGGAATAATCGATAGTGAATAATTGCCACTAATCGAAAGTAAATCATTGGCAGCAAGTGATAATACCGATTGCCACCGAAATTCTGCAAAGCTAATTTCAGTGCCCAAACCAGAAATCAGCGCGAAACCCATAAAGCCAACCAACCCCATCGCCAATGCAATCGGCATTCGTAAAAAAATCAACAAGAGTAAAATTGTCATGCCTGAAACTGCTTCAATCATGGCGGTTTTCTATCTCGGTTTGTTGCATGGTTGCTTTTGGATAAAATATTGATAATAGCAAATAAATCAGTGAAAAACCTGCAATCACATAACAGATGATTGCCACATAGGCTTTGCTATAAAATAGCGGGATAAGAAAATATTCGCTCACCTCTTCACGCCGTGCTGAACGTTCCGCAAAATACCAAATGCGCTTGCCAATAAAATAGAAACTGATAATGATGAGCAGCCAGTTAATATTTTGCCACCAATGCTGAAATGATTTTGGCAAAAACCTATCAAATAAATCCACTGTTATATGGCGATTTGCGATTGTAACAATCCATATCCCCGCTACAATAAAAATAGTTTGGATAAATTCAGTCAGCTCAACCGCGCCTTTGATGGGCGCAGAAAACACATAGCGTCCAATCACATCAATAAAAGTTATCACCATCACCAGCAATAATAAAATGCCCGCGGCGGTGGCAATATGATTGGGGATAGTGCTTTGAATACCAGTCGCAATATATCTCGCTGGCAGTCTGCCTTTTAGCCAATAATTCTGAAAATATTTTTTTATCATCTGATACCCCTTAAAGCAACAGCGGTTAAACTGTTGCTTCAAATGAGTTTACATAGCGTTATTATTTTTGCATTTTTTTCTGATAGGCGCGGGCGCGTTTGCGGAAATCAGCAAGCGCTTTTTTAGCATCAACATCGCGTTTTGCAACATCTTTCAGCCAATCAGCTTCAATCTGCTTGCTATAGCCAACAAATGTTTTTACATCTGCCTTTGATAATGTTGTAACCGTAACGCCAGCTTTTTTTGCTGCCTGATAGCCTTTATCATCATTTTCTTCCCATAATTTGCCCGCCAATGTTGACAAATCTTTGCCCGTGGTTTTCAGCAATGCTTTACGGGTTTTTGTATCTAACGATGCCAAGAAATCTGGGCTGATAAATATTGCAAAACTGCCCAAATACATGCCACCCGGCACTTCGTAAATATATTTGGTAACTTCTGATAGACGCAAACTATTTTGCTCACCAACAGGCATGAACACACCATCAGCAACGCCTTGCGATAGAATCTCATACACTTTAGAGCCCGGCGCCGCAATGGCAGCAATGCCCATATTTTTGCCAATCAAGCCTTGCACACCGCCGCCAACACGGATTTTCTTGCCTTTCATATCGGCAAGATTGCTAATGGGTTGACGCATTTGAATTTGCCCTGGACCATGCATGAATAACGCCGCCAATTCAACGCCATCATGCTCATTGGCTTTGGCAAGATATTTTTCGTAAGTCTCCCAATAAGCGGTAGAAGCGGCTTGTGCGCCCGCGCCTAATAGTGGCAATTCTGCCATAACAGTCAGCTTAAATCTGCCCGGTATATAGCCATGAAACGACCAACCTGCATCGTAAGTGCCATCTTCAACCAAATCAAAAATCGCTTTAGGGTGTCCCTTATGATATTCTAATTTTAGAGTAACTTCGCCATTGGTGGCATCTGAAATTTGCTTCGCCCATTGGGCAAAGAAATTTTCATTCATGGTATGCGATGGCCCTAACCATGTGCCTACCGTCATTTGTTTTTCAGCTTGTGCTGTTACGCTATAACCCGCTAATAATAAAGCGAATAGCGTTATTTTAAGATGTTTCATTGTTTTATTCTCCCATAATAACAATATTAAATACGCAATGTAACAAAAAAACGTTATTACATTGATTCTGTAACATTACACCAATAACATATAATATGTCAATAAATTCTTACGCTTCATTTAAACTATCAAATGATTTTTTCTGTTGTTCTAATCGTTGTAATAACGGCGATATTTGCCAAAATTCTGTATTTTCTGTTTGGTAATTCTTAATGATGCTCACAATATTATTTAAACCGATTAAATCAGCATAATGCAGCGGCCCACCACGATAGCGCGGAAAGCCATAACCCGCAATCATCACCATATCAACATCTGATGGACGGGTGGCAATGCCATCTGCCACAATATTTGCCGCCTCGTTAATCATGGCGGCCAGATAGCAATCGATGATTTCTTGGTCGGTGAATGTTTTGACAATAATGTTTTTTGCCTGCCTCTCTGCTTTAATAATTGCCTGCACCTCCGCATCAACAATGCCTTGCTTGCTATCAGCTGGATAAAGATAATAGCCGCGTCCGGTTTTTTGCCCGAACCAACCATTCTCGCAAATTCTATCAGGAAAATCTATCGATAGCTGTGTTTGCTTTTTGCGCTTGCGTTGCGCCCATTGAATATCTAGCCCTGCCAAATCGCCTGTTGCAAACACGCCCATCGGGAAGCCAAACCCCACTAACGCTTTATCTATCTGATATAAATCTGCACCCGCAAGCACCATCATATGCGCGGCATCGCGCAATTTTGCCAAAATTCGATTGCCAATAAAACCATCACATACGCGGGAGCGCACCGCGATTTTTTTCATTTTCTTGGCAAAGGCAAACCCGATTGCAATGCTCTGCGGGCTGGCGGTATCAGGGATAATCACCTCTAGCAATTTCATAATATGGGCAGGTGAGAAAAAATGTAAGCCAATAATTTGCGAGGCACGGTTGGTGCTACGGGCAATCTGATTAATATCCAAATAAGAGGTATTGCTGGCTAAAACCGTCTCTTTTTTACAGATTTTATCTAGCAATGCAAAGATTTTTTGTTTCACCGCCATATCTTCAAATACCGCCTCAATCACCAAATCAGCATCGGCAATCTGCTGATAATCACTGGTTATTTGCAACTGTTTGTTCAACAATATATCGCGCTTATCAGCATCAATCTTGCCACGTGCCACTGATGTATCAAGCAAATTTGCAATGCGTTGAGTGGCAGTTGCAACCGCTTCATCATTTTGCTCTATCAGTATCACCGCAAAGCCGTTTAATAGCAAGGCGGTTGCGATGCCGCACCCCATCGTGCCACCACCAATCACCGCCACATTATCAATATCAGGCACGGTTACCTGCTTTAATTCAGGGATTTTTTTCAAGCGATTTTCAGCAAAAAATGCGTGTACCAAGCCAGCCCGTTGCGGGGTTTGCAATAATTCTAAAAATAGCAGACGCTCGGCTTTCATGCCCTCAGCAACGCTTTTCTCGCTAGCAATTTGAATGGCTTTTACCGCATGTGATTGTGCCACTTGCCCGAATGCTGATTTTTGCAATTTTTGCTGATAGTCTGTGAAAATATCGGGTGATGCTACTATCGGTAGCGGTAATTGCGACACAGATGTGCGCGGATAATTTTCTTTCAATATTTCTTTGGCAAAATCAATGGCAACCTGTTGCAAATCATCGGCATCACTGATTCTATCTATCACCCCTAATTGATGCGCTTGCGTGGCGGTAAATTGCTTGCCAGAGGTAATCAATTCCAAAGCTTTTTCCACCCCCACCAATCTTGGCAATTTTTGAGTGCCACCTGACCCCGGTATCACCCCTAATGTAACCTCTGGAAAGCCGAATAATGTCTTGCTATCTGCCAATCGGTAATCAGCGGCTAAGGCAATTTCTAAACCGCCCCCTAGCGTGAAGCCTGCCATTGCGGCAATGATGATTTTTGGCGTATTCTCAATCAGGGCGATAATATCGGGCAAAAAGGGAGCTTGCGGTGGCTTGCGAAATTCGGTAACATCCGCGCCTGCGATAAAAGCATTTTTACCGATTAAAATCGCAATCTCGGCTTTATCATCTTGTTGAAATTTTGTTATCTGTTGCTGTAATGCCTGCCTTACCTGCTTGCTTAACGCATTTACGGGCGGGTTATCGATACAGATAATTGCGATATTATCACGACGTTGGTAATTTATTTTTTCTAATATATTTTCTGGCATCATCTTGCCACGAAAAACAGTGAAAGCTGTGGCACAAAGCTGATAAGCAATAAAACCAATAGCATCAGCCCAATAAACGGTAACACTGATTTAACCACGCGCGTAAAGGGTTCCTTAAATGTGGTGCTTGCCACCAAAAGATTTAAGCCCATCGGCGGGGTTAGCAAGCCAATTTCTAAATTTAATACCATCATAATGCCCAAATGCACAGGGTGAATGCCATAAGATGCGGCAATGGGGGCGATTAATGGTCCTAATATCAGCAAGGCAGAGATTGTATCCATCAAACAACCAACCAGCAATAACAGAAGATTGAGACAAATGATAAATATAATCACATTGGTAATATTTGCGCTAAGCCATTGCGTCAACATCGCTGGCACACCTTCAGCCGTCAAAAATATATTAATGCTGACCGCAATCGCGATAATAGGAATCAGCGACCCTAACAGAGATAGGGTTTCTTGCACAATCTCATAAATATCGTTAAACCTCATCTCGCGATACACAAATGTTTCAATGCAAATCGCATATAAAAGTGCAACAGCCGAAGATTCTGTCGGGCTAAAATAACCTGAATAAATTCCCCCAAGCAATAAGATTGGCATAAATAAAGCAGGGCCGCCACGCCTCACACTTTCAAACAAACTTCTTTTTTCACGCGGGCGCGCTACAATATCTTGATTGCGCCATAATGTATAGACAACCATCACCATCGCTAAAATAATACCGGGTATCAGCCCCGCCGAGAATAACGCAACAATCGATGTTTCAGTGGCTATGCCATAAATAATCAAAGGAATTGATGGCGGAATAATAATGCCAAGTGTGCTGCCACTTGTAAGCGCGCCTAGTGAATAGTTTTTGCTATAGCCTTCTTTCAATAAAGCAGGATAAAGAATGGCACCCACAGCAATTAATGTAACAGGTGATGAGCCCGAAATAGCCGCAAACACAGCACAAGATAAAATTGCCGCCGCCCCTAATCCGCCACGAAATCGACTGGTTGCCGCCACAATCATTTCTATCAGCCTTTCAGCGATTGAGCCACGCGACATCACAGCCCCCACCAAAATAAACATCGGGATGGCAAGCAGTGCCTCTTTATCAATCGCAATCCATGAATCTTCTAACAGATACAGTAAATCACCATCACCCCAAAACAGATGCATGAAAGCAACTGAGACCGCTAAAATAATCATCACCGATTGTCGAAACGCCAATAGCACAACAATGATAGCTAATAAAATCAAAGAAAGCATTATGTCTTACTCGCATCGTCAACAGGGGCTAAAGCTGGCCGCAACATAAAAATAAGATAGCGCATACCCGACGAGGCAAGCCCATAAATAAGAGCGGTTTGTGCCACCCAAATCTGCAAATCTAATGGCACTGCAGTAAAACCCATCTGTTTGTTGCTTAGCACCAATAAACTGGCATAATAAGCACCAATAAAACAGACAAGGCTAGAAATAAAATGCCCGATGCGTTGCACATAAGGGAGGTAAGAATCTTTAACAATAAAATCTAACAAAGGTGGACGAATATGCCGTCCTAAACCAACAGCCACCCCAATGCCAATTAAGGCTGCGCCATTTGCCAGTAACACCGCCATTCTTTGCGCGCCCCATATAGATTGCCCAAATATTTCACGCGATACCACATCTATCACCAAAATCCCTGCCGCAAGACCATAAAATAATCCTGCGACAAGAACTTCTAATTTTAGAATTTTGGCTAGAACCCCATTCACGGTTTAATTATGAGCAGGCTTTACGCGCCGCTTCAACCGCCTTAAATATTTTTTTGGAAGAACCACCCAATTCTTTGATAAGCTGTGCTTGCATTTTCGGCGTATATAATTTTGACCATTCAGCACGTTCTGCATCGGTTAAATTCGTTACCGTGCCACCACTTTCAATCAGCTTATTTTCAAAGAATTTAATAGCACCACGCACACCTGCACGTAACTCCGACGATGGTGCGAGTGAATCATTAAACCATTTCTTTTCTTTCTTTGAAAGCTTTTTCCAGCTTCTTGTGCTTGCCAACAAAATCGATGGTTGATAGACATGGCGGGTATTGGTTAAATAAGGCGCAATCTCACCCATGCCTGTTGCCACATACGAGATTGTTGGCAATTCACCACCATCAATAAGCCCTGTTTGCAAACCCGACGCTGTTTCAGCAAAAGGCAGTGGCACACCACTTGCGCGTAAACCACGCCATAAAATATCGTGATTTTTTGCAGGTGCAACGCGCATCTTAAAGCCAACAACCTCAGAAGGTTTGGTAATGAGTTTTTTTGCAAAAAGATTTTGCCAACCTAATTCTTGCCATTGCACAATTTTCAAGCCTTTTGCTTCAAAAATCGGGTTAAAGACTTCGGTTAAATGATTATCTAACGCGCAATCAGCCTGTTCAAAAGAATCCCAGAAAAATGGTGAGGTTAATAACACCACTTCAGGCACAACAATAGATGCTGCGCTTACCGAAAACAGTCCCATATCAATTCTGCCACGTGCGACTTGTTTGATGGTTTCGGTCTCATCACCTAATTGTGATGCTGCAAATACCTTCAAGGTTAAATCACCACCCGATGATTCCGCTAGGCTTGCGGCTGATTTTTCCATGTGCGTTACCCATGGTGTTTTTGCAGGTGCTGCTGTTGCAAATTTTAGCTCTTTTGCGCTAACATTTGTAGTTGCAAGCAAAAATGCCATTGCCATTGCCATTTTAACTGCAATATTGGCAAAACTTATTTTTTTGATAATAGTCATATTATATACCCCCATTGTTGTGTCATATTTTTAGAGAATTTGATTCTCTGTAACAATATAACAGATAATAAAATTGAATACCATGTTTTTTTCTGTTATAAACACCATACGGATAATTTCATTAATAAAAGAGGGATGTTATGAAAGAAATATTGCAATGGTCGGCATTACAAACGTCACAAGCCATTAAATCGCGTGATATCAAAGCTGAAGAAGTGATTGCTGCTCACCTTACACAAATTGAGGCAGTCAATCCAAAAATCAACGCCATCACTGAAACATTCGCTGATGAAAGTATTACGCAAGCCAAAGCCATTGACAATGCAAAAATCCCTGAAAACGCATCCGATTTATTTGGCGTGCCAGTAACGGTTAAAATCAACACCGATTTTAAGGGTAGCTGTAGTTCTAATGGCATTCCTGCCTTCAACAAACAAGAGGCAACCCAAACCTCGCCTGTGCTTCAATTCATGCAAGATGATGGCGCGATTGTTATTGGGCGCACCAATGTGCCTGAATTATCAATGCGGTGGTTTTCATCAAACCCGATTTATGGCGTAACGAAAAACCCTTGGAATGCCAATCTAACGCCCGGCGGGTCAAGCGGTGGGGCATCGGCGGCGGTGGCATCGGGCATAGGGGTGATTGCACATGGCAGTGATTTGGGTGGCTCGCTTCGCTATCCTGCTTATTGTTGCGGGGTTGCAACCATCAAGCCTTCGGTGGGGCGTGTACCATTATATGTGGCTAGCTTGCCTGAAGAACGCCCACCCATGACGCAATCTATGTCGGTGCATGGCCCGATAGCACGCTGTATCAGTGATGTGCGAGTGGCGTTACAATCAATGTCAAAATTTTCGGCAACCGACCCCGCATGGCGCGATGCTTTAACAAGTGGTAATGCCAGAAACAAGCCTCTTAAAATTGGCTTTGCACGCACCCCTTTTAACAATAAAATTGACGCAGAGATAGAGCGCGGTATGGATATTGCCATTAACGGCTTGCAACAAGCAGGCTGTATTGTGGAAGAGATTACCCCACCACAAATGATACGCGCTGGTGAAATTTGGATGCAATTACTATTTTCTGAAACCAACATTTTCCTAAAAGAAAATCAACATAAAGTGCTGACACCTGAAATGAGCAACCTTATCAAACTCTATCAACAAGCCGCTGATGCCGACACAATAACGCTTGAAACTGTGATGTATGCCATGCGTGATAGGGTGGCAATTCAGAGGGATTGGTCAAGAATGTTCGCAAATATTGATATGTTACTGCTACCAACATCAGGGGCGTTACCTTTTGAAAATGATGCCGATTTCAAAAATCCACAATCTGTCTCAACTATCTTACAGCAGCAACGTTACCTAACAGCGATTAATGTGCTTGGCTTACCTTCGGTTGCCTTGCCTACCCATATTGCCGAAACTGGCGCAGAAAAAACTCCTGTTGGGGTGCAGTTAGTCGGTGCCATGTTTGATGATTGGTTTTGTCTTGATGTTGCACAAATGCTAGAGCAACAGATTGGAAAATTTTCCCTACCACAACAATAGCCCCCCGTCTTCACGGGGGCAGTCTCCCATATATTAATGAGCGGTGGGTATAATCGAAATGCTTGTCGTTCTTTTGCAGGTTTATGCGGAATACTTTGATAGTTGTGTTTTTGTCGCTCGCAGTGCCTTATACTCTGGATTCCGTGTCTTAGTCACTGTGCCTATCGGCACAGTGGCACGGAATGACGGAGGGGGGAGCGGGGGGGTTGTTAAGGCAAGCGTGATATTCATGTGAGACACAGCGGTGGGGGGTATGGGTGAGGGGTTGCCCGCCATTGGTACAAGGGCAAACCGAACATCGCGTGGTGGTTGTCCTACGGACAAAAATTTGACAAGCGCGCATCGAGAAGCCATTTCGCACCCCCCCTTAAATAATGAACCGACTTCGCAAAGCCCCCCATATATTAATGAGACCGCACCCCCCTTGATATTATTTCGTCGCCCCGAAAAAGCCTATATAGCCCTCGCCTGATGGGTGTTGCATAGAAAATGTGCCGCCTAATTCTGCGGGTGCGCCATCAGTTACAATTCCGTAAAATTTGGCATTGGCTGTGCCTGTTAATTGCGTGCCGTCATCACTATCAAAACTATCATCATTGCCTTTGGCAATGATATTACCCGTGATAGCGTTTGTGCCTGCTTCGTAGCTTAAAGTGCCTTTAAAATCATGTTCTGGTTTTAACGTGCCAGAGCAATTATTAGGATTGCTACAAGTATTACGGCTTTCCAGTGCCACAGTGCGATTGCTAAAATCAATATCGGCATCAATATCAAAATAGCGGTTGGCACTGTTACCTTCATCATAATCATTGCCACTCCCTTTGCCCGTGAAACTGGCACTGCTAGATGTAGGAATTGCACTGCCTATGGTTTCGAAACCTGCAACCCCGCTACCCGAAATATTATCGGTTAATCCAATAACTCCCTCCCAGTGAATCCTGATCATATACTCTGTGGCAAAGTCAAAGTTATTACTAGATTTACTGAATGATAAAACAGTAAGAATCCCACCATCACTGCTGTCACCAGAAAATGCACTTTCAATATAATTGTCATTCGCTGATGAATCAGTAACCGCATAGCGTTTATCATCAAAATAGAGGGCGGCAGGGTTGTTGCTATTAGCAAATAATTTACCATCTGCATCATAAGAAAATTCTAGCACTGCGTTATTATCAGCACTATTTTCAACAATAGTGTTGGTGATGGTTTTAGCAGTTGTATCTCTTCTGATATAGACGATAGAGGCAGGCAAGGTGATGGTTTTACTTGCGCGATTGCTATCATTCAAACCTGTTAGGTCTTGCTTATCAATCGTTGGCGTATTATAGGTTATTGATGAATCTGTGCTATCAGTAATCACTGCATCGGTTGTAACATCATCGTTACTAAAAATAAGATAATCACCGCGCACACCGCCGAAGAAGCCGATATAGCTCTCACTTGATGCGTTTTGTAGGCTGAAAGTGCCACCAAATTCTTGGGTGTCGCCTCCGTAAAATTTGGCAAAAGCCTTGCCTGTTAATGCCGAGCCTGCAGTGCTAGTGGCTTTGGTGGCAATAGTGCCAGAAATGGCATTGATGCCCTCCGCATATTCTAAAGTGCCTTTGAAATCAAGTTCTGGTATTAACGTGCCAGAGCAATTATCGATATTACTACAAGTATTACGGCTTTCTAGCACCACACTACGCTCGAAAAAATCAATATCGGCGGTGATAGCAAAATAGCGGACGCTAGTGAGTGGGCTACTGCTTGAAGAAGCATAAGCACCACGCCCTCTGCCCGTGAAACGGGTGGCGCCAGCAGTTAGCAATGTTTCAGTTTCAAAACCGGCAACGCCCATGCCAAGCCTGCCACCAGTTGCATTCCAACTGATATTGACCATATAGTCGGTGGCAAAGCCAAAAACAGAGTCACTATTAGCGTTAATCATTTCAAAATTAAGAATAAAAACATTATCACTCGAAGCGAAATTATCACCATCAATGGCAATAGCGTTTCCAGCGTTTGTGCCAATCGTTATTCCATAGCGTTTATCACCAAAATAGAGGGCGACATGGTTGTCGTTGGTTTTATCATTGTCGCCGTCATTGTCTTTATTAGCAAAAAACTGACCAGCAGAATCATAAGAAAATTGTAGCACGGCTTTATTGGTGGCACTATTTTCAAAAATATTATTGGTGATGGTTTTAGTGTTGCCAGTTACTCTTTGAAGATAAACCATAGAGGCAGGCAAGGTAATATTGGTTTTACCCTTATTGGCATCTGTATCAGTAAAGCTTGTTAAGGTTAAATCTGTTGTGTTTGCTACGCCTTCTTTATTAGCCGTTGGCACAGTGTAGTCACCAATCATCTCACCTGCATCAGCAGTTGTAACCTGATTCGTAAACACAAACCAATCGCCAATTTCTGCCCCGAATGCACCATAATAATAGCTTGCATTATCGGTAAGCGCGAATGTGCCACCAAATTCATTTGCGCCATCGCCTACATTGCCATAGAATCGCGCATCAAGCGTGCCTGTTAATGTGCCTGCACTTGCGGTATTGGTGCTGAGATTATTACCAACAGCATCAGCAAAACTTAAACCCGTTGCGGTGAGATTAAGGTCGGTATCGGCAGGCAATGTGCAACTATCGCAAGCCGTGCCATAGCTATAGAAATCAAGCATTTTACTGACGAAATCAACATTAATTCTGGTGCTGAATGTGGTATCGTAAGGCGTAAAGCTTTTATCCGCTTGCAACACGCCATATTCGCCCTTGCCTTTGCCGGTAAATTGCGTTGCGCCATCAAGCATGGTAAAATCAGTGGTGGCAATGCCCGCTATCAACATGCCTTGCTTGCTGTAATCCGTTGCTAAATCACCTGTTTGGGTGCTTAAATCAAAGGCAGGCGTGGGCGAATCGCTCCATTCAACAAACGCCATATTGGTGGCAGTAAAGCCGAAGAAAGTTGAACTTGTATCGGCAGTTAGATTGCTATAGGTATCGTCAGCATAGATTTCTGCCGTGAATGCCGAGCCATCAAGTGTGAGTTGCACAGTCGGATATTTAGCAGAAACATCGAGCGAGGTGCGTGATAAAGTGGCATTGGGCGTGGTGATGATGCCTCTATCCTCACTATTATTCCAGTCAACCGTGCTAGCTTCACGCTTGTAACTGGTGCTATTGTTAAACAACACGGCAATCGCAGGCAGGGTAATGATATTGCTATTGGCTGTGGCTGCCGCTGTGAGCGAGGTTTCACTATAGGCGGTGGTTGTGGTTTGCGATTCGGGGGCAACCGTAATTGTGCCAAGCGTTTCGGTAAAGCTAAAAATGTGCGTAACGCTCTCAAGGCATAGGGTAATATCAGTCGCGCATGTTTTCTCAACAGGGTCAGTTTTAGGGTCAGTTACAGGGTCTGTTTTAGGGTCTGTTACAGGGTCAGTGCCTGTGTTATCGGATGCGGTGCTACCGCCAGCACTGCTACCATTGCAAGCAATAAGGGTGAGGGATAATAATATCGGTAAAACAAGGTGTTTCATTGGTTTTTCTCCTGTTGATGACTGGTCATTAAGGTGAGTATAATGTTTTTTGTTAGGCTCGTCAATACTTGCATCGTGCAAGTCTTAATAATCCTCTCACATCCGCGGTTTTTCGCGTTTAGGATCGTAAAACGGAATATCGCAAACACGCGCACTCAGCCGTTTCATTCGCCCATCCATCTGCCCTACTTCCAGCATCACATCATTATCGGCAAACTCAACCGCCAACCGTGCCATCGCAATGCTACATTCAAACATTGGTGAGCGCGTGGCAGAGGTAATCACGCCAACCATCCGTTCGCCTGCAAAAACATGCGCGCCATTCATCGGTAAATCATTGCAATCAAACATCAGGCCTTTCAATAATTTACGCGGATTTTGAACATTGCGCTCAAGTGCGGTTTTGCCAAGAAAATCTACTTTGTTAAGATTAACCGCAAAGCCAAGCCCTGCTTCAAACGCATCAACACCATCAGCAAATTCGGCATTGCCCGCCGCCAATCCTGCTTCAATTCTAATCATATCAAGCGCATGTAACCCCATCGGCGCAATTCCAAATTCTTCGCCCGCTTGCATCAAAGCATCCCACAAGGCAGGCGCGTCTGAGGCGGCACAAAACAACTCGTAGCCAAGCAAACCCGTATAGCCCGAACGGCTGAGCATAAAGGGAATGCCATCTCGGTTATGTAAGCGCGCAACGGTAACACCAAACCATTTTAGATTTTCAAGCGACGGCACAGTGGGTTGCGTGAATATGATTTTCTGCAACAATGCGCGTGATTGCGGCCCTTGCAATGCCAAATTAGGCAAAGCACCGCCCATGCCATGAATCCGCACCTGCATATTGCGTGATTGCGCGATGCTCTCTAAAATACGCGCACTTTCTTCCGTGCCACAGCACCAGCGAAACAAATCAGGCGCTAACCGAAATAATGTGCCATCATCTACCACCGTGCCCGTCTCGTCACATATCAGCGCATATGTGCCACGAAACACAGCCAAACGGGCAATATCGCGAGACATCACATATTGCAATAATTTTTCAGCATCAGGACCGATAATATCGTATTTTCGCAAACTAGACATATCCTGTAATGTTACTTTTTCGCGGCATGCCCAATATTCGCCAATCGTGCCATAGGCAGGAAAATTTGTCGGCAACCAAAGGTCACGCGCAGGTGCGAATTGCGTGGTTAATTGTGAGGTTGCGGGGTGAAACGCACTATGGTTACTGATGGACATGGGGGCATTCTCTTTCTCGCGATAGGCTATGGCAACGCGTATGGGGGCATCAGGGCGATAAATACGCACATGAATATCGGTGGGATTCCAGCCATTGATGGGGTCAATATCATCGGGGCAAGCGGTGCTGACACAAACCAAATCATCTAAAGCCCGTATCGCCACATAATCGCCCGCACGCGAATAGCTCTCTTCGCTCATCAGCTGATGAGAATCGGCATCTATCCATGTGTTCCAGAAAAAATTAATCGCAGGCCATGCGAGGCGTTTTTGCACACCATGTGGCGCAAGCGCGTTTGAAATATTATCAGAGCAATTCACATGCCCGGGGAAACCCCGCTCTTCATAGCCACGCGCATTACACGCCAAGCCAAAGGTATCATGCCGTCCGCAGGTATCTTGTAGCACATTCATCATCGGCTGTAATTGGGCATCAAAGAATTTATCCAATAGACCGGGCGCAGGATACGCACCACGCACCATCGAACGGGTGGCAGTGCTATCAATCATCATCTCAATGTTATTATCAAGGGGCGCGCGCCTCAATGCCATAAAATCAGAGCATTGCTGCCCTTCCACATCAATAATTTGGACAATCTCACCTGCATTCACCTGATAGGCTTGGGCAGTGGCACGGTTGATGGTGAACTCATCGCGGATATCACCTAATGGCGGCGGTAATTGTGTGAGCGCATGATTGGCTTGCTGATTGGCTTGCTTGTGCGCTATTTCAAGCAGCCCAACAGATGCATGGCTGACCAAATCTTCGGTTGGCATCGGATGGATAACCCATAGGGTGCAAACCGCTTTTGTTTTGAGGATAAGCGCATCTTCAGATAGGGCATCAAGTGCAATCATGGTAACAGGCAAGGAATCCGTTACCTTACCGCCATTTTTTGAAACCCAAGCTAGCAACTCTTCGCTATCAAAATCATCTGTTGCCATATTGATGGTGGCAGGTTTCAAGCCAAGCATTTCTGGGCATGATTTTCCTTTTGCATCTGTGATAGAGAGCGCGACAGATTGCCCGCTATTTAAGCCCCGTAACGAGATAATATCACCCATTTGCAAATGAAACTGCAAAGCCTGACGCGGTGCTATCACTTGCCGATTGGCCTCAGATTTTATCAAAAAGCCGGGGAATGCACGGTTTTTTGCTGCAAAACCGACATTGCTAAATTCATGAATGATTGTTTTTGCCGACATTGCGCCTCCAATACGCCCCCTAAAACACAATATATCACATCAGACTGTAGCAATCTGTCGCGATGATGTCAACCAGTGGAAATGCCAATAGAAATAATAAGTGGAATATGTTAAGCTATAAAACTTACAATCTTCCGCTTGAAAGGGGCGTCATGCCAGATTTTCAATATCAATATCAATATCAATATCAGTCTATCAAATGGTTTCATCAGCAATATCTCACAAATCCTGATTACCCCGAATGGCTGTTATCAGAATTTATGCCCCTCTTCGTGGCGAAAGCCAAACAAACGCAATCATTGCGCTATTGCGATGATGAATTTTTAACCGCGCAATTACAAAATTTGAAGCAACATGGCACACAAAATATCTCACCATTATTGGGGGTGCCACTTGCCCATAAAGAGCTGTTCAAACGCAAAAATTGGGCAGATGAGGCGGGGTCAAAAAGCCGTGAGGGCATGATAGCAGACGAGACCGCTATTGCGATAACGCAATTAGATAAAGCAGGTGCGCTAGATATTGCGCGCTTAACATCGGTAGAATATGGGCTTGGCATTACGGGGCATAATCACTATGCAGGCACACCGCCTAACCCATGGAATCAAGATTATATTGCGGGCGGGTCATCTTCGGGCTCGGCAGTGATGGTGGCGAATGGCTTTATCCCCGCCTCGCTTGGCACGGATACGGGTGGTTCAGTCAGGCTTCCTGCTGCCGCCTGCGGTTTGGTTGGCTTAAAGCCCAGTTACGACCTTATCAGCCGTGCGGGCGTGTTTTGCCTATCAGAATCTTTGGATACGGTTGGCACATTAACCAGAAGCGTGAATGATGCTATGATTATGCTTGACGCGCTGGTGGGTAGTAGTATCGACAATATAATGCCCGATACTATCAAGCATCTGCGGATTGGAATTGGCAGTCGGTATTTTTTTGAGGAATGTGATAATAATATCGTCAAAATCATCGAGCCAATAGTGACTTTTATCAAGACGCAAAACAATAAAATAGCCGATATTCAGCTTAAAAATATTGACAGCACCAATGATTTAACCCGCATGATTGTCGCCTATGAAGCAGCAATGAAATATGGTTTGATTGCCCAAACGCGCAAACAAGATTTCAATGCCCAAACGATTTTGCGTATCAACGAAGGCATGACCATTAGCAGCCAAGAATATGATAAAATCATTCGGCATCGTGCCGATTTTACGCAAGCAACCATTAAAGATGTTTTTGCAAAAACTGATATTATCATCACGCCCGTCTGGCCGTTTGCATTGCCCACCATCAAAGCCAGCGATGCAGGGGCAAGTGCTGATGCGCCTGCCCTTATCAGCCGTGCGGGGCATAATACCAGACCTTTTAATTTTTTAGGCTTGCCTTGTATCTGTATCCCGATAGGGTTTGATGGCAACAATAATCCCGTTAGTTTGCAAATGGTGGCGAAACCTTTGCATGAGCATGATTTATTCTGCATTGCCCAATATATTGAACAGCATCTTGGTTTTAGGAAGTCTGTTGTGCAAAACTATCAGTAATCCTCAAAAAAACATTGCTATTATGTTTTTTTTACTATATGGTAAAAATAAATAAATATATAATGTTTCACAAGAAGAGAGATGAATATGTCGGGAGTATTAGAAAAATTTAGCCGTGTGGCATTGTGCCACCAACCTACCCCATTAGAAAGAATGCCGCGCCTATCCAAAAGTCTTAACCGACCGAATCTATGGATAAAGCGTGATGATTGCACGGGGCTAGCAACAGGTGGTAACAAAACCCGCAAACTTGAATTCTTAATGGCAGCCGCCCTTGATGCAGGGGCCGATATGATTGTAACGCAAGGCGCGATTCAATCTAACCATGTGCGCCAAACCGCCGCCGCCGCGTGTAAATTAGGACTAGATTGTCATGCTTTATTGGAACGCAGGGTACCTAATAAAGGCGCAAATTACGAAACAACTGGCAATGTTTTTTTGGATAATTTATTTGGCACCACGATGGAATATCGCCCCGCAGGGTTAGATATGAATGCCGAAGCCATTAAAGTTGCTGATAAATTTAAGCAAGAGGGACGCAAACCTTATTTTATTCCGGGCGGTGGCTCAAATGAAATCGGTGCGCTAGGCTATGTTGCTTGCGCCGAAGAATTGATTCAGCAGATGAAAACGCAAAGTCTAAATCCTAAATGGATTGTGTTCGGCACGGGCAGTACAGGCACGCAAGCGGGGCTAGTGGCAGGGTTTCACGCGCTTGGTTGCGATGTGCCGATTATGGGTATCAGCGTGCGGCAACCACAACAGGTTCAGATTGATAAGGTGTTTGAATTGACACAAAAAACAGCCTCTTTAATATCTGATACACCCTTCACGGATAAAAGCAAAATATTGGTAGATGATAATTATGTTGGCGAGGGTTATGGTATCCCAACCAATCAAACAATTGAAGCGTGCGAATTAATAGCGCGCCAAGAAGGAATTTTGTTAGACCTTGTCTATGCAGGCAAAGGATTAGCAGGGTTGATAGGTTTAATCAAACAAGGTAAATTAGGTGATGATGGTGATGTGGTATTCATTCATACGGGTGGCTCAGCATCATTATTTGCTTATGAAGACCAGTTTAAATCTATTTAAGTTAAGGTTAACTATTTAACCGTTAATATAATAAAAAGCAGGAGGAAGCTTATGAAAAAAATATTAAAATCAGCTATTATAGGTAGCTTAATGGCTTTAACAGCCAGCACCGCCTTTGCAGCAGAGAAAGTTGCGATTGGTGTGCCATCTTGGACGGGCGCGCAAGCCATTGCCAATTTGATTGCTGTTGTTGTTACCGACCGTATTGGTGGTAAAGTGGAAATGGTGCCGGGTAATAATGCGGCTATTTTCCAAGCAATGGATCAAGGCAAAGGCGATATTGATGTGCATCCTGATGTATGGTTGCCCAATCAAGAATCTTTTACCAATAAATATGTCCGCGACAGGCGCACAGTCTTGTTGAGCAAAAATCCTTATATTGGCAATCAAGGTTTCTGTGTAACTCAGAAATTTGCGAAAGCCAATAAAATCACTGATATTGCTGATTTAGGGCGTCCTGATGTTGCCAAAAAGATGGATTCTGATGGCAATGGCAAAGGCGAAATTTGGATTGGTGCACCCGGTTGGGCATCTGCCAATGTGAATGAAGTAAAAGTGCGCGATTATAAATTGCTTAACTTTCTTGAACCCATTCGTGTTGATGAAAGTGCGAAAACAGCAAGAATTAAAGATGCGATTGCCAAAAACGAAGGCTATGCTTTTTATTGCTACGAACCCCATGCCATTTGGTCGCAATTTGATGTTGTGATGCTCTCTGAGCCTAAACATAGCGCCAAAAAATATAAAATGGTGCAACCATCTGATTCCCCCGATTGGTATAAGGAATCATTTGTTGCGTCAAAAGATGCGTTGAAAAAAGTGCAGGTTGCTTATTCTAAATCATTGCAGAAACGCTCGCCTGCGATTGCAGAGTTTCTTGCCAATATGAAGTTAGATGCCTCTGATGTGAGCGGTTTCGCATATGAAATTGCTGGCAAAGGGCGTGACCCACAAGAAGTGGCAAAAGAATGGGTTAAAAATAACCCAAAACGCGTTGATGCTTGGCTTGGACTTTAATCTTTGAAATAATGAAGGCGCTCATTTAATGGGTGCCTTCTTATGAACATGACTCGCATTCAATAGGATTGGAATAGGTAGATATGGCATCAGATATCGCGATTGATATTCGGAATGTGTGGAAAGTGTTTGGTGACCGCGCACCAGAAGCCATGATTGCCATCGAAAAAGACAATCTATCAAAACAAGAAATTTTAGAAAAATATAATGCCGTGATTGGTGTTGCTGATGTCTCGCTTTCTATCGCGCCCGGGCAAATTTTTTGCATTATGGGGCTATCGGGCAGTGGCAAATCCACATTGGTGCGCCATATTAACCGCTTATTAGAGCCTAGTTCGGGTGAAATTATTGTTGATGGGCAGAATATATTAGAATTCTCGCCCGCACAATTACGGCATTATCGCAATCATAAGGTGGCGATGGTGTTTCAAAATTTTGCACTTCTGCCGCATTATTCGGTGTTAGATAATATCGCCATGCCGCTTGAAATACGCGCAATGAACAAAAATCAACGTTTGGAAAAAGCCGAACAAATCTTACATATGGTGGAATTAGATGGCTGGGGCAATAAATTTGCTCATGAATTATCGGGTGGTATGCAGCAACGGGTAGGGTTAGCCCGTGCATTGGCATCTGACCCTGATGTTCTACTGATGGATGAGCCTTTTAGCGCGCTAGACCCGCTTATCCGTAGACAGCTGCAAGATGAGTTTATGAAATTATCGGCGGTAATGAAGAAAACCACCATTTTCATCACCCATGATTTAGATGAAGCGGTGCGTATTGGCGAGAAAATTGCGATTATGCGTGATGGGCGTGTGGTGCAAGTAGGCACGCCAGAGGATATTATCACCAACCCTGCTGATAATTATGTCAGCGATTTTGTGGCAGGCATATCGCGCTTGAAAGTGGTGAAAGCCAAAACCGTGATGCACAATATCAAAGATTTTGAGGCGCAAAATGGTGGTGTATCAGCGGATAGACCCGCAGTTGATGAGGAAGAAAATCTCACCAAAATCATTCAACTCATCATGCAAGAAAACTCACCGATTTTGGTGAAGAAAAACGACACAATAACGGGTGTGATTACGCATAATAATGTGTTGCATACCATCATAGAAGGCACTGAAACATCATGAATGATACGGTAGAACAGCCTGAAACGCAAAAACAACAAGAAAGACAACTCTTGCTGGCAAAATTTGTGGTAAGCAATGTTGCTTATTATAAGAAGCAATTTCAATATATTGGCAGCAAATCATCTTATGTTTTTACGTTTAATTTATGGGCGTTTATTTTAGGGCCTATCTGGTATGGGTCGCGCTCAATTTGGAATTGGGCATTGGCGTTTCTTATTATCGAAACTTTCGGTTGGGTTCAAATTATCCGCGGGCTATTTGGCGATATTGCTTTCGATACCAGAATCCGAATTTCGGAAATAGAATCCACATTAACATTGCGAAAGCAACAATTAGCCAACGCGATTGAAACCCAATCCGATAAAATTGACGTTTACAAGCGCACCGTTGATTCATTAGAAGCCAATATTGACGGCATAAGGTTAGAAGCGATTGCGGTTGAACAAACATGGGTCTGGATTTTTCTATCAGGTCTGTTGATTATTTTAGTGGCAAAAACCGCGCAAGCGATGTTAGCAAATGTTACTTTAGAAAAACGATTTTCTAATTGGCTATCTGATAAAACTTTATCTTATGGTATGACGCTCAAACATTTTGCATTGGCAGGCATTTTTAATGTCGTGATTATCACCGCAACGGTTATTCATTACAGTTTCCCTGAATTTTTTGCTTTGTTTGCTGAATTTCCAACCAAAGGCTTTATTCGCCTGACCGCCATCAACTGGGTGGAGTGGCTGTTTAATGTGGCAGTGCTGAATGGTGATGCGTTTTTTGACGCGATTACATCAGTCATTCGCTTGCTTCTGGATTTTCTTGAATTGGTGTTTGTTGGCACGCCATGGATCGTGATTATCTGCTTCATCGTGTTGCTGACGGGCTTATCGGCGGGCTTCAAAACCGCTATTTATTCAACCGCTTTTCTTAGCTATATGGGATTGCTAGGCTTTTGGGTGAAAGCCATGACAACATTGGCATTGCTAGGCACTGCAGCTTGCTTATCCATCTTGATTGGCATTCCGCTTGGTATGTATTGTGCAAGGCGTGATAAATTCTATAATTTCATCCGCCCGATTATGGATTTTATGCAGACCATGCCTGCCTTTGTGTTTATGATACCCGTGATTGCGTTTTTCGGCACTGGCAAGCCCGCAGCGGTTGTTACCACCATGATTTTTGGCGGCACACCTGTTGTAAGGCTTACTGTGCTAGGGTTTCGCGGTGTGCCAGAACATGTGCGCGAGGCAGCAATCTCTTACGGTGCAACCAAATGGTATCTGTTGCGTAAAGTGGATTTACCGCTTGCCGCGCCATCTATTCGGGCAGGCATCAATCAAACGATTATGCTCAGCTTGGCAATGGTGGTGGTGGCATCGCTTATTGGGGCGAAAGGCTTGGGCGAAGATGTGCTAGAAGCCTTGCAATACGCCAATGTGGGGCAAGGAATATTGGCAGGTTTCGCTATTTTATTCTGCGCCATGATATTAGACCGCATCGTGCAGGGCAAAAGCCGCTAGATATTAATGATTTTTAAGCCTATCCAAAAATTCCTGAATGGCATCGCGCAAACTGGTAATGGTGCGTGTGCTATCATTCACCGAAACTGACATCAATTTAGATTGTTCAAAACTATCTACCACGCGTCCATTCACCTGTTCAATTTTTTGATTGACGCGATTGGTCTCGTAAGATGCGCTACTGCCCGCTTCGTTAATTTCTTTTGTGCTAACCGCCTGCTGTTCCATCGCAGCACTGACTGTGGTCATCATTTCGCTGACATGGCTAATCTCGTTTTGAATGGTTACAATCGCATTGACTGCCCTGCCCGAAATATCTTGAATGCTGCCAATCTGGGTGGAGATTTCTTCAGTTGCTTTGGTGGTTTGACTGGCAAGATTTTTAACTTCGTTGGCTACCACCGCAAAGCCTTTGCCTGCCTCGCCCGCGCGCGCGGCTTCAATGGTGGCGTTTAATGCCAGCAAATTGGTTTGCCCTGCAATATCGTTAATCAGCGAGACAATATCTCCGATTTTGTTGGAAAGTTCAGACATATTTTTAACAACAATATCAGTTTCTTTGGCTGTGCTGTGTGTTACTTGAATGGCATGGATAGATTCCTGCATGTTATTGGCAATCTCACCAATAGACGCGCTCATTTCAGAGGTAGCAGTCGCAACAGTTTCCACATTTTGAGTGGCGTTATCGCTGGCACTGGCAATTTCGCCAGAAAAATCTTTTGCTTCGGTAACCGCATTCATCACAATCTGGTTGGATTTTTCCATATTCTCCATCACATGCACGGCTTCTTCTAATAAACCAGACATTTGATTGCTAAATTTATTGATAAGCTCTTTAACAACCTCATTCTCGTTATTTTCTTCTTGCAACCTATCATCTTTTTCATCTTGTAATGCGATGATATTGACCATGCTTTCTTGAAAAATCTTGACCGCCTGATTCATCTCGCCAATCTCGTTGGCAACATTATCAGCATCTAGCTCAATTTTGGTATCGCCATCTGCTAATCTTTTCATAGATTGGGTAAGGCGGCGGATAGGGCCTGTTACTGTGGCAGAGGCAATTCTGGTTAAGAAAAACATCACAACAAAAATAGATACCACAGCAGCCAACATAATAATTTGCAACCGACGGAATGTTGCTAACACAACTTCTTCTTCTGTGCTGGTAACAATACGGTAATTTGTATCTAGCAGATTAAAGCTATCTGTTAGGTTAGATATGCGTTTGGAAACATCAAAATTCGTGTTTTCTTGTAAGATTGCATCAGCTTCTTTTTGCTTGGTTGCTAACAAATTGATGCTATTTTTTGCTACCGTATCAGGGGCAATATCGGCATCATTATCATCAGCAGCCACGCCACTATCATCTGTCATCACAGGATTTTTGTGCAATTTTTGTGTGTTTTCGTTATAAAGAGCAACATTATTATGTCCGCCAATATGACTTGTATCACCGATTGTTGCCAGTAAAGAAGAATCCACGCGTAACACAATAATCCCTAACGCATTAAACCCAATATTATTGAAAATCGGCACACCGATAAAAGCGGATTCACCAGTATTGCTATAAGGATATGCCTTAAAATCTATGAATATCGGCTTATTTTCTTCTTCTTCAGCATCTAAATCTAAATCAAAATCAAATGATTGCGTTTGCGTTTGCTCGCTCACTATCTTATAAATATCCGCTAAGCCTGTGTTAGATAATTCCTCATCATCTACCAGATTTTTACCAAAATCTTCATATTTTTTGACAGTGTAGATAATATCGCCTTCTAAATTGAGAATAATCAAATCATCATAATTGCCCAATGCAAATAAATTCACAATCCGCGGGTTATTATAGCCATGCGTGCTATTATAAACAGAGACAATGCCACGCGCACTGTTATATATTTCAGGCGCATCAGGGAATGGATTTTCTTGGGTAAATGCCTTAATGGCTTCTTCCGATGGGATACCTGCCCGTGCCACTGCCGAAATTTCTGCGTTATCGGTCGCAAATCTTTTGAGATGTAGTTCTGTTAAGCGCATGTGGCTTTGAAATAAGAGCAAACGTTCATTGGCAATCGCGCCCAAAGTCTCACGGGCTGCCGTGCGGGCATTGCGCTCGGTGCCATAGCTAATCAAAAGCCATAGCATCGCCGTTGCCAATAACACAAAACCCAACGATACAAGTTGAAACTTATGCGTAATAGATAAATTTTTAAGATATTTTAACATTGCCTATCAATTAATATCTGGTTGCAAATGCAATAAATCAACTGTTCATTCCCAATGAATAAAGCAATTTTTATTCCATAAATTAAATTCTTCCCAACAGACCTCATTAAGTTTTATTCTGTTTTTTAGCGCTGTCCCTTAAACCAAGGAATCAACAAAGAACGTGGATATTCAGCTTTGCGCGCCACAATAACAAGTGCAATAATCGAGAGAACAAACGGCGCCATTAAAAATATTTGCGTTGGCACGACCGAACCAATTTCAGTTTGCAATCTTACCTGATACGCATCAAAAGCGGCGAAAAGCAATGCGCCAAGTAGCGCTTTACTAGGGCGCCAGCTACCAAAAATAACCAATGCAATACAAATCCAACCACGCCCATTAACCATGCCAAAAAAGAAAGCATCAAACGCGGACATGGTAAGGAAAGCCCCGCCCACCGCCATCAAAGCCGAGCCTGCTACAACCGCACCAATCCGCAACCCATAAACCGACAACCCTTGTGCGCTAACAGCATTTGGGTTATCGCCAACCGCTGATAAAGCAATGCCAAGCGGGGTACGATTCAGAACATAGGCAACCAACACCACCATAAATAGCGCAAGCCATGTTAATGCTGTTTGCTGAAAAATTACTGGTCCAAAGAAAGGAATATCAGATAATAACGGAATATCCATCGGTTGAAATGGCGTGATACGCGGTGGCGAGGTAACATCCGGCAAGGCAGTTCGGTAAGAAAAATATGCAACAGAGGTTGCAAATAGGGTAATGCCAAGCCCTGACACATGTTGCGACAATCCCAATGGCACTGTTAACACGCCATGAAACAAACCAAACATGCCACCACAAAATGCGGCAATCAGCACGCCAAACCATAGGCTTGCGCCATACCATACCGCTAGCCAGCCCGTCATCGCGCCAATCACGAAAATACCTTCAATGCCCAGATTCAAAACCCCTGCGCGTTCGCATATCAATGCGCCTAGCACACCAAAAATCAGAGGGGTTGCAATGCGTAAGGTAGCGACCCAAAAACTATCGCTAAAAAAGATTAATAGACTATCCATTTGAAGCGTCTCCTTCACTCTTGATATTATCGGCGACAGGTGTTTTTTTAATGATTTTAAAACGTGAGACAAACCCGCCAATAAGCACACAAATTAACGATAATGCGACCACAAGGTCGGCAAGATAATTCGAGACATCTAAGGCACGGCTCATACTATCAGCACCCACAAAAACCGATGCGATAAAGATGGCTGAAATAAAAACCCCGATAGGTGATAGTCCTGCTAGCATTGCCACCACAATCCCTGCATAACCAAAGCCCGGTGATATATCAGCTGTTAGATAGCCTTTCAATCCTGCCACTTCGCTTACCCCTGCAAGCCCTGCACAAGCGCCCGAAATCATGGCGACACTTAACAGAGTAACATTCACTGAAATACCCGCATGTCTGGCAGCATTGATATTCTCACCAACCGCTCTGATTTTCAATCCCCAAACCGTATGATGAAGCGCGATATGGGCAGCAATCACCAAAATAATGGCTAGAATAAAACCGCCATGAAGCCGCATTCTTGGCACCAATGGCGCAAACATGCCACCCTCAAGAATGGGTTCCGATTGTGGCCAACCAAGCCCATAAGGGTCTTTCAGCACACCCTCTAACATCATTTGCACAAAAATAACAATGATAAAATTCAGCAATAAGGTTGTTACCACCTCGTCAGCATTAAACCGCGCTTTCAATATGGCGGGACCAATCATGCCGATAGCACCAAATAACGCGCCAACAATGATGATTGCGGGCAGAAGCAATGGCGCGGGAACGTTGATAATACCAGTGCCGATACATACCGCACCCAATGCACCCAAATAAAGCTGTCCTTCTGCGCCAATATTCCAAAGCCTTGCCCTAAAAGCAATTGCCGCCGCTAGCCCTGTGAAAATCAATGGGGTGGCACGGGTGAGCATTTCGGTAAACACAAAGAGCGAGCCAAACACCCCTTTAACCATATGCCCATAGCCTGCAATCACGCTTGCACCCGTAAAAGCAATGGGAATGGCTGCCAATAATAACGCAACAAGCGCGGCAATAAATGGGATGCCGATTGTTAGCTTACGCGAGAATTCGGTGCGTGGTTCTATCCGTATCATGCTTGCCCCTTAACTTTCTTGGCTGATGTCTTTTTAGTCGGTGTTTTTTTAACTGCCGCTTTCTTGGTTGTTGGTTTTTTGGTTTCAGTTTTTTTGGTTGCGGGTTTTTTAACTATCGCTTTTTTAATTTCTTTTGGCAATGAGTCCGCCTTAACCGCTTCTTGTGGTGGGGTATCCCCTGCCATCATCAGCCCAATCATCGCACGGGTGCGCTTTTCTGCCAGCTTTAACTGCCCATTTTGTATCACCATGATGCGGTCGGCTATCGTTAGAATTTCATCTAAATCCTCTGATATTAAAATAACAGAATTGCCTTCATTACGGGCATCAAGCAGTTTTTGATACACATCACCTGCCGCTTTTACATCTAAGCCACGTGTTGGTTGGTTGGCTAAAATAATCTTTGGGTTATTTTGAAAAATACGCGCCAGAATAAGTTTTTGCATATTGCCACCAGAAAGCAACCGCACCAAACTATTTTTACTAACCCCGCGCACATCATATTTTTCACGAAGCTGTTCGGCATGGGTTTGAATTGCACGGCTTTTCAAAAAGCCATATCGTTGAAATTCTGGACTATCAAGCCGTTCAATCACAAGATTTTCAGCAAAATTCATATTGCCAATCACACCCATATGATGCCTATCTTCGGGGATACGCCCCACTCCTGCTTTAATCATAGATGCAGGATTATAGTTTTTGACTGCTGAGCCATTGAGCTGAATCGTGCCCGATTGTGGTGCGCGCAATCCCGAAAGGCAGTCGGCAATCAGTTTCTGCCCATTACCTGAAACCCCTGCAATGCCTAGAATCTCATGGTCATACAGGTCAAAAGAAACTTGTTTCAAGCTGGCACGTTGGCTATTGCCTTTCATGCAAACCTTATCAAACTGGCATCTTATATCGTGGCGTGTGCGGGTTTTCGCCTGTTTTTTATCAGATTTGAAGACAGTTTTAGAAGCAGTTCTACCAACCATCGCATAGGTGATTTTCTTTTCATCAGCATCCGACGTTTGCATTTCCGATACTTTTTTACCATTCCTTAAAATGGCGATATGGTCAGAAAATGCGATAACCTCATGCAATTTATGAGAAATGAAAATAATTGAAAGCCCTTTTTTTGTTAAGGTGCGAAGATTTTCAAACAGACTTGTTGCCTCTTGCGGGGTTAACACTGCGGTCGGCTCGTCTAATACTAAAATTTTTGCATCTGCAAATAAGGCTTTTAAGATTTCAACACGTTGCCGTTCGCCAACCGATAGATGCGATGCTTTTTCATCTAATGGCACGTGAAGCCCTGTCTGCTGCATTAATGTTTCTAACTTTGTGCGCGTTTCAGAAATATTGCGCTTCCAGCGAAAGAGAGGTTCTGCGCCCAGCATAATATTATCAAGTGCATTAAGATTTTCTGCCAGCGTAAAATGCTGATGCACCATACCAATGCCTGCTTTAATCGCAGTTTGCGGGTTGCCTAATGGCAATGATAGCATATCACTATCTGTATCTGTTTGCGCCTGCATCGATGCCGGTAATAGATTTTTTGCGATTGTTATTTTGCCACTATCAGGCAAATAATGCCCGAATAAAATATTAACCAATGTGGTTTTGCCCGCCCCATTCTCGCCTAATAATGCCAAGATTTTGCCCTGATAAATATCGAGGCTAATCGCATCATTCGCTTGATTATTGCCAAATTTTTTTGAAAGATTTTGCAAGCGGAGTATGGGCGTAACTATCGCGGACTGTGTCATTATATTTTACCTTAAATCTTGCCCGTGCCGTTAAACTTAAAGCACGGGCTTGATTTTTATTCTATCGTGTTGATAAAATTATTTACCCGATTTGGGTTGTGCGTCGTTCACATTAACGCGGAACAAACCATCAAGGATTTCTTTTTCTCTTTTTTCAACTTGTTTCCTAATTTTAGAGGGAACTAGTTTTTTATCAACCACAACAGAACCACCACCGTAAGACATGAAGCTATATTGCCCATAATCAGCAGCTTCAAATTTACCTTCAGCCACTGCTTTAATGGCACGGTCAATCGTTGGTTCCATATGCCAAAGCGCAGAAGATAATATCGTTTTAGGATAATCTTTTGATGTATCAATCACATTACCAATCGCTTTTATCTTGCGTTCAACAGCCGCATCAGCCACGCCAAAACGTTCTGCATACATAATATCCGCACCCGCATCAATCATCGCAAACGCGCTTTCTTTTGCTTTGGGAGGGTCATACCAGCTATCAATAAAGGTAACAGTAAATTGCACTTTAGGATTAACTTCACGCGCACCATCCATGAAAGCGTGCATCAAGCGGTTCACTTCAGGAATGGCATAACCGCCAACCAAACCGATTTTATTGGTTTTGGTAAGCGCGCCTGCAACCATGCCAGTCAGATAGCTAGGTTCGTGAATCCAATTATCAAAAACTGAAAAATTCGGACCTTTGGGACCAAATGAAGACCCCATCAAAAAGGCGGTTTTGGGATAAGCAGCAGCAACTTTACGGGCAGCACGCTCAAGACCAAACACTTCACCAACAATCAGTTGCGCGCCTTGTTCGGCATATTGCCTCATCACACGCTCATAATCGTTATTGGCAACATTTTCAGAATATTGATACTCAATATCGCCACGTTTTTCAGCTGCTTTGAGCGCTTGATGAATCCGTCCAATCCATTGCTGTTCAACAGGCAAAGTATAAATCGCAGCCACTTTTACTTTCGCAGCATGGGCAACATTCATACTTAAAGCCAATGTGCAAGCCAGACCAAAAATGGCAAGACTTTGCTTCATTGTTTTTGTTAAAATTTTCATAATATTAAACTCCTTCATAAATTATGAATATATATGTGTGTAATGAGATGAGCTTCCAACGAAACCTAATCTTCTCCGATATCCTCATTCCACAGTTCGGGACTATCATTGATGAATTGTTCCATCATAGAAATACATGTTTCATCATTCACTACAATTACTTCAATACCATGTTCACGCAAAAATTCAAGTGCGCCGGGGAAAGTTTTATCTTCACCCACAATAATACGCGGCACTCCAAACTGCACAGCAGTGCCAGAACACATATAGCATGGTGCCAATGTTGAATATAATGTTGTATCTTTGTAAGTCTTTTGGCGTCCGGCATTTCGCATACAATCAATCTCGGCATGAGTCATCGCATCGCCTTTTTGAACGCGCTGATTATGCCCTTTGCCAACCAGATTATCACCCCGTCGTAATGATGAACCAATCGGTATGCCGCCTACGCTAAGCCCTGCTTTTGCTTCATTGATAGCAATATCTAAGAATTTTCTATCAATCTCGTTTAATGTTATTTTTTCTGTCATTCACTTATATCCTTGCTTATTTCTTATAGATATATTAAAAAAAACATGATTGCAAGCATTTTTTTTACCAAATGATAAAATAATTCTTGCTTACAACGATTTGACTATGTTAAGATGCCTATAGTCAGGGATTATAATATAAGGAGCAACAGATGACAAAAAGCCCACAAACAGTAGCAAATTGCAAATTTCAAGATGGCGTTATTGCAGGAAGATTAGATGCCGATGCTTACAACGATAATTTTTCTGACTTGCACCCGCCCTACAGTCAATTTGAAGCGAAGGCAGCCGCAGACCGCTGTTATTTTTGTTACGATGCGCCTTGCACAATCGCCTGCCCTACCGAAATTGATATTCCTATGTTCATTCGGCAAATTGCAACCGATAATGTGCTTGGTTCGGCCAAAACAATTTTTGACCAGAATATATTAGGCGGCATGTGCGCGCGCGTCTGCCCTACCGAAACATTATGCGAGCAAGCTTGTGTGCGCGAAACCGCCGAAAGCAAGCCCGTAGAAATTGGCAGATTGCAACGATACGCCACAGATAAAGCCATCACTGATAAAAAATATTTTTACAAGGCGGCACAAGCAACGGGCAAATCAGTTGCGGTTGTGGGTGCTGGGCCAGCGGGCTTGGCATGTGCCCATGAACTTGCCAAAAACGGGCATCAGGTAATAATATTAGAAGCCAAAAGTAAAAATGGCGGGCTTAATGAATATGGCATTGCGGCTTATAAAACAGTTGATAATTTTGCACAAGCCGAGATTGACTATATTCTATCGGTTGGCGGTATCCAGATTAAAAATGACTCGGCATTAGGGCATGATTATCAGCTCGATGATTTGCAAAAAGATTATGATGCGGTGTTTTTAGGGTTAGGGCTAGGCGATACTAATGATTTAGACAATGATTTAGCCAATAATTTAGACAGGGAAGCAACAAATGCCGTGGATTATATCGCACAAATACGGCAAGCAAAAGATTTAGCCACTTTGCCTGTGGCGCGCCATCTGGTTGTGATTGGTGGTGGCATGACCGCCATTGATGTGGCAATCCAAGCAAAATTACTTGGGGCAGAAACTGTTACCCTATGCTATCGGCGCGAACAATCAAAAATGAACGCCTCGCAATGGGAACAAGATTTAGCGGCTGCCAAAGGGGTTATCTTAAAATATAATTTACAGCCTGAAAAAATTGAAACACAAGATGGCAAGCTGAAAGCCATCACCATGCGCTATACCCAAACGGTTGATGGTAAATTGGTGGCAAGCCAAGAAACCCTCACCCTTGAGGCGCAACAGGTTTTTGCAGCCATCGGGCAATCCATCAGCAGTGATTTATCTGAGATGGGGCTTGCTTTTGACGCAGGACGCATTAAAATAGACGGTAATGGCAAAACAAATCTGGATAAGATTTGGGCAGGTGGCGATTGCGCCGCTGGCGGTGATGATTTAACGGTGAGTGCCGTTGCAATGGGGCGTGATGCCGCTAAAAATATCCATGCGAATATAACGGGCTAAAGTGAAAATTTGCATATTAGAAAATAAAGGTTAGTGTATAGGAGTGTTTTATGGCAGATATTCGTTCAAATTTTTTAGGCATTAAATCGCCCAATCCTTTTTGGCTTGCTTCGGCGCCACCAACCGATAAAGAATATAATGTTCGGCGCGCTTATGATGCTGGCTGGGGTGGCGTGGTTTGGAAAACATTAGGGTTAGACCCACATGTCGTCAATGTGAATGGCCCACGTTATGGCGCAACATGGGGAGCAAATCGCGTGTTACTCTCTATGAATAATATCGAGCTGATTACCGACCGACCGCTTGCTGTGAATTTGCGCGAAATAAAGCAGGTAAAACGCGATTATCCAAATCATGCGATGATTGTGTCGCTGATGGTGCCGTGTGATGAAAACAGCTGGAAAGAAATTCTGCCATTGGTGGAAGAAACGGGCGCTGATGGTATCGAGCTTAATTTTGGGTGTCCACATGGCATGTCAGAACGTGGCATGGGCTCAGCAGTTGGGCAAGTGCCAGAATATATCGAGATGGTTGCCCGTTGGTGCAAAGCCCATACGCGGATGCCCGTTATCGTCAAACTCACCCCCAATATCACTGATATTCGCCAGCCCGCTTGTGCCGCACATGCAGGGGGCGCAGATGCGGTATCGTTGATTAATACAATCAATTCCATCACATCGGTTGATTTAAAGAATTTTTGCCCCGAACCGATGATTGACGGCAAAGGCAGTCATGGTGGGCTGTGTGGCCCTGCAGTAAAACCAATCGCCCTGAATATGGTTGCTGAAATTGCCCGCAACCCCGAAACGGCTAATCTACCGATTTCTGCCATTGGCGGCATTACCACATGGCGCGATGCAGCAGAGTTTTTAACGTTGGGTGCTTCTACATTGCAAGTTTGCACAGCGGCGATGACTTATGGTTTTAAGATTGTGGAAGAGATGGTTTATGGGTTGAATAATTGGATGGACGAAAATGGTCATGCCAATTTACAATCACTTATCGGGCGGGCTGTGCCGAATGTTTCAGATTGGAAAAATCTTAACCTTAATTATGTAACAAAGGCAAAAATTGATCAAGATTCATGTATTCAATGCGGGCGTTGCCATATTGCATGTGAAGATACATCGCATCAAGCCATTACATCAATGGTGAATGGTGAGCGCAAATTTGAAGTGATTGATGAGGAATGTGTGGGTTGCAATCTTTGTGTGAATGTTTGCCCTGTTGAAGAATGTATCACGATGGTGCCGATGCAAGTGGGTGATGTTGACCCGCGCACCAAATTGAAGATTTCACCCGATTTTGCGGATTGGACAACCCATCCGAATAACCCTGCCAGCAAAGCCGCAGAATCAAGGAGTTAAGCTTTTGGTGTTAATGCCGATAAATAGAGATGCTTCAAAAAATTTTCAGCATCACAAAACAACTTATCTTGGGCAACATTATCAATTTGTGCTGCTGGTTGTTTGGCAGGTTTTTCAGGAGGGGCATCTGGCAAAATACTGTGGATTTGTGCCGCAAAATCAGCATAATGTTGCGTTGTTGCCCAGATTGAAAACAACAAATGATAAGGGTCGTGCGGGGCAAGCAAGCCTTGTTCAATCCAACCGCGAATTATCAAGACTTTCTCGTCAACCATCAGTTTTAGATTATGTTTCAAAATATTTGAAACATGTGGCGCACCTTGTAGCATCTCGTTGGCAAATAACCGACTCTCGCGGGGCATATCGCGCGACATTTGTAACTTTTTGTCAATATAAGCCCATAATGCCGTTAAAGGCGAAGCAGTGCTTTCAATCTGTTGCAAGGGGGCAAGCCACACATCAAGCAAATCAGCAATCAGCCTTTGGTGAATGGCTTCTTTATCTGAAAAATAATAGAGAATATTGGGCTTGGATAGACCAGATTGCTTGGCAATTTGGTCGAGCGTCGACCCACGAAAACCATAGGTTGAGAATATCTCAAGGGCGGCCTCAAGAATTTTCTTCTCGTTCGCAAGTTGGATACGGCTAGGGGAATGGGCAGTGGATACAGGCATATGAATGATAGCATAACAATAAAACGCATATTATAAAGGGTAAGTAAAGTAATGTCAAATCATATAGAAAAATTATCAAACCGTCAGTTACGTGTCAATGCGCCACGCTTATGGGAGAGTTTGATGGAAATGGCAAAAATAGGTCCGGGCATTGCAGGGGGAAATAATCGCCAAACCCTTACTGATGAAGATGCTGAGGGGCGTAAATTATTTCAAAAATGGTGCGAGCAAGCGGGTTTGACAATGGGGCTGGATAGTATGGGCAATATGTTTGCCAGACGTGAGGGCACCGACCCTGATGCCTTGCCTGTTTATGTGGGTAGCCACCTTGATACCCAGCCTACGGGTGGCAAATATGATGGTGTGCTAGGTGTGTTAGCAGGTTTAGAGTTGGTAAGAACATTAAATGATTTGGCTATTAACACGCGCCACCCGATTGTTGTTACCAACTGGACGAACGAAGAAGGCACACGCTTTGCGCCAATGATGATTTCCTCTGGGGTGTTTGCAGGGGTGCATACACAAGAATGGGCTTACGAACGGCGTGATGCGAGCGGTAAAAGCTTTGGTGATGAATTAAAACGGCTGAATCTGATTGGTGATGAGCCTGTGGGTGCGCGCAAAATGAAAGCGTTTTTTGAGCTTCATATTGAACAAGGGCCTATTCTTGAAAATGAGGACAAAGAAATTGGCGTTGTTACACATGGGCAAGGACTTTGCTGGACAAAGATTGAGATTATCGGCAAAGATAGTCATACAGGCTCAACCCCGATGCCGATGCGCTATAATGCAGGTTTAGGCATGGCGCGGATTCTGGATATGGTTGATTTGATTGCTTGGCAAAACTCACCAAATGCTGTGGGGGCGGTTGGGCATATTGATGTCTATCCCAACTCAATCAATGTTATTCCGGGGCGTGTGGTGTTCACGGTAGATTTTCGTTCGCCTGATGTGAAGGTGATTGCTGATATGGTAACGCAAATGAAAACACAAGCAACCCAATTATGTGATGAGATGGGGCTTGCCATCACTTTTGAACAAGTGGGCGGTTTTGACCCTGTAACCTTTGATGCTGATTGCGTCTCAGCCGTTCGCAATGCCGCTGAACGTCTCGGCTATGGCTATCGCGATATTATATCTGGTGCAGGGCATGATGCTTGCTGGATTAACCGTGTTGCGCCCACCGCGATGGTGATGTGCCCATGCGTGGGTGGCTTATCGCATAACGAGGCAGAAGAAATCACGCAAAGTTGGGCAAGCGCAGGCGCAAATGTGTTATTACATGCGGTATTAGAAACCGCACAAATTATGGAGTAAAGATGATGTCAAAAGTAATTAAAAACGGAACAGTTTGCACCGCAGACCGTAGCTATAAAGCCGATATCTTGATTGAGGGCGAAACCATTAAAGAGATTGGCGAAAACCTGAAAGCAGAAACGGTGATAGATGCCGAAGGCGCTTATGTGATACCCGGTGGGATTGACCCCCATACTCATTTAGAAATGCCTTTTATGGGCACAACTGCTGCCGAAACATTCGAATCTGGCACATGGGCAGCGGCGACGGGTGGCACAACCATGATTGTTGATTTTTGCTTACCGGGTGCTGATGGTTCAATCGTGAATGCCATCAATGAGTGGCATCGCAAATCTGCCCCGCAAATCTGTTCTGATATTGGCTATCACATGGCGATTACGGGCTGGAATGAAAATATCTTTACCGAGATGAAAACCGCGGTTGATATGGGTATTAATTCATTCAAACATTTCATGGCATATAAAGGCGCGCTGATGATTGAAGATGATGAGATGTTTGCCTCTTTCAGACGGTGTGCCGAACTTGGCGCGATGCCAATGGTGCATGCCGAAAATGGTGACTTAGTCGCCGAATTACAGACAAAATATTTTGAGCAAGGCATTACGGGGCCCGAAGGTCATGCCTATTCGCGTCCGCCAGAATTAGAAGGTGAGGCGGCCAACCGTGCCATCACCATTGCCGATGCCGCAGGTGTGCCGCTCTATATTGTGCATGTTTCGTGCGAACAAGCGCATGAGGCAATTAGGCGCGCACGGCAAAAAGGAATGCGTGTCTATGGCGAACCGCTGATTCAGTTTTTAACGCTTGATGAAAGTGAATATTTCAACAAGGATTGGGATCATGCCGCACGGCGTGTGATGTCGCCACCCTTCCGCTCGAAAGACCATCAGGCGTCTTTATGGGCAGGGTTGCAATCAGGCTCTCTGCAAGTGGTTGCCACCGACCATGCGGCGTTTAATACCAAGCAAAAACGGGCAGGTATCAATGATTTTAGAATTATCCCCAACGGCTCAAACGGTCTTGAAGAACGCCTTGCCGTGCTGTGGACGGAAGGTGTGGAAACAGGCAGGCTAACGCCAAATGAATTTGTTGCCGTTACCTCTAGCAATATCGCCAAAATTTTGAATATTTATCCTAAAAAAGGCGCGCTTGTGGTGGGGGCTGATGCCGATATTGTGGTATGGGATCCTAAAATCAGCAAAACCATTTCACCTGCCAATCATCATTCGGTGCTTGACTATAATGTATTTGAAGGCTTTAAGGTTTCGGCGCAAAGTCGCTATACCCTATCGCGCGGTGAAGTGATATGGAGCTGGGGGCAGAATAGCCAACCGCAACCGGGTCGTGGGCGTTTTGTGCCGCGCCCTGCTTTTCCATCGGCACATCAGGCACTCAGCAAATGGAAAGAATTAAACAGCCCAAAAATGATTAAGCGTGACCCGCTTAACATTCCAGCCGGCATTTAAAACGTATATTAAGGAAGTAACATGACACAAATCAACCATTGGATTAACAATCAAATTTCCACCTCACAATCAGGGCGGACGCAAGATGTTTGGAATCCTGCCACAGGAAAATCAGAGAAACAAGTTGTGCTTGCTGATGAAGCTGCGGTGAATCAAGCTGTGCAAGCGGCGCAAACTGCCTTCCCCGCATGGGCGAATTCGCCTCCCCTAAAACGTGCGCGCATTTTGGATAGGTTCAAAACATTATTATGGGATAATGCCGATGCAATGGCAAAGGTAATCTCAGCCGAACATGGCAAAACCCACGATGATGCGCTGGGTGAAATCACGCGCGGGATTGAGGTGGTGGAATTTGCAACCGCGATTCCAACCTTGCTGAAATCGGATTATTCCGACCAAGTCGGCACCAATATTGATAGCTATAATATGCGCCAATCATTGGGCGTGGTAACGGGCATCACGCCCTTTAACTTTCCTGCGATGGTGCCAATGTGGATGTTCCCAATCGCGATTGGTTGTGGCAATACATTTGTGCTGAAGCCTTCGGAACGCGACCCATCAACCAGCATGATGATTGCCGATTTGCTGAAGCAAGCGGGCTTGCCCGATGGCGTGTTTAACGTTGTGCATGGCGATAAAGTGGCGGTTGATGCGTTGCTGACTCACCCTGATGTGCAGGCGGTTTCGTTCGTTGGTTCTACGCCTATTGCCAAATATATTTACGAAACTGGCACGCAAAATGGCAAACGTGTGCAAGCATTAGGCGGTGCAAAAAATCACATGGTTATCATGCCTGATGCCGATATGGATATGGCAGTCAATGCGCTGATGGGCGCTGGCTATGGTTCGGCAGGCGAAAGGTGCATGGCAATTTCGGTGGCAGTGGCAGTTACTGATGCGGTGGCAGATGCTTTGGTTGCAAGGCTTACGCCCAAAATAGAAGCCTTAAAGATTGGTCCAGCCAATGATAAAGCCACTGAAATGGGACCTTTGGTAACGGCGCAACATCGCGATAAGGTAACATCTTATATCGATAGTGGCGAGGCAGAGGGCGCAACTTTGGTGCTAGATGGCAGAAATTTTCAGCAAAAAATGCAGGGCTATGAAAATGGCTATTATTTGGGTGGCACTCTGTTTGATAATGTTACCGAAGAAATGCGTATCTGGAAAGAAGAGGTTTTTGGACCTGTATTAAGTGTGGTGCGTAAACCCGATTATCAATCGGCGGTTCGGCTTATCAATCAGCATCACTACGCCAATGGCACGGCAATTTTTACCCGCGATGGCGATACTGCGCGTAATTTTGCGCGTCATATTCAGGTGGGCATGGTGGGCGTGAATGTGCCAATTCCTGTGCCGATGGCGTTTCATAGTTTTGGTGGTTGGAAGGGGTCAATCTTTGGCGACCATGCCATGCACGGCAATGAAGGGGTTCGGTTCTATACCAAAATCAAAACTGTTACAACGCGGTGGGTTAGCGGCTTACGCGAAGACCCTGAATTTACTTTACCGACGCTAGGGTAATGTAATGCAAAACAAAATGCCATGCGAATTTGATGAGGGTTACGGCACATTAGCCAAAATGGGCTTGATTGTGTTGCAAAGCGACCAAACCATCGAGCATGAGTTTTCTACCATCTTGCAATCGCTTGATGATGAAGCGGGTTTCACTACTGGTGCGATTGCGCTTTATCATTCGCGGATTGCCAATTTTGATGATGTAACGCCCGAAAACCTAAAATCAATGGAACAGCAAATGCCGATATCCGCCGCATTGCTGAATCAGGATTTCAACTATGATGTGGTGGGCTATGCCTGCACGTCGGGCGCGACCATGATTGGCGAGGAAAAAATAGAAAAAATCATTCAAACCCATCACCCCAAAGCCCGTGCCACCAATCCAATCACGGCTTGCAAGGCTGCGTTATCGGCATTGAGTATCAAAAATATCGCGTTGCTAACGCCCTACCCGCCCGATGTAACGCTTGCTATGCAAGAAAATCTACAAGATGCAGGATTTTCCACCACAAGCGTGCATAGTTTTTACCAAGCCAAAGATTCGCTGGTGGCGCGTATCACGCCTGCCAGTATCTTACAAGCGATTTTGCAAATCGGCAAAGATGATGCGGTTGATGCGGTGTTTGTCTCATGCACCAGTCTGCGCGTGTTGAAAATCATTGCCGAAGCCGAAGCCATTCTAAACAAGCCCGTGCTTTCTAGCAATCAGGTGATGGCGTGGCACATGTTGCGTCTGGCAAATATCAAAACTTCCCCTCAAAAATTCGGTATGCTGTTTGACTGCTGAATGACGGTGGCAAGTATCTTGGTACTTGCATCATCATTGCAATTATATTATGATAGAATCAATATTGACGCTATGACGATAAGGAGGCAAGATGCTAGAAGAATTTTATCCCGTGCAACGCAAAGATGGACGCACATCATGTGATGCCGAAACCTACCAACAAATGTATCAACATTCCATTGAAGACCCCGCAGGTTTTTGGGATAAGCAAGGCGATAGGCTAGACTGGATTCGCCGTTACAGCAGTGATGCGGTGATGGATTGCAATTACGATAAAAATAATCTTGGCGTGCGCTGGTACCATGATGGCGTGTTGAATGTCTGTTATAATTGCGTTGACCGCCATGTGAAAAATCGCGCGGGGCAGACCGCTATCATCTGGGAGGGTGATGACCCAACAAAATCACGCCATATCACCTATTTAGAGCTATATCACGAGGTGAATAAATTCGGCAATGTGTTGAAAAATATCGGGGTAAAACGTGGCGACCGCGTAACGCTTTACATGCCGATGATTCCCGAAGCCGCTTATGCTATGCTTGCCTGTGCCAGAATTGGCGCAGTGCATTCAGTCGTATTTGGTGGGTTTTCGGCGACTGCACTTGCTGGGCGCATTGATGATTGCGACTCTGATTTTGTGATTACTGCCGATGAATCCATTCGTGGCGGTAAGACAGTGCCATTGAAAAAAACGGTTGATGAGGCTTTGAAGCAAGCGCACACTATCAAAAAAACATTGGTGGTCAAAAATTCAGGTGCTTCTATTAACATGCAATCAGGGCGCGATGTGTGGTATCACGATTTATATGATACGGTGGAAGATGAATGCCCGCCTGCCGAAATGAACGCCGAAGACCCTTTATTTATTCTCTACACCTCTGGTTCTACGGGTAAGCCGAAAGGCGTGTTGCATACATCGGGCGGCTATCTCACTTATGCGTCGATGACTCATCAATATGCGTTCGATTATCAAGATGGCGATATTTACTGGTGCACTGCCGATGTTGGCTGGATTACAGGGCATAGCTATATTGTGTATGGACCGCTTGCCAATGGCGCAACAACTTTGATGTTTGAGGGCGTGCCGAACTATCCCGATTATAGCCGTTTCTGGCAAATTTGCGATAAGCATCAGGTAACAATTTTCTACACTGCACCCACTGCAATTCGCGCTTTAATGGCAGAGGGTGATGGTTTTCTTGCCCGCACCGACCGCGATTCTTTACGCGTGTTAGGCACGGTAGGCGAGCCGATTAACCCCGAAGCATGGCGTTGGTATTATGAAAATGTTGGCAAGAAAAAATGCCCAATTATTGATACATGGTGGCAGACCGAAACTGGCGGTTTCTTAATCACGCCATTACCCTGTGCCACCGACTTAAAACCGGGTTCAGCAACCAAGCCATTTTTTGGCATTCAACCTGTATTGGTTGATGAGAAGCAGAATGTTATCGAGGGCGAAGGCGAAGGTGCGCTATGTGTGTTGCATAGCTGGCCCGGTCAGATGCGTTCGGTTTATGGCGACCATCAGCGGTTTATTGATACTTATTTCGTGCAATATCCGGGCTATTATTTTAGCGGTGATGGTGCAAGGCGCGATAAAGACGGCTATTATTGGATTACGGGACGCATGGATGATATTATCAATGTTTCGGGGCATCGCTTAGGCACGGCTGAGATTGAAAGCGCGTTGGTATTGCATGAGGCTGTGGCAGAGGCGGCAGTGGTCGGCTATCCGCATGATGTGAAAGGCAGCGGCATTTACGCCTTTGTTACCCTGATGCATGATGATGGATTTGAGCCAAGCGATGCGATGAAGCAGGAATTGGTGGATTGGGTGGCAAACCATATCGGTAAAATTGCCAAGCCTGAAAAATTGCAATGGGCGCCGGGATTACCGAAAACCCGTTCGGGCAAGATTATGCGCCGTATTTTACGCAAAATCGCCTGTGATGAGTTGGATAGTTTGGGCGATATTTCAACCCTTGCCGACCCTTCAGTGGTAGATGATTTGATTAAAAATCGGATACGCTAGTGGCGCATCCGATAATGATTTGGGTTTTTATTCAGGGCTAATCGTGATAATGGTTTGCTTGATATGGCGGTTTGCGCCATATTCTAAAAATGCTGATAGTTGATTGTTGGTTGCACTATAGTTTATATCGCGGATTCTACCACCCAAATTGAACGCATCACGGGCAATCACATTATTGGCATCATCTAAAATAAGATGCGTTACCCCTCTTCTACCCGAACGATGCGATGCATCACTGCCCGTTAGCCCTGTTATAAATAACTGCTCACTCACCCCATTAAAACTGGCTGGCACTTTAATAATATTGCAAATGCCAATGCCGGGCGAGAACATCATAAAGGGTTCTATAAAACCATAAGCATCATGGGGTTGCTTATATATGTTAGGCTCGTCACCGTCTGGGTCAAGATGATAGGGCCAGCCATAGGAAGCAACTGGCCAGCCATAATTTTCTATTTCACCACCAATAGCCATATTAAGATTAAGCTCATCGCCACCTTGCGGCCCATGCTCGGTTGACCACAGTAAATCTTTCTCGCTATCATACGCGATACCTTGCACATTACGGTGGCCTTTAGAAATAATCTCGTAGCTGCCATTCTCAATATCTAAAATAATAATTTTACTGCCAATATTATCATCTGTTTGGGGGTCGCCTGTCATATTGCCCCTTGATAATAAAATTTTGCCATCCTTATAAGCCACCATTTTACCGCCCTCACCGTAAGGCGACGTATAATCTCTGCTATCATCACATTCTTTTGTAGAAAAAATTTCTTTAAAAGTGATTTTTTCTAAATTAACATCACCCATTAACACCCTAAAACCATAGCAACCTTCCGATAGAGAGAATGAGTTTGTTTGATATATTTTTTCATCATGAATCAATATATCAAAAACCCAATCTTCTTTATCTCTAAATTGTTGCATATTGGTTGGAATGGTGGTGAGTGTAAAGCCATCAGCTGTTAAATCACTTAGTGGCACATAAGCAAGGAAGCCATCACCATGCATCAAAAATAAATTATTCTCATCATGGTCAACAAAGCCTCGTGGCTGATGATGAATATAGTCAATATTATAATAATTCACCTGATATGATTGTTCATTAACTTTCATCTTATCGCTTTTCACATTATTAGCGGTGATATTTTGCTGACTGCTCATATATAAAGGGGCTTGAGCACCGCCATTTTTCTCACGAAATAATGCCACATCCGTTAATTCTTTATTATGGAAATAAAATATTTTTTCTTTGATAAATACTTCAATCTTTCTGGCAAAGTCGGCATTGCCTTCAGCAATAATCCGCCTATCTTTCAATGCAGGAGTTTTAACTGTGGATTGTGCTGCAAAATAAAATAAAATTGTCAATAATAAAATCATCAGCCAGATGATATGTTTCTTTTTGAGGATAATTTTCACTATTCTCTCCTTAAATGTTACGATGAGGATAACATAATTCTAATCTGATATAATGTCAATATAAGTGATGAGTGCTTATATTTTATTTCGCTGAAACAGAGTCATCGAGATAATCAGCAAATTCAGCCGCATTGTTATATTGCTGTTTCAGCACTGGCTTACCACCCGTTAAGCAGGTGATAAGATTATGCATCATATCGGGCAATGTGGTTACAACAGGCTCAGCAATCTTACACCCATGCGGGTCAAGCGTGGCAAGTAGCACCCCATGCCTATCTTGGATAATATCTGCTTTACTATATCTACTGTTTGCGCCAATATTATCTGCCCCTCGTGTAATATGCGCGCCATGATCACCAAAAACAATGATAATGCCATCCTTATCATATTTACGAATAATGTTAATATAACGTTGCAACCAGATTTCTACGCGCACACTCGCATTTAAAAACTGATGCTTGTAGCGACTTAAATCCTTTAAATCATTGCCATTATGCGATGCGCTTGTATGGCCCGGAAGAAATGTATAGGCAAGTGTGAATGTTGGCTTTGCTGATTGTGCGGCCGCTTGCAGCCTATCATGATAGATATTGCCAATATCATTATCCGCATTGATAATATTAACAAAAAAATATTTTAGCGCACAATATCCCCATAATGAATAATGATTATCAAGATGCGCGCAAAATCCCTCACCGACAGTTTTATACCAATAAGTGACTTTATTACCATCACCTTGTGGGCTACTAAAATAATCGCTTCTATAAACCAGTTGCAAATCATAGCCGTTTTGGTCAAAAATATCATAGGTAGGCGTCCATTGTGCGCCAGTTACCATATCAGCAGCTGGCGACTTAACATCACCATGTATTTTGCTATACCAATCAGTATCTAATGCCAACATTGACGCAAACGAACTGATTGTGCCATGCCGATATGCAAATGAATGAGGAATAATTTGCATCTTATTTCTTTGTAAAACATCTAAATATTTTGGCATTTCTTTCGGGCTTAGTTCCAATAATTTTTGAGCAATATTTTCTGGAATCATCGCATCAAATGAAAGCAAATAAATATTTGGCTTTTTGATAAAATCCTGCGCTATATAATTTTCTGGCAAAGTTACAAATTGCGTGTCACCTATTATATCAGCCTCATCATCGGGGGTTTCAACTGCCTTAATTTCAGCTTGTTTTTTCCCGATTATATTATCAAGAATTCTGGTCGTGCCCGATGTTGCGCTTGAAACAAACAATGAATAAGCCAACAATAATGTGATAAAGAACACCCATTTTTCACTATATTTTACAATAAGATAAAACAAAACCCCGACTATTGATAATGTTATGAACTGCCCAAAGAGTGAGGCTTGGATATAGCGCCCATAATTTAGCAAATAAAAGCCAAGCAAATTAGAGATAAATAATAATGTGATAAGCCCGTAATAAATATTAATATGCCTGAAATATGGAATGATTTTTTTAACAATGAAATATTGTAACAACAGAATTAAACACCCATAAATAAAGAGCAATAGCATATCGTGAGGCGAAATCAGCCGCCCATTACGTTCCAGCATATCCAGCAAAAACGCACCGCTAAACAGCATGGCAAATAGTAACGGGTTAATGTTGAATAATGCTTTGAAAACTCTGAATGATTTTTGTTGCCACATTTCTATTTTCCAACAATTAACGGACTGTAAAGGTAATCAATAAAATCGGTTTCGCTATTATATTGCGTCTCTAATACTGGCTTGCCACCCGTTAGGCAGGTGATAAGATTATGCATCATATCAGGCAATGTGGTAACAATTTTGCCAGCAATTTGGCAATTATCTGGCGTAGAGGCATGTGGGTTAAGCACTGCCATCAGCACACCATATCTATCTTGGATAATATCTGCTTTGCTATAACGGCTATCGGCTGGTATATTATCAACATCAATGCCTCTGGTTACCCAAGCGCCATGGTCGGCAAAAATAATGATGATACCATCCTTATCATCAGCGCGAATAATATCAATATAATTTTGCAAATATTGTGCGGCAACCTTACTCCGCCTCATAAACTTATTCTTATATTTCGCCACTTGTTCTAAATCATTGCCATTATGCGAGAGTGCCGTATGCCCTGGGTGATACGTATAAGCAAGCGTGAATGTTGGCTTTGCTGATTGTGCGGCCGCTTGCAACCTATCATAATAGATATTATCAATCTTATTATTCGCATTATTATATTTAACAAACACAGATTTGATGGCACAATAGCCCCATAATGAGTAAGCAATATCGATATGTTTGCAAAACCCTTCTCCACTGGTTTTATACCAATAAGTTACTTTTTTGCTTCCATTTCGCAAGGGACTACGAAAGAAATCACTTTCATAAACCATCTGCAAATCATAACCATTGCGGTCAAAAATATCATAGGCAGGTGTCCAGCGCGCACCCGTTATCATTTCGCCACCATAGCTTTCTTGCGCGCCATATATTGTATTATACCATTCAATATCCAACGCGAGCAATGATGAGAACGCACCATGAGTTCTTGGTAAATATGAAAAAGCATTAGGGATGATAACAGCTTCATTTTGTTGCAAGATATTAAAATATTCAGGCATTTCTGATGGCTGTAAATTAAGAAATTTTTGCGCTATATTATAGGGCATCATGGAATCGAACGAAAGCAGATAGATATTAGGTTTTTTGATAAAACTTTGCGGTATATAATTTGAGGGCAATTCAATCTGTTTTACATTTATTTTATCAAGAATTTTTGTTTTACCTGATGTTGCGCCTGCAATAAACAATGAATAAACCACCAATAATGTGATAAAAAACACCCATTTCTCACTATATTTGATAATGATGTAAAACACCCCGCCAATGATCAGCATGGTTATGAACTGTCCAAACAATGATGATTGTATATATCGCCCGTAACTTAATAAGTAAAAGCCAAGCACATTGGCGATAAAAAATAATGTGATAAGACCGTAATAAAAATTGATATGTTTACAATATGGTTTAATTTTAAGGGCAATAAAATATTGCAATAATAAGATAATACTGCCATAAAGAAATAATAAGACCATATCACTCGGAGTCATAAATTGCCCATTACGTTCCAACATATCTAGTAAAAACGCGCCACTAAACAGCATTGTAAATAGTAACACGCTAATGTTGAGTAATGGTTTGAAAACGCATCTCAATTTTTGTAGCCACATGTTAATTGCCGATAATTAAAGGGTCGTAGAGATAATCAATAAATTCAGTTTCGCTATCATATCGCTTTTTCAGCACTGATTTGCCACCCGTTAAACAGGTAATGAGATTATTCACCATATCGGGCAATGTGGTTACAATGTCGCCTGCAATTTGGCACCCCAGCGGGTCAAGCGTGGCAATGGTTACCGCATGATAATCGTTAAAAATATCTTTGGCATCATAGCGGCTATCAGCAGGGATATTATCAGCATCAATGCCTTTGGTTAAAAAAGTGCCATGGTCGCTGATCATCACAATAATACCATCGGGGTCATGTTTGCGGATAAGCCCAACATAATCCTTGATATAGCGCGCCACGTTGCTAGCACCCTCGCGGTAATAGTCAAAATAAGCCTCAACATCGGCGCGGTTGCGTACGCTATATTTACCATAAGTATGTCCCGGATGCTGGGTATGAAACACGGTAAGCGTTGGCGTATTGGTTTGCACCGCCATATAAGCAGATTTTTCTAACTCGCCATAATGAAACTCTTCTTCACTGGTATATTCATGGGTTTCTTGCTTATTATTATGCAAGGCAACATAGCAAAATCCCCAGAACGCATAGGGCGAATTAACATGATTGCAAATACCGCCACCTTGAAAAAATTCATACTGCACGGGGTTTTCGCCATCACCAACATTAAACGCACTTTTAAAATAATCAGAATAATATAGCAGACGCAAATCATAGCCATTTTTATGAAACACATCATAGGTTGGCGTGAGTTGCACGCCCCTAATCATCTCGCGCCCCGTGCGATAATAGCCACCATAAATATTATTATACCAGTCAATATCCAACGCCAATAATGATGAATAGCTGCCAATCGTATAGGGGATATGGGTGAAACTATTGGGGATAATTTTGGCACCAACTTCATTCAGCGCATCAATATAGCCGATAGCTTCGTCACCATATTCAATCATATCACGCGCTAAAATTTCGGGGAGCAAGGCATCAAAACCTAATATATAGACATTTGGCTTATGGGTGAATTCCTGAAACTGATAATTTGATGGCAATTCATGCAAGGGTGGTGGCAATATTTTATCAAGCAAATAGCTATGCTTGTCAAAAATATCTTCTACGGTGGTAAAAATCATCAATGCCAACCATAGTGATAACACCCACCCTTGCGAATAGTGAATCATCGCATAGAAAAACAACATGACACCCGCCAACAACAAAAGCTGTAGCAACATATTGGCTTCTAAAAAACTAGGATAATTCGCCAAATAGATAAAAAATAAATTAGCAGTAAAGAAAAATGTTGCCAATAAATCAAAGCGCACCGCCGAGATTTTCTTGATACGCGCAAATGTTAAAATGATAAATTGCACCAGTAAAATAGCGCAAATATAAAAAAACATATACCATGTTTCGCTTGGATTTAATTGCTGACCGCCCTTTTCTAGCAAGGCTAAAAACAGGAACAGACTCATCAAAACAGTGAAAATACCGGGTCGTAATTGATTGACTGATTTTGAAGCACCAAACAGGATTTTCTTAAACATCTTCATTCTAAACTACTATTTTTGTTGATACCAATAAAGCGTGCGCCCTGATGCTGATATGATTTTTTGCTCAATAATTTTTGCTGATTGCTGCAATAATTTTTCAAAATTTTCTTGGGTATAATCATGAAAAATATCTTCGCGCAAGGTCAGCATTTTCTGCACAGTCTCATCATTTTTTGGCACAAATTCTACCACACCGCTTTTTGCCAGCGATAGCAACCAATCGATAAAATCAGCCATTGGGATATTTTTGGCAATCACCAGATGATGCTCAAACGCTAAGGCAACCAAAGCATCAGCATTGGCACGGCCGCTAAAGCTTTGCCGTTCCGTCTCGCGCCAGCCGATAGACGGCGTAGGATTGGCAGCATCAAATAATAACGGCAGAAAATTATCAACCTTTGAAGCGCGCTGATACGAAACATCAATCGCGCCACTATCAAAATCAAAACCAACCACATATTCAGCACCCGATTCACGTGCCAACAACGAATAACCGCCTAAATTACAGCCAATATCAAAAAGCATATTGGGTTTTTCAGCCTTCACAAATTTTGCCACGAAATCACGCTTTTGTTGCAATTCATCGCTGACATAAGTCTGTTCAATCTCGTAATTATTCCACACAGTTCTGTTTTTGCCTTTGGGTTTAAGCCCCGATACTGCCCGCAACATCGCACCCAAAAATCCGCGATAGGCATTTGCGCTTAATTGTCTTTGCTTGGCGGCATTTTTCATCACCCCATCAGGATTATTAATGCGTTTTTTATCTAATTTCGCGGGCAATGTAACATGCAAATAAGTCAATAATGATAATTTATCGCGCCATGAAAGCATGGCGTGTAAATCAGTTGCGCTGATGCCTTCAAATCCGCCACGATACAGCGCCTGATAATTAATACCAACTTTTGCCTGTAAAATCAGCGGATATAAAAACTGCATAGAAAATTGTTGATAGCCCTGCCAAAATTCACCCTGCTGGTAAGGGCGCAACGATAAAATATCAATAAATACCGGGCGCGCACCAATAAATTGGATATTATAAGCGGTGGCATCGCTTAGTATGAAACCTTTATCGAAGCAAAATAATTGCATTTCCAAATGATGCAAAGCGGCAGTTTTTAATTGCTCAAAACTCCATTCGTAAGGATACGAAATATAAGGGATTTTTTCATGCTCTAGTAAATATTTTACATCACCATCAGCAATATCTAGCTTCTTTTGTTCTTGCGCGCTAAGTTCGGTGGTTTTAACAATAAACCCTTTATCGTAAAGCGCATCAAGCAAACCCGCATCGCGCACTGCTTCATATTTTTCTGCGCCATGTTTGGTAACGCTTCTTAATATTCTGCCTTGATGCGTGAACACATGCCCAGAGGGGTCGCGAAAAGAACCTTTATCTTTTTGTGCCATCAATTTTTATTTTTCTTCAGAGTTGCTATCAGGCTTTTTGCCGAACAAATTCTTGAAAAAAGTAGTGATTCTATGGCGCATCACCGATAAAACTGCCATTGTCGCCACAAACCCGCCAATCAATGCTTGTAGAATAATGCCCGTTGTGCCGGGGTCAAGATAGGCGTATGCGTTTAATGGCAACAATCCTACACATACTGGCAAACATAATAAATATTTATTTTTCATCTTATTCTTTTTCATTTGGCACTCCTTTTAAGAAAAAACATCGCATCTAAAACTGTATAATATAATTAACTTTAAAAAGCAACCATCAAATCAAAGCTATTGTGATGAAATAGAGTCGTAGAGATAGTCGATAAATTCAGCCTCGCTATCATAACGTTCTTTCAGCACTGGTTTGCCACCCGTTAAGCAAGTGATAAGATGATACATCATATCGGGCAATGTGGTTACAACCCTATCGGCAATCTTACACCCATGTGGGTCAAGCACTGCAAGCAACACCCCATACTTATCTTGCACAATATCTGTTTTACCATAAAGGCTATCGGCAGGGATATTATCGGCATCAATCCCTCTGGTTATCCAAGCGCCATGATCACCAAAAATGATGATAATGCCATCCTTATCATCAGCGCGAATAATATCAATATAATTTTGCAGATATTTTGCGGCTTCGATACTATTAAGTAAAAAATCCTGCTTATATTCCGCCACCTGTTCTAAATCATTGCCATTATGCGATGCCGTTGTATGCCCCGGCACAAAAGTATAGGCAAATGTAAATGTTGGCTTTGCTGACTGTGCCGCCGCTTGCAACCTATCATGATAGATATTATCAATATTGTTATTGGCATTGATAATTTCAACAAACACAGATTTAAGCGCACAATATCCCCATAATGAATAAGCAAGGTCAATATGTTTGCAAAATCCTTCACCTTTGGTTTTATACCAGTAAGTTACTTTTTTATTTTCAATCCTTAATGGGCTGATAAAAAAATCACTCTCATAAACCATCTGCAAATCATAGCCATTGCGGTCAAAAATATCATAGGTAGGTGTCCAGCGTGCGCCCGTTACCATTTCGGCACCGTAATTTATATATTTCTGATATAATGCGCGATACCATTCAATATCTAATGCAAGCAATGATGAAAATGAGCTGGAGGTTTTCGGTAAATATGTGAAAGCATTGGGGATAATAACAGCATCATTTTGTTGCAAAACATCAAAATATGTAGGTATTTCTGATGGTTGCAAATTAAGCAATTTTTGCGCGACATTCTGTGGCATCATGGCATCGAACGAGAGCAGGTAAATATTCGGCTTTTTGCTAAAATTTTGCGGCGTATAATTTTCTGGCAATGCAATTTGCGTTGCATTTATCTTATCAAGAAGTTTTGTTTTGCCCGAAACTGCGCCTGCAATAAATAATGAATAAATCAGCAATAATGTGATAAAGAACACCCATTTCTCGCTATATTTAATAATGATGTAAAACAACCCTCCGACTATTAATAATGTTACTATTTGCCCAAATAATGGTGCTTGTATATATCGTCCGTAACTTAACAAATAAAAACCAAGCAGATTAACAATAAATAATAATGTGATGACGGCATAATAAATATTGATATGTTTACAATATGGTTTGATTCTAAGAGCCATGAAATATTGCAATAATACAATGATGCACCCATAGGCAAAAAATAATAGCGTATCACTCGGGCGCATCAAATGCCCATTGCGCTCTAACATATCTAGCAGGAATGCCCAACTAAACAAAACCATAAATAATAATGGGCTGATATTAAGGGCAAAAATAAACTGAAAGCCCTTAACGATATATTGTTTTAACATGTTCATTCGGGCATTATAGTGATGCACATAAAAAAAGCAACTCTCAACCTGATTTTCATAATGGTTTTAATTTTATATGATAATGTTTGCCTTTTACTTGCTTTTGCTGTAAAGAGTAGGCTTATTTGTATCATTAACGGAATAATTTTATGGCTGAAAATCTTGTCATTGTGGAATCGCCTGCCAAAGCCAAAACCATCGCTGGCTATTTGGGTAAAGACTATCAGGTGTTGGCTAGCTATGGGCATATCCGCGATTTGCCTTCTAAAAAAGGCTCGGTATTGCCTGAAGAAGATTTCGCGATGCGGTGGGAGCTTAGCGAACGCGCTGCCCCGCGCCTAAAGCAAATCGAGACCGCGTTAAAATCAGCGAATAAACTTATTCTTGCCACCGACCCTGACCGCGAGGGTGAAGCGATTGCATGGCATTTACATTCTGTGTTGCAAGATAAGCTGAAAAACAAAACCACCGAACGTGTGGTGTTTCACGAAATCACCAAAACCGCGATCCAAAAAGCGATTGCCAATGCCCGTGCCATCAATCAGGATTTGGTAGATGCCTATCTTGCCCGCCGTGCCTTAGATTATTTGGTGGGTTTCTCAATCTCACCTTTATTATGGCGCAAAATATCGCGTGCCGCCCGTTCGGCAGGGCGCGTGCAATCGGTGGCGCTTCGGTTGGTATGTGAGCGCGAGAATGAGATTGAATTATTTAATCCACAAGAATTTTGGACGGTGGAAGCGCAATTCCAGAAAAACCCCGAAAAAAACCAAGAAAAAATAGCGTTTCCTGCCCGCCTCACTCATTTTGATGGCGAAAAATTAGGCAAATTTTCAATCAACAACCAAGAAGATGCCACCCGCATCACATCAGCATGTGAGGCACAGAATTACAGCATTGTTCACATTAAAAAAAGCAATGTGCAACGTAGCCCACCCCCACCTTTCACCACCTCAACTTTGCAACAAGAAGCGGCGCGTAAATTATATTTCCGCGCACAACATACCATGATGGTGGCGCAAAAATTATATGAGGGCATTAATATTAAAGGCAAAACCATCGGGCTGATTAGCTATATGCGGACGGATTCGGTGAACCTTTCTGATGAGGCAGTGCAAAACGCCACCTCACTGGTTTCGCAAAAATTTGGCAAGAAATATCTGCTTGATAGTCCGCGCCGCTATAAAAGCAAGGTGAAAAACGCGCAAGAGGCACATGAAGCCATTCGCCCGACCCATTTTGAATATGCGCCTAGCGATATTCGGCAATTCCTAGATGCTGACCAAGCCAAACTGTATGAGTTGATTTGGAAGCGCGCCCTTGCCACGCAAATGGCAAATGCTCAATTTGCAAAAGTGGCGGCTGATATTGCCAATGAAGATAAAAAAATCAATTTTCGCGCCAATGGCTCGGTGATGCTATTTGATGGTTTTACACGGCTTTACATGGAATCGCGTGATGATGAACCCAACACTAAAGATGGCGACACCCAACAGCAGGAAAATGACGAGAATCGCTTACTGCCACCCCTTACCGAGAATGAGGCGTTAAACAAGCAAAATGTAACGCCAAGCCAACATTTTACGCAACCCCCGCCCCGCTATTCTGATGCGTCTTTGGTGAAAAAACTGGAAGAATTGGGCATCGGGCGTCCCTCAACCTATGCCTCAATCTTGCAGGTGCTGGTTAATCGCAAATATGTGCATCTGGATAAAAAACGCTTTATCCCTGATGATATTGGGCGCATCATTGTCAGCTTCCTAGAGCTGTATTTTCCAGAGCAAGTTGAGTATGATTTCACCGCTGATTTGGAAGATAAGCTTGATGAGATTTCGCATGGCGCGATGCAATGGAAAAGCCTGCTTAACACATTTTGGGCTGATATGGGCAAGCTGATTGATAGGGTTGAAGAAGTAACACCCGCTGATGTTAGCAAACAGCTTGATGAGAAACTTGCTTTTCATTATTTTGCTGCCACTGATGATAAAACCAGTGAGGAAAAGCGCAAATGCCCATCATGCAAAGAAGGGCGTTTATCGCTCCGCACAGGTAAATTCGGGGCATTTATCGCTTGCGACCAATATCCTGAATGCCGCTATACCGGGCAATTAGGCGAGGAGGCAGACGCGCAAGATGGCGCTGATGGCGAGATGATATTCCCCAAAATATTAGGCGCGCACCCTGTTAATGGGCAAGAAATCAGCCTGCGTAAAGGGCCTTACGGGTTGTATCTGCAACAAGAGCCAGAGCTAGACCCTGCTGAAGCCCAAAAAGAAGAAACGCCAGAACCAGAGAAAAAAACAAAAGGCAGGAAGAAAAAACCAGTCGCCCCTAAACCCAGACGCGCACCCCTGCCACGCATCTATAATGCCAACCATGTTACGATGGATTTAGCCGTGCAATTATTGGCATTGCCACGCGAGATTGGCATTTATCCTGAAACGGCTGAAATGATTACGGGTGGTATCGGGCGATTTGGTCCATTCTTGAAAGTCGGCAATGATTTTGTCTCGCTTAAATCTGATGATGTGCTAGAAATTGGCATCAACCGTGCCGTTGATTTGGTGAGTGAGACCCTGAAGAAAAAACGCGGTGTTGTATTAGGCACGCACCCTGATAGCGGGCATGATGTGTTATTGCGTTACGGACGCTATGGCTATTACATTCAGCATCACGATGAACATGCGGCGGTGGGGCGCAAAGCCGATGCACAAAGCACCGATTTTGAAACCGCACTGGAATTACTGGCACAGGGCGCGAAAAAGATAGTGGTGAAAGCCCCTGTTAAGAAAGCACCTGCAAAAAAACCAGCGGCAAAGAAAAAAGCACCTGCGAAAAAGACAACTGCCAAAAAAACAACAACGACAACGAAGAAGCAGACAAAAAAATAAATGAATAAATCCCCCGCCCACCCATCGGCTATATGGTTAAAAATATCAGCGCCCGATGGCAATGGTGATATTGCTTTAACACCGCTTGACCCCGTCTATAAAGTTAACCAACCTATCTTTCTTGCCAAACATAAAAAATTTGCACCTAAAACCAACGACCATATCTTGGCACGGCTAGAATTGCATGATGAGGGTGATGTATGTTACCACGCCCATATTCTACATCTTATCAGCCCACAAGCAGAGGCTGCTACCATCGGCATGATTGTAAAAAACCAAAGCGAATGGTGGTTTCACAGCGCGATGAGCCGCACCAGTAAAAATCGGTTAGATATACCGCTAGATAAAGCATGGGTGCTAAAGCAAGACTTAAAAGATGGCGATTTAATCAGCGCAAAGATACGGCAAGAAAAAATCAAATCGGTGATTGAATCTTTCACGCGCTTATCCAGTCAGAGCCAACCCCATGCGTTAAGCTATATCACATTGGCGCAATTTAATATTCCACTTGAATTCCCCGATGAAATGTTGCAACAGGCAAATCAGTTGCCCCCTTTTGAAGCCGATAATAACACGCAAAATAAACGTGTTGATTTAACCGCCCTGCCCTTTGTTACCATAGATGGCGCTGATGCCAAAGATTTTGATGACGCCCTTTATGCCACCCCTGCTGATGACGACAGCAACAGCCTGATTTTATATGTGGCAATTGCCGATGTTAGCCATTATGTTGCCGCCCATAGCCCGCTTGATAAGGAAGCTGTAAAACGTGGCAATTCGGTTTATCTCCCCGATATGGCAGTGCCAATGTTGCCCGAACGGCTCAGCAATGATTTATGCTCGCTGGTGCCAAATCAAGACCGTCCCGTGCTGGTGGCGAAAATGCAAATATCGTCAAATGGAATGATTGGCGAATGTGATTTTTTCCGTGCCACCATTCATTCAGCGGCGCGCCTTACTTATGAACAGGCTGAAAAAATCATCAACAGCCACAGGCCCAAGCGAAGCGAAAAACTCAATCTGGATTCGCTCAAGCCCCATAAGCTAAAGCCACAAATTGATTGCCTCTATCAAGCCTATCAACAATTACGATTACAGCGCGAAAAACGTGGCGCGATTGATTTGGATAGAACCGAATATCGTATCAATTTTGATAAGGATTTTCTGCCCGTTGATATTAGCCCTGCACCGCGCCTAGAATCGCATCAAATGATTGAAGAAGCCATGATTGCCGCCAATGTGGCAGTGGCGCAGTTTTTAACCAAAAATCTCATAGATTGCGTGTATCGAATCCATGATAAACCCTCCAAAGAAAAAGGCGAAGAATTACGGCAGGCTGCCCTTAATTTAGGGATGGAAATGCCGAACAGAATGGGCAATCACAGCAAGGATTATCAGCAATTATTAAAGCGCGCCAAAGGCGAAAGCTTTTACGCATTGCTAACCGATGCCACTTTACGCGCCCAAGCGCAAGCGGTTTATGCGCGCAAAAATATCGGGCATTTTGGATTGGCATTACAGCATTATTGCCATTTCACCTCGCCCATCAGACGCTATGCCGATTTACTGGTGCATCGCGCATTATGTTCTGTGCTTGATAATCAAGATAGCCCGCCTATGATTGATGACGAGATTTGCACGCATATTTCGGCTACCGAACGCAATGCTCAAAAATGCGAATATTCCTGTTTTGACCGCTACAGTGCGCAACTGGCTGAAAGCTATATTGATAAGAAAATGAGCGGTATCATCACCCATATCAGCGAAGCAGGGTTGTTTATTAGGCTTGATAAAACACGGGTCGAGGGGTTTTTGCCCGCAAGATTGCTGTTTCCAAGACGCGAACGCTATCAGCGCGGACAATATCAACAACGCGCATCGCTGAATGATTTGTTCACCACCCAACAAAAGATTGATATTATCGTGATGGAGGCAGACCCTCTCACCGCCAATGTAACATTCGCACCTGCTGACGATATAAAACTCGGCAAAGATGACGGTAAAGATAAATATAGGGATAAAGATAAATTCGGCAAAAAGCCTTATAAGAAACGCTCTAAAAAGAACAGCGACGATAGAAGAAGCGATGATAAAAAACCCAGTGGCGGACGGACATTTGGTAACAAAAAATTTGACAAGCCAAACGACCGTAAGCAAGACGACCGTAAGCAAGGTGGCTATAAAAAGCCCGCCAATAAAAATACTGGCAAAAATATTGGCAAAAAAAGACGGTAATCAGCTGCTATTGATAATCTGCAACAAATATTGATGATTGCGGTTGGTATTGGTGATAGAGGTCAGCCCAATCTGATGCTTCAATTCCAGCGCCACAGAATTTGCGCTTTCTTCTTCAAGGTCAGCCGTTGAAATTTTCTCAGAACCAATCAATAATTCGGTGGTATATTGCGTTAAAAATTGCTCACGCCCTTGCAGTAAAGCCACGCGATTTCCCAAATTGCGGGTGATATTTTCTATCCTGTTTGTTGCCAATTCCAATTTTTGATATAACACATCCGATTGCGAAATATTGCTATTATCAATGTTAGAAAACCCCGCAAAATTGCTAGAGCCTAAATCAAAATTGCTATCCAAAAATTCAGGTGCGGTAAGGTTATAAACGCCCTCGCTAAACAAACCGCCTGCCGACACCCTTGAGCCCAGCACTTGTTGCCCCACAATATCAATGCGCGATTCTTCTATATCCGAAAACCGCACCGTCAAGATACTGTTATCACTGGCAAGCAAATTCAGCCCATTATAATCAACATCATTCACCAACAACAAAAGCTGATACCCCACTTCGCGAAACGCTTCAGTAAAGCCTTCCTTATCTTCGGGGTCGGTTTTGGCACGCGCCGCTGTAACATGCCCTTTTAATTGGTCAATAAATTCTTCTAGCGAATCCAATGCGCTGATATGGGCTTTAAGATTGCTCACCGCCTGCCCAACTTCTTCACGCCTGCGTTTAAAAATATCGGAGCGCTCAATCAGCGCCTCACTGCGGAAATAATCTATCACGCCATCAACCACCGAATTGATTTTCTTGCCAGTTGTCAGGCGAATCTGAGTGCGTTCGGTTAAATCTTTATTACTCTGCAACGTGTGCAATGTAGAGCGCACGGCACGCCCTAACCCTAACCGTAAATCTATATCGCTGCCCATTATTAAATCCCCATTTCTTACACTATATAATATGTGTCATTTTCAAAACCCATATACAAAATATACTCTTCCAATCGATATTAAGCAAGATTTGTGCCAAAACATATTGGCATTTTTCTTGCTTATGCACAGGCATTGGCATTGCCTTTTATATTTTGGTTGCAAAATTTCTTGCAATAATATATGTTTTTAGGTGGTATACCGAATCATATCTAAGGAGTTAATTATGAAAAATTCAGTCTTTTCAATCATTTTATTCACAATCTTTTCAGTTGCACTCACCGCATGTAATGGTGGCGGTGGCGGTGGTGGTGGCGCAGCCAATACAACCGATACCGATACTGACCCTGCCCCTACTGCTACTACAAAAGAATGTCCTGAAGACCTTACCAAATGCGCCGATACCGAAAACACATTCGAATTTTCAGCCGAACTGGATACGATAGCGAATACCGAATCACTTGATATACAAGGCAATACATCGCTCACAGCGGTTGCAGATTCTACTATCACTCTCCCCGCTCTAACAGTTTCATTCAATGAATCCACTGCTTACAGCCGTATTGATGGCGTTGATTGGCAAGTTGATGGTGAAGATAATTCAAAAGGCTTAACCCGCGCGCGCACGGCAACCCTCTCACGCACCCCCACGTCATCTGCTGTTGGGCTTACATTTGCTAGCGGTGCAATTACTGGCGCAACCATCTATGCTGACGAGGCGCGTAGCGATGCGACTGCGAATATTTTCAGCTTTACTAGTAATGTTGATGCCAAATATATGGCTTATGTTACATGGAGTGATTCGCAAGCCGTCAATTTTGATGACACACCACCTACACAATATACAAAAATGGCAATGGCGATTGCGGGTATTGAAACCACTGCGGTTCCAACAGGCGTCGGCACAGGCACTGCCATATTTACGGGTAACGGCAAAGGCGTTTATGGCAATGCCACCAAAGCAGATAATGTAACATTTGGTGTAACCGCGACTGCTGTGTTTACAAGCAACACGCTCACAATTGCAACCACAGGCACTGCTTGTGATGCTGGCGCTACTTGTAACACAGGCATCACTGCATCTAGTCTTGATATCCCCGCAAAATCATTCAGCTATAGCGGTAATAGTATCACTACCAACCTTTCTTTACTTGGTATGAACGGTCATCTTGATGCACGTTTTTATGGTAACGCTCAAACTGATGCCGCTGATAAAACGGTTGTTGGCGCGAACGAATTGGGTGGCACATTTGCCCTTGCCCAAGCCGATACACAATATTACTATGGTGCGTTCGGCGCACAACGTGGGGCGATTGATTTCACTTTCAAAAACAGCGAGGCAATCAATTCTCTTACTTCTGCAACGCCAGATGCAACCGCAACCGCATCTACTGGCACAACGCCAGATGCAACCTCAGCCATAGATTTAACAACTGATGCTACCATCGTCTTGAAAGGCTTGGCGGTTGACTACAACCACACACGTAAATACACACGCGAGGCAACCAGTGGCGCTTGGGATATCACCAATAAAAGCAATCTGCAAATTGTTGAAGATTTCACACTCTCACGCATTGCGCCAGTTGGTGGCAATCCTGCGCTTGAGCTCACCATTGCTGGTAATGCTATCACGGGCGTAAAAGCTTATGCTAATGCTGTCCACACAATCACGCCTGCCACTGTGGATAGAAGCGCGATTTTCGGCTTTGGTGCTGATTCGCAATATATGGCATATGTTACATGGAGCCAAACTGAAACCAATGACGACCTTGGCACAAGCCTGTCAACAGACACAATCACCGATTTTGATGGCATGATGATTGCGGGTATTGAAACCGCTGATTTCACACCTCTCACGGCTAGCAATGTAACATTTACCGGCAAAGGCGCGGGCGTCTATGATGCTGATGCTACGGATGCCACCGCAGGCGAGGCAACCATCTTTAATGTAACCGCCACTGTTAATTTCACCACTCCTAATGTAGCGATTGCCACCAATGGCACGGTTGGCGCGATTGGCAGTAGCCTTGATTTCACCAACTTCGCCACAATCACTGATTTCAACAATCTCACTGCGGCTGTTACAAGCGCAAACACTGGCACTACCTCGCTTGCAGGCACGCTTGATGCACGCTTTTACGGCGCAAATGCCAAAGAATTGGGTGGCACATTCGCGCTAACCAATGCCAATAGCTATTATTATGGCGCGTTTGGTGCAGACCGTGATGCGCTTCCGCTCAATACCATCACCTATAGTGCGGCAGTTGGTGATGACATAGCGGCAACAAACCCTATGGCAGTTGATACCAAAACCCATGCGTCACTCACCGCTGTTGCTGGCGCGGCAAACGGCAATTCAGCAATAGATATAACATTGCAAGGCGTGGCTGTGGAATATGATTATAGCAGTGTCTATACGCGGACCGATGCTGGCACTGATTGGCTGGTTGCTAGCGCAGAAAATCCCAATGGTTTAACCATTGCGCGCACCTCAAACTTAGTGCGAATCACTTCGCCTGCTGTTACGCTCACATTTGGTGATAATGGCACGTCTCTCTCAGCAGTATCAGCCTATGATAATGCGAGCTATAGCAATGCGACTATTGATAGAGCTACGATTTTCGGCTTTGCGGGCAATGCGAATGCTGAATATATGGCGTATGTTACTTGGCAACAAGATGGCGCGCTTATTGCCACTGATGCCACAACCAACACGCAAACGGTTACGGGTCGCCACCACATGATGATAGCGGGTATTGAAACCGCTGCGATTCGTGTTACAGGCACAACCAGTTTTACGGGTAAAGGCGCGGGCGTTTATAACACAGGGAATGGCACTACTTTTTCATCTGAGAATGTAACATTTGATGTGAGTGCAGATGTTAATTTTGCGACTGATGATGTAACCATTAAAACCACCAATACTTCTAACACAGATACTGCTACGCTTGATTTCACCACCACTGCCATCGACTATACGCAAGCAGATACAAGCATCAATTATCAATTTGGTGTTGGTGCGAATCCTACGGTTGCGGGCATGGCAGGTCAGCTTGATGCGCGTTTCTATGGCACGACCACCGATGAATTTGGTGGCACATTTGCGCTTGCCAACAGCAATACAAGCTATTATGGTGCGTTTGGTGCAAAATTTGGAACGCTTACCGATACATTCACCGCAGGCACAACAACAGAAGTTGTTGCTGTGGCAAATAAAACAGTCTTTACACCCACGCCTACACTTACTATTGTAGACATGGGTGAGCTAGCTGATTCTGCTGGCACAAGCATCAATCTGCAAGGTCTTGCTGTTGATAGAAATGATGCCACTATTTACACACGCGAACGTAACGATATTGTTAGTGATTGGACGGGTCAAACCCAAGACATTACCAGAGAAATTGGTGCAACGCGCATTGCATCAGGTAGCTCACTCCCTGCGGTTACCGCTACATTTGATGCGAATGGTGATGGCACAGCAGTAACTGCTTTTGCTGATGCTGAATATAACACAACTGCAACTGCGAAAACAGGGGCAGCTCTCAATTCAACTTTTGGCTTTACGCCAAAATATATGGCTTATGTTACATGGTCTCAAACCAAGACAGCATTTGATGCCACGAATACCGATATAATGCAAACGCATACGGCTATTAATGGCAGAATGCTTGCAGGCATTGAAACTTCTAATAGCGTCCTTGGTGGTAAAACTGGCAGTTTTTCCTTTAAGGGTAAAGGCACAGGTTCTATTGTTACGCGCAGTGGTAGTGCCATTACAACAGATGCTTCAACATTTAATGTAACAGCCGCTATTGATTTTGACGCTACTACTGTTCAAATTACCATTGATGATACCTATTATAATGCTTATGACATCACCACACCTGCCATCAATTATGGGAGTAACAATACACTCAGCCATCACTTTGATGGTGCAGGCGGTGGTTATTCGCGCGTTACCTCAGGTTTCACAGGTTACATTGATGCCCGTTTCTATGGTGCCGATGAATTTGGTGGCGCATTTGCGTTAAACGGTGCCGACGTTTTTTATTATGGTGTCTTTGGTGCAAAAACAGGGCTTAGTGTTAGCATAGAAGATAAAGCCACCACCATTACCACACCAACAATAAATCTTCAAGGATTGACAGGTTTTAACGTAACGGGTGAAGACACCACCAGTAAGGTTGGCATCGCCCTGAACGCATTAACAGTGGAAGCAACTTATGATACAACCGTCGAAACTCAGAATAGCAATCATCATACTGGCGCAGTCGCTGAAATCAGCTATGATGCCAGCGGTAATGTTGAAAGCGTCTCTAGCTATTTTGATGATAAACAACATACTATCACGCTTGATGCCGACGATGGCACGGGTGATACAGAATCTCTGAGCAACTTCACTCTCGTCAACACTCTCGTACCAAATTCAAACAATGTCATGGTCCTAACCCCATCCCTAGTCGTAGACCAAGCGGATATATCCAGTAACATGGGGGTTACCGACCCCGAATTCATGGCATTCAGCAGGGCTTCGTCTCGTAATTTTGGTTTTTCTGCCAAATATATGGCATCAATTGCTTGGCATAATGACGCGAATCATCGTGGCTATAGCATCACTGGCTTTGAAAGTGGCAGTGATATTCCAACATCTGGCACTGCTGTAGAATTTACCGGGCGCGGTAATGGCACAATTTATCCTGAAACTCCTTCAACTGCTAATCGTGATACTCGTGCGCGTTACTTTAAGGTAAAACTAACAGTTGATTTTGCGAATATAACGGATGCAGATAGTATCGATTTCAAAACATTTGACACATGCTTTCGTTATGAAAGCAACTGTGGAAACGAATACTTAGCAATTGATGATGATTTAAGAGGCAAATTAAGCTATAATTCAACTACTAATGCTATCAGCGGTAATATTGCCTCCAAAGGTGGTAACGATTACTATAGTGGCGGTGGTAATAAACAGGCTCATTACGATGAACAATGGGCAAATACTAATAATGGCGACGAAATGTCAGGCACAGCCAATGCCAGATTTTACGGACCAGATGCCGCAGAAATGGGTGGCACATTCATCGTAAGTAATCCTACCGCAACCTATATCGGCTATTTCGGCGCGCAAAAATAATTAAAATTCGAGTGATATAATATCAAAAAGCGGGGGCGTCAAAACCCCCGCTTTTTTTATCATTAATATATGGGGGGCTTTGCGACCTTGCTAACCGCAAGGACGCCCCCCATTACCCCCTACCGCAACCCCCGCTTTTTTTATGCCACCCCTTGATATTATAAAAAACAATATGGCATTTTTCTTGCTTATTCACATCCTAATGTGGACTATCCTTAAAAATTATTGCAAAATTTTGTCAAATATTGTATGTTTTTAGGTGGTATACCGAATCATATCAAGGAGATAAGTTATGAAAAATTCAGTCTTTTCAATCATCATGTTCACCATTTTTTCTGTGGCACTTACCGCATGTAACGGCGGTGGTGGTGGTGGTGGCGGCGGTGGTTCTGCTAAATCTGATACGCCACCAGCTGAAACACCTGATGATACGCCAGACACCATAGAATTTGCTATTGGTGCGCCCAGAACAACAATCGATTTATTTGAGGGTGCCGACGAAGCAGCAAAAATAGCTAAAAAAGAAGAGATAAGAAATGATAGTGTCAGTAATGGTGCTCTCGGTGATAGTCTTGGTATATTCCGCGATGGTTTGGTTGTAAGCCAAATTGATGACCCGATTCTTATTCTCTCACTAACTGGGACAAATATATCTGGCGTAACCGCCTATGTGAACGCAAAATATGAGGCACCTGCAAATACAGCAGACGAGGCTGATAGAGCAACTATTTTCACTGGCATTGCTGATGGCGTAACACTCAATGTCTCTACAAATGATAAAATTTGGACTGGCTTTAACTCGCAAGAAATAACTCATCTGAGTTGGAGCAATGGCACGACTATTGACGGTATGATGATTGCGGGAAGTGTAACCACAGATTTCACAAGCCTTACAACTGATAATGTAAAATTCACAGGCAAAGGCAGTGGTATTTATGGTGCTGGAGAAGAACGCTATAACACCCTATTTGATGTCAACGCAACTGTTGATTTTTCAACTAAAATGCTAATATTGAGCACTGCTAACACCTGTAAAGCAACTGATTGTGCGAGTAATGCTGTTGAGGCTCTTGATTTTACAACAAATGATGGCACAAAATTAAGTTTTGTTGCCAATGATGATGGTAGTCATTATATCAGCGATGGTGCTATTACAAGCGCTGGTGGGCTAACTGGCACGGTTGATGCACGCTTTTATGGTAGTGTGGCACGAGAGCTTGGGGGCACATTTTTGCTAAGCGCGGCCGATAAGCAAAGCTATTATTTCGGTGCATTCGGTGCAGATATATTTAAGAGTGCTGATACGCTTGCGATTAATACGGTGCAAACGGTAACGGAAACGCCAGAAACTTTGCCTGTTATTAGCGGAACTAATTTTTCACTGACCACCAGTGCTGGTGCTAATAATCAGGGACTTGTCCTGAACGGTTTGACTGTGATACTTGATAATGACGCTGATTACGCACGTGCGCCAACAGCAACATGGGCTGATACTGCGAATCTCAACATTAATACCATCATCACCCCAGCACAGATTAACTTTTCAGCTGTTGGATTTGATTTTGTTAATGGTGACGGCACAACAGAAAACATTACTGCCTATGTTGCTGATAGACAATATACAACAGGTGTAACCATTGATAGAAGCGCGATTTTCGGCTTTGATTCTGACTATATGGCGTATGTTACGTGGCAACAAGAGCAAACGACCGCCGACCTTGATGATGAGGCAACAGACCAAACACTCAACAATAATTATATCACCATGATAGCGGGCATTGAAACCACAACGGTTCCAACAGGCTCATCTAGTGGCAAAGCTACTTTTATGGGGCGCGGTAAAGGCGTTTATGGCACGGCTACTTTAAGTGATGATGTAACATTTGGTATAATAGCGACTGCTGTTTTCACAACTAACACACTCACCATCGCGACTGATGGCACTGCTTGTGATGCTGGCGCTACTTGTAACACAGGCGTAACAGCATCAGACCTTGATTTCGATATAAATTTGCCTAACTATACTGGCAATAATCTTACGACTTCTCTTACCAATGTTGATGGTATGAATGGTCAGCTTAATGCGCGTTTCTATGGTAACAGTCAAGCTTTTGAATCCGATGGTAGCGTTACGGGTGCGAATGAATTAGGTGGCACATTCGCGCTCGCCGAAGCTGATACAAGCTATTATTATGGTGCCTTCGGTGCAAACCGTGGTGTGATTGATTTTACTTTCACGAGTGCAAACACACAAACTACTAATACGAGTATCGGCGATATTACTGTGGTCGGGACTGCGCCTGCTACTGTTGCAACATCTGGTGCGATAGATAGCACAAACAGCACCTTACGAGGTTTGGCTGTTAGCTTGAATGATAGTACAAAATATTTACGCCCGAATGCACAATCATCTTCAAATTGGAATCTTAATGATACAAATAATCTGAACATTAGCAGGGTATTTGCTGTATCACGAGCGCCATCAACTGGCACTCTGCCTGCAGTTAGCCTAACATTTACTGGTAATGCTATCACAGGCTTCACCGCTTATGCTGATGCTGAATATACAGGTGTGACTGTGGATAGAAAAGATATTTTCGGTTTTGGTGCTACTGATTCGCAATATATGGCTTATGTTACATGGAGCAAAGCGGAATCTTTCACTTCAGCTACCACAGGCGCCGAACAGAATGTTACCAATATTGACGGCATGATGATTGCGGGTATTGAAACCGCTACCGCTGATTTCAATAATCTCGGGGCTGATGGCGTGGTATTTACAGGTAAAGGCACTGGCGTCTATGATAATGACGTTACTGATAGCACCGCAAGCTATGACACTGTATTTAATCTTACCGCCACTGTTAATTTCGGCGCAAGCAAGAATGTAATGATTTCAAGTAGCGAGACATGCCTCTCTACCAATCCTAATTGCACGGCATCTGATACGGCTGATTGGAAAAGCAACCTTAATTTCACCACAGCTTCGCTTGATATTACAGGCAACAATATCTCTGACAATAATGTTACCGCAGGCGGTTTAACAGGCGCGCTTGATGCCAGATTTTACGGCGCAAATGCCAAAGAATTGGGTGGCACATTCGCCCTCGCCAATACCACAAGCTATTATTATGGCGCGTTTGGTGCAAACCGTGCAGCGCTTCCACTGAATACCACAAGCAATGCAGTTACCTCATCTATTACCAATGTTGCGGCAACAAACCCTACGGCAGTTGATACCAAAACCCATGCGTCACTCACCGCTGTTGCAACTGCGGCAAACGGTGCTACAGCAATAGATATCGTGTTGCAAGGCATGGCTGTAGAGTCTCATTATAATAGCCTCTATAATCGTGCAGATGCTGGCACTGATTGGCTGGTTAGTGGCGCAAACAATCCGAATGGTTTAACCATCGCAAGTACTTCAACATTATCGCGTATCACTTCGCCTGCCGTTACCCTCACATTTGATGCTGATGGCACTTCGGTATCAGCAGTATCAGCCTATGATAATGCTAATTATACCAATGCGACAATTGATAGAAACACGATTTTCGGCTTTGCTGGCAATGCTGATGCGGACTATATGGCTTATGTTACGTGGAACGAGCCAGAAGCACGGACGCTTGCTGACATTTCGGCGAACAGTCAAGCGTTTAATGATTATAACGGCATGATGATAGTGGGTATTGAAACCGTATCCAATTTGCTTCTTACCGATGGCATCGTTGATTTTACGGGCAATGGCACAGGCGTTTATGGCACGTTATCTGGTATGCCCGAAACTGTAACATTTGGTGTAACAGCTGCTGTTGATTTCACTAATGATAGTGTAATAATCAGCACGACTGGCACTTCTAACACGAACCTTAATATCCCCGCTACGACCATTGGCTATAATGATGCGAATGCACTCACTCATGAATTTGATGGTGTAGGCACTAATCATGTTGCTAATATGGCGGGTCATCTTGATGCGCGTTTCTATGGCGCTGGCACAAATGAATTTGGTGGCACATTCGCGCTTGCCAGTGCAACAAGCTATTATTATGGCGCGTTTGGTGCAAACCGTGGTAATGTGTTTATCAGCAGTGATGACGCGACTATCAACGTGGCTAACAAAGCAAATGCAAGCACGCAAATAACCTCTAGCACAGCCACTGCATTTACTGGTGCTGTTACCTTGAAAAGTTTAGCGGTATCGCTGAACGATGTTCACAATTACACGCGTTATAGAACCACCAGTTCATGGACTGATGCTAGTGATACGGATGAAAGGCAGATTGATAGGCAAATCACGCCAACACCGCTTACCAATTCAGGGGTTTCTATTACATTTGGCACTGGTGGTGCGGCTGATGCCGTAACAGCAATCAATGCCGAAGCGGATTATACAACGGGCACTATTGATAGAAGCGCGATTTTCGGCTTTGCTGATAATTCCAACTATATGGCTTATGTTACGTGGAGCACAACCCCAACCCAAACCACTGCCGACCTTACTGCTGGTAGCGACTTAACAGACGATTTCACCAATATTGATGGCATGATGATAGCGGGTATTGAAACTGCTGATGCAAGCCTTCTTACCGCTGGTGATATTAGTTTTACGGGTAAAGGTGCGGGTGTTTATGGCACGTTAACTGGCACTACCCTTGCAACCGAAAATGTAACATTTAATGTAACAGCCGCAGTTGATTTAACTCTTGATATGGTAACAATCAGCACGACTGGCACTGATAACTCGGATAATGCGAGCGTTAACCTTAATATGCCCGCTACGACCATCGGCTATAATAACGTGAATGCACTCACTCACGAATTTGATGGTGTAGGCACTAATCATGTTGCTAATATGGCGGGTCATCTTGATGCGCGTTTTTATGGCACTGGCACAAATGAATTTGGTGGCACATTCGCGCTCGCCAGTGCAACAAACTATTATTATGGTGCGTTCGGTGCAACTCGGGACATAATCCTCAATACAAGCATCAATAACATTGGTGCAGCTACGGATGCTGAACTTTCAATGGCGAAAGGGATACCGGTGGCTGATAATGATGGTTCTGCCTCTATCACTGTTGGTGCAGCCGCTGATGAAACTTATATATTAAAAGGATTGGGGGTTTTTGGTAATATCACAACAGCCTATAATCGGGCATCTGGTGATTCATGGGACTATGCAAAAGTTACAGAAACAACTTCTATTACAACGCTTTCGGAAACGCGTCTTCAGCTCACCCATACGGGTGGTAACATCACAGCTGTCAGTGTTTCACTGGATGATATGACGGGTAGTTATAGTGGCACTGTTACAGATGGAACTGAAAAGCTCTCTAAGTTAAGTGTAAGCCCGCTCACAGCTACGTCACCACTTGCTGATGCCACTAGCACACTCATTGAAGGCTATCGGGGCGATGAGTTTTTTGGCTTTGATTCTGACCATATGATTGCTTCCTATTGGAATCTTAAAAATGATAGCGCGTTAAGCAGTGTTGCGACCGATACTGACGATAGAACCTACAATATCGATGGCGTGATGATTGCTGGTTTAGAAACCGCTACTATCCCTACCCCTATGAATGATACAAAGGTAAGATTTGTTGGCAAAGGGCGTGGCTTTTATAGCAATGCCGATACGCGTGAAAGCTATCAAACCAGTTTTAGAACAGATGCATATGCTACTTTTGGCGCAAGCACTAGCAGTGTAACAATCAGTAGCAGTGACACTATTTGTGAAACAAATGGTGGTTGTGCTACTGTGGCTTTGGCTGCATCTGTGAGTGCGCTTGATTTTACAACATCAGCTTTAAACTTTACCAGCAATGCTATTGCTGGCACTGTTACCGCAGGTGATTTATCTGGTAATCTTGATTCACGCTTTTATGGCAAAAGCGTGAATGCGGCTCAAGAATTTGGTGGCACTTTTGCTATAAAAGACAGTGATGAAAGCTATTATGGTGCATTCGGAACAGCTAAAACAGACTTCCATATTGCTGCCACAACCACTAACTTCCCTACATGGTCAGACGAGACGGAACGCACCATGGATGGTTTAGGCTATACCACTGGTGATGATGCCCCGCTTATCCAAACATTTAAGATAACGCAAGCTGCTAGTGGCATAATAACCGACATAGAAATCAAGACATTAGATGTGCATGGTGATACCGAACGCACACAAAACTTTGATCAATCAGTTTCGGGTAATGATTATTTACATATAAACGATGCCAGCAATGGTTTTCGCTTTCGTGACTATACTGTTACTTCTTTTTCTGCTGGTTCTCTGCGATTTATTCATAGAGAGAACACGTATGATGGCAGGCGCATTATGGTGGTGCATCAACCTGACGCATCAACATGGGGTTGGCAGTATCAAACGCTTGGTGTCATTGATGATGATATAGGTGGCAAAGGTGGCTTTTCAACAGGTGCCTTTACCAATCAAAATGATATCCCAACCACTGGCAGCCAAACCTTTACGGGCAGAGCCTATGGTTATTATAATGATAATGGCACGGAATATGTAACGCGTGGCAATGTTTCAGTAACAACTGATTTTGTCGCTGGCACGGCTGCGATTACAGCGAGCGATACAAGAAGAGTAGAAAACCCTCTGATTAAGGTTATAGGTAATTCCACGGCATATAGTGGGAATGGTTTTAATTCAAGCTCAGGCGCTCCTGATAGTAACTTAGATTTCTCTGGCACCTTAACCTATAATAAACTCCATCGCTGGTGGAGAGGTGATATAACTGCAGGAATGGGCGGCACTGGCGATGTTGTGATGAAAGCTTACGGTCCGAATGCCGAAGAAGTAGGCGGCGTGTTTAACTTTGAAAATGGCACTAAAAAATATGCGGGAGCATTTGGTGCAAAATAATAATTGAGCAAAATAATTGAGCCACATCATTAAAATGATATAGCAAAATTAAAGGCGGTATTGATAATCAACACCGCCTTTTTTCTTGCTTATTCACATCCTAATGTGGACTATCTTTGAAAATTATTGCAAAATTTTGTAAAATATTGTATGTTTTTAGGTGGTATACAGAATCATATTAAGGAGTTAATTATGAGACAGTCAGTATTTTCAATCATCATGTTCACCATTTTTTCTGTGGCACTTACCGCATGTAACGGCGGTGGTGGTGGCGGCGGCGGTGGTTCTGCTAAATCTGATACGCCACCAGCTGAAACACCTGATGATACGCCAGACACCATAGAATTTGCTATTGGTGCGCCCAGAACAACAATCGATTTATTTGAGGGTGCCGACGAAGCAGCAAAAATAGCTAAAAAAGAAGAGATAAGAAATGATAGTGTCAGTAATGGTGCTCTCGGTGATAGTCTTGGTATATTCCGCGATGGTTTGGTTGTAAGCCAAATTGATGACCCGATTCTTATTCTCTCATTAACTGGGGCAAATATATCTGGCGTAACCGCTTATGTGAACGCAAAATATGAGGCACCTGCAAATACAACAGAAGAGACTGATAAAGCCAACATCTTCACTGGCATTGCTGATGGCGTAACATTGAATATCCGTAGGGCTGATAAAATTTGGACTGGCTTTGATTCGCAAGAAATAACTCATCTGAGTTGGAGCAATGGCACGACTATTGACGGTATGATGATTGCGGGAAGTGTAACCACAGATTTCACAAGCCTTACAACTGATAATGTAAAATTCACAGGCAAAGGCAGTGGTATTTATGGTGCTGGAGAAGAACGCTATAACACCCTATTTGATGTCAACGCAACTGTTGATTTTTCAACTAAAATGCTAATATTGAGCACTGCTAACACCTGTAAAGCAACTGATTGTGCGAGTAATGCTGTTGAGGCTCTTGATTTTACAACAAATGATGGCACAAAATTAAGTTTTGTTGCCAATGATGATGGTAGTCATTATATCAGCGATGGTGCTATAACAAGCGCTGGTGGGCTAACTGGCACGGTTGATGCACGCTTTTATGGTAGTGTGGCACGAGAGCTTGGGGGCACATTTTTGCTAAGCGCGGCCGATAAGCAAAGCTATTATTTCGGTGCATTCGGTGCAGATATATTTAAGCGTGCTGATACGCTTGTGATTAATACGGTGCAAACGGTAACACCAACAGAGGCTGTGGCTGATGCTGTAACGCCAAGTGCTTCGCTAGCCTTGAGTGCCACCAATAATGATACAGTTACGCTTCGCGGTTTGGCTGTGACGCTTGATAATAAAGCTGATTACACACGTGCGCCAACAGCAACATGGGGTGATACTGCGAATCTTAACATTGATACCTCCATCACCCTATCACGACTAACATCATCGGCTGTTACTTTCACATTTGCTGATAGCAGTGGCGCAACATCAGCTGTTGCTAATGTTAATGGTATTGACTATGATGCGACTGCGCTAACAGGTGTTGCAACAGGTGGCACTGGCATTTTCGGCTTTGATTCTGACTATATGGCGTATGTTACGTGGCAACAAGAGCAAACGACCGCCGACCTTGATGATGAGGCAACAGACCAAACACTCAACAATAATTATATCACCATGATAGCGGGTATTGAAACCACAACGGTTCCAGCAGGCATAGGCACAGGCACAGGCACATTTACGGGTAAAGGCGCGGGCATTTATGGCACGACCGCAGCAAAAGATGCGGTAACATTTGATATAAACGCCACTGCTGTTTTCACAAATAATACGCTTACCATTAAAACTGAAAACACTGTTTGTCTCGTTGCCCCTTGTAACACAGGCATAACAGCATCTACTCTTAATATCACCGAAAAATCCTTCAACTATACCGATAATAATGTTACGACCAGCCTTGATTTAGCCGCTATGTCAGGCACGCTTAATGCGCGTTTCTATGGTAATAGTCAGTTTCATACCGATGATGGCGCGGTTGCTGGTGCCAACGAATTTGGTGGCACATTCGCGCTCGCCCAAGCTGATACAAAATACTATTATGGTGCGTTCGGTGCAAACCGTGGTAAGATTGATTTTGCTTTCAAAAACAGCGAGGTAGCCAATATTCTTGCTGTAACAAATCTAAACGCAACCTCAACCGCATCTGCTGGCACTGTTGCAACCTCAACGATAGATTTAACAAATGATGGCATCCTCACCTTAAAAGGTTTGGCAGTTAGCTTGAATGATGCAACCACCTACACACGCGAGGCAACCAATGGCAATTGGAATATCAGCGATAAAAGTAACTTGCAAATTTCGCGGAAACTC
>CBDBHZ010000011.1:0-631835 GCA_965205905.1 Alphaproteobacteria bacterium | reverse complement strand
CGTGAAAAACGCCAAGCATTGCAAGATATTCTGGTGAAAAATCACTTCATGCCCGATAATTCTATTTTTGGAGAAGGCCCTTATCATTCTGTATCTTTCCATCGTCAATGACCGCGACCTTGCTTTCACCTTAAATGATGCCGAATCGGAACTGATAAATTAGGCACGATTATTTTGCGTTTAAGCGCGTTTCGCAAAATTGTCCGTGATTATTTTCAAATCGCTGAAAGTCATTTTGGCGCGGTAAAAGCGCGGTCGATTGCCAATATAGAAACCATCGATATGGCACGTAGCGTGCGATTCATAATGAAGGTGCTGAAATTTTACAGCACGCTTTGCAAACCAAAAATGTTGACCACCGATACTGATACATCACGAATGTTATTCACTCTTATTTGCGTGTTGCATTTTAGGCAGGAGAGGCGGTAATGACGGTTATCAATTCAGTATTATTTTGTTGCGACTATAACGCATCGCGTTCGGTGATGGCGGAGGGCATTATCCGCGAATGGTATGATGGTAAATTAAAGGTTGCTTCGGCAGGGTTAATAGATAACCAGCTGGTAAATGGCTATGCCATCAGCGCGATGGCTGAAATGGATATTGATATTGCCAACCATCAGGCGCAACTGCTAGAATCTTTGCATGATACCCCGTTTGATATTGTGATTAGCCTGACTGAACCTTCTAATTTACAGGCGCAAAATTTATCATGGGCAGACCAAACCATCATTGAACATTGGGATATTCCAAGCCCCATCAATCACGATTTGCCACGCGAACAACAGCTAGATAATTTTCGCAAAACCCGCGATATGTTGATGAAGCTGATATTGGCGCGGTTTCCTTTGCCCCTTAATGATGATGATTCTGACTATCTGCATCACTATTTTGAACAGATGGAATAATGGCATTAATTCTTGCCAGCGCGTCTTTGATGCGGACAACAATTACTCGCGCAAATTGGCATCATTCCTGACGAAATTTATCCTTGTTATATTGATGAGACCCCGCATCAAAATGAATTGCCACGCCAATATGCGATAAGAATGGCGCGTGAAAAAGCCACTGAAAGCCAAAGAGGTGAAAAATTTACCGATAAAAATACCGCCATCTTAACAGGCGATACCGTTATTGCTTGCGGCAGGCGCATTTTAGACAAGCCCGCTGATGAAGCGCAAGCCCATGCAAACATCTTAAAATTATTATCGGGGCGCGCCCATCGTTGCTATTGCGCGGTTTGCCTGATTGATAATGATGGCAAAATCAGGCAACGAATCAGCCTCACCCGTATTGTGTTTAAGAATCTATCGGCAGATGAAATCACGCAATATATCAGCTCTGAAGAATGGCAAGGCAAAGCGGGCGGCTATCATATTTACGGCATGGCGCAAAAATTTATCATCAAATTAAATGGTTCTGCCAGTGCGGTTGCGGGCTTGCCACTTTTTGAAACCGCACAATTATTGCGCGGGCAATAATCTCTTAAAATAATGAGTAATAGTGACGCACCGCAATAATGACCTTATCGCTTGGTGTCAAAAAACAGCATCTGGCGTTGAACATTGTTATCAGCGATAGCAAAAAAAACGCGCTTAAATTATTCACGCCGCCAGAAGATGAGGCAAGCGATTTATCGGGCGCGATTTATTATGGCGTGATTGAAAAAACAGGCATCAACGGCACTTTCATTAAAGCAGGCGAGCAAAATCTTTATGCCCGTGCCAGAAAAAGCGATAGGGTTGGCAAAACAGGCTTATGGCAGATTCAAAAAGCGGGGGGCTAAGCATAAATTACCGCGTTGCAGGCGAAATTTTCAGCTTGAGAATTATTATTATAGCTATCAGCAACAAGCGGAAAATGATACTGAATTACAGCTTAAAACCGATTGGTATTGGCGATTACTGATAGCGCGCACAATTACAGCCCCATGCCGATGCCCATAAAGATGCTTTGCTTGCCGATATAAAATGGCTGCAAACGCACCCCCATCATAAAGGCTTGGTGAAGACCTGCGCCTAGCATGTTGCAACAAGCCCTTACCTACCCTATCACCAGCATTATTGTGGCTGATAATATCAGCAAGCTCTATGTTAATCATCAGCCTGAATCATTTGCCGATAGATATTAGCATTGATGAAGAAGCCAACGCATATGATTGCACAGGCAGAAGCGATATGTGATGAGCGATATTATCGATACAGAAGAAACCGTGTTAATTTATCAACACACCCAAACCTGCCATCTGATTGATGTGAACAGCGCATATTCCAATCAATCGCCCAAGCAAATCAATCTTGCATTGCTGAAAGATTTATGGCAATTAATCTATCTTAAAAATCTCAGCGGGATTATTGTGATTGATTTTATCAGCATGGATAGCAAAAATGACCGCCAAATGTTGCATTATGCGATGATAAAACAGGTGAAAAAAATAGCAAAATTATTGCAAAAACCTAGCCCCATGATACATGGCTGGACACAAGCGGGATTATATGAAATAACAGTCAGTGACTATGAATAAATATAGAGCGATTAAGTATAGAAGTGATCATAGCATGAATTATTTTAATAAAGTTGCACAAAATTTTCAACAATTAGCAGCGCAACATCAAGAAATTGATAGAATCGCGCAAATTATCAAACAAAGATTGGCGCAAGGAAATTGCATCTTTTTCTGTGGCAATGGTGGCTCGGCTGCCGATAGCCAACATCTGGCGGCAGAATTTATCGGGCGTTACAAAAAAGAACGCCACGCCTTGCCTGCGATTGCGCTTACCGTTGATAGCTCTGCCCTAACCGCCATCGGCAATGATTATGGCTTTAATGATATTTTTGCACGGCAATTAAGCGGTTTGGCAAAAAAAGATGATGTGTTGATTGCCATCTCTACCAGCGGTAACAGCGCAAATGTGTTACAGGCGATTGATGTTGCCAAAGAAAAGGGCGTTACCAGTATTGGGCTTACGGGCAGTGATGGCGGTAAAATGGCGGTAAAATGCGATGAATGCATCAAAGTGCCATCAGATGAAACCAACCATATTCAAGAGATGCACATTGCTATCGGGCATTATATTTGCGGTATTTGCGACTAAATTTAGCAACGCCAACGCAATCATTTAACGCAAGACCGCATCTAAAAAATCGCATAAATTCTCAACCTTATGGTCGATATAAGAATCAAGCGTGCCATCAAACTCAAAATCGGTTTCCATCAACACTGTCTTCATGCCCAATTTTGAGGCAGGCACCAGATTTTTATCAATATCATCAAGCATAATCGCATGATTGGCATCTCTAATTTTCAGCGTCTCTACCATCATATCATAAATCTGTGGTTGCGGTTTTGGGATATAATTGGCTTGCTGAATATCAAAAATACCATCGAATAAATCAGTAATGCCGATTTGCTTTAGCGTGCTGATAGCGTGCTGATGCGGTCCATTGGTGAATACAAATTTCTTACCCTCAAGCGCTTGTAATTGCTGATATAATTTCTTGTTTTCAGGTATCACCCCATAATCAATCTCGTGGGTATATTGCAAATATTCATCAGGGTCGATATCATATTTTTTCTGCAAACCATGCAATGTGGTGCCATGAAAATGGAAGAGTTGCTTTTGTAAATCGCGCGCCTCACCAAACGGGAGATTTAATTTTTCAGCAATATATTCCGTCATTTTCTTATCAACCTGTTCAAACAGATTGCAATCATGCGGATAAAGAGTGTTATCCAAATCAAACACCCAATATTTTATTTGCTGTAAATCGCGTAAATCTGTCATCAATATTGCGGTTGTTTCAGCAATGTGCCAAAACGGTTATCCTGTTGCGAGGTGGTGGCGGTTTCATACATAAGGTCTAGCATGGCATCGTAACCTTTTTTATTTTGCGCGCCAAACAGTGAATAATCACGCCCAAAATTATAGCATGGAATACCCGTAACCCCTGCATTACTGCCATATAATAAATCTTGTTCTATCATTCTATCCCAAGCATCGGCGGTTTTTTCACCAATCACCTTATGGTAATTAAAGCCTGTATAGGTTTCAATCGCTTCGGCATTATCTAACACCCTGCCTTGCAAGATGATATGATAAAAAGCGGTATCTAAAAAATGATGTAATTGCCGTTCGCGATTTTGCAATGCCTGCAACATGCGGTGCAAATATCGGGTGTTAAACACATGGCCGATATTATCAAAATCAACATCTATGCCAGAATTCAAGCCCGCTTGGGTAACAATTTGCATCCATTCATTGGCTGATGCCTTATCGCCAAACCGTTCATGCATATAATCAGCCAATGTTAATGGTTCGGTGATTTCAGCATTTAATTCATAAGAGCGATAATGCAGTTTTGGCAATAATTTATCAGCTGATAAATTACCAATCGACTGCAATAAATTATACCAGCCAATATAGCACCATGGGCAAGTGAAATCTAAATAAAGAGTGATATGCTCTTGATATTTACCAACAATACTCATAATGCCATCAGCTTTTTATGATTTATCACTGCTGACAGTATCAGCTTTTTTGGGAGCGAATAATTCTGATGCTGTCATCTCTTTTCTTGGCATTTCTACGTCTGGCATTTCTGTGTTTGGCATCTCTTGACGCATTTCCGTGTCTGGCATATCTAAAGAAGCAGAATTGGGATTTAACATATCAGGTTGCATCTCCGAAATTTCTTCTTTCGGACGATTTTTCTCTGCAATTTTTTCTGCTTTTTCTACTTCGCGATGCAACTCTTCGTAACGGCATAGCCCTAAATCAGCAGGGTTACGTGGCACAAGATTATTATAATTCCAATGGCTACGTTCGCGAATCGCCATGATTGTTTGCTTGGTTGTGCCAATTAAACGGCGCATTTGGGCATCTGTTAAATCAGGATAATGTTTCAAGCACCATGCAACCGCCGCTGGCTTATCAGCGCGTTTTGAAATAGGCGTATAGCGTGGCCCTTTATGTTTTTTAATCGGTTCAGGTAAATTGCTTTTTAGTAACACCAAATCACGCGTTGCATCAGCTTCGCACCTTTTAATTTCATCTTCGGCTAATTGCCCATTCAGCATCGGGTTAAGCCCTGTAATCATTGCTGATGTTTCACCATTGGCAATCGCTTCAATCTCTAATTCGTGCATACCGCAAAATATACCGATTTGCTTAAAAGTAATCGAGGTGTTTTCTATGAGCCATGCTGCTGTTGCGCGTGGCATTAAAGGAACTGTCATTTTATTCTCCAAAAATATTCAGTAATAATGTTTTGCATGGTAACAAAACAAAGCCATAAAATCCAATAGAAAAGTTGCGTATCACCTTATTTAACAATCAGTGATAAATAATTACTTATTGGTAAAATTACCAAAATCACCAAAATCATGCTTTTCATCGCTTACATCGCCATCTTCAGGTTTGATAGGCACAAGCAATACGGGTTCTTCGGTAACGCCCTTAATTTTATAGGGTGCGTCTTCAATCAATTTTTCAATCGCACTATTCTTGTTATCAACCACATCTACTTTTTCAGTAAGCTGGTCTAGTTTTTGTTGATTCTCTGCCGTTGATTGTTCGGTGCGCTCAACTGTCTTATTGATTTTATCAACCGCTTTGGCGATTTCTTCAATCGCATCTAATGTGGCTTGATTGGTATTGGCGGCTTTTGTTACAACATCAGTGCCTCTAATCTCGGCAATCTCCTCATCGGTAAACGAACTGCGATATTCAGGCAGACCATCGGCAACCCCCAACAAATCATTCGCTGTGGCATCTTGATTGCTTAACCGCGTATCATTCTGCAAATAAGGCAAGGTGTTTTCAGGCGCAACCCGTTTGGTGCCATTATTGGTGGCATAAAGCAATGCCAAAGATTGTTGCCATGCCTGAAAAATTCGAAGCAAGCTAGGATTATCGGAATATTCTGCGAATAACCCGCGCTCAAGCTGATTATCCAATTCAACCGCATCGGCATTTAAGGAGCGTTGAATCCCGATTTCAAATAAATTTGCCAAGCTTCTTTCATCCTCGTTCGGGTTGATATTATCAAGCTGCACATAGCCACCACTCAATAATAAGCGGTAATAGGATTGTTGTAACCGTGCAAATGCACTAGATGAATCCACTGCCGCCAAAATTTTCTTAACCTCAGCTGCAATCGTATCTATCGAGCCAACATCATAAACCCCGATATTGGATTGCGACCATACGGCATTATTATATTGCACCAAAGCGGCTTCAAAATTCGCCAAATTCTGCTGATACTCAATCAGCGCAACCCGATTGCGCGATACCAACACCATTGCCACCGAACGCGCATGTTCACGCGTAAGCCCGCCACGTAACAACGGATAGGCATGAAACACATTGCTTAAATTCCAGCCTAATTGCGAACTATAATTATGCCAGCGCACAATATTGCGCCGTGAAAATTGATTGCCGAATAAGGCAAATTGTACCGATGGAAAAAGCCGCGTAATCTCGCCATAAGCGCGCTGTTCCGATGTAAATTCAGCCGCATCTTCCGCAACATTTTCAAATGGTGCAAAGGTGCGAAATGCTGATTGGTCAAGTTGAATACCATCATAATAATTAACGGGGATGCCAATCTTTGCAGCTTTTAGCTGATAATTTTGTCGCTGGGCAATCATTTGATTCAGCCGATTGCGACTGGCCTGAAAATACCTCAGAATCGTTACAATATCGTTACTGATACTCAATAATTGTTTTTCTTCTTCTGGAAGCAGTGAGTTAACCACATTAGAAAGACGGCTGGCACGAAGCAATTTATTAATACGCGCTTGTTGAATCCGTATCTGTTCGCCATAGCGTGCGGCAATCACGCCATTCCAATAAATATCAATACTTTGGTCAATCATACGGCTTAATGTTAATGTTTCCAATAAATTTTGCTGGGCACCAAGGTCAGATGTGCCACGAAGATGGGCATAGGCAAGCTGATAATCTAAAAATTCCCATGTATCAGCAACGCGAACATCGTATGTTTGGGCAAAATTAATCGCTTGCTTGGCTGCTTCATCATTGGCTTGGGCTAAAAATTCTGGCCAGCGGCTAAATTGTTGCGGGCTTCTATCTTTACTCTCAAATTGCTGGGTTACTTGCTGTAAATAGCTTTGATAATGGATTTTGACGCCTGCTGCCAACACATCAGAATAGCTAAGCACGCCATCATCATCAATTTGCGCCGATGCCGAGAAGGTAAGCCCAAACGATAATAATACAGGCATACACAGCTTTGTTGCGCCTGATAATAATGATGCTATTGGCGATGATTTTTTATGGTATAAGCAAGACATTGATATATCCTTTAAGCCTTATTTGGGCGTTATTTTCCTATAATTGCCTTGTATGATAAGCGAAAATTATGCCAATCATGCCCCTAACCATATTACCAGTGATATTATAGCCCTATATCTTTACGGCAAAAGCCCACGTCCCACTTAATTTCCTCAACCATTTTATAGGCAAGGTCGCGCGCACCTGCCAGAGTTTTTTGATTGATGGCAGTGATATTTAGCACCCTGCCACCATAGGTGCGATAATGCCCATTACTATCTAATCGTGTCCCTGCATGATAGACAACACCATTTTCGCTGATTGCCTCTGCCTTACCTATGCCGTGAATAAGACTGTTCTTTTGATAATTTTGCGGATAGCCCTTTGCCGCCATCACCACTGTTAGCGCAACCGAATCATCTAGCTTTACCTCATCAGTCAACTTACCTTTTGCTGCCTGTTCGAATAGGCTGATAATATCATTTTGCAAACGTGGCAGAATCACCTGACATTCGGGGTCGCCCATGCGGATATTAATTTCAATCACCTTTGGAGTGGGCGTAAGCATGATGCCGAAAAATAAAATACCGCGATAGGGGATATTTTCTTGTCGCATGGCTTTCACCAATGGCTGTAAAATAGTCTCATCAATGGTTTGGTTGAGTGCATCGCTTTCTTGCCTTGCGGGTGAAAACGCACCCATACCGCCGGTATTCAAGCCTTTATCACCATCAGAGACACGTTTATAATCTTGGGCTGTGCCTAAAAATTGTGCCTTACTGCCATCGCTAATGGCGAACCACGAAAATTCTTCGCCCGCCATAAATTCTTCAATCACCAAGCTTTTACCCGCACTGCCAAATTTTCCCTCTATTGCCTCATCAATCGCGGTTAAAGCGGATTGCAAATCTTCGGCAATCACAACGCCCTTGCCTGCCGCCAAGCCATCGGTTTTAATCACTATTTTGCCTTGATTGGCATTGCCGTTTTGATATTCAGCACGCACATATTGTTTGGCATTATCAGCATCATCAAAACAGGCAAATTTGGCAGTCGGGATATTATATTTTTGTAAGATTTGCTTCATCCAAATTTTAGAACCCTCTAATTGTGAAGCTTTTTGCGTAGGACCAAACGCCAGAATATTTTCAGCACGCAACGCATCAACAATGCCACCATTAATAATGTCACCAACAAGCGGGGCTTCAGGTCCAACAATCACCAAATCAATTTCATTTTCTTTGCAATATGCAATCAAATCTTCAAATGTCTCATGTATTTCTGGCATCATCACACCAGCGTCCCCCAATGTTTTTGCCATCGCATGATTACCACGCTCTATATGCAATTTTTTTAACAAAGGCGATTGATTGATTTTATGCGCCAATGAATGTTCGCGTCCACCGCCACCTATCAGTAAAATATTTCGTTTTTTTTCACTCATCATCTATTACCTCGTAACGTAGCAATTCATCATTACCAATTCGCCGCCGCACCAATTTTATTTCGCCATCTTTGACCATAATTTCAGGCGCAAGCGCACGCGCATTATAGGCGGAACTCATCACCGCACCATAGGCACCACAATCTTTGATGATGAGCAAATCTTCTTCACTGATTATCGGCATGGCGCGCGCTTTGGCAAACACATCACCCGTTTCGCAGATAGGGCCAACAATATCGTAAATATCAGTTTCGCCGCGCTGATTATGGGCAATCGGCACGATATGATGCCATGCATCATACAGCGTGGGGCGCATTAAATCATTCATGGCGGCATCTAAAATCGCAAATTTCTGCCCCTGACTTTCTTTAATCAAATTGATACGGGTAAGCAATTCACCCATATTGCCAACAATGCGGCGGCCCGGCTCCATATAGATTTTTTTATCGCCGAAAAATTCTTTTACCAGTTTGGCATAATCAGCAATCTGCGGAATTTCTTCGCCTTTATAAGCAATGCCAAGCCCGCCACCAATATCCACCGCTTCTAAATTAATGCCTTGTTGCTGTAATTCAGCCATAAAATCCCGCAACTTTGCAAATGCCAGTCGGTAGGGGTTAAGCGATAATAATTGCGAGCCAATATGCACCGCAACCGCATGGTTTTTAAGCATCGGGATGTTGCTTGCCTCGCTAAAAATCTGCACCGCCTCATCAAACGACACGCCAAATTTATCGCCCTTGCGCCCTGTGGATATTTTATCATGCGTGCCAGCATCGATATTGGGATTCACCCGCACCGCGATTCGACACGGCGTATTCGGTGCTTGTTGCCTGCAAATCTCAGCAATTTGCTGAAATTCTTGATAGGATTCAATATTGATTTGCACATCGGGGTGATGGATTGCCAATTCTAATTCTGCGCGATTTTTGCCAACGCCCGAAAAAATAATCGGCTTCATATTGGCTTTCAACGCACGGGTTAATTCGCCTGCCGATACAATATCCGCACCCGCGCCCAATGAAGATAACTCACGCAACACCGCAAGATTACTATTCGCTTTGACTGCATAGCAGATAGTGGCATCTAGCCCTACAAAACTATCCTTAAATTGCTGAAAATTGGCACGCAATAAATTCGCATCATAAATATAGCATGGTGTGCCATATTTTTCGGCAATCATGCGATAGGTTTTTTCATCATGCAATAATTGATTTTCATTCATTCGCTTGCCTCATCACTTTGTCTGTCCTCATCAATCGTTACGGGGAATTGCAATTCTCTCTCTTCCACCTCTTCTATCGCAGGATAGCTGAATGAGGGTTGATTATCGGGGTGTTGCACTGCCACCTTATTGCCACAAGCTGTTAATGTGAATAAGGCGAGCAATAATATTATTCTTTGAGTGATGCCTCTCATGCCAGTTTTTCTTTCGCTGCTTTAATCGCTTCGCGCACCCGTGATGGCGCTGTGCCACCAAATGATGTGCGGGTTTCAACGGCACGTTTTACATCTAGCACTGCAAACACTTCATCAGTAATATCTTGATGGAAGCTTTGCAATTCTTGCAGTGATAAATCAATCAATCGGCATTGTTTTTGTTCTGCCAGTGCCACCGCTTGCCCCGTAATATGATGGGCATCGCGGAACGGAATATTTAATTTCTGCACCAACCAATCCGCAAAATCTGTGGCTTCTGGAAAGCCTTTTTGCAAATCTTGTAACATCTTTTCAGGATAAAATACCATACCTTCCAACATGCCAATCATCGCTTTTTGCATCAATAATAACGCATCATAAGCATCGAAAAGTGGCGGTTTATCTTCTTGCATATCTTTGCTATAGGCAAGCGGCAAAGCTTTCATTACATGGGCAAGAGTGATAAAATCACCCAAGATTCTTCCCGATTTTGCCCGCACCAATTCAGCAGCATCGGGGTTTTTCTTTTGCGGCATGATAGATGAACCGCTGGTGAATGAATCATCGATTCGGCAATAGCCAAACTGCACCGAAGACCATAGCACAAATTCTTCTGCCAACCGCGAGAAATGCGTGGCGGCAATCACCGCAACGCTTAAAAATTCCATCACGAAATCGCGTGCCGATACCGCATCAAGCGAATTATTCATCACCGCATCAAAGCCTAATATTTTCGCCGTCATATGCCTATCAATCGGAAATGATGTGCCTGCCAAAGCCGCCGCCCCCAATGGTGAGTGATTCACCCGTTTACGACAATCATTAAAGCGTTCCGAATCACGGGAAAACATTTCAAAATAAGCCATCAAATGATGCCCCAATGTAACGGGTTGCGCGGTTTGCAAATGGGTGAAACCCGCCATCACTGTATCGGCATGTTGTTCGGCACGCGCCAATATCACCTTAAATAAATCACTATAATTTTGCTGTAAATCATCAATCGCATCAAGGATATATAACCTAAAATCAGTCGCCACTTGGTCGTTGCGGCTGCGTGCGGTATGTAATCTGCCCGCTGTTGCACCGATTTTATTGGTTAATGCCTGTTCGATATTCATGTGAATATCTTCTAATTTTCGACTAAAATTAAACGTGCCAGCTTTGATTTCTTGTTCAATCTCAATCAAGCCATCGCGCATTTGCACCGCATCTTCTTGCGTAATAATACCAGTTTCAGCCAACATCGTGCAATGGGCAAGCGAGCCGCGAATATCTTGCGCGTAAAGATTTTTATCAACATCAATCGATACATTAATCGCATCCATCACCGCAGACGCGCCCGTGCTGAAACGCCCACCCCACATTTTGTTTTTTTCATTATCAATCTTATCACTCATGGCAATTATCTTAACTTTATTATTCAATAATGGCATTATCATTGCATATTATTATGCTATGACAATGGATTATTATCAGCTTTTTAGGCAATTTTACAACCTAATTATTAAATTATTTGACACTATTAAGTTGGTGATACGTAAATTTTTGCTTATTTTACCAATTATTACGCTGTTGCAAAGCTTTGCACCGCTTGCCAACGCCCAAACAGACGGCTATGATGGACGGCATCCTGTTTTTAATGGCTTTTTAACTGATGACCAAACCAAACCTGTTAATTTGCACCTTTATCGGGGCAATATCGTGTTTTTGGTATTTTGGGCAACATGGTGCCAACGTTGTGTGAAGCAGTTAAAAATCATGGATAGCCTGTATAATGCAGCTGAAAATAACCGTATCATTTTCTTGCCTATCAATATCGATTTTCGGGGGGTGCAGCTGGTGCAAAAGGCTTATGATGCTTATGGTATCAAAAATTTGCGCCCCGTAACAGATGAATTTGGCAAATCGTTAAAATATCTGAATGTAACAGTATTGCCGACCACGATTGTGCTTGATGAAAATGGTGTAACGCGTCAACGTATTATTGGACAACGCAAATGGAATGCTGATTATGTTAATCGCATCATTGCTGATGTCAAAAACAGTCAAGAAACCGAACAGGCAGAAAAAATTGAAACATTCAAAGAGAGCCAGGGAGTGCAATAATCATTAATAATATGAAATCACCCTTAAACCATACCACCACAGCGGATGCCCCTGATAATAATAAAGTTGATAATGAGCAGTTATTCACCACATTAACAACGCAAAGTTTCAAACGTTTTGCCAACCGCACAGCTTTTATTTACGATAAAAATGACGTTTCTTACCATCAATTATCCGATATGTTGATGGAAGCATCGGCGCAATTATTGCAGAAAAATCTACGCGCTGGCGACCATTTGCTAATTTATTCACCTGACCCAGAATTGATTGCAAGCGTGTTTTTAGGCGCGTTACGGGCAAAAATTATACCGGGAATTATCCCCGTTGGCTTGAACGAGCAACAATTAAATATGGTGTTAAGCGAAGCAAAAGCAAAATTAATCCTATGCGACCGTAATTTTGCCACCCAATTTCGTGGCATTGAAAAATATGGCACAAAATTTTTATATCGCTTGCCAGCATTAGATGATAAAAAAACAACACAGACAAAATATGTTTGGGGTAAGAATTTTTTGGTTTTTGCGGGCGCAACTTGCGAATATCCGCATTGCCTTACATCGTCCACGCGTTTTTTAGAGCCGATTGCACAGGCTGAACGCAACCGTTTTGAGCTTGATAGTGATGATAAAATTTTCTGTGCTGCGGGGCTTTCAGGGGTTGCAGCATTGGTGAATGGTTTTTTATGTCCGCTTTTATATGGCATGACCACTATTTTTGCTAATATTTGGACATCACCGCGCAAATTAACCGATATGATGAGTGAATATCAACCGCGCCTGATTATCGCCAATCTTTCGCAATATCAAGCGATGATAAAAAATGTGCCACCTAGCCTGTTGAAAGATGCCTTACGTTATACCAATTATTGCATCGCGGTAGGTGAAGCATTGAACAAACAAACTGCTGATGAATGGCAGGAATTAACAGGTTTACAGCTGATAGAACAGCCGATTTTATTAACTGGCTCGCGCCATGCTAACGACCTTGCCTATGCTGCTGCCAATGATTCATATAGCACGGATTTGCTAAAACAAAATCAGCAAAATTTTAGATGGCGTAAATTATTTAGAGTGTGAGGGTGCAACAAAGCCGTTAATCAAAAACAACCGTTGCATTTTTAATCGCGCTATTTTGGACTTCATTATCGTTATATCTGGCAGTAAAATGAACGCCATCATAAGCGTAATCAAACTTAAACACCAATTTATTCCCCGATGATGCTGCCTCGTCTAGTTTTGCCGTATTTTCTTTTCTACCAAATTCTTCAACAGTAAGCGTTAAATCACCATTAATATAATCGGTTAAAGCATCACCGCCAACAAATGTGCCTTCTAAATCGATGATAGTGGTATTAAAACGTGCCAATTTTTCGGTACCATAAGTGCCACGCCACGCCCATTGCCCGCTAGCAATATCGTTTTGTCCAATATTATTAACCGCAAATGTCGTCTCTTCAAACGAGCCACGCTCATCATTCTCGTCAAGCACACCATCGCCATTATCTTTTAAGGCAATGGTATTGAAATAGTCGATTTTTTCTTTGGAATATTCATCATCATTAATATAGCGTAATTTTTGAAATTCTGCATGCGTTAAAATTTCGGTTTCATTGCTTTTTAATGTGCGAAGCACGGTATCAGTCGCCGCATCATAGACTTCTAACCGCCCATAAGCTTCTCGCTTCGCCGTCTTATCACCATCAATTTTACCGCCATGCAAATTAATTGCCACATGGGTAGGGGTTTCAGTACCTGCGATGCCTGCCTCTAATGTTTCTGTTACATCAAAATTTTTGGTTCTATCAATTGCAACACGCAAATAATAATTACGGCTTAACTCATAATTAATGGGTGCGGCGGTAAAAGCATCATCAAAAAAAACTTGGTCTTCATTCACCCGTGCCGATGATTTAGGAAACGGATTCTGCAAAACCTTACCGCCAACCCCTTGAAATTCACGCAATTTGCTTAAAAAATTTCGCGCACGTTGCCGTAATTGCGGGATGGGGGGTAATTCTTGCTTTTTATAAAGTGGATTTTGCTCTTTGCGTAAGCGTTCTATGGGGTCACCTAGCCTTCTGGTGGCTGCTTGTATGGCTAATTGCTCGCCTGTTTTACCTGCGGCAAGCACTTTTGTGCCTAAATTACCTAAAATAGAGCTGGTGGTATTAAGCCCAATGGCTTGCGTTTTTTCACCCGTAAATGGATTGGTAAGGGTAGCGGCTTGCGAGTTTGCCAATAACGCACTGGCACCAGTGCCTTGCAATACAGCACGATTAGCAGATGCATTATTGGTGAGGCGCGCACTTTCATAGTTACGTTGCCAATCGGGTTTATATTGCCTTGCGGCTTGCGAATAACGGCTCGTATTTCCAACAAAAGCACTGACAAGAGTATCAAAAACCATATTCTACGGCAACTTTCTATAATGAGAACGGCTTCTGCCGTAACTGTAATAACATTATCATTATAGCCTAAAAGATGCTTTAATGCAAGTAAATAATTACTCCCACCAATCAATCCCAATCGCTTTTTTGAAAGCCCGGGATTTTTGCCGACCGTTCCGAAAAATCGCCCATGAGCGAATCTTCATGGCAGGCTTGGCAATCGCCCATATATTTCACTTTTGGATTATTATGCACAAATTTTTGCGCATCATCAAGAATTTTGCGGTGCATTTTTTCGTAATGGCGGTTGGTGGTAATCCGTGTTGGAATCGTATCTGGATTATAAGAACGTTCCATGCGTTTGATGGTTTTGTGATTCGATTTTGAAGAATCAGCGGCTTTCAGATAATCATAAATCGCCTGCAAATCTTTGCCTTTATCGTCCACTTTCACCCCGAAATGGTCATTCAACCCCTTATTGGTTAAAAAATAATTCCACGACCGTGCAGGCATAAATTGCGGTTGATGCGCGACATGGCAATCCCCACAAATCGCGATATAATCTTGATTATCCACCACATCAAAATCCTCATGCGCCATGACTGGCAGTGCTAGCAATAGTGATAAGAGTGAAATTTTTAATATTCTGTGCATTATAACTCCTAATATAAATGTTAGAATGTAAATGTCAAGCCATAAGAAGCTGCCAGCATGATACCGCCCACCTGACCCGGTTTAATATGTTCAGCTTCAGGTGCTTCACTGATGGCAAGTGCCATCAATAATGTGCCTGCAATCCCCAAATAAGCATGGACATTCTTGCGATAAAACACGCCTTTAGATAGATTAATCTCGCTACCCCAATAATTAATCAACCCGCTTGCCACCGTTGTTACCGCCAAAAAAGTGGCGATATTGGCAAATTGTTCGTGGGTCTCGTAATCTTCTGGGGTAACATCATCACCTTCGGGGTGCACAATCACCGTTGCCGCCACAAACACAAGCGTTGATATGCCAAGCCATTTGTGAATCGCATCGCCTTTCGTTTTTTTGCGCGGTCCTAATTGTTCGGCTTCTAGCTGTAAATCGGTAAATTCGCTTTCTAACCCCTGACTTACCGTGAATAAAATAGGGTTTGATTCATCAAATTTTTGGGCGGTATAATCATCATCGCCACCATAATATGGCACAGAACCGATATTGTGAGTATCTTCAGCATTTGCCGAGACTATTGGCAGTAAAAATAGGCAAGATACCAACCCTATCAGGATTTTTTTACAATATTGTATCATGGTTATTTCACTTTCTTAAATTGATAAATTTTATAAAATTTGGTTACTTTCAAAAACCGTAACCCCATCGGGACATGTGATAGAGCAATCATTAATAAAATTTTTGATAAAATCTCATGCACCTCTTCGGCAATATCGATAAATTGATTTGTGCTATTAATGCCAATAAAATAAAGAGGTCCCTCTTCATTATATGCGCCATGAAACACCAAGCCACTCATCAGCAAAAATGGCAGTAATAACGATAATAAAACCGATGTAAATCGCTGAAATTTATAGCCGCGTTTGGCATTGCCACGTAATATATTTATCAGCAATCGCCACGATAAAATCCTAAACCCATGGTCGGTAATATCCCACATTAAGCGGAAACTAAAAAACGCAATCAGCGCATAGCCACTATAATAATGCAATGTTTCAATATCATTCTCGCCACTGAGGTAGCTTATAGCAAAACATGCTGCAATTAAAAAATGAATATGCGGACGGTAGGCACGGATAAATTTTTTGGATAGCATCTTATATCTCCGATGAGTTTTTGTGTTTGATGCTATAGATACGCTGAATAAAATAATTATCTTCGTAAAAAATATTCTTAAATCGTATATTTTCTTAAAGTTTCTTGTAGTTTTTTCTTAATATTATCACGCAGCTGCTTATTTTCAAGCTTAAAACCAAAGGCATCTTTCACATAGAAACTATCGATAGCCTCTTCACCAAATGTGGCGATTTTAGCGGCATTGATTTGGATATTATCCTCGCTCAACCTCTCCGCAATCTGATATAATAACCCCTGCCTATCACGCGCACTCACCTCAATCACCGTATATAAATCGGAAACATTAAGATGAAATTTTACCTCACCCTGCCTAACGATTGAGCTTTGCGCGATATTATCCCTATTATTTGCTTTAATGGCACTTCCTTTGGGTGCGTCCGCCATTTTTTGATGAAGGGCATCAATATGGGCGCGGTATGTTTTTTTATTGCCATTAAAAATACTGCCCAAAATGTCATCAGAAAAATTTTGCAAATGTTTGGCAACGGTGCGAAAATTAGCGAATTGCCCAACAAAATAAACCACAACATAGTCACTGCTAATTCGAAACAAATTCGCCTGCACAATATTACCACTGGCAAGCGCGATAATGGCGGCGCAATCAGTGAAGCAGTTTGGATACCATCTTACAATAAACCCGACACGCAAATGCCCACCATCGTCTTGTTTTGCGTTATCATTTTCTTCGTGAATCCGCAAATGAAAATGTTGCTTATCGTAAGGTGGGGTTTTGTTTTCTAGCGCAAACACAATTTTTGTATGATGGATAATTTCTTCTGGGCTATAGGCTTTCAGGTAATTTTCTGGCAAAGAGCGGATATAATCCTCTGCCTTTAGCGACTCCATTTTAAGGGCTTTCACAAGTTTAGCCCGCAATAAAGCATCTTCATCATCAACATAATAGCCAAATTGCGCCTGTTGCGATAGCATATCTAAAGTGCGGCTATAAAGCTCGTGCAGTAATGTATCCTTATGACTATTCCAGCTAACGGGCGAGACCGCCTTAATATCAATCACGGTTAGCATCAATAATAATTGCAACCGTTCCTGATTTTCCACCAAGGACGCAAAATCAGCAATGGTGCGCCTATCTAGCAAATCGCGCTTAAAGGCGGTATCGCTCATATCCAGATGATGACGCACCAGCCATGCCACCATTTCGGTTTCTTCTTTATCAAACCCCCAACGCGGACATAATTCTTGTGCCACTTTTGCGCCAACAATTGAATGATGCTCTTTTTGCCCTTTGCCAATATCATGCAGGAATAAAGCGCAATACAATAATTTACGGCGGTATTTTTTATCCTGCGCCAAATGTGAGAGTATCGGCAATTCACGGCGCAATCTGCCAACTTCAATAGTCGCTAAAATATCTAACGCATGGAATGTGTGGGTATCGGTGGTATAATAATGATAGCGGTTAAATTGCATCTGGGCGATGATATTGCGAAAGGCTGGCACAAATACCCCTAATAACCCCGTATCGCTCATACGTTTCAATGCCCATACGCCTTTCTCGCCTTGCGTTAATATTTGTAAAAACATCTGATTGGCGGTGGCATCATCGCGATAGCCCGCCAATAAATGATGATATTGTATCATTGCGCGCAAGGTTATAGGATGCAATCTAAGATTATGTTGCATGGCGACATTAAGAATTGTCAGCATTGAAAGCGGGTCGGTTTTAGGGCTATCTGACTGCTTAAAACTTAAAAAACGCCCTTGCCGATGAAAGCCCTTCACTTCTTGATAGGCAGTTTGTGGCAGTGCAAAAATTTTACGGTTATTTGATATTTCAATATCCGCAAAAATTGTCCGTGCCAGCAAGCCCACTTTTCGCGAATTGAAAAAATAATGCCGCATGAAACGTTCAACGCGTTTGCCGATATTATTTTCATGGGAGCGATAACCCAATTTTTCAGCAATTTCAGGCTGAATATCCAATGTTAAAATTTCAACACCGCGCTTTGAAATAAGATGGTTCAAAGACCGAATATTCCATAAAAAATTTTCCAAATATTGATAGTCACGATAAAGCTGCGCGCCTAATTTTTCCTGAAGCGCATCTTGTTTGTTAATAGCCCCCGATTCGGGCTGATAGCTGCATATCCAATAGAGCATATCTAAATCGCGTAACCCCCCCCGCCCCTCTTTAATATTCGGCTCTAGCAAATAGCGGGTATCGCCCTGCTTGGTATGTCTGGTCTTGGTTTCTTGCATTTTGCTGGCAAAAAATTTCTCAGGCGGTAGATTTTTTGCCAACCACTTACAGCTGTAAACCGCAAAATCATCATATAATTTTCTATCGCCCATCATAAAGCGCATATCAATCAGAGCGGTCGCCGCCACAATATCATTTGGCAGATGCTGAATGATTTCATCACAAGTACCGATTTTATAGCCTAATTTAACATGCAAATCCCATAACACATAGAGGCATCTTTCCATCAAAGGCGTTACTGTCGTTAAATCAGCATCATTTGCGTGAATGAAGAGTAAATCAATATCAGAAAACGGTGCCAGCCTGCCACGCCCATAACCGCCTATTGCCACCAGCGCAAATGGCAAATTCGTTTCATCAGCATATAAATTTCGAATCAGGGCGTCAAAACCTTGTGCGCGAAACATTGCCGTTTCTAACGCATGGCGATAATGATGATTCAGTGCCAAAATATCTTGCTGTAATTGCTGATAATCACGCGATGCCGATTCGAGAAATGGCTGATGATTCAATAATTGATGCGTATGGGGCATAATGTTGCAAGAATCTGATAATTACAGTTTAAAAGTTCCAATTTAAAACTTACAGTCCGAATCGCTCCCAATAGCTGCGCTCTTCAACCGATTGCAACATGCCTGTTGATAAATCAGCACCTAAAAACCGTAAAAAGCCTTTTTTCGGCTGATTGAAAAATTTAATGTGATATTTTTTACCATATTGCGCGTAAAGAACATCATCAAGCCCGCCAATTTCATCAACCAAGCCTAATTTTTTAGCAGTATAGCCATCCCAAAATTTTCCTGAAAACAACTCATCACCCGATAACGCATCATCGGTCAATTTATCGCCCCGTCTGGTTTTCACCCAATCAATAAAATCTTGATGGATACTTGCCTGTAATGTTTTCAAATGGTCAATCTGTTCTTGTTGTTCTGGCATGAAGGGGTCTAGCTGATTTTTTTGCCCGCCAGACGTATATACCCTGCGCTCGACACCGATTTTTTTAATCAAATCAGTAAAGCCAAACATGCTGGCAATCACCCCGATTGAGCCAATGATAGACGCGTGCATCACATAGATTTTATCGGCACTTGCCGCCAACCAATAGCCGCCTGATGCGGCGACATCTTCGCAAAAAGCATGGACTTCCATATCGTTTTTTGTCGCTTGCTGGCGAATATAATTGCCAATCAATGCCGATTGCACAGGCGACCCGCCCGGTGAATTAATCGCTAATGCCACAAACGGAGCTGATTTTACCGAAAACGCCTTATCAATCGATTCACGCAATGATTCAAGGTTTAATGTGGCACTGCGCCCCCTAGAAGAACCGCCAATAACGCCCTCTAATCTAATCACTGGAATGGTTTTTTTACGCGATTTAAAGATGCCCATCTAACGATTTTCCTATCTAAAAGTAGTGAATGTTGCTTTTTTTGGTGTAAATAACGCTTTTTATGCGCTATCGACTTGATTATTTTACATTTCCTTTATATATAAGTAAGATATAAATAGCAATGGGTGAGGATAGTTTATTCACGCGAGGCTTACCTTATAACAGGTGCCGTATGATAGGAGAAATCGTTCCTTGCGGTTATTTTTATTAACAGTTGCCATTATTTTTTCTATGATGCTATCCGCTTGTACGCCAACGGGGGCACCGGGCGTTACTGGTGAAAGCACTTCAAAAAAAGCAACACGTTCCGAAATTTTAGCGGCAACCCGCACGATTGAGCTTGAACGCAGGCTTAATCTGCCCGAAGTTGCCATTGGTGATACTTATGTGTTTGATAACCCCATCACATCATGGGAAGTGGTTGATATTCAAAATGACCGCATCACATGGGTGAGCAATCAGGGGGCGCGGATTATCACATCTAACAATCCTTTATTGCCTTCTTATGAATGGATATCCCAAAGTGATGGGCAGGGCAAACGGCTTATATCTGATATGAAAGGTGAGTTATTTCCACTCAAAAAAGGCAATAAAACCACATTCCGCTCAACAGTTTCAATCAATGACCAACCATCGCAATGGAGTTTTAGCTGGAATTGCGCCATTTTAGGTGAGGTGAATGTAACAGTGCCAGCCGGTAATTTCAACGCATTTAGCATTGTATGTGCGCGTGATGCCAGCGATACCATCACCTATTATTACGCGCCCGAATTGGGCTATTATGTGCGGATGGAAATTGGTGGCAATAAGGGTTCAATCTTAAAGCAACGTAATTTATTAAGCTATAATAATGCCGCAGGTGCATCATTGCAAGCAACGCAGAGATTATCAATCACTGATGATGACACCCAAATTAGCGATAATAACGCGCCGATATTACCTCTGCCCCTTGATGATGTGGCGCCAACGAATCTGGCACAACAAAATGCTGAAGCGTTACTGAGACGAAATCAGCGTCAACCTGCCAATAATAGCAATGTTTTACCAATACCCGGTCTGCTAGAAGAAGTTGCGCCATCTGATAATATGGCAGATAATTTGACAGATAATATGCCGCAATTATTAGAGCCAAACCCCTCTGCAACACTGATTGCACCTACCCCTATACAACCGCAATCATCAGATAATCAAACCGCCTTATTAACGCCAACTCCCCCTGCCAATATTCTTTCAGGGCAAAGATTGGCAGTGCATTTGGCATCTTATCACAACCGTGCCGATGCCGAAAAGGGATGGCGCATTTTAAGCAATGGCAATCCTAGTGAATTGAACGGTAAACAATATGCCATTCAGCAAGTGGATTTGGGTAATCTTGGTATATTTTTTAGATTATACGCAACACCATTTAATTCATTGCAAACTGCCGATAATCTATGTAAAAGATTAAAAACAAAAGGGCTGTATTGCCAAGTATCAGAAATTTAATCTTGAGGGGGATTATGATGACCCAAAAAACAAACTTATCCAAAACAAACCTACCCAGTCGGCATGTGAGTGTTGGTGCCAAAAGCGCACCGCATCGTTCTTACTATCATGCGATGGGGATGAGCGAAGAAGAGATGGCACAACCCTTTGTTGGCGTTGCCACATGTTGGAATGAAGCAGCCCCTTGTAATATTTCGTTAGGGCGCCAAGCGCAATCAGTAAAACGAGGCGTGAAAGAAGCGAGCGGCACACCGCGCGAATTTACCACCATCACCGTTACCGATGGTATTGCAATGGGCAATGCGGGCATGTATTCATCACTGCCCAGTCGCGAGGCGATTGCTGATTCGATTGAACTGACCATGCGTGGGCATTGCTATGATGCGCTGATTGGCATTGCAGGGTGTGATAAATCACTGCCCGGTATTATGATGGCAATGTTACGGCTGAACGCGCCCGCTATCTTTATGTATGGTGGGTCGATTCTACCGGGCAGCTACAAAGGCAAAGATGTAACCGTGCAAGATGTGTTTGAAGCCGTTGGCAGTCATGCCGCTGGTAAATTAAGCGATGATGAATTACATGCGCTGGAATGCGTTGCCTGCCCATCGGCTGGCTCGTGCGGTGGGCAATTCACCGCCAATACGATGGCATGTGTCTCAGAAGCCATCGGGCTTGCACTGCCCGGTTCGGCGGGTGCGCCTGCCCCTTATGAAACCCGCGATGAATATGGCTATCAAAGCGGTAAATTAGTTATGAATTTACTGGAAAAACGCATTTTACCACGCGATATTTGTAGCAAAGATGCCTTTATCAATGCCGCGAGGATTGTGGCAGCATCAGGCGGTTCTACCAATGCGGCTTTGCATCTGCCCGCGATGGCGAACGAATGCGGTATTGATTTTGACCTGCATGATGTGGCTGATATTTTCCGCGATACCCCCTATATTGCCGATTTAAAGCCTGCGGGGCGTTATGTGATGAAAGATTTATACGATATTGGCGGTGTGCCAGTGCTGATGAAAGCCATGCTAGATGGTGGCTATCTCAATGGCGATTGCATGACTGTTACGGGCAAAACCATCGCTGAAAATTTAGAGGGCGTTACATTCCCCACCGACCAAGACGTGATACGCCCTATCAGCAAACCACTTTCAACCACTGGCGGTGTTGTGGGCTTAAAAGGCACATTGGCACCTGAAGGTGCGGTGGTGAAAATCGCTGGCTTAAATAGTTTACGCTTCGAAGGAATTGCCAATGTGTTTGAATGCGAAGAAGATGCGTTTGAAGCTGTGCAAAAAGGTGATTATAAGGCAGGTGAAATATTGGTTATCCGCAATGAAGGTCCGAAAGGCGGTCCGGGTATGCGCGAAATGCTTGCCACCACTGCTGCGATTTATGGGCAAGGCATGGGCGATAAGGTGGCGCTGATTACTGATGGCAGATTTTCGGGTGCAACCCGCGGATTTTGTATCGGGCATGTAGGGCCCGAAGCGGCAGTAGGCGGTCCGATTGCCTTGATAGAAAATGGCGATAAAATCATCATCGATGCCGCTAAAGGCGTGATTGACTTAATGGTAGATGAGGCTGTTTTGCAAGCGCGCAAAGCAAAATGGCGCTTGCGTAAAAATAATTATCAGGCAGGTGCGTTATGGGGCTATTCCCAAATTGTCGGTTCAGCTGAAAAAGGCGCGGTAACGCATCCGGGCGGTAAAGCCGAAACCCATACTTACTTTACCGATATTTAAGCGATATTTGAGCGATTGTAACCATGCAAGATTTACCCATCAGGCATTTTTATTCAGGCGATAAACTCGCCATTGCTGGGCGTAAATCGGCTGGTATCTATTTTATTGAAAAAGGTTTGGTAGAAATCTATGTCTATCACGGCACACAAAGGGTGCATATCGCCTATGTTGGCGCGAACGAGGTGGTGGGCGAAATGGGGCTGATTGATGGTGCTTTACCCAATGCCAATATTGTGGTGATTGAAGATACGGTGTGTCGCTTCATGGAAAAAGCCTTATTTGAACAAAGAATTTTAACCGCCGACCCTTTCATTCGCGCTTTATTACGCCTGCTATCGCGGCGCATCAAGCGGGTGTTGAATTTAAGCGACCATCATAGCACATATTTTCATTGATGCTATTGTTACCAATGCCTATTTAAACTGGCTATAGCTAACCGTTTGGTCGCGTTTATTATCGCGCAACCATCTCGCCAAATAATTTTGCCCTTGTTGCATCTGTTGTGGGCTAAGCCTTGCCTGCATTGCTTCAACATCTTGCTTTGCTGTATCATTGCCATGATGCAGCGCGATACGAAACCATACCCAAGCCAGTAAATTATCATGTGTTACGCCAATACCATGCCTGTAAAATTGACCCAAATTATATTGCGCCATTTTATGTCCGTTGGTGGCAGCTTCATGCAACAGCCCAATCACTTTTTTCATATCGCCATCAATGCCATAATACATCATCGCCAGTTGAAACCGTGCATCAGCACTCTCTAACAATGCCGCCTGCTTATAATATTTCAGTGCTTCAAGATTATTTTCTTTAACACCATAGCCTAATTTATGAAATTGTGCCGCGCGCAACATCGCAGGCACATGCTTTTGTGTCGCTGCTTTTTCATACCATTCTAAGGCTTTTTTATAGTCGCGCTTAACGCCATGACCGTGAAAATATATTTGACCAAGAAAATATTGTGCTGATGAATAATTTTGCGCCGCCGCGCTTTCAAATAATGTTTTTGCCTTTTGATAATCTTGCGTTAAAACATCGCCAACATAATACATGCCCGCCAGATAATACTGCCCTTTCATACTTCCTTGACTCGCGCTATTGGTAAAAAATCTTCTTGCCCGTTGCGGGTCTTTGCCAATATAACCCTCGCCCCTATAATAAATGCGCCCTAATAGAATATGTGCCTCATCATAGTTTTTTGCGCTGGCTTTTTGCAAATATTCAACTGCCAACAGATAGCTTTTTTCAACCTGAACCCCCTCATAATGAATCATCCCAATATAATAATTCGCCTCAGCATGCCCTCTATCTGCATCTGTTTGCAAATATTTTAAGGCTTCACTATCATCACGTGGTATATGCCCGTCATAATAAAGTCTGCCCAATAAATAGCCTGTACCCCTGCCACCTTTATCATATAAATCTTTACCTATTTCAGTATCACGGATTCGTGGGTCGCCCGATTCATAAGCAAGCAAATAAAATTCAGCGGCTTTATTGAAATCAGTAGGTCCCCCTAGCCCTAAATGATACATTTGCCCTAGCCAAAAATAGGCGCGGCTCTCTTTTTCTTCACCCGTAATCGCATCTCTCAAACTCAAAAAAGCAAGATTATATCTTTTATCTCGGTAATATTCCAACCCCTCAATATAATAATCAATCGGGTCTAATTCTTTTTCTATTTTTTCTTTTTCTAATAAAAATAGACTGCCAATCGTTTGCATCACCCCAGTTGACTCGGCCGTTGAGTTTTCTTCTGTTCGCGCGGCCGCCGCCTCAGCTGCTGCGGCTTCATCTGCGGCGATGGCCGCAGCTTCAGCTTTTGTTGTTGGGTCATCTGCTGGTGACACGTCACTTCGCTGATCATCACTAATATTTTGGGCCCATGCGGTATGAGTGCTTGTTTCAGAATCAGGCAAAAAACTTTGCCATGAATAAAACATCACGCTATAAAAACTAATAATAACAATCGATAATGCCCGTAATAATGACATATCCAACCTCCTGCACATCGCGAATCTATCTTATTGATTGCCTGCGCTCACATTCTTGTGTTTTATCAAGTGGTTTCTACCACTCTTGCCATTATACACAATTCTGTTCTATTTTGCAAATTATTTCGTATCGAGTATTTTTTGTAAATGCCATAATAATTGCGTGGCGTTTTTTAATCTCTGCGCTTCATCGGGCATATTCGCGCGCACCACCAAGCGATGCCCATTATCGATGCTAATCTGATGCGGTTTTGCCATCACCCATTTTAACAATGCCTCAGGATTACCAAATTGGTGATTACGAAACGATATGTTAAGCCCTTTATTGCCCACCTCTAACTTGCTAACATTGACATGACGGCATAAGAGACGCAATTTCATCACCTGTAATAAATTACGGGTTGCAAGCGGCATTGCGCCAAACCTATCGGTGAGTTCTATCGCAAATTCATCAATATCGCCTTGCGCTTGCAACCTTGCCAAACGCTGATATAGCCCCATCCGCAATGATAAATCTTCAACATATTTTTCGGGTATCATCACGGGCATATCTAATTTGACTTGTGGCGAATAATCATCGGCAAAATTCTCATCTTCACCTTTTACTTTTTTAAGTGCCTCTTGCAACATTTGATGATAAAGCTCAACCCCGATTTCCGATATTTTACCCGATTGCGCCTCGCCTAATAAATTACCGCCGCCGCGTAAATCTAAATCGTGGCTTGCCACCTGAAAACCACCACCCGCTGATTCCAGCGATTGCATCACTTCCATCCGTTTCATGGTTTGCTTGGTAACATTATGACGCGGTAAAATAAAATAACAATAGCCGCGCAACGTGCCGCGCCCAACCCTGCCGCGTAATTGATAAAGTTGCGAGAGACCGAATTTATCGGGGCGGAAAATAAAAATCGTATTGGCGCGCGGAATATCCAACCCCGATTCAACAATATTGGTGGAGAGCAACATATCTAACCTGCCATCAACAAATTGTTGCATAATATCCTCTAAATCATCCGCCTTCATCTGCCCATTGGCGATGCCGATACTCATATCATGACGGATATTTTCTGCCAAATCACGCATCTGTATCTCTAGCCGTGTTAAATCGCTGATGCGCGGGCAGACGCAAAAAATTTGCCCGCCCCGTGCCATCTCACGCTTGATTGCCTCCGCCATTATCATCGAATCATAGGGGGTGATAAAACTACGCACCGCAAGCCTATCAACAGGCGGGGTAACAATCAGCGATAAATCACGCAAGCCACTTAACGCAAAATTAAGGCTACGCGGAATCGGTGTCGCGCTTAAAGTAAGAATATGCAAATCCGACCATTGCTTCAATTTTTCTTTTTGCTTCACGCCAAAATGCTGTTCTTCATCAATAATCAGCAAGCCCGGATGATTAAATTCAATGCTATTGCCCAATAATTGATGCGTGCCAATCACAATCTGCGCGCTGCCATCGGCAACGGCTTGTTTATTTTCTTTGGATTGCGCACCCGTTACAAAGCGGCTTAATTGCACAATTTTGATTTCAAAATTCTTAAATCGCTCGGTAAATAGCTGATAATGCTGACGCGCCAATAATGTTGTTGGCACAATTAAAATCACTTGCCGTCCCGATGCTGCCACCTGAAATGCCGCCCGCAAAGCAATTTCGGTTTTGCCAAAGCCAGCATCGCCACATACCAACCTATCCATTGGCAAGCCTTTTTGTAAATCACTTGTAACATCTGTTATCACCTGTAATTGGTCATCAGTTTCTACAAAAGGAAAGCCAGCGCAAAATTGCTCCCATAGGTTTTTATCATATTCTATCACGGGCGCGATTTTCAATTGCCGTTTGGCTGCCGTTTCCACAAGCCCACCGGCAATTTCTAGCAAATGTTTTTTCAGGCGTGCTTTACGCTGTTGCCAATGATTCAGCCCCAATGAATCTAATTTCACATTATCCATATCGGCATTGCCATAGCGCGTGAGCAAATCAATATTTTCTACGGGCAGATAAAGCGCGGCGCGATTGGCATAAATAAGATGCAAACATTCATAGGGGACATTATTGGATTCGATGGTGGTGATGCCTTCGTAACGCGCAATGCCATGTTCGGCATGAACCACAAAATCACCCTGATTCAGCGAATTTAATTCGGTAAACATATCGGCAACCGATTTTTTCTTACGGGTGTTTTTGCGAACCCTCTGCCCTAAAATATCAGCCTCGCTGATAAAATATAACGACTCATCTTCAAATGAATTGCCGTCTAATACCGCCAACCCTGCCGTAACTGTCTCATCATATTTATCCAGCGATAACAGCCCGATAGAATTGAACATTTCTGCAAGCCTTATCCGCGAGCCTTCAGAAAAACAGCCAATCATTATTTGCCGTTTTTGTTTTGTTGCTTTGCCGATAAGATTTCGCAAAGTATCAGGAAATTCGCCTTTCAAAAAATCTTGCCGATAATCCCTGCCTTTACGGGCTTTAAAATCATAAAACACTTTCTGGTTTGGCAGGTTTTCTTGCGCGGCTGAAAGCTGTAACACGTCAAATTCATTCATACGGCTTCGCAAATTATCGGCACTCAGATACAAGGTATCGGGCGGCACTGGCGCGTAAGGATAATGATTTTCTTCACGCATTTTGCGTAAAGCCGCATTGGTCTCAGGCATTTTATTGTTTCGTTCGCGATAATGCTCACCAATCATTTCAAGCCTTGATTCCATCGCAGGATAAAAATCATCACCAATCACCAGCATGGTATCGGGCGTTACCCAGCCCATCATATCAATCAGTTCTTCATCAAAAAACAGAGGCAACCAATGTTCCTTGCCCTGATAGGGCAAGTCATTTTTCACCGCTTCCAACAAATATTCATCGCCCATTCTGCCAAATGTTTCTAAATAATTGCGCTTGAAAATATCGCCCTGCCCGATTGGCGTTTCCGAACCGCTCATCACCACCATTTCTTTAACGATATTGTCTTTATCGGTGCGCTGATTCATCGCATCAAATTGGCGCATCATCTCAATCTGTTCATCAAAAAATTCTATCCGCACGGGCTTTTCAGCATCGGCTGGAAAAATATCAATAATATCACCGCGCACGGCATATTCGCAATTTTCGCGCACAGTAACAGCGCGCCGATAACCAAAATCGGTCAATAACTGCAATAATTCGGTGCGGGCAATAAAATTGCCTATTTTCAGCTGATGATGCTTTAATTGTTCGGGTCTTATCATTTTTTGAACAAAACCATTGACGCTTGTGATGATGATAGGCGGTTGCGCCTGTTTGATTTTAGCCAATGCCGTTAATCTGGCGGCAATCAAATTATGATGTGGCGATACACGGTCGTAAGGCAGGCAATCCCATGCGGGCAGCAGCACATAATCTTGTGCCTGTTTGAATTGCCAAAATTCCAACTGTTGCGCCATGCGATTCATTGCCATATCATCAGATAATATCAGCAATATTTTTTGAGTTTTATTCTGTTGCAACATACGCTGAATGGCTCTGCCCATATAGCCATTTGGCACATTTAATCCGATTTTTGAGTTGATATTAACTACGATATTATCGTCAAGAATATTACCATCAATCATGTCATTTGCCATGATGCCAGCCATAAATTTTTTGTAGCATCGGCTGATGTTTTTCTGCCTTTTCGGGCAGAGAAGATGGAAATTCCGCGCTCAAGAAAATATCTTGCAAATCGCGGTCATCAAGTTTCAGCATTGCCGTAAAATCAAGCAATGTCTGTTCGTCCATATTATCCAAACAGGCATCAGCATAGCCACCACACAATAAATCAAGCTCTCTTGTGCCCATATGCCATGCGCGATAGCGTAATTTACGCCGCATCATTTGTAGATTTTCAGTCATATTCTTCGGTTTTTCGCAATATAGAACCCGCAAAATACAGAGACCCCGTTATCACCAAACGATAATCTCTGCCACTCGCCATCATTTCAATTTCGCTCACCGCTTCTTGTAGCGATACTTTCGGGGAGAGTGGCAGGTTACATTTTTGCGCCAATAGGCTTAATTCAACCGCGCTGAAACTATTTTCTTGGTCGGGGATTTCTAACGCCACGCCATATTCAATCACATGCCCGATAATATTAAGAAAATTTGCGGCATCTTTGCTATTCAGCATCGCCACAATCATATAGGTCGGCATGTTTTTTTTACGATTTTCTTCTGTGATAAAATCACGCAATGTGGTGGCACCCATCACATTATGACTGCCATCTAGCCAAACATTTTTTGCCGTATGCTGATGCTGAAACATTTTTTGCCATTCTGTGTCAAATGGTTGCAACCTCGCAGGCCACCGACAATTTTGAAAGCCCTTTCGCACCAACTTATCTTGTATTTCTAAAAAGCCTTGCGCCTGTAGCTGATAAAGCGCGGTCAACGCGCAAGCCGCATTTTGATATTGATGCGCGCCATTCAGCGTAGGCGGCAGATTTTTTTGTTTGAGTCTATTGTTTAAAATATAGTTCCATTCTTGTTTTTTATTGCCATCAGGTTGAAAATTATAATCCATGCCTTCAACCGATATTTTACCCGTGCCTTTATCAAATGCTTGTTTTTGAATCACTTTACGCGCTTCGCCTAATTGCTTCATCATAATCAGCGGCGTGTCTTTTTTAAGAATCCCCGCTTTTTCAAAGGCAATTTCAGCAATGGTCTCGCCCAAATATTGCTGATGGTCTAGCGATATGGGCGTGATAATATTGAGAGCTGGGTTATCAATCACATTGGTGGCATCTAGCCTACCGCCCAAGCCCGTTTCTAAAATCACAATATCCGCTGGGTTTTCAGCAAATGAAACGAAGGCAGCGCAAGTGGTGATTTCAAAAAACGTTATCGGCGTATCGCCATTGATTTGCTCGCACCGTGTAAGATAGGATTGCAATGTTTCATCAGCAATATAAGCACCATTTAATGTGATGCGCTCATGAAAATGCACCAGATGCGGTGAATTATAAAGATGCACCCGTAAGCCATGCGCTTGCAAAAGTGCGCTTAACATGGCAGATACCGACCCCTTGCCATTGGTGCCGCTAATATGCACAACAGGCGCGATATGATGATGCGGATTGCCCAATTTTGCAAGCAATGCCACCACCCTATCAAGATTCAAATCTATGATTTTGGGATGTAATTGAAGCAAACGTTGCAAAATAACATCTGTCTGCTGGGTTTCAGCCATCACAGCCACCTATTGAAACATTGTAACGATAATATTTAATCAGCTGCAAGTGGCAATTCGGTTTCTTCTGCCACCAACGCAATTTGTTTCTTTTTCAGTATCAATGAAAATAACAAACCTAATCTTTGCTTGATTTCTTTGCGTGGCACCACCATATCAATCATGCCATGTTCGGCGAGATATTCTGCGGTTTGGAAATCATCGGGCAATTTTTCACGAACTGTTTGTTCTATCACGCGCCTGCCCGCAAAGCCAATCATCGCGCCCGGTTCAGCAATTTGAAAATCACCTATCATCGCGAAACTAGCGGTAACACCGCCATAGGTTGGGTCAACAAATAACACAATATAAGGTAAATTAGCATCACTTAATTGTTCGCAAGCGGCAACGGTGCGTGGCATTTGCATCAGCGAAATAATACCTTCTTGCATTCGCGCCCCACCCGATGCTGGAATCGCAATCAGCGGTGCTTTTTGGGCAATCGCCAACTGCACTGCCGAGACAAAACCTTGCCCAACGGCACTGCCCATAGACCCACCCATAAAGGCAAAATCAATGGCAAGCACCACTGTTTCAAAACCCTGATATTTTACCATGTGCCACAAACACCGCATCATCACGCTGAATTTTATGGCGGGCATCGCGCAGACGGTCGCTATAGCGTTTGGTATCGCGAAATTTAAGAGGGTCAGCCATGCCTGTTTCAACAGCAATTTGCTGATATTTACCACCATCAAACAGGCTTTTGAGCCTATCTTCTAGTGGCATCCGTAAATGCTTATCACATTTTGGGCAGACATATTGATTGCCCGTTAAATCACGGTGAAAAATCATATCAGCACAACCGTTGCATTTATGCCATAAATCTTCTTGCGATTCTGTTTTTTCAGAATCACCAACGATTGAACTAATTTTAGGACGAATATAATTGGTTAACCAAGACATGAGTATCTTTCCTCAAAATATCATTATTTTTCGCATTATAGCATATTATTATAAAATGCAATATCAACAAAAACATCAATCGCTATCTATCGCCTGATGAATCTATTGCCAACTCATCTATTGCCTGTCTCATTTCTTGCAACAAAGCTACAATTTCAGCTTTGGCTTTGGCAAAATCATTTTGCGTTAATTTCTCAACCAATGCCGAGCCAACCACCACAGCATCAAAAAACCGTGCCGCCATCACTGCATCATCTTTTGTTCTAATGCCAAAGCCTAACGCCACTGGCACATCGCAATGTTGCTTCACCAGCCCCGCCAAATGCGCCATCACATTATCTTCGGCTTTTTTGGTGCCAGTAATGCCCGTAATCGCCACCGCATATACAAAGCCATTGGCATTTTGCAGAATTTTTTGCGCGCGGGCATCATCAGTGGTGGGGGTAACCATCCGAATGAAGTCGATATTTTTTAAGGTGGCAGGCAGGCATAATTCAACATCTTCTTCGGGTGGTAAATCAACAATAATCAACCCATCAACGCCTGCATCAACGGCATCATCTAAAAACCTTTTCACGCCAATATCATAAATCGGGTTGTAATAGCCCATTAAAATGATTGGCGTTTCATTATCTTGGACGCGGAATTTTTTCACCAATGCCAACACATCACTTAATGTTGTGCCAGCTTGCAAGGCGCGTATGCCAGCCTGCTGAATGATAGGGCCATCAGCCATCGGGTCAGAAAACGGCATGCCGAGTTCTATCATATCCGCACCTGCTGTTACCAAATCTGGCAGTAATTGCGCGGTTGATTCGATATTAGGGTCGCCCGCCATGATGAAGGGGATTAACGCTTTACGGTTTTGCGCTTTGAGCGCGTTAAATTTATCAGTGATACGTGTCATTGTGCCATATCCTCACCAATCGCTTCTGCCACTGTGAAAATATCTTTATCGCCACGTCCGCATAGATTAAGCAATATAATATCAGTTTTAGGTCTATCACCCGCGATTTTTGCCGCATAAGCAAGCGCATGTGATGGTTCTAATGCGGGCAAGATACCTTCTAATTTCGCCAATAATTGAAACGCTTGCAACGCCTCATCATCATTGATGGGGTGATATTGCACCCGTCCGCTATCTTTCAAAAAAGCATGTTCAGGACCAACGCCCGGATAATCAAGCCCTGCCGAAATCGAATGCGCCTCTTCAATCTGCCCTGCCTCATCTTGCAACAGATATGTCCGCATTCCATGCAACACGCCAGCCCTGCCTGCATTCATTGATGCGGCGGTTTTACCACTTTTCGCGCCCTTACCGCCTGCTTCAACCCCGATAATCTCAACCGATTCATCATTTAAGAATGGGTAAAACAGCCCAATGGCATTTGAACCACCACCAATAGAGGCAATCACACTATCGGGTAATCTGCCTTCGGCTTCTTGTAATTGTTGTTTGGCTTCCTCGCCAATCACCCGTTGAAAATCCCTCACCATTTCAGGATAGGGGTGCGGGCCTGCGGCTGTGCCGATAAGGTAAAATGTATCATCAACATTGCTGACCCAATCACGCAAGGCTTCATTCATCGCATCTTTCAGCGATGCCGAGCCAGAGGTAACCGAGCGAATTTCAGCCCCCAATAATTTCATGCGAAACACATTTGGCTTTTGCCGTTCTATATCTTTTTGCCCCATATAAATCACGCAAGGCAAGCCAAACAAAGCGCACACAGTGGCGGTTGCCACCCCATGTTGCCCCGCGCCCGTTTCGGCAATGATTCTTGGCTTTTTCATGCGCCGTGCCAATAATATCTGCGCCATGCAATTATTGATTTTATGCGCGCCCTGTATGGTTAAGCTCGTCACGTTTCAGATAAATTTTAGCACCGCCCCAATGTTGCGTAAGGCGTTCAGCATAATAAAGTGGCGATGGGCGACCCACATAATGTTTGAGATAATAGCCTAATTCTTGCCAAAAACCCTTATCATCACGCGCAATATGCCATTGCTTCTCTAACTCTAAAATCAGAGGCATCAAGGTTTCGGCAACAAATCTGCCACCATAATCACCAAAGCGTCCATCTTTCATCAGGATATTGTCCGTAAAAATTTTGTGTCATCACTCACTGCTTTCTTTTCCATTCTTTCATTAAATACACGCAAACCATCATAAAAAGCAAGTATTTCTATAAGATAATCATCTTGCGCTTAATCGCATAACATGTTAACATAATGCATATTATAATAAATGGAGATAAAGATGAATTTTTTACGGCAATTTGCAAGATTTTCAGGTGGCTTTTTTTTCCTGCTAGGCATTTTCTTTGTGCTGATAGCACTCATTTTTTTATTCACTGGCAGAATCACGCAACCGATTGGGCTATCATGGTATCAAAGCGCGCCGTTTAGCCTCAACCAAACCCAAGTGATTACGCAACGCTATTTTATCCCTGCTATCTGGGATTATATGTTTGTGCCAATCTTGAAAATGTCAGCTCTAAAAGGCTTGCCTGCACTCACCATTCTATGTTTCGTTATTGGCACTTTATTACGCAAAACACCTACCCGCAAACGTTCCTTTCGTGGCGGGTTCCGCTAGGCGTTAAACTCCCCTATCTATTTTCAGCATATAAAGCTGATAAAAAAACATAATGAAGGCATATCTATTTGCTTGCTTATCATTTATAATGCGCCTATATTCTCGTTAATTTTTAACCATATTTTTTGAGAGTTTTAGGCAAAATGAATAGCAATAATCCTGATAATTATTATGATGTGCTGATTGTGGGTGCTGGCCCATGCGGTATTTTTGCGGTGTTCGAATTGGGCTTATTGGGCTTAACCGCTTGTTTGATAGACGCGCTTGATAAAAAAGGCGGGCAATGTGCCGAGCTTTACCCTGAAAAACCGATTTACGATATACCGGGCTATCCTACCGTGAATGGTGGTGAGATTGTTGATAAATTAGTCGCGCAAGCCGCCCCGTTCGACCCTGTCTATTATCTTTCAGAGCGGGTTGATGAATTGCACGAAGATGATGATGGCATTTTTACCACCATCACCGACCAAGGCACAAAAATTACATCACGGGCGATATTCATTGCCGCTGGTGCAGGTTGCTTTACGCCGCGCCGTCCGAAAATAGAATCGCTTGAAGGTTATGAAGAAAAATCAGTGTTTTATGCTGTGCGTAACCGCCAGACTTTCAAAGACAGTAATTTGGTGATTGTTGGCGGTGGCGATAGTGCGCTTGATTGGGCGTTAGATTTGGTTGATTATTGCAAAAAACTCACATTGATTCACCGCAGTGATAAATTCCGCGCCGCGCCGCATTCGGTATCGTCAATGCAAAAATTGGTCACGCAAGGTAAGATGGATTTTATGCTTGGCAATGTATCAGCACTTACTGGCGAGAATGGTGTGCTTAATGGTGTTACTGTTAGCACCAAAGATGATGGTGATATAATCTTGCCCGATACCAATAAATTACTGTTGTTTTTCGGCTTAAATATCGAATTGGGCAAATTAGCCGATTGGGGCATGGACTTACATGAAGATAAATTGCTGAAAGTAAATACCGAAGATTTTGCAACATCACGGCGGGTATTTTTGCCATTGGCGATATTAATTACTATCCGGGCAAATTAAAATTGATATTATCAGGCTTTCACGAAGCGGCATTGGCTGCGCAATCTGCGTTCAAAATTGCCCGCCCCGATGAAAAATTGATTTTTCGTTACACAACATCGTCAACCGATTTACAAAAAAAATTAGGTGTCAAATAATTTAGGAGAATATGATGGAATTCACAATCAACGCAACCGATGCAAAAGGCAAATTACATATCATCAAAGGCTATGAAAATAGTTCGGTGATGGAAAATCTGCGCGAAGCAGGTTTGGTAGAAGGCGTTTGCGGCGGGGTTTGCTCGTGTGCCACATGCCATGTTGCGGTGCATGATGATTGGGTTTCAAAAACGGGTGCGCGTGGCGAAGAAGAAGAGATGCTCTTAGAAGAATTGCCCGACATGCAAGAAACATCACGCCTCAGTTGCCAAATTGAATTTACCCCTGAATTAGACGGGTTGGAAGTTACGATTTTGGAGGAATGATGCGCTATTTACCGATTAGTCTTGACCTTGATAAAAAACAGGTTGTATTTGCAGGTGGCGATAAAGATGCGTCGGCAAAAGTGCGCTTGCTTGCCACCACCAAAGCAGATATTACTGTGCTTGCGCCTAGCCTGAATGCCGATTTACAGCATTATCATCAGCAGGGCAGAATCACATGGCAAAAAGATAATATCACCCCCGAAAATCTGATGCCATTCTTACAAGATTGCACTCTTTTTTATGCCGCCACAGGTGATAAAAAACTGGATTTTGAACTGGCGCATATGGCACAAGGTCACGCCAAACTTATCAATGCGGTCGACCAGCAACAATGCAGTGATTTCATCACCCCTGCTTTGGTAAACCATTCTCCGCTTACCATTGCTATCAGCACCGAAGGCGCGGCGCCCGTATTGGCGCGTATCTTAAAAGCCAAGATTGAATCACTTCTGCCAAAACATATCGGGCGGTTGACAAAATTAGCGGGCAATCTACGCCCTGTGATTGATACAAATTTGCAACATGGGCAGAAACGGCATTTCTGGCAATGGTTCTTTACTCAAAATATTCAGCATGGCAAAACCGCGCCCGTAAATGCTGAAAAATTACTGCAAGATTTTAAGAAATCGGTAACGAAACAAGGCAGTTTTTATTATCTGCCATTGGAAAATATTGCTGATAAAAACGCGCTTGCAAAATTGCGCGATGCCGATATTATTTATTATCGTGATGGTGATAATGCCCATACTGATTTGCCTGACCTCATCAATATGGCACGGCGCGAGGCTGAATTTTTTCCCAATCAATTACCAACCATTAATGCGATAAAACATGCCAAAAAGCATGGACATCATCTATTTGTGCTTGCGCCTTATCAGGATTTAAAGCATCTGATAGGTTTAAGCGAACAAGCGGAGGTTTTATATGCCCAAAATTGCTGATAAATTTAAACTCTATAACGCCAATGATTTGCGTTCGGGACTTGTGGTTTTTCTTACCAAAGATTTAACATGGTCGCTTAATTTTGCCGATGCGTTGATTATAAGCGATGATGAGGCATTGACGCAAAAATGCGAGGCAGAAGGCGCACGCGCTGTTGATGCCAACGAAATTGTTGGACCATATTGGATACCAACCATTGATGGCACGCTTGAAGGCATGCATATGCGCGAAAAAATGCGCGTATTAGGACCAACCGTTAAAAGTGATGTTGTAAAAGGATAAAGCTAATGTATCGTTATGATGAATTTGACCATGATTTTGTGCAATCACGCGTGAAAGAATTTTCGGCACAGGTGGCACGCCGTTTGGCAGGAAAATTAACCGAAGACGAGTTCAAACCCTTACGCCTAATGAATGGCTTATATCTGCAACTTCATGCCTATATGTTACGGGTGGCGATTCCTTACGGCACATTATCATCACGGCAAATGCGAATGCTTGCCCATATTAGCGAGAAATATGACCGCGGTTACGGGCATTTTACCACCAGACAAAATATTCAATATAATTGGCCTAAATTAGAAGAAGTGCCTGCCTTGTTGCAAGATTTGGCATCGGTTGAGATGCACGCTTTGCAAACCAGTGGCAACTGCATTCGCAATGTAACTTCTGACCCTTGGGGCGGTGTGGCTGCCGACGAGATTGCCGACCCACGCCCAATATGTGAAATCTTACGGCAATGGTCTAGCCTGCACCCCGAATTTGCGTTTTTACCACGTAAATTTAAGTTTGCGGTAACCGCAGGCGCGCAAGACCGCGCCGCAGTGAAAACGCACGATATTGGTATCATATTACGACGCAACGCTAAAGGCGAGCTTGGCTATGAAGTGCTGGCAGGTGGCGGGCAAGGGCGCACGCCTTATCTGGCGCAAACCATTCGTGATTTTGTGCCAGAACATGAATTGCTACCCTATGTTGAAGCGATGATACGGGTTTATAATCTGCATGGCAGACGCGATAATAAATATAAAGCGCGGATTAAAATCTTGCTGGCTGAGATGGGGTTAGAACAATATAAAAAAGAAGTAGAGCAAGAATTTGAAAACCATCCGCCTGAAAATATTGCCTTACCACAATCTGAAATTGACCGCATCAATCAATATTTTGCACCGCCCGCTTACGCTACTCTGCCCGAAACAAGTGAAGCTTTAAACAAGGCAAGAAGCGATAATCAAACATTTAATTCATGGTGCAAACATAATCTTGGCGCGCATAAAATTGCAGGCTATGGCATTGTGAATATATCACTGAAAAAAGCGGGGCTGATACCGGGCGATGCCACTGCTGATGAAATGCGATTAATCGCTGATTTGGCGGATAAATATTCTAATGGTGAAATTCGGGTAACGCATCGGCAAAATTTAGTCTTGCCCGATGTGAAGAAAGATGATTTTTACGCTTTATGGCAGGCATTGGTAGCAGGCGGATTGGCAGTTGATAATTTCAATCTTGCCAGTGATATTATTTCATGCCCGGGGCTTGATTATTGTTCGCTCGCCACAGCGCGTTCTATCCCCGTTGCGCAAAATATCGCCAACCAATTAACGATGAATGATAAGCAACAAAAAACGGGTAAAATTCATATCAATATTTCGGGCTGTATCAATGCGTGCGGGCATCATCATGTTGGCAATATCGGCATATTGGGCTTGGATAAAAAGGGCGAAGAATATTATCAAATCACATTGGGCGGTTCTTCTGACCATGATTCCGCGATTGGCGAGATTGTAGGGCGTGGTTTTTCGTTTGATGATGTGCCAAAAGCGATTGATAAAATTCTGGATATTTATCTTGAGAATCGACATGATGGCGAAGAATTTTTGCAAACTTACCGCCGTATTGGCGTGCAGATATTTAAGGATGAACTCTATGCCACTGCTTAATTTGCAAGGTGAGATTATCACTGATGATACGAATAATATCGTGCCTTTTGCCGACATAACAGATTCAAGCCATGCGGTGCTAATTGAAGGCGATAGCGCACTTGCAACACTTATCCCCCATCTTAATAATTTGCAACTGATTGTGATTTCATTCCCTAGCTTTAGCGATGGGCGCGGTTTTTCGCAAGCCCATTATTTGCGAAGGCAAGGTTACAAAGGCGAATTACGCGCCAAAGGCTGGCTATTGCCCGACCAATTACGGCATTTGCTACAATGTGGCTTTTCTTCTATTGATTTAGATGATACAATCTATCAACGGCACGGGGCTGCCGATTGGCAAAACCCATCGATGGTAAAGCCTAACTATCAACGTGGCTATGCAGGCGCCTTGCCTGAAGCCCGAAAATCACGCAATTAATTAGGAAACTAAATGACCGACTATATCTATACGCTTCACCGCTTGAATAAATCTTATGCAGGTGGGCGCGAGGTTTTGAAAGATGTAACATTATCATTTTTAGCAGGCGCGAAAATCGGTATATTGGGTGGCAATGGCGCAGGTAAATCCACCTTAATGAAAATTATTGCAGGGTTAGATGATGAATATTCGGGCGAAGCACGTGCCGCTGATGGTGCGCTTATCGGCTATCTACCCCAAGAGCCAGAGCTTGATAACAGCAAAACAGTCGGCGAAAATGTGGCAGGCGCATTGCAAGAAGCGCATAATGCCCTAGAAGAATTTAATGCTGTCAGCATGAAAATGGGTGAGGTTATCAGTGATGACGAGATGAATGAACTGATTAATCAACAAGCGGATTTGCAAGAAAAAATTGATGCGCTAGATGCGTGGGATATTGAGCGCACATTGGAAATCGCAATGGATGCGCTGCAATGCCCGCCTGCCGATAGTTCTGTTGAGAATCTTTCAGGTGGCGAGAAAAGGCGCGTGGCTTTATGCCGTTTATTATTGCAAAAGCCCGATTTTTTACTGCTTGACGAGCCAACAAATCATTTAGATGCGCTATCAGTGGCGTGGCTTGAACGTCATCTCAGCGACTATGCTGGCACAGTGATGATGGTAACCCATGACCGCTATTTCTTGGATAATGTAACGGGTTGGATTTTGGAATTAGACCGCGGACATGCAATTCCCTATGAAGGTAATTATTCAAGCTGGCTAGAGCAAAAAGAAAAACGCCTGCGTGATGAAAGCAAAGGCGAAGAATCACGCGCACGGCAATTAGCAGATGAGCGCGAATGGATACGGCAAACGCCTGCAGGCAGGCAGTCAAAATCTAAAGCAAGGGTGCAAGCCTACGAAGATTTATTGCAACAGCAAAGTGAAAAGTTACAGCAAAACGCGCAAATTATGATTCCACCTGCGCCACGTTTGGGCAATAAAGTAGTGGAAGCCAACCATATCAGCAAAGCTTTTGCCGATAAATTACTGATAGAAGATTTAACTTTTAAGCTGCCACCGGGCGGCATTGTGGGGGTGATTGGCGCCAATGGTGCGGGTAAAACCACTTTGTTCAAAATGATAACTGGCAATGAACAGCCCGATGGAGGCGATTTATCAATTGGTGAATCTGTACAGCTTGGCTATGTTGACCAATCGCGTGATGGCATGGATAACAGCAAGAATATCTGGGAAGAGATTTCTGGCGGGCTAGATATGATTGATATGGGCAAAAGGCAGGTGCAATCACGCGCCTATGTTGGCGGTTTCGGCTTTCGGGGGGCAGACCAACAAAAGCGTATCAATCAACTTTCGGGCGGTGAGCGCAACCGTGTGCAACTTGCCAAAATCTTAAAATCGGGCGCGAATTTATTATTGCTTGATGAGCCGACCAATGATTTAGATGTGGAAACCTTGCGCGCATTAGAAGAAGCTTTATTGAGTTTTGCAGGCTGTGCGGTGGTGATTAGCCATGATAGATTCTTTCTTGATAAAATCGCCACGCATATTTTGGCGTTTGAAGGCGATGCAAAAACCACATGGTTTGAGGGTAATTATCAATTCTACATTAGCGACCGCAAAAAACGTTTGGGCATAGATGAAAATGAAACCGAACGCTTCCGTTATAAGAAACTCACGCGGTAATCACTATCCTTGTAATTTATCGTGATTTGTTATATTCTGTCAAACGAGTATGGGGATAATCATAATATTTCTGAGGTATCATGCGCTATCACCTTATTTTTACTGTCTTTTTCATTCACCTGTTTTTCCTTTTTAATATCTATATTAAAGATGAAATTCTGCCACCAGCGAATTATGTAACATGTGATTTTATAAATCTATCCGCAGAATCGATCAAATGCCACCAACAATCTGTGGCACAAAGCAAGCAATTCTTACATTATATCTCGCAACGGAGTAGCTTAGATGAGGCAGACCATCAAGAAATGATTGAAATGACAAAAAGAAGTGTCAAATATGACAAGTTCCGCGTAGAACGTATGAAACTACAGTTACAATTGCAAAAAAATCATGCCAAATTTGAACAAATCACAGATACAACGCCACCAAGAATAGTTTCAGCATTAAATCGGCAACACAAACATATCATAAACAAGTTTGATGATTATTTTGAGAGATTCGATAGGTTTAACAAAGAATCCGATGCTTTTTACGCCACAGTTTCATCTGATTAAACAACCATTATATTTCTGAGGTATCATGCCCTATCATCTTGTTTTTACTGTCTTTTTTATTCACCTGTTTTTCCTTTTAAATATCTATATTAAAGATGAAATTCTGCCACCAGAGAATTATGTTAAATGCGATTTTCACAATTTATCCGCAGAATCAATCAAATGCCACCAACAATATCTGGCTGAGCGTAAGCAATTCTTACATTACGTCACTTATCTGGAGCGTTTAGATGGGGCGGAATATAAAAATTCAAGTGAAATCGCAAAAAGAAGCATTCGCATTGAGGAATTCCGCGTAGAAATTATAAAGTTGCGTTTCCGATTGCAAAAAATTAACACCAAAATTGAAAAAATCACGGATACAACGCCACCAAGAATAGTTTCATCATTACATCAGCAACACAGCCATATTATGATAAAGATTAAGGATCATTTTGAGAGATATGGTAAACATGTCAAAAAAACAAGTGCTTTTTACGCCACAATTTCATCTGATTAAACAATCATCAGTGCGCACCTGAAACCGCCAATTAAAATCTATAGCCCGCTAATAGCACATAGGCGCCATTGCTAAAATCTGCCCCCTGTTCTTCGAATAATCGGGAATCAGAACCAAAAGAAATCATATAAATTCTATATTCAAGCACGATATTACCAAACCTTACCCCATAGCCAAATATGGGACCCGAATTTGTATAAAAACTATCATCTTTATAGGTTGAGCCATCGGCATTGGTGATTTCATTCTCCACCATCGGCGATGAAACCCCTATTCTTAACATATAGGGTCTGCCTTTTGATTTTCTGCCATGATAATAAAGTAGCGAGCCATCCCATGACGTAATTGTAAGTGTCTCTTTCGGATTCCATAAAGGAAATTCTGGATGCGAAAGTTCGTAATTAATCCTGCCCAAAAAGCTGTGACCAATCTCAATATGATATTCTTGTCTCTCCGTCCTTTTCAAAACATGCCCATAGCTAATGCCAAGATATAAATTCTGAACTTCGGTATTGGCATCAACATCTGACCCCCATCTTGCCGTGTAAAGCTCGTGATGTAAATTATGTGAAATATTTCCTGTGCTTGCCATCACCCACCAATTTTTGGGTTTAGGTGGCGGTGGTGAGTAATCTAGCACTTCTGCTTTGCTAACATTAGAAAAACCCATCATGGCAAATGTCAGCAATAATAATTTGAGGATGGTTAGTAATTTTATCATTGTTTCGTTAAATTAAAAAATCGGTAACATATTCACCATAAACTAGCAATAATGTTACCAAACAACAGATAGCGTTCATCTTTTTTGTAATACGCGCAATAAAAAGGGCTTGGCACAATCACCAAGCCCCTCTTAATCAAGCTATAAAAAAGATTATGGTCTTCTGATATTCAAAATCAAATCTTTAATATGTTGTGGCACTTCTTCGGTTTTGTTAGAAACCACAAAGGCAACTGCAAAATTGACAAGTGCGCCCACAACACCAAAGGCGTTTGGCGAAATGCCAAAGAACCAATTTTGCGGCATGCCCATCATAAATGATGTGCCGGGGATAAAGAATATACCCTTATGTTGCGCCACATATAATGACGTAATCAACAAGCCTGAAACCATACCTGCAATCGCGCCCTTATCGTTGATGCGTGTTGAAAATATACCCATCACCAAGATTGGGAACAGACTAGATGCCGCAAGTCCAAAGGCGATTGCCACTGTTCCTGCCGCAAAGCCCGGTGGGTTTAACCCCAGCCAACCAGCCACAAGAATTGTGCCTAACATAGCCAATCTACTTGCATTCAATTCTTGCTTTTCAGTGATATTTGGTCGCAAGAAGCCTTTCAGCAAATCATGCGAAATCGCCGATGCAATCGCCAATAATAAGCCTGCCGCTGTTGACAGTGCCGCGGCCAAACCGCCTGCAACCACCAAAGCCACAACCCAATCGGGTAAGCTCGCAATTTCAGGATTGGCAAGCACCATAATGTCGCGGTCGATTTTAACCACTTCATTGCCTTCCCAACCGAATTCCTCAGCTTTCGCCTGCATTTCAGGATTCTTATCATTATAATATTGAATCATGCCATCGCCATTTTTGTCTTCAAATTTGAGCAAACCTGTGGTTTCCCAATTTTTCATCCAATTCGGACGTTCAGCATAAACCATATTTGCATCAGGGTCGCCAATTTCTCCTGTTTGCACAGTGTTGATTAAATTCAACCGTGCCATCGCACCCACAGCTGGCGCTGTAAGATAGAGGATAGAGATAAATAGCAATGCCCAACCAGCAGAATAACGCGCTGCCCGTGCATTTGGCACAGTAAAGAAGCGCATAATCACATGCGGTAAGCCCGCAGTGCCAATCATCAATGTGAGTGTATAGGCGATGAAATTCAACCGTGATGGCGGATTTTCAGTATAAGCGGCAAAGCCCAAATCAATCAGAGTTTTATCTAATTTATCTAGCAGGCTCTCACCTGTGCCAACCAATTCACTGCCCAAACCTAATTGTGGGATTGGATTGCCTGTAAGCACCAACGATATGAAAATCGCAGGAATCGTATAGGCGAAAATCAGAATCACATATTGCGCGATTTGCGTATAGGTGATGCCTTTCATACCGCCCATCAGCGCGTAAACGGCAACAATGCCCATACCCGCAAATAGACCGAATTCGTAGCTGGTATCCAAGAAGCGCGAAAACGCAACCCCGATGCCTTTCATCTGCCCAATCACATAGGTGATTGATGCCATGACCAGACAAAATACCGCCACCATCCGTGCTGTTGGTGAATAGAAACGCTCGCCAACAAATTCAGATACGGTGAATTTGCCGAATTTACGCAAATAAGGTGCCAAACCAAGTGCCAATAGCACATAGCCGCCCGTCCAACCCATTAAGAATTGTGCGCCACTATAGCCCAAAAATGCAATCAGCCCCGCCATAGAAATGAACGATGCTGCCGACATCCAGTCAGCCGCCGTTGCCATGCCGTTTAATACGGGGTTAATCCCCTTATTGGCGACATAGAATTCTGATGTGCTTCGTGCGCGAGACATAAAGGCAATGCCAATATAAATCGCGAAAGTAAAGCCAACAACCAGATAGGTTATTCCTGTTAAAGTCATTATTCTTCTCCCTCTTTCTTATCAAAGCCGTATTTTGCATCTAGCTTATCCATTTGACGCGCATAGTAAAATATGATGACAACAAAAATCACGATTGACCCCTGCTGTGCAAACCAAAAGCCTAAACCGTAACCGCCTAAACGAATATGATTGAGTAAATCCACCATGATAATGCCAAATAAAAATGAACATACGAACCAAACTATCAGACAATTTCTGATGAGTTTAAGGTTCTCTTGCCAATATTCTTTATCCATTAGCTACCCTCCTTATTGAATATGTTATTAATGGAATTATTAGCTTGCCAATTCTTTTGTTAAAAAGCAAGCACTTTATAAAATAACTTGTGAATGATATTTATTTTGTGGGATAAGTATTAGGGAAATATGGGATAGTATCGGCAACACGCACCGCCAGAGTATTGAAATACAGCGGGGGATTTTAAGGCAAGCTAGGTATAAGTGTTAAATACAGCGGGGGATTATCAAGACACGCACGATGCTAGTGTTGAGTATGGCGGGGGGATTATCAAGGGGGGTCGCAACAAGGCGGGTGTCCTACGGACATACCCGCCGAGAAGTTGCGCCGCACCCCCCTTGATACTATAAGAGTCAGAATAGGCAATCCAGTGCATCTAAAACTTATTATTGATACTAAACATAATGCCCGAAATTCGCACAAGGTCATCAGCTGCATCATCAGTATCTTCTGCATCTTCTTCATCAGAAAAATCAAGGGATTGCACATGATAACCGATACGTATTGTTAAATTCTCATCCATATCAAACTCTACTCCAGCTTGTAATGGAATTACTAGGTCATCATAGCTACTTTTATCTGTTATTGGTGTTCCATCACCTGAAAAAGTGGTTTCTACATCAAATTTTACTGATGCTAAACCAACACGTCCATAAAGACGACTATTAGCATTAGATAATGGTTTATAAAATACAAATGCAAAACCATAAGCAGTATAAGCAATAGTGGTATTTGATGTTAACGGGTTGCCGTTACGCTCCCAAACTAAACCTGTTTCATCATTCTCCTTTGAGCCACCAAAGCTACTATAAAAAATTTCAAATGCTTTATTTTCTGAAAAATTATTACCGTAAACAATATCAATCATGGCGCTAGATGTCGCGTAATAATCATTATCATCCACTGATACAGTGCTTCCATCACCTAAATCAACATCATATGGTTCACCATAATCAATCGCGATAAGTGATAACCCTGCGCCAAAATAGCGACTAGTATTTGGAGTGGTTGGCTGATTTTCTTGTGCCTTAATAGGTAAAGCAAGCGTAATCGTAAATAAAACAAGTAAAAATATTTTCATGGTAAAATTCCTTATGAATGATTGCAAATTCCAACAAATAAATGTCGGGTTTTGTCAATATCACACTATAGGATATGCTACCTATTTCCTGAAGGTATTGTATTCGATAGCAAACCCGACAGGGCTTGCTATCCTATAGTTTTAAGATATTGACGCTATTAATTTATATCATTGCAAGGTTTAAGTCAATGATATTATTCAAGCGGTGTTTCCTATATTTCCCATTTTCGTCAAAATGATGCTTTTATTAAAACCTATAATTTTAATAATTGTATTGTAATTGACATTTATTAAACTAAAGTGTATTTATATTTTATTACATCAATATTTTCATAAAGTTGGCAGAAAAATGACATCACAGCAACAAAGTCGCATCCCTGCACAGTTGAAGTGGATTTATGATGGTGATACAATTGACGTTAAGATAAATGGCAAGGGTACTACAATCCGCTTACATGGCATAGACGCGCCAGAAATGGGACAAGCTTACGGTCAAAATTCCAAAAACTGCTTATGGAGTCTGATTAAGGACAAAAAAAAATTTACGATACAGCCAACGAATCAAGAAGATAAGTATGGTCGTTTGGTTGCAAAATTATTTATTGGCAACATGGATGTTAATCTTGCTATGATAGAAAAGGGCTATGCTTGGCATTATAAGCGTTACGATAATGATGCTAACTATAGCAAAGCGCATCAAGAAGCAAAACAGGCAAAGCGTGGTTTATGGCAAGGGAAAAATCCCATACATCCTGCAATATGGCGAAAACTAAATGCAGAAAAACAAGATAAAGAAGTCCATCACGGTAAAACAGCGCACGGTAAAACAGCGCATAGCCAAAAAAATGGAAGTGGCTATATTTTCTGGTTGTTAGCGTTTTTGTTGCTTCTTATATTTTTAGCTAATAATCAATAATTATTTTTAGCTGTTAATAGTAAAATCTTATAGGCTTGCGAGCGTGTAACACAAAGGCGGAGCGTGTTTCGGTACTCAATATTAGCGGAGGAGTGCGTTGATAGATTCGTCAATATTAGCATCTAGCGTTTTGCGATACATTATATATGGGGGGCTTTGCGATAGCTTTATAGTATCAAGGGGGGTGCGGCGCAACTTCTCGGCGGGTATGTCCGTAGGACACCCGCCTTGTTGCGACCCCCCTTGATAATCCCCCCGCCTTACTCAACATTAGCGGAGTCGCATGTTGCTGTTACTAAATACTACCAATGCGTGTATTATCTCATTCCAATAATGTTAGAAACAGTTGGTGAAAAAACTGATTTTCTGAATAAGACCATTCAAAAAGCCCAGAAAACCATGTTGGATTTAGAAGATAATTACAAAAATATCTTTAAAGATAAAATCAAAATCAAATTCATTGAACAAAAATAAAAATTTGACAAATTTTTTCCTTTCAACTAATATGGTAAGATGAAATTAAAGCATCTTACCATATCTTTTTTGCTGTTTGTTATTCTAGCATATGTTGTATTTATGGTGATACAGAGTGACCTTACAACAGAAACTGAAAAAGCTAAAAAAGCTAATCTGCAACCTTTATTATACAAGCTTTTTTTGGACATGACACATTATGGTTATGGGAATGGTTATGGGCTTGATTATGATATGGATATTCCAAAAGCAATCTTAAAATTAGAAAATTTAATTGCACAAGGTGCCAACTCAAATAAAAAAGTTAACTTCGGTGACGACGGTGAATATGGCTATTCATATACCCCTATATCTTATATATTTCGTACATGTGAAAATGATGATTACATAGATGATGCTGATGATAGAAATTTTTATTTAGATATTGTAAAATTATTGATTGATAGTGGCGTGGATTGGAATGCGAAAGATTCTTATCAAGTATATGAAAGTGAATATGAAAATAATTCAGGGACATCAACCATTGCCGACAGACTCAAAAGAACAGAAGAAAATTCGACCAAACCAGAATGTCTTGAAGTGCTAGCTTATGTCAAAAACCACCTCAAAGAAAACAACATCGTAATAGAAAAATAAAACCACGCGGTTGCTTAACATTCTGGCGGAGTGTGTTGTTAGATTCGTCAGCACGACCATCTAGCGTTTTGCGATACATTATTATTTAAGGGGGCGCGAATTCGCTTCTCGATGGCGAGGACAAGCCCGCCATCTTGCGAATGCCCCCTTAACAACCCCCGCTTGTGTGCAATACTAGCGATGATGCAAGACGCCCCCCATCCCCCCACCGCTGTGTTTCAAAATGGATGCGGAGCGTGTCTCGGTTACTCAATATTAGCGATGGTGTAAATTGCTGACACTTCCCTACAAATATGCTATGATGATATATGTTCACGACACCCAAAATATCACCAGCGGATTACGCTAAATTATGCGATATGGCTTATCAGCAAATGATTAAGGCACGCGGCATCAAAGGCGATGAAATTTACCAACTCGCAAGCGAGACGGATTACCAAGCCATAGGGTTGGCAGAATTTTACCGCCATCAAACCGCGAAAATGGGTTTCAAAATCGTGATGTATCGCACCATTAAACGCAAGAGCCCGCATTATGTGATTATCTTTACTGGCACTGAAGACCCCCTAGATTGGGCATTTAATATTTTTGCAACTTTCGGCACCCATAATTTGGTAACAACCCAATATCTTAAAGCCACTATCAATATTGGGCGGGCGGTTAAAAACCATCGGAATATTAGCTTTAGCGGTCATTCTTTGGGGGCGGCGCTTGCCAATATTGCCGCCTATATTGCCCAGAAAGAGGCGGTGATTTTTAACGGATTTTGGCCAAAATTATCTAAGGCTCAAAATACGTTACTTGCCCCCTATCTGTTATCATATCAGCGGATTCATCACTATTATGTTGATTTAGAGGCACTGCATCTCTTGCGAAAAATCGGCATGTTGCAAAACCCGAAAGCCAAGCAACATATCATGCTTGATAGCCGTAAATTACTGCAAGATAGGCATCAGCAATTTAAGACGGTTACCCTACATAAAAGCAAAACCAAAGCGCTGATGGTGAAGTTGCGACTGGCGATTACCACCGCACCACTCACGATTTTGCTGATACCAACCATGACGGCGCAAATTTTGAAAAAGCAAAGTGCCTCACCCTTATTGGATATTCCTACGCCCCTGTTAGATATTATCGCGCTTGCGATTAAGCGGCACAGCACCCATGCCATCGATGCATGTTTGGCTGAACAACAAACTTATGTTAGAAAAAGACTCTATTGGGGGGCTTCTTATATCAGGCGGCCCTATTTGCGATTAACGTTGAAAATATTACTGACTTTTGCAAAAAAGAACAAAAAAGGTATCCGCAAGAATATCAATGCACTGATGCGGTGATGATGCAATTATTGTAATTCAAACATCACCTCGTTACGGCGCAGAAACCAAATCATCATCGGGCTGTTATAAAACGCATAAGAAGGATTATCAACAAATGCGATATTGTTATCACGCAAATATGTCCGTAATTTTTTGGTGTTCTTATCCATATTATCATCGCTACGCCTGCCGTAAAATTCTAACACTGCCACACGGCGTGGCGCGGTTTCTATCAGCTGTAAATCTTGATTTTCAGGTGCGGGCATATCGGCAAGCGTATAATTTTCAGGCATGTAAAAGGCAATCTGCCATTTATCTTTTGCGGCATTTTCGTCATCAGCGGCAATCGCCTGTTGCGAGACTGGCGCCGTCATCGCGATTTTCTGCCCTGTCTGATTATCACCAAAAATATAGCCTGCCAAATCCCGAAACGCATCGCTGGGTGCTTGATAGCGCGAGCCAGTCTTGGTGATTTGCAACTTCAGCAAAGGCTGATAGTCGCGGATTTCAATATCGCCATCACGGCTGACCGTTTGATATGGTATTTCTTCTGTCGCCATTGCAACCCCTATTCCACTGCTTATGAAACTGCCTGCTAATAAGAGCATCAGCGCGCGTAAAGTAATTTTTGATATTGCTGTCATCTTCATTCTCACTGTTATAGATACAGATGCTACCATAAAGCGCGGCAAAAATAAATAAATATATTGCCAAAAAAGCTTGCCAAAAAAGATTGCCAAAAAAGATTGCCAAAAAAGATTGAATCTTCTTATCATCTCTTATATAATGGAGAAATATATTATATAGTGGGGGAATATGCAAGGAGAAGTAGCATGATACCCACAAAATTTCTTAATAAATTTAACCAAACATCGCGGGCGCGAACAAGATATATTCTCTTATTATCTCTGTGTTTGCTTGTGATAATCGTAGCGATATTTGTAACGCAATCACGCAATGATGCACCCAATGAATCACTGGTAACATCTGATGATGATTGGATGATTAAAGGTTTTGAAATAATCCATAATGAATATTTTGATTGTATCGCGCAACATGATGCAAGCAACATTGAAGCCGATATGGCTTGTATCGCAGCTAATGAAGAAAAAACAGAAGCAATGTATGAATTATTGCAAAAAACAAGAGAATGGTCGGACGATTTTGAAGAATATCACTATGGATATGACAATGGATACCAATATCAGCATGACTATCGTGATGAACATAAGAGTGAATATAGACTATATCGATAAAAAAAGGATGCAGAATATATCTGCACCCTTTTTGTAACTATGCTGAAATGATTAAGCCCCTGCTGGTTGCGCGCGCATCTCTTGCTGAATTCGTCCCAACTCACCCTGAAGTTGGTGAATATCAGATGCTATTTTCAACCGTGACTTTTCATTAGTTGTTGCCAGATTTAATTTCGCTTCCAGTTTCTGTTCCAATACTGCTATATCGCTTTGAATCTTTGCATCGTGGCTCTTATCACCATTAAAGGTGGATTCTAATTCTGCAATTTTCCTTTCTAAAAATAAGTTGAATGTTCTTATAATATATGTTATAAATTTTTAATTATCAACTGAAAAGAGCAAATTATGATAAAAAAACATATTTTTAGTAACATTTATAACAAAAAATTAGCAACAAAAGCAAAATTTAATGTTTTTTTATTATTTTTAATCGCTTTTTTTACTATAATTGTTTTGTTTTTGCTTATCGATTCGCAAATTACAAAATTACCTGATTCTGATAATTTGCTAACGGAATGTATCGAGGATGCCGACATTGATTGTAGCGAAATATTGGATATATATTTATATGAAACAGTTGAAAAAGTGATAGACCGAGAGAGAAAATTGCAAGCGGTTGCTATGCAACTATCTTTCATGTCGCCAGATGCTGATGCGCTGGAATGTGAACCAAAATATAAATATTACAGTGCGCTTTGGTGGAATAATGCCCCCTTGCTTGGCACATTCTTCAAAAAATCATTGCCGACCTATGATGTTACGCTTAATTGTAGTGAATTAACACAGTTCATATCAGAGGAATTGAAAAATCGCATTCGGGAAAAAGAAAAGGAATTGCGGGCAATGGGGAAATTATTGGACGAAATAGAAGAAAGAAACCGTGAAGAATTTGGCTATGAATATCTGCATGATTATAAAGACGAACATAAGGGTGAGTATAAACTCTATTGAGTAATCTAGCGACACACGCCTCCTGCCTATTGAAATACAGCGGTGGGATTATAAAGGCTTGCACTATCAGAGTATTAAACACAAGCGGGGGTTGTTAAGGCAACCGCCATCGCCAGCATTAAGCACAGCGGTGGGGGTATGGGGGGAGGTTTGCCATCGCTAGTATTGCACACAAGCGGGGGGATTATTAAGGGTGAGGTTTGCCCGCCATTGGTACAAGGGCAAACCGAAAGTGGCAAGAGGCGTCTGCTTGACAAATTGTCCAACGGACATAAATTTGACAAGCGCGCATCGAGAAGCCACCCGCGCCCCCCTTGATATATATAACGACCTCCGCAAAGCCCCCCATATAAAATTGTGATGAGGCAGGCACCGTCCTTTGTGCTGATGAATCTTAAAACACGCATCGCCCTATGTATTACACGCCTGTAAAAACACATTCCCCTTTCGTCGTTCCGTGCCAATGTGCCGTAATTACGGCACATTGTAAAAGACACGGAATCCATATGGCAAACGAAGTTTGCATTCAAGATACCGCATTTGTATTAATTACCCAAGACACGCACCACCGTCATTCCCGTGAAGACGGAAATCCATTACACATTATTAAGTTTGATTTCAATCACGAAGCCATGAGCCGTAATATCGCAATGTTTATTAATTGTGTCTTTTGGCTGATTGGTGATGATGATAATGCCACCGTGAAAATCAAATCTATTAGGATATTTGCCTTCCGCGATGCGTTTTTCTTGCTCCTCATCACTAAGGTTATAAACGTCAAAAACACCTCTTTCATTCCATTGCACTGTTCTTTTTCTGCTTTCTACCTTTAACGCCATTTTTAATATAGAGGCTGCATGGTCATCACTAAATACAAAATCTGTATTATCAAATAGAATGATATTGTCGCGTGCTTTATGTTTAAATAATATTTGATAGAAACTAAAAGGGGATACAAAGTCTGAAAACCTATGGAGTTTGCCATCATCGCGATGATAGCCATTGTCGGACAAGGTTTTTTCAACATTATATGCTTTACCAATGCCACTGGCACCAGTAACAATTAAGCCACTGATACTTCTGCGAATGGTTAGCTTAACTAATTTTTTAAGAACGTCTATTTGTTGCTCGTAACTGATAGGCTCATTCATGTGTTAGTGCTTTCTTGATTAATAAAAGAGATTGGCACGTCAACATCGCCCATTATAATACACTCCTAAAAAGCTGATTGAGTTTACCTCGCATTGTTTTTTAGGTGATTTGATTCTCTTGAAAAAATTCATTTATTTCTTCTTTAATCTTTTCCAATTTATCCGAAAAAACTCCATTCCATATATCTTTAAATTCCTGTTTTATTTTTTTTCTACCGTCATCATCATAAATACTAGTAATATCAGTATTTATTTTTTCAGAATGCATAGACCGATAAATCCATTGATTACTATTTTCTGGTAGCTTCTTACCACCTAATAAATTTTTACGATTCAGCATATCTTTAAATTTTTCTCTTTTTGCTTGTTCATCATTATTCCATGGGGCAATTACAAATTCGAGAAATATTTCTTCAGTATTTTTTGGGTGTAAATAAACATTGTAACAAAATTTAGGCTCTGTTTCTGAAAAATTTTCTGGTATAAAAGGGAGGTAATTCTTGGTTGCTTTGAGAAACTTATACTCATCCTTTTTAATTATCTCTTTAAAAACTTTTTGAAATTCACTGAAAATATCAGTTTTATACTCATAAATAAAATCAAGAATTTCTTTATTAGCTCTGTAAAGCTCATTTGCTAATTTTGCGGATTCACCGTCTCCCATAACATCCTCCTTTAAGGTTATTAAATAATCGTTGATATAATGTTTAATCGCATCTGCCATATTATCATCATAAAATTTTAGCACTCTTTCAAGAATATCAATAAAAATTTGATAAGAAATATTGACATAGCTTTCATCACTTGCACCAATTCCATTAGGCGTTAGAAATACATATATTTTGTTTTCTTTTTTAATTTTCTTTTCTTTTCCAAATTCTTTTTCAACTTCATCCCTATATCTTTTAAGTTGATTGCTGTGTTCACCTGAATGTATCTTATTCTCTATGGTGATAACCGCATTGTCAAAAATAATTAACAAATCAATATTTTTCCATTCGCGCCTGATTTCTACATTAGAAAAATTTAATTCATGAAGCATTAAATTATTCGGTTCAGCATTATTAAGCACATGTCTCACAAATCTTTTTAAGATAGTATCGCCCAAGCTATGAGAAGCTTTAGGGTCTAACAACCAAGCTAAAAAATTGGAATGACGAATTTCATAATGAGACAATTTTAAGATACGAAAAATATTAGGTTCTTTTAATCGCAATTCAAGCATATCAAACTGTTCACTATCAATTAAATTATGATATTGCTTTTGGTATTCATCGCGTGTTTTATTTTTATCCGTCATTCACTCTTATTTTAATTCAGTGTGTTTAAAAAATTTCCTTGCTATACCTAACACATAAAGTGGCAATTTGAAAGCAAACTTTGTTTGCCATATGGATTCCGTATCTCTTACAATGCCTATCGGCATTGGCACGGAACGACGAAAGTGAGGAGTGCGTTTCAAGATTCGTCAGCACAAAAACCGTGCCTGCCTCCACACATTAATATATGGGGGTACGACATTTTGTAGGCGATGAGGGCAAGCCCATCGCCAAAAATGACCCCCCATGCCCCCCGCTATACTCAATATTGATGCAGTGCTTGCCTTGATAATACCCCCACCCGCTGTGCTTAATACTCATATCGTGCGTGTCAGGATACTCAATAAAACCTCTTGCATTCCTCTCACACACTCTATATAATAATCTATCGTTTGAATTATCTTCAGGCGTGGGGCTTAACAACTCCTGATAAGATACGGTTGCATCAATCGTATTGACGCATTTACCTAACATTTTTGCGTCAAAGATGCGCCATTTCTCAGCTTTGGCTGGGAAGCGGTGCTAGATGTCCAAGCGCCATGTTTTTTTAATATTGCGCCAAAAAGCATCGCGCCGTTTTTATCTTATCAACGGTTGTTAATTCCCAGCTACTAGGAGCTTCCTAGTAGCTTTTTTATTGTTAAATAATGAATTTGGGAATGTATAATGGCAAAAATAATAGAATGAAGCTATTACTCTCATTGCTTGTTTTATTATCTATTTGGCAACATGCCTATGCGGATAGAGTTGCAAAAAGTGAAAATGATTACAACGATATTTTTTGTCATTCATTGGGTGGCAAGCGCGAAACACGGCAATATTATAGCGTATATTATGTGATTGTTGATTGCGAAACCGATACTCATGTTATCGAAGGCGGGTTAGATAAGCGGAGCAGTATTGATAGCATTCAGCAAGCCGTATTTTTTTCAATTATAACAGGCAAAAAACCGATGGTCGTAATTTTTGATACCGATAGCAAAAAAGGCAAATATGAAATTCAAATAGAGGCGGTTGCAAATCATTTAGGCATCGCGTTTCAGATAGTGGAATGACGGCGGAGGAGTGCGTTCTGTTAAAAAATCAATTATTTACTATTATAATATTGTATTGGGTTTGCCTGCCCTTGCTCTTTAGCTGGCAATTTTTTATTAAGATAAAGTTTTGTAATTTCCTCATCTTTTACTTCATTACCCTCAAAAAGATAACGTTGTCTTTTATTTCTTAGTTTTTTATCCTTTAGCCATCTTTCAGCCTTATAAATTGCACGACAAATCCCTCTATATTCTGCAAAAATAAAATCAACATTCTCTGCTCTCTCTTTTGAAAGCACCCAAGATTTTCGAGTTGCCTCATATAAATCATCACCACGTTGGTAGGTTCTATTAATGTTAATCGCTAAAACAGAATGCTGAAAATCTTCGTCTTTCAATTCTTCTGCGGCATATAAGATTTCTAATTCTTTGGGGGTTTTAATGCCACGGTCAAAAGTATGATGCCCACCTTGAATATTAGTTAGTTTAAATTCCTGAAACCATTCAAAACAAAGCAAATCAATCAAAGTTGCTTCAATTTCAAGAGCGGTGTTTTCGTTAAGTGCATAACGTATGATAAGAATTTCAACTTCTTTATTTTCTGCTTGTATTTGCTGAATAATATCTATTTTTTTAGAAACATCATCTTTATCTTTTTCAAATTCAGCACCTTTTGCATGGGCAAAAACGCGTTCCCCTTCACCTTTTCCGATGTAAAATATTTTTTTGTCTCTGGGGTCAACAAGCGCATAGACATAATATCTTTGTGTTGCTGAAATGCTTATAGTTTCTAATACTTTTTGTGAAAAACCATTCATTTTAACCTCTTAATCCTATTTTATAGATTTATACGACCTACATCGTAACACTACTATTGCGTGTATGTCAAGGGTGTGTAACACAAGGGCGGGGTGTGTTGTTAGATTCGTTAATACCAATATCCAGCGTGTCTCTATACATTAATATATGGGGGGCTTTGCGACATACGCTTTGCTGATTCTGGCGGTGCGTGTCTTACCATAACTCAATATTGGCAGAGGTGAATTTTACGATACATTATAATTTAAGGGGGCGCGAATTCGCTTCTCGATGGTGAGGTCAAGCCCACCATCTTGCGAATGCCCCCTTAACAACCCCCGCTGTTACCTAATACTCATGCCTAGCTTGCCTTGATAATCCCCCCGCCATACTCAATATTAGCGATGGAGTGGGTTTCGGTTAATCAATACGCAAGTGGAGCGTATCGCTAGATATTCAATATAAAGGCAGTATTTTGAATGCGGGTTTTACCCGCCAATATGGTTTCCCTGTCTTAGTCAATGCCTATCGGCATTGGCAGGGAGTGACGGCGAGGTTAGCAGAGATGCGTGTCTTGGTTACTCAATACTATCAAGAGGACAATAATATATCAGTAATTTTCTATGATTCAGATGATGTTATTTTCGACTAAAAAACCCTATTATTCAGAAGGGATGGCAACGACCTACTCTCCCGCACGCTTAAGCGGCAGTACCATCGGCGCTGGAGGTTTTCACTGGTGAGTTCGGTATGGGATCAAGTGTTATGCCCTCCGCTAGAGCCACCACCCCGTCTGATTAATAGGGTAGTTCAAGTGGTGAATAAATGTTTATTTAGATTTGTTTTATAATGTCTAACCTAATATTTTACAATTGTATAACATTTGGTGTTAGGCACTGTTTGCGAATTATTGGATTAAAAAGCCAATTAGGCAATTAGTATCGGTAAGCTTCATACATTGCTGCACTTCCACACCCGACCTATCAACGTGATAGTCTCTCACGGCCTTATTGCGAAACCTCGTTTTGAGGCAGGTTTCCCGCTTAGATGCTTTCAGCGGTTATCCTTTCCATACATAGCTACCCTGCTATGCCACTGGCGTGACAACAGGTCCACCAGAGGTATGTCCACCCCGGTCCTCTCGTACTAGGGGCAGCTCCTCTCAAGTTTCGAACACCCATGGCAGATAGGGACCGAACTGTCTCACGACGTTCTAAACCCAGCTCACGTACCTCTTTAAATGGCGAACAGCCATACCCTTGGGACCTGCTTCAGCCCCAGGATGAGATGAGCCGACATCGAGGTGCCAAACACCCCCGTCGATGTGAACTCTTGGGGGGTATCAGCCTGTTATCCCCGGCGTACCTTTTATCCGTTGAGCGATGGCCCTTCCACGCAGAACCACCGGATCACTATGACCGACTTTCGTCTCTGCTCGGCCCGTCGGCCTCACAGTCAGGCAAGCTTGTGCCATTACACTCAACAGCTGATTTCCGACCAGCTTGAGCTTACCATTGCGCGCCTCCGTTACAATTTAGGAGGCGACCGCCCCAGTCAAACTACCCACCACGCAGGGTCCCGGTGTGATAAACACGGTTAGATATTAGAACTGGCAAGGGTGGTATCTCAAGGTTGGCTCCATGCCTGCTTGCGCCGACACTTCAAAGCCTCCCACCTATCCTGCACATGCCAGCCCTAATACCACTGCGAAGCTGTAGTAAAGGTGCACGGGGTCTTTCCGTCTAACCGCGGGTACTCCGCATCTTCACGGAGATTTCAATTTCGCTGAGTCTATGTTGGAGACAGTGGGGAGATCGTTACACCATTCGTGCAGGTCGGAACTTACCCGACAAGGAATTTCGCTACCTTAGGACCGTTATAGTTACGGCCGCCGTTTACTGGGGCTTCAATTTGTTGCTTGCACAACGCCCTCTTAACCTTCCAGCACCGGGCAGGTGTCAGACCCTATACATCGTCTTACGACTTAGCAGAGTCCTATGTTTTTAATAAACAGTCGCCACCCCCATTTTTGTGCCCCCTATATCAAGTTGCCTTAATATAGGGCCTCCTTATCCCGAAGTTACGGAGGTAATTTGCCGAGTTCCTTCAACATAGTTCTCTCAAGCACCTTGGTATTCTCAACCAATCCACCTGTGTCGGTTTGGGGTACGGTCTATAGCTGGAGCTATTTCCTGGAACAGAAAAGTCAGCACACACAATCCGTTAAGCATGCACTAAAGTCTCCATTCGTCACATTCCAGCAGGCTCAGTAATATTCAACTGATTCCCATCGCGAATCGGCTTTCGCCTTACGCTTAGGGGCCGGCTCACCCTGCGCGGATTAGCCTTGCGCAGGAACCCTTGGATTTTCGGTGAGAGTGTTTCTCACACTCTTTGTCGCTACTCATGTCAGCATTCTCACTTCCGATACCTCCACCACCCCTCGCAGGTATGGCTTCAACGGCTTACGGAACGCTCCGCTACCGGTGCATATTGCACCCCGCAGCTTCGGTATATGACTTAAGCCCCGTTACATCTTCGGCGCAGGAAAACTTATTTAGATCAGTGAGCTATTACGCTTTCTTTAAAAGATGGCTGCTTCTAAGCCAACTTCCTGATTGTCTTGGTCTTCCCACATCCTTTCACACTTAGTCATAATTTAGGGACCTTAGCTGGCGGTCAGGGCTGTTTCCCTTTCGACTACGGACCTTAGCACCCATAGTCTGTCTGCCCAGCTTAAACTCTACGGTATTCGGAGTTTGGTTAGGTTTGGTAAGCCTCGCGGCCCCCTAGCCCATCCAGTGCTCTACCCCCGTAGGTTATACTAAACGCACTACCTAAATAGTTTTCGCGGAGAACCAGCTATCTCCGGGTTTGATTGGCCTTTCACCCCTAGCCACAGATCATCCAAGAATTTTTCAACATTCATTGGTTCGGTCCTCCAACAGGTTTTACCCTGTCTTCAACCTGTCCATGGCTAGATCACCCGGTTTCGGGTCTAATCCTATTAACTCGATCGCTCTGTTAAAACTCGCTTTCGCTGCGCCTACACCTATCGGCTTAAGCTTGCTAATAAAATTAAGTCGCTGACCCATTATACAAAAGGTACGCCGTCACACCTTATGGTGCTCCGACTGATTGTAAGCATTCGGTTTCAGGGACTGTTTCACTCCCCTCATTGGGGTACTTTTCACCTTTCCCTCACGGTACTTGTTCACTATCGGTCGCATAGGAGTATTTAGGCTTGGAGGGTGGTCCCCCCACGTTCAAACAGGATTTCACGTGTCCCGCCTTACTCGGTGGTCAATCTCATCGTTTTATCTATACAGGGCTATCACCTACTATGGCTTTCCTTTCCAGAAAATTCTAGTCCAATAAAACTGACCAATGGCCTGGTCCGCGTTCGCTCGCCACTACTAACGGAATCTCGTTGATGTCTTTTCCTCCGGCTACTTAGATGTTTCAGTTCACCGGGTTTGCTTTTATACGTATCAACCGTATAAATACCTCTATTGAGGTGGGTTTCCCCATTCAGAGACCTCTGGATCAATGCCTATTGGCGGCTCCCCAGAGCTTTTCGCAGCCTATCACGTCTTTCATCGCCTCTATGCGCCAAGGCATCCACCAAATGCCCTTTGTTGCTTTTTTGAAAATCCAATAACCACAAACAGTGCTTAGCACCAAGGTTATTTGTTAGATTTTATATTCAAAACTCAAATTGTATCAAGCGTGATAAATTCACGCCCAATGCACAATTTGGTTGGGTTAAATAAACATTTATTCACAATGTCAAACAAACTGGTTTCATACAAACAACAAAAAAACCAAATGCCGATTATAATAATACCAGCATACGGTAAATCTTTTCTTTTATGAAACAACCCACATGTATATGTGAGAAGTATGAGTTTTACACTATCGCTATCATAATTGCAAGAGGTTTTTTTATTATAATCAATATTTTTTATAAAAAAATATTTTGAGCAATAAAAAAGGCTGATAAAACTATCAGCCCTTCAAAAAATCAGTGATTATGATGATGCTTATTACTCGCCCTTAACCACTGTATGTAATTTCGCGAAGAAAATCGGCACACCGACTATTTTTTGATTCACCTGATGCAGTTCCGTAATATCACCATTTTTCATGGCGGTTTCCACCGAACAATCGCCCCATACAAACAATATAAAGAACAGTGCTTTACATGTTGCCATGCCTTCTTTAACGCCCTCACCATCAACAATTGGTGGCACATTCAGTGAGGTTGCTGTGCTATTAAAATTGGCAAAAATGCAACCTTGCAGTAAAAAGGCAGCACATAGAATCGCTGGTAATCGTATTTTCATGATAATTTTCCTTTCATATCAGTTTGTATCATCTGGCATTATAATAAAGAATGCCCACATATAATATTATAATAAAGCAGGCATTCTTTTGCAAACTATTCGGTTAACATTTAGCGGATTTAGCTATCGTTAAAGCGTCGCGTTGCCCTTTATATTCAGCCACTTGGAATGGTTCATTTTCAGACATTAAGAAAAGCAAGCCAGGCAAGAACAATAAACCCACCACCCAAGTTAACGTAACATCTTTTTTGGCACGTGCATCTTGTGCAATTGATGCTTCTTGTAATTTGCTATCAATGATTGTTAACTCAGTAGTAATCTGACTGCATGTCAAATTACTTACTCCCTGAGTTGGTGGTTTAGGAGAAATTTCTGCACTATAGGGTGAGCACCCTTGCACTAGCAAAAACACAGTTGAAAAAATCAACATTACTACTTTTTTTATTATCATTTCTTATCTCTTTCTTAATAAATAATATAATGAAAATCATTATTACACACTAATTATATATAGTGTCAATAAAAAAATAATATATTCATTCCCCCGCCTCTGCAAGAGATACCCCGCCTCTGCAAGAGATACCCCGCGCCTCTGCAAGAAACATCATTGCTTCTGCACAAAATCATCGATTCTGCTATTAAGGTCGTCTGCAAGCTTTTGCAATGTTTCCACCTGTTCAAATAATGCTATCGATACCTCGCCTGAATGCGTAACCACACCTGTTACATTATTAAGCTCGGTAATCACATCTTGCATCTCTTGATTACCTGCATTCGCGATATCCGCCATATTCTTGACTGCCACGCCACGTTCACTCACCGTTTGTGATAATTTTTGAAACAGCTTTTCGGTATCGGTAATTGTTTTGGTGATGGAGACAATCATATTCACCGTTTCGCTGGTTTCAGCTTGAATCGTTTCAATCTGACTGGTAACATCTTCGGTGGCTTGTGCAGTCTGATTGGCAAGATTTTTCACCTCGTTCGCTACCACTGCAAAGCCTTTGCCTGCTTCGCCTGCGCGTGCCGCTTCAATGGTGGCATTAAGTGCTAGCAGATTGGTTTGGTTGGCAATATCTTTAATCAGATTTACAACCTCACCAATATTTTGAGTAGATTGAGATAAATTTTCAATCTGCTGATTGGCCTGTTCGGTTTGGGATATCGTATCGCTAATATGCTTTCTTGATTCTTCAACCTCGTCCAAAATAACTTTTGTGTTATCCGATAATTGATTGCCTGTATCGGCAACATTGGCAATATCGCCCGAAACTGTGGTGATATTATTTGCCACCCTATCAACATTTTTAATTGCAGAATCAGCACCATCCGATACGGTGCGTGCTGTATTATAAACCGTTTGCACCGATTGCTTGATAGAAGCAAAATCAGCAACAGACATATTTTGAAACTCTGTTTCTGATTTTTCCCTTTGCTCTGCTTGGTCTTGCTCTTCATGCAGGCGTTTATTTTCTTGCTCTAATGTATGGTCACGCTCATCAAAAAACACAATCAAGCGCGACAGCATGTTTGACATATCCCCTACCTCATCATTTCTTTTTTGATAGGGAATAACTTCGCCATCATGGTCGCGTATTATCACTTTTTGCATGATTCCAATCAGCTTCGACATGGGCGATATCATCAATCGATTCAGCAAGAAGGTCATGCCGATGCTGGGAATGATACATAAAATAAGCAGTAAAATCGCAATACCATATGCCAGTTGCTTTGCAACCCCAACATAGCTTTTCACATCCATCGTATAAACCACATAACCCGCTAAATCGCCGACCTTCCAATCCTTCTTTGGGCTATCAGGATGATTATTATGGCAGATAACGCAATTTTCGTACATCACATCAGTCCTGATATTTGCTAAAAATAAAGCACCTTTGCGTGCTTCACCCGTAAATAAATCTTGGTCTTCAAAATAAATCGCATAAGTATTTTCAGGGTCTTCAGGGTTTTCAGCAAAAAAACTTTTATAGTCACCATAGCGAGCGGGCACTTTGGTTGGCGCATTATCATTCGTATCATTCCAACGTTCGATAGGATAAAAACTTATTTCTCTTTGTTTATTAAGAGCTGTTAATTGCTGATCAACATGCTCTTCATATTGCCTATGCCCTCTGCTGATCAATCGTACCCGCTCTTCATCAGCCCAATCGCCTTGAATCCGTTCCAACATTATTCTCGTGTACAAAATTTGTCCATCAAACCGCGAATCAAAAAGATGTCCTGCCGCCAACCGCATCGCCGACCGATAGCCTGTATCAAACAAATTTGGCAAAACAATACTCAAGATTGTTGCCATGCCAACCACCAATGCTGGCATTGAAAACCGCCAATTTAACCCTCTTCTTATGGTGCGCCATTTTATCATTGATACCCTCTAACTATGCTGCTCAACAAACTCGTTGATACGGTCGCTCAACTGATTTGAAAGATTCTGCAATATCTCAACCTGCTCAAACAATGTTTCTGTTACCTTGCCTGAATTTGATACTATTTCGGTAACGCTTGCAAGTTCGGTAATCACATTTTGCATTTCTTGATTGCCATCATTAGCAATCTGCGCCATATTTTTGACCGCTTCGCCACGCGCGCCAACTGTTTGCGATAATTTTTGAAATAGTTTTTCGGTATCGGTAATCGTTTTGGTGATTGAGACAATCATCTCAACCGTTGCACTGGTTTCAGCTTGAATCGTTTCAATCTGATTGGTAACTTCTTCGGTTGCTTGTGCGGTCTGATTGGCAAGATTTTTAACCTCGTTCGCCACCACAGCAAAACCTTTACCCGCTTCGCCCGCCCTTGCCGCCTCGATGGTGGCGTTTAATGCCAATAGATTGGTTTGATTGGCAATATCTTTAATCAGGCTTACCACCTCACCAATATTTTGAGTGGATTGAGATAAATTATTAATTTGCTGATTGGCTTTTTCAGTTTGGGAAATTGTATTGCTAATATGATGCCTTGATTCTTCAACTTCTTGCACGATAATTTTGGTATTATCTGATAATTGATTGCCCGTATCGGCAACATTAATAATATCGCCAGAGACAATCTTGATATTTTGCGCCACTGCGTCAACATTTTTAGTCGCAGTATCAGCATTATCCGATACTGTATGCGCGGTATCATAAACTGTTTGCACTGATTTTTTAATATCTGCGAAAGCAGATGCCATCATTTTTTGAAACGCGATTTTCAACCGTTCCTTTTCTTCTAATTTTTCTTGCGTTTCATGCAGACGTTGATTTTCTTGTTCTAATGCGTGGTCACGCTCATCAAAAAACACGATTAACCGTGCCAATACGCTTGCCATTTTACCAACTTCGTCATTGCGTTTTTGATAAGGCACAGCACCACCATGTTTGCGTTCAATCACTTGTTGCATAATGGCCGTCAATTTTACCATTGGTGATATCATCAGCCTATTGAGCAAAAGTGCCATGCTAATATTTGGAATGATGCATAGAAAAATCAACAAAATTGTAATGAAAATGGTGGTTATTTTTGCAATGGTCGTATAAGGCGTTACATCTGCAGTAAAACCCACATAGCCCGCAATATCACCCACCTGCCAATCAGTTTTTGGGCTATCGGGGTGATTATTATGGCAGGTAACGCAATTTTCTTGCATCACATCAAGAACAAAGCTTTGATAAAACAACGCATTTTCTTTAATTTCATTTTTTGATAAATCATAGTCTTTGATAAAGAGTTTGTAAGGTATCTCAGGGTTTTGCTGTAATGCGGTTTTATAATCGCCATAAAATTCTGTGTCAGGCAATGGGATACTTTTATCGTCCCAAGGAACAATCGCGTAAAAATTAAAAGTTCTGTTTTCTTTGATGCCGCGAAGGAGTTCAAAGTCAGCATGTCCACCGACACCGCGCACCTTATCCTCATCATCCCAATCATTTTCTACATACTCTACCAATTTTGATGTATATGCCGAACGCCTTGCAATATATTCAGGGAAATTATCATCTGATATTAAGCGTATTGCATTGTTAAAAAACGATTCAGACAGTAACGGTAATTGTATGATAAAACCAACCGCTAATAATGTAACAATCGACGGAAGCCATACACGCCAACTCAATAAATTGCGCCAATTAAATCGTTTTGATGTTATGCCAGTGGTCATAATAGGCGCAACCTGTTTTCTCCGCTCATTATTATTTAATGTTACGCGCCATTATAATGCATTATTCATGTAAATCGCAAGTCATAATTGCATATCATGCGACAGAGAATAAAAAAAATAGGTTATTGCTTCTGCACGAAATCATCGATTCTGCCATTAAGGTCATCAGCAAGTTTTTGCAATGTTTCCACTTGCTCAAATAATGCTTCGGATATTTCCCCTGAATGGGTAACAACCTCCGTTACATTATTAAGCTCGGTAATCACATCTTGCATTTCTTGATTGCCCGCATTCGCGATATCCGCCATATTCTTAATCGCATCACCGCGCTCACTCACTGTGTGCGATAATTTTTGAAATAATTTTTCAGTACCGATAATTGTTTTGGTGATGGATACAATCATATCCACCGTTTCGCTGGTTTCAATCTGAATCGTTTCAATCTGACTGGTAACATCTTCGGTGGCTTTTGCAGTCTGATTCGCAAGATTTTTTACCTCGTTTGCGACCACTGCAAAACCTTTGCCTGCTTCACCTGCCCTCGCAGCTTCGATGGTAGCGTTGAGTGCCAATAAATTGGTTTGATTGGCAATATCTTTAATCAGATTAACCACCTCGCCAATATTTTGAGTCGATGCTGATAAATTATTAATTTGCTGATTGGCTTGTTCGGTTTGAGATATCGTATCACTAATATGCTTTCTTGATTTTTCAACCTCTTCCAGAATAATCTTCGTGCTATCCGATAATTGATTGCCCGTATCCGCAACATTCACAATATCGCCCGAAACTGTGGTGATATTTTGTGCCACCCTATCAACATTTTTAGTCGCAGAATCAGCTTTGTCCGATACTGTGCGTGCTGTATCATAGACTGTTTGCACCGATTGCTTAATCGCCTCAAAATCGGTTACGGTCATATTTTGAAACTCTGTTTCTGACTTTTGCCGTTGTTCGGCTTGATGCTGCTCTTCCAATAATCTTTTATTTTCTTGTTCTAATGTTTTATCGCGCTCATCAAAAAACACAATCAAACGTGATAGCATGTTTGACATCTGCCCCACCTCGTCATTGCGTTTTTGATAGGGAATCACCGCGCCATCATGGTCGCGTGTTGTTACTTGTTGCATGATTGCAATCAACTTCACCATTGGCGATATCATCAATCGATTCAGCAAGAAGGTCATACCAATACTGGGAATGATGCATAAAATAAGCAATAAAATCGCAATACCATATGCCAGTTGCTTTGCAACCCCAATATAGTTTTTCACATCCAGCGTATAAGCCAAATAACCCGCCAAATCGCCCACCTGCCAATCTTTCTTTGGGCTATCAGGATGATTATTATGGCAGGTAACGCAAGCTTCTTGCATCACATCAGGCCTGATACTTACTAAAAATACAGCGCCATCGCGTGGTTCGCCCGTAAATAAGTCTTGGTCTTCAAAATAAACCCCATAAGTCTTATCAGGGTTTTCAGTAAGAAAACTGATATAGTCACCATAACTGGCTGGCAATTTGGTTGGCGCATTATCATTCGTGTCGTTCCAACGTTCAATCGGATAAAAAACTAGCTCTCTTTCTTTTTTTACAGCTGTTAATTGCTGATTGATTTTTTGTTCATATTCCCTATGCCCTCTGCTGATTAATCGCACCCTCTCTTCATCAGCCCAATCACCTTGAATTTGGGCTAACATTGTTTGAGTGTACAAAGTTTGCCCATCTAACCGCACACCAAAAACTTTATCTGCCGCCAACTGCATCGCCACCCGATAGCCCGAATCAAACAAATTTGGCAAAACAATACTCAACAATGCTGCCATGCCAACCACTAATACTGGCATTGAAAACCGCCAATTTAACCCTCTTCTTATGGTGCGCCATTTTATCATTGATACCCTCTAACTATGCTGCTCAACAAATTCGTTGATTCTGGTATTAAGTTGCTCGGATAATGTTTGCAAGGTTTCCACCTGCTCAAACAATGTTTCCGTTACCTTGCCAGAATGAGCCACTATACCAGTAACGCTTTCAAGCTCGGTAATCACATTTTGCATCTCTTGATTACCGTCATTAGCGATTTGCGCCATATTCTTAACTGCATCACCGCGTTCACTCACTGTTTGCGATAATGTTTGAAATAATTTCTCAGTATCAATAATCGTTTTGGTGATTGAGACAATCATCTCCACCGTTGCACTGGTTTCAGCTTGAATCGTTTCAATCTGACTGGTCACATCTTCAGTTGCTTGTGCGGTTTGATTGGCAAGATTTTTCACCTCGTTTGCTACCACCGCGAAACCTTTGCCCGCTTCGCCCGCCCTTGCCGCCTCAATGGTAGCATTGAGTGCCAATAGATTGGTTTGATTGGCAATATCTTTAATCAGGCTTACAACTTCGCCAATATTTTGAGTGGATTGTGATAAATTATTAATTTGCTGATTGGCTTTTTCAGTTTGGACTATCGTATTACCGACATGACGCCTTGATTCTTCAACTTCTTGCAAAATAATTTTCGTGCCATCAGAGAGTTGATTGCCATTATTCGCAACATTACCAATATCGCCAGAGACTGTGGTGATATTCTGTGCCACCATATCAACATTTTTAGTGGCAGAATCAGCATTATCCGATACAATCTGTGCGGTATCATAAACTGTTTTTACCGATTTTTTAATATCGGAGAAAGCAGATGCCAACATTTTTTGGAAATCTATCTTCAACCGCTCGTTTTCTTCTAATTTTTCTTGCACTTCATGCAAACGCTTATTTTCTTGTTCTAATGCGTGGTCACGCTCATCAAAAAACACAATCAACCGTGCCAATACGCTTCCCATTCGCCCCACCTCGTCATTGCGTTTTTGATAGGGCACCGCTTTATCATGTTTGCGTGCAATCACTTGTTGCATAATGGCCGCCAATTTTGCCATTGGCGATATCATCAGCCTATTGAGCAAAACAACCATGCTAATATTCGGAATGATACATAGCAAAATCAGCAAAATTGTAATAAAAATAGTTGTCGCTTTTGCAATGACTGTATAAGGCGATGCATCTACAGTATAAATTATATAGCCTGCAATATCACCCACCTGCCAATCAGTTTTTGGGCTATCGGGATGATTATTATGGCAAGTTACGCAATTTTCGTGCATCACATCAAGCACAAAGCCCCGATAAAACAACGCATTTTTTCTAGCTTCATCGTTTAATAAATCATAATCACTAATAAAATATTGGTAAAGCGCATTAGGGTCTTGCTGTAATTTCGCTTTATAATCACCATATGATTCTATATCAGGCGGTGCTTCGCTTTTATCGTCCCAAGGAATAATCGAGTATGATTTAAATTGTCTGTTCTCATTACGCCCTTTAAACAGAGCATTGCCACGGCTCTCATAATCACGATGCCCGCCGATAGACCTCACCTTATCCGCATCATCCCAATCACCTTCTACATATTCCACCAGTTTTGCTGTATAGAACGACCGTCTTGCTCTATATTCAGGGAAATTATCATCTGCTACTAAGCGTATTGCGTTTTGAAAAAGCGATTCGGCTAACACCGGCAATTGCATGATAAAAGCAAAGCTAATACTATGGTAAGCACAGGAGGCCACACACGCCAACTCAATAAATTGCGCCAATTAAAATGTTTTAATGCCATAATAAAGCGCAAATTGTTTCCTCCGCTCATTATTATAATATAACACGCCATTATAAGCCTCAATCATATGAATCGCAAGCCATAATAAATGTCATTGCAAAAATAGAATTGCAAAAAAAGATGCGATACGTCATAACATTGATTATGGCTTACGAACAATTAATCAGTTTAGCAATTTTTGCATCGGTGGGGGCGGTAACACCCGGACCTAATAATATTATATTGGCGGCAACGGGCAGTCAGGTTGGATTCCGCAAAGGCTTGCCGACCATGCTAGGCGTGGTTTGTGGCTTTCTGCCACTATGTTTTGTGATTACCCTTACCATCGGCAATGCCGCCGCCAATATTGATTCTCTGTTCACCATCATCAAAATCATCGGCTTTGCTTTGCTCTTATGGCTGAGTTATAAAATCGCTTTTGCGCCGATTAATAAGTTGGATAGCGGAGATGATGGCAAGGCGAATCATCCGAATTTTATCAATATGTTTTTATGGCAATGGCTGAATCCCAAATCATGGATTGTGGTCAGCACCGCAATCTCGCTTTATATCAACCCCGCCCATAGCATTTTAGACCAAGCATTTTATTTTTTAGTGCCGTTTGCCATTGCCACAATATTTGCAGCCACCACATGGCTAAGTTTTGGCGCATTGCTGAAACGTTTTTTACGCCGCCCCCTATGGCAACGGGTTTTCAATATCACCATGTCGGTGTTATTACTTGCCTCAATCCTGCCTGCTTATTTTTTATAGAAACATTAAAATAGACTTGCATTTTACAAAAACATACAGTATAAAAATAGAACATAGTTATTTTTTTGAGATTATTAATGCTTTTTCGTTCTTTCCTTGCTATTTTTATTGTCGCGATTTTTGCATCTGGTGTTATTGCTTTTGCCCAAGCAAAGCCAGATTATCCTAGTGGCTATCATGCCAAAGTTCTCAGTATTTATGATGGCGATACTTTTACCGCGCAAATTTTTTCGTGGCCGCAACATTCTATTGAGGCAAGGGTGCGGTTACGTGGTATTGATACCCCCGAAATCAGAGGCAAATGTGCCAGTGAGAAACAAAAAGCGCAACAAGCCAAACAACGATTGATAGAATTAATCCCAGAAGGCAGTATGGTGACGTTGTATCAGATAGAGCTTGGCACTTATGCGGGTAGAATTATCGCCGATGTTAGCACTGAAAATGGTGAGGATGTTGGTGCGGTGATGTTAGACGAAAATTACGCCCGTCCGTATCTTTATCGCGAAGGGCGCAAAAGCTGGTGTAATTTGTAATTTGTCATATGTCATATTATGTGCTATTCTTAGATTTAAATAAGGTAATAAGGAGATTTACCATGAGAAAATTTTTACCAAACATTTTTTATCCTTTATTGGTGTTATTGTTACCATCTTACGCTGGTGCAGAAGTAATTGCACTGCCCGGACAAGGGCAAGCATTGATGTTTGAAGCCATCGAAAATGGTAATTTAGATGAGGTCAAACATTTTGTTGAAGAAGATAGTGCCAGTTATTATTTGGTGGTTGCCGATGAATATGGCTATACCGCTGTGCATCAGGCCGCCGATTTCAGTCAGCTGGTGATTGCCAAATATTTGATTGGCAAAGGTGCTGATGTGAATGCCAAAGCAGGTAATAATGTGACGCCTATATTTATCGCAACTTATCGCAATTCGCCTGAAATGATAAAATTATTGATTAAGGCGGGTGCTGATATAAATGTAAAATCCGCCAAAGGCATGTCCAGTCTTACATTCGCAGCAGGCGAAGGCTATGCGGATATTGTTGATATTTTGTTAAAAGCAGGCGCAAGTCCCAATAGCCAATCGCATTATAATGGCGTTACCCCGCTGATAATGGCGTCACTCAACGGATATTCGCAAATCGTTAAATCCTTGTTGAAAGCAGGTGCAAATCCGCGCGCCAAAGCTGTTAATGATTCTGATAGTGTTGATTTTGCCAAAGAGCATTTGCAAACAGCAGAAAATCCAACTGAATGGCAAAAAATAATTGATTTGTTGGTTAAAAAACACAAAACCGCGAGACTGCCACGCCCTATGCCACGTGCGCCACGCGCTAATGATGTTGCTGGTCAATTTTTAGACCAACGTGATGATATGTTCGATAATCTTGATTATGCACATGCGCTCTATGCCGACCAGCTTACCAGAAATGAGGATTTAACAGAAGAACAACGAAAAGCAATGTTGTTGCAATTTATCGATGATTTGGCGAATGATAAAATCGATGTGGATAAATTTATTGAGGCTAATGGTAGCAACTAAATCATCTTAGCGGGCTTTTGCGTCCAACAATCAATCGCCCTGCCCGTTCAACTGATTCCATATAATTAACCTGCCTGCTTTTGATAATGTGCCATCTGCCTTCGCTTTCATGTTTTGCCAAACGTTGGTCGAAGCGATTATCCCGATAGAATCCTTCATTCATAAAGATTATCAGCACAGCTTCTGGCTTAATCACGCGTAACATTTCGGTAAGATGCTCAGCCTCAACATGCCCCGCCCCCATCGAGCCAACACATAGGCCTGCATCGTAAAAATTATCTTCCATCAATAATGGTTGGGTGAGGTCGGCTTGGGCAAGCTTGCGATAGATGTTTTTTTCCGCTGCCTTGTCTAACATGCCTTGGGCAATATCCACCCCATCAATCATTGTAAATTCTAGCTTTTGTAATTGCACGCCTACAAGCCCCGTGCCACAGCCAAAATCAATAATCTCGGCGTGTCTTTCTTCCACCACATCAGCAAATGCTTCGGTGGCAATTTTTGGTGCTAAATAGCCCAACTCATCAATCAATTCATTATCATAATGTTCCGACCATTGATTATAATGCTGCTCCGAACTTTCGCCTAGTTTGAAATTACTGGCTTGCGATAAAGTATTGAGTGTTTGTTTTTTTGCTTGGGCCATGATAGTGCCTCCTTAATAACTTTTTTTATCTCACTCTTGACAATAACCGCTTAATGGCATTAAATCAATATCGTAAATTACCCATAATTGTTAGAGAAAGATTCATGCAATGCAAAAATATTTATCAAAAAGAAATATCTTCATTTTTGCAATTTTTATCCTTACATTAATCGTAGTTGGATATATTAGTTTTTCAAGAAATATGATTACAAGTTCGATTGAAAATATTTTCTATGCCCAACGACATGGGGATAGTTTTAAGACAACAATAAAAATATTTATTAAAGAAAAAATTTTTATCGTTCGTAATCACGAATTAATGAAAAACGAAATTCTTAATAATCCTGTATTCTCTAAATCTGCTACCCACGAAAATATTGCACCCAAAATTAACTTGCAACAACAATGGATAGCCAGCCATCTCAAACATAACCGCGAAGCTCTTTTTTTTACACAAATTAAACAACAGCAAAAAACAATCAATGATAAACAATATGATTTAAATTACTTTCAGGCCGATATTTTTGCTGATATATTAGATGAATATAGTGCTAGAATGTATCTACATTACCATAATGATAAATTATTTTTTATTGTGGGTGAGGGCATATTAGGCAGTATCGATTTAACCGAACAAACCATCTATGGTAATCAATTAGAGGCATATACAATCGCTTCTAATTTAGGTGAATTTCTTGACCCCAATTTTGATGATTATGATAATAATATCAGGGATTTATTTATTAAAAATAATAAAATATATGTATCAATAAATATCGCTCCTAACCCTGAATGCTACGGCACGGTATTTTTAGCAGGCACGCTTAACACAGAAAAAATAGAATTTAAGCAAATCTTTGCACCCGATGCCTGTGACCAAACTTATTTTAAAAATCAAGAAACAGAAGATTTTTTAATTGATTATACATTAAGCGGTGGTAGGATAGTTGACTATAAAAATGGTAAAATTTTAGTATCAACAGGCGATTCTCAAAAAGAGACGCAAAATAATAATACACATGGTAAAATTTTCGCCATTGACGAGAAAACTTATTCACGTGATATTATTTCAATCGGACATCGAAACCCTCAAGGGCTTTACTATAACAAGCAAGAAGATATCATTCTATCCACCGAGCATGGTCCGTTGGGTGGTGATGAGATTAATTTGAATCGCGACCCTGATGGTGATATAGAAAATTTTGGTTGGCCGATTGCATCTTATGGGTTTGTCTACGATTATGACCCCGAAACCGATGAGAATGTTTTCAAAACCTCGCATCAGGAATATGGCTTCATAGAACCGCTTCGTTACTACACGCCTTCAATCGCTATCTCACAAATCATTCAACTACCGAAAAAATTTAATCAAATCAACGATAAACAAATATTGGTTGCCGCATTGACAGGTAGTGACCCCGACCCACAATCAGGTGGTAATGGCATCACTCACTTTATTCTTAATGATGATTATTCAATTAAAGAAAAAGATGTGTTTGAACTAGATGGCAGGATTCGTGATTTGATTTATATTGATACATTAAATGTTGTGATTGCCTATCATGAAGATGCTAAATCAATTTTAATTATCAAAGCCTTAAACCAATAATCATGGATTATTTGCAATTAACATTTCTTGCCTTTGTGCAAGGCATCACCGAATTTTTACCGATTAGCTCGTCGGCGCACCTTATTTTACTTCCCTATTTTTTACAATGGGGTTATCAGGGGTTGGAGATTGATATTGCACTGCATTTAGGCTCGTTACTGGCGATTATCTTTTATCTACGTGCCGATATTTACCGCATCATATTGGGATTTTTTACTTTATGTTCGAAGATATTCCGCAAAACAAACATGAATGACTTAACACAATCTGATTTACTTTCATGGCATATCATCATCGCCACCATTCCAGCGGGCTTGGTTGGTTTTTTCTTAAAAGATATTATTGAGATTTATTTGCGCGCGCCCTTCATCATTGCCTTATGCTCGATTCTATTCGGATTGTTACTGGCATGGGCAGACCGTATGGCACAACGAAACGATATTATCATCAGCAATAAAGCAGCACTCACCATTGGCTTTGCTCAAATTTTGGCACTGATACCGGGCGTGAGCCGTTCTGGCATCACCATGACTGCCGCCCGTTTTTTAGGTTGGCAGCGCACCGAAGCCGCAAGGTTCTCGATGTTGCTGGCGATTCCGATTATCGGCGTTTCGGGGCTGTTAAGCATTGCCGAGCAATTAAGTAGCAATAAAGATGGTTTTTTCTGGGCGCATTTTCTATTTGCCTTCATCGCATCAGCGATTTTTGCCTTTATCGCGGTCTGGCTATTGATGCGTTGGTTACAGAAATTTAGCTTTATGCCGTTTATTATTTATCGCATTTTATTAGGCGTTGTGATTATCGCCTTTATTTAAGTTATTCCGCCTTATTGGCGTCGATGATTTTTCTATCTTCGGTGATTTCTTGCGATAATAATTCCGAATGATAGTGATGGCGCAGTGACGCATAGCGTCCGCCCTTGCAATAAGCATCCATATAAGATGGCAAGATACTGCCCAAAGTCTGTGGTTGAATTCCCAATTCAGCCAAGCCCGCCACACGGCTATCGGCAATATTATCTTGTTGTAATAACCGCACCTGCTCAACTGTTAAAGGTGGTTTTGGCAATAGGTTCAAAAAACGCCCCATCAGCAACGATAGCCATAATGGCACTGATAATACAATCCGCTGATAGCCAATTTCGCCAACCATAATCCGCATCATTTCTTTCATCGATACAATATCAGGGCCGCCCAATTCATAAATTTTATGTTTCGGCTTTTTTTCTAGCAAGAGATGATGCACTGCCACCGCTAAATCGCCGGCATAAATCGGCTGAAACTTTGTCTCGCCACCACCAATCAGTGGAATAATTGGCGATACAAGCGCAATGCGTGCCATCATATTGAAAAAATGGTCATACTTTCCAAACACCAAAGACGGGCGAATGATAATCGCATCAGGGAAAGCTTTATTCACCTGTGCCTCGCCTAACGCCTTGCTTTTGGCATATTTGATATTGCTATTTTCCGATGCGCCAATCGCTGAGAAATGGATTAATCTTTTAACGCCCGTTTGCGTGCAAATTTTAGCAATATTTTCCGCGCCCTCTATATGGGTTTTGGTGAATTTTTGTCCGACGGTTTCGGCAATAATGCCAACCAAATTTATCACATCATCCGAACCTTTAATTGCCAAACGTAAAGAACGCTCATCAGTGATATTTGCCGATAAAATAATCAGCTGATTGGGAGTAGCAAGCGGTTTCAGATGCCCTGCACTTTCAATATTACGCACCAATACCCGCACCGATGCCCCAGCTTTTAGCAAACGCCCTACAATGTAACGCCCTAAAAAACCCGAACCACCAATCACGGTGATAATTCTTCCATGTAAATCTGCTGATATAAAATTACTCATCATGCCAGTAATATATCGGATAAGCATGTTTCAATGCAAGACAATAAGCAAGAAAACAACAATATATTAAATTTTGCTTGACTGCCTCATCATAATATCTTATAATAGCGTATGATAAAAAACACAAAAATAATTATATTTTTCGGCATTATCGCGTGTGCCATTATTGTGATTGGCATTTGGCAGTATGGGGCGACGCCATCTACTGCCACAGCAAACAACAATCCGATACCTAAAATAAAACTACAGCATGATGACCCAAAAACAGTTTTTTTAGGCAAAATTACCTATTTTGAGAATTGTGCTTCGTGTCATGGCAAAAAATTACAAGGGCAAGCAAATTGGCGCGCATTAGATGATGACGGCTATCTGCCTGCACCGCCACATGATGAGACGGGGCATACATGGCATCATTCGGATATGAATTTGTTTCTTCTCACCAAATATGGGGTGGGTTATTTCACCAAAGAAGAATATTTAACCCGTATGCCACGTTACGAAACATTATTAACCGATGATGAGATTATTGCCGTCTTAAGCTATATTAAGTCGACATGGAATCAGCAGATTCAACAAAAGCAAAATGGCACCAATCGCTGATAGATTATCCCATTAATTTTTTATCATAAGGATAATTGCTTAATTGTTCCGCGCCATTTTCAGTGATAATAAACTGATTTTCTAGCTTGATACCATCAACACCGCCAACCTCGCCAATATAGGCTTCCACACATATCGCCATGCCCACTTCTAACACACCATCATAACCAAACTCTTCTTTATCCATCGGGTAGGGTATTAACGGCCATTCATCACATAACCCTACCCCATGATACGGACAGCTATAGCGTTGCGCCACATATTGTTCGGGTAATGGCAAGGCTTTATCGGTCAGTTCCAAGAATCCCATGCCTGCTTTTAAGAGTGATGCGTTATATTCAATCTGTTCTAACGCCACCTTAAACATATCTTTTTGCCGATGGGTTGGCGTGCCCCCGCCGATAGACCCATCACCCATAAACCATGTGCGTGATACATCAACACAAAACCCATAAACGCCTATCAAATCAGTATCAAATGCCAAAATTTCATTATTGCCGATAATGCGTGGCCCGCATTCCTGAAACCATGGGTTGGTGCGTTGCCCCGATGCCATCAGCCGCGTTTCAATCCATTCACCACCACGCTTGATATTGCCCTTATGCAGTTCAGCCCATACATCATTTTCAGTAACGCCCACTTGCGCGACTGCTTTCATCTCATCTATCGCTTGTTCGCAAGAATAGACCGCACAGCGCATGGCGTTAATTTCTTCTGCGTTTTTCACCGAACGGGTGCGTTCCATCACCGCCTCGCCATTTTTAATGATAAAGCCTTTATCTTTCAGCCCCTGATAGGCTTGCATCGGGATTTTATCAATGCCTAATCTTTTGCCACCGCCTGTATGTTTTTGCATCATCAAAGCGACTTCGCTCGCAAAATCATCGGCTTTTTCTTCTACCCTATCACCGCCCAAAAAATAAAAAAAACGCAAACATGGGCGCACTTCTTTGATGGCAGGGTTTAATTCTGACGCGTAATCGCCATCTGTAAAATCCCATAACACCATATAGCCCGAAGCCGTTACCAACACCGCCCGAAACGGATTATGCGTGTTCCATAATTGCATATTCGGGTAATCAGTGGCATAGCGAATCGATAGTGGGTCAAAAATTAAAAGTGCGTCTAGCTGATGAAAATTAATCTGTTGCACCAACCGTTCATGCCGTTTGGCACGCATGATGGGTAGGTTAGGCGGCGTTAATCCTGCTTGTTGCCATTCATCAAAAGCAAGCTGGGTGGGTCCAATTTCTACCCTGTCATTATTATCTTCAGAATAGTCTGGCTTTAACCGTTTCTTTAACGATTTACTGGGGTCAATCTTGCGCGTAAATGAAGCCATCATCATCACCTTACTTTCAATATAGTCGATATATTATCTAATACATGAAAGTAAGAATGAGTCAAGCAACAATCATAAAACCTACTTTATTTTTGAGATTCTGCTACATGGGTGCGCTGGCTCACAAAAATCACCAACACCATTAACACCATAAAGATAATGACCAATGGATCAAATGGTTCGCTTAACCATATAACCGCTACAAAAAAAGTGATGAAAGGCTTTGATAATTGTAATTGCGTGGTTTTTGAAATACCGCCCAATATCATGGCATGATACCACATGAAAAACACAAAGCAGCTATTCACCACCCCTAAAAACATCATGTGAAACCAGCCCCAAGCACTCAAATATTCAATGGCGTTAAAATCCATCACGATGAATGATAAGGGAATTAACAGCGGTAATGTCATCACCATTGCCCAGCATATCACCTGCCAACTGCCCATTTCGCGGGCGAGCACAGCGCCCAGCGCATGGCTGATACCTGCCATCAATACCGCGCCTAACAATGCCAATTCGCCATAATAGACTTGTAAAACATTCACCGAGCCATTGGATAGGTACGAAAATACAATAATCAAAACAAAGCCTGCAAGCGATGTTACCCAAAATTTCAATGATGGGCGTTCTGGCGATAATATTCTTGCAAATAATGCCGCGCTGATACCGTTCGCTGCCAATATTACCCCGCCATTGCTGGCTGGCACACTATGCGTGCCGTAAGTAATCAATAAGTTAAAGCCAAAGGCGGCGGCAATGCCAACCAACAATAATTTTGGTAAGAATTTCTTTTGTGGTAATTTTTGTCTGGTAACAATTAACAAAACCAAAGCGAATAATGCACCAATCAGGCTACGCCCTACCGCAACATCCCAAACCGTTAAATCAAGTAAGAATAAATAGCGCGTCATCGGCAGCGTCATTGCAAAGCAGCTAACTGCCACCACCCCCAGTAAAACACCTATCAAATGGTAATTATGGATTTGATGCTCATACACATCATGTAAATCATGTAAAAACTTATCTAAAATCATTTATATTCTCTTTTTGAATGTTACTTAATCTTTATTTAGATTTATCAGTTAAGCAAAATGCTAGCCATTTTACAAATAGCGCATTCGCATTTATCACTAGCTCTCTCATTTACTATCATAATATAACAATTTTTGCAATATCAAAGTAATTTGCAACCATTATGATTGAATTGTATCAGTTGATAATATCTCATTTCATATTAGATTCTTTGGCAGATTTTTGGGCGACATGGCAATTTTGCCCTATCACAATCAATGCCACGATTAGAACAATAAATATGATAACCATCGGGTCAAATGGCTCACCCAAAAATAACACGGCGGCAATAAAAGTGAAAAAAGGCTGTAGCAATTTTAACTGTGCAGTTTTTGAAATACCGCCCAATTTCATCGCATAATACCAAATAAAAAATATCGCACAATTATTAACAATGCTGACATAGAGTAAATTGCTGAAATGCCACGCATTAGCAGTGATGGTGGTAAAATCTACCAACCAAATGCTTAACGGCACCACTATTGGTAACGAGAATGCCATCGCCCAGCATATCACTTGCCAACTACCGAGCTCTTTGGCATAAACGCCACCTTGTGCATGGCTATAACCTGCCATAATCACCGCCACCAAAATTGCCAACTCACCATAATAGACGCTAAAAACATTGACCGCCCCATTCACCAGATACGAAAATGTGGCAATCAGCATAAATCCAGTGATAATCACCATCCAAAATTGCCATGATGGTTTTTCGCCCGCAAGCAAACTTGCAAATAACACGATAGCAAGACTATTGCCCGCTAAAATCACGCCACCATTACTGGCAGGTGCTAATGCCATGCCATAGCTAACAGCCGTAGAGAAACCCAGCGATACTGTTAGCCCCATGATGAATAAGCGGAGCAAATATTTTTTAGCGGGCAGTTTTTGTCTGGTAACAATCAAAACGATTGCCGCAAAAATGCCTGCAAATAAGCAACGCGCGATGGCGGTATCCCACACCGAAAAGCCTGATAGATACAGATAGCGGGTAATTGGCAATGTAAGCCCAAATGATATGGTTGCCAATAACCCTAGCGATATGCCAATGAGGCGCTGATATTTTTGTAACATGTTATCCCCTTAACACTGCCCTATTCTGCATTTGCAAAAAACACAGTTTCGCCACTAATTTTATAATCAGCAATCATTTTTTGCCCCTCCGCACCAATCAAAAAATTGATGAATTTTACCGCTGATTGATATTGCAAATAAGGATGTTTTTCAGGATTTACGGCAATCACGCTATATTGATTAAACAGCAATTTATCGCCCTTAACATGGATTTTATAATCGCCCATTTTCGACCGAAACCGCAACCATGTCGCCTCATCACTTAAAATATAGGCATTTTTCTCAAACGCAATCAACAGGCTTTGTCCCATTCCCGTGCCACTTTGAATATACCAATGATGACGCCAATTAAAAAACCCTTTATGACTATCAGGCATAATTCCTAATTTTTGCCATAACGCCATTTCTTTTTGATGGGTGCCGCTATCATCACCACGCGATACAAATAATGCACGTTTGGTGGCGATTTTTTGTAAAGATGACAATACATCAGTGGCATCAAGATTCAATGCCTCTTGGGGTCCAACAATCACAAAATGATTATACATAAACGGATAGCGTTTCACCCCATAGCCACTGGCGATAAGCTCAATCTCTGCTTCTGGCGCATGGGTGATAATCACATCAGCATTGCCATCAATCGCGCTTCTGATGGCAAGACCGCTGCCCTGAATCACCGCTTTGACGGTAATATCGTGGTTTTTTTCAAAGTTTTGCAATAATATATCTAGCAAGCCTGAATTGTGAATCGATGTGGTGGTGGCAAGCAAGAGCTGTTTATCTTTGGCATATGATGAAAGTGACACGAAAAATAACACCATAGCAGATAATATACTGATAAAGATTCTCATCGATTACCCCCTATATCATTGATAAATTCTGCGGCTTGACTGTGGGGCGGATTCTTAAAAAAATCACTCACCTGTATCAGCTGTATCGATTTTATCTCTGGTATTTCATCAGTATGATGCAAAAATAAAATATCATCTTTGCCCTTTGCTAATAATTTAATCTGCGCCATATCATGGCTAACAATCACCATTTTCTGCCCCTGCTTGCGGGCATCTTTTATCAACCGTTCAATCTTATTTTTGGTATCGGGCGCAAGGCTGGCAGTTGGCTCGTCTAGCAACCAATAATCGCGCCGCATCAGCATCAGCATCGCAAAAGAGAGCAATTTTTGCTGACCAACTGATAATGCCATCGCATTTTTATGGCGCATATCAAACAAGCCAACCTGCCCTAACACCTCACTGATGAGGGCATTATCAGTTTTTTCAGCGCGCGTAATAAACCTCAAATTTTCTTGAGCCGACCGATTCAGCATGATCGGTTTTTGATGCATCAATGCGGGTAAGTGATGCTTGATGCCACTCACCATGCCTTGTTGTGGCGCAATCAAACCCGCCAATGTTTTAAGCAATAAAGATTTACCAACGCCATTTGCGCCTGCCACGAAACTTATTCTATCACTGGCAAATACCATATTGAGGCGATGCAATAATGTTGTTTCGCCATAGCCTATCGACGCATTACGCAATTCTAATGGTTCTAATATTTCTTCAATTGTTTCTTCAGGCATTATTCTGCCTCTGCTTAATCAGCATAAAAATAATATTGAGAATCACACCAATGGCAACCAATATCAACCCCAATGCCAATGCAAAGCTGATATTGCCACGCGATGTTTCTAACACGATACTGGTTGTCATGGTGCGGGTGAAATGCTGAATATTGCCGCCCACAATCAGCACCGCGCCCACTTCCGAAAGCCCGCGCCCTAACCCTGCCACTGGCAATATCATCAATGCAAAGCGCAATTCATACAGCAAGGCAATGCTTTGCCGCCAAAATGATAATTGCAAATTATGGAAGAGAGGGCGGTAATAGACATAATGTTGCTGTAATTGTTCTATTGCCAATGCGGTGATGATAGGGAATATCAGCACAGCTTGCGCGATAATCATAATGATAGGGGTGTAAAGCAGTTGCGTAAAACCCAACACGCCATTGCGCGAAAAAAGAATATAAAGCAATAAGCCGATAAAAACGGGAGGCAAGCCCATCATGGCATTGAGCAAAATCAGCACAAGATTTTTGCCACGAAATTCATTTAAGGCAATCAGAGTTGCAAAAAAAAGTGCAAAGATAAGCGCGAGCAATAATGCCCATAGGCTAACCCATAAAGACAATAAAATAATTTCCCATAATGCTGCATCAAAGCTGATGAGCAACCATAATGCTTGCTTGAGGGTGGCGATAAAAGACATAAAAATATTATACGCTAACCCATCATCTATTGGCAATGTAATGATGAGGCAAATCGCTTTATTTTACCTTATTATCTTAAAAATGGCATATTAGAAATGCCAACTAAAAATGATAAGTGATGCCAGCTTCTATCACGGGGTAATATTTGAAAGCATCAGCGTCTCGTCTTACTTTCGCCGAATAAGCCCCTAATGTTTTATCACGTAATTCATTTTGTGCCGCCACTGACGCATCTGATGCAAGCGACGCGTCCCCTACCGCTTCAATTTCACTCAAACTGACTTGCACATCATCAGCTGATGGCATAAAAATAAACCCTAATTCAGCGCGTAAGGATATTTTTCTTTTTGAATGTCTTTTCGTGCCCATGCCAATACCCAGATAAGCCGCATTGCCTTTATAGCTTACTGCTGTTTTATAACCTGCTTCCAATATATATGTTTCATCATCGGAATCCGTAAATGTTCGCCTCACATAACCATCGCTATCATAGCGCATATTAAGATTAAAAACGCCAGAAGAAATAAAAGTGTTATCACCAAATGGATAGAGATTCGCAACCAACGCATAATTTTCAAATTTGCTCTGATACGCATATTCATAAGAATTATCGTTATTATTTTCTTCCATCTTAATTTGATTCTCATAAGTAAGCAAAAGAAATCGCAGGCTGTAATAATAATTTTGACGAACAGAAAATGCCACACCATAGCCATGATTGCCGCCAATAAGTTCGGCAGTATAGCCAGCGCGCCAAGTTTCAAGCTCTGTTGTTGGCACTGTTTGTTGCGCGTTTGCTGTTTGCACAAACAAAGATGATGCCAGCAAGAATGCCAATGCGAATGCCAATAAGATGACCCGACAATAAATATTGCGAGAATGAATAGTATTGTTGATGATATGTGTCATTTTCATTGAAAATTTTCGCTTGCCTAATGATTTTGGATAAATAATATTGTTATTTACCACAAATAAAATATAACATTACGCCATCATAAAAGCAATCAATATGCCAATCACCCTAGCAAGGGTATCTTATATAGAATCACTCTGCTTAAATGCCAATTAGAAATGCCAATTAAAAATGCCACTTAGAAATGATAACTGAAGCCTATTTCTATCACGGGGAATATATCAAGCTGGGCGGCATCTTTTTCTAAGTCTCTTTCATATTTAGCGGTATCGCTGACAAGTTGGTTAATTTCTGCATCGATTGCTTCGGTACTAATTTCTCTTTCCTCACCGTCAACATCAACTGCAGCCGCAGCCTTAAAACCGTTCGCATATAAATTTACCTTTGGTTTTGGCACTTGAATCACAGCCAATTCAAACCGCATTCCGAACCCTCTTTTATCAGGATGTTTGGTGCCCCAACCCAACCCTGTATAGGTTGCAAGCCCTTCATAAGCAAGTGAACCACCAACTCTACCTGTTACTTCAGAAGTTACTTTTAGTGGTCCGCCTGTCTTTGGGTCTATTATGTCTTCTTGCGTTTCACTCGCTTCACCTGATACAGAACCACCGAAGCCAAGCTTTAATTCAAAATCGGTAATCCCTAATGCAAAATAAAACCTGCCGCCAAAAGGATGCAGATTGGTAATAAAAGTATCATTGCCAAGCGCAAAATTTACACCAAGCTTGTAGGAACTATCGCCTTTTTTTTCTGTAATAGTATCGCTATAGTCAAATTGCGCGACAGCAAATCTGTAGCTAATAAATTTTTTATTGCGATACATAACTGACGGCACCGCATTATGAGATGAAGCTTGGCTGGTATTGCTCTCATCGGCAATTGATGTACGAATAGTGTAGGCAATGACACTTGTGGTGGTATAGCTAGAACCAACGCCCCAACCACTACCGCCACGACCTTTGACCTTTTTTTCTGTTATAGGTGCTTGCGCTTCTGTAACCACTGCTGCTTCTTGTTCCTCTGCTTCAACTTCAAGCGTATCATCAGTTTCTTGCGCTATTGCCTGTTGAAAGGCACCAAAAACTAATATGGATAATAAAATCGCGACGTATCTTTTAAGTATCATGTTAAGCATTTTTTTCTTTCTTAAATACTATTTTAATAGTGAGCATTGTTCATAACATTTTATTCAATGCTATAACAAGCCCATCATATATGGTTATCCCTGAAAAAATCAATCAGCTACAACCCGTTGTTTGACCGCATGTCATACATGTCATGCAGGTGCCAGTGCGAACCAATGTAAGATGACCGCACCCCACACAAGCATCGCCCTCGTAAGAATCAATCGCTGTTTGCGCCAATATTTCTTTTTCTTCTTCATTCTTTGGGGCAATATCTGATGCTATGTTTTTTGAAATAGAATCAGGTGATGGTGCTGAGGGAGACACATTATTATCGCTTAAAAGCTGTTTGATATAGCCACTTGAAACAAATTTATCCATACGATAAGCATCATCTAATCGCCCTTCACGATGCCCCGCGCCTAACCCGTGCAAATCGCCCGCATTTGGCTGTTGCTGCATCAAATCTTCACGTCCCAAATAGCTAATGGCTAATTCACGGAAAATATAGTCAAGAATCGATGTCGCGCTTTTAATCGAATCATTGCCTTGCACAAACCCACCGGGTTCGAATCGCGTTAGAATAAAAGCATCAACAAATTCGCGCAACGGCACGCCATATTGTAAGCCGATAGAAACCGCAATCGCAAAATTATTCATCATCGAACGGAATGCCGCGCCTTCCTTGTGCATATCAATAAAGATTTCGCCACATGAGCCATCATCATATTCGCCCGTATGCAGATAGACTTTATGCCCCCCAACGATTGCTTTTTGAGTATAGCCTTTGCGCCTTGCGGGCAAGCGTTTACGCTGTTTATGTTCTGAAGCCGCTGCTCTTTGCGATTCTTTGGTCGCCATCAATGCCATTTTTTTAGCGATTTTCATAATGATTTCATTACTGATATTCTCAGAATCATCATTGCTAACATCGTCAACATCACTGACCAAAGAGCTCATCAGAGGTTGGCTAAGTTTAGACCCATCGCGGTAAAGTGCATTGGCTTTTAAGCCCAATTCCCACGATAACCGATAGGCATCGAGGCAATCGGTAATGGTAGCATGATTCGGCATATTGATGGTTTTAGAAATAGCACCGCTAATGAACGGTTGCGCTGCCGCCATCATGCGAATATGCCCTTCGGCTGATAAAAATCTTTTGCCATTGCCGCATGTGTTAGCGCAATCAAATACCGGCAAATCTTTTTCTTTCAATGTGGGCGCACCTTCAATCCCCATCGTACCACAAATCACGCGATTCGCTTCGGCAATTTGCGTGGCAGTAAAGCCCAATGACGTTAAAATATCAGCATTTTTGACATCACATTTTAACTTTTGGCTCACAAAATCTTCGCCTAAATTAAACGGTGTGAATAAGCCACGCAAATGGAATGTGCCTTCTAAACGCGATTCTAGCGAATCAATCAGAGCATCAGTGAAGCCTTTTGCCCGCAAGCTTTCGCGATTAATATGCGGCGCATGATTAAATGTTTGCGTGCCATTAATATAGTCAACAATATCGGTGATTTGTTGCGCATTATAGCCTAGATTTTTCAACGCGGTTGGCACGGCTGAATTAATCATTTTCAACACGCCACCGCCTGCAAGTTTTTTCACTTTTACCAGTGCAAAATCGGGCTCGATACCTGTGGTGGCACAATCCATCACAATGCCAATCGTGCCAGTAGGTGCAACAACGGTAACTTGTGCATTGCGATAGCCGTGCTTTTCACCTAACGAAAGCGCATCATCCCACGAATCGATTGCCGCCTGCAATAATTGCTTATCAGCGCAATCATCATGCTTCAAAGCAACTGGATTTTTTTGCAAATCTTCATAATTTTCAACGTCGCCTAATGCCGCAAGCCTATGATTGCGAATCACCCGTAACATATGGGGGGCATTATCTTTATAGCCCGTAAATGCGCCAACTTCTTTTGCCATTTCTGCTGATACTTTGTAACATGTGCCAGTCATTAACGCGCTGATAGCGGCGCAAAATGCGCGCGCTTCAGCAGAATCATACGGAATGCCTTCGGTCATAAGATAGCCGCCCAGATTGGCATAACCCAAGCCCAATGTGCGATAGCGATAAGAAAGCAACGCAATTTCTTTAGATGGAAAATGCGCCATCAACACCGATACTTCCAATGTGATGGTTAATAACCTTGTGGCATGAATAAATTCTTTGGTTTGAAACGCACCCGTTTTATCATTGCGGAATTTCAACAGATTGAACGATGCCAAATTACAGGCGGTATCATCTAAAAACATATATTCCGAACAAGGGTTTGAGGCATTAATTCTGCCAGATTGCGGGCAAGTATGCCAATCATTGATGGTGGTATCAAACTGCAAGCCCGGGTCGGCACTCGCCCATGCGGCATGACCGATTTGCTCCCATAACTCACTTGCTTTCATGGTTTTCATTACCGAACCATCACCGCGCGCTGTCAAATCCCAATCTTTATCACCTTCAACCGCACGTAAAAAATCATCGCTAACACGCACAGTATTATTGGCATTTTGCCCTGCAACAGTGGCGTAGGCTTCGGAATCCCAATCGGCATCAAGCACTGGAAAATCAACTTGCGTGTAGCCTTGCTTGGCAAATTGCAACACGCGCTGAATGTAATTATCAGGAATCATCGACCGCAAGGCTTCTTGCACACGCAATTTCAAATGCGGATTGTGATTCGGGTCATATTGATTATAGTCGCCCGTAAAAGTTTCAGGCACTGTATCGTCTTGGCAAGCCGCCATGATTCGGTTAAGATGGATGTTGTAGATTTTAGAACCCGCAACCAATGCCGCGACTTTTTGTTCTTCGCGATATTTCCAACTGATAAAATCTTCAACATCGGGATGGTCAATATCAACCACCACCATTTTAGCCGCACGTCTGGTTGTGCCGCCCGATTTGATTGCCCCAGCCGAACGGTCACCTACCTTAAGGAACGACATCAGCCCCGATGATTTACCACCACCAGAAAGATTCTCACCCGAACTACGCAATGATGAAAAATTAGTGCCTGTGCCAGAGCCATACTTAAATAAACGTGCCTCGCGCACCCATAAATCCATAATGCCGTTTTCATTCACCAAATCATCATTAACCGATTGGATAAAGCAAGCATGGGGTTGTGGGCGTTCGTATGCAGAGTTTGATTTTTCTAGCTGTTCGGTTTCGTGATTCACAAAATAATGCCCTTGCGAATTGCCCATAATGCCATAAGCCCAATATAAGCCCGTGTTAAACCATTGCGGAGAGTTGGGCGCAACCATTTGCGTGGCAAGCATATAGCGGGTTTCGTCATAATAGGTGCGGGCATCTTCATCGGACGAGAAATAGCCGCCCTTAACACCCCAATAGCACCATGTGCCTGCCAGCCTATCAAATAATTGCTTGGCACTTACCTCTCCACCATAAGTGAGGTTTTTGGCGGTGGGTGAGGCTTGTGCGCGCCATAAAAATTCAGGAATATCATCTTCTGGGATTTTTTCTAAATCCGATGGCACACCCGCTTTGCGGAAATATTTTTGCGCCAATATATCGGATGCAATTTGCGACCATGCTGCTGGCACTTCAATTTCGTTTTGCTGAAACACCAATGTGCCATCAATGTTACGCAATTCTGCCGAAACAAAATGAAATGGAATCGCTTCATAAGGGCAGCTGCCCATTTTAGTAAAAACACGTTTAATCTTCATCCGAATCACACCTTAAAATATTATCACCATTTTCTTAACTTATCACCATCACAACATAGCATAAAATAAACAGCAGAAAAGCTGAAAAAGCATAAAAACAACCATACTAGACAATAGTTTAGCTCCTATCATTTGGCTTTTTCTAGAATATTTTCCAGAATATTTTATGCTCATATGTTTTATGTGATGATAAAATCAACTCCATATTATGTGTGATAGTGATGATGCGCTATGATTGATGCTAACAAATTTTGGATTGTCCACAATCAATTTTTAAAATCTTAATTTTCATTGATTTACAAGCCACTAAAACCTTGTCTTACCTGTGCATAAAATAATAATAAAATTATAAAGCCCCCTAATAAAGCCTGCTAATAAAGACCCGCAAAAAAGACCCGTACAAAAGACCCGTAAAAAAGAATCGTTATTGTAATAATTGCAATACCGTAACTATGCTTGCAATGTTATTTTTAAAATAGTAAAATGCAGGTAATATAAATGCTCATATAGGGTGTTTGATAGATGTTTTGCGATTGGTGAAACCAAAAGCAGGTATCGTGCATCTAGAGGCGAGTTTCATATCGCTACTGATGTATAACTTAAAAACGATGACGGCAGAATGCCGAAAAAGCGGGGATATTGAAGATGAAAAAATTACTGATTATATTTATTTTGCTTATTTTAAGCAGTCACCAAGCATTTGCCAATGATGGCTTTTCTTTTTCGATCATTTTAGGCAATGGTTACAGCAATGTTGCCGCGCCTGAGACTGAATATCCTGATGATTTAACTGACTGGTCAGGTGAAGTTTATCTTTATTCCCCCGACGAGATAGAGAAAAAATCGCAATGGGATAATAACGCTATAGCCATCCTTTACCGCACCGAACGTCATGCGTTTGAAGTTGAAAGTTTTGGCGCAGAAGTTGAAGTGAATTATCGCTATTATGAAACTGGCGGCACGAACGGTCAAGATGGTGTCTTTAATTATAGTTTTTCTGGTATTGGTCTTTCTTATATCTATTATCCGCTCGCATTTTCAGGACCAAGCTCTCTGCAACCGTTCATTCGCGTTGGCCGTTCAAACTATACTTACGAGATTACCGATTCGCTAGATTCAGAAAATAGCGACATACTGGAATCATCAGGACAGATTATAGGTGGTGGTGTTGAATTTTATCTTAATAATGCGATGAGCATTGTTGCAGGCACTCGCTTATATACAACGCATTTAGGTGAGGATTTTTCTTTCTATGATTTTGGCGTGCGCGTTAGTTTCTAATCATGACACTATTTTGGGTAATATTATGATTATAAATGATATAGATATTGATTTTTGCGGTACTTTTGATTATCGTAATATTATTAAGTGTAAACCATGAAAATATTTTGTTAGAATAGGCAATGACAACCAGTATAACACGCATCATAACTTTGTTTAACGGCAAATGGGTCGGGCAAGATAGTGTTGGTAATCATTATTACGAACATAAACGTCTCCCTGCCAATGGCAAGCGCAAGCGTTGGGTGGTTTACGCCAAAGTAAATCATCTAAGAAGCAGCGACTCCCAAAGAAATGACCCCCAAAGAAACGACCCGAGCAATGTTGCACCAAATTGGCATCGTTGGTTACATTACGGCACGAATGAATTGCCCAAAAGTAACGATAACACCTATCGCTGGGAAAAAGCACCGCAATCCAATATTACTGGCACTGCTGTTGCGCTTTACCCTGACGCAAAATTGCCCGGCAAAGAAACTGTGATAGCCAGCTATCAGGCATGGCGTCCCGATATTCATAATAAAAAACTCAAAGGACATTCTTAATCATGAATACAGATAAAAAAAAGAATTTTTTGGCAGGTGCAATTTTTGTATTATTGCTTGTTGGTATCCTGATACAAAGTTACCGTGCTGATAGTTTCTCGGAAGATAATTTGCAAGGCTATCCTTTATATGCACGCTTTTCGAATGTAGGCGGGCTTAATAGTGGCGCGCGCGTTTTGATGGCAGGCGTTGATGTTGGGCGCGTTGTGGGGCTTGAAATTAATCCCGATAATCTCTCTATCAATGTGGCAATGGATGTTTTTACTGATATTGGGTTGCCGCTTGATAGCTCTATTGCCATCGTGAGTAGCGGGATTTTTGGCTCAAAATATTTAGCGATTTATCCGGGTGCAGAATTTGATGTGATGCAATCTGGTGATCAGTTTGATTATACAACCAATTCAGTAGATGTGATGGGCATTATGGAAAGTGTCATTCTCAGCGCTGAAAAGAAAATTAATGAAAGAAGGAATTAAGATTATGTTAAAGCAAAGATGGTTTGAAATATTATTGGGTGGCACGGTTCTTGGAATCGCATTATTCTTTTTAAGTTGGGCAGCTGCCAATTCAAATGATACCAAAGAAGGAACAATCCAGCGAATCGCGGCAGATTTTACTTCTATCAAGGGATTGCGTGTGGGCAATGATGTTAGAATCGGTGGCGTGAAAATTGGCACGGTAGAAAAACTTGCCATTAACCCTGATTCGTTTCAAGCGCAGGTAACGATGGCGATTCGCAATGATGTGAGTTTGCCAACCGATACAGCGGTGGCGATTATTAGCGATGGGCTATTAGGCGGTGCCTATATGCGCGTGAATCCGGGTAATAGTGACCAAAAAATTTCTGATGGTGGTAAATTCACGATTGTTGAACAATCGGCAACATTAGAAGAATTGTTAGGCAAAGCGGTTTTCATTATCTCTGAAACTTCTTCGGAGTAATAAAAATCATCGTGATGATAATCGTATTTTTGCGGTGATAGAAAATTTTCACAAATGGTGATTTAATGCAGTTTTCTCGGTTTGTCTTGCCTGTAGCTTCTTTTGGAGTTTCTTTAAGGGTTTCCTTGTTGTGCTTAACATTGTTATTGCCTACCAGTACCATCGCGCAAACTGCTAACAAAACCAGTCCTATCGTTTTATTACAGGGGCTAGACCGCACCACTGCCCGCACCTCGTCTTTCAAAGTAACACGCAATAAAAGCGTATTTTTTGGGAGGTTAGAGATTTATATGCGCTATTGCAAAAAATCAGAACCCACAGAAGTGCCTGATAATACTGCCTTTTTAGAGATTTATGAATATCCTTTAACGCGGCGTGGCATTATCGCGCAATCATTGCGCGAGGCTGAATTGCAAGATATTGACGATAATCTAGGCGAGCAAGAAATGCTGACCCGTAAAATAAAGCGCGAGAAATTTATTATCGAGGAATATGGCAATGAAATTTTGCAAGAAATATTTGAGCCGAATCGTGTGTTTTCAGGCTGGATGGTATCGTCAAGCCCACCACTCAATCCGCTGGAGCATCCTGTTTATGATGTGTGGGTGAGTGGCTGTTTGCAAAAATAGGGTTGCTTTTACGAAAACCCTGACTATAATTGTTTTTTACGAATCGTTTTATATATATCGGGCGATTTTATGGCGGAGTAGCTCAGTCGGTTAGAGCAGTGGAATCATAATCCATGTGCCGGGGGTTCGAATCCCTCCTCCGCTACCAATATTATTGCACCGCGCCGAATCCACCCGCATATGTTTTAGTGCCATCGCTACTTTCAATTTTAAACACGCCGCCCACTTCTTCGGCATTCGGACCGTAAGCCCGCATCACAGCATCGCCATCACCTAATGTTGCTGATACATCCCCCCTAAACCATTTATAAATGGGGTCGTAAGTCAAGGTGGTATTTGCTATATTCAAGTCATTTAGGGTAGGCGAAGATGAGCGCCCAAAACCGTGTATCCCACTATTAGCATTCACATTCCCATCTTGTACCCGTGATCCTTTTGTTGAGTTCGTGCTAAAGCTTGCCGTGCCAGTACCGAAATGAACCGTAACACTCGCCCAAGCGCGCGTTACATATCGAAGAGCAGCAGTGCCCCCATTATAATAGCCATAGGCACGGCCTGTAAAACTTGCACTGCCTTCAGTTGGTAAATCATTGGTGAATGAACCTGTTGAAAAACCACCCTTATCGGTGTCATCATGGGTGATACCAAATGTTTGATAGTGATAATTAAATGGGTTACCATTATCAGGGTCGTGAATAATCGCTATCCATTTCTGACTACTTAGACCACCACTCGTCGTGTTATGAATTAGCCTCAAAGAACCAGAATTGGCATCAGTATCATAACCCGTATTGCCTATATTTGCATCATTCAGATAACGCGTATTCCCAAGATTACTACCACCAAAACTGTGTTTATCAAAGTTTCTGCTACTGCTGCTGCCATCAGCATTTAATGTTGTGATGTTAACTTTTTGGATTCTTTTAACATCGCCTGCAGCCGTATTATCATTGGTTCGCGTGATATATTTTATTTCAAATGTGCGGGTTTTAACATCATCATCAAAAGCACTATAGCTTAAACCGTTAAAGACATGCGCCTGTTCAGCATTTTCCCAATTTGGGTAAGTTTCTGTATCAGCAAAGAGATGATATTTTGCTTTTTCAGCCCCAAACGCACCATAATAATAGCTTGTATCTGCTTGCGTGAGGGCAAATCTGCCACCAAATTCACTGGCATCTGCACCATAAAAACGCGCATCTGCCGTGCCTGATAGAATCACATTATTACCTACATCTTTGGTGCTAACCGCCCCGCTAATGCTATTGGTATTTTCTGCGTAACTTAATTCAGAACTGCTAAAATTCAGTGCATCGGTATCAATTGTACATGTATTCACACAAGCCGTGCCAGTAGTGGTTAAGGTTATTTCGCGTGCTGTGGCATCCAGATTTGCTAAGACGCCAAAGCTAACATTATGCGCGCCATTTATATCACCATAAACCCCTTTTCCTTTACCCACAAACGTAATATCGCTTGCAGGAACTGCTGTGCCTGCTGTTTCTATACCCGCAATCATAATACCGCTGACACTGTTTATGTCGGCTGTTAACTCCGTGCTGGTAATATCCGCTACTGTTTCACCTGCGCTCCAGCTGATATAAGCCATATATTTCGAATCAAAGCCAAAAATAGAGTTTCTATCAACATCAACTTTTGTGCCATCAAAGCTATGTTCATCGGTTGCCGTGCCTGAATCGGTATATTCTGCATTCACATAGGCGGTTACGCCTGTAATGCCCGTGCCATCAAATGTAAGCGATGCACCAGAACCCGTCAATGTTTTAAGGCTAGCTGATTCTGCGGCATCAGCATGTGTTGCCCAAGCTTGTTGTGGCGCACGGCTGTAAGTGGTGGTGATATTTCGGTAAGTCGCTAGAGCTTTCATTGTGAACGCCGTGCCACTGCCCATACTCGCTACTGCATCAAGTGATGCAGGGCTCGTGCTTGCTGTAAAGCTAGAAATTGTGGTACCATCAGTGATAGTGCTATCTAACGTAAGCCCATTAGCAACCCCAACACGCAAACCGCCAAATGCTCCATAATAGTAACGCATATTATTTTCAGTCGTGGTATCAGCCAGTGCGAATGTGCCACCGAATTCCCAAATATCAGCACCATAAAACTGACCATCAAGCGTGCCTGTTAGTGCCTGCGAATTAATCACCCCGCTGATAGCGTTACCTGCCGTGTAAGTTTGTTGTGCCATCGTAAAATTAAGCCCAGTGATTGATGATGGTGCACAGCTATTAAATGAACCATTAGTGCATTTCTTGCTGTTCGTGCTAGCGATAGATATAGTACTAGCAGAGAAATCCACAGTGGTTACGATATCAGATATGACGTGCTCTTCACTGGTTTCGGTTATATAAAACCCGTGCCCCTTGCCCGTAAAATCAACTGCGCTAGAAAGGTTCGCAAAATCGGATGCTGTTGTTTCCATACCCGCAACCATAAACCCATTAATATTATAGGTGCTATCCTTGATTTTCGTGCTTGCATTATCAAAATCGCTTACGCCCCTGCTGATATTCCAATCCACCAATGCCATATAATTTGAATTAAAACCTAAAGTGCCCATGCTTCTATCAACACTGATTGTTTTGGTAGTGGCATCAATGAAGCCATCAATAGTAGCAGTGTCAATATCAGCAGTAGCAACTGCATTGGAATTGGTGAAACTGCCAGTGGATTGATAGGTAATATTTTCAGTGCCGTTATTTGTGTGAATCGTTGCCGCAATTATATCACCCGAAACATCAAAAGTGAGCGAGGCAGCCGTGCCATTGATGCTTGCAATAGATGTTTCATGTTGCGTTATATCGGCTTTTGTTGCCCAAGCTTGATGTTCAAAATTGCGGTTATATGTTACATTATCTCTGCTACCTTGCGTTGCCAGACCTTTCAATATGAATTGCTTATCGCTTTTATCTGAATCATTGGCGGCTTCGGTGAGCGACAGATATGCCATTTCATTATTATCTTTAGCGATAGATTCAGCTTTTGGATTGTCAACATTATAAATATAACTTGCAACCGTATAACCACCAACACTGATACCATCACGCTGTGCACCAAACGCACCATAATAGTAACGCTTATCAGTTTCACTATTCAACGTTCCCGCAAATGTGCCACCAATCTCTCTTGTATCCGTGCCATAAAATCTTGCATCAAGCGTGCCAGTCATACCAGTCGAGCCAACCGTGATAGCACCGCTGATATTATTAGTAACATTGCTTTCAGTATCAAGAAAACTGATTGCTGATATGGTAAAATCAAGCCCAGTCTTATTAACATTACCTGCAACACAATCAGTTGGTGTCCCTGTTTCTATACATTTGGTATTAGCAATGGTAAACGCAACAGTGCTAGCACCAAAATCAGCAGTGGCTGTTACATCAAATATGGTTTCATAATCACTCTGAATTGCATTGCTTCCATCAACACGATAATAAGCGCCACTGCCCTTGCCATCAAAATCAACTGTGTCTGTTGTGGCAGGAAAATCCATAATGTCAGTTTCAATGCCCGCAATCATCGTGCCATCTTTATCATAAGCTTGTTGCGACAATGCAGTATTTTCTGTATCTATTGCGGTATTAGCATTCCAACTAATATGCGCCATATAGTCGGAAGTAAAGCCAAAAATCGTTGCTCTATCTTTTGTTGCAATGGTATAATCCTCTTGCCTATCACCATGCACCGTCACGCCTGATATCGCGCCCTCAACATCAAACGTAAGCGTAACAGCTGCCAAAGATGCGGTGATGCGTGATATATCAATTTGTCGATTGATATTGACGATGCTATCATCAGTAGTCCATTCAGTATTAAACGTATCACGCCTATAAGTTTTGCTATCATTCCTTAACACAGCCAAACCGTGCAATGTTACATCTGTTGCGATATTACCCGTATCAGCATTAGAAGCAATCGCCGTCAGTGATGACGCAGGAATAACGGTATCTTTTTCTGCATAGGCTGGTATGTTACCCACAGAGTTAATGCTGGTTGTCGTGCCAGCTGTAAACGGCGTAATAGCACCGCGTTCTGCGCCAAATACACCGTAATAATATCGCTTATCAGTTTCAACTAATGCGAATGTGCCACCAAATTCTTTGGCACGATTATCATTACCACCCTCGTTATCTGAACCATAAAATCGCAAATCAAGCTTGCCCGTTAATGTTTCATCAAGCGTTAAATCAGTGCTGATAGAACTGATTGCAGGGTCATCAGCAGTTGCGCCCGCCAAACTTAAAGCTTGCTCGCTGGTAAAGTCAAAATTAAGATAGTCAGGAATAACATTGGTATCAGTCGGGCAATTATCACCCATACATGTTGTGCCATCAATGGTAAAATCCAATATTTTATTGGTAAAATCAATATCAGCCTTCACATTAAATTCTGTATTATAGCGTGTAACACTATTATTTGCATCGGTATTGGCAAAAACGCCACTACCTTTACCCGTAAAACTAGCCAAACCACTTGTCGGCATGATTTCGGCTTCTAGCCCTGCAATCAGCATACCATCACTATCATATATCGTTTGCGTCAGCGCACTATCGGCATCATCTAATGTTTTATCCGCGCTCCAGTTGATATAGACCATGTAATTGGAGTCAAAGCCAAAAATCGTGCTTCTATCAACATCAATCACTGTGCCATCAACATTGGTGGCGGTAAATTTTGTGCCTGTTGCAGTTTCATCACCCGTTGCGATAATATCGGTATCAACATAGGCGGTTACTGCCGATATTTTGCCTTGATTATCAAATTTAAGCGTAACAGATGGCGCGGTGATGTTTGATATTTTGATGCTTCTATCAATTTTTAATTTAGAACTTTCATTCCAAGCAGTTGCGCCCGTCTCGCGTTCGTAAACCGTGCTATCATTGCCCAACACCGCCAAACCTTGCAAAGTAACTGCTATATAAGAGCCTTCAGCACCACCATTAGCGGCAGTAGCCACTGCGGTGAGCGAGTCCGCTTCAACCGCAATACCATCTTGGTTTAAAATACTGATTGGTTTTGAGGTTAAAGGCAATATATCAGCTGCTTCAATAGAAATATTATCATGGGCAACAAATGGGTCAGCTTTATCAACAGGAATATCACCGCCATTATTATCAGCACCGCCATCAGTTGTCGTGCCACCGTTACAGGCAATTAGCGCAAATGAAAAAATTGATACCATAATGGCTGAATATAATGTTTGTTTCATTGTTTTTCTCCTGAACAGATACATGACTTAAAAACAATATAGCGTTTTTTTAGATGTTTTTAAATATTTTTATTGTATAATTTTGCTATGACCACACCATCACGCAATCAAACCATCAGCCTCACTGATGATGAGCAACAAAAATTGCAAGCCAAATTGCCAACAAATATTGGCGTCAATAGCCCTCCCTTTAATCAACTGCTATTAGGTGATTTTTTCACCCTTGCGCCTAAATTGCCAAAAAAATTTGTTGATTTGCTGATTCTTGACCCGCCCTATAATCTTGCCAAGAAATTCGGCGCACATAATTTCAAACAAATGAGTATCGATGCTTATAGCGACTATATTGATAATATTCTACGCCTGCTAATTCCTAGTCTAAAGCCTACTGCCAGTATTTATTTATGCGGTGATTGGTTGAGTTCGACATCGTTACATCAGGTGGCAAGCCGTTATTTTCATATCCGCAACCGCATCACATGGCAACGCGAAAAAGGGCGCGGTGCCAAAACTAACTGGAAAAACGCGCATGAGGATATTTGGTTCTGTACGCAATCAGATGATTTTACCTTTAATGTTGATTCGGTGAAAATCCGCAGACAAGTTATCGCGCCCTATCGCGTGGACGGCAAGCCGAAAGATTGGCAAGAAACCGAACAGGGTAATTTTAGGGATACTCACCCATCGAATTTTTGGAACGATATAACTGTGCCTTATTGGTCGATGGCGGAAAACACGAATCACCCCACCCAAAAGCCTGAAAAATTGATGGCGAAATTGATTCTTGCCAGCAGCAAGCAAGGTGATATGGTGCTTGACCCCTTTATGGGCGTTGGCACATCTTGCGTGGTGGCAAAAAAATTATCGCGAGATTATCTGGGCATCGAGATTGACCCCTATTATGCTTGCGTGGCGCAAAAACGAATCGATTCGATTGCGATGAATGATAAAACGCCTCCCACAATTCAAGGCTACCATGATGGCGTATTTTGGGAGCGTAATAGCCTAAAGATGCAGAAACTTAAAGAGTAAAAATCTTATCAGGATTTAAGATATTATCAGGGTCGAATGATTTTTTAATCAACCGCATCCATGACATTGTATCGGGATGCTGCTTTTGCAAATAAGCAATCTTACCCATGCCGATACCATGTTCACCCGTGCAAGTGCCACCATTTTTAATGGCAATATCGCTGATAGTGCCAACCAATTTTTTACCACGAAGAATCATAGCATCATCATTGGGAATCATTAATTGCACATGAAAATTACCATCGCCCATATGCCCAACGATGGGTCCTTGCAAGCCACTTTTCGCCAATTCATCATGCACTTCTAACAATGTATCCACCAACCTATCGGGTGGCACGCACGAATCGGTAATCATCGCCAATAATGTATCAGCATTTTCGCCCGAAACTTTACTCACATAAGCGCGCGCAGCATAAAACGCATGATGCCTCGCCTGCCATAATATTTTACGCTCCTGTTCATTATCAGCAACTTTGTGATTAAAGCCTTTATTATCCGCAATCAATTCAGCGATAAATTCACTCTGTTCATTCACGCTACGCAAACCGCCACTCACCTCCAAAAACAGAGTGTCTTTTTTATCAAAGCCTGCCAATCCAGAATAGGCGATAGATGCTTCCATCTGTAACGCATCAAGCAATTCGATTCGCGCCATCATCATACCCGTTTGCATCAATTCCGATACCAGTTGAGCCGCATCATTAATCTTGTTAAATTGCGCGCTTATCACCATAATATGTTCGGGGATAGGGTGCAGTTTTACCAATAATTCGGTGATAATGCCAAGCGTGCCTTCCGCACCAATAAACAGATGCGTTAAATCGTAACCTGCCGATGATTTACGCGCCGCTGTGCCTGTTTCAATCATCTCACCATTTGCCATCACAATCTGCATCGTCATCACATTTTGCTTAATCGTGCCATAGCGCACCGCATTTGTGCCAGATGCGCTGGTAGATGCCATGCCGCCAATGGTGGCTTCCGAACCCGGGTCAACCGAAAAAAACAAACCCGTATCGCGCAAAAAATGATTGAGCTGTTGCCGTGTAACGCCTGCCTCAATCCGTGCCGTCATATTGTGTTCGGATACATTAATAATCCGATTCATTGCCGATAAATTAAGCGAGATTCCCGCTTGCAACGGCACAACATGCCCTTCAAGCGATGTGCCTGCACCAAAGGGAGTCAGCTTGATGTTATGGTTGCGACAATAATTAATGGTCTGCACCACATCATCTGCACAAGTGGCACGCACAACCGCATCAGCAATTTTGCCGCTCTCCCTTCTGCCATCTTCGCCGTGCGAATGGCTTTTGCGAATCGCCAGATTATCATCATATTTATCACCCAATATTGTGCGTAATTGTTCCATCATTAGCTTCCATTAAATTTCAGTATCATCAATATCATCTTATAATAAACATATGGTAAAGTGAAATAGCTATTTCATTGCGATGCAAAAAAGACTACACAATATTATGATTGAATGGCACGATAGCGCAATTTTGCTGAATACCACCCGTCACGGCGAATATGGCTTGCGGTTAGAATTATTCTGCGAGAATCACGGCAAGCAAGCGGGCTTTATAAAATATCAGAAATCGCGGCCGCAAATTGGCAATATTTATCAGTTGCGGTGGCGCGCCCGTTTGATTGAGCAATTAGGGCAGTTACGGCTGATTCCACAACAAGAGATTTTTGCCCATATCGCCTATGATGCGAATCGTTTATTGCTGATGCAATCGCTCACCCATATTTTGGCGCGTGGGCTTGCCGATGCCGATAGCCACCAAACTTTGTATCATAAAAGCATCGCATTGTTGAATCGCCTCACCAGTGATGATGATTCTGTAACATTACTGGCACATTATATTATGTGGGAGAAGGATTTTTTATTCCATAGCGGTGCGGGTTTGGATTTTTCAGCCTGTGCTTTAACAGGGGCAAACAAAAATTTACGCTATGTATCACCGCATACGGGTAAAGCGATTACCGCAGATGCTGCCAATGGACAAAAATGGCAAAGAAAATTACTGCCAATGCCATCATTTTTGCAAGATGATTCGTCTTTGACTACCCCGCCATCACCGCAAGATTTAACCGAAGGCTTTCATCTAACGGGTTATTTTTTGAACAAATATTGCCTCTCATTAGGAATCCGAAAATTGCCCGATACCAGACAAAAAATTCTATCCTCCCTCCACAATCATCATCAGCAATATCAAATATCATGATGGGCTTCGAATCACTGTTACCGCTAATTCCAGTCTATTTATTAGGCGGGTTATGTGCGGGTTTTTTAAGCGGCTTATTGGGCATTGGTGGTGGCGTTATCTATGTGCCAGTGATGCTTTATATCCTGTTTTTGAGCGGTTATCAAAGTGATATAACCATGCATATTGCCGTTGGCACATCATTGGCAACTGTTATGATTAATGCGTTGACCGCTACCTACGCCCATTCCAAACGGGGCGAGGGCATTGATATTAGTATCGTTAAGAAATGGTTGATATTCTTGATGATGGGCAGTATCACGGGCGGTATCATCATTCGATTTCTATCGGGCGATATGATGAAAATTATTTTTGCAGTGATGCTATTTTATCTGGGCTTGCGCTTTATCTTTAAGAAGCAACAAAAGCACGGTTTTGTTCTGCCAACACATAATATTTATTTTCGCGCGCTATTTGGTTGGTGCATCGGAATGGTGGCATCACTCATTGGCATCGGCGGTAGTATTTTTATGACCCCTACCTTGATGGCAAGCAAAATATCGATTCATAAAGCGATTGCGGTTGCGCCGATTATTAATATTGCAGTTTCATCAGCAGCTTCGGTTGCTTTTATTGTGCAAGGCATTGATGTTGTAGGGCGCCCGCCATTTTCGTTGGGCTATATCCATTTGCCGACTTTGCTGTTTTTTATTCCTGCGATTCTGTTTGCCGTGCCAAAAGGCGCGAATCTTGCCCATCGCTTAAATCCGCAACCGCTGAAAAAAATATTCGGTGGTTTCCTAACCATTGTGAGTATCAAGGTTGGTTTATCGGCATTTGATATTGGCCTATCAGAATTTATCCAATTATTTGTTTGATGCTTCTTCTTCTATTTCATCTGTGATGGAATCGCTATTTTCATCACTGAGAATACCTGCGGAAATGATCAATTTTATGGCTTCTTCTACGCTCATATCAAGTGGGCGCACATGTTTTTTTGGCAAAAATAATAAAAACCCAGATGTGGGATTGGGTGTGGTCGGCAGAAAAATACTCACCATCGTCTCATCACCCGTGCTATCCGAGACTTTTTTGAAACATTTTTCATTGGTGATAAAACCCACCGCCCAACAATCTTTGCGCGGATATTCTATCATTGCTGGTTTTTTGAACGCATTGCTATGCCCTTGCAAAACAGTCTGCAAAATTTGTTTGATGGTTTTGTAAAGAATTCGAAACGGGGTATGGTTAATCAGATTTTCAGTCCAACCGACAATTTTATTGCCCAAAAAGCCACCGGTTAATCCGCCAACCATAATCAAAACAATCATTAAAATCACCACGCCACTGCCCGGCACTTTATCAATGAGTTCTGATAGGCTAAACCCCTCAATCGTCGATGTTGGCAATAAAGGGATGATTGTATTATCAATGGCATCAATCAGCCATTTGGCTAATGCAAAAGTGGTTGCCAATGGGGCAATGACCAAAACGCCTGCAATCAACCAGATTCTTAATCTTGACGCTATTGATTTCTTATAATTTTTCATATCCGATATTCCCTTATTATTTCGTTAGGTCTAAAAAGACTTGCTCTAAATCCGCCTCACGCGTGCTAATTTCAGTAATAACCGCTTTTTCATTTTGCAATAACGTAATAATCTCACCCGCAGTCGCGGTTTTTTGCCCATAAGTTATCACCAATGTTTGCTGGTGATTTAGCTGTTCTACCTTGAATTTTTTCAATGATTCAGGGATTTTTTTAAGCGGCTCGGCAAAGGTAACTTCCAATGATTTGGCATCCACCATTTTAAGAATCGACTTTTTGCTTTCATTCGCTATCACCTTACCATGATTGATAATGGCAATGCGGTCGCACATTTCTTCGGCTTCTTCCAAATAATGAGTGGTCAGCAAAATGGTGGTTTTAAATTTTTGGTTAATCTCGTAGACATAATCCCATAATTGCTTGCGTAAGGTAATATCAACACCAGCGGTTGGCTCGTCCAGCACCAAAATAGCGGGCTCATGCACCATCGCTTTGGCAACCAATAAGCGTCTTTGCATCCCGCCCGATAATTTGCGCGATGAAACATCTGCCTTATCAAGCAAGCCGACGGCTTTGAGAATATCATCAGTGATGCGTTGTTTTTTTGGCACGCCATAAAGCCCCGAAATCATCTCAAGTGACTGGCGCGGCGTAAAGAATGGGTCCATATTTAACTCTTGTGGCACAATACCGATTGAGCCCCGTGCATTGCGCGAATCCTTATCTAAATCGTAACCCGCAATGCTTACCTTGCCCGAACTTTTGATGGTGAGACCACCTAATATATTAATGAGCGTGGATTTACCTGCGCCATTTGGTCCTAGCAAGCCGAAAATACTGCCATAGGGAATATTAAGGTTGATATTTTTTAACGCCTGCACAGCTTCTTTATTGCCTGATTGATAGGTTTTGTTAAGCCCTGAAATGGTAATAATATTCTCTTCGGTAAATTCTTTTGCCACTTACACCACACCTTTTTGATAAAAATACTGATTAATGTTACAATATGTTATAGCCTATTTGAATGATTTACGCTATATCTATCTTTGGGTTTATCATTGGGTTTATCGCAAAATAATCTAAAAGTTTTAATATAAGGTTTTGATATGGCAAATATTGAAAAAAATGAAATTATTATCAGTGATAATAAACAAGTAATGTGCGAAGGCAACCGCCAAGCCAGCGGGCATCCACGGGTTTTTCTGCAAATTGATGATAGCGGTAAAGCAACTTGCCCTTATTGTTCGCGTATTTTTCAATTAAAGCCCAAAGATTGATATAAATGCGCTATCTTTATCTAAGCCCCCAAGAAAACCCCCAAGAAAACCAACAGGGTGATATTATGCTGTTTCTGCATGGCTATGGCAGTAATTGTTACGATTTTTTGGATATTGCGCGCAATTTACGTCCTCTCTTTCCTCATACTGCTTTTATGTTGCTTGATGCGCCCCAAAAAATAGACGGGGCAGCCCCTAACGCCAATGATGATGCGTTTCAATGGTTTTCACTGGCTGATTACGATACCTCAAATCCCGATATTGCCAAAAAAATTAATATCGTAAAAAAAGGCGTAACCCAAGCATCGCCTGAATTACAAAATTTTATCAGCACAATCGTTACTCAAAAATATGGCTATCAGCCCAGCAATATCATTCTATTTGGCTTCTCGCAAGGGGCGATGATGGTGCATTGGGATGGTGCTACACTGGTTTACGTAACACATATAAAGGCGTGATTGGCTGTGCGGGTATGCTTGCCTTTGCTGATGATTTTGAGAATCACTATACCAATGATACACCTATATTATTGTGTCATGGCAAATTGGATGAAGTTGTGCCAGTGCAAGCATCGGAATATGCCTATGCCATCTTGCAACAGCATAAGGTGAAAAGCACTCTGTGTCTCTCCGATAATGCCGCTCATCATTTAGGATGGCGATATTTTAGAAGCCATTATCGATTTTATGAATCACGAAATATAAGGAATAAATCATGGCAAGTTTTCAGCGCGAGGCGCGCAGCAACACCGAAATGCGACCCATCACACTGATTCGCGATATTTCAAAATATGCCGAAGGAAGTTGCGAGATTCATTGTGGTAACACCATTATCCGTTGCACCGCCAGTGCCGATAACCGTGTGCCATATTTTTTGCGTGGTAAGAATCAAGGCTGGCTGACCGCAGAATATGCCATGTTGCCCCGTGCCACCCATCAACGCACCGACCGTAAATCTATGTTAGAAAGCGGGCGCACCAAAGAGATTCAGAGGCTTATCGGACGTGCCTTACGCAGTGCTTGTGATTTTACCGCTTTTGCTGACTGGCAGATTCGTATTGATTGCGATGTGATAGAGGCTGATGGTGGCACCCGCACTGCCGCTATCAATGGCGCGTTTGTGGCAATGGCGCTGTGTTTTGATAAAATGTTGCAACAAAACCATATTAAAAAATCGCCATTACGCTATCATATTGCGGCAATCTCAGCGGGTATTATTGATGATGAAGTGCGGTTGGATTTAGAATATGAAGAAGATGTTATCGCGCAAACTGATGCTAATTTTGTGCTGAATGATGAACAAAAAATTATTGAGGTGCAGGGCACAGCCGAAAAAGACCCGTTTGATGTGATGCAGTTGCAAACCATGCTATCACTGGCACAAAAAGCCTCTGATGACATTATTACGCTACAAAAAGAATGTCTGAATAGCGTATGATTGCTGCCTGCGTTGCGATAATTTCCAACTAATAACGATAATGTTTGAGAAAATGTTTGTATCTTTTGTCATTTATGTTGTATAATGTTATGCGAATGGCTTAATTTTTGCTCTTTATTTTGAATGAAAAATGTTGTTCACAAAAAATATATATAGCAATGCCTATTATTGTTACGATATATGAATTTTTATTAGGGATGTGATTACCGACAATGCTTAAAGACGACATCAAAAACATGTCTATTGCCAACAAGTTCCAAATTGTTGCGTTAGGTTTTGTGCTAATTTCAACTGCCATTCTTTGGTTTATCGTGGATTATGGTGCTGGGCGCAATGCCCGTGAGGCTGCACGCGAAACATTAGGAGTGATTGCTGATGAACGCTTGCTTTTATTCCATAATTATTTGCATCAAACCGAAAAACATCTCAAAAATATGACGCGTGATAATCCTAGTATTGTCAGTCTTGCGGCCCTCAAAGCGGAAAGCTCGCTGACCGATATAGAAATTAAAAGCTATACTGAAAATAACATCTTACCACCCGACCAACGTGAAAAACTGAATATTTCAAATAATATCTTTTCCACTTACAATATTACGCATGGCTCGCATCATCCTTTTGTTACAAGGCTTTTTAGATTGGGCGATTATGATGATTTGATTGTGATTAATCTGCAAGGCGATATTATCTATACTGTTAAAAAATATGCAGATTTCGGTAAAAATGTTCTTGAAGACGACCAATTAAAATCCACTGGGCTTGCAAAAATTTTCAAACAATCGCTTGATGTTTTAGATAGTAGCGTTCCTTTATTGACTGATTTTTCAGCCTATCCCTATAGCCAAACTGGCGAGGCGGCGTTTATGGCATTATCTATTTTTGATAATACCACAGATTCCCAAAGTCGCACCCCCGTTGGCGTTGGTATTATTAAAATTGATTCTTCATTATTAGGGGAAATCGGTAATAAGGTTCATTTAGATAATTCTAAAAAAATATTCCTTTTTAATAGAAAGGAAAATAAAATATATGAAGCCACAGACGAGGATTTTGCGGCAGCCAGTAATGATGCTTTATCCGCTAAAGCAAATGCAGACATATTAGAAGAAAAACAAGCAGAAGCTGATTCCATTATACAAAATTCACCATTTGTTACTGGTAAAACGCTCGCCAATGTTACCAACTTTTTCACATTTCTTGGGCAAGAATATCAAATTATAACGCTCACCGATGAAGAAACAGTACTTGCGCCATTCCGTGCCTTGCAAGGTGTGATGATTATCACGGTGGTCATTATTTTATTTGTGATGTTTATGCTCACCAGATTAGCATCCGCCAGCATTACAGGTCCTATTCGCTACCTTACTGAAGCCATGAAAAAATTGGCAAGCGGTAATACCGATATTACATTGCAAAATGACATCACCAAAAATGAAATTGGTGAGATGGTAAAAGCGGTGAGTATTTTCCAAGAAAGCATGATTAATACAATCTCGCTAGAAAAAGAAAAAGACGACAGATTAAAGCAAGAAAATGAGCAAAGTGACTTTATCAAAGAATTAATTCACGAATTTAGCGATAAAATGTCAGGCTTGCTAGAGCAAGCAAATACTGCCGTAGAAGATATGGAAGGGTCAAATCAAATCGTGCGCAAAGCCGTTACCGAAGCCAAAGATTTTTCAAGCGAGATTGCCAATGCCACAGGCAATGCCAATAGTAATGTGCAAACAATGGCATCAGCAACAACCCAAATGAGTTCCTCTATTTCTGGCATTGCTGAAAATATGCAGAAATCAATTCAGGCGATTCAATCTGCCCATAAAACCACGCAAGAAACTGATGTGATTGTTAAAAACATGTCAGACCTTTCCAATCAAATTGGTGAAATCGTGTCATTGATTAATGATATTGCCAATCAAACCAATCTGTTGGCACTCAACGCTACCATCGAGGCAGCGCGTGCAGGTGAGGCAGGTAAAGGCTTTGCAGTGGTTGCGAATGAAGTGAAAAACCTTGCCAGTCAAACCACCAATGCAACCGAAGAAATTTCCAGTCAAATTGGTAATATTCGTGATATTTCGAATAAGGCTGTTGATGCGATTGTAAGTATTCAAGGCGAAATCAATCATGTGAGTGAGATGATGACGGCTGTGAGCGCATCAATGGAAGAACAAGCGGCAAGCGCACAAGAAATCAATCAAGCGGGCGCACATGCGTCGGCTGAAACCACGCTTGCCAATCAAAAAGTGGGGCAGGTGAATGAACGGGTGGTTGATAGTTTCAATCAATCCCAAATCATGTCAGATTCAGTGAGCAATACAGCGCAAACCATCGCTTCGTTGCGCGATGCCATTCAAGATTTCTTGGGCAACCTTAAATCTTAACCAACGCTTTTTATAAAGTGCCTTTCATTACCCAATATCAAAAACTGATTATTGCCAGTCATAATGATGGCAAGGTAACAGAAATTGCCACATTATTAGATGATTTTGATGATGATATTATCTCAGCCAAACAGCTTAACATTGTAGAGCCAGAAGAAACTGCCACTGATTTTGCGGGCAATGCCTGCCTAAAAGCTGAACATTGCATGAAAGCGAGTGGCTTGCCAGCATTAGCCGATGATTCGGGGTTATCGATTGATGCGCTTGATGGCGCACCCGGTATTTATGCGGCACGTTTTGCCAAAAAACATGGTGGCTTTTCTGGCACATTCAGCCATCTTGCTGACATATTAGCCGATACCGAAAATCTAAACGCGCATTTCACCTGCGCGCTTGCACTTGCTGTGCCCAATCAAAAAACTGAAATTTTTGAAGGCTATGTGCATGGCACATTATGCTTTCCGCCACGTGGCACACATGGATTTGGCTATGACCCGATTTTTATTGCCAATGGTTATCACAAAACATTTGGCGAAATCTCACCTGCCGAAAAACACACTATCAGCCATCGTTTTGATGCGTTCCAAAAATTGCAAACATTCTTGAATGACCATTCTTAAATGCAACAATTTAGCCTTTATATTCATTTTCCTTATTGCGAAAAAAAATGCCCCTATTGCGATTTTAACTCGCATGTTGCCACCCGTCCGTTTCAGCAAGATTCGTTCCTGCAAGCCTATCTTAAAGAGCTTGAATGGTTCAACCATCAATACCAATTACCGAACAATCACCAGCATCTTTTTTGGTGGTGGCACGCCATCTTTAATGCCGCCTAGCCTTGTTGATAATTTACTGCACGCTATCGCGCAATATTGGCAAATTGATAAAAATTGCGAAATCACCTTAGAAGCCAACCCCTCATCAGTAGAAGTAGCACGCTTAAAAGATTTTCACAAAAGCGGCGTTAACCGCCTATCGCTTGGGGTGCAATCATTTGATGACGATAAATTACAGTTTTTAGGGCGTGTACATGATGCCAAAACCGCGCATCAAGCCTTGCAACATGCCGTGAAAATTTTTGATAATTTTTCGTTCGACCTTATCTATGCCTGCAAAGACGAGTTGTTAAGCGATTGGCGTGATGAATTGCAACAGGCACTTGATTATAACCCGCCGCATCTTTCTTGCTATCAGCTGACCATCGAGCCCAACACCCATTTTTTCAAAATGGCACAGCGCAAACAATTAGAATTGCCTGATAATGCTGATTTTATCAAACATAATATTGACCATTTGGCAGCCCATAACATGCCTGCTTACGAAATTTCCAATCATGCCAAGCCAGATTATATCTGCAAGCATAATCTAAATTATTGGCAAGCTGGCGATTATGCGGGTATCGGACCTGGCGCCCATAGTAGAATCACCTTAAATGGCGTGCGCCACCATGCCGATACCATCAAAAATCCTGATAAATGGCAGGCGACATTAGCCGAAAAATCAAATGCGTTTGCTACATTAACGGCTTTGAGTGATGATGATAATGCGCTAGAAAAATTGCTAATGGGCTTGCGCTTAAAAACTGGCATCACATTATCAGGCACAGAATTTTCAGCTATCATCAACCCCAATGCCTTACATGATTATGCCACCTATATCACCCATCAGCAGGTCGCCCATCAGCATCATCTTTGCCTAACACAAAAAGGCTGGCTATTCTTAAACCATGTTTTAGAACGTATCACCAAAGATGATATATTTAATTAATCTTGCCCTTATATGATGATATTGTTACATTACATAAAATTTATCTCTTATTACAAAGGCAAAAGATGAAACGCTTTACCGCACTCCTGTTACTGACACTTTTATGGGCTACAATTCCTGTCGCTTCTGCCCAAATCGCATATAATCAGGCGCAAGATAATAGCTATTGCACCGAATGTGCGTCAAATCTTACAAGCCGCAAAGAGGCAAAAGAACTGGTGTTTGAAGAATATATTCGCTATTGGGGCATCAACTATAGCCAAACAAATTTTGAACATGCCGAACCTTACGATGTTGAAACTGCTGGCAATAGCACCCTTAGCATTGATGAAAGCCTTTATCTTGATAATCGTGAATATGCCAGTGGTCTGTTTTTTGGTTGGGAAAAAAATAAAAATGGTTTGGAATTATCTTACAACCATCTTTATGCCGAAGAAACACGTAATGTTACAACTGGCTTAAGATGGAGTGATACCAATAGGCCCGTAAATACCAGAAGCTATTATGATTATGAAACTTTTGGAATTCATTATATTCGCTATATTCCGCTGATAGATGACCGCTGGTTTTTATATGCCAAGCCCGGCATTATCAACTGGAAATATAATGGCAAATTAAAATTAGAAGAATATGTTGCAGGCAGAGATAATGTCCGTGATATTATTGATATTAGGCATTCTGGCACCAGCACCGAATGGGAGATAGGCTTGCAAAAGAAAATGAATAGAAAATGGAGCTTACGTCTTGCGGGATTTTCCAGCGATATTTCATCTGGCATCATCACCAGCATCACCATTTTTCCAAACAGCTATTAACCTCAATCAATCTAGTCCGCTTACGAAATCCAAGAATCTTTCATGCTGCCCTTACGTTTGGCGATAAAATCTTGCAAGGCTTTATCTTTTGCCTCATCAAGTTCTGGCGCCTCATATTCTGCCAACATTTTTTGCCACATCGCCGTTGCGCGCTCACTTGCCGATTTACTGCCATTATCTTTCCATGTTTCAAACGCATCATAATCAGCGGCTTTTGAGGCATAATAAGCGGTGCGGAAATTATTTTGAGTATGAGTGGTGCCTAAAAAATGCGAGCCGGGACCAGCTTCTTGATAGACATCCATTGCCAAAGAATTATCATCTAATTCCTGCCCACGCAACAAGCCGCGCAACAATCATATTCATTTCAGCATCCATCACAAATTTTTCAAATGATGCCACCAAACCGCCTTCTAGCCAGCCCGCTGTGTGCATCACAAAATTAGACCCCGCCAATGCAGATGACATCAAGGTAGAGGTCATTTCGTAAGCCGCTTGGGCATCGGGCATTTTAGAACCATTCAGCCCCGCCGCCGTCCGCACGGGTATATTTAATTTTCTGCCAATATTCACCGCGCCATTGACTGCCAGAAAATCTTCGGCTGTGCCAAAAGTCGGCGCACCCGTTTGCATAGACATCGACGTTAAAAACACGCCAAATAACGCAGGCGCACCCGCCCGTGCAAGTTGCGTAAGGGCAAGCCCCACAAGATTTTCAGCATAGGCTTGTGCCAATGCGGCTGGCACGGTAATCGGGCTCATCGCGCCCATCAAAATAAACGGGCTGATAATACATGCCTGATTATTTTTAGCGTAAGTGAGCATGGCATCAATCATCGTGCCATCCCATGCCAATGGCGAATTGGCATTAATCAAACTGACCATCACGCAATTATTATCAACAAATTCATCACCAAACACGATTTTTGCCATATCAACACTATCTTGCGCCCGTGTGCCTGCCGTTACTGACCCCATAAAAGGCTTATCAGAATAGCGCAAATGGGCATAAAGCATATCCAAATGTCTTTTATTGACTGGAATATCGCATGGTTCACAGATTGTGCCACCCGAATGATGTAAGCCCGGTGAAAGATAGGCAAGCTTCACCAAATCTTGAAAATCTTGAATCGTGCCATAGCGTCTCTCCTCATCACCACGCCTGACGAAAGGCGAGCCATAATTAGGAGAAAGCACCGTATTATTGCCACCAAGCACCACATTTCTTTCGGGATTACGGGCATGTTGGGTAAATTGAGATGGCGCAGTTTGAATGATTTCACGCAATATACCGCCTTTGATTTTCACCCTATCGCCTTCAATTTTTGCACCAGCACTTGCAAATAATTCTAATGCTTCTTCATTATCGGTAACATTAACGCCAATTGTCTCAACAATTTCTTCACCACGCGCCATGATTCTATCAATTTGGGCATCATTCCATGCCTGAAAAATATTAATGCCACGTTTGATATAAGCAGGCTCTTTTATCGCATTCACCTTAACCGCGTCACCATGTCCGCGCCTACCGCCCGAACGTCTTCTTCCTTCACTCATAGGATTATCTCCCTTAAATCACCCATAAAAAAGAATATTATAAGATAAATCATCGTAATAATAGTGAAAACACGGCATGAAGCAAATCAAAAGCGTCAAATCAGCGTCAAAACCGAAAAATACTTGTTATTTTCAAACATTATCCTATATATATAGTTATAGCATATCGGAGATTTAATAATATGAAAAAACTTAAATATCAATCACTCATCACTTTGATTGTTTCAGCCACATTTATTTTTATTGTGAGCCAAAAAATTGCCTATGCCGCCAATCCACCGGCAGAAGGGTTTGCCGATATTGTTGAAAAATTATTGCCATCGGTTGTGAATATTCAAACCACGACCAGCATCAGCAAGAGTGAGAGTGAGAGTGAGTTTGAAAATTTACCAAAAAACCTTCCTTTTTCAGAAGAATTTTGGAAAAAATTCCGCGAACAAATGCCACGCCAAGCCGAATCGCAAGGCTCTGGTTTTGTGATTGATGCCAATAAAGGTTATATCGTTACCAATAATCATGTGGTTGAAAATGCGACCAATATCCGCGTGTTATTCCAAAATGAAAAAGAAGTTGAGGCAGAATTGGTTGGACGCGACCCAAAAACCGATTTAGCCCTGTTAAAAATCAAACCTTTTCGCGGCTTGGTTGCCATTAAATGGGCGGATTCTGATAAGGCACGCGTGGGTGATTGGGTGATTGCGATTGGCAACCCACTAGGGCTTGGTGGCACCGTAACTGCGGGTATTATTTCAGCAAGGGGGCGTGATATTCGCTCTGGCCCTTATGATGATTATATCCAAACCGATGCCTCAATCAATCGCGGTAATTCTGGCGGTCCTTTATTTAATATTGATGGACAAGTTGTTGGCATTAATACCGCAATTTATTCGGGCAGTGGTGGTTCAATCGGCATTGCATTTTCTATCCCCAGCAATCTGGCGCGCAATGTGATTGACCAATTAGCGCAATATGGTGAAACAAAACGCGGCTGGCTAGGCGTGTTTATTCAAGAAGTAACGCCTGAAATTGCACAAGGGCTAGACCTTAAAAAAGCCGAAGGTGCATTGGTAAGTTCGGTGCAACCTAATTCACCCGCTGGCAAAGCAGGGCTTGAGGTAGGCGATGTGATTATAGAATTTGATGGTAAAAAAGTTGATTCTCAACGCACTTTACCGCGGATTGTTGCCAGCACCGCACCCAATGAAACCGTAACGGTAAAAATTATTCGCAACAACAAAACCATCACCAAAAAAGTAACCATCGGCAGGTTAGAAACCGTAAAAGATGATAGGCTTGCCACCGCGCCACAGCAAAAAAAGCCCGCTGAGAAATCAAAAGGCACATCATTGAAAGAATTAAACATTAAAGTGGCAAAACTTGATGATAAGACTCGCGCGCAATTTAATATCAATTCTAGCGTTTCAAAAGGCGTGGTTGTGCTTGAACTTGAGAATGGGGATGGCACTGCAAGGAATAATTTCTTCCCCGGCATGATTATCACGCAAATCAATCGCGAAGATATTACATCGGTGAGTAACGCGCGCAAAGCGATTGGTAACGCGCTGAAACAAGGTAAAGATTCGGTATTGGTGAGGGTCTATCTGCCGGGGGGTGACGCAACCTTCATCGGCGCAAAATTACACAAGTAGTTGTGCCAAATAATTGTGCTAAGTAATTGTGCTACAAGTCATTTTTTCTCTTCGGTTACATCATCTGATGCAATCAAAACCTGTAGCATACGGCTAACATAAGAAACTCTGGTGGAGAGATAAATCACCATCATTCGATGCAGTGCCATCATTAATTGTGGGTCATCACGCGCAATTTTTGCCAAACCCTGCCTATCAAGCACCATCGCCACCGTTTGTTCAAGTGCAACAATATTAACATTATGCCGAACGCCTAAATAGAAACCCAACTCACCAATCAGTGCGCCCTCTTTTAATTTTCGCAAATGAATCCGTTCATGGTTGGGTATTTCTAAACTCACCTCCATCGACCCACTTTTGATGATATAAATTTTATCACTGCTCACATATTGCTGTGAAATATTCTCACCTTCTTGCAACACTTCTTCGTTGGTATAGTTGATAAGTTTTGTATAGGAATCTTCATCACCTAGCCTATCAGCCAGCCATGTTTCAAAATCAAACTTTGTAATCGCCTCATCAATATTACCAATCGTATTCATTAAATCATCTTCGCACCATTCTAGGGACACATCTAATGTTGGCATAATTTTAATATTAAGTTTGCGTCTTAAATCAAAAAACCCAACCCGCTTAAATAATTCCGCATGTTGATGATGCAACCCACATACCACAATCACAATATCATGATGCTCCGCCACTTCAAATAACCCGTGCATTTGGTCAAGCACTGTTACATCTATGTTGCGAACAGTTGAAAAATCAAGCAAAATATACCCCAATGGATTCTGGCGATGGTCATTGGTGCGCCCAACCACCATATGGATAATTTCATACATCATGCCATAGACAAGTGTCGCTTCCAGCTGAATAATTAAAATCGAATCACCATACGAATCCAGTAATTTAACGATTTGTGGCAAACGTTCGGTAGAAGAATGATAGGTTTTGCCACTTAATATCCGCTTGATACCGCTGATGCGCGAATGGGTGAGCATAAAAACCACTGCACCTGATAGAATTCCAAAAATAAGACCCGCATTATAGCCAAGAAAAAATGTAAAAATCAGAGCAATCACAATCAACACATATTCCATAAAATCTAAATTACGAATACCGCGAATAAGCCATTTAATAAAATAAAGTGATGCAAAGCAAATTAGCGTCGCCGCCACCATCGGCATAGGCACCAACTGAATATAAGGCAATGCAAAAACTGCCACCACAAAACATGTGATACCCGCTGCAATACCCGCCGCGCGTCTTTTACCGCCAAGTTGATTGGAAAATATCGTGGCTGTAGAGCTGTGATGCACCGAAAAACCGCTGGTAAGCGCAGAGATGAACGAGCTAAAAGAAGCCGCAGTAATCTCCCTTGCAGGATGCGTATAAGCTTCTACTGATTCTTCCAAGCGGCGATTAACCTCAAGCGAATTAATCAGCAAAACGACACAAATTACGACAATATCAGAAATATAATTACGTAAACCAGCAAAATCAAAATTCACCACATTATTAATCGTGATTTTTGAAACAGCAAAACTGGTAACATCCGTATCGCCAATTGGTAACAACCAGCCCGCATCAATCATGCCTTCCGTATCAATTCCCGCAAAGCCCCTTGCCCACACATGAAACCCCGCCAATATCGCAACCAGCAATAAGGGCAATACAATATGCGAGCGAAACAGACTCATAATAATGCTCATGCCAATGCCAACCGCAAATGCAAATTGCACATGAACATCATCAAACATATCAAAAGAAAAATTATTAACAAAATTTGGCCAACTCATGTTCAAATCGCCCGTTAAAATTGCAAATGCCATCAGCACCATCATCATCGCAATCACCACTTGAATCGTGGCAAAAATCACTTCTGGTGCAAAGGCAAAAATACGACTTAACTTAAACACCCCGACCAGAAAATACATCACCGATACCGACATACCTACCACTGCCATGCTTAATAAAATGCCAGAATATTCAACCGCTAACCCCGTATAGATAATTGCTTGGTCGCTTATTAACTTATAGATAAACAAACCCATCAGCACCGCATTGGTGGTGCTGACCGATGCTGAAACACCGGGGAAACCACTTAGTAATGCAATTGGCAGAGTTGCCAAAAAAGTGGTGAGCAAAATAATGAACATGCCTTGATAAAATAAATTATTAACATCATAAAAAAATGCCAATGCCGCTACCATCATGCTCATATAAACGGTTAAAATACCACTGATGCTACCGGGCACCGCATTATAAATGCTGAACAATAATTCACGCATAAAACTGCCAGATTTGCCACGCTTGCGCGAGGAACGGGGGGCAGGCGGATTGAAATTGCTGAAATCACTGCTCGCAGATAAGCCTGCAAGAGGGTCAGATGCAAGCCTGCCTTGACTCCCTTGCCCTTCAAACTGAATGTCGCCCTGATTGCTATTTTGCGCCACGTAAATTAACCTTTTGAATATTCACTCTATAGTGTGCTAATAAGCAAATATAATACCTTTTTCAATCAACTGCAAAATTTATCGTCATTATGCGTCACTTTCAATGGTTTAATGCTTGCTAAAAAACATGTTTTATGTTAAAAATAATGGTTTAGAGACAATTAAATTGTCAATAAGGCAAATTTTTGATAAGACAAATTTTTAATAAAGGTGGCTATTAATGGCACGTGTAACGGTAGAAGATTGCGTTGATAAAGTAAGCAACTGGTTCGAATTGGTGATGTTAGCATCACAAAGAAGCCGCGCTATTGCAAATGGTGCACAACCAACCATAGAAGAACAGCGCGATAAACCAACCGTATTGGCGTTACGCGAAATCGCCGCAGGCACTGTAACGCCCGATGATTTGCGCGAATCTTTGGTGCGTTCTATGCAAAAAGTTGTTGAGAGTGAACGTGTGGACGAAGCTATCCGTGTTTTTATGTCTGAAGAAAAAAATGATGAGAATTCACAATTTGATGATATGTCGATGCGTTTTGAAAATGAAAACTTTTTCAATGATGTCCCAGAAACAGCACAAACTGTTGAGACTTTAGAGAATATTGAAGAGGCGAGTGAAGAGACCAGCGAAGAAATGAGTGCCGAAAATAGTGATAATAATTCTTAAAAGGATTGAAAAGCAATGCTGGTGGATGGCTTAACGACGCAACAAATAGAAAAAATAAAACAATATAATCCACAAACTGATATTGACAAAATTAACCTTGCTTTCACGATAGCAAGTGGTGCCCATCAACAACAAAAGCGTGCTGATGGTTCGCCCTATATCACGCATCCTTTGGCTGTTGCTGATATTTTAATTTCAAAAAAACTAGATGATTGTTCCATCATTGCCGCTTTGTTGCATGATACCATCGAAGATACCCATATCAGCGCGCAAGATATTAGCAAAGAATTTGGCGACGAAGTCACGCGGCTGGTGGAAGGCATTACCAAATTATCCAATTTCGGCTTTATCAGTTCTGAAGCCAAGCAAGCTGAAAATTTTCGCAGATTGCTGCTTGCCACCTCAAAAGATATTCGCGTGCTTCTGATTAAACTTGCCGACCGCTTGCATAATATGCGAACCATTCACCATCTTAAACCTGAAAGCCAGAAGCGCATTGCATTTGAAACTTCGGAAATTTACGTGCCATTGGCACAAAGAATTGGCTTGCGCGATTGGAAAGAAGAGCTTGAGGATATTGCATTTGGCATCATCAATCCGCGCCCGCATAGCTCGATTATCAAGCGGTTGCACAGCCTCTCTATCGAACAAGAAACGATTGATACGATTATCACTATGTTGCATGATTTGTTCAAAAAACATCGGCTAGACGTAACAATCGCTGGCAGGCAAAAAACGCCCGCCTCTATCTGGCGAAAATTACAACAAAAAAAGAGATTTAACAAGCTTTCTGATATTGTTGCGTTCCGCATCGTCACCGATAATATCGCGCAATGCTATCAAACATTAGGCATTATTCACGAGAGTTTTCAAATGCTACCGGGCGGCTTTAAGGATTATATTTCACTGCCAAAAAGCAATGGCTATCGGTCGCTACATACCTTAATTGTGTTGCCCACAGGTCAGCAAATCGAAGTTCAAATTCGCACCCAAGAAATGCACTATCAATCCGAATATGGTGTTGCTGCCCATTGGCAATATAAGCAACAAGCCCCCGTTGATATTAATCAAGAGGGCAGAAAATATCAATGGATTCGTAGCCTGTTAGATATTTTAGAACATGCCTCAACCCCCGAAGTTTTTCTTGCCCATACCAAGATGGATTTATTTGGCTCGCATGTTTTTGTGTTCTCACCCAAAGGCGAGATTCGCGAATTGCCACATGGCTCAACCGTGATTGATTATGCCTATAGCGTGCATTCAGATATTGGCAATCATTGTAAAACAGCACGCATTAACGGGCATCTTGTGCCGATTAAAACCCGCCTCAGAAATGGTGACCAAGTAGAAATCATCACCTCTAAAAAACAATTCCCAACCAATGATTGGCTTAAATATGCCAAAACTGGCAAGGCACATACCAATATAAGACGCTATTTGCGCCATGCCAACCATGAAGAATATATCAGAAAAGGCAAGCAATTATTGACGACAAGTTTCAAGCAGGCAGGTTTGGTTTTGAAAGAAAAGCTTCTTAAAGAATGTCTCAAAGATTTTGGGCAAAGCAGCATCAATAATTTGCTTGGCTTGATTGGGCATGGCGATATTCACCCCAATGATGTTTTGTATGCGCTGATGCCTGAAGCACGAACGAAGCCACAAATCAAAGATAGCATTGAATCCCTACCTCGTAAAAATAATAATTGTGCGGTAACGGGTATTGATAAAGATATACCGCTGAAATTTGCCCGTTGCTGTCGACCGCTGCCGAACGACCCGATTATTGGGCGCGTGCATTCTGGACGCGGCATTACCGTGCATCATATAAATTGCCGTGATATTGCCCATTTGTTGCTAGAAGGTAGCGAGCATGATGATGAGCATATGATACCTTTACAATGGCAAAATAATATCGAGAATACTTATTTTATCGGCAGATGCCACATGCATATTGAAAATAAACCCAATGTATTGGCTGAAATCACTACATCGGTTGGCAAGCAAAATATTAATATCACCAATTTTACGAGCCACAGGCGCAATAATGACTTATCCCAATATATCATTGATGTTGAAATAAAAAGCTCTGAACAGCTTGATAATCTGATTCATGTGCTCAGCCATCTATCGGTGGTGCATCACATCAACCGTGTATAACTCACCCTTGTTGATGACTATTATCGCAAATAAATTAGACAAGCCCCCTTTATTTATATTATTATCCAGCCATGATGATTATTACCATACAATTTATAACAATGGGGCAGATAGTGATAAATGTTCGGTAGAAGAAAAAAACAATCTTTTTTGATTAAGATACAAAGGTTTTTGCTGCCAAGCTCTTTACGTAACTTAAAGCGCAACTTCATGTATCATTGGCATTTGCTGAATCGTGTCAAAGGTTCTACGCGTCAAATCGCAATGGGCTGTGCCATTGGTGCGGCTATTTCCATGACGCCGCTGATTGGCACCCATATTATTTTAGGTGGCATATTGGCGCTATTCACCCGCAGCTCCATAGTCGCGATGACGATTGCGTCGGTTATATTTGGCAATCCTTGGACATTTCCTTTTATTTTTTGGGTCAATTACCGCATCGGCAGCCTATTTGTTGATGTCAAAGATTTAAGCCAAGATAAATCAGGTTTGTTAAAATATATCTCTGATTTACTCTATAATGGCTATTTTATGATGTTCAACAAAGTGCCAGTGATGGATTTTTTATTGGTATTACGCGATTTTATTTTTTATCTGTTCCCGTTTTTAATTGGCTCTATCCCGCTGGCAATTTTCGTGTTTCTGGTGGTATTCTATGCCACTGAAGAGGCGATTGTTGTCTATCACGATAATAAATTAAAAAGAAAACGGATAAAACATAAAAAGCAGATAGAAAATGAGTAGCCCCGAATGACCAACCCCAAATGATTAGCCCCATCCGATTAGGCGTTAATTTAGACCATATTGCCACCTTACGTAATGCGCGTGGCGAAGCCTACCCCAACCCTTTACGCGGTGCAGAAATTGCCGAACAAGCGGGCGCGGATAATATCACCTTACATTTACGCGAAGACCGCCGCCATATCATTGATGATGATGTGCTTGGCTACAGGCAGAATATCACGCTACCGCTAAATCTTGAAATGGCTGCTACCCTTGAGATGCAACAAATCGCGTTAAAAGTAAAACCGCATACAGTCAGCCTTGTGCCAGAAAAACGTGAGGAACGCACCACTGAAGGCGGGTTAAATATCAGCAACCAGCAAGATATTTTAAGTGATTTTATCGCACCCCTAAGGCAAGCAAATATCAATATCGCGTTTTTTATTGAGCCTGATAAATTGCAAATTGATACTGCCAAACAGATTGGTGCCGATGCGATTGAATTGCATACAGGGCGCTATGCCCAATTAAAAGATGTCGCGCAAAAGCAGGAGCTTCAAACCCTGAATGATGCCGCCAACCATGCCAAACAAATCGGTTTAAATTGCCATGCGGGGCATGGGCTAACATTTGATAATGTATCAGCGATTGCCGCCATCATGGCGATTGAAGAGTTGAATATCGGACATTTTATCATTAGTGAGGCGGTTTTTATCTCGCTTGACCATGCCATCAAAAAAATGAGACAATTAATGAATCAGGCGCGACAAGGGCAAGACAACATTGGGGCGAATCGATGATTCTAGGTATCGGCACTGATTTATGCCATTTGGCGCGAATTTATCAAAGCCATCAGCGTTTTGGCAATCGATTCTTAAACCGCATCTATACCGATTATGAGCGCGAGATTTTGCAAAACCGTTCGCAACAACGTTTCATCAATAGGCTCGCAATGTTTTGGGCAGCCAAAGAAGCCTGCATGAAAGCCATCGGTACGGGCATGAGGCAAGGCGTTACTTTTAGGCAAATTGAAGTGAGGCATCAGCCCACAGGGCAACCCTATTTGGCGGTAACTGGCGCAACATTAGCCCATGCCAAACGCCTAACGCCGCAAGGCATGGATTTTATTTTTCATGTCAGCCTGACTGATGAATGGATTGGCAATAGTAGCAACACCCATCAGCAAGCGCGTAACAATTTAGATTATGTTGCCCATGCGATGGTGATTTTAGAGGCGCGCCCTCTTACTTAATCTTGCTTCAATTTACCCTTCGCCCAACCACAAAGCGCAATAAAATCTTGAGGCGCAATCGATTCGGGGCGTAAATTACCATCAACAGGTGCGTCATGCCATTCCTCAATCGCGATACCATGCGCCCGTAACACTGTCTGAATTTTCTTGCGCCGTTGCGCAAATAAAATTGACGTAACATGTTGCAGTAATTTATAATCCAAATCTGGCAAATCACGCATCTTGAATTTTATCACTGACGAGGCGATTTTGGGCGCAGGGCGAAACGCACCGGGCGGCAGCACCATCACAGTTTTAATTTCAGCACGGGCTTGTGCCAATACCGAAAGCCTGCCATATTCCCCCGAAAATGGGCGCGCCACCAGCCTGCAACCCACTTCGCGCTGAAACATCAACACCATTTCAGATAATTGTTCGGCATGTTGCAAAAATCGATTCAGTAAAAATGTGCCAACATTATACGGCAAATTCGCGATAATGATTCTTGGTGCATTGCCCAAATTAAGGTCAACATCACGCGCATCTTGGGTGATAATCTGTAACCGCTCGCCTGATAATTTCTGCAAATCAGATAGTTTTTCTGCCAAAATTTTATCTTTCTCGATGGCGTAAACGCACCTTGCCCCTTGCGCCAAAATAGCGGCAGTTAATCCGCCAATGCCCGGACCAATCTCAAGCACCGTATCTGCCGATTCGATAGTGGCGCTTTGTGCTATTTTTTGCAAAATCGCAAAATCATAAATAAAATGTTGCCCTAAATTTTTATTGGCATGGTGGGTTTTATCATCGCTAAATGCCTGCCATTGTTGCTGATACCATGCTTGATAATCAATCATTTTTACTTGCCATTTTCAATGCTGCCAACATACTTTCAGGCGAGGCGATGAGCCTATCGGCAATATCAAATGCCGTGCCATGGTCGGGCGAGGTGCGGATAAAATCAAGCCCCAAACTGATATTGACACCGCCCGCCATATCCAATGTTTTCACCGCTATCAATGCTTGGTCGTGATAACATGCCAGTGCCACATCATATGTTTCGCGCATTTCAGCGCAAAACAGACTATCGCCTGCAAACGGGCCACGAATATCAATATTTTGTGCGCGCAATATCTGGAGCGCAGGAATAATGATTTTTTGCTCTTCATCGCCTAACATACCGCCCTCACCTGCATGAGGATTCAAACCTGCCATCGCCAAAATCGGTTGCTCAATTCCAAAATATCGCTGTAACGCGCTATGCGTGATTTTAGCCTGCGTGATAATCACATCAGCCGTTAATTTCTGTGGCACTGCTTTCAGCGGGATATGCACGGTTAATGGCACGGCTTTCAAATATCGATTCGCCAGCATCATTACCACTTGGTTTTTACCATTGAGATGCGCCAGATAATCGGTATGCCCCGAAAATTCAAACCCCGCCTGCCTGCAAATTTCTTTGGCAATCGGTGCGGTTGTAAGCGCAGTCGCATCACCTTGATTGATATGTTCCACCGCTTTTTTTATCAGCAAATAAGTGTTTTTACCATTATCAACATTGGGCGCACCGCGTGTGATAGTGGCAAATGGCGGTAAATCTAGCTTGCTTAAATCAAGCACTGGTAAGCCTTGCATAAAAGCTTGTTCAGTTTGTTGCGGATTGTCGATTGCTATAATGTTGCAAGAAATGTTCAGCGATTTTTGCAATTCTCTAAAATAAGCCACATCACCTAGCACATAAAAAGCTTTGATATTCTCGTCATTATTATCGGCAATTTGCCATCTGCTTTTGATAATGATTTCCGCGCCAATGCCTGCTGGGTCGCCCATCGTTACCACCAGCCTGCCTGTCATGATGATATGACCTCAATATAGGATTCGCGTAATTTTTCTTGCAAATGCTGAATTCCAAATACATTCAACCTATCAAAAATAATCCTATCCCTCACTTGGTTGCGGTTTATCGGCGATTGCCCAATTTCTTGACGTTGGCATAGGCCCAAAACTGCCCAATTGCCCTGATAAAAAAACACATTACTTTTTTCACTTTCTACCAATAATGCCAAATATTTTTGCATATCAGTCTCAATATCTTGCGCTAATATTTTATCAAAGATTTTCGTTTCAACCGTTCCCGATATTTTTTTATCACTGCAAGCGGGTTCATTTTTTTGCTGACGATAATTATTGGCGCGCACTTGCCCTTTATTGCTGCCATCAAACAAATGTAATTGATAATCTAAAATTTGCCGATAGCTGCTATCAGGTAGTTTTTTATCACGCAACCAATAAATCGCATAGCCTTGTCTGGTTCGAATCGGTCTATCGGTGAGTCCATTGACTGACATTGTTTGAATGATAGCCCGTTCCTCGTCACTTAGCTCACTTTCCACAACCCAACCACGCAAACCGCCCCGATTGGCACTGGCAGCCACCGAGATATTACTGGCAATCGCCCGAAAATCAGCACCATTAATCAATTCAGAAATCACATTTTGCCCCTGCTGACGCTTAATATTATCATCTAAAATAGAATTGACGGGCAGTAAAATTTCATAAAGCTGATAGCTTGTTTGCGATAATTGATTCAGCGCCTGCTGATAGCGTGTGGAAACCTCACTTTCAGATGGAAAAAACCGAAACGCAAAACGCCTGATATATTGTTCCCATATCACATTGCTGATAATAAATTGCCTTAATGACTTTTCAGAAATGCCCTGTTGCTTTAAGAATTTTGGAATTCCATCTTTAGAGATTTTTGCCCGTTGTGCAAAGCCATCATATTCGCGCTGTAATAAAGAATCATCAATGCGGGTATTAGATTCCGTTATCAGCTGTAATTTAAGCCTAATCGTTACCAACACATCTAACACTTGTCGTTCTATGTTTTTATTCAGCGGCAGATCTTTTGGCAAAGCACCAACCAATCTGAAAATCTTGATTTGCTGTTCTAAATCATGCGCGGTAATCACATCTTCATTCACAAAGGCGACAATATCCACCTGTTGCGCCACCGCCTTTTGAGCCAATAGGCTGGTGGTGTATAAAAAACATAATATGAGTATTGTTAAACGCATTTTTTTAATTTACCAATTCTATTGAAAAAAGCACAGTTTTTTCTAATTCTTCTGTTTCGGCTATGCCAGTTGTATCATAATAATATTTTAACTGAAAGCGCAAGCAATCAGCAAGCTTTTGAATAACAATTTCGCTTGCCCCCAGAAATTCTTCATTCTCAATATCATATTTCGTGTTAATTGAAAAACTCCATGTTTCCGATGGCTTATATTTTAACCCTATAATCGCAGATTCTTCAATCACTTCTGTTGAAGGATGAGACTGCAGCGACCTTTCGTAACGTTGTTCTGGGCTTAACGCATAAATACTATTATAGCGTTGATGCCTCAAATTAAGTTGCGTTTTATTGCCTTGCACAGAAAGCGTGCTATCAGAAGCCAATGTATCATCATTTTCGCGCGCTAAAATTACTTCTTGCTGCCAAGAAAACCAGCCCTTATTGATTTGCATATTCAACAGATGGTCAGTTTTACCGCTATAAATGCCTAATGTTTGATTGGTTTGCTTATCAAAAGTTGTAATATCGGCACGCGCATAAGTGAGCGATGCATAAACACCATCATTCCCCTGATAATAAAATTGCGACCCAAACGCTTTTCTGCGTCCTACCTGCATAATATCATCGCCATTACCCAGAGGTTGCAATGCCAATAATGAACCCGTATCGGCAATATATAATGTGCTATCCTCATTGATAAAATCATCATTATTTGCATCGCCCTTGCTATTATGAAACAAAAATTCAGGTGCCCAACCCACAATAAATTGATTGCCAATATAGGTGAAATTATGCCTGAGCCTGCTATAATAGTGATTAACCGAACGGTGCGCGTATCTTTGCGATTGGTCTGTATCTGATTGTTCAATATTGATGCGATTGATATTAGCGCGGTCATTCATCTGAGTGCCAATATTTTCAACCCTTACTTCAAACAAAGTGCGGCGGCTGAGCCACATATCTTTATCATAGCTTAATGTGCTGTAAACTGCCTCGCGCCCGCCTTCTTCGTAACTTGTGCGCTGCAATTCTTCAAATGCTATTTTGCCCTGCACATAACCGCCTGCAAAATAATATTGTCCGCCATGATACCTAAATTGCGCCAATGGAAACACATAATAATTAATGTGATTAGTCTCGTTTTCATTTTTAAGGCGGTGCTTATAAAGCGTTTCCATAAAAATATAGTCGCGCCCATAAAATTGTTCAACCCTCACATTATCCTGATACGATGTCGCAATGCCACCATATTGATTGAAACCCGTATTTTGCCGATATTGACTGAAAAAATTTTGATTATGTAGATAATGAAAATTGCCTGAAATTCTAGCATTTTTATTAAGCTGGTTGTTAAAACTGGTGCGCGCAAAAAAAGATTCATCACCGCGTAATTTTTCATTATCCTGATTCGATTCACCTGTTGCCGTAAAATGCGTTGCCACCGACCCACGCGATAATGCCGTGCGATAAGATGCGGTAAACAGATGTTTATCGTTTGATGAATATACTGGCACAACCGTCAAATCTTTTGCGCGTGATAGGCTAATATATAAAGGCTGTACATAGAAAAAACCTGAACTATTATTCGTGCCATAGATGGGTGCAAGCGCACCGCTTAACGGCACAGAACTATCGTAAACATGACGCAATCTTGGCAAATAAAGAACTGTTTTTCCTTTTACATCTAAATAAAGCTGACGGTGCGACATTGTTTTACGTTCACTATTCATAACAGTTTGCCTTGAACGAAGCTGCCATGCTGGCGTTTTTTCAGTGCCATCTGTGGCAAAACATTCCTTGCATGGCGTGTAAATTAAATCCTTAAAAATGGTTTCATTTCTATCATTTTCTGCGGTTACATAATTGGCGCGAAGTCTCTTTTTTTCATCAAAACGCATGGCAACGCTTTGCATTTCTTGCCGATTCAATTTATCATCAAGCAATATCTGATGGGTGAATAATGTAACAAGTTTATCTTGATAAATAACATTGCCTGTGGCGCGAATAATCCCGTCTTCATCATAATAAGAAACACGGTCAGCCCATATGATGGTATCTTCAAAAATGATTTTAATATTACCGCTGGCTTGAAAATCATTGGTTTTTTCATCATAAAAAATTTCATCACCAAGCAATTTATAAGCCGTTTGCACCTGTGCTTTTGTTTGTGTCTGCGCCTGTATTTGTACTGGGGCTGATACCGAAAAAAGAAACATCAATAGCAATAAGACCCTGAATGATAAAGCCATTATCTGATACCCGGTTGCATCAGAAAAATAGTCGCAATGCCTGCTGGCAATAGTAATTGTATTGCAATCGATAGGGGCAGTGAAATTTGTTCGGCACTGCCCAACGCCATAATAAGATGACTAAAAAATATCAGCACTAACGCCCATAAAAAGCATTTTACCATCACCAAACCTGTGGCTTGACGCGGTGGCACAAGCCGCACAATGCCAAATGCCAACACCACAAAAATCGTGTAGAGCACAGGGTTGATTATTTTTTGCCAATATGCGGCCTTGTACAGACTTACCCGTGCACCAAGCTGTTCTGCCAATTTTATGAATTGTGGCAAATTAAAAAAACCAATCGTATCAAGCGGTCGCGCCAGAAAAATAAGATTTTTTTGCTCAATAAAAATTGGCAACTCATATTTTGGTAATTTTTCTACTCTGCCATCAGGGTAATAGAGTGTCGCATTTTCTAATTGCCACATATTATTCGGTAAAACTTTAGCCTGTTTCGAAAAAATATGCAGACGTAATTTATTGGTTTTTCTATCAGAAATAACAATTGTATTGCGATTAAGCTTATTGCTAACACTATCGAAACGATGCAAAACAATATAATAATGCGTATCCTCATTTTGATAATAAATTTTCACATCAACAAAAATTTCCTTAAATATTTCCCGTTGCTGTGATAACAAATTGACTTCATAAAGCCGATATTGTGCCATGCTTTTTGACGCAAAATTATCAAGCAAAAGGGCCGTAATAGAAATACTTAACCCCACCAATATTAGCCATAGAACCATCTTGCGTTGCCTGATACCCGACATCGACAATATCACAAATTCATTGCTATGGCGCATTATCAATAACGCAAAAGCTGTGCCCATCATCATCGCAAAAGGCAGCAAAATTTTAAAATTATCTGGCGTCTTTAAAAGCATAATCTTGAGCGCAAGTATGAAGCTAAAATCTTCATAATCGGTAAGCCTCGATAAAATTTCAAGCAAATTGAGAATACTGACAACCATGCTGATAAAAAACCATAAGGCTACAATCCCAAATAATATTTTAAGACTAAAATAGCGAAATAACAGTGTCATTTAACGATTCACCTTTAGCAAAAAAGGCAGTGCCAGCATCATTATGGGGAAAAGATAACTCAACCATAATGTTAAATTGCTACCACCACCAATCAAAATAAGCTGTAATAATATCAACATGATACAGGCAATGATGGTGCCGTAAAATTCCAGCAACCGCGCCAATAAACTACGCTTTTGTCTTTTAATCGCATTGATGGGCAGGCAGAGTAAAAAACCGACAAGACTGGCTGCCAGTAGTGGTAAATTAAATCTTTTTTGTAATTCGCGTTCATAATCTAAAATAATATTTTCTGAGGTATTTTCTTGTAACTCTTGCCCATAATAATCCGATAATAGCTTGCCTGTGCGTAAAATTTTTATCTTATCGCGGATAATTTTCTGTTTTTCCTGTTCGGTTTGAGGCTCTGCAATACCCGCAACATCAACCCATAATTCACCAAAATCAATATGGTGTAAATCCTCGCCTCTTGATGCTTCTTCGCTTTTTTGCAAATAATAATAAGAGCCCGATGTAAATTGTATTTTCAAGCCTTGTTCAGTTTCCCAAAACTGTCCTTGTTTTGCGGTTAAAAAATAGCCGGGTTTTTGTCTGTTATCGCGCATATAGACATCATAAATTTTTGCACTTTTATTATCGGAGGTGCCAATATGAAACGTAAAATCATCTTCTGGCTCGTAAAATCTGCCCGTTACCAGCTGACTGCGAAAAGCCTGATTTTTATAATCATGCAATTTTTGCTTATTAAGATACAACGCTTCGGGGATGATAAATAAACTCATCACATAGCTTAACACAAGCACAAATGCCAATAACAAATAAAACGGATATAAAATTTTTCGATATGAAAAACCCGTTGATTGTAACACCATCCATTCATTATCGGCCGCAAGCCGAACACAATTAACCCTTACCGCCGTGGCAAGACCAATCACCAGCAAAAACAATGTAAATTCACTGGCGGAAAGTGCTGCCAGCAAAATCAGTTGTAAAAAACTGACCGTGCCTTTTATTAGCAAATCATTCTGAGCAATCAATTGCACAGTTAGCAAAATCAATAATAAGCCGCCTGCAATGCCAAAACATGATTTGCTGGTTTTTTTGAAAATATAAGAATGTATCTGCATCAATTAATTTCTTCGATATTGCGCTTGCAACAAATTGCTTGCCATAGTATCTATATAGCCTAAATATCTGTAGCAATCCACATGCCTATTATTTTGTATTACCTTCATCGGAGAATTTTATGCTGAAAATCACCTTCACTGACACTGTTTTTACCCCTAACTTGCTTGATACGGCTATTCCGCTAGCAATTTTGCTTGATGAAAAAAAGCAGTTAGACACTTACGGACAACAAATTGATGCCATCACCGACACTATTATCAGCCATCACGTTAAAATCAGTAATTTTAACGGACAAGTGGCAAATACGCAAATCTGTGTCTTAAAACAAAAGGCAAATTATCTGTTATTACTCGGCTGTGGCGAGATACAGCACCAATCACCGCAAACATATTCGATTGATTCTCTGCAAGCACGCATTATCGGTGCAAGTCTAACGCAAAAGGGCAAAAAATTAGAACGCGAATCGATAAATTTATTATCCGACCTTGATGCCGAAACGCTGAATCATATTGCCTGTGGTGCTATTTTAAATCATTATGAATTTACCAAATATCTCACCAAAAAAGAAGAAAAAACTACCTTAAAAGAAATCATCATCACTGGCAAACATGCCAAACAGGCAGAGCAATTATTTATCAATCATTATGATGCCATCATGCAGGGCGTTGCCCTCACCCGTGATTTGGTGAGCGAGCCTGCTAATATTCTCTATCCTGAAACTTTTGCTGATATTTGTCTTGCGTTAGGCAAAGATGGGCTAGATGTAACCGTGTTAGATGAACAAAAATTGACAGAATTAGGCATGGGCGCGTTATTAGGCGTGGCGCAAGGCTCTGCCAAAGCCCCGCGATTGGTAACGATGGCATGGAATGGTGGCAATGCGGCACAAAAACCGATTGTGATTGCAGGCAAAGGCGTTACATTTGATACGGGCGGTATTTCCATTAAACCTGCCGCTGGCATGGAAGATATGAAATGGGATATGGGCGGTGCTGGTGTGGTAACGGGGTTGATGAAAGCATTGGCGGCACGGCGCGCCAAAATCAATGTGGTCGGCATTATCGGATTGGTTGAAAATATGCCTTCCAGTAATGCGATGCGCCCGGGTGATGTGATAACCTCACTTTCAAAACAAACAATCGAAGTGCTGAATACCGATGCTGAAGGCAGGTTGGTGCTTGCCGATGTGTTATGTTACGCGCAACAACAATTTGACCCCGAAATTATCATCGATTTGGCGACATTAACGGGCGCGATGATTATCGCATTAGGCAATGATTATGCGGGCATATTTAGCAATGATGATAAATTAGCCGACGCATTAATCAAGGCGGGCAACGAAACTGACGAAAAAATTTGGCGTCTGCCACTTGATTCGGCTTATGATAAATTATTGCAATCACCGATTGCCGATATGAAAAATATTGGCGGTAGGGCGGCGGGCTCAATCACTGCCGCGCAATTTTTGCAGAGATTCATCAATCAAGGCGTGAAATGGGCGCATTTTGATATTGCTGGCGTTACATGGCAGAGTAAAAGCAAACCATGTGCACCCAAAGGCGCAAGCGGTTTTGCGGTGCAATTACTGAATCGCTATTTAGAAAATTTAGAGCAGTAACATCAGTAAAAATCGAATCAAAAAAACGCGCCTGATGATGATACAAAAGGCGCGTTTTTTATGTTCGTTTTTTTAGAAAATTTACGATTCTCTATGATTGATACGGCTTAAAAATCCGCGCGTCAATGCCGCCATCAAAATGATTTTCAAGCAATCGCCATAAACGAAAGGTAACAGACCTATTTGCAAAATCGGTTTATCCCAACCAATCACTGTGCCTAATTGTAGCAATCCCGTTATGTAAACCGTGAGTGAGGCGATGATGCCAAGCACTATCATTCTTGGAAAGCTTTGCGTGAAGCCATTTTGCGCCAGAAAGCCTGCAACCAATGCCGCAAACCAAAAGCCGATAAGATAACCGCCACTTGGGCCCAATAAAACTGCCGCACCAATACCGCCTGCAAAAACTGGCAAGCCTGCAATGCCATACATTAAATAAAGAAGCACGGTAAAACCGCCTAAACTCATGCCATATGTAACGCCAATCAGCAAAACCACAAAAGTCTGCATTGAAATTGGCACAGGCCCTATCGGCACTTTCACTTGCGCGCTGACCGCCAATAATAGCGTGCCAACAACGCATAAAATCGCATTGCGTAATAAAACATTATCACTGCGCCATAGATTATCAATCAATGTTGGTTGTTTTAAGATTGTGTTTAACATAACATATTCCCATCTAAAATAATTGTTAGCATTATCTTATAAAACTATCGCCATCATGGCAAGTTATATTTTACTATCCGCCTTCTTGGGGCGGACGTTCAATTTTTTTCATCGCCTCGCGCACGGCAATCACAATGCCTGCGCCTACAATCAAAACTGCGCCCGGGAATAATTTATCAAGCGGGTTTTCGCCAAAGAATATCCAACCAAAAAATAGCGCATACAGCAAACCAAAATATTGAAATGATGCCAGCAAACTCGCCTGCGACATCCGATAGGCAAAGCTGATACATAGCACACCAAATGTGCCAAACAGCCCCGATAATAGCATCAAGAATAAATCTCTGATATTGTTAATCGCCTGCCATTCAAAAATGAAAGTGAGGGCAAGCGCGCCCAAAGCCGTCGCCACAATTTGGGCATAGGTAATCAGCACCAGATTATCATCGCTTTTCGGAAAAAATGACAAGGTGGTGATGGCACCAGCAAAGGCCAGTGCTGATACGATTGTCAGCAAATAATAGGGTGATTTTTCTATCTCTAGTGATAGCCCCTCACCCATCACCAAAAATGTGCCTATCAGCCCGATAATAATGGCACTACCACGCCAGATGCCGCATTTTTCTTTCAGCAAAGCCATCGCCAGAATCGTGACAAAAATTGAACTGGTATAGCTTAATGCCCGTGCAAGCCCCAATTCAATATGATGCAATGCGGTAAAAAAAGATGTTTGTGAGGCGATGATAAAAAATCCACGCAAGAATAAGAGTTTGAAACGTGGCATATTCAGGTGATGACGCTTTTTAGCCGTGAAATAGCCCGACGCTAATAATATCGTTATCGCCACCATCACAGCCGTTAAATTCCGCATGAAAGCAAGAAACCCACCCTGATAACCATAAGTGCCAAGCTGTTTAATCATTATATTCATAAGGGATAGAAACAGCAAACCGATGAGAATCATCAAAATACTGGGTAAAACGGCACCGCGTCCGACATTTTTGGTGAATGAGCGAAATAAATTAATCATCATAAAAATCTTCACTGTAATCTATCACAGTGCTACATATGAAACAATCTTAATAGTGCCCAAAAATTATCAGAAAGAATTTGCCAGAAAAAAATTGCCAAAAAAATTGCCAAAAAAATTGGTGGCAAGTAAAACTTACCACCCAGTTGGATGGAGACAACTTGTATCAGGCTATTTGGCAGAAGAAGCCATCCGCTTCCATACCCAGCCGCACCTTAATTAGACGGTGCGTAATAAATCATCAAACATACTGTTGATGGTTGCGATAATTCTGGCATTTGCCGCATAAAGCGTTTGTAATTGCTGAATATGCGTTAATTCTTCGTCACTATTCACCCCTGCGCGATTCACCAGCTGTTCTTTCAAGCCATCACGCACTGCACCATCAATATCGGCGAGCGAATCATATTTATTAATCGTCTGCCCTAATTGGCTAATAATGCCATTGGCTAAATCCTTATAGCTTCGGTTGCTTTGCTGTAATGTGGTGGTTAAATTGCCATTGGTAATATTGCGGGTATCTAATACCAACACATCAATCACATTATCGGCAGCGACTGCTGTTTGCACCGTATCAATCGGGATACGGTTAATGCCATCAACCAAATCAGAATTAACCGTAATATTGCGAGCAGTGGCATCAGCATTAAAAAATGTAAAAGGCGTTGCGCCTGTATTGCGCTGAAATGCTTCATTAAATGATGTTGTATCGGTGCTATCGGTTAATTGTGTTGCGAATTCGTTCAAGATAATTTCATATTTGGCGAGTAAGGCGACATTATCATCGCTATTTTGGGTATTGGCTGCACCATCGCGAATCAGATTAAAATGCGCTTTTAGCGAACCGTTGGAAAGCAAGACACGGTCATTATCGGCAATCACATTTGTGGTATCACCCACACTAATTTCACGCGCGCCACTATCATAAGCAAGTTCACGCGGTTGCCCGCTAGCACCTAACAATAAATGTCCTGTGCGCGTATAGATACTCACCACACCGCTATCATTATCAGTCGAGGTTTGCAATGCAAGAATCCTCGCCAGCTCATTGATGGCGGTATCACGTTCATTTTCAAGCACACCCGTTGATACATCTTGTGCTTTGGCATTGGCGATACGGGCATTTAATCTGCCAATTTCGCGTAATAAACCATTGGCATCACGAATATCAGCATTGATATTCACATCGGCATCATTGCGTAATGTGCCAAGTTCAAATGCAAATGTTGAAATTTCACTCGCTAAAGTTTGTCCGCTACTCACCACCACATTTTGCGCCGAATCAAGGTCGGGGCTGGTTTGAAAATCGCGCCAACTTTGCACGAAACGTTCAAACGCATCGGTTAATCGTGGGGTTTGCCCATCTAACCCTAGCAAGCCATCTAATGATGATAGATATTGTTGTAATGTATCACTTTCACCTGAAGTGCCACGTTGTAATAATAATTCACGGCTGATGCCAATATCATTGACGCGTTCAGGTGTGCCCAAATGCACAAAATTGCCATTATATTGATAGCGAACTTCAATCCTGTGATAATCAGGGTCGTTGGCACTGCTAATATTCTGCGAATGATATTGCAGACCTGTGCCTATTTGTAAGGCAGTATTGGCTGAGCTACGTAATGCGGTAAAGAGTGACATAATAAACCTATTAAATCTCGTGCTTAAAGCCTAATGGCTGATAAGCGGGTTTCTTCACCCGCCCATGCTGATTGTAAGACAGCACTGGCGCATTATTGGATTGTTCACTGCTAACAGCATCTAGAATTTTAGCTGAAATTTTGAGAGCAACGGTCAGCCGCCTCTCGTTGGTTTCGGCAGCTTTTTCATAACGTGAAAACATTGATTTAAGATTTTCGCGCATCGCATCATTCAAATCACCCGCAAGATTTTTAAGCGAGCCGATGGTGGCAAGGAAACCATGATATTCTTCAAAGAGATGTTTTTTCTGAACGCTGATGCTTTTAAGCCTATCAAAATTAACCAATGGTTTATGGATGATAAGGTCGTTTTCGCGGTCTAATATATCAATCAGACTGCCGACAATGCGTTGTAATTCACGGGCTTTTTGTTCGGGGTCAAGTGCGGTTGAGGCAAACACCATATTAGGTGCTGAAGCAAGCTGGCCATCAAGGTTGTTATTGGCTAGATTATTATCTGCCAGATTATCGGCTTGATTATCTGTTGATTGTAGTGGGCGTTGAGTCGTTGCTTGACTCCTTGCCACTCGTTTTTCCTCCGTCATTTTGCTCATTGCCGTTTTCCTCCTGAAGTGCTATTAATTCCTTATAGACACTATCTGCTATCCCGATGCCCCCTGATTGCGTAATCGCCGCAGCGAAATGCTCATTCATTTGGGAGCGCCATATTTTTTCTGCATTTCCGCCATTTCCAAGTGCGTCTTCCGCGCCTATGGTTTGGGTCATGCTTTCCAAAACAGTCTGTAAAAAAAATGATTCAAACTGTTCTGCTGTGTCCCGCAAAACATCTTTAGGGGTATTTTTACCGCCTAGTCTTTTAACAAGCTCTAAATCAGGTGCTTGCGGTTGCAGATTTATATCAAGCAAGTTTTGTGCCAAACCGAATCCATCAGACATAATTTATACTCCTTACATCACTTCTATTGTGGCTTGCAATGCACCCGATTTGTGCAATGCCTGCAAAATTTCAATCATATCGCGCGGTTGCACGCCTAGCGCATTCAACCCATTCACGACTTCTTCTAATGTGGTGGCGCCTTCTAAACTGCGAAACGCGCCTGCTTGCTCCGTTACTTCGCCATCGTCATCGATTATCTGTAGGCTTAAATTGCCTTGCGCGATTGAAACGGGGCTAATCTGCACCCCTTCACCCATCACCACTATGCCAGCATGTTCGTTAATCACCACTCTGGCTATTCTATCAACAACCACGCGTAATTGTTCAATATCGGCAATCAGCTCGTTCACAGAATTGCGGTAAAGTGCTGGCACCCGTATCAATACAGTACCAGGGTCGTTGGTGGTGGCAATCTCGTTACCTAAAAAGCTGTTAATGGCTGATACCATTCTGCGCGCTGTGGTAAAATCAGGATTATGCAATGCCATTCGAATTTCTGTTTTGCCTTCTAGCGTAAAATTTATCTCGTTTTCTACAATCGCGCCACCTGCGATTCTGCCCGATGTTGGCACGCCACGTGGTGCATTGAGGTCTGCCAAACCGCCACGCGGTGCTACTAAAGATGAGAGTGCAATCGTGCCTTGCCCAACCGCATAGACTTGCCCATCAGCTGCCACCAATGGCGTTGCTAATAATGTGCCGCCTTGTAGAGATTCGGAATCACCTAATGCTGAAATGGTAATATCAATGGTTGCGCCATGCCGTGCAAAAGGTGGCAACACAGCGGTAACAATCACGGCTGCCACATTGGTGGTGCGTAACCTATCGCTATTGGCATTAACGCCTAATCTTTCTAGCACACCCACCAAACTTTCGCGGGTGAACACAGAATTTTCCAGCCTATCGCCCGTGCCCGAAAGCCCAACAACCAAGCCATAACCAACCAACAGATTCGAACGAACCCCTTCAAAACCTGCAATATCTTTGATGCGTGGCTGGGCAACTGCCACCGAAACCACTAAACCTGCGGTATAGCCAATTAAAATCACGCAAAAAAACAATATCACCGAAATCATGCGCCCAGCTTCAAAATCAAAGCGACGATTTTTACCTTGCTTGCCCTGCTTATTTTGCTGTGCTTGTTGGTTATCACGGAATGCCCGATAGGGATTTTCTTTACTCATGATGCTCTTCTGTATCAAAATGATTATTATGATGATAGCAAAGCAAGATATGTGCCAAATCATATCGATGCTGGAATGATTTATCTTAAAGCCTATATTGTCTGAGTTTCGTTAGCCCTTGTTTAATTGTTTGATGCAAATTTTCTGCCAATAATTTGCGATTGCCATCAAAATTTTCGATTGATGTTGTGGGGTGGAATATCACCTCAACCTCAATCGCGCCTAATGCCAAAAATTCTGATAGATGCGATGCCAAATCCATATCGCCATACCATGCACATAAAGGTTCATAAACCCGCCCCATCGGCAAGCCACCATGTTTTTTATAGCTGATAGTAACGGGCTGAATCGGAATCGACTTTACTGAATCTGTTTGGGCTTGGGTGTTTGATATTAGGGGTTGAAACAAGGTTGATTTCATCGGCAAGACCGTAACGCCATCGGTCGATGTGCCTTCGGCAAACACAATCAACGGTAATGATTTGTTGAGCGCATTGCCAAGCATTGTGATATGTTTTTCGGCATGTTTTTTATTGCGTTCAATAAAAATTGTGCCTTGCCTTCTTGCCAGATAGCCTATGAATGGCCAATGCCGCACATCAGCACGCGAGACAAACCTGCCGCCAATCACCGAGCCCAGCACCATAATATCCAAATAAGAAAGGTGATTCGAACAAAACATGCCACTTTTTCGTGATTGTATTTTTTTGCCATGTATGTTGACGCGTATATTTAATATTTTTAAGGCGGTTTTATGCCATGCGATGCTTATCCAAATCGGCACTTGCTTGCCCAACAATATCCAAGGCAAGCCGATAATGCTTAACACCACTGTGAGCATTACGATGGCAGAAATTTTGTAGATTTTATTAAAAGGCGCGTTTGCTTTATAAAGTGGTGGCAATGCTTGGGGTGGGGCTTGAGGTAGGGCTTGGGGTGGGGCTTGCTGATTCATAAAGTGATTCGCCAAAATAATTTTGGAAATTACTCGCTTTCATCGCGTGCGAAAAAATGATTAAAATAACGCGGTGAAATTTCGTGAATCGGCATAATCATACAAACATCGACCGTATCAAATTTATGGTCAACATAAATCCCTTCGCCAATATACGCGCCAACCCTTATATAGCCCTTAATCAAAGGCGGAATATCGCGCAAGCCCTGCCTTGATGAATGTTTGCTCTCATCAAATGGCAAAACATCATAATCAGAAAGCGAATGCGAGCGAATATTGGCAGGCGCAAGATGATAGTGATGCAATAACGCAATCGCCGATTCATGTTTTTGCGGGTTAGCACCATGAAAACTGCCACACCCCACCAACACATCAATATCATAATGCATGATATAGCGACTCAACCCCCGCCACAGCAAGCTAATCACCTGTTTGGTGCGATATTCACTGCGGACACAGGAACGCCCCAATTCCAATATATTATCAAATGATTTCTTGATTCCGCTAATATCATATTCGCTTTCGGTGTAAAATTTCTGCCCAACAATCAGTTTTTCTTGGCGCATCAAGCGGTATGTGCCAACCAACTGCCCATATTCATCATCAGCAAGTGTGCTATCAAAGACTAGCAAATGGTCGCTAACATCATCAAAGGGGTCAATATCGCGTTTTTGCTCGCGGATTTGTTCTGAAGATTCGGCATGTAATTCTTCAAAGAATACCTTGTAGCGTAATCTTTGACTCAGCAAAATATCATTCTCATCAGTTGCAACGCGCATTGATAGGCTACCTTGCACAATATCAGAAAAATCTAACAGATTATTTATGTTTTTTTGCGTTACCATATTTCTTTTTACACTTTTATCGATTCAGCAACCATAGTTTAAATGAAAAAAATGAATAAAGCATCTTATTTTTTTATATATAGGATATTCGACCATCAGCGTAAAAATACCTTAACTTTTCACGCCATTTAAGGTAATCCTAACATTATGATAATAAAAAAATCCAAATATGCGCTTGAAGAATTAATCTATCATTCTTACCCCTCATTATGTTTAGGCTTAATTGGTTTACTGATAGGCTATGATATTTTAAATGCGGGCGATATTTCATCATTCTGGCAATGGTGTATTGCATTAACAATGGCAACTATTGGTTTTTATATCGGGCATCGCATCAATCAAAGTTTTTTATATAATGATTATAAAATCGGGCATGAGTTGGAAAATTTCTGCTTTGTGATTTTATTTATCTTGACCAGTATTATCATCAGCGCAAGCTTACGGCATAATTTTGATTTGATAGCGCCTTATGCGTTGATTGCCGTTTTGATATTGCCAGCAGTTTTTTATTACGCTGCCCGCGCTGCCCGCACCATCAGCACAGGGCATTTATGTTTCGGCATTATTATCATGGCATTATTAAGCGGGTTTATTCCTATCGCTCTGATGGTTTTTTTCAGCAAACTCTATTTTTTAATACCAGAAACAGTGCAAATTTTATGGCAAAAACCCAATATGTTTTTATCTTCCTATCAACAATATTTACCCTTTATCTGCATTGGCTTATTGTTGCTGATGCTGTATATCAGCACTCCTTTTTATTTGCGCGAACGGGTATTTTATCGCGAGAGTAAAGAGAAATTTGCGCGGTTTGCCACTCTGATTCAACTGTTAATTTTGCCGATTTATTTTAGCCTATTGGGGCAATATAACCATCATGGCGAAAATGATGCGGATAGCTATTATCACTTTTTATTTTTTATCATATCGCTCATCATCTGTTTCGGGGTTTATTCGGTTCTTATACGAAAAAGGCAATGGCTGAATAATGCCAATTTGCTCACCAAAGATATTATATCCCCGATTGTGCTGGCGGGCATTTTGATATTTCTTAAATTATCGAATATCAGCATCTCGTCAGCCGATATTTTTATGGGCATTACCGATAGCACCCCCATCAGCTATTTCAGCTATCTGATGCTACCTGATATGCCCGCCAATACTGATTTATTAAGCTATTTGCCGATTTTACTGGCACAAATTTTTAGCCTTTTGGCATTCAACTTTTTGGGGGACTTGGCTGATATTCAAACCCTGTTGCCTTTTACATTTGTTCTGATTCATAGTTTGCTGATTATTATCACCTTCATCGCATTAAGCCGTTTCTTGCCACATCTATTCACCTTTGCGATATTATTTATCATCCCGATTAAATTCCCTGAATTATTACTGCTTATCAGCTATGCCAGCCTGATATTTGATAAAAACTTGCGGCAATCCACTAGCCTTTGGTCGGCGATATGGTACTTTGGTGGTTGTCTGTTTTTGGTGTTAAGCCCGCTTTACGCGTTATTTTTTCTTATTGGCACTGTGCCTTACATTATTTTCACCTTCATTCATCTGTATCAGCACAATAAGCGCCATACGCTGAACTTGATTTTATTTTACGGCTTTATAACAATCGCCCTGTTATTCACGCCTAGCGTTCGAAGCCTGATGGCTGATATGTTGAATTATATCGCGCAATATTGGCTATTTGATGAATATTTTAGGCAATGGGGTGAGAGTTTAAAAACCAGTGGTAATCATTTTTGGCAAAGTTTGTTTTATAACACGATTTACAGCCTGTGGGTTATTTTGGTGCTGATTGCCGTCACGCTGATACTCATTTTTGCAAGAATTTTATTGATGTTTGCCCGTAGCAATTATCATTTAAGCCATTGGGTGATTATCAGTTGCGGGCTAACCTTGATTTTTTCAGCACCTGTGTTACTGCATAATATAATGGGTTTTGACCAAAGCATGGCGTTTAATCGCCTGATTTATATGTTCACCATGTTTGGCGTGCCAGTGATTTTATTTCGCAATGGCACATTATTCAACAAATCAGCATCGCATCTTTTATGCGCGCTTACCTTACTGGGCATGTGCGTTTATAGTTTTTTGATTGTGCCAGAATTTGACAGTCTATTTCAGTTTTGAATCGGGATTTTTGATATGGCGATATTGATAATATATCCCCATCACCAGCGTAATCAGCGCAAATGCAAACCAAGTCAGCATATATTGAAAATGATTGTTGGGAATATCAAAATACCAATCATAGGCTTTAGGATAATCATAACCCTCAGCAGTTTCCCCCGCCATGCCATAATAATCCACCAACTCAACGCCACTTAATTCAGACATCTGCTCTAAATCGATATAGAACCAAAGATTTTCTGCTGGCACATTTTCGGGCATAAACGGCGTGCGCCCGCGTGATAATCGCACCATCGCTTGCAAATCCTGCACATTGTTCGATAATTCCTCTGGCTTAACGGCGTCTTTTAGGTCAAATGGCATGAAGCCACGATTAATCAAAATATTGCGCCCATCCTCATTAGCAAAAATTTGCAACCAATTGATGCCTGCCTTGCTAGCCATCGACCGATTCAGCAAATAAAAATGATGCGGTAAAAATTCTCCGCGCAATGATAGAGGTGTAAATTCACCGCGCTGAGCCGCATAATTCTGGCTTAACACATCATCATTATCGCGCGCATTATATTGGCTTGAAAATTGCGCCAATGGAATCGGGGTTTGCGCGAGGCGGTTTTCAAGCTGGCTTATCAGCCCTTGTTTCCATAGCAATCTCTTTCCTTGCCATGTGCCCAACCCCGTAAACAACAACATGCCAAGCAAGCAGGCAATCAGCATCGCTCTATCCGATTGCATCAGGAAAGTTTTAAGTGTCATTATGATTCAGCCCCAAAAGCCGATATATCTATGTGAGCGAGCGATTAAGCACCCCACCAATAAATCGATACAAATAAGAACAGCCACACCACATCAACAAAATGCCAATACCATGCTGCCGCTTCTAATCCAAAATGTTGCGTTGGCGTGAAATCACCGCGCACCGAGCGCATCAGACAAACGGCTAAGAAAATCGTGCCAACAATCACATGAAAGCCATGAAACCCTGTTGCCATATAAAAAGTAGAGGCGTAAATACCATCGGTAAAGCCAAATTGCGCATGGCTATATTCATAGGCTTGCAAAGCAGTGAATAAAATGCCAAGTGCCACTGTTACCGAAAGCCCACGCACAAGGTCGCGGCGGTTATTGGCCAACAAAGCATGATGTGCCCATGTAAGCGTGCAACCTGATAGCAATAAAATCACTGTATTGGTGAAAGGCAAGCCAAAGGCTTCAAAAGTTTTGATGTTTTCTGGTGGCCATACCGAACCAATCGCTTCGGTGGGGAATAGAGATGCGTTAAAAAATGCCCAGAAAAACGCCACAAAAAACATCACTTCCGATGCGATAAATAACACCATGCCATAGCGCAAACCTAATTGCACCACTGGTTTATGGTCGCCCTGATTGGCTTCTTTAATCACTTCGCGCCACCAGCCAAACATGGTGAAGAGTATCAATGCCAGTCCGGGAAATAATACCGTTACGCCCATATTTTCAACAATGTCTGAACCGCCACCAAAAATATCGGGGTGCATCAGTGACAATAAGCCAAAAAATAATACGAAACCCGATAATGCCCCCATCACTGGCCATGGGCTAGGGTTGACGATATGATAATCATGCTGTGCTGTCATTTTTTTTAATCCTATTTAATAAATATTTACTTTATTTTATAATTTTTTGCGTCATTTTTCCAGTATTATTTTATATTTTATTTGTTGCTATTACTGGCAGGGGCGTGATTCATACCCTCCATCTCGCTCTTATCTTTCATGTCATGCTTCATATCCATGCCTTCCATTTCGGGGATATTCTCATCATAAAGCGAATAAAATGTATAAGAAAGCGTGATATTGGTTAGCCCTTGCAAATCAGGGTCATTGACAATTTCAGGGTCAATATAAAAATCAACTGGCAAAGCCCTCGATTCGCCCCCCTTAAAAGCTTGCTCCGAAAAGCAAAAACAATCAATTTTAACAAAATACGACCCCGCCAAATGCGGCGTTACATTAAACACTGCCTGCCCGAATGTTTCATTATCGCTTTCATTATCCACATGATAATAGGCAACCGCAGTCTCGCCAATCGGCACTTCCATTTTGCTTGCTTGTGGATAAAAACCCCATGGCAGATTACCATTAAGGTTGCTATCAAAACTAATGACAATATTGCCAAGCGCGCTGGTTTGATTGCCAGTGATTCGATTCTTCATTTTGGTTACACCATCTTGATTCGATGGACGCACCGCTGTTTGCGTGGTGCCACCATAACCTGTTATCTGGCAAAAAATGCGGTAAAGCGTAGGCGAATAGGTAACAATGCCAATCATCACCACCAAAATTGACAACACCAAAATTAAGGATTTACGTTGCTGTTTCTTGCGTTTTTGGGAGGGCATTCCTAAAATCCTTGTTGGCGAAGAATAACGCTAAAAAATAAAATTGAACAAAAACCGACAATGACGGCCAATAGCATCAAGTTTTTTTGTCGTAAATTTTTTGAATGTAATTGTTCTTCACTTAAATTTTTTTCAGATTTTTCTACCATAATAATTTCTCCACAAACCATAAACGGTCAATCACCAATAGCACAAAAATCAATGTGAGATAGATGATTGAATAACGAAACAAACCAAAAGCGGTTTTATTTTCAGCATCAAACCGCAACATCACCGCACGGCGGATAAATTCTGCAGTCAATAAAAATGCCAATAATGCGTAAATAATTGATGAGAAATCCCAAAAATAAAATCCTAATACCAGAGGCATTAATAAGAGACTATAAAAAATAATATAGTTTTTCGTGTAAATATCGCCTTTCACCACTGGCAACATCGGGATATTCACATTGCGATATTCATCGCGTTTTATCAATGCCAATGCCCAAAAATGTGGCGGGGTCCAGAAAAAAATCAGCGAGAATAACAATATTGCCTGCCACGAAACTTCGCCTGTTGCCGCCGCCCAGCCAATCATTGGCGGAAACGCACCTGCCGCGCCACCAATCACAATATTTTGTGGGGTTCGGGGTTTCAACCAAATTGTATAGATGAACACATAAAATAAAATCGCCGCCAATAGCAAACCGCCTGCCAACCAATTGATCACCATCATCATAATAAAGACTGCGCCCACTGCCAAAATCACGCCAAAAGCAAGCGCATCAGCTGATGCCATTGCTTTACGCGGTAAGGGGCGGTTGGCGGTGCGCCGCATATTGACATCAATATCGCGCTCATACCACATATTGATTGCACCTGCCGCGCCACTGCCAATCGCAATCATCAACACAATCAAAAATATAAAAAATGGGTGCGGGCTTTGCGGCGCAAGTAACACGCCACAAAATCCTGTGAACACCACCAGCGACATCACGCGGGGCTTCAATAAGGTGAAATAGTCAAAAGGGGTCGCATAACTAACTATTGGGCTAATTTCTGCCTGTTCTCCCCTTCGTGAATCAGCTTTTGCCATTAAGATTACTTATATTGTGGCAATGTATCAAAAGTATGATGCGGTGCGGGTGTTGCAACTGTCCATTCCAATGTATTCGCGCCTTCGCCCCAATAGCTATCTTCTGTTATCACAGCACCAGCACGCAAGGTATAAACCAACATCACCACGAAAAATATCGCCGATGCAAACGAGATATAAGACCCGACTGACGCCACATAATTCCAGCCTGCAAACGCATCAGCATAGTCAATATAGCGACGCGGCATCCCTGCCAATCCTAAAAAATGCATTGGAAAGAAAGTGATATTCACGCCGATAAAAGTCGTCCAAAAATGTAACTTGCCCGCCCAATTAGGAAATTGCCGACCGCTCATTTTACCAAACCAGTAGTAAAAACCTGCAAAAATCGCAAATACCGCACCTAGCGACAACACATAATGAAAATGCCCCACCACATAATAGGTATCGTGAAACTGCAAATCTATCGAACTATTGGCAAGCACCACACCCGTTACACCGCCAATGGTGAATAAGATAATAAAGCCTAACGCCCATAACATCGGCACAGTCATGCGAATCGACCCGCCCCACATTGTGGCAAGCCAGCTAAATACTTTCACACCAGTCGGCACGGCAATCACCATCGTGGCTGCGGTAAAATAGACTTTTGTGCTGAAATTGAAACCCACTGTAAACATGTGATGCGCCCATACCACACTGCCGACAAAGCCAATCGCCACCATCGCATAGACCATACCCAAATAGCCAAAAATCGGCTTTTTAGAGAAAGTAGAGATAATATGGCTAACAATACCAAAGGCAGGCAGAATCATCACATAGACTTCAGGATGCCCGAAAAACCAGAACAGATGTTGATATAACACAGGGTCGCCACCGCCAACGGGGTCAAAGAAACTGGTGCCAAAATTACGGTCAGTCAAGAGCATGGTAATCGCACCACCCAATACTGGCAGTGAAATCACCAATAAAAATGCTGTTACCAACATCGACCATGCGAAGAGTGGCATTTTATGTAAGGTCATGCCCGGTGCGCGCATATTGAAAATGGTAACGATAAAATTAATCGCACCCAAAATAGATGATGCCCCCGCCAGATGCAGGGCAAAAATCGCCATATCTACCCCCGCGCCCGGATGCCCTAATACACTGGATAATGGCGGATAGACTGTCCAACCCGTGCCTGCGCCACCACCAATAAAGGCTGACCCCAATAGCATCAAAAAAGCAGGGATAATCAGCCAAAAGCTGATATTATTCATACGCGGAAACGCCATATCAGGCGCGCCAACCATCAATGGCACAAAATAATTTCCGAAACCACCAATCAATGCGGGCATCACCACAAAAAACACCATAATCAAGCCATGCGCGGTAATCAGCACATTCCAAAAATGCCCATCGGGCGAGCCATCAGCAAGCGTGATAAATTGAACGCCCGGTGATTGCAATTCAAGCCGCATATAAACTGAAAATAATGCACCTATCAGCCCTGCACATATCGCAAAAGCCATATACATGATGCCAATATCTTTATGGTTGGTTGAAAACAACCACCGCCCAATCCCTTTTGGGGCATGGTGTGCGTGGTCGTCATGTGCTACTTCATTTGCTGCTTCTGGTGTTGTCGCTACCATTATTGTTGCTCCTTATAAACTCAAAATCTTAATTGCTTGCCACAGATGTTTGTTCCGCTATGGTTTGCCCCACAGCGGTTTTTTCTTGCACCCAAGCGTTATATTTTTCTACCGATACTGCCTGAATCTGAATCGGCATATAGCTATGATTGGCACCGCATAATTCCGAACAAAAGCCGTAATAAGTGCCGGGCTTATCAATTCTTACCCATGTTTCATTCAACCGTCCCGGATTGGTATCAAGCCTGACTGCCAATGCTGGCACTGCCCAATTATGCAATACATCAGATGCGGTCAGCAAAAGCCGAATATTCTTGCCAACTGGCAATACCACAGGATTATCGGTTTCAAGCAAACGTTTGCCTTCTTTTAACTCATCATCAGCCAGAATATAAGCATCAAATTCTAGCCCTTCATGGTCCATATAATCGTAAGTCCAATACCATTGATTGCCCGTTACTTTCAGAGTCATATCAACTGATGGCGCACGTTCTGCTAATTTCATAATATTAAAAGAGGGGATAAAAATAACCGCCAAAATCACCACTGGAATCGCCGTCCAGATAATTTCTAAATTACGATGATGCGTGCGCTTTGATGGAATCGGATTGTTTTTTTCTGAAAAGCGAACAACAATATAAAGCAGTAACACAATCACAAACACCGCAATGATAACGATGACTGGCAACACAATATAATCATGGAAGAACGATATTTTTTTCGCCACTGGCGATGCCGCATCTTGAAAACCCAACTGCCATGCCGTTGGCTCGCCTGCCGATGCCACATTCGATAAACCCATTAAGGGTAAAAACACTGATAACACCCCTCCAAAAATAATATTAGTATTTTTTTTAAGTGCTCGATAAAAACGCATATCCATCCTCGTTTATAATGAAATAGATTATTCATACAGATTCTAGTGAGCATTATAGCTATTATCATCTTAAAATAAAAGCGGTAAATTAAAAAAACAAAAGTAAATCACTATCATTTTTTACCAATTTTACACTATAATAATTTATGGAGGCGAATGATTGATGAATGAACAACAAATAGCAAAAAACAATGCCGAACAAAGCATATTAAGTGCCTTGCAATGGCATATATTATGTGGTGCTGATAATTTAATCGGCGCACAGCCACATGATTGGTATCAAAAACCCCTGCCAAATAAAATTATTCTTGGTAAAATAGTTACGCCTGCGGTGCAGAAAAGCAATAATGCGCCACAACGCCCCACCCCGCAATCCGCACCAACCCCGCAACCGCCAATCGCCATCGCTGGCTCGCTTGCCTTGATTGAAAAGGCCACCAACATTGCCGAAAAATGCGATGATTGGCAAATGCTGATTGACGCCATCAAAAATTTTACCGACCACCCTTTGGCGCAAACCGCATCGCATTGCCTCACTTATCAGGGCAAGCACGATAATCCTAAAGTGCTGATTATTGGCAATGTGCCAAGCAAGAATGATGAGATTAATGGCGATTTATTTTCAGGCGAGGCGGGTGCATTGCTTGATAAAATGCTAAAAGCGATTGCTTTAACCCGCGATGATTGCTTGTTGAGTAACATTATTTACTGGCGACCACCGGGCGACCGCAACCTTACCGATAATGAGATTGAGATTTGCCGTCCGTTTTTTGAAAAAATGCTATCATTTATTCAGCCTAATATCATCATGGTTATCGGCAATGTAACCGCAAATGCGTTACATGCGGGCAATCGAATCAATGATGATGATAAACCAACACTTCATAAAATCATCAGCTATCAAAACCGTTTTATGACAAAGCCCGTGCCACTTATCAATAGTCTGCATCCTAGTTTTTTACTGCGCGTGCCTGAAAAAAAACGGGTCGCATGGCAAGATTTACTGGCAATTCAAGCCATCATCACTGATAATGCCAGTGATACTGAAAACACAGATTAAAAAAACTCATGCGCTATTATTCTACCCGTCATCACCCTGATTCACCAAATGAAACCCTGCATTTTGATGATGTTGTGTTAAAAGGACTTGCCGATGATGGTGGGCTTTATCTTCCAGAAACATGGCCGCATTTTTCAGCATCGGAATGGCAAAAGCTCGCTTCCTTGCCCTATCATCAGCTGGCGGCGAAGGTGATGAAGCCGTTTATTGGCAATATATTCAGCGATGATGAGTTAGCCACTTTAACCCAAAAATCTTATCACGATTCTGGTTTCCGTCATCAGGGAATCGCGCCCCTCAAGCAATTAGATAATCAGCTATTTGTGATGGAGCTATTTCACGGACCAACATTGGCATTTAAGGATTTCGCTCTACAATTTTTAGGCAATTTATTTGATGCAATATTAGAGAAACGGCAACAAACCATCAATATTATCGGTGCAACATCGGGCGATACAGGAAGTGCCGCCATTTGCGCGGTTGCGGGCAAACATAATCAGCGGATTTTTATGCTCCACCCCAAAGGTAAAGTATCGGCAGTGCAAGAAGCGCAGATGACCAGTATGCTGCATGATAATGTCTATAATATCGCGATTGATGGCAGTTTTGATGATTGCCAAAATATCGTGAAAACCCTGTTTGCTGACCATGATTTTCGTGATTCTCACAATCTTTGTGCCGTTAATTCTATCAACTGGGCGCGGATAATGGCGCAGATTGTGTATTATGCCTATGGCTGTTTGCGCTTGGGCTTGCGTGATATTGCGGTTGCCGTGCCAAGCGGTAATTTCGGCAATATTTTTGCTTCATGGGCGGCAAAACAGATGGGCTTGCCGATTCAAAAATTGATTATCGGCAGTAATTGTAACGATATTTTGGCGCGCACTGTGCAATCGGGGCTGATGCAAACGCGCCCTGTAACGCCTTCGGTTGCGCCCAGCATGGATATTCAGATTTCTAGTAATTTTGAGCGTCTGCTTTATGAATTGTTAAACCGCGATGGCAAGATATTAACCACGCTGATGAGTGAATTTAAGCAAACAGGCAGACTTGATTTGCCGAAAGATGCCAAACAATCACTGCAATCATTATTTTGCGCCCATGCGATGAGTGATGATGAGATTCGCCATGCCATCAAAAAAACCTATCAGCAAACAGGCGAAATTCTTGACCCGCATTCGATGATTGGCGTTGCCGCAGGTAAATTATATGGCAAGTTATATGGCGGTGATTTACCCGTGATGGCGATTGCCACCGCGCACCCTTCTAAATTCCCAACCACCATCAAGCAAGCCATTAATATTGAGCCAAAATTGCCTGATTATCTAAGTGATTTAATGAGCCGTCCCACAAAATGCCATGATGTGATGAATCAGAGTGATGCGGTAAAGCAATTCATCACCCTCAATCAATGATGCTAGCACAGGTTGACCCGCCGCATGATTGCGCTATATGCCCGCGTTTGGTGCAATATCGGGGGCAGAATCAACAGAAATATCCGCAATTTTTTAATGCCCCCATCCCTGCCTTTGGTGATAAAAATGCCGAACTTGCGATTGTTGGCTTAGCACCCGGCGTGAAAGGTGCAAACCGCACGGGGCGCGCTTTTACGGGTGATTATGCAGGCACATTAATGTATCAGACCTTGTTGAAATTCGGCTTTGCCAGCGGAAAATTTAACGAAAATGCCGATGATGATTTAATATTACAAAATTGCCGTATCATCAATGCGGTGCGCTGTGTGCCACCACAAAATAAACCCGAAACGGCAGAGATTATTAATTGCAATCCATTCTTAACCCATGCACTTGGCTGTATGCAAAATCTAAAAATCATCATCGCACTTGGGGGCATCGCGCATCAGGCAGTGTTACGCGCCTATGGGGTTAAATTATCGGCACATAAATTCGGACATGGGGCGTTACATACTATCAAAGAAACACCCTCACTGGTTTTGTTGGATTCTTATCATTGTTCGCGCTATAATACCCAGACAAAAAGATTAACCACACAGCAATTTTATGATATTTTTGCCAAAACGAGAGACTTATTGGAGAGTGCAAAGTGAATTTTAAGCTGATAACATTAGAAGCCTTTACCGATAATTATATCTATATATTAGAAAATTCGCAGGGCAAAACCATCGTGATAGACCCGGGTGATACCGATGTGATTTGCAATTTTTTAGAAGAGCAAAATATGAAGGTCAATCATATCTTGGTAACGCACCATCATGCCGACCATATTGGCGGTATCGGCACATTATTTGCCGAGCATCATTGCAAGGTGATTGCACCATTCCATGAATCGCAGAAAATTCCTGATGTTACCCGTTTGGCAAAAGATGGACGATAGTTTTATGGTAGAAAATTTCAAAATATATGCGATTGAAACGCCCGGACATACCAAAGGGCATATCTGTTATTACATCCCTGACATTAATATTTTATTTGCAGGTGATACTTTATTCGGCTTTGGGTGCGGGCGATTATTGGAAGGCACACCAGCGCAGGGTTTTCATTCTTTGCTGAAATTACGCGAATTGCCTGATGAGACTAATGTTTATTGTGGGCATGAATATACAATTCACAATATGAATTTTACCAAGCAATTTAGCGAACAAATTGGCTTTACCCTGCCCGATATTTTTCATCAACGGGCGGAACAGATGCAGAGATTGCGCGATAATGATAACCCGACCATGCCGTTAAATCTGGGTGAAGAGAAGCAAACAAATTTGTTTTTAATGGCGGATAACCCTGAACTGATAAAATTACTTGATGCCCCCAATGCGGTGGAAGCTTTTGCCAAAATCAGGTCAGCACGGAATAAATTCTAATGAATGATGTTACTTACGACCCCGAAATTTTACAGATTGAACAAGATATTTATCAACGCTTAAATGACTTAAATATTGGTTTTGAAACTTTCAACCATGCGTCGCTTTTTACTGTGGAACAAGCATTGGAAGTGATGGATGAGATAGCGGGCGCACATGTTAAAAATCTGTTTTTGCGCGATAAGAAAAAGAATTTCTTTCTTATCACCGCCTATCACCAAACTGATATTGACCTGAAAACCTTGCGCCATAAAATCAATGCCAGTGGCAATCTTTCTTTTGCCAGTGCCGATGATTTATGGGCGCAATTAAAAATCCGGCCCGGCAGTGTTAATCCGTTGGTGCTTATCAGCGTCGCCACTACTGCCAATATCCGCTTTTTTATCGATAAAAAACTGACCGAAGCAGAATCAGTCAATCTGCACCCGATGCGGAATGATAAATCCATCACCTTAAAAAGTGAGGATTTAATGGTTTTTTTAACGGGCAGCGGACATGATATTAATCTGTTTGATTTTGCATCACAGCAATAAAATCACAAACCTTTCGGGCGTATTTCGTAGCCCTGTTCTTCAGGCTCATCATCTGTCATTTCGGCAGGAAAGCCCGATGCCAATACTTGCACCCCTGCTTTTTCTTCCAAACGTTTGATGATATTGGGCGACCATTCGCGTTCCCCGTAACGTTCAATACCGTCTTTAATAATATCAATCAGCAAAGGTGATATTTCCAATGGCAAATCCACATTATCAGCTGCTTGCTGAAACAGTGAAATATCTTTCAGCACCAAATCTAGGGTGAAATTAATATCACGGCTGCCATTCAAGGTAACTTGAGTTTCGGTTTCGTGAACAAACGAATTGCCTGATGAGATTCGAATCGCCTCATAAGCAACATTCAAATTCATTTTTTGTGCCGCACACACCGTCATCGCTTCGGCAAGGCTGAGTAAATTAGCCGTTGCCAAATAGTTGGTTACCACTTTCAATAAAGATGCCGAACCAATATCGCCGGTATGTAAAACGCGCCTGCCCATCATGGTAAGCAATGGCAAGATTTTTTCAAATGCATCACGCTCGCACCCTGCAAAAATCGCGATATTGCCCGTTGCCGCCCGATGGCACCCACCCGATACGGGGCAATCCACTGGAAACGCGCCTTTTTCGGTAAATTTCTCACCAATGCGTTTCACTTCTTCAGCATCGGTGGTGCTCATCTCCATCCAGATTTTACCTGCTGTTATGCCTTCTAAAATACCATTCTCGCCTTCGGTTACTGCCGAACATGCCGCTGGTGAGGGCAAGCAAGTGATAATAAAATCATTCTTTTCTGTCATTTCTTTTGGGGTATCCGCCCATAATGCACCCTTATCCAAAAATGGCTGAGCAATATTTTTATCCAATTCATGCACTGTTAATTCTGCGCCATTGCGTAACAAGCACCCTGCCAATTTAGACCCCACATTGCCAAGCCCAATAAATCCAACTTTATAACCCATGATTTTATACCCCTATTTAAGAATGAAAAAATCACGCTAGCGATAAATATTATCTGATGCAAGATTTTATTTTGTTTGTTGCTTTGGTTTTTGGCGATTCATCATTTTGCGACTGGTGAGTTTGCGTTTTGGTTTTTTATCGGCATACGGGTTCTTACCGCGTCTTGGAATCAGCCGTAACGGCACACCATGCCACGCAAAATCATCACGCAACGCCCCTGCCAAATAGCGCAAATAATGTTCGGGAATATCAGCCGATGCGAATAAATGAAAGTTTGGTGGACGCGCTTTAATTTGAGTGATATAGCGAATTTTTAACCGCCTGCCACTCACCAAAGGCGGGCTATGGGTGATGACTTTTTCCGCCAACCATTGATTTAATTTGGCAGTGGTAACTTTTTTACACCATAATTCATAAAGCTGTAACGCTGCTTGCGGAATAATATCAAATTCATCATCTCTCAGCGCAGATAGGGTGATAATCGGCACATAGCGAATCATCGGCAAAGTATCAGCGACAATTTGTTCTACCTTTTTCAACGCGGCAGATTTATTATGCACCTTATCCCATTTATTCAGCAAAATCATCACTGCCCGCCCTTCATCGGCGGCATGACGAATCAGCCGTAATTCTTGCCGTTCTAAGGCTTCTGTGGCATCAACCACAATCGCGACAATATGCGAGAATCGAATCGCTTTTAAGGAATCTTTGCTGCTTAATTGTTCGACAATTTCGCTAATGCCGCGCTTGCGCCGTAAACCTGCCGTATCATAAAGCGAAAATACATTTTCCTGCCATGTCCAATCAAAACATAAAGCATCACGGGTTGTGCCAGCCGCATCATGCACCAGCACACGGTCATCATCAAGCAGACGGTTAATCAATGTGGATTTGCCAACATTCGGACGCCCCATCAGCACCAGATTGATTTTCTTATCCTCATCACTTGCGGTAAAATCATCACCATAATAATATTCCAGCTTTTCGATGAGCAGTGATTTAAGCGCATCGACACCCAACCCATGTGATGCTGAAATCGCAAAATAATCTTCGAAACCCAACCGCGCAAAATCCGCCAATAAGGGCGCGCTATCAGGCTTTTCAATCTTATTCACCAGTGCCACCGACTCAACGCCCGACATCATCACTTTTTTTGCCAGCATCTCATCATCAGGCAGTAACCCTGCCCTGCCATCTAAAATAAATAAAATCAAATCAGCTTCGGCAAAACCGCGCCTAATCTGTTCGTTCATTTTTTCTTGTATTTGCGCGGCAGTCGATAATTTATCATCAACCTCTTCAAAGCCTGCCATATCCATGATGATATAAGGCAATTCGGCAAGCATTATTGTTTGCTCGCGCCTATCACGCGTCATGCCCGGCCTATCATCAACCAGCGCGATTTTTTTACCCGCTAATCGGTTGAAAAGTGTTGATTTGCCAACATTCGGACGCCCAACCAACGCAATTTTGAAAATATCTTTCATCAATTTAGCGCATATAATTTACCATTGGAATCAATGATATATAATACCCCATCAGAGCTGATAGGGTGAGTTCTAAAACCATCCCCAAATTTATATTTTTTTATTTCCGCACCCGTTTCAACATTATAAAGCAATAATTTTTTTTCGTGATTCGCCATCACCAAATAGGGTGCTGATAATAATGGTCCGTTCCAAATAACGCGCTCATAACCTTCTTCGCCCTTTTCCCAATTTTGCAATTCTTCTGCCCACCGCACCTTGCCATCATTCTGACGCAACGCATAAAGCACTGATTGGTCGTCTAGCACAAAAATATAATCGCCTGAAACGCTCATCGGTGTGCTTGCCGAAAGCGGTATCTCCCAAATAATCGTTCCCGTTTGTGCATCAAGCGCCACCAATTTACCCGAATAGCTGCTGGCAAAAATACGCGGGCCTGCCACCACAAACCCATTAACGATACTGGCAATCTGCCCCAACGCATCTACCCGTGAGCTTGTTGCCAAATTTTGCTTCCACACAGTTTCACCATCAACACGGCTGATGGCAACAATATCGCCATTGGCATAGCCCGCAATCACCCAATTCCCTGTAACGGCAGGGCTGATTGACTGTATCAATGCCACCCTTGATGATACTGACTCATGTTGCCATTTGGTTGCACCGCTACTGATATCAAGTGCAAAGGTAATGTTATTAATCGTGGTAACATAAATATCACTGCCCTGAAGGGTAGGCGTGCTGTGAATCGGATGCCGTAAATCGCTTTGCCATAAAAGCCTGCCATCATCACGGCTAAACCCATAAACCAAACCTGCGCCCGTGCTAACAATCAAAAATTCGGAATTCACCGCAACCCCTGCCCCATAAGCGTGTCTATCGGTTTTTGGCACGGGCAGTTTTACACGAAATAAGCGTTTGCCTTTGCTATCAAGCCTATGGGCTGTTAAACGGAATTTATTATCCACCCAATAAAGCATATCAGCAAAAACCACTGGCTGTGCCATAATTAAAACGCCGTCCCTATCGCCCTTGCCTAAATCTCTGCGCCATGATGGCTTATTATTGGCAAATTTGATGCGGTTATTCAGCGAAACATGTTGGGCATTGCCACGATATTGTGGCCAATTAATCTGCACACCTGCCTCGTCTAATATGATTTTCTCTTGCGCCAATGCCGTATCGATTTGCAAGGCGGTTTTGGTGCCTAACACATCAAGCCTATCGCCTTGCAATATATCATTGCCTCCGCAAGCGCTGAGCAAACACAGTGCAATCATGCACCTTAAATATTTTACCATGATGCTATGCGTGTTCCCATTAAATTTATTGTCCGCTTTGCAATAAAGCGCGGTCATAAATTTCCTGTGCTAAATCTCGCAACTCAACCGAAAATTCATTGCCAGTAATCAATGTTTGCGCCAATGCTTGGGCGGTCGGATAATTCTGCTGATAAAGCGCACCAATCGCTGCATAATAAAGTGCCACATCACGAAATGGCATATCAGGTTGCAATAAAGGCTCTAAGATATTGCCTGCTTCGGCATAATTTTTATTACTCATATAAATCACTGCCGATTCAATTCGCGCCAATCCGCTATAGACAGGCTTGCCATCGCTAATGATTCTGTTGTAAAGCGCGAGTGCATCATCTTGATTATTCTCGCTATTGTCACGCGCCTGATACAGTAACGCAAAAATCGTATAATCATCTTGGGCGCGTTCAATAAATTCATCTATTTTCTGCGTCCGTTCAGATTCTGGCGTGGCTAACACTTCTTGCCATTCAGCAGCACGGGCTTGTAACTGCTTATCGCGTTGCCCCTTATAGAATTCGTTACCAATCACAAAAACCACAATCGCCAGCAAACTGCCGATGATTAAAAATCGCCATTTCCGCCAAAAGTTTTTAAGCCTATCCTCACGCATTGCTTCTTCAACATCGCGAAACATTTCATCTACCATGATACATCCTTTACAAAAATTATATCCAAAAAATATGTGTTGGTTCTATCATAGCTTAATTCGATGGTTTCTTGCAATGATTTGATATATAATAGCGTGTATGGAACGAAAAAATTATCATAATGCCAATTCTGCTCGCATCAAAGATGAGGTGGATTTCGGCTTTACCCAGATTTCGGCAGATGAAAAACCTCAAAAAGTGCGTGAGGTTTTTGAATCGGTGGCACAAAATTATGATGTGATGAATGATTTGATGTCGCTAGGCCTGCACCGCTTATGGAAAAAACGCCTGATTGAGGAATTGCAAACAAAGCGTAATTTGCTAGATATTGCCGGTGGCACTGCCGATATTGCCCGTGCCTATCTGCAAAAAGGCGGCAAACATGTTACCTTATGCGATTTAACGCATGGCATGTTGCAACAGGGGCAAGCGCGAATCATCAATCAAAACCCTCGCATGATGCAGAATTTAAGTTTCATCAATGGCGATGCTGAAAATCTGCCGTTTAGGGCGCAACAATTTGACTATGTAACGATTGCTTTCGGGTTACGCAATATGACTTTTAAGCAACAGGCACTGAATGAAGCCCATCGTGTATTAAAATTAGGTGGCAGGTTGCTGATACTAGAATTTACCCCCGTTGATGATGATGGCATCAAGCAATTTTATGATTGGTGGAGTTTTAATATCTTGCCAAAATTAGGCGGGCTGATTGCCAAAGATAGCGATTCTTATAAATATTTGGCACAAAGCATTCGGCAATTCCCCAAAGCCGATGAAGTCGCAAAAATGATGCAAGCATCAGGCTTTGCACAATGTAAATGGCAAAAATTAAATTTAGGCATTGTGGCGATTCACAGTGGTTACCGCGTTTCACTCAATCATAGTGACTCATGTTAAGATTTATCGGTAAAATCATCAGCCGTTTTACGCTTGCGGTTAAAATATTTATCCTCACCACGCGCTATGGTGTCTGGCGTATGCTATATCAGCGTGGGCTTTTGCCATCGATGTTTTATCACCCGCTGAAATGTTTTACAAGAAGCAAAATGCGCCCGCTGAATGATGGCGAGAGATTGGTAAGTCTGCTGATTGCATTGGGTGGCAGTTTTATCAAATTCGGGCAGATATTATCGGTGCGTCCTGATATTATCGGCAATCAATTAGCTGATGCGCTACGACAATTACAAGATAATTTACCTGCTTTTGATGGCAAGCGCGCCAAACAAATTTTTGAGAAATCTAATGGCAAAAAAATTGAGGATATTTTCGAGCGATTCGATGAAGCCCCAATTGCCGCCGCATCGATTGCCCAGATTCATTACGGCATTTTGCATCATGGCGATAGGGTAGCGGTAAAAATTCTGCGCCCAAATGTTGCCAAAATTTTTCACCGCGATATTGATTTTTTACATACGATATGTCGCTATTTAGAATTATTCGCCAAAAAAAGTCGTCTGTTCAAATTTCGCGAAATTATTGAGACCTATCAAAGCTGGATTGATAAGGAGCTGGATTTACGCCTTGAGCTGATTTCTTGCAAAGAATTGAGTCATAATTTAAGCGATGAGAATCATATTATTATTCCGCAAACCTATCCGCAATATAGCAATCAAAATATCTTGGTGATGGAATGGATTGACGGCATTAAAATTGATGAGAGCCAACGCTTAATCGAGGCAGGGCATAAGCCTGATACCATCGTGCAAAAGGCGGTGGAGTTGTTTTTTTTGCAAGTGTTTCGCGATGGTTTTTTCCATGCCGATATTCATCCGGGCAATTTATTTGTTCAAGATAATGGCAGTCTTGCCGCCATTGATTTTGGCATTATTGGCAGGCTTGATAAGCAAACGCGGTTTTTTCTTGCCGATATTCTTATCGGTTTCATTCATGGCGATTATCATTTGGTGGCAGATGCTCATTTCAAAATGGGCTATGTGCCAGCGCATCAGAGCCGTGATGAATTCGCTGCCGCCTTACGCGTTATTGGTGAGCCGATGTTTGCAAGCGAGGTGAAAACAGTTTCGTTCGCTGAAATTTTGATAGAGATGATTGCATTGGCGAGGCAGTTTGAAATGCAACCGCAACTGAATTTATTGCTATTGCATAAAACCATGATACAGGCCGAAGGCATTGGGCGTATTCTAACGCCCGGCAAAAATATCTGGCTATTGGCGCAACCGCTTATCGAAGAATGGCTATTGCTGAATCGCAATCCGCTCCATCATTTGCATAATTTGGGCAAAGAATTATTGCCAATGTTGGCGCAATTACCACAAATTTTGCAAACTCTGAATCAGCAAGCATCAGCACCGCCCATGCCGATAAAACCTCCCCCATCAAAAAGATATTATATCCCGATTGGCATGATGATTGGTTTCTTGGGTAGCCTATTGGTATTCTCACCCTTTTTGCTAAACTAAATGCCTGAAATTATTACAGCTGACGCGCAAAATATCAACCGCGCTGCAATGATTATCAAGCAAGGCGGGTTAATTGCCATGCCCACCGAAACCGTGTATGGGCTTGCGGGCAATGCCTATGATGATGAGGCGATAAAGCTGATTTACCAAACCAAAAACCGCCCTGCCAATAATCCGCTGATTGTGCATATTGCCAATGCGGATGATGCCTATCAACTTGCCGATATTAAAGCAGATTCGATGGCGGAACAACTTATAAGGCATTATTGGCGTGATGATAAAACCTCTCATAAAGGGGCGTTGACTTTGGTATTGAATGCCAAAAAGGATAGTGAGATTTCTAAATTGCTGATAACGGCTGAAAATAGTATAGCGATTCGATGCCCACATCACCCGATAGCCAAACAATTAATTACCGCAAGCGGGGTGCCACTTGCCGCCCCAAGCGCGAATATTTCTGGCGCATTAAGCCCTACCCGTGCCAGTCATGTCTTGCAAAATTTTGCAGAATTTAAGCAACCTGAAGTGATTTTAGATGATGATACTTCATGCCAATTCGGGTTAGAATCCACCATCATTGACGCCCGTTATCAGCATCTGACCATCTTGCGACATGGCAGTTTACATGTGCCAGAAGCCGATGCCAAAACAAAGACCGATAATATTATCGCGCCCGGTATGTTGGCAGCGCATTATCAACCGCAAAGCCGTTTGCGCCTGAATGCCACCGCGCCCGAAACTGATGAATTAATGCTAGGATTTGGCAAATATGGTGGCGATTTGAACCTATCGGAAAATGCCGATTTACAGGAAGCTGCCTATCATTTTTACGATTATTTGCACCGATTAGATTCGATGAGTCGCCATAAAAAAATCGCCGTTGCGCCTATTCCAAAACGCGATGTTGGCATTGCATTAAATGACCGTTTACGCCGTGCATCTTATATTGAAGAGTAAAGCAACTCACCTTGCCTGTTGATAAGCATCACATCAATCTCGATATTATTACCCGCAAAAGCCGAAGCAGTCTTAATGGCTTTATCTGCCACCAATCGTAAAAAACGTAAAGCCCTATCATCATCAATATCTTGCAATAATTCCGATAGATGATGCGCGCTATTGGCAGTGGCAATCATATCGGCAAGCGCATTATCATGGCATTCATCACGCGCCCAATCTTGCAATTTGGTAAAATCAATCTGCGAGCGCGCACTATGCAAATCGCCATGCCCCAATGCTAATTTCAGCATTTTACCAAAACCACCGCAAATGGTGAGCCGTTTTATCGAATGTTTCTTCAGATATTTCAACATGCCCGCCGCAAAATCACCCATATCAATCAACGCATGGGGGCTGAGCTGATAATGTTTTTCAACAAAGCCTTCCGATAAATTGCCAGTGCTGGCGGCAACATGATTTAACCCCAATGCCCGTGCCACATCAATACCGCGATGAATCGCATGAATCCATGCCGCACATGAATAAGGGCGGACAATACCACTTGTGCCAAGAATCGATAACCCGCCTTCAATCCCCAACCGCGGATTCCAAGTTTTTTCTGCCAATGACGCGCCATTATCGACTGAAATTGTAACGGTGATTGTTGCCTGCAAATCATACTCAACCGCCAATGCTTGCAAATGTTGACCTATCATTTGGCGTGGCACTGGGTTAATCGCTGGCTCACCAACTTTAATGGGTAGCCCTGCTTTGGTAACAATGCCAACGCCCTCGCCTGCTTTGAAAATCACATTAAGCGCATTATCATTTTTGCTAATATCAAGAAAAACGCGAATGGTTGCGCCATGTGTTATATCGGGGTCGTCGCCTGCATCTTTGATGGTTGCCGCTGATGCGCTGGTTTCATCAAACAGCACATCATGCAAGGTAAAATTCACCTGTTGCCCTTTGGGTAATGTAATCAAAACTGCCGATAATTGCCTTTGCTGTAGCCATGAAAATAATGAGGCAGTAGCGCAAGCGGTGGCGCAAGCCCCTGTGGTGTAGCCACTTCGTAATTTTGTTTTATCTAAATCCTGCACAACATTATTTACGCACCATTTATTTATGCACCGGCAATCGTCATATTCGCGATTTTAATGGTCGGCACATTGATTGATTGTTCAAAAACCAAATCATCAGCAACCGATAAATGCTGATACATTTCAATCAAATTACCTGCAATCGTCATTTCTTGCACGGGGAAGGTAATTTCGCCATTTTCAATCCAAAAGCCTTCCGCGCCTTGCGAATAATCACCCGTAACGCCATTAACGCCCATGCCCATTAATTGCGTTACATAAAAGCCTTGCTTAATATCTGCCAATAATTCTTTCACCGATTGCGTGCCTGCCGCAATAAACGCATTGCTTGCCGAAGGGCTTGGCACCGCGCCAATACCACGCGAAGCATTGGCAGTGCTTTGCATATGTAACTTACGGGCGGTGCGTAAATCTAGCACCCAACCTTGCAAAACGCCATCTTGTATCCAATGTTTTATTTCGGTTTGCATTCCCTCACCATCAAATAATCTTGCGCCCATTGCTTGCTTGCGGTGCGGGTCTTCAATAATATTAATCGAATCGGCAAAAACCGCCTGCCCCATTTTTTCTTTCAAAAACGATGTGCCTTTATAAATTGACTCGCCATTAATCGCCCCTAAAAAACTGCCAAGCAACCCACGCCCAACACGCGGCGCATAAACCACTGGCGCTTGCATTGATGGTGCTTGTTTCGCGCCCATTTTATCTAATGCCCGCTGTGCCGCTTTTTTGCCAATTTCTGTTGGTGATTTCAGATTTTGCCAATGGCTATTGGTGCTGTAATCATAATCGGTTTGCATTTTATCGCCCGTGCCTGCAATCATCGCCGCCGATATGCCGAAATATGTTTTTTCCATATAGGCGTTAAAGCCGTTGGATATTGCCAATGCGCTTTGGGTTTTGCCCGCTGATGCACTGCTGCCCTCCGAATTGCTGATGCCCTTAACCGCAAGCGCGGTTTCTTCCATCTGTTTGGCAGTTTCAATCAGCATTTCCATGCTAACATCACTGTTATCGTAAAGCTGTAACACATCATCGGTTGGCGGATTTTGCATCACCTCATCGGTGCTGGCGGGCAGGCAATCATTATCCACTGGCACAATCCGCGCCATTTCAACCGCGCGTGATGCCAAATCTTGTAAATCTTTAATATCGTTACTAGAAGCAATCGCCTGTGCGCCATTAACAATCGCCCGCAAACATAATTTACTGCCTTCGGATTCTTCCATCGTTTCCACGCGCCCTAATCTTTGCCCGTATGAAAGCGACTGGCTGGTTACCACCACACAATCGGCATGGTCGGCGCCTGCTTTAAGGGCAAGCTTTACCGTATCTTCGGCAATGTTACGTAAATCAGTCATAAAATCTCCATCTTGTTTTGCTGTAATGATTGGCATATAATCAGTAATGTAGCGTAAAGTTGAATATGAGTGCAAGAGATGAATATGAAAAAAACAAATCCCGATAAAACCCCTGATAAAACATTAACCCTGAAAGATTTTATGCCCCAAAAAGTTAAAGGGGTATCTGGCGGTGCATCACCTGATGATAAGGTGAAGCAAGCAACCGCAGAATTGGAAAACCAGCATTTAGATGCCCGCACCAAAGCCGAATATAAAGCCAATGCGGCAGGGGCAAAAATGCGGGCGGAAAAAATCAATGAAGTTGCGCGAAATCCTAATGCACCGGCACAGCCCGATGAATATGGCGGGCCGAAAGGTTTAGAACCCACGCGCTATGGCGATTGGGAACGCGCAGGACGCTGTTTCGATTTTTAGAAGTTTAACTGGTTTTCGGCGTTAAAATTGGCACTGACCCAATACGTGCGCCCTTTTTCTTGCTTGGCTTTTTGGTGATAAGGGTATCACGCGCGATTTTCTTACCCGCCAATAAATCTTCAATTTCTTGCCCATCTAATGTTTCATATTTCAACAAGGATTGCGCTAATGTTTCTAATTGATTGGCATGTTTTTTTAGAATCGCACGGCATGTTTTATCGGCATGGGTAATGATTTTACGAATCTGATCATCAATCTGACGCGCAGTATCTTCACTGACATTCTGCTGTTTGGCAACCGAATGCCCCAAAAACACTTCTTGCTGATTATCATTATAGCGCAACGGCCCTAAATCACTCATGCCCCATTCGGTAACCATACGGCGGGCAATATCAGTCGCCTGCTGAATATCAGAACTTGCGCCAGTGGTAACTTTTTCAGCACCAAAAATCATTTCTTCGGCAATTCTACCACCCATTGCAACCACCAAATTGGCTTCTAATTTATCACGCGCATAGGCGAAATGGTCTTTTTCTGGCAAGCGCATCACCATACCCAATGCCTGCCCACGCGGGACAATCGTGGCTTTATGAATCGGGTCTGATTCGGTTGAATGCAATGCCGCAATCGCATGACCGCTTTCGTGATAGGCAGTGAGTTTGCGTTCTTCTTCGCCCATCACCATCGAGCGTCTTTCAGCGCCCATCATCACCTTATCTTTGGCTTCTTCCAATTCAGACATCGCAATCACGCGCCGATTACGCCTTGCCGCCAATAATGCCGCTTCATTGACCAAATTGGCTAAATCTGCACCTGAAAATCCGGGCGTGCCACGCGCAATGATCCGCGCTTCAACATCAGGGCCGACCGGCACTTTTTTAAGATGTACTTTTATGATTTTTTCTCTGCCATCAATATCAGGATTCGGCACCACCACTTGCCTATCAAAACGTCCGGGGCGCAATAAAGCAGGGTCTAGCACATCAGGGCGATTGGTTGCGGCAATCAAGACGATGCCTTCTTGGGTATCAAACCCATCCATCTCAACCAACATCTGATTCAATGTTTGCTCGCGTTCATCGTTACCGCCGCCTAATCCTGCACCGCGATGCCGCCCAACCGCATCAATCTCGTCAATAAAGATGATGCAAGGTGCGTTTTTTCTGCCTTGTTCAAACATATCGCGGACACGGCTGGCACCGACACCAACAAACATTTCAACAAAATCCGAGCCTGAAATCGTGAAAAACGGCACTTCGGCTTCGCCTGCAACCGCACGCGCAATCAATGTTTTACCCGTGCCCGGTGGCCCAACCAATAAAACGCCTTTCGGGATTTTACCGCCCAAACGCTGAAACTTTTGTGGTGAGCGTAAAAATTCAACAATTTCTTCTAATTCCTGTTTGGCTTCTTCAACCCCTGCCACATCTTCAAAGGTAACTTTGCCTTTTTTCTCGTTCAATAATTTGGCGCGTGACTTGCCAAAACCCATCGCTTTACCGCCACCGCCTTGCATCTGACGCATGAAGAAAATCCACACCCCAATCAAAAGCAACATCGGAAACCATTGGATAAGAATATACAGGAAGCTAACGCCTTTTTCGGGAGGCGTTACCGATACCAACACGCCAGAATCAATCAGTTTTTGCACCAAAGTTGGGTCGGCAGGCGCGTAAGTTTTAAACTGTGTGCCGTTTTTATAGAGACCTTTAATCTCGTTATCCATCATTTCAACCTGTGCCACTTGCCCAGTTTCCACCTGCCCAATAAAATGGCTATAGGCAATGGCAGAGCCAGCACCATTTGTGCTATTTCCAGCAGTTTGGAACAGATTTATCAGCAAAAACAGACCGCCAGCAATGGCAATCCAGATAATAACGTTACGATTGATATTCATGAATAAGACCTAAAAATATTTCCATTACCTATTATATGGGATAGAATTATAAAATTGCAAGATAAACTGATTGAAATAGTCGTTTTATTGTTTTGTGGCTGATGAAGCGTTAATGGTTGTGAAAAATGGCACCTCTTGCACTATCTCACCATCAAACCATGCGGGTAATCGCATGATAAGGGGGCGCGGTAAATAATTTTTTACCGCAAGCCATGATGTTTCAGCCGATGATTTAAAGTTACTTTTGGCACGGCGCCATTGTTTGATGCCATCATTGCCTAATGGGCGCAAATGCCAAGATGAATGCTGCCAAGATGAATGCAAATCGGCGGTCGAATCAGCATTGAAAATCTTAATATCTGGCATTTTGACAGGAAATAAATATAACGCATTGCCATGAAAATAGAGATTAACTCCTGCAATATGTCTGCCCCGTAATGAAGTTGGTTGGGCTTGTAATATCTGTTTCACTGCCAATAATTTTTGATAGCGTGGTGGATAGTCTTTGCCTAATCTTGCAATCGCATCGGCAAGGATTTTTGATAATAATGATTGATAGCCCTCATCATGCCAATTTGTAAATAACGCGTCATCAATGCGGATAAACCCAAGCGGATGATACAGGCAATGCTTGGCTTTCAGCATATTGAGTTGCTTATCTATCACCTGTTTTGCTGCTTGCAAATGTTTCATATTTTGTAAAATACGTTGCTTGCTAAACCCCATATCGGTGAACATATTATCCGCTTTTCTGATTCGATTACGGGTGAATTTTTTTGAATCATTAGCGGGGTCATTAATATAAGGGATATTGTTTTCATCTAGCAAAACCCGTATCTGCGCGGCATCCGCGCCTAATAGCGGGCGAATCAGCTGCACATCATTCACCACACGCAACATGTTTAAGCCCGTTAAACCATAAAGCCCACTGCCCCGCATTAAATTTAGCCAAAAACCTTCAATTTTATCATCGCGCTGATGCCCTGTAAGTAAGAATAAAATATCATGTTGCTGACAATATTGTTGCAATAAGTGATAGCGTTCATGTCGCGCTTCAGTCTCAGTATGTTTTTTGGGATTATTTTTAGCACTATTATTTTGCGCGGTAAGAATATGAGAATGAATCCCATATTGCTGTAAATAGTGTTGGGTTTGTTGTGCAGCCTGCAATGATTCAGTCCGCCACTGATGGTCAATAATCAAGGCATGTAGCTGATGCGGAACATCTGGATAGGTTTTTAGCCATTCGCGCATGAACAGAGTAAGCAGCATCGAATCGGCACCACCCGAACAAGCACAAGCGAAATGCCAGCGATGTTGAGGCATGATTGGGGCAAATAATTCATCTAAATTTTGCTTAAATGTTTGATAGATTGCTGAATCATATAATTTTTTGGACAATTTTTGAGACATATTACTCAGTCTTGCTTAACTGATTCACCAATTTTTGAAATTCTTTCACCAGCGCATTATGATTTTTTTCTAATGTTTTAATTGATGAGGCTTGTTTGTTAATTGTTTTTTGCTGTTTCTTCAATAATTTATTTTGCTGGGTAATTAATTCTAATAAATCCTTTTGTTGCGTCTCAATCAAACTTTGCGAGGCAACTGACGCATCGTGAGCATCGCTTAATTCATCATGTAAATCATGCAATATATCGTAGGAATCACTCAATTCATCATGTTTGATAATTGTTTCAGCTTGTAATTTTTCTAACGCTTCCAGTTTCTCCTGCAAAGGTTGATACCTGAAATTCAACTCTTCTGCCAATCCTGTTAGTTCGGTCGCTTGCTGTTCAAAAAAATTGATTCTCTCTTGAAAGCGCAAAATAATTTCTGCAACATCTTTTGACTGTTTCTTCCGAAGCGTTTTAAGTTCGTCTTCGGATAAATCGCGATTCAATATGTTACCCAAACCATCAATATTTTTATCCAAGCCCTCAATATCCTGTTGTAACAGGCTAATATTAGATTCTAACGCCGTAATATCTTTGAAAATGTCACGTAATTGTTCTGCCAATAACTGATTCGCTTCAGCAATAATGTCAGTATTTTCCTGTGTTATATCGGCACTATTTTGTGTTGTGGCATCTTGTGCTACCGCAATAGTGCTAACACACATCAAAAATATCGGTAACCCCAATAATGCCAAACACAAACTATAAATACGCATCATTATCATTTTTTCAAAAGACCATTGTTTAAAACCAAAAGGGCAGGAAACTTTCCTGCCCTCCGTCATTCACTTTGTAACAGTCATTTAGTAATTAAACAATAAAATCACGCCACGACGGTTTTCGCGCCATGATTCTTCATCACTGCCAATAACTTCAGGGCGTTCTTTACCATAAGATACTTTCCGCAAACGTTCAGATTGCACATTGCGCGAAATGATACGGCTATAGATGGTATTGGCACGTCTTTCACCTAATGCAAGGTTATATTCGCGTGTGCCACGTTCATCACAATGCCCTTCAACAACCATCGTTACATCCGGATTTTGCCTTAACAAAGCGGCATAAATATCAATTGTTAGCCGTGCCTCATCACTTTCAAAACCAACGCTGTTAAAGTCAAAAAATACGCGGTCTGGCATAACACCTAACATTTCTGACAATGTCGCATCTACAGGATTGCCATCGGCATCAACACCTATAGCACGGTCATCACGCAATACAACAGCTACCAATTCACCAACTTCTGCCTCTTCAGCAACAGGTTCTGGCGTGGGTGCTACGGGCTCAGGCTCGGTCGGGGCTGCGGCACAAGCCGTTAAAAAACCCATCATTAATATGACTAAAATTAATCTTAATTTCATTTTTTTTCTCCAAAATTCTCTAAAACATTTCAAATAATTAAGAGAACTTAACACTCAAAATCTACCCTCTAATTGCATAGAGATTATTTATATTATAGCAAAAAACAAACATTATTGCTAGTAATTTTTAACCCCTTTATTTAATTGACTTTTGGCTTGATATGCAGGTTTAATTTATTCCTTAATTATTATTAAATTATAATAATAAATGTGCACGACTCACCTGTTACTCTTGATTAAAGTTGGTAGTTTTGTATAATATAAATCCGTTTATGATAAAGGATGAATGATGTTTCGCGTTAAAACAACCCCTATAAGAACTATAATGATTAAAACAATATTGGCACTCTTGGCAATGATTGCTTTTATCATCGGCGCGTTGCCTAGCGTTAATGCACAAACAATTCGTGTTGCGGGCTCTTCCACAGTGTTTCCTTTTTCAACAGTGGTGGCAGAACAAGTTGGCAGAAAAACTGGCGCACCACCGATTATAGAAAGCACGGGTTCAGGTGCTGGTATGAAATCAATCTGCCGCAAAGATATTGATATTGCCAATGTATCAAGACGGATAAAAGCATCTGAACTTAAAATATGTCAGCAAAATAATGTTAATCTTTATGAATTTTTAGTCGGGCGCGATGGCATTGTGTTAGCCGTGAATAGCGATAATCAGATTTTTGAATCCATCAGCCTTGCTCAACTTTATCAAGCGCTTGCCAAGCAACTTTATATCAATGGTAAATTGGTTAGCAATCCACATCAAACATGGCGCGATATTGATAAAAATCTGCCCAATGTGAAAATCCTCATTTATGGACCGCCTCCTACCTCTGGCACGCGCGATGCGCTGGAAACGTTAGGACTCACCAAAGGTGCTGAAGCTATTCCTGCAATGAACGCGTTAAAAAAATCTGATAAAAAACAATTTGAAAAACTAGCCGTAACGCTTCGCGAAGATGGTGTCTATGTGGAGGGTGGCGAAAATGATAATTTACTGATTCGCAAATTAGCCGATGAAACAAATGCCATTGCCATTTTTGGCTTTTCTTATTTAGAAAATAATCTTGCTTCTGTGCGTGGCATTGCGATTGATGGTGCTTTTCCTGAATTTGACTATATTATTGATGGTCGCTATCAATTAACGCGCCCCCTTTATTTTTATGTGCGGCAGAAAAGCTGGGCGCAAAAAAACTTGCAAAATTATGTGCGCGCCTTTATTTCGGATAACGCCATTGGCGAAGAAGGGTTTTTGATTGATAAGGGGCTGGTGCCTTTAACATCTGCTGAATTTAAGGTTCAACAAGATAAATTACGCAACCCAGTGATTTTATCAGGCAATATGTTGCGGTAATCAATGTAAATAATAGATTAATAATTATGAAGTTCATCAACTAATAATAGCGTTATTGCTTGAGTCTCACTGGCTTTTTTTAAAATTTAATATTTTTTTAATTTTTGCTTGGCATATAATTTGCTTTTTGTTATTATCCATGCGACCAATCATAAAGATATAGGAGCAAGCTATGTCTCACCTCAATCACGCAATCATGCGTTTTATCCTTAAAAATAGCCTAGTAATAGCATTTATATCATCATTGATGGTGCCAATTAGTTTTGCTCAGACAGAAGATGACATTATCATCACTGGTTCTACCACCGTCCATCCTTTTGCCGAAGCGATTGCACAACGCACAAAAAAACAAACAGGCACTGCCCCGATTGTTGAAAAAACAGGCTCAACCGCTGGCATCAAAGCAGTATGTCATAAAGAAGCGCATATCGCTAATGCTTCGCGCCGTATTAAACCTAGCGAACTTGCAACATGCCAAGATAATAATATTAAACTTATAGAATTTTGGGTGGGGCGTGACGGCATTGCGCTTACGACTCATATTGATAATAAAGCAATAGAGTCTCTCAGTCGCAAGCAAATCTATCAGGCCACCATTAGGCAACTTTATATCAAAGGACAGCTGGTTGCTAATCCTTACAAAAAATGGAGTGATATTTCACCCCAATTACCCGATATTGATATTAAGATTTATGGACCGCCCAAAGGTTCGGGCACACGTGATGCGTTTCAAGAGCTTGCCTTAGAAAATAGTGCTTTATCCAGTATTCAAATGATTAAATTATATAAAACAAGCAGAGATAAATTCAATGAATTAGCCAGCACATTGCGTGATGATGGTCACTATATAGAAGTGCCTGAAAATGACTTGCTAACCTTTGAGGCGATTAAGAGTAACCCTGATGCGCTCGCTATTTTCAGCTATTCTTACTATAAATTAGGCAGCTATACATTGCGTGCCATCAATATAGAGAGGGTTGCGCCAAATGTTGCTGATATTTTAAGTGGCTATTATAAAATGTCGCGTCCGCTTTATTTTTATGTCAATGAAAATGATTACAAAACATTACCAGTGCTACAATCTTATGTGAATTTATTCATTGATAAAAATGCCATTACTGGTAATGGTTTTTTAACTGAAACGGGACTTATTCCACTTTCAAATGCCGAATTTTCTATTGAAGAGGCAAAATTATCAAAAAACCTATCTGAATAAAACATAGCTGTTTGCTTGCAAAAGGGCTTTTGTTTATTGATAAAAAGGTTGACTTCATTAGCAGTTTAATGCAGATATGCAGTATTCACAATCAGACTCACCCTATGATATTTGAGGAAGAGGAAATTGAGAGAAATGTCTTTCTCTGCATCTGTGCAAAAATCCAATCCCAACTGGCATAGACCCAACTGGAAAAATCTTGCGCTATGCGCGTTTTTGCCAATCGGTTTTGCGCTATTGCTCATATCATATATTATGATGCTTGCCCCCAGCCAGTCACTATCTGGTCGAATTGGAAGCATTACTTTAACGATTCTAATATTAAGCCTGTTATTCGCATTATTAAGCCGCTTTGCGTTACGCAATTTTTTTGAAAAAACGATTCGTCTCAATTATGAAAGAGCGATTTTAGCGGTTTTATTTCTATGCTCTTTCATTGCGGTGCTGACCACCATCGGCATTGTGTTATCACTGATTTTTGAGGCGATTGCGTTTTTTAAGCAAATCCCGATTACTGATTTTTTGTTCGGGTTAGAATGGTCGCCACAAAGCGCGTTTCACTATAAAGAAAAAACCGCTGGCGTTGATTTTAAGTTCGGCGCAATTCCAGTGATTTTTGGCACGCTTGTGATTACCTTTATCGCGGTGATGATGGCGATTTTCTTCGGGCTATCATCGGCAATTTATCTTTCTGAGTATGCCTCGCCACGTGGGCGCGCGATTTTGAAGCCGATGTTAGAGATTTTGGCAGGCATTCCCACTGTGGTTTATGGCTTTTTTGCCGCCCTAACGGTTGCGCCCATTATCAAAGATATTGGCACATTTTTAGGCATTGCTTCCAGTGCCGAAAGCGCGCTTGCCGCTGGTATTGTGATGGGGATTATGCTGATTCCTTTTATCTCGTCATTAAGTGATGATGTGTTCAATGCGATTCCACAAAGTTTGCGCGATGCTTCTTATGCGATGGGGGCAACCAATAGCGAGACTATTATTTTGGTGCTATTGCCCGCCGCCATGCCGGGCTTGGTAGGTGCGGTGTTATTGGCGATTAGCCGTGCCATTGGGGAGACCATGATTGTGGTGATGGCCGCGGGGCTTGCCGCCCAGATTAATTTTAACCCTTTTCAAGCCGTAACCACCGTTACTGTTCAAATTGTTAGCCTGTTGGTGGGCGACCAAGAATTCGATTCTCCAAAAACATTGGCTGCCTTTGCTTTGGGTTTGTTACTCTTTATCATCACCTTATTTCTTAACATTATTGCACTGATGATTCGCAAAAAATTTACCCGCAATTATGGCTAAATCATGACCAAAATATTTCATACAAAAAGCCTCAACAAACGCTTACGGCGCGAGATTTATTTCAAACGATTTTGTTTGAGCACCATTATTTTTGCACTTTGTTTTTTATTATTTTTTGCAGTTGATATTACCAAACGCGCATTGCCTGCTTTTCATCAGCATTACGCCCATTTTGATGTAACACTTGACCCTAATATGCTTGACCCTTTAGGTGATAAATCACCTGAATCATTGCAAGAAGGCAATTATAATGCGCTGGTAAAGCAAACATTACGCGATGCTTTCCCTGAAATTACCAGCAGGGGCGATAAACGAAAACTCTATAAAATTATCAGCATCAATAGCCCCTATCTGCTTGCTGACTATGTTCAAAAATATCCTGATAAATTGGGCGAGACAATCAATTTCGCCTTCCCCCTTGATGATGAGTTTGACCTTGCGCTGAAATATGATTTAGACGTGCAGGGCAAAGATGGTATCAGCCGTAATGTGAGCGAACAGCAAATTATCTGGCTCCAAAAATTGCGCGATAATGGGCAAATTGAAAACCGCCTCAATTTTGCTTTTCTCAGCAATAATGATTCTAGGGAATCAGAGACTGCTGGTATATTAGGTGCGCTGATTGGTTCATTCTGGCTATTGATGATTACCCTGATTCTATCAGTGCCATTAGGCGTGCTAGCGGCGATATATCTTTCGGAATTTGCCCCTGAAAATAAATTCACCGATTTTATCGAGGTGAATATCAATAATCTTGCGGCTGTGCCATCAATCGTCTTCGGCTTATTAGGCTTGGCGATTTTCTTAAATTTTTTCGGACTGCCACGCTCCACCCCGTTTGTTGGCGGGTTGGTGCTGTCGCTCATGTCGATGCCGACCATCATCATCGTTACCCGCACCGCCTTAAAAAGTGTGCCGCAATCCATTCGCGAGGCAGCATTGGGCTTGGGCGCAAGCCGTATGCAAATGATTTTCCACCATGTTTTGCCCGTTTGTTTTCCATCTATTTTAACAGGGTCAATCATTGCGATGGCGCAAGCATTAGGCGAAACTGCTCCCCTCTTGATGATTGGCATGGTGGCGTTTATTATCAACACGCCTAGCAATCCGCTTGAATATGCCTCTGCCCTACCCGTGCAGATTTTTATCTGGGCTGATACCCCAGAATTGGGCTTTGTAGCGCGTTCAGCAGCGGCGATTTTGGTATTGCTTGTCTTTTTAATTACCTTTAATCTATTGGCAATTATTTTAAGACAAAAATTATCGCGCAAATTATAATATTTGGTTATAATGGAAGTAACATGGCAAAAACCGATAGTAAAAATATGAAACAAGAAAAAACTAAAAAACAGACAAAAATTCGTTTTGAATATTTGAATGTTTTTTATAGCGATAAGCAAGTTACCTTCGATGTTTCATTAAAAATTAAACCCAATATGGTAACTGCTTTTATTGGACCATCGGGTTGCGGTAAATCCACCATTTTACGCTGTATCAACCGCATGAATGATGTGATTAAAAACTGCCATGTTACGGGCAATATTTTTATTGATGATACCAATATTTATGATAATAGCATTATCGATGTTCATGATTTACGGGCAAGGGTGGGCATGGTGTTTCAAAAGCCTAATCCATTTCCCAAAAGTATTTACGAAAACGTTGCCTACGGCCCGCGTATTCATGGCATTGCCAAAAACAAGGCTGATTTGAATGATTTGGTAGAAGAAAGTCTGCATCGCGCTGGCTTATTTAACGAGGTGAAAGACCGCTTAACTCAAGATGCCGCAGGGCTTTCAGGCGGACAGCAACAAAGATTATGTATCGCCCGCACCATTGCCATTAAGCCTGATATTATTTTAATGGACGAACCTTGCTCATCGTTAGACCCGATTGCCACTGCCCATATTGAGAATCTGATTATTGACCTCAAGAAGAAATTCACCATCGTTATCGTTACCCATTCCATGCAACAGGCGGCGCGCATATCGGAACATACTGCCTTTTTTCATCTAGGCGAACTGATTGAATATAGTGCCACAAAAAATATGTTCACCAACCCCAAACAGAAAAAAACTGAAGAATATATCACTGGCAGGATAGGATAGTAAAATATGGAACAAACACATTCGCATAAGCAATATGGTGCTGATTTACATATGCTTGGCATCAAATTCTCCGAATTAGGCGATGATGTGAAAAAGCAAATCAAAGATGCGTTGCAAGGCGTGTTAGATAATGATTTAGAATTGCTACAGAAAGTCCGCGATAAAGAAAAAGATATTGATAAGCAGCAACATGATATCAATGATAACACTGTGCAAGTGATTGCCATGCATCAGCCCGTTGGCACTGATTTACGCTATTTATTGATGGTTCGCGATGCCTCAAACGAGTTGGAGCGGTTAGGTGATTATGCCAAAAATATTGCCAAATGGTATCAAAAAGCCTCCGTTGAGGGCAGATTTGCAGGCTATTCGCACCTCAAACATATTATCGACTATGTCAGCAATATGGTATCGGAAATTGTCGCGCTTTATCAAAGCGATTTAAGCGATGATGCCATTGCCGAACAAGCGGTAGAAATTATTAAAGCTGATGATGCGCTTGATGATATGTATGTCAGCCTGTTTCGCGAATCACTTACCTATACGTTGGAAGACCCCAAGAAAATATCTGGCTTCATTCATTATATGCTGATTATCAAACATATTGAGCGCATGGGTGATGTGGTTACTAATATTGCCGAATTGCTTTATTACCGCCATAAAGGAATGTTTCCTGATTTTGAAGGTGAGTAAAATCTTGCTATTAGGCGGCACCGAAGATGCACGCCAAATAGCTGATTTGCTGGCTGAACATTTTCCGCAATACCAGACTATCTATTCATTAGCGGGGATTACCAAGCAACCAACATTGCCCAAAGAAACTGCCAATCTTACCATAAGGCAAGGCGGGTTTGGCGAAGAAATTGATGACTATTTAAGCAATATCGATTTGGTGATTGATGCCACGCATCCTTTTGCGACCAACATATCGACAAATATCGGAAACGCTTGCGTTAAATCCAAAGTCCTCCTGCTTCACTATCAGCGCAGATGGCAAATATCAGCAAATTGGCAGATGGCAGAAGATAATAAAGAAATGATGGTGATGGTAAAGAATCACCCGCAAGCACGTAACATATTGGTGGCATTAGGCGGTAAAAAAATTGAAATCTTATCTCCCTATTTTGCCGCCTATCACGATAAAAAATTTTACTTAAGAGTGATAGAGGGGGCGAAAATCAGTAATCTGCCAGAGAATTGCCAACTCATCAGTGCTGATTTACCTTTCACCGCCGAAAAAGAGGAGGCTTTGTTAAAAACGCACAAGATAGACCTTGTTTTATGCCGTCATTCTGGTGCAGAATCAGCTTTGCAAAAATTAATCATTGCCGAACAACAAAATATCCCGATAGTCATGTTGCAACAGCCCGTTTTGCCAAATCAACCGCTTCACGTTTTTGATAACAAGTGCAAAGTGATTGATTTTATTAAAAATAATTTTTTATCTTGAAAACTATCCCCATCATCATTTATGATGCGATATTATTAATCTTAATCCTATTGATAGATGACCCGTTCACAATTAATCACATTATTATCCGAAAAAAACGACTATCTCAGCAATGATGAGGCAGAGAAAGTGGTGGATATTTTTTTTGATAAAATCAGCGACGCACTGATGAGTGGCGACCGCATAGAATTACGAGGATTTGGTGCGTTTAAGGTGAAAACATCAAACCCACGCATTGGCAGAAATCCGCGTAATGGCGATATTGTTAATGTGGCAACCAAAAAAAACCCTGCCTTCAAAATCGGCAAAGCCTTGTTTGACCGAATGAATGAAAAAGAGAATGGAAAATAATCATGCGCCAATTTGTTAATATTTTTGCTTTATGTCTGATGCTATTTGCAATTGTTTTTGCGGTTTCTAATCGCTTTATCGTGCCGTTAGGGTTTTGGCCGTTTCCTTTTTCGTTAGATACGCCACTATTCTTGATTGCCTTTTTCTTTTTCTTGATTGGCTTTATTCTGGGCTGGTTGAATTATTGGGTTCATGCCCGTCCGCGCTTACATGCCGAAATTAAAGATTTACGCGAAAGATTGCATTATCTGAAAGAACATAGTGTGTTGCAATCTAACGACGAACCTAAAGATTCTTAACATCAAAAATTTACACAATCTATCCATCATAAGGAGGCTTCATGGCTAAAGGGATTATGATATGCGGTCACGGCTCGCGCTCTAACGATGCGGTAACGCAATTTAAAATTTTGGTAGATAAAATCACCGAACGCATGGCGCCAATACCTGTTGATTACGGGTTTTTAGAATTTGCCCGCCCCACCATCAATCACGGATTAGACCAATTAAAGCAACAGGCTGATGATATTTTAGCCGTGCCGGGTATGTTATTTGCCGCAGGGCACGCCAAGAATGATATTCCTTCGGTGCTAAATATGTATCAAAAAAATAACCCCGAAATCAATATCCGCTATGGGCGTGAATTGGGGATTGACTTAAAATTACTCGATGCCGCTTGCGAACGTATCAGTGAAAGTCTGCAAGATAAAAAAGAGTTCCCAATCAGTGATACATTGCTGATGGTAATCGGGCGCGGTGCATCTGACCCCGATGCCAATTCTAATATTTTCAAAATTGCACGGATGATTGGCGAGGCGATGGGCTTTGGCTGGATTGAAATCGGCTATTCTGGCGTTACTTTTCCGCTGGTAACCCCTGCCCTACATCATGCGGCAAAGCTAGGTTTTAAGCGGATTGTGGTGTTTCCATATTTTCTATTTAGCGGTATTTTAATTGATAGAATCTATCAGCATACCGATGCGGTGGCGGCAGAATTGCCTGATATTGAATTTATCAAAGCTGGTTATTTGAATAGCCACGATAAGGTTGTTGATGCTTTTCTGCAGCGCATTGCTGAGATTGAAGAGGGCAAGAATAATATGAATTGCCAATTATGCAAATATCGCGAACAATTTTTTGGCTTCGAAAACGAGGTGGGGTTACGTCAAGAGAGCCATCATCACCATGTGGAAGGTATCGGCACTGATGCTGATAATAAAGATGAAGGGCATAAAAATGAGCATCATCATCACCATGATAATGACGGGCATACTCACGGGCATGAACACACTCACGACCACCATCACCACCCTTATCCCCATGCCAATCACCCATTAGGTCCTATCACGCTCAAGAAAAAATAATGAAACATTCGGCTATCATTCCGCCTTATTGTCGCAACCCTGACCAGATTTACCGCGAATCGTTTCAAACCATTGATGCTTTGATAGATTCTAGTAAATTTCCAAAAAATATCTATCCTGTGATTCAAAGGTTAGCCCATGCCGTAGGGCGCGTGGAAATTGCCGATAATGTGCGTTATTCTGCTGGTTGGCATGATGAGGATTTTATCAAGCGAGTGAGGCAGGCGGAGATTATTTTCACCGATAGCGAGATGACCCGTGCGGGCATTATTGCCAAAAACCTACCTGAAAATCTGCCTATTAAATGCACCCTGAATCACCCTGATATTGCCGCCCATGCCAAACAATATAACACCACGCGCAGTGCGGCGGCGGTGGATTTATGGCAAGCCAAACCCCACACCGCGATTGCCGTGATTGGCAATGCGCCCACTGCTTTATTCCGTTTGTTAGAAAATATTCAAGCGGGTAAAATTTTGCCATTGCTGATTATCGCATTGCCTGTGGGGTTTATCGGTGCGGCAGAATCCAAAGATTGCCTGATTGAACAAGCTGATAAATGGCATGTTGAATGCCAGATTGAATGGTTGGCAATTAAAGGGCGCGAGGGTGGGTCGGCACTTGCTTCAGCCGCCATCAATGCCTTATTCGCGCCTGCAATAAAGCGATGAAAAATTGGCTTAATATTATCGGCATTGGCGAAGAGGGTTTTGATGCCTTACTGCCAGAAGCGCGTGCGATTATCCGCAATGCTGATTTTATCGTTGGCGGGGCGCGCCATCTTGCCATGTTGCCAGAAAATATCTCTACCCCCCAACAACAAAAGAGGCAACAATGGCTATCTCCGCTTGAAGATACCATTAAACTGATTAAAGATTATCGCGGTAAAAATGTGGTGGTGCTTGCCAGTGGCGACCCGATGAGTTTTGGCATTGGCGTTACATTGGCGCGTCATTTTAGTGATGATGAGATGCGAATCATACCATGGTTAAGCGCGTTTACGCTATCATTATCGCGTCTAAAATGGGCGCAACATCAGGTAAAATGCCTCACTTTACATGGCAGAGAGTTACATATCATCAATCCGTATTTGCAGCCGAATCAAAAAATTCTGTTGCTCGCCCATGATGGTGATAGCCCTAAAAAATTACACGCCTATCTGCAAATGCGTGGCGTTAACAATATCAACATCACTTTATTATCGCATTTAGGGAGTGAGACAAAAGAGCAGATACAGAGTTTTGATGGTGATATAAATGTTCCCGATTTAACAGTCCCAGATTTAACCGTCATCGCCCTGCAAATTGGTGATAATATCGGTAACTGGCAATCAACCCAAGCAGGCTTGCCCGATGATTGCTATCAGCATGGTGGTAAAATCACCAAGCAACAGGCGCGGGCATCAGCCATTGCCAAATTAAAGCCTCACAAGGATGCTTTATTATGGGATTTAGGTGCTGGCACGGGTGCGGTGGCGATAGAATGGGCGCGGGCGGGCGGCACTGCCATCGCGTTTGAACAAGATGAAACGCAATTACAGCATTTGCATGAAAATATCAAACAATGGGGCAATCCTGATATAAGCGTTTACGAGGGTGATTTTCAGCACAGGCTTTCCGATTTACCCCCACCAGATGCGATTTTTATCGGTGGCGGTCTTACCGAAAATCTGATAAAAAAATGCCTGACGCATCTTAAGCAAGGAGGCAGGCTGGTGATTCACGCGGTTACATTAGAGAGCCAACAGATTTTAATTAATCTTGCGACTCAACAGGGTAATTTGGTGAAAATCGCCACTGCCAACCATCAAAAAATCGGCAATTTTCATGGCTTTAAGCCGCAAATGGAATTACTGCAATATTCATATGAGAAACCATAATGGCAAAAATTTACGGAATTGGCATGGGACCGGGCGATGCGGAATTAATAACGGTTAAAGCGCGTGATATTTTACAAAATGTGCCAGTGATTGCCTATCCTGCGCCCGAAAATGGCACTTCTTTTGTGAGGAGAATTGCTGATTTTTGGCTAAAGCAATGGACACAAAAAATAGAATTACCGATTTCATTGCCGATGCAAATCACTGAAGATAGAACGCTCACCGATTCGATTTATGCTTCAGCTGCCCAGCAAATTATCATTCATGCCGCGCAGGGAAAAGATGTGGCGATTCTGTGTGAGGGCGACCCTTTCATCTATGGCTCATTCACTTATTTATTCGAATCACTGCAAAGCCAGATGGCGCATTTAGAACCGCCCCATGAAATAATCGTGATACCCGGCATTTCATCAATTTTATGTTCCGCCGCCAATATGCAAAAACCACTGGCACGGCAATCAGAGCCGATGCTGATTATTCCTGCGCTTGTGATTGATGATGATTTCAAGGCAAAAATTGCCGCATCGCCCGTTACCATCATTATGAAAATTGCCTCCCGATTTGCTGCATTGCGCGATTTATTGACAGACATGAATCTGCTTGATGATGCCGATTATATTGAATATGCCAGCCTGCCCCAACAAAAAATAATCGCCATGCGCGATGCTGATTTCAGCCATGCGCCCTATTTCTCACTGGTGATTATTAGAAACGAAAAAACATCATGAGCATCTGTTTTTACCACCCATCGAATCAGCACCCTGAATGTTGTGATGCCTACCCCGAAGCCCATCAGTTAATAAGTGATAAACAATCTTTACGCCGTGCCTTTCAAGAAAAAACACCAATTATCGGCTTTTGCAATCCTGCGATTCTCATCCGCCAATTAGCACCTTTATTGAGTGATAAATGGAGTGATTCGCCTGTATTAGCGATTATCGGAACGCCAAATAATAGCACCATTATCACATTGCTTGGTGGGCATCATGGTGGCTACAGGCTTGCCAAAAAGCTTGCAGATTTATGGCAGTTAAATTTACCTCACCGCCAGACAAATTATCCTGCGCTTGATGATTTGCCCCAAGAATCACCAAATGGCTGGCTGGTTAATCCTGCATCTGCTGATGCGTTAAAACAATGCTATCACAAATTACAACAAGGTGAGGCGCTAACAATCTTTGCCGATAAGGATTGCTATCTCACTGCCTATTTGCACATCATCGGTGCTGAAAAATCGCAACTGAAGCAGGTTGATAATGCCAAAATCGCGGATATTATCATCAGCCCATTCATTCCTGATAATATGAAAAAACTGCATATTATCCCTCCCGTTTTATTTGCGGGTTTAGGCTTTATTCGCAATGCTGATAAATGCGAATCGCTTGATTTATTGCATCAGGCTTGCGAAAAAATCAATATCTTACCGCAAAGTTTGGTGGCGTTAAGCTCGATTAATGTGAAGCAAAATGAACCTGCCTTGCATCATATCGCTGATATTTTAGGCAAGCCATTACGCTTTTTTAGCAATGATGAATTGCAACATATCAATGTGCCGAACCCTTCCGATATTGTGAAACAAGAAGTTGGCACGCCATCAGTTTGCGAAGCATCAGCTTTATTATTGGCAGGTGATGATGCCACATTATGTTGCGAGAAAATCAAAAATACCCATGCCACCTGTGCCATCGCCATCAAAAATGCGACTGTTGAGGTTTTGCTTGATAATCCGCAATTAAACGGCAAAAAAGGTGGTTTTTTATATATTATCGGGCTAGGACCGGGTGATGCAGATTATCGCCTGCCCCGTGCCGATTCGGCATTAGCCAAAGCCGATACCATCATTGGTTATCAGCTTTATTTGGATATGGTGAAAGCAAAATTCCCCCATGCCAATTTTATTGCACTGCCATTAGGGCAAGAGATTGAACGCGCCCAAATCGCGCTTGATGAGGCGATGAACGGGCATCAGACCGCCTTGCTGGCTTCGGGCGATGCTGGCATTTATGCGCTGGCAACATTGGTGATGGAACAGGCGAAAAAGCTCTCCCCAAATCGCTTACCGATGATGGAGGTGATTCCGGGCATCACCGCGATGCAGATGTTAGCGGCAAGGGTTGGCGCACCGATGGGGCATGATTTTTGTGCGATTTCGCTTTCTGATTTGCTGACCCCACGCGCCACGATTATTCAGCGAATCACCGCCGCCGCACAAGGCGATTTTGTCATCAGTTTCTATAATCCGCAAAGCCAAAAAAGGCGTGATATTTTGCCAGAAGCGATTGATATTTTGAAGACATATCGCCCTGCCGATACGCCGATTATGGTCGGGCGTAATTTGGGGCGTGCTGATGAAAGCATCATCATCAGCAATTTGACAGATTTTGATAGTGAAAGCGTGGATATGTTTTGTATTGTGATGATTGGCGCATCACAAACCAGTATTTTAGGTGATAAATATGTGTTTACGCCACGTGGTTATGATAAAAAATGGGATAGTAAAGAGGAAAAAGAATGACAGTTTATTTTATAGGTGCAGGACCGGGCGCACCTGATTTAATCACCTTACGCGCGGTCAACATCATGCAACAATGCCAGATGGTGATTTATGCGGGTTCATTGATTCCTCAAGAAATTTTGCAACATGCGCCAAAAAATGCCGAGATTCACGATAGCGCGCCTTTGCATTTGGAACAAATCACCGATTTGATATTGAACGCGCATCAACAAAATCAAGATATTGCCCGTTTGCATTCAGGCGACCCATCGCTTTATGGTGCAACCACCGAACAAATGGATGTGTTGCGCGCCAATAATATCCCGTTTGAGGTGGTTGCAGGTGTTACCGCCTATAGTGCGGCGGCGGCAACATTACAGCAAGAGTTAACCCTGCCAGATATTTCGCAAAGCGTGATTCTTACCCGCACCGCGATTCGCGCATCTTCCATGCCCGAACATGAGACATTAGAAAATTTTGCCAAAAGCCGTGCCACATTAGCAATTCATTTATCCATCAATAATCTCGCCAATATTGTCAAAACTCTCACCCCTTATTATGGTGCTGATTGCCCCTGCTATATCGCCTATCGCGCCAGCTGGGCTGATGAACAATATATTAAGGGAACATTAACAGATATTCGTCAAAAAGTGAAAAAAGCGGGTTTTACCCGTACTGCACTCATTTTTGTTGGGCATGTATTGGGTGCGCAAGATGTTACACCCAGCCATCTTTACGATAAAAACCACCATCATGTGTTGCGTGAAAAAGAAAAATAGTAAAAAACTAATAATATATTAAAAATATGTTGACAAATAATTAATATTTTGTTACTTTTACCCTATCATTTATTTTGACAGGAGAAAACAATGTCTATTTATCTCATCACTTTACCAAAAAATCCAGAGAATTTATCAAAGGATTTATCGTTTGAAGCCCTTAATTTAATGAAGCGTAACAATATCGTTATTTATCGTGGCGACCATATCATTGATGGCTTTATGAAGCATATCAGCCGTGATGCTGATTGTTATGATATGCACTATCTATCTGATACGCAGCTCACGCAAATCATGCAAGCTGCTGATAATATTGGTAAAAATGTGTTATTTTTGAGCCAGCCAAGTGAAAGTCAATATCTCTCGCTTAAAATTCGCTGCCTCAAACAATATGAAACTCCTTATCACAATATGGATGAACAGCAATTAATCGCGGCTTAAATATGTTGAAAATAAATATTCGTAAGAATGACTAATTTTATTACCTATCAAGGCTTGTTGGCACATTTTGTTTTGCTAATAAAACCATCACACGCGGTGGCTCACCATCAATATAATCAATCACTTCGTGAAGCACTTTATCTTTTGCAAAGATAAACGGTTTTTCAAATAAATTAATAAGCCTAAAATCACCTGTAACAATATCTTTATTAACAAAATTTTGTTCACTGGTAATGATATGCGTCGTCGTGAAAAGATATTTATAGTCACATTGTGCAAGATGACTTAAAAAGCGGTTAATATCATCATAACAAAGATGAAACAAACAGTCGCGCACCATTAGTAAATCGCAATCTGGCAATTTATCATTGCATATATCTGCGACAGAAAATTCTATATTATCAGTAGCAAAATTTTTATTGTTTTCAGCCACAAGACCATCAACAATATCAAACCCATGATATTTAATTGGTGTTTTAGACAAGAGATGCTGCATCCAATTAAAATCACCACAAGGAGCATCAACCATTTTTTTTATACTAAATTGATTCACTATTTTTGGAATTTCAGCACGTAAATTTTTAGTATAATCAATCTCAGAACCTACCCCACTAACAGATTCCTCACTTTGCCATAAATTATTTTGATGAATTTGCGTAAATTTATCTTTGTTTGATGTAAGATTTAGCATCTTGTTATATTTTAACATTTTGTTGTGATGTTGTAATTTTAGCATCTTGTGATATTTATGTCGTTGATTGAAAAAAATGACATATTTTATAATAGCAAAAACAGTTTTAAGCAAACCGTCGCGCCTCAATTTACTATATATTGCATTAATGACATGATTAAGTTGCATTTTTTAGACTAGCTCTGATGTTTATTAAATGATGGGATAATCAGTATCATCATGATATTTCTTTGTCAACCTAAGCCTGACCGCATTTATAAAGTGGTATGCTCTAACCAATACCGATAATTAAGGAAATGGGCCCATCAGGACGCGAACGTGAAACATGACCGCGTTAATGACGTGGTATGCTCTAACCAACACCATGATTCAAAGGGTAAATGGGCCCATCAGGACGCGAACGTGAAAGATGACCGCGTTAATGACGTGGTATGCTCTAACCAACACATGATTCAAGGATAAAATGGGCCCATCAGGACTTGAACCTGAAACCTGACCGTTATGAGCGGTATGCTCTAACCAAATTGAGCTATGGGCCCTTAATCATGTTTTGATTTTAACGGCAAAACCAGTAAAAAGCAAAAGAGTTTACGAATCAAGGAAACTTTTTAATTTGCGCGAGCGCGATGGATGTTTCAATTTCCGCAACGCTTTGGCTTCAATCTGCCTGATGCGTTCGCGGGTAACTGAAAATTGCTGACCAACTTCTTCTAATGTATGGTCGGTATTCATGCCGATACCAAAGCGCATTCTTAACACCCGTTCTTCACGCGGGGTAAGCGAGCCTAAAATACCTGTAACGATTGATTTTAGATTGCCCTGTATGGTTACATCGGTTGGCAAGACAGCGTTTTTATCTTCGATGAAATCACCCAGAGAACTATCTTCTTCATCGCCAATTGGCGTTTCCAGTGAAATCGGCTCTTTAGAGATTTTCAAAACTTTACGCACTTTTTCAAGTGGCATTTCCAGTTTTTCTGATAATTCTTCAGGCGTTGGTTCGCGCCCAATTTCGTGTAGCATCTGCCGTGTGGTGCGAAGAATTTTATTGATGGTTTCAATCATGTGAACTGGAATTCGAATCGTCCGCGCTTGGTCGGCAATCGAGCGGGTAATGGCTTGCCGTATCCACCATGTGGCATAGGTTGAAAATTTATAACCGCGTCGATATTCAAATTTATCGACCGCTTTCATCAAGCCGATATTGCCTTCTTGAATCAAATCCAAAAATTGTAAGCCACGATTGGTGTATTTTTTGGCAATCGAAATCACCAGCCGTAAATTTGCCTCAATCATTTCGCGTTTGGCACGCCCTGCCTGCCTCTCGCCACTTTGCACCAGCTGCACCAAATCGCGAAATTCGGGCAAAGGCATCACGATTTTATACATAATTTGCAATAATTTTTCGCGCGCATCATCAATATCTTGCTTGCCATGATAGCCAAAACGCTCCCATGCTTTGTTTTTATTGGTAACATACCAGTTTTGCTTCAGCTCGTTACCCAGATAGATTTTGCGAAAATCGGGGGCTTTTACACCGCATTCAATCGCTTTACGCGCTAATTTGCCGTCAATCGTTACAATATCGCGGTAAATTGTCAGCATATCTTCGGTGAGTTTTTCAACAGTGTGATGATTGAGACAAAATTTCATCATCAATTCGCCGATTTCATGGCGGATTGACTCATATTTCGTCCTCAATTTTGGTATATCAGGCTTGCCATCAAGTAATAATTCTAGCCGTTCATTTTGCACCAAACGCATATCATTAAATTTTTCGGTGATAATATCAATCACGCTCATAATCGGCTCGCGCAACATATCTTCTAGCACCGTTAGCGGAATTGGAATATCGCTCTCCTCAGCCTCTTCCTCAACAATTTCTTCAATAATTTCTTCAATAATATCGGTATCACTTTTTGGCACACCTGCATCATCTTCTTCTTCAACATTTGTTGCAAATTGTGAGGGGTCAGTGGCAAGAATCGCCTCATATTCTTGACGTTTTTCTTCAGGCAATAATTGCCAGCAGGCGGGCAAATCAACAATATCACGCAAGCTAATCGTACCATTGATAATATCATCATACCAACCGCCCATTGTTTGAATGGTAAGGGGGCTACGCGCCAATGTTTCAATCACCTGTTTGCGCCCAAATTCAATCCGTTTGGCAATCGCGATTTCACCTTCGCGTGATAATAATTCCACCGCACCCATTTCGCGCAGATACATACGCACGGGGTCATCAGTATGGTTTTGATTATCAGAAATATTACCGCCACCACTATCGGCGACCATATTTTTGGCAGTATTTGCCGTGCTATCGCTGGCATTCGCATCAGCTTCGGTAACTTCAACCCCTAATTCGGAGAGGCGCATCATAATTTCTTCCATCTGCTCGCCCGAATCGGCACTATCATCAATCAGCCCGTTTATCTCGTCAAACGTAACGAAACCACGCGCTTTACCCATCGTAGATAATTTTTTTATTAATTTATTACTCACCGCCTGCTTTGCAGAATCAAAATGAGAATCGTTTTCTGTTGCAATATTGCTATTTTCGCTTGCCATTGCCTACCCCTAACGTTGAATTACCTAGATTTGATTTTGTTGAATCAACAGCAATTTCTGTGCCTGAATAAAGATATTCTTTTACCACGCCTATAAAACCTGACTATCTAGAGATTGAAAAAGAGTAAAACACTCGCTACCGTAACAAAATTAGCTTTTTTTGATAAAAAAAGCAAGTATTTTCATTAATCATCTTGTAATTGCCGCTTAAATAATCTTTGTTCCACCGCAAATAATTGTTCTCGTAATATTGCGCGCTTATCAGCCGATAATTTGCTGTGTTTTAAATCTTGTTTCAGCAAATAATAGTCAAATTCATCAATATAATGCTCAATCATTGTTGCATCGCCTTTTTGCGCGTCAAGCATCGAATCACTTTGCTGATGATAGAGGGTAAACAATAATGGCATATTATTTTGCCCAATATCGCTGATTGCAATATCGCTTTCTTCATCGCGATTCTCATCATCTAAATAAAGCCGTAGCTGAGAAAATAATTCACCTGCGTCTGCTAATTCGGCATAATGTGCCATTTTTTCTTCATATTGCTGATAAAGTGTGGGCTGATGAATGAAAATCAGCACCAAATTTTGAAATAATTTATATAAAACTGACTTATTGTGATTGTTGGCATTGCCTGCTGACATATTGACGAGGGGATTCGCCTTTGTTTTACCGCGCAAACTTTCCCAAATCATATTTTTGAAGAAACTCTTATAATGTTTGCTTAAAATTTGATTTTGAATATTGCTGGCATAGCCTATTAATTGTTGCTCTAACCCCGCGCGATTTTCGGGGGTGCGTAACGTCCATTGCTGAATCGAATGATGAAACAGCATCTCACCTAACGGCATGGCACGGCTTACATAATTTTGAAACTCTTTCGTGCCATAATCTTGCAAAAAACTATCAGGGTCGTGCCCTTCTGGCATGAAGCAATAAAGCAGACTTTTACCGGGCTGTAACATTGGCAATGCCCGCAATGCCACCCGCAACCCCGCCGCTTTGCCTGCATTATCGCCATCAAAACAGAGAATCGGTTCGGGCGCAAGCCGCCATAATTGTGTGATTTGCTGTTCGGTAATTGCCGTGCCTAATGGTGCAACCGCACCATGAAAGCCATGATTCACCAAGCGCAACACATCCATATAGCCTTCAGCCACAATCAGATATTCGCCCTTTTTGATTGCCTGTATCGCCTGATGATAATGATATAATTCCGAACCCTTATGGAATAAAGTGGTTTCAGGCGAATTGATATATTTCGCTTTATCACTTTTTTGTAACGCACGCCCACCAAAGGCGATTACCCGTCCGCGCATATCGTGAATCGGGAATATCAACCGATTGCGAAATCGCGCATAAGGGTTTTTCTGCTTATTCCCCATCGAATCGACGCCATAGGCAATCAGCCCCACTTGTTCTAACTGCGTATCAGTTACATCACGCGCCTGCATATATTGAATAAATTCCTTAAAGCCCTGATTATCGGGCGCAAAACCCAAATAAAATTGCTTTATCAACGCATCATCAACATCGCGCTTTGCCAGATATTCGCGTGCTGTTGCGCTTTGCCCGCCTGTTAGTAATTTTTGGTGAAAATAATCTGCCGCTAAACTGGCAACGTGATACAAATCTTGGCTTTGTTTTTGCTGCTGATTCTGCCCGAAAAATTGCGCTGGAATCGTGATGCCACCATTATCCGCAAGCTGTTGCACCGCATCCTTAAAACTTAATTGATGCCGTTCGGTCAGCCACGAAATCGCATCGCCATGTGCGCCACAACCAAAGCAATGATAAAATTGCTTATCTTCCACCACATTGAAAGAGGGAGTTTTCTCGCGATGAAACGGACATAACCCAAGCGCATCACGCCCCTTACGGGTGAGTTTTAAATCGCGCCCTATCAGATCGATGAGACTGGTTTTCAGCTTTAATTCTGTTAGAAAATTATCATTCATGGTTTTAAGGTCGCGCACGTCATTATCAAATCAATAAGGCTGGTTTTCAACTTTAATTCTGTTAGAAAATTATCATTCATGGTTTTAAGGTCGCGCACGTCATTATCAGATCGATGAGACTGGTTCTCATCTTTAATTCTGTTAGAAAATTATCATTCATGGTTTAACTATCCCACGCGGATGATTATCGCAATCAACCGCCTAATTTTTGTTTCGCCATCACCGCCGCTTTGGTGAAATCAATCTGTGCGGGGTGCTTGCGCCGTAATTCTGCCATCAACACACCCATTGATTTTAAGCCGTAAATTTCTTTTTCGGTAATCACCTGCATGATGGCTTTTTCAATTTCTTTATCGGCAAATTGTCGCGGTAAAAATTGTTGAATCACGCCAATTTCAGTTTTCTCATGCTCTGCCATTTCCGCTTGATTATGGTCTTTATAATAAGCACCATCTTCGCGCCGTTGCTTCACCATTGTTTGTAATAATTCTAAAATCTCGTAATCAGCGATGCCCTTATCTTGCCCACGCGCGCGCGCCGCCACATCGCGGTCGTTAATCGCGGTCATAATCAGCCTTAAAGTGCTGGTCGCGGTATCATCATCAACACTTTGTGCCAATTCTAATGTTTGCGATAATGTTTCACGCATTCCTGCCATAATAACTCCTGATAAAATCTATATAAATAATAGCAAATAATACGCCAATAATGCCTAAAATTCTCTCAATCATCATAACAAACTATTATGATGATTCCAAACAGATTTACACTTGCTTCTTTGATGATTGCTCGTTATAATGCGCTCACCTTTGATTTTTTAATGCTCAATTACCAAGCAACATGAAAGTAAATAGACATGAAACAAGATATTCACCCTGATTATCACCGCATTACTGTGAAAATGACTGATGGCTCAAGCTATCAGACTTATAGCACGTGGGGTAAAGAGGGCGATGTAATGGCATTAGAAATTGACCCGCTGACACATCCCGTATGGACGGGCGGACAGCAGAAACTGTTAGAAGCAGGGCAATTAGCGCGCTTCAACAAACGTTTCCAAAGTTTCGGGTTAAAAAGCTAACGGGCTAAAGCTAATAAGCTAAACAATAAATTAAAATTATTTTTGTTTCACCCTTGAAAATTGGTGAGACAATCCCCATATCAAGATAAAGGCGGTAATTCTTTAACAACTAAAGATAGCCTTTATGGTTTGCGCTTGACCGTGCAAAACATTTGACGAATTTGTTAATAATATAGGAGTATTGACGATGACATATTTTCACTTATCACCCTTATTAAAGGCACATGGTAGCCTTGATACTTTTGGCAACATATTCAACCATCTTGATAGTAAACAGGCACACCATCCATCATATAATATCGAGAAATTTGATGATAATCATTTCGCGATTGTGATGAATGTTGCTGGCTTTACCGAACAAGATTTGGATATTGAATTGGAAGGCACTGTGCTGAATGTGAGTGCGGTAGCAAACGAAAAAAATGCCAATTCTGATGCTGAAAAATTATATCTGCATCAAGGCATTTTCAAAAGCGACTTTAGCCGTCAATTTAATGTGCCAGACCATGTGAATATCATTGGTGCCGACCTTAATAATGGCTTACTAACCATCACTTTAGAGCGCGAAATCCCTGAAGCGATGAAGCCACGTAAAATTGCCATTAATAAATAATGCTGTTGGCAAAAAAGATTTAAAGGCTACGATGCGTATTACCTACATAACGCAACAGTCTTTATAAAAGAACTCTTTTCTCCCTATTGAGTAACAAACTGGGGGGTGGTGCAAACCACCCCCTTATTTTTTGATTTTTATTTGAGAAAAATCTGTTATGATAGTCTTATGACGAACATCGCCCCCTATAATACCGAAAATAGCTTGCAAGATTGCTTGGATATTTTGAAACATCTGGTTGGCTTTAACACTATTTCCAGCAGTGGCAATAGCGACCTCATCGCCTATGTCCAAGATTTTCTAACCGCGCAGAATAATAGCGCAAATAATAATATTCAGCATCAGCTGATTTATGCTCCGCCTGATAAGGCCGATGAAAGAGACAAAGACAAAGTCAATTTATGGGCGATGATAGGTGGAAAGAATAACGCTAAAGATGTTGCTGGTATTGCGTTATCGGGGCATACCGATGTGGTGCCTGTTACGGGACAAGAATGGCAAACCGACCCTTTCACTTTACATATCACCCAAGATAAAGCCTATGGGCGTGGCACGTGCGATATGAAAGGCTTTCTGGCTTGTGCGCTAGCGATGGTGCCATATTTTGCGTCACTGCCCCTCAAAAAACCGCTGATGCTTTATTTTTCCTATGATGAGGAAGTCGGATGTAGGGGCGTGCAACATTTGATTGACCAATTAGGCAATACGCTCCCCGCCCCCGAAGCCATTATTGTTGGCGAGCCATCAAATATGAAAACGCTGTCGGCGCATAAATCGATGGTGGCGTGCGAAACATTTATCACAGGGCGTGCGGGGCATTCTTCTAATTTAACAAAGGGCGTGAGCGCCACCATGATTGCCGCCAGATTGGTGAATTTTATCCACCAGATGCTGGCTGAGAATCAACAACAGGCGTTAGACAATAATGATGAGACAACCACATCATTTGACCCGCCCTATAGTGGCTTACATGTTGGGGTGATTGAAGGTGGCACGGCTTTCAATATCATTGCTGAAAAAGCGCGGTTTTTATGGGATATTCGCACCATCACCAATGATGACCCTAACCGTTATATTCAGCGGTTACAGCAATTTGCTGATGAGGTTTTACTGCCCGAAATGCGCGCGATTGCGCCTGAAAGTAGTATCATCACCAAAGTAAATCATGCGCTTCCCAATTTCAACTATCAACCTGATTCGACTGCCGAAAATTTGGTGCGCCGTTTAAGCGGTGATAATTCGGTGCGCTTTGCCTCTTACATGGCTGAAACGGGTTTGTTTCAAAAAGCGGGCTTTCCATCAATCATTTACGGTCCCGGTGATATTGCCCAAGCGCATCAGCCCAATGAATGGGTGCATCTTGACCAGCTACGTGGCTGTTTGGATTTTCTCTACCGATTAGGGCAAGATATGAGTGAGTGAAACAATAATGTCTCGCAATCAAACGCATCACTCATCTATACAAAAATCGCAAAAAACCGATTATCAAATGCTCGCGCCCGATAATCATGCCACAGATGCGATTATCGGAGAAATAGGCGAATCACCACAAGAACAATATCACGCATCTGATACTGCACTCGGCAAAATCGATAAAGCCTGCGCGCTGATTCGAGAGTTTGCGCTACAATGCCCCGAACAACCGGGCTGTTACCGAATGTTTGATGCCAACGAGAATTTACTCTATGTCGGCAAGGCAAAGAATCTTAAAAAACGCGTGATAAGCTACAGCAATCGTGAGCGACAATCGCCAAGAATTTTACGCATGATTGCCGAAACCGCTTCGCTCTCATTCACCATCACCCCCACCGAAATGGAAGCGTTACTGCTAGAATCGAATCTGATTAAGCAACAACAGCCACGCTATAATGTGTTGCTGAAAGACGATAAATCCATGCCACGTTTGCTGATAAGGCGCGACCATGATTTTCCACGAATGTTGAAACATAGGGGTATCAAAGATATTAAGGGCGATTATTTCGGACCTTTTCCGTCAACGATGGCGGTGAATCGCGCCATGATTGATTTGCAAAAAATCTTCAAATTGCGCGATTGTTCCGATAATATTTTCAAGAATCATCAGCATCGCCCTTGTATGCGCTATCAGATTAAAAGATGCTCTGCGCCTTGTGCGGGCTTGATTGGCAAGCAAGAATATCAGCAATCAGTTGATGATTTGAAAGATTTTCTATCGGGCAACCATGAATCAGTGCGGGTAAAAATCCAAACTGAAATGCAACAAGCCAGTGATAATATGGAATATGAGAAAGCGGGTGCGAAGCGCGACCAGCTGAAATATTTGGCAAGTCTCACGCGTTTTCAGCGGATTAATTTACGCGATATTAAAGATATTGATGTGATTGCGCTTGTGATGCAAAACGGACAATCTTGCATTACGGTGTTTTTCTATCGCGGTGGTTGCTTGTTAGGGCATCGCAATTATTTTCCAAAACATAGCCATGATAGCGAAGCCAAAGAAATTATCGCCTCGTTTTTAGGGCAGCTTTACGCGCAATATCTACCGCCCAAACATATTCTCATCAATGAAATTCCTGATGATATTGATTTTTTATGTGATTTATTATCAGCCCGCCGTGATGGTAAGCTAGAATTAGCCATGCCCCATAGGGGTGAGCGCAAAACCCTGATGGAACATGCGGTGCAGAATGCCAATCAAGCCTTAAAAATGCGGTCTGCCAGTAAAACATCATGGCATAATAATTTAACTTTATTGCAAGCAAAATTGAGTTTATCCAAACTGCCTGAACGGATTGAAATTTACGATAACAGCCATATTCAAGGCAGTCATGCCGCAAGCGCAATGGTGGTGGCAGGCAGTGAGGGTTTGATGAAGCAAGCCTATCGCAAATTCCATATCAAGCAGTTGCGTGATGATATTGGTGGCGATGATTATGCCATGATGCACGAGGTAATGTATCGCCGCTTTACCCGCTATCAGAAACAAGAAAAGCAATGGGCGATTCACCCCGATATTTTGCTGATTGATGGAGGCAAAGGACAGGTGCAGATTGTCCAATCCGTCATTGACGCGCTGAAAATTGAGAATGTGTTTGTGTTAGGCATCGCCAAAGGCAAAGACCGCAATGCTGGCAAAGAGACTTTTTGCTTGCCTGATGGGCGGATTTTTACCCTGCCCGATAACGACCCTCTTTTGTTTTTCTTGCAAAATTTACGTGATGAAGCGCATCGTTACGCATTAGGCGCACATCAGCAAAAAAGAAGTAAACAGACATTGCAAAATCCGCTCGATGAAATTGAGGGCATTGGCGCGACCCGTAAAAAGCAATTATTGCAATATTTTGGCTCTGCCAAAGAGGTGAAAAATGCCGCTTTGGAAGATTTGCAAAATGTGCCGGGGTTAGGTGATAAAATCGCCCATAAAATTTATGCCTATTTTCGTCATTAGCCCTTAATTGTCTAATTAACTAGCAAAAATTACCGTAATTTGTTAAGATAGTAATATGGAAAAATTAATTGACACATTTGCACGGCATATCAGCTATTTGCGGCTATCGGTAACTGATAGATGCGATTTGCGTTGCGTCTATTGTATGCCGAAAAATATGAAATTCATGCCAAAAAAAGATTTGGCGACATTGGAAGAATCATATCAGCTGGTGAAAATCTTCAGTGATTTAGGCATAGAAAAATTACGCGTAACAGGCGGTGAGCCATTATTACGCCGTAATGTATTATGGCTGATGGAACGTTTAGGCGAATTAAAACAAGCAGGCGGCTTGAAAAAATTGGTGATGACCAGTAACGCCACTCAACTGGCAAAAATGGCAAAACCGTTAAAAGCGGCAGGACTCGATTCGATTAATATCTCGCTGGATTCGTTAGATACCCATCTGTTCGAATTGGTTACCAATGGCGGTAATCTCAAACAAGTATTAGCGGGCATTGATGCGGCGGTTGAGCAAAATATCAGCATTAAAATCAATGTGGTGGCACTGAAAGGTGTGAATGACCTTGCGCTTGATGATTTTGTGAAATTTGGGGCTGAAAAAAAATGCGATATTACTTTCATTGAAGTGATGCCGATGGGCGATATGGGCAATGAAACCCGTGTTGCACAATATTTACCGCTTGATGAGGTGAAGCAACATCTCAATAAAAATTGGCAACTCACCCCCTCAACTTACAAATCTGGTGGCCCTGCCCGCTATTATGATTGTGCCGAAACGGGACAAAGAATTGGCTTTATCACGCCACTTAGTCAAAATTTTTGTTCGCAATGTAACCGCGTGCGCCTGACTGCAACAGGCAAGCTTTACAGCTGTTTGGGGCAAGAAAATCAGTATGATTTGCTGACAATCTTACGCGAACAAGGCGAAGAAGCGGTGCGAGAGATGATTCTGCAAGCGATTGTTGAAAAACCCAAAAGCCATGATTTTGAGATTCGGAAGGATTATGTTGCCCAAACCAACCGCTTTATGAGCGTAACAGGCGGCTAAATATGGCTGATAAAATTGCTATTCTTGCCGCAAAAACTCAAAAAGCGCAGAATACCACAGAATTTTTACGCAAAAGCATTAAAGATGAACCGCTTGATAAGGCTGATACGATTATCGCCATTGGTGGTGATGGTTTCATGCTTCAAACCTTGCATCAAATCATCGATAAATCATCTTATAATAGGCAAAAAACCTATGGCATTAATCGTGGCTCTTACGGGTTTTTGCTGAATCATTTTGATACTCAAAAAGATGATATATTTGAAATTCTTGAAAATGCCGAACCGCATATTCTTTATCCGTTACAGCTTACCGCCACCGATAAGCATGGCAAAAGCCATACTGCTTACGCCATTAACGAGGTTTCATTATTCCGCCGTATCGCCCAAATTGCCAAGCTAAAAATCAGCATTGATGGTCAGGTGCGGTTGCGTGAATTATGGTGCGATGGCATTATTTTGGCAACCCCTGCGGGTAGCACTGCCTATAATTACGCCGCTTATGGCCCTATTGTGCCACTGGATTCCAGAATATTATGCCTTACCCCGCTTGCGCCATTTCGTCCGCCACGTTGGCGTGGCGCGTTATTACCGCATCGGTCAAAAGTAACGATTGAAGTGCTGGAATCTGAAAAACGCCCTGTATCAGCGGTGGCAGATAATATAGAAATCACCGATGTGGTGAAAATCGACATGCATCTCAACCGTGATATACCCCTCACCTTACTCTTTAACCCTGATGCCGATTTAAAAGAACGCGTGCTCAGTCAACAATTTTCATTATAGGAATAACAGATGCAACATTTTGATTTATTTATCATTGGCGCAGGTTCGGGCGGTGTGCGTGCGGCACGAAAATCGTCTGAATTGGGCGCAAAAGTCGCGATTGCCGAAAACCGTTTTTTGGGTGGCACTTGCGTGAATGTTGGCTGTGTGCCAAAAAAATTATTTGTCTATGCCGCTGAATATGCAGACCATAACCGCATTGCTGCCGATTTTGGTTGGCAAATTGATGCAAAGTTTGATTGGCAAATTTTACGGACAAATAAGGATAGTCAAATCAAACGGCTGAATGATGTTTACCGTAATATCTTGACAAATAATGATGTTACCATTTTTGATAATAAAGCCATGATGGCAGGTGAGAATATGATCGCGCTTGATTCTGGCGAACGCATCACTGCCGATAAAATCTTAATTGCTACGGGTGGTAAACCAATCCGCCCGACTGTTACAGGCGGCGAGCATTGTCTGATTTCTGATGATTTGTTCAGCCTACCCGCATTGCCTAAAAAAATTCTGATTATCGGTGGCGGTTATATCGGCACTGAGTTTGCCTGCATCTTGAATGGGTTAGGGGTGCAAGTAACGCAGAATATGCGCGAAACATCATCATTCTTACGCCATTTTGATGATGAAATTAGCGAACATCTGAAAGAGATTCTAACATTATCGGGCATTGACCATCTTTATGGTGAAATAGATAAGATTGAAAAGCAAGATAGCATTAATGTTACCTTTGCCGATGGCACGATTTGGCAAGGCGATGCAGTATTGGCGGCGATGGGCAGGGAAGCGAATTTTGACCAGCTGGCACTTGATAAGGTCGGCATTACCCCGAATAATAAGGGTTTCATTGATGTGGATGCTCATTTTCAAACTCAAAACCCGCATCTCTATGCGATTGGCGATTGTATCGGCACCGAAGCCTTGACCCCGATTGCCATCAGGCAAGCGATGTTATTTGCCTATCAACAATTTGGCAAGAAACCCTGCCCCGTTGCAGCTATCAATCCCGATTCGATTCCCAAAGCGGTGTTTTCACTACCACCTATCGGCACGGTGGGATTAACGCAAAAGCAAGCCTTACAGCGTCACAAAACCATTCGGATTTATCGCAGTGAATTCCGCCCCATGAAGTCTAGTTTAGGGGAATATACCGATAAAAAAAGGAACGAAAAAATTCTGATGAAACTGATTATTAATGATACTGATGATAAAATTGTTGGGTGCCACATTGTAGGGGCTGATGCGCCTGAAATCATTCAGCTGATGGCGACACTGATTCAGCAAGGCATCACCAAAAGCGCACTTGATGATACGGTTGCCCTACACCCAAGCAATGCCGAAGAGCTGGTAACCATGCTAGGCGCGCCCGAAATTATCACTGCTGATGGTGGTTGAATGGCGATGAGTGAAAAACATTATAGCCCCGATAAACAGCGTGGGTTTTTTGGCATAGGGGTTGAGTATCTTTCTAAACCGCATAATGCAGGCAGTCTGTATCGCACTGCCCATGCCTTTCATGCCGATTTTGTGTTTGCGATTAATGCGACAAACGAAGTGAAGCAGCTTGATAAGATTGATACATCGGCAACCCATCGGCATGTTCCTTTTTATTTTTGTGATAGCTTGCAAACATTACCAATGCCGTTTCAGTGCGAATTAGTGGGGGTAGAATTACTAGATGATGCCGATTTCTTGCCCGATTTTCAACACCCCGAACGCGCCATCTATATTTTAGGTCCTGAAAAAGGTGAGTTGCAACCTGAAACCATCAAAAAATGCCAGCATCTTATCAAAATCCCAACCAAATTTTGCATCAATGTGGGTATTGCAGGCGCGTTAATTTTATATGACCGCTATGTCAAGCAAGCCAATCGTGCCCAGCTAACGCGTAATAGATTGCCCAAATAATAATCAAATCTTTAGGGTTTTTTGCAAATTTATGCTATAATGTATTTTCAGTGAAGAATCACTGTCATCTTATAAGGCTTTAGAATAAAGCCATCATAGCAATGTAAGATGACGCCAAAGCATGGGAGGAATATCATGCGCCTACAAAAATTATGTTCTGTTATTATCATTCTATTATTATCAATCCCCACTCAGCTTACCCATGCCAGCAGCGACCCGCGCATTGTTGCCACCTATCTCAACTGGGAAATATCGCTTTTTTACGACCAAAATGTCAAAAGCTGTGTTGCCATTAGCAAGGGGAATTATTACCAACATACAGAAAAAGAAGTGGCGGAAGAGATAAGTGAGGCGAAAGAGGCGGTTGAAGAAGGTGATGATACATCAAAATTTGAAATCATTGATAAACCCGTCAATATCGGTGAATTTGATTATGGCGTTGATGGCAACCCAATAGAAAATCAAAATTCTTCTACCTATGATTTCGGTAAATATAGCGATGACCTTATCAAAGCAAAACCCAACAATGATGAAACAAATTCAGAAGCCTCTGAGCCTATAACATCGCAAGCGGAACAAGAAACCCCAGAAGAAGTAGCACCAGAAATTGACACCAACAAAATATTAGCTGAAGCACGAGCAGATTATGAAGGCAAGCAAAGCAGGGAGGCAAAAAATCTGCAAAAAGGCGCATTTCTTATCACCAGCTGGCCGAAACGACGCGAATATTTTGATATTTCAATCCGTCCGCAAACCCTACTGAAAACTGATAAAACATCTTGGTTGATTTTTCCTGACGATAGCCGTTTTGTGCTAACGCAATCAAAGCTTGATGCCAAACCAAACCCCTATTTACGCACGGAAATTATCAAGCGTCTGCGCGAAAATCGTTTTGCCGAAGTGGTGAATTACAATCAAGATGGCGACCAGCTACGCTATTATTACGATTTACGCGGGATTGAATATGCTTTATCGGCTTTGATAAAATTCTGCCCACTGCCCCATTATCCTGAATAATGCTTGGATAATGCCAGAATCTGCGACAAAAAATTTACATTATTGGTTGGTGCGCCACGCCCCCATCAATGCTTTTGATGCGTATGGTATGCCCACTGATAACCGCTTTATCGGGCAGTTAGATGTTGCTTGCGATTTGTTTGATGAGCAAAAACTTGACTGGCTGATAGGCACATTGCCACCAAATTCTTTATTACTCACCAGCCATTTACAGCGCACAATTCAAACCGCAAATAGATTGATTGATAAGGGGTTGCGAATCACCGAACGTGCAATAGATAAAGCTTTTGCTGAACAAAATTTTGGCGATTGGCAAGGTATGGATTATGATAGTCATTATCAACATCATCGGGAATATTGGGGTGATGTGATAAATAATATTCCACCCAATGGCGAAAATTTTAGACAAGTCTGCCAAAGGGTGAAACAGGCAATGATGCATTATTTTACAGAAGCAGACGGGCATCAGCATATTATCATCATCGCCCATGCGGGGTCGATTCGCGCCGCGATTGCAGATTGTAACCAACAAACGCCTGCCTCATCACTGCAATATAATATTGCGCCATTATCACTGACGCATCTGCATTTTTATCAAAAAGATGATAAAATAGTGAAAGAAGCCGTTACAATTAACGAAGGATACACAACATCATGATTTTTATTTTAGGCGGGGTGCGGTCGGGCAAAAGTGCCTATGGGCTTCAACTCGCCAATGATATGGCTGATGAGCATGGCTTGCAAAAAATATTTGTGGCAACTGCTGAGATTAGCGAAAAAAGCATGAATGCGCGCATTAAAGCGCATCAGGAAGAACGTGGTGGTGAGTGGCTTTTGGAGGAAATTCCGCTTAACCTTGCCGACTATCTGCAACAGGCACAGAAAAATCAGCTTTTGCTGATTGATTGCATGACTTTATGGCTGAATAATCTGCTGTATCACAAGCATGATATTGAACAAGCGCAACAAAAATTACTCACCGCCATCACCGATTCCTCAGCGCAAATCATCATGGTTGGGCAAGAAATTGGACTTGCCCCCCATCATGCCGATAAATTGGTGCGTGATTTTACCGATAATAATGGATTACTGAATCAAACACTTTCAAAAACTGCACAAAAAGTCTATTTTATCAGCGCAGGCTACCCTATCACCTTAAAAGATAGCGACTAATATTTAGGAAACTCATCATGGCAAAAATCAATGCAACAATCTTTACCGGCTTTTTAGGTGCAGGCAAAACCAGCCTGATTCGAGACCTTGCCAATCAGGCACAAAAAAAGAAATTCGCGTTTCTTATCAATGAATTTGGTGATTTAGGCATTGATGGCGGTTTATTATCGGGGTGCGGGCAAGATGATTGCGATGAGAATAGCATCAGCGATGACGATATTATTGAGCTTGCCAATGGCTGTATCTGTTGCACAGTGGCTGATGATTTTTTGCCCGCAATGGAAAAAATATTGGCGCGGGAACAGAAAATTGACCATATCATCATTGAAACATCAGGACTTGCCTTGCCGAAACCGCTGGTAAAAGCCTTCAACTGGCCTAGCATTAAACCTTATGTTACGGTTGATGGCGTGATAAGCGTGGTAGATGCCGCCGCCATTAATGATGGCTTGCTAACGAATGAGCGTGCAAAAATCGAACAGATGCGCCTTGCTGATGAATCGATTGACCATGAAACGCCGATTGAAGAATTATTTGAAGAACAGTTACAATGCGCCGATTTGGTGATATTAAGCAAGACAGATATGATTGATATTGATGCGCTTACCCATGTGAAGCAACAAATTAAACCCTATTTGCGGGCAGGCGTGCAATTAATGGTAAAGCCAACTGATAAATTACCGCTTGATGCGTTGTTAGGTATTGGCGCAGGCGCAGAAAATGATTTAGAGGCGCGCCCATCACATCATGATGATGTAGGCGAAGCACATGACCATGATGATTTCACCAGTCTTTCAATCACATTTGGGGAAGTAGAAAGCCCTGAAAAATTGAGGAATATCTTACAAGAAATAATTGTTAATCATCAGATTTTGCGAATCAAAGGCTTTATTGCCTATCAAAATATCAGCAAACGCGGTGTGGTACAGGCGGTGGGGCAACGGATAAATCTCTATTTTGATGATGATTTTGCTGAAAATGCGCCAAAAACATCAAATTTGGTTTTTATCGGCACGCATGATATTGATGAGGCACAAATTCGCGAAGATTTTTTAACCAAAATTCCTCTTCAACGAAATTAAGCGCGTGATTGTTGCGAAATTATCCGTTTCACTGTAATATGCGCTGATATTTGATTAATGCCTGATATAAAGATAATATTTTGAACTTCGACCAATTTTTTGACGATAGACTTGCCGCGCTAAAACAAGACGGCAATTACCGTTATTTCACTGAATTAATGCGTGAGAAAGGAAACTTTCCCTACGCCAAGCTTTTTCAAGATACCAAAGAGCATAGTCAGGTTAAAGTCTGGTGTTCTAACGATTATTTATGTTTAGGGCAGAACCCTCAAGTGCTAGAAGCCATGAAGCAGGCGATTGATTTAACGGGTGCAGGTGCGGGCGGTACGCGGAATATTTCTGGCACGAATCACTATCATGTGTTGCTTGAAAATAAATTAGCGCAATTTCACGATAAGCAAAAAGCTCTGATTTTTACATCGGGCTATGTTGCCAATATCACCAGTTTAAGCACATTAGGGCGCAATATTCCCAATGTGATTTTCTATTCGGATGAAGGCAATCATAATTCGATGATTGAAGGGATGCGGTTAAGCCGTGCCGATAAGCGCATTTTTAAGCATAATGATATGAAACATCTGCAAGATTTAATCAAGCAAGATGATGCTGTGCGTCCAAAAATAATTGTGGTGGAATCAGTCTATTCCATGCATGGCACCATCACGCCGCTTGCCGATATTGTGCAAATTGCCCGCGATAATGAGGCGATGATTTATCTTGATGAGGTTCATGCGGTCGGGCTTTATGGCAAGCAAGGTGGCGGTATTGCCCAGCAAGAGGGGCTATCGGACGAAATTGATATTATTCAAGGCACAATGGCAAAAGCGTTTGGTGCTATTGGTGGCTATATTGCTGGCAAATCAAGCCTGATTGATTTTATCCGCTCTTACGGGTTTGGTTTTATTTTCACCACCTCGTTACCGCCTGCCATTTGCGCGGCAGTGTTAAAATCGCTAGAAATTATTCAGCAAGATGAGATGCTGCGGGCAAGGTTACATAAAAATGCTCAATTACTGAAAACCCGTATCAAACAGGCGCAAATCCCGCTTGGCAATGGTGATACCCATATTGTGCCAGTGATTATTGGCGATAGCCATCTATGTGCTGAAATTGCCCATCAGCTGTTATTTGACCATCATATTTATGTGCAGCCTATCAATTATCCAACGGTGGCGCGTGGCCAAGAACGCTTGCGTTTCACGCCAAACCCGATGCATTCCGAAGATGATATTGAAGAATTAATCAGCATTTTACATGCGATTTTTGCTGAAAAAAATATTCTTTCAAAGGCTTTATAGATGAACCCTGCCGTTAAAATTTCTACCAAAACTGTTTTTCTTGACCAGCATTCTAACGAAGATGAGCGTCAATATGTGTGGGCGTATCATATCACCATCACCAATCAATCTGATGATTCGGTGCAATTAATGAATCGCCATTGGAAAATCAGTGATGAGAGTGGCTATATCAAAGAAGTTAAAGGCAAGGGTGTGATTGGTAAGCAGCCAATATTAAAGCCGGGCGAGCAATTTGAATATGCCAGCTCAACACGGTTAAATGGTCCATCAGGCATGATGTTTGGCAATTATGAAATGTGCGACCAAAAAGGTGATTTGTTTTTGGTGCAAATTCCAGCCTTTTCGTTAGATGCGCCTGATAATCAAAGTTTTATTAATTGAGGTTGTATGATGACAGTAAATGAACGAAATGGCATCAGCCGCGCACAAGCCGAACAAGCCGTGCAAACGCTGATACAATGGGCAGGTGATGACCCGAACCGCGAAGGCTTGCAAGATACCCCCGCACGTGTTGCACGCGCATGGGAAGATTTTTGTGTTGGCTATCAGCAAAATGTTGATGAGATGTTGCAAACAACTTTTGCCGAAACCGAAAATTATCATGATATTATTCTATTGAAAAATATTCGATTCGAATCGCATTGCGAACATCATTTGGTGCCGATTATCGGCCACGCACATATCGCCTATATACCGAATAAATCGGTCGTAGGTATTTCTAAATTGGCACGGGTGGTGGATTGCTATGCCAAAAGATTGCAATTACAAGAACGGCTGACGATGCAAATCGCGCAAGCCATCATGCGTCACTTAAAACCATTAGGCGTGGCAGTGGCGCTTAATTCTGACCATCATTGCATGAATACGCGTGGGGTTTACAAGCCCGAAAGTGATATGTTCACTCTACATACCGAAGGCAATTTTCAAGAGCCTGTAAAACGGCAAGAATTTTTACGCCTTATCGGCTATTGATATGCGGCTATTGGCGTTTGGTGCAGGCGGATGTTTGTTAGAATTTGCCAAATCTTGCCCCGATTATACTATCAGCGCGACCTATCGCGATGTATCAAAAAAGCCTTTATTATTGCAAGCGGGCATCACGCCGATTCTATTTGATGATGAGCGAGCGGTGATTGATTCTTTATTCGCAAGCGAGGCTGTGGTTATTTCTGCGCCGCCGTTAAAAGATGAAACTTTACTGGGTGCGGGTGCGAATATTTTTTGCGACCCTTGCCTGATTCGTTATGGCAAACATATTCGTAAATATCAACAAGCGCATTATTGCTATCTTTCAACCACTGGAATCTATGGCAATCATCACGGCGCATGGGTTGATGAAACCACCGTTCCAAATCCACAATCTTTGCGTTCCAAATGCCGTCTTCAAGCCGAGAGGGAATGGCAAAATATCACCGCGAATCTTTGTATCTTGCGCCTTGCAGGCATTTATGGCAATCAGCGCAATGTGCTAAAACAATTACATAGCAAACCGCCAGAATTTATGATTCGCAAACATAATGATGGTGGCAAATTGCAGGAATTTAGCCGCATTCACGAGGCTGATATTGCGGAGGCGATTGATTTGAGCCTACAAAAAAAATGGACGGGCATTTATAATTTATGTGATGACGCGCCTAGCCCCCCCGAACAGCCTTTTATTTATGCTGCATCATTATTGGGCATTAAACCGCCGCCCATTAAAGATTATAATGATGCGATAAAGCTGATGTCGCCGATGCAACAAAGTTTTTATTTAGATGATAAGAAAGTAAAAAATGATAAGATAAAACAGGCGGGGTTAAAATTGCGCTACCCGAATTATCGCGAAGGGCTTGATGCGATTTATCAGCATCATTTCGGTAATAATTCAAGCGATTTTTGATGCAATATATCCGCTAAATCCTTCATCATTTCTTTTTTTGGTAAGCCTGCCGCAATCGGCGGTAAAAATTGAATGGTAACAATTCCTGATTTTATTTTGCCTTTTTTTGGAAAAAAACACCCTGAATTAAGCGCGACTGGCACAATCGGAATCTGTAATTTTTGATAAATCGCGCCAACCCCGCCTTTCAGTGGTAATTGTTGCTGTGGCAAGCCACGTGTGCCTTCGGGGTAAATAACAATCGCTCTGTTTTTTTGCTTAAATTGCTCAGTCATATCAAGCATTTTGCTTAATGCTTTAACGCCCGCACTTCTATCAATCGCAATTGTGCGCCCCAACCGCCCTAGCCACCAACCCCATATCGGTATCCATAATAATTCGCGCTTTAAGATGAATGAGAAGTTAGGAATATGATGAAAAAGAATAAATGTTTCTAACAAGGATTGGTGTTTGCTGGCGACGATAACCGCCTCATCTTTGGGGATATGATGGATATCTTTCAGCTGATAGCGGATATTCCAAACAAGCCTGACCAATAAAAAAAAGCCTTTTATCCATTGCTGTGATACCCATATCAAAGGTTTCTTAACGGGTATGAGTATCATCCAATAAAATAACAGTGAAAAGCCAAGAGTCATTAATATCACGCTCAACCAAAAAATTATTTTTTTAACAGATAGTAGCATCTATCTTTTACGGCAGTGGGGTAAATGAATCAATCGATGGCGCATCATCATAATCAATTCGTCCAAAAAAGCCTGAAATAATAGCAATCAAATATTTATTATATTCCGAAATAATTAAAGAGCGCGTGCCCGGTAAATCACCCCAACGATTTTTATTGGCATATTCAGATAAGATAGGGTAGCTATAGATGGTGAGTGGAAAATTAGTTTTTTTCAAATAATACAGGCTACGGGGCATGTGATAGCTAGACGTAACCAAAATGACTCTCCGATATTGATTCGCACGAATCCAGCTGAGGCTTTCTTTGGCATTGCCATAAGTATCACGCGCATTATAGCCAAGCGTTACACAGCAAGAGATAGGGCTTGCCACATTGCTGAAATTTTGAATCAGGCTAACAACCTCAACCCCGCGATGCACACCAGAAATAAAGAGTTGCGTGGCATGGTTATTCCTTAATAATTGAAACCCTGTATCCAGCCTATCATTACCACCGGTAAATACCAAAATGGTATCCGCACGCGTTTCCAACATTCGCGAAATATTATTGCGCTCTAATGGTTGCGGTAGATTGGCAGCAAATATCCATAAACCCGCCGCCCAAGAAATGGGTAGGATGGCGAAAATAATTGCGCTAATCATTCTTCTGCGTCTCTGTGCTTTTAATCTACTTCTGCGGCTCATGGCATTGACCTTGCTAATTGGGTTTGAACGGTAATACGCGTTGTTATAATCGCTAATATGACAAATATAATCGGTAATAGCAATGATATTGGCCATTGCCATATTTCTAAAATCAGTAACGGCAACCAATTAATCACGGCACTACCCGCGACAAAACGCACAATCACAATCACAAAAATGGCAATGAGAAAGCCGGGCAACGCGCCCAGCCATGTTGCTGCAACGATATTATTTAAAAATTGTTTCAATAAATAATTATCTTCAGCACCGAATAAATGTAATAATTCTATGATTTCAGCATGGGTGCTCATGGCGGCGCGCACCGCAAAAATAATCATAATCGCAGCGGTGATAATCACCACAATAATCGATAAATACGCCACCACTTGAAATGCCCCCGCAAGCCGCACCAGTCTTTGCCGCCAAACATTATGGTCGTCTAGCACCGCACGTGGATTTAATTGATGCAATCTAGCGCGCACCGTTTCCAAATTTTCAGCATTGATTTTTACCATCGTTACATCAATCAATGTGGGTAATGGCAAGCCATCAACATTGGCTGATTCGCCAAACCACGGCACCAATAATTGCTTTAATTCCTGATTATCAATCACCCGCGCACTCACAATTTCAGGCAATAATTCTAACTCGCCAATCAATAATTGGGTTTGTTGCAGGCGCGCTTGTTGTTCATCTAGGGCAAGCGCATCGCTAGACGAATCGATAATAATTGTTACTTTACCCGTTAAATCATTTTGCCATAATTGCGAAATATTGCCAACCACCAAGCCACTTGTCATCATCAAAACCGCCATAAAGGTCATAAATCCAACAATCCATGGCAGCAGGTGATTCGCTTTATCTTGCGCCAACGGAATATCTTGATTGATTTTACTGTTCATTTTTTTTAGCCATTTTTTTACGCGCAACCACCTGCGCCATTCCATTTTTAAGCATCAACATGGCATGCGGATGTTGCGTCAATAAATGTTGATTATGCGTGGCAATAATGACACTTGTGCCATTGCGATTCAACTGTTCGAACAAATAAATCAGTTTTTTGGCAATATTATCATCAACATTACCCGTTGGTTCATCGGCAAGCAATAATTTAGGATTGGTAATCACCGCCCGTGCAATCGCCACCCGTTGCTGTTGCCCACCAGAAAGTGTGAGCGGATAGGCATTAAAATGATTGGTGAGCTCCACCCATTCCATTAATTCACTGACATTGCGTTTGATTTTATCTTCTGCCGTGCCACGCAAACGTAGCGGAAGCGCAATATTATCAAAAGCCGAGAGATGGTTAAGCAGGCGAAAATCTTGAAACACCACACCTATTTTGCGTCTAAATTCTGGTAATTGTTTGCGCCGTAAGGTGGCGGTATCACTGCCAAACATGTGAATTAAGCCACGACTGGGCTTATGGGCAAGATACATTAAGCGCATCAAAGTGGTTTTACCCGCACCGCTTGCGCCCGTTAAATATAAAAATGCACCTGCTTCAACTTCAAAGTTTAAATCATGCAAAATTTCTTCACCAGCACCATAGCGCATTCCCACATTTTCAAATCTAATGACTGCCATATTTTAAATGCCACCTATAGAATTAGACATTGGCAAAATCCGATCTTTGATAAATTAAATAATCGGTTTTTTCATCGGTCGGCTTAAAAAATTCTCGATTATTAAACATGCTTTCACTACTACCAAACATTACATAGCCTTCAGGTTTAAGCGCATTACGCAACAATTTTAATACTTTAGGCCGTTTTTCGTTCCTAAAATAAATTAACACATTTCGGCATAAAATAAAATCGAATTGAAAATTAATATGAAGTGGCAAGGGTTCAAACAAATTATGCTGAAAAAATGATAATTTCTCTCGAATCGGCTCTTTTAATTGCCAACTATTCAAATTAAGCTGCTCAAAATACTCAATCAATTCTACAATCGGTAACCCGCGTTGCACTTCTAATTTAGAATAAATGCCTGATTGCGCCCGTTGCAATGTTTGTTCGGAAACATCCGAACCATAAATTTTAATCTGCCTATCGCCGATTTTTGCTTGTTCTTTGGCGCAAATTAATGCCAAAGAATAGGCTTCTTGCCCACTAGAACAAGCCGTTGACCAGATTCTTATCGGGTCTGATGTTCTTGTTTTCTTTAATAATTGCGGCAAAATAAAATCTTGGAATGTCCTAAAAGCGGGCTTATCACGGTAAAAAGCAGTCTCATGGTTAAGCAAATGCTCCACCAAATCATCTTGTAATTTTTCATCAATCAAATGAATGACTGGCAATATGGTCAACCAGCTCTTCTTGCGTGTTAAATTCAGTATGAATCAGACAAAATTGCATGATTTTATTTTTCAAGATTTGCAAATTGTCGCTATTGGTAACAACGCCCGTTCGCTCTTCCATCATTTTGGCAATGGCCGCCAATATATCATCAAACGACATTACGTGCATCCATCATTTTATTATTGTTTTGCACCATGATAAAATTTCTTGTGGCGGTAAAACTTTCGTTGCCACGCCCTTAGTGGCAATTGCGCCCGGCATTCCCCAAATCAGTGATGATTCTTGGTCTTGTACCACAACAACACCGCCACTATCTGCTAATTTTTCGGCGACAATACTACCATCGCGCCCCATACCTGTTAGCACAATCATTAAAATATCTTTGCCATATACCTGCATCATATGCTCTACCATCACCTCAACCGAAGGCTTACAGCAATGTTTCGGGGGGCTATCAGCATCTTCATAGGTAACAATGCGATTATTGACTTTTTTCACCCCCAAATGACTGCCACCATGCGCGATATAAATACCATTGCTCTCAACTGTTAGTTCTTTTTCAAAGACTTCCTGAACATCAAGATTATTACGGGTAGCGATTTGGTCAGCAAGCACGCCTGTGAAAAAATTTGGCATATGTTGCGTTAAAAAAATTGGCAAATTCAACTGTGCCAATTCTGGCACTAATTTTTGCACCAAAGGCGGCCCGCCCGTAGATGCGCCTAATGCGATTGCTTTAGGCTTAAAATCAGCAGGCAATGCGCGTAATATAATATCACTATTTTTAGGGTTTTGCGTTGCTTGTTGTGCCGATACAAAAATGCGATGATTACGCTTTACCAATTCTGGTTTCGGCTCAGCTTTTTTGGCTGGCGGTATGAGAGCTTTATCTGGTATTTTTGCAACTGGCGGAATTGGTGGTTTTGGCGTGATAGATTTTAGAGAGACAGGTTTTGGAGGAGCAGTTTCGGCAGGCAGTTCTTTCTTATCATTGACCAATTGTTGTGCCACAATTTGCGCTTGCGACTTTAATGATGATGGTTTTTTAGAGGGCTTTTCTGTTATTTCAGGTGTTGTAACAGATATTGGACTGGTTGGCACAGTTGCTTTACGCGCAGTTTGTTGCATTTTTTGGGCATCTTCTTGCCCATTATCTTGCTCTGATGATTTCTCGCGAAACATATTTTTAACTTGCTTCATTGTTTGATTATTCAATGCTTGAACTTGTTTTTCTTGCTGTGCTTCTCCACCATGCTCATATGTTTTGCCAAGCTGTTCGCGTTTTTTTTCAATGGCATCACTATATTTGGCGTCTCGTATCAAGGCTTTTCGCCTTCTAAGCCCTAATGTCATGATTTTTTCATTCATATAATCTTGAAATTCTTCAGCACTTAAATTGCGCCTGACCGCGCTAGGCTTTTCCAAATAATCCGCCGCGCCATGATTCAGCGCAATATGCGTAATTTCAGCATTTTCCCAATTTAAAGTAGATGAAATAATCACCATAATTTCTGGGTCGTGATAAAGCAGTTTGGTTAAGGCTTCAAGCCCATTCATCACTGGCATCTCAATATCTAACACCACAACATCTACATCATAGCGACGCTGCTTAATCAAAGCATCTAGCCCATTTTCAGCAATCGCCACAATCTCAATATGCGGGTTATCTTCTAGCATTTTGATATAGAATTTACGCACAATCGGCGCATCATCAACAATCATAACATTGATGATATTTTCTTTAGCTACTTGGGATAAAGAGCCACTCATTCGCTTGCGCCCTTATCATTCAAAAGTGAACGCTAAAAATATCTTATCGATTCTCTCAGCGTAAAATTACAAAATACCTATTTCAGAGAACTTGCTTTTTATAATAGCCTCATCAAATGGTTTCATGATATATTCATTTGCACCCGCATCCATACCTTCTTTCACATGGTCGGCATCGCTTTCGGTGGTACAAAAGATTACTTTGGTATTTTGGCTGTTGCCTTCGGCTCTGAATTTTTTCAAAAAATCAATCCCCGACATCACTGGCATATTCCAATCAAGCAGAATTACATCTGGCATTAAATCGGTACATGCGTCAAAGGCTTCTTGACCATTTTCGGCTTCACGCACATCAAGCCCAATTTCTTCAATAATTTTGCGCGCCATGATACGGACAATTTTAGAATCATCAACGACCAAACATTGCTTCGGCATTTATCAATTCCTTCACGAATAAGTTAGCATCACCTTAATATTAAGAAATGAGCCTGATGTCAAGTATTAAGAGATATTTAAATCCTAAAAATAACATCAAAATAATAAAAAATTACCATGATAACGATTTATAACGCTATCATTGCAGTAATAACAACAAAATAAAACCCCAAATAACTTATGTCTTAAACATCAACAGGCTTTGTACAAGGGCGCGCTTATCACTCTTAACAATAAAATCGGTGAAACCCGCAATATAACCAGCCTCAGTATCAATGGCATGAACATTGGCGGTAACTGCCAGCATTGGCAATGTTGACCATGGTCCTGATTCACGTAATTGACTGGCAAAGCTGAAAATTTCTTCACCAAACGAATCAATATCAGCAATAATCGCATCAAAACCAATTTGTCTCTGCTGCAATTCGTTGGCTTCTTGCACTGAATTAACCGTTGTAACGCGATGCCCCGAAGCCGAAAGATACGGCACCACCAAATCGCGATAGACATCATTGGCGTCAATCAATAACACCTTATGAATTTGCGTTACCCGCCTTGATACCGAATTCATATATAAATCATGCCCTAATTGCTCGGTAAATGCGGCTTTCCAGTAAAATTCAGGGTCAATAATATCAGTTGCCTCACCACGAATGATGGTAGAACCAACAATACCGGGTGATTCGGTCGTCATTTGCACTTCCAAACGTTCTTCCACAATATCGTTAATTTCTTGAACAATCAGCCCCATAGAATGCGTATCATCAGAGAACACCAACACCGGGAACTTGCCATCAGTTGGCACTGCTTCATTATCTAACGTTACAATCGGCATTAATTTACCGCGATATTGCACGGCAGGTTGATTGTTCGGATATTCAACACCGCGCATATCAATTTCTTCTAATCGTGCCACAACGCCCAACGGCACGGCTTTTTTAACACCTTCACCCGATTGGAATAATAACAATGTTATTTTAGAATGGTCTTGCAATTCACTATCCTGTTCATCTTCATCACCGCTTGTGCCGCCCATATGAATATCGCCCACAACACGCCCAACCCCATTAGGGTCAATAATCATAATCACCGAACCATCACCTAAAATCGTATTACCACTGAAATAAGGAATATCACGGATGATTCTACCTGTTGGCTTCACCACAATTTCTTCAGTATCATTCACTTGCTCAACAATAATGCCAAAATAATTATTGCCGACTTTGGTAACCACAATATAATTATTCATTGTGCCACCAATAGAGTGCATAATTTGTAAATAACGCCCCACTTGCCGCTTTTCAGCCAATGTAAGATTCGCTTCAATTTCGCTTAAATTGGCATCACCTAATGTTTCAATCGACCGTCTGGTCTCTTCTTCGCGTCGATTCTGGGTTTGCTTGATATAGCGTTCATCAACCGCATGTTCGGTGTTTAATTTTTCATGTTTTTTTATCGCCAATGCCTGTTTTTCGGATTGGCCTGCTATTGCCTTATCATCTGTGTCGCCATCATCATGGAATGTTTCATGGTCAAATTCAATATCATTTTCATTGATATGTATCAGACGCTCATCAATTCTTGATGCTTCCTCAAACTCGCTTTCCTGCGTTTTAACAAAACCCTTTAAGGCTTCCTGATTCACCAATTCCAAAGCGATTCGATGAATATCCGTCTTGCTATGGCGTTCACTTGGCTTAACGCCTAACACTTTACGCAACGGCAATAAAGGTAACAACCTGTTGCGTAAGCGCAAGACTGGCGTGCGCTGTATCAGCTCGATTTTATGTTCCGACATATCCGACACATTCACCAATTCCATCACTGAAATTTGCGGGATTGCAAACCGTTCAATGCCACATTTTACAATCAATGCCTGCACAATCGCTAATGTTAGCGGAATCTTAATGGTAAAAGTTGTGCCACGCCCCAATAAAGAATGTAATTCAATCGTGCCACCAATTTTATCAATATTGGTTTTCACCACATCCATGCCAACACCGCGCCCTGATACTGATGATACTTTATCGGCAGTTGAAAAACCCGGATGGAAAATATAGGCATTAAGTTGTGCATCATTCAGTGCATTGGCTTCATTATCTGAGACAATATGATTTTTAATCAATTTTTCTCTGATTCTATTCGCGTCAATACCAGCACCATCATCAGCAATTTTAATGATGATATGCCCACCCTCATGATAGGCTTGCAAATTAATATTACCCTGTTCAGATTTATGGGCAAGGGCGCGCACTTCAGGTGTTTCAACGCCATGGTCAGCCGAATTTCGAATCATATGCAACAAAGGGTCTTTGATGATTTCAAGCACCTGACGGTCTAGTTCAGTTTCCGCACCAATCATTTTAAGATTAATGTTTTTACCTAATTCATGGTTAAGGTCGCGAATCAAGCGTGGCAATTTATTCCACGCATTGCCAATCGGTTGCATCCGCGTTTTCATCACCCCTTCTTGTAATTCAGATGTGATGATATTCAGCCTTTGTAGCGGACCTGAAAAAGACGTATCTTGACGGTTACGCAATAATTGCAAAAGCTGATTACGCGTTAGCACCAATTCAGAGACCATCGTCATCAAATTTTCTAACAAATCAACAGAGACGCGAATCGAATTTTGCGCGCCACCGCCTTTATGTTCGCCTGCATGGTCGCCAACATTTTTACCACCTGTTTTCGCTGGTGTTCCACCTTTGGTGCTCGGTAAATTTTGTTGAACCTCTTCATTCACCAACATTTCAGCCGCGCTGGTAATTTGTTCAGAGAATGCTGGTATCGTGCCAACCTGCGCTTCTGGGTCATGAGCAACATCAATATCGTCAATAATATCTTCTACTTGTCCAACAGCGACAGGTTCAATTTGAATTTCTGGGGCAGAAGCAACTTCAGCCTGAGGTTGAGGCGCAGGCGCAACTTGGGGAGCAGGTGCAACTTGGGGAGCGGGTTCAGCTGCAACAGTTTGCTGTGGCACTTCTGCTGGCGCGGGCGCAAATACTTGTTCTGGCACTGCTTCTGGCACCGCTTCTGGTTGTACTACCTCAACGGGTGCAGGTTTGTTGGTATTGGCGGCAGCATCATTCAATTCTTTAATTAAATCTTGGTCATCACCATCAGGCTCTTGTTCGGTTTGAGCAAGCTCGTCTAATATCATTTTAATGCGGTCAAGTGATTGCAAAACCAATGTAATTAAATTGCCACTTACCTCTAATTTGCCACTACGAAATTGCCCAAGCAAGGTTTCTGCGGCATGAGAAATACGTTCCAAACGCGGTAAATTCAAGAATCCGCATGTGCCTTTGATGGTATGCACTATCCGAAATATTTTTGATAATGTCTCTTCATCATGAGGATTTTGCTCGAATTTAACCAGCTCAGTATCTAGTTCCTCCATAGATTCCTGAGTTTCAGCAAGAAATTCGCTTAACAAATCATCCATAATTTACCTCATTTTCCTATCCATACCAAAAGATGACCCAAAAGATTAATCGCCATCTTCATATTGTTATACCTCAGAATTCTTTGCAAAAATAACGCCAAACCAACATCAATCCCAACATATATTATTGACCACCGCATCATAAAGCGCAAGCTTATGGGAAAATACTGCAATATCTTACAATAAAATTCTTTATAAAGTTTGACTACTATTATAGCATATTTTTTGGTATAACAACAACATGAAAGCGTAGGTTTGGGTTAAATTATTACCCTTACCCGTAAAAATGCTAACAATATTGGGCAATAGAGGAGCCAAATGACCGTAAAACATGCTCTTATTCGTAATTGGGGCTGCCAAATGAATGTCTATGATGGGCAACGCATGGCAGATATATTGGTTAAGTTAAATTATCAACTCACCGATAACCCTGATAAAGCCGATTTGGTGATTTTTAACACCTGCCATATTCGTGAGAAAGCCACCGAAAAAATTTACAGTGAATTGGGACGGCTTTATCCGAATAAGCCGAATGCAAATGTTAAAGGCGATAAGATTGTGGCGATTGCTGGCTGTGTGGCGCAAGCCGAAGGTGAAGAGATTCTTAGAAAAAGTCCGATTGTGGATATGGTATTTGGACCGCAATCCTATCACCGATTGCCCGAAATGCTAGAGAAACTAGGGCGCAAAAAAGGCACAAAAATTTTGGATTTAGAGTTTCCAACCGAAGATAAATTTGATGCCCTGCCTGCCACCAATGTTACTTACATGGCATCATCACCCAAGCCTGTTACCGCTTTTTTAACGATTCAAGAAGGGTGCGATAAATTTTGTAGCTTCTGTGTTGTGCCTTATACCAGAGGCGCGGAATATTCACGGCCCGCTGCCAAAATCTTTGCCGAAGCTGATAATTTACTACAGCAAAATATTCAAGAAATCACCTTATTAGGGCAGAATGTTAATGGTTGGCAAGGATTAGGCACCGATGGTAAAGATTGGAGTTTTGCCCGTTTGCTTTACGGTTTTGCTGAAAAATTCCCGCAATTAAAACGTTTGCGTTACACCACATCGCATCCGCGCCATATGGATGATGAATTGATTCGCGCGCATGGTGAATTGCCGTTATTAATGCCCTATTTGCATCTGCCGATTCAATCGGGCAGTGACAATATTCTAAAAGCGATGAATCGTGGGCATGGGCGCGATGATTATTTTCGAATCATTGATAAATTGCGGACATCTTGTCCTGATATTGCGCTTTCTTCAGATTTTATTATCGGCTTCCCCACCGAAAGCGATAAGGATTTTGCCGATACCATTAATTTGGTGAATCAGGTGAATTATGCCTCTGCTTATTCTTTCAAATATTCACCACGTCCGGGGACTCCTGCCGCCTTAATCACCGAGCAAGTTGATGAAGCTGTTAAATCAGAGCGGTTGCAAATATTACAGCAATTATTAAACGCACAGCAAAAAGCGTTTAACCTCAGCCATATTGGCAAAACATTGCCGATTCTATTTGAAAAATACGGCAAGCATGACCATCAGCTGATTGGACGCACCCCTTATTTACAGCCTGCCTATGCTGAATTAAGCGATACAAAAATCGGACAAGAAATCGATTGTGTGGTTGATGCCCTCACCGCGCATTCTTTTGCCGTTAAACCGATTCACAACGCGGCATAATGTCTCAAATCTCTCTGCAATTTTCAGAAAATCACCTCATCAGCGCGTTAGCAACCCCGCTCTATTCATGGCTAGATGCGATTGAAAGCCATCTTGCCATTAAGATTTTTCAACGGGGCAATCATATAATTTTAGAAGGCGAGGCGCAATCGTGCCAATTAGCATCGAGCTATTTGCAACAGCTATATGATTCTGCCGAAAATGGCGAATTCCCATCACCTGAAGACGCGATATTGCCCGATTTTTTTGAGAATGGAAATATAAGTGCGGATGCAACTAATTAGCCAGTGGCAAGCAGCAAGCCCCCGCTGAAAAAAACTCATCTAAAAAACTTGCTGTCATCAGCATTGGCGATAAATTGCTCACCCCTGCCAATCAGGCACAAAGCCAGTATCTTGATGCTATCAGCAACCGCTTGCTCACATTTGGGGTAGGGCCAGCTGGCACGGGCAAAACCCATCTGGCAGTGGGTTATGGCATTAAGTTATTGCTAGAAAAACAAATATCACATGTTATTTTTGCGCGTCCAGCGGTGGAAGCAGGCGAGAGGCTTGGCTATCTGCCCGGTGATATGCGCGATAAAATTGACCCTTATTTTCAACCGATTTACGATTCTTTGCATGAATTTTTAGGCAAGGAACAAACTGAACGCTATATGTTAAGTGGTAAAATTGATATTGCGCCGCTTGCTTATATGCGCGGGCGCACCCTAAAAAACGCCTTTATTCTGCTAGATGAGGCGCAAAATGCCACACCAAAACAGATGAAAATGTTCTTAACGCGGTTAGGCGCGCATAGCCGTATGGTGATTAATGGGGATTTATCGCAAACCGATTTGCCCGATAGGCAACTATCTGGCTTGCAAGACGCCATCAATCATTTGCAACATGTTGCTAAAATTTCAATTTGCCGTTTTCAAACCAAAGATATTATGCGCCATGATTTGGTGCGCGATATTTTAGCCGCCTATGAAAGCCATACACCCCAGAAGCAAAGTGCCAATGACTGATATGACTGACCATCACGATTCTCAACATTCTTATCAGGGGCAATCAGCAGATGCCCCTGCAAGAAGACCAAGACGCGCCTCCAGATTTATTAATCACGACGAAAGATAATCCAAATAATAATGACGCTATATTATGGCATGAACAAAATGTGCTTGATGCCGTCTTGCCCGCGCTTGCCTATGGCTATCAATATGTGAAGCCCAATTTTCCAAATTTGCATCAAACCGAAATCTCACTGTTATTATGTGATGATGAAACCATTATTGCGCTGAATCAACAATGGCGCGATAAAGCAAAACCAACCAATGTGTTATCATTTGCGCAATTTTCTAGCGAACAATTACAAACTGGTAATTATCATAGTGCCGATAATTTTTTAGGGTTGGGGTTATTGGCAAATGATGATGATACTCTATATAAACACCCATTAGGTGACATCGTATTGAGTTTTGAAACTTGCAAAGCCGAAGCCGAATCAGGCAATATTGATTTTTATCACCATATCACGCATCTCTTCATTCATGGCTTTTTGCATCTGTTAGGTTACGACCATCAGCATGATGATGAAGCCCATAAAATGCAACAGGCTGGAAATTGCTATTTTGGCAAAATCTTCGATTGCAAACCCTTATTTATCAACAGATAGTAACCAGACTTCATAAGGATTATTACCATGTTTAAACGTTCCCGCGCCCGTGAAAAAATTGTTGAGCTGATTAGCAATGAAGATAGCGCAACCGACCAAATTGATAGCCGCGAAAGAGAGCTGATTAGCAATATTTTAAGTGTGCGCGATGTGAGTGTTGCCAATATTATGACGCCACGCGGTGAGATTGTAGGGGTTGATATTAATCAAAAAACCAAAGATATTTTAGAATTTATGGCGCGCGAGCAACATTCGCGCTACCCGCTTTATAGCGAAACGCTTGATAATATTATTGGCACGATTCATGTGAAATCAATCTATGCGTGGCTGTTGAAAATTGGCGGTAAAATCCCTGATTCAGACCAAAATTTTACCGCTATGATGAAAGACCTCATCAATCAACCCATATTTGTAGCGCCATCAATGCGCGTGTTAGATTTATTGCTTGCCATGCGCCAAGAACGTAACCATATCGCCTTTGTGGTTGATGAATATGGCGGTATTGATGGGCTGGTAACCATTGAAGATGCGCTAGAAGAAATTGTTGGCTCTATCGAAGATGAGTATGATGATGATACTGATAATGGCATCATTCAGCATAAGGATGGCTCTATTACGTTAAACGGCACATTTAAGCTAGAAGAATTTCAGCAAAAATTTAATTTCACTTTCAATGATGAAGAAAGTGATGAAGATTTTGATACAATCGGCGGGCTGATCATCTGGCTGGCGGGGCGTGTGCCGATTAAAGGTGAGCTGATTAAATGGCGTAAAGCCGATAATGATAGCGATAAAAAGATGGAGTTTGAAATTATTCGTAGCTTGCCGAATCGAGTAATAACAGTAAAGTTGCATGGTTTTCCTACTCCTATCATCGAAAAGTAGAGAAAAAACTTGCAACATGTTTATAAAGTTGTTATTATCATCCCAATCTCTTGTAAAAGTTTTAAAATGACACTTTGTGGCTGATTATACGCGGATTTCTTGCAAAATTTGCCTATAACATACTATACTTGCTTTGTATCTATGCAGACATCTCTTCTATAAAAGAGGTATCTTCAGCACTATAAAAAGCCAATGGTGTCATTCATCTTAAAATTAGCCTTGTAAATAGTTTTGTGGTGTTTTTTGATATAACGACATCTATTGAATAAGGATAATATCGTGACTCGTAAATATAAACGAACGCGCTTAGGCGCTAATATGGTTGATGGTTATGTTGGCCAGCAATTAAGAAAACAACGCACTTTACTCGGCTATAGTCAGCAGACTTTAGGTGATAAGGTAGCACTTACCTTTCAACAAATCCAAAAATATGAACGTGGTGCGAATCGAATCGGCGCATCAAGGCTCTATCAATTTTCACAAGTGTTGAATGTGCCGATTGAATATTTCTTTCAAACAATTCCTGATGATATGGCTGATAAAATCACCACCCGCAATGATGATGGTGAGTTTAAGATTTGGGAAGAAGACCAAGCCACTTATGATGCCGAACCGCTTATTACCAAGCGTGAGACATTGGAATTGGTGCGTGCCTATTATAATATTCCGAATCAACAGATGAGAAAGAAATTCTTTGAATTATGCAAATCTCTCTCTGCTGATACTGTGCCTGATGATGAGGCTGAGAGCGCGGCATAATTTAGCAATTAAAAATTAATGATTGCTAGCAAGTAAGCTCTACAAAAATTGGTGCGTGGTCAGATGGTTTCTCACTGCCACGCATCTTTTTATCAATCGTGCAATTTTTCAAGCAATCTGCCGCTTTGGGTGATGCCAAAAAATAATCGATTCGAATCCCCTCATCTTTTTGCCAACGCCCTTTGCGTAAATCCCAATAGCTATAGCCAATTTCATCAGGGTGCAGACTGCGCCAACAATCCACCATGCCTAACCCCAATAATTGATAAAATAATCTGCGCGATTCGAGCTGATACACGGCATCATCGGTAAAATCTTGCCATTGATACATATCGTTCTGTTCGCGGCAAACATTAAAATCACCACCTAAAATGATTTTTTCTTGCGGATTTTCTTGCAAGCGGTGGGCAATCATTGTTTGCAATCTTTGCATCCATTTTAATTTATAGATGAATTTTTTTGAAACATTCCCTGTTTCATCTTCGATAGGATTGCCATTAGGAAGATAAATACTTGCCACTTTCATATCGCCAAACTTTGCTTCTATGTAGCGCGCTTGGTCGTCATCACCGCCATCTATGCCTTCATCATCAGCATAGTTTGGCAATTTATCAGCAACCAATTCGCCTGCAATTTTACTGATAATCGCAACGCCATTATAGGATTTCTGCCCATTAATCAACAGATGCAAGCCCCGCTTTTCAAATTCTTCACGCGGGAATTCTTCAGCCACGCATTTAATTTCCTGCAATAACACAATATCGGGCTGATGTTGGTCCCACCATTGTAAAAAACCATCAAGCCGTGCGCGGATAGAATTGACATTAAACGCGGCAATCAACATGTTAGTTATGCTGAGAAAGAAACGCCACAGCCGCAGCTATTGGTCGCGTTAGGGTTGATAATTTGAAAGCTTTCGCCCGCTAATTTTTTTTGATAATCAATAATCGCATTATTTAAGAAACCTGCTGAAACATTATCTAATAATAAAGTAACATCATCATGGGTGATATGCTCATTTTCCGATGCTTTATCTTTATCATCAAGCAAGAATTCATATTGATAACCCGAACAACCGCCCGCCTTAACGCGAATTCGCAACATTTTATCAGGGCTTTGCGTATGTAAGGCGCGCAGTTTTTGCTTGGCTTGTTCGGTAACGCTAAGATTAGCCGCAGGCTGGATTTTAGTCGAATCAGGCAATTCATCGGCTGCTTCAAACACAGGGGGTGTTTCAAACACAAATTCTAAATCTTTCATCACTTGCCTTCTTTCATTGTTATGGCATCATAACCATCAATCTATTATCGGCTTTTTGAGTTATTTTGCAATATAATTTATCGACTTATATCGCTTACATAAAAGCCAAAGAGTTAAATATTGCCCCATCATGCAAATAATGCTATGGTGATAGCATAAAAAAACAAACAAAAAGCCATAAAAAGCCATAATAAAGATTGGATAAAAAATGACCGTTATTTTAGTGATATTACTTGTTTTTTCAATGTTAAGCGTGCTTTTCGTGCTAGGATTAGGCTTGTTTTCTATGGCGAAGGGTGGCGATTTTTCGTTAAAATATGGCAATAAAATCATGCAGTGGCGCATTGTGTTGCAAGCCGCTGCCATTTTGGTTTTTATTATTTTACTGTTTTTGTTAAAGCAATGAGCCAACAAAAAACAAGGCGCACATTACTATGGTTCGTTTAACAAAAATTACCACAAAGCAAGGTGATAAAGGCAAAACCATGTTGGGCGATGGGCAGATGGTGGCAAAGTCTCATCAGCGCATCAATGCCTATGGCACGATTGACGAGGCAGGCGCAAATATAGGGGTGGCAATCAGTTATATCACTGATGATACTATCACCGCTTTATTACACAATATTCAGCAACATTTATTCAATGTGGGGTCGGTATTATGCCGTCCGCATGATGAAGAAAAACCAGCGCGCAATCCTATCAGTATCGATAATATCAAATTTTTAGATGATGCGATTGAAGATTATAATCAACATCTGGCGCCGCTTGAAAGCTTTATTCTATCGGGTGGCACACAAGCTTCTGCCTATTTGCATTTGGCGCGCACCGTTGTGCGTCGTGCCGAACGCGAGATTAATTTATTATCTTTATCAGAATATGTGCCTGAAAATTTAATGATTTATATCAACCGATTATCAGATTTACTGTTTATTTTGGCGCGTGTTATGAATGATGGAGGCAAGAATGATATTTTATGGCGTCCATAGGACACTCAAAATTACAATCATCAAAAGCCTGATAATATCCCTGACAATATTTTTGCTGTTGCTTGCATCGATTCATAATTCATCGGCGCAAAATAAAAATACCCAAAGCAAAAATAGCCAAAACAAAAATGATGGCACGATTACCCTAATATTAGGGCATAATATGCAAGAGGGTAATCCGCTACTAGAATTATTCCTAAAACGTTGGGCTAATTATTTCAACCAAGTTACCAATAATCGCGGTCAAATTATTTTTCAAGGTCCGCAAGATAGAACAGCGAACACAAACACCCAAAGTAAAAATAGTAATAGTAATAGTAATAATGTTGACCGCCTGTTGCGTGTTGGTAAAATTGATATTGCTTTTGTGAATCTGTTTGATACCCCCGAAAGCAGATTTTTTTACAGTAAATTATTCGCCCTGCCTTTTCTAACCAGCGATAGCAGCATCGCCAGTCATGTTTTTTGGGAAATTGCCAATGATTATTTAAGGCAAGAATATCAAAACTTGCAATTATTATCGCTACATATCGACCCCTACACCATGTTGCATTATGGCGAACGCCCCCCGATTCAATTAGCGGATTCGCCAATCAACACCGTGTTATTCCCCGAAGATTTAACGGGACGGGTGATTGCCACCAACCATACTTATCTTTCTAAATTTGTTGCTTCTTTAAATGGCAACAGCATTAAGGCGCCTGTTCCTTATCAAGAAAAAGCGTTGATTTTTACCGAAGGCCGTGCCGATGCTTTTGGGTTGAATCACAGCGATATTAATTATGATGAATTGCCATTCCTAACACGGCACACAATTCTTGAAGGTATTGGCACACCCTATTATTTTGCGTTTAATGAAAATATTTTCAATCTATTGCCGCGTGAATGGCGTAAAGTTCTTACCAGCACTTTAGGGGGTGAGAAACTGGTTGATTTTGCAGTTGAGGTTACCGAGCATATTCACCAAACCGAATTGCAAAAATTACAAAACCGCAATGATTTAGTGATTAATCTCAATTCTGAACAAAAAAATCGGTGGCGCAACGGAGCCAATTTATTCATGAGTGATTTTTTTAAAGACCCAAAAAATATCAATGATGAGGCATTGTTGGTGATTTTTAATCTGATGCAAGAACGCATCATACAGATGGAAAAACGAAAAGCGAGAGCGCGCTAATTTTATAACAGTGAAACTTGCCGATAACATGGCATTATTATTGCATTATTTCTGTTTTACCGCCTTATAGAAGGCGACAATTTTGTAAAAAAGTAAGAATGACGAAACAAGAGCAAACATGATGATTCATCTATTATTTTATCCTATCAATGGCATCAATCGTAAATTGAATTTATTCAAAACAGAAATCAAAAGTTTCAGTGATTTGAAGAATTTTGATACAGACACATTATTTGAAATTTTACGCTATGGTATCATGGGCATTATTAATACCACCATCTATGCTGTAAGCGGGCTTATCTTGCATCATATTTTTAATTTTGAACCGTTACATGCCAATTTTATTGCCATCATATTATCGATTATAACAGGCTTTATTGGACATAGTTTTTATACTTATCGCCAAGAAAAAATGCAAGTTTCAAGTTTTATGCGCTTTATTTGCATTCAAATATTGGCATTAATCACATCGCAAAGCATTGTATTTATTGTCGTCAATATTTTAGGTCTCATTTATGAGGTGGCTTTATTAATGAGTATCGCAGTATTGCCACCCTTTGTATGGGGCATGGGGCATTTATGGGTTTTTCAAGGCAAAAAGAGAGATATAAAAACCACAACCAAGCAATCGAACAATGATTGACTAAAATGACTAATATGCCCTCACAAATTGATGTTGTTGCCGATGAATTGGCGCAAGAATTTGACTATTTAGATGATTGGGAAAGCCGCTATGGCTATCTTATTGATTTAGGCGCAAAGCTTCCCCCGTTAGACCCGCACTATAAAAATGAAGATACCCGCGTGCATGGCTGTGTCTCGCAAGTTTGGCTTTATGCCGACCATCAAAATACCGTGATGAATTTTTATGGCACCAGCGATTCTGATATTGTGCGCGGCTTAATTGCGCTTTTGTTGAAACTCTATCAAGGGCAGAACCCCGATGATATTATCCGCCATCAGCCTGAAACATTTTTCAACCGATTGGGGCTTGATAAACATCTATCAGCATCGCGAAGCAATGGCTTTTATTCGATGATTCAAAGAATCAAGCAATCTTGCCAAAAATATAAAAATTAAAGCGCGTTTAAATGCGCCTGTAATTGCTGTAAATCCTGTGGCAAAGCACTATCAAAACGCATAAATTTATCTTTTTTCGGATGCTGAAAACCCAAATGCACTGCATGTAATGCCTGACGCGGAAAAGTAGAATCAGCATTGCCACCCAAGACATTCCCACCTTGCATATTGATTCTTGCGCCATAAATTTTATCACCAATCAGTGGCATATTAGCCGCGCTCATCTGCACCCTTATCTGATGGGTGCGCCCCGTATGAAGCTGGCATTCAACCCTTGCCGCACCATTGCTATAGACGCACTGAATCTCATAATTCATCGCGGCAAATTTCCGCGCATTACCGCCCCCACTATCTGCATCATTATAAAGTGCCATTTTTTGACGATTCACCATATGCCTGCCAATATAGCCTTCCAGTCTTCCTTTTTTTAAATTTTGAGTTTTTTTAACAAAGGCGATATAGCGGCGCGTGATGCTATGGTCTGCAAATTGCGAACTTAAATGCTGATGCGTTTCGTGATTTTTTGCCACCACCAACAAACCACTGGTATCTTTATCTAGCCTATGCACAATCCCCGGGCGCATCTCGCCACCCACCCCTAACAGTTTCTCACCGCAATGATACAGCAACGCATTCACCAATGTGCCAGTTTCATGCGATGGCGCAGGATGCACACATAAAAAAGCTTGCTTATCAACCACCAGCAAATCATCATCTTCATAATAAATATCAAGCGGGATATTTTCAGGCAATAGGTCAGTTTTGGTGGCATCTGGCACAGCCCATATCAGCCTATCGCCTTGCTGCACACTATAATCTGCCTCTTTTATCGCATCATCATCATGCCAAACATAACCCTTATGCAATAATTTTTGGACATAATTACGGCTAAGCCCACTCATCTGCGCCAATATTTTATCGATTCTGCCCTTATCAATCGCCTGTTGATTAAAATATTGCATCTTATTTTTGTTGTTGCTCGCGCACAATTTGGTCAATCTGCAACAATATATCTTCAGCACGCACCAAGCCGGGCGCACCATCAGCAAAACCGTCAAGACTTTTTTGTGCTAGTTGGTCAGCCACATCCCATTCACCGATTCTAAAATGATATTCTGCCAATGCCAAATCACGGTTGCCCGCATCACCTAATCTGCCATGAATTTTTGAAATTAATTGCCATGCTTGCACGATATAAGGGTCTTGATTTTTTGCGCGATAGGCATAAATTTGCGCCCGTTTAAGATTTTTTTTAACCGCTTCATCAAGTGTTTCATCGTCGCCAATAATATCAAAACTTTGTTGCGATAGGCTAAGCGCAAGTTGATAATCTAGCAAGGGTGCTTTTTTTAAGATTTTTTTGGCTTTACCATAGGCTTCCATCGCCGCATCATAATTATAAGCAGCAAATAAAATATCACCACGCAATTCCCATAAATAAGGGTCTGTTTGGTTTTTGTTAATAATATTATTCAGCAATGTAAGGGCTTGCGGATATTGCTTGTTGCGATAATAGGCAATGCTACGCGCATAAATATCTTGGTCGGAATCGCTATCATAGCGTTTGATAATATCGCTAGGGCGTTCATCATAAGCAATAATTTTAACCTTAATACGCTGATGCCATTGGGTAAATCCCATGCGTTCGGGCTTGTTTTTATGAGGCGATATATCATGTTGATGGGCGATGAAATTAAGCCTATCTTTACTAGGCGGATGGGTAAGGGAATATTCATCAAACTGCGCCCCTTGTTCGCGCCCTGCCAAATAAGCCATAAAATCACGCATCGGATAAAGTGGCATTTCAGCCCTATTCAGCAAATCAACCGCAATTTGGTCAGCCGCTGTTTCGCGCAACCGCGAGCCTTTTAAGTAAGTTTTTTGCGCGGTATCAGCCCCCCCTAACGAGCCAACAATCGCCGCATCAATATTATTGGTGCCAAACCCTATCGCCAATGCTGTGAGTGCCGTTGCCAATGCAATTTTGCTAGAATTTTGCTGGCTTTGCAACGTTTGGGTAACATGCCCTGCCAGAATATGCCCCAATTCATGGGCAACCACTGCGGTAATTTGTTCATGATTATCAGCGGTTAAAATTAAGCCTGTATGCACAAAAATCGCATCGCCACCTGCCACAAACGCATTGAGTTTTTTATCGGCAACCAAAATAAAACGAATTTGTTCTTTACCATAACCAGCAGCTTGCAACACTGGCACACTTAATTCTTGCAAGAAATTCTCTATTTCGGTATCGCGGACAATATTTTGAGCGTGAACTCGATGGCAAAAATTGTAAATATGCCAATGATAGCCATAAGCCGAATAATGAGAATTTTAAGAACTTCTTTATCATATCCTAATATTATCGGATATTGCCTTCACCTTGCAACAAATAAATACGATATTATTGTGCCACTATTGATTCTGGGGCAATTCTTTATTGTGCCACTATCAATTCTGGGGCAATTCTGGCAAAATATAGCCACGCCCCCATGCAGTTCGGATATAATCGGTTTGTTCAGGGTCTAAATCGGTGAGTTTTTTACGTAATTTGCAAATAAACACGGCGATAATCCGTTCCGATGGATATTTTCCCGATTTTGGGTCGTATAATTTTTCCATAATTATCTCTTTACCAATCGCCACCCCTTTACGCATCGCCAACATTTCTAAAATAGCATATTCTTTTGCCGTTAATTCAGCTTGCATATCAGCAACAAAAACCCGTTTTTCTACCAACTCTATTTTCAGATTACCCGTTTCAACATTTTTTTGTGGTGCTTGCGCTGGTGCACTGCCACGCCTGATAAGCGAATGAATCCGTGCAATCAATTCGCGCCTATCAAATGGTTTGGTAAGATAATCATCGGCGCCTGATGTTAGCCCCTCAACCTTATTATCAATATGCGATAGCCCGAAAGAATCAGCACTGGCGTGTCTCTTTGCCCTTGCCCCGAATATCGCGCAATAGCTGATAGCCATCCATATCAGGCAACATTAAATCTAGCACAATCATATCATATTCTTGCTGACTGATAAATTCTATCGCCTCGCGCCCACGCGTTGCCATATCAAGCTCAAAACCCTCACGGCTGAGTGCGATTTTCATCATACTCATCATTGAAACATCATCTTCTACCAGTAAAACACGCATGAAACACTCACATTGCAAATTATTAATATTATTTTATTTTTATCTAAAAAACTTTATAGTTAAGTATCTTTTTAACTATATTATGCGTATAACCTAGCATAATGTTAAAAATTTGTCAATTTATTAGTATATTTTTAGCAAAATAATTCTTTTCTTTATTCTGATTTTTTGTTAGGTTTAAACCAATGATTATGTTTTCCTCAACAGTCAGTCTATATGTAAGGTGTGATAATGCATTTTTTTGAAGAAATGCGCCATGAAGTAGCGCGTAGCTCTGGCTATATCATCAGCGGTGAAGTTTCTGCCATTAAAGGACTCGCGATTGAAATCTCTGGCATTTCGCATCATATTGCTGTTGGTGAACGTTGCTTTTTGGAACGGGCTGGCAAACCCGATTTACCTTGCGAGATTATTGGTGTGCAACAACAAAGCGTGCTTGCCATGCCCTTTGGTGCGATGGAAGGGCATTGGCGTTGGCAATCGCGTTAAAATCACCCATAGCGACACTGTTATTTATCCCCATGCTGACTGGTTGGGGCGCACCATTGATGCGTTCGGGCAACCGCTTGATGATTTAGGCACGCTTTCTTATGGCGACCATGCTTACCCGATTCATAACAGCCCCCCGCCCGCGCATCAGCGCCGTCTGATTGGTGAAAAACTATGTTTGGGTGTGCGGGCGATGGATAGTTTTGTGCCTTGTTGTAAAGGGCAACGTTTGGGTGTTTTTGCAGGTTCTGGCGTTGGTAAATCAATTTTAATGGGCATGATTGCGCGCCATAGCAATGCCGATATTATCGTGGTTGGGCTGATTGGTGAACGTGGACGCGAGGTGCGTGAATTTATTGAAAATGCGCTAGGCAAAGATAATATGCAACATTGCGTGATGGTGGTATCAACATCTGACGAGCCTGCTTTATGCCGTAAGCAAGCGGCTTTCACCGCCGTACCACAGTGGCTGAATATTTTCGCGCACAAGGCAAAGATGTGTTGTTATTACTGGATTCTGTTACCCGTTTTGCAATGGCATTGCGTGAAATTGGGCTATCAGTAGGCGAGCCACCCACCACCAAAGGCTATCCGCCATCAGTTTTTACACAATTACCAAAATTATTAGAACGCGCTGGACCGGGCAGTATCAAACCCAATGATGACGGCATGATTGAAGGCAATATCACGGCTATCTTCACGGTTTTGGTAGAAGGCGATGACCATAATGAACCTATTTCTGATGCGATTCGAAGCATTTTAGATGGGCATGTGATGCTGAATCGCGATATTGCCCATCGCGGACGCTATCCTGCGATTGATGTGATGAAATCAGTATCGCGCGCTTTGCCCGCTTGCAATAATATTTTAGAAAATGAAATTCTGCAATCGGCACGCGAAAATATCGCCCGTTACGAAGAAATGTCAGACCTTATCTCGCTTGGCACTTACCGCAAAGGCAGTGATAAAAATATTGACCGTGCGATTGATTTGCACCCGAAATTAGAAGATTTTTTTCGCCAAGACCCTGATAGTAAAACCACTATTGAAGAGAGTTTTCAACAATTAGGTAAAATTCTAGGCATGGAATATCAAACTGCCATTAACGTGATAATGGAAGAAAATGCGGGGCAAAATATCGGGCAAAATATGGAGCAAAACAGAACAGCTGCAACAAATGATGATAACCGTATCTTAAATTGATAACACCATGCTAAAAACCTTAAAAACTCTGATTCGCGTGCAAGATACCCAATTACAAACTTTCCGCAAAAAGCTGAATCAAGCCCATCAGCAAGAGGATAATATCAATGATAGGGTTGATGAATTTGATAAAAATTTTGAAAATGAGCAAGAAATCGCCGCTCAAGATTATCTATTATCGCAAACATTTTCTAAATATATGGACCATGCGCTTGATAGACGGCAAAAACTACAAATGCTCTTAATGACGCCAGAGCGGTAACCAAAATTGCCCGCGATAATCTCAGCCAATCCCATGCCGAAATGAAGCGGTTAGAAAATATCAAAAATCGTGAATTGCTGAAACTACAAAAGGAATTATCGATGCGGGAACAAAAAGCCTTAGATGATTTGATGCAAGCCACCCACAAACCTAACAATATATATGCCGATAAAGATAGGTAACGGCTTGCGATAAAAAAATTTGCAAGATATGATAGCCACCATGAATGATTTATTTACCAAACCTAACTCTGCCTCATCGACACCTGCATCAACAGGGCGTGCGACGAAAGGGCAGACCTATAACGCTGACGCCATTGAAATTTTAGAAGGGTTAGAGCCAGTAAGGCGCAGACCCGGCATGTATATTGGTGGCACTGATGAAACCGCTTTGCATCATTTATTTGCTGAAATTTTAGATAATGCGATGGATGAAGCACTTTCTGGCTTTGCACGGCATATTCATTGCCAATTACTTGATGATGGTTCAATCACCGTCAGCGATAATGGGCGCGGTATTCCATGCGACCCCCATCCGCGTTATCCCGAAAAATCAGCATTAGAAGTGATATTAACCAGCCTGCATTCAGGCGGTAAATTTTCGGGCGAGGCTTATGAAATCTCTGGTGGCTTGCATGGGGTGGGTATCTCGGTGGTCAATGCACTATCCGATAATTTTTGCGCGCAAATCACCCGTGCGGGTAAAATCTATCAACTTTCTTGCGTGCGCGGGGTGCCTACCAGCAAATTAACGCAAAAACCCGCTGAAAATAAAACTGCCAAAGGCACGAAAATCACCTTTCACCCCGACCCTGAAATTTTTGGCAATCAAACATTCAATGCCGCAAAACTCTATAAAATGGCGCAAGCCAAAGCCTATCTGCATGGCGGGATTCAAATTTACTGGCAATGCCCCCCTGAAATCGCGCAAAAATCCAATATCCCTGCCACTGAAAAATTCCACTATCCGGGCGGGCTAAAAGATTATATGTTGATTACGTCCAAAAACCATGAAACATTGCTGAAAAATGATTTTGATGGCGATGTGAAAACCGATAATGGCGAGCGTGTGCAATGGGTGTTGCGCTGGTTTACGCATGGTGATTCGATGATAGAATCATGGTGTAATGCCGTGCCAACGCCGCAAGGTGGCTATCATGAAACCGCGATGCGCCAAGTGATTTTACGTGGGTTACGGCATTATGGCGAGCTTACCAATAATAAACGTGCCAGCCAATTAACCTCTGATGATGTGATAAATTCCTGTAGCCTATTGGTTTCAATTTTTATTCGCGAACCGCAATTTCAGGGACAAACCAAAGAAAAATTAGTCTCGCCCGAAGCCAGCAGGCTGATTGATAATGCGGTGAAAGACCAGTTCGAACATTGGCTAACGGCAGACCCTGTGCAAGCTGATTTATTATTGCAAATGTCATTAGAAAATATGGATGAGAGGCTGAAACGGCGCGCGCAAAAAAATAACATGCGTAAAAGCCCTCTGCAACGCCTGCGTTTACCCGGTAAGCTTTCCGATTGTAGCACCGAAGGCAGTATCGGCACGGAATTATTCATTGTTGAGGGCGATTCAGCGGGTGGTTCTGCCAAACAAGCGCGTAGCCGTAATTTTCAAGCGGTATTGCCGTTGCGCGGTAAAATCTTGAATGTGGCATCGGCATCGGTGGAAAAATTAGCGCAGAATCAAGAATTATCCGATTTATGCCTTGCGCTAGGTTGTAGCACGGGTGATGCCTATCGCGCCCAAGATTTGCGCTATGAAAAAGTTGTGATTATGACCGATGCTGATGTTGATGGCGCACATATTGCCGCTCTGCTGATGACCTTTTTCTATCGCGAATTGCCTGAATTAATTTTAGATGGGCATTTATATTTGGCGATGCCACCGCTTTACCGTATCGCACTTGGCGGTAAATCATTTTACGCCCATGATGATGCTGAGCGCGAAAAAATTATCAAAAAAGAATTCCGTGCCAATCAAAAACCTGATATTAGCCGCTTTAAGGGGCTTAGGTGAAATGCCCGCCAAGCAATTACGCGATACCACAATGAATCCTGAAACGCGCAATTTGATGCAGGTGAGAATCCCCGCAACCGATAGTGTTGAAGCAAAGGAAACCGAAAAATTGGTGGAAGATTTATTGGGGCGCAATGCCGAAAAACGTTTTGATTTTATTCGCAAACATGCCACATTCGCTAAAAATCTGGATATTTGACGATGATAAAAAATGTCGCATTACAGATGGACCCGCCACAAAATATCGATATCACAGGCGATAGCAGTTATGTGCTGGGCATGGAAGCGCAAAAGCGTGGCTATCAGCTTTATTATTATCCGCCCGAATTGCTTTCATGGGATAGCAAGCGCGGTGTATTTGCCAAAATGCAGAGTCTAAAATTTACCACCGACCCAAAAAATCCTGCCATTTTAGGCGAGGCTGAAACCATCAATCTTACCGATATTGATGTGGTGCTGATGCGCCAAGACCCTCCCTTTGATATGGGCTATATCACCGCGACCCATCTGCTTGAACAAGCTGAAACCTGCGTGGTGAATAATCCGCGTGGCGTGCGGAATGCACCTGAAAAAATCTGGGTCAATCACTTTAAAGAATTTATGCCGCATAGTCTTATCAGCCACGATAAGGTTGAGATTATGCAATTTCATCGCGATATTGGCGACATCATCATCAAGCCACTTTATGGCAATGGCGGTTTTGCTATTTTTAAACTGAATAAAGGCGACTCCAATGCAGGAGCGTTGTTAGAATTATTTTTTGATAAAAATAATATCCCCATCATTGCCCAGCAATATCTCCCTAATATCACCAAAGGCGATAAGCGCGTGGTGCTGATTGATGGCGAAATTGGCGGTGCAATTAACCGTGTGCCACAAAAAGGCGAGTTACGCTCTAACATGCATGTGGGCGGCACCGCGACAAAAACCGACCTGACAAAGCGCGATATTGAAATTTGCGAAGCTCTGAAACAGCCGTTGAAACAAGAAGGCTTGCTATTTACAGGCATTGATATTATAGATGGGCATCTGACTGAGATTAATGTTACCTCGCCCACAGGGATACAGGAAATCAACCGTTTTAACAATCTGTGTTTGCAAAGTGATATTTGGAACGCGATAGAGATGAGGATATAATGCCAAAAGAACCAAACCCAAAACAAGCAAATGCCAAAAAAGCAAAAGGCAAAATGACGCAATTTATTTCCGATTATATCCCGCTGATTGTTTTTTTTGTTAGCTACCGTTTTTATGATATTTTTGTTGCCACCGCTACTTTGATTGTTACCTCAACCCTTGCGGTGATTTATATTTATATCACCGAGCGGCGTTTTGCAGCCCTGCCCACTTTTACCGCTGTGTTGGTAACAATTTTTGGCACTGCCACCTTATTATTGCATGATGAAAATCTGATTAAGCTAAAAAGCACCATCATTCAGCTATTATTTGCGGTGATTTTAATCGGTTCTGCCATCATCAAAAAACCTGCATTACAATATGTTTTCAAAGATTATATCGCCCTGCCCATCAAAGGCTGGATACAATTAACATGGCATTATGGGTTTTTATTCATCATCACTGCTGGGCTTAATGAATTTGTGCGCCTCACGCAAACCACCGATTTTTGGGTGAGTTTTAAGGTATTTGGCATTACCGTTATTTTTGTGATATTCGGTATTTTTCAAACATGGCGGTTGCGCCGCTATTTTGATTTTGGCGAAACAGACATTAAACCATCAGACAAGTAAACCATTTTGCCGAAAGCTAAAATGCCCCGAATGGGTGATAATAAGATGGTCGTGCAAATTAATATCTAACGGCTTCAGCACCAGATGCAATTTATTGGTAAAATCAATATCGCCTTGTGATGGCTGTGCTGAACCGCTAGGGTGATTATGGACAATAATCAATGCAGTCGCGCCCTTATCAAGCGCGTGTTTTAAAATTTCACGCGGATAAAGCGTTACATGATTAATCGTTCCTGTTTGCAATAATTGATGGTCAATCACATGGTTGCGCTGATTCAGGCAAATAACATAAAATTGCTCCATATTGGCATAAGCGATTTTGACACGGCAATAATTCAACAATTCTTGCCACGAGCTTATCACATGCTTATTATTAATTTGCGCCGCCGCCAACCGTGATGATGCATGATAGGTGGTTTTAAGTGCCGCCGCTACCGATTCCCCAGCCCCTTTCACTTCCATAATTTGTGATGGCGGTGCGGCAAGCAAGGCAGCGAATGAATCAAATTTCTTCAGTAACTCCTTTGCCAAAGGTTTAACATCACCGCGTGGCAAGGCTTGCGCCAATATCAATTCCAGCAATTCATAATCCGCCAACCCATCGGCATTGCGTAATAATTTTTCGCGCAATCTTTGACGATGCCCATGATAATGCGGTGTTTCAGCCACAATATTTCCTTACTAAACCGAATATGGCGGGCAATGTAACCCTTGTGGCGAGAGGGTGAAAATTTCTGCGCCATCTTTTAGCACCGCCAATGTATGTTCAAATTGTGCCGATAATTTGCGGTCTTTGGTAATCGCCGTCCAAGCATCTGATAGGATTTTTACCTGCCATGTGCCACAATTAATCATCGGCTCAATGGTAAAAATCATGCCTTCTTCTAGTCGCATACCTTCGCCCTTATTGCCATAATGCATCACCGATGGCGCATCATGAAAAACCCGCCCAATGCCATGTCCGCAAAAATCGCGCACCACCGAAAATCGATTCTGCTCGCCATGCGTTTGAATCGCATGACCAATATCGCCCAATGTCGCCCCTGCTTTTACCGCACCGATGCCCCGCATCAAACATTCATGGGTTACTTTGGTAAGCAGCTGCGCTTGGCGCGAAATTTTATCACCGCACCAATACATACGGCTGGTATCGCCATACCAACCATCAAGAATCACCGTTACGTCGATATTAAGAACATCGCCATTGCGTAATATTTTAGCATCATCAGGAATACCATGACACACAACATGGTTGATAGAAATACAGGTGGATTTAGGAAAACCCCGATAATTAAGCGGGGCGGGATAGGCGTTATGGTCTAAAATAAATTCATGGCATAGCCTATCAAGCGCGCCTGTAGAAACTCCCGGTTTTACGAAAGGCGTTATATAATCTAGCACTTCAGCCGCTAGCCTGCCTGCTTTACGCATACAGACATAATCGGTTTCTTTATGAATTGGCACTGTTCTTAACATCGAATCACCTCAAACTTTAAGCCTATTTGTAACAATTTATCATTAATTATCAACCTATTTATTTTACCCATTTGTCTTTTTGGGATAAATCTTGCTGTTTTTGTGCCACCCATTCGGCTTGCCCTTCTTTTGTAATTTCCTCTTTCCAAAACGGCGCTTCTATTTTGAGGCGGTCGGCAAAATAATGGCATGAATCAAACGCCGCTTGCCGATGTTTTGACGCGGTCGCAATCAGTAATATCGGCTGTTGTGGTAAAATTTTACCGCATCGATGCCATAATAAAACATTTTGTATCTGGAATTTTTGCATCACATCATCAGCAATCGCTTGCAAAATTTTCTCACACATGCCCTCATAATGCTCTAAATTCATCGATTCTAGCAATTCATTGCGCTGATTATAGCCGCGCATAAAGCCGATAAAATGACAAATGGCGCCGATTTCATCGGCATCATTACCTTGCATTTTTTTCTGCCAATCTTGCAATGCCTGATAGGCATCAAAATCTTGAATCTTAATTTGAATATCAATCATCACCAACCCCATTAGCCGCCAGTAACGGGCGGAAAAAATGCAATCTCATCACCTGCCTTAATCGCTTCCTGCCAATCAACATATTGCTGATTGACCGCAATTTTAATCACATCATCATATTGCCGCAAAATCGCATAGGCATCAGCCTGCCCGATGAGATAATCACGCAAATCTGAAACATTTTCTATATGGGTCGGCAAATCTAACTGTTCTGAATTTTTGCCAATTTTTTGCCGTAACCATGCAAAATAATAAATTTTTATCATCATAACCTCCGCTTAAAAAAATTGCCCGAATGGCATGTAACTTACTTGCGTGCCTTTGGTGATATTATCGCCCGTTAGCACCGCAAAACCATCTGCGCCCAATAAAGATGATAACACTCCTGCGCCTTTTTTGCCATAGCGTGCCAGAATCGGCATGAGAGTTTTTGTATCATGCCCTACCACTTTCACCCGCACATATTCGGTGCGCTGTGGGCGTTTTTGATAATCAAAATCAGCCAATGCTTGAAATTCTAACGGTAATTTTACTGTTTTATGCCCCTGCAACCGCATCAACATCGGCAACGCAATCACCAAAAACACCGTAAAAGCGGCAACGGGATTGCCGGGTAATCCGATAATCGGCAAATCGTGCCAATAGCCGATACCAACGGGACGGCCCGGCTTAATGGCGGCGCGTAAAAAACATAACTTACCCTGATTTTTTGATGAGGCGTTCTCCAATAACGCACGGATATAATCCTTACCACCTTCCGACATACCGCCTGAACTTATCAGCAAATCTTGGGTTTTTGTAGCCTCGTCAAAGACAGTTTGAATCGCCTGCTTATCATCATTCATGATGCCGTAATCTGTTACCACAACGCCATAAGATGCCAGTAATTTTTGAAGCAAGGGTCGATTCGAATCGTAAATTTTGCCATGTGTTAATTTATCCCCATCACGCATCAACTCATCACCATTTGATAAAATTCCCACTCTTAAGGGACGAATCACCTGAATTTGTTTGATATTAAGCGCGAAAAGCATGGCGATTCTGGGCGGAGTAAGCGCATCGCCCGCATTTAAAATCACCTCACCATTCACAACATCATCACCAATCGGGCGATAATTATCATATTGTTTTAAGCCATCGGGAATCGCGATAGTCGGTTGTTCGCCTGCTGATATTTTCTGCGTCAATAATGCACGATTCTCATCAATATCTTCTAGCATCACCACCATATCAGCATTTTTGGGCATAGCCGCACCTGTAAAAATCAACACCGCCTGATTTTTTTGAAGGGTAATATCACCATTATCGCCTGCTTCAATGGTGGCAACTAACTGCATCTCAACCTTGCCTGAAATCGCCAATTGCCCTTGATAATCATCATAGCGAAACGCATAGCCATCAACCGCCGCATTGGCAAAAGACGGTATCGCAAATGGCGCAATAATATTTTCTGCCAATAATCGCCCACGAATATTTTGGGTGAGTGCATTTTGGGTGAGGGCATCTGCAAGCGCTAGTGTTTCAACCTCCTGCACGCCATCTAAATCATTGATAAGCGCGTAAATATCGGCAAGCGGTAACAAACCGCCTTTGGCAAAGCAATCATAAAGCTGTGCCATTTTTAACGCCCGATTTTCAAATAATCACTGATAAAATCGGCAATCATCAGCATATCATCTAAATCAAGCCATGTTGCCAAATCAGCTACCAAATGTTTATCCTGTTGCGGGGTGGCGATGGCGATGATATTTTTATCGCTCGATGCCAATATCGGATTAGTGGATTTTGGCGCGCTTCTGTAAATTTCAATCTTGGGAATCTCTTCAGTTTTATAGCCTTCCACAAACACCATATCGGCATTGTTAATTTTACCAAGCAATATATTGAGTGGCGTTTCTTTATCGCTTTCCACCATATGAGCATAGCGTTTATTCGAGCTTATCAGCACTTCATGCGCGCCTGCCTTGCGATGCCGATAGCTATCCTTACCCTGATGGTCAATATCAAACGAATGATGAGCATGTTTAATCAATGCAATCTTGATGTTATTTCTCGTAAAATGCCTGATTAATTGTTCCACCAATGTGGTTTTACCTGCACCGCTAAAACCCGCAAACCCTATCACTTTCATGGTATGATTTAGAATTGCATCACTTGATGGCATGGTAAATTAATCTGCCTGTTTGATATTATTGAGGGCGATAATTGTTTTTCTAAAATACTGCACGCCCGTTATAAAAGACATAATCGCGGCACAAATCAGTAAAAATTCACCAAAATGAACATTCGGGATAATCTGAATCCTCTGTTCCACAAAAATAATAAATAATGCCGACATTTGTAACATTGTTTTCAATTTTGCCAAACGGGTAACAGGTAATTTTATTTGATAGGCGCCACTATATTCACGCGCACCCGCTACAATAAATTCTCGAATAATAATCACCAACACCGCAACATAGCCTGCGGGACCAAAAACATCTAATATACAGACTGAAATCAGCATCACAATCACCACAATTTTATCGGCAACGGGGTCAAGCATAGCACCAAAATGCGATTTAGCATTCAATTTACGCGCCAGCAAGCCATCAAAATAATCGGTGATAAAACTATAAAGCATAATCAACACAATCCATGTCCATACTGTATTATCATGTTGGTGATGGTAGCTTTCAACAATCAGATAAAATAATAATGGCGCGCATAATATACGTGATAGAGTCAAAATATTAGGAAGCCATTTTATTGAATTTTTTAACCGTGCCATTTATCTCTCTTTATCCTTTTTAAGTCATCGTGTATTATGCGTTTATTCACGCAATTTTGCACCTATTTTTTGTGCCGTTTCAATAATATTCGCACTAATTTTTTCTAAAACCTCATCAGTGAAAGATTCATTCAATGGTTGTAACGTGATACCGACAGCCACCGATTTTTTACCCTGCCCCAATGAATCGCCTTGATAGACATCAAACACACCAATATCGGTAAGATATTTTGGCTCGGCTTTTTTAATTGATGCAAGCAATTCACCCACATTGATATGATTATCTAGCACAAATGCAAAATCACGCATCACTGGTTGATAGGCTGAGGCTTGTAGCTTCTGTCTTGCCTTATTACTTTTAGAGGGAATTGGCAGATTATCAATAAATACCTCACCCATAGAGACCGTTTTTTTCAGCGCAAAATCACGCGCCACCAATGGGTGCAATGTGCCAAAATGCGCGATGATATTTTTACCTAAACTGAAACTACCCGACTGGGCGGGGTGATAATAATCAGGGGCATCATCAGTGATTTTGAATTTTTGCGAATCAAAACCAATCGCATCAATCGCCGCGATAATATCCGCCTTAATATCAAATAAATTATTGGCAATATGATTTTGTTGCCAATCTTTACTGCTATTTGCACCACTGCGTAAGATGCTCAATATCAGCTTTTGCCCATCAAACGCATCATCAAAGGCTGGTCCTATTTCGAACAATTTCATATCAAATATTTTACGCGCATGGTTTTCACCCATCGCCTCAAGCAAGGTAACCAAAGGAGTAGGGCGCATGATATTTAATTTTTCTGATATTGGATTTTGCAAATATAAATGTTGCGGTTTTGCGGTTTCACGCCAAAAATGTTTCGCCTTTTCGCTATCACAAAACGACCAGCTATAAGCCTCGTAAAGCCCACGCGCACATAATGCCCGTTTGATATAATTAACGCGTTTTTGCGTGAGAGTGAGAATATTACCTGCCACCGCTTGCTGGCGTGGTAATGAGACCACAGGGATATTATCGTAACCATAAATCCGCAAAACTTCTTCTACAATACAGCTTTGCGTGCTAATATCAGGGCGGAATGATGGAATTTCCAATGTTAATATTTGCTTTTCATTGCGGATAATTTCAAAACCCAACGCGCTTAAAATTCGTATCACCTCATCAGTTTCAATCTCTACGCCACCAAAATCACGCAATTTTGTCAGCTGAAAATCAATCTTTTGATTGCTATCAGGCAATTCACCTGCGCTGACAATCTCACTTATCTGCCCACCACAAATGTCGCAAATCAGCATCGTGGCATATTCCAAACCTGATAACAGCATATCGGGGTCAATTTTGCGTTCGAATCGAAACCGCGCATCAGAATGAATGTTCAATTTACGCCCTGTTTCGGCAATATTCACAGCATCAAATAATGCCGCTTCTAAAAACATATTTTTGGTGCTATCAGCGCAACCAGAATCAAGCCCGCCCATAATGCCTGCAAGGCTCACCACTTGCTCATCATCGCTAATCACCGTCATATCGGGGCTACATTCGTAATCGTTACCATCAAGCGCGGTCAGTTTCTCGCCTTGCTTGGCTTTACGCATCATCAAATCACCGCTGATTTTATCGGCATCAAACACATGCAACGGGCGACCCAAATCAAATGTGATATAGTTGGTAACATCAACCAATGGCGATATTAATTTTACCCCAATCGCTTTTAAGCGGCGATGCATCCAAGCAGGCGTTTTACCACTATTATTCAGCCCCGTAAAATACCGCCCTGCCACATAAGGACAATGGTGAGTATCAGCCAAATCCACTCGCCATTTTATCGGCGATTCTATTGTTGCTTTTGGCGTTTGTTTTTCAGTCATTTTAAGCGGTTTCAACACACCCAAACCTGCAGCTGCCAAATCACGCGCAATGCCACGCACCCCTAAACAATCGCCTCGATTCGGAGTCACCGCAATATCAATCACCACATCATCAAGCCCTGCAAATTGCGAAAAATTCTCACCAATCGGCGCATCATCTGCAAGCGCGATAATGCCATCATGCTCATCTGATATTTGCAATTCACGTTCGGAACACAACATGCCTTGCGATTCCACACCGCGAATCTTGGTGTTTTTTAAGGTGAAATCTGCCCCCGCAATATAAGTGCCAACTGGCGCAAACACGCCTTTCATACCCAGCTTCGCATTGGGCGCACCACACACCACCTGATGCTGATTCTTACCATCAAAAACCTGACATAATTTTAGCTTATCGGCATCGGGATGCGGTTCACATTTAACCACTTCGGCAATCACAAAATCTTTTAGTAACGCACCATTATCTTGAATTTCTTCTACCTCTAACCCTTGTTGGGTAAGAATATGACATATTTTTTGCAAGCCAACATCATCACTCAAATCAATATGTTCTGCCAGCCATTCTAATGTGAATTTCATATCACAATCCTAACCCGCGAATCGAGCTAGCAGTATCATAAGGCAAGAAGCCATAATGGCGCATCCACCGCAAATCGCACTGAAAAAATGTTCGCAAATCGGGTATGCCATATTTCAACATAGCAAGCCGTTCAATGCCGATACCAAACGCAAAACCTTGATAGGAATCGGGGTCAGTATCACATGCCCGCAACACATTGGGGTGCATCATACCGCAACCTAAAATTTCTAACCATTTATCGCCCTCACCGATTCGAATCATACCGTCTTTAATGCCATAACCAATATCAAGCTCGGCACTGGGTTCGGTGAATGGAAAATGATTGGCGCGAAACCTTATAGGAATCGACTTATTTTCAAAAAACGTATGGACAAAATCAATCAAGCAACCCTTCAAATGCCCCATATGGGTTTGCTGGTCAATCCAAATCCCTTCCACCTGATGAAACATAGGCGTATGGGTTTGGTCATAATCACTGCGATAGGTGCGCCCGGGGGCAATCACCGCGACGGGTTTCGGCAGGGATTTTAACGCCCGAATCTGCACGGGCGAGGTATGGGTGCGTAACACTGGCGGTGCGTTACCTTCTGCTTGTGGTTGCAGATAAAATGTATCATGCATCTGCCGTGCAGGGTGCGATGGCGGAATATTCAGCGCGGTAAAATTATGAAAATCATCTTCGATTTCTGGACCTTCGGCAACGGCAAAACCCATCTGTCCAAAAATTGCCGTCAACTCATCAATGGTTTGGGTAATCGGGTGCAAACGTCCAACCTGCCATGCAGGCGGCGGCAAAGTAACATCAATTTTTTCAGCTTTCAGGCGATGATTCAGTTCTGCCTGTTCAAGCAAATCCTTCTGCTTGGTCAGCAAATCAGTGATTTCCTGCTTAACCAGATTTAATTGCTGTCCTTGCTCTTTGCGCGCATCACCAGAAAGATTGCCAAGTGATTTCATCGCATCGGTGAGACTGCCTTTTTTGCCCAATAGGGCAACGCGCAACGATTCTAATTGCTGAAGGTTGTCGGCTTTAGCAATATCATTGCGGGCTGATTCCAGTAATTTTACAATATCACCCATTGCATGTTAAATCGCATATTAAGATGCGAGTGTCTTTTTCGGCGCAGGTGTTTTAAGCGGAATATGCTTGGCATCAACCGAATCGATATGTTTCTGTATCTGTTTTATCAAAGCGGTAAATTCTTGTGGCGACTGAATCGCCAAATCAGAAAGCATTTTACGGTCAATCTCAATATTGGCTTTGGCAAGTCCACCTATCAATAACGCATAGGTAGTGCCATTGGCACGGGCGCCAGCATTAATCCGCTGAATCCATAACCGCCTAAAATCACGTTTCCGCACCCGCCTATCACGATAGGCATATTGCCCCGCTTTTTCTACGGCTTGACGCGCAACCCTAATGGTGTTTTTTCTTCTGCCAAAATAACCTTTGGCTTTTTCTAATACTTTTTTATGGCGCGCATGTGATGTAACGCCGCGTTTTACCCGTGCCATCTAACGAACCTTTCCTGCAAAATAACGCTTCACAAACCGCGCATCACAAGCTTTCATCACTTGAGAGCCACGATTGGTGCGTTTCATTTTTTGCGTACGGTTACCCGTATTATGGCGCAAACAGGCAGAGAAAAACTTAATCTTGCCAGTCGCAGTCACCTTGAATCGTTTCTTAAACGAACTTTTTGTTTTCAGTTTGGGCATTTTGACCTCGCTTATAAAATTAGCAAATAGTAGGCATACCCGTTTGCACATTTATTATAATGCGCCGCCTCTATCTGCATGTTTGCTTGGGATATTTACGAAGCATCTAATGTAATGAAATTTGTAGGATTTTTCAAGTAAAAAGATATTAAATTTGCGTGATATTCTTAATATGCCGTATCTTATATTTCGAAAGTAAAACCGCATCGATTCTAATATCTGGAATTTGCTTGAATAATGGACGATATTGCTTATGCGCCATCAGTGCCATATTTGATAATCTTCTCAGCTTTTTCTCATCAATCGCCATCATGGTATCATCAATATTATCGCGATATTTTACCTCAATCAACACCAAAATATTATTTTTCTTCATCAGCAAATCAGCTTCAAACAATATTTTTTTACGCCATGCCAGCGGACGATAGCCCTTGAATAGCAAAAATAGCAATGCCAAAATTTCGGCATATTTGCCACGTTGATAGGCTTTGCGCCGCTTATTCTTCTTCATCATCATCATCATTATTATGGGATTTTAACTCAAGCGCGTGCTGATAGATTGTCTGTTTCTTGACACCGCTTAATTCAGCCACCGTCTGCACCGCTTGTTTTAGGCTCATTTTCAGCATCGCCTGTTGTAATAAAGCCTGCCAATCATCATCAGTTTGCGCCGTCATTTGTCCTTCAATCAGCACCACATATTCGCCTTTCAGAATTAAATCATCAGGGATTTCCGCACTATCAATCACTCTAACTTCCTCGTAAAATTTTGTTAATTCACGCGCCAACACAATTTTGCGCGCACCACATATATCATACAGCTGATGCAAAGTTTTCACCAATCGCAAGGCGGATTCGTAAATAATCAGAGTCATCGGCAAATGTTGCACCGATTGCAATAAGACCTGCCTCGCTTTTGTTTGACGCGGCAGGAAACCTAAAAAGATAAATTTATCACTGGGCAAGCCCGATAATGTGAGCGCGGTAACAAACGCACATGCGCCCGGAATACTATGAACCTTAATATTTTCGGCACGCGCTTCTAGCACCAATTTATAGCCGGGGTCGCAAATCAGTGGCGTGCCAGCATCGCTTACCAACACCACACATTGTGCAGCCTTCAGCCATTCGATGATTTTCGGGCGCATTCGCGTGCCATTATGGTCGTGATAGCTAACAATTTTCGGCACTTTAATATTATAGAATTGCAATAATTTACGGGTAACACGGCTATCTTCGCACAGCAAAATATCGCATGATTTCAGCAAATCAAGTCCGCGTAATGTGATATCTTGCAGATTGCCGATAGGCGTTGCCAGCAAATACAGCCCAGCGGTAAAACTTGTGCCATTATCTTTTTTAGGCGGTAACGCTTTATTTGACGAATGATTATTGTTATAAAGGGACATGATAAATTTATTAATAATCGCACCCCTATGTTAATGCAAAGATTCATTTCACCAAGAACCGTTTTTCCAAGAACCGTTTTTATTCTATGCGTGCTAGCCATCACGGCAAGCGCGATGATGAAACCTGCTTATGCCCAACATGAGGGTATTCTTTTTAATCTCTCTGATTCGCAAAACTCATTATCGCAACCGATTTTAAGCCTCGCCCCCTACGATAAACTGATATTTGAGCAATTTTTGTTACAGCGCGATTGGCAAAACCGTCAAAAAAATATCCAATCACCTGATAATTTTTCACTCTCAGCAGCGCGCAAACGATTCTCCAAAAATGATGATGAGCTCCGCATTGGCGTTATTTTACCTGAAGCCAAATTAGAAAAACTGGTAAATTTAATGCATCATGCTGTGCAAATGGCGTTTTTTGATGCCGTAAAGTCTGATTCTACACTATCTGATGCAAAATTGTTTTTTTACAATATTGGCGAGAATGATAGGCAACTCAGTGATGTGATGAAGCAAGCCATTGATGATGATATTGATATTATATTAGGGCCGCTATTCGCTGAATCGGTGCGTAAAATTGCGCCAGTTGCGGGCGACGAAGGCTTGCCCATCATAGCATTTTCCAATTCCGAAGCCATTGCCAATCAAGGCACCTACGTGTTTGGCTTAACGCCTGCACAGCAAGCCAAGCAAATTATCAATTACGCGCTTGCCAATGGTTCAGAAAATATCGCGGTATTCACGCCCGAAAGCGACTATGGTAGGTTGGTGGCGCAAACAGTAAAGAATGAGTTGGCAAAATATAATAGAGGGCTTGGCTATCTCACTTTTTATGATGAAGATAGCACCGATTTATCGCAACAGGTTCGGCAATTCACTCATTATGATTATCGCAAGTTACAGCTGAATCTGCATAAAAAGCAATTGGCGCAAATTTACAGTTCGGGCGATGCACAGGCGATGCAAGAGATGGTGATTGAGATTAAGCAGCTTGTGCCTCCCATAACTTTAGAGCGTTATGAAACTTTAAGCGATAGGGCTGTGATTAAAAACGAGTTAAGCAGGCTGAATGATATTGATACCGTCAGTGGCCCGCCTTTTGATGCGGTGCTGATGGTTGTGGGCTCATCACGTTTGTTGCAAACCATTATTTCGCTATTTGCGTTTTATGATGTGAACGCGCAGAATGTTAATATTTACGGGTTGCAATTATGGGACGAGATGCGGAGCCTTGCCAGCGACCCCGCCTTGAATGGCGCGTTACATGTGAGTATCGATTCCCCGCGCTATCAGGATTTTAGGCGTCGCTATCGGCAGTTATTTGGTAAAAATCCACCAACTTTAGTGTCTTTAGTTTATGATGCAACCTCTCTGGCACTGACGATTGGTAAAGAGGGAGCAGTCAATCCTGAAAAACTGCATGTTGGCAATGGCTATAGTGGCATCGGCTCGCATTTTCGGTTGTTAGAGAATGGCACAGTCGAACGGCTTTATAGTATCAAACGAATTAGCGGTAAGAATAGTAAGTTGGTGCAAATCGCCCCGACAAGTTTCCCTGATGACTACTAATACGTTAATTATGGCAAAGCCATAATTAACTAGCAGGGGGCTTTGAATTTCCCAATTTTTTCTCATCTATGCAAGCTCGGTTTGCCCTTGTACCAATGGCGGGCAAACCTCGCCCCCTGAAACCCCCACCGCCCTTTGTGTTGAGTAACAGCAATTCACGCCACTGCTAGTATTAAGCACAGCGGGGGGATTATTAAGGGGGTATGCGCAAGGAAGCGGACGTAAGTCTCGCGACCGATAAAGCGCGCTCGCACCCCCCTTGATAGATAAAACCTAAACCGCAAAGCCCCCATATAAAAATGTGATGAGACACGCTCCTTCCTATGTGCTAAACGCCTGTAAAAACGAACTCTTCCGCCTTTGTTAAACACAGCGGTGGGGGCATCGAAACGCTTGGACATATAGCGCCGCTTCCCAGCCAAAGCTGAGATGGGCGCATCTTTAACGCAAATTGCAATATAAGAGGTAGAAATGCAAGAAATTTTGCTTGGTTAAGAATGGGTTAATTATTAATTTTCACCTACAACAATAAATTCTTTATTCATTGTTTTTATTTTATTACCCTTTTTGTTAGACGGAGAATTGAGTGAAGGCATTTGTTTGTTAGATATGATGCGTTCATAAGTTGTTAGATGTTTTAAGCCACAATTTTTAAAACATTCGGCAATAAATTTATCAGTTGGTAGCGTAATGTTTTTAACGGTTCTGTTCCCAACGATGTAAACAATTTTTCCACCTGTTTCGACTGCTTGTGAAACATTATTAATTGATTTTTTTAAGTCATAATAAAAACTTGCAACTTCATTCGCTCGTTTTATGTCTTTTGCTTGAATATCTTTGATATAGTCAATAATGAGGCTATTTTTTAACTGAGTGGTTTGTATCTCACCCCCCATTAATTTTTTATCAATAGCCCTAGCATTTATATGGTTAAGCAACCATTGATTCGAAAAAAAAGAAAATTGACCGTAAGCAACTGTTGTTTTGCTATCGCCATAGGGTGGGCTTGTTAAAATAATATTGTGTTTTTTGTCGTTGGGTTTAAAGCTGCTGTAAGTAATATTTATGTTGATATGCTTTAATTTGGAATGATAATAATTTTCATAAATATTAATACAATGCTCAAACTGATGATAAAAAACAGCAAATGTGTTTTGCTCAAATAATGTCATTTGCTGGGGTTTTATTCTATAAAGTTTAAATTCATTGTTTCGGGTATAAGAACATTCTCGCATGGCAGTTGATAATGCGACAAGAAAAAAATTACGAATTTTTTCATCAGTTATTTTCATGATGATATTTTTAATTAATTGTAATTCATTGGCAATTTTAGGGCTAAACCAATAATCAAAATTATTAAATTTTTCAATTGTAATGGCATATTGCCAGTCTTTTTCAACTGTTTTAGAAATTGTATTTTTTAACCATTGATATTTTTGTTTAAGTGATACGATACTTAAATAAGTAAAGCGCGTTTGACAAATAAGAATTGCAAGCGGGTTAATATCATAACCTGTGAAATTTTTTACACCTGTTTCTAAACCTGCGGCGAAAGATGAGCCAGAACCACAATATGGGTCAAGCATATTGCCTTGTTTGATATTCAATTCTTTTAATATTTCAATGCCGATTTGGGGAATCATCGTTGCTGGATATTTATGAAGATTCGGATAGCAAGTTTTATCGTAGGATTGCCCTAAAAAATCATATTTTGTATTACGTGTTGCCAAAATATTCATTACAAATTATCTTCAATAAAGCTGATAAGAGTTGATAAAGGTGCAATGAAATCTTCATTGATATTTGGCTTTGCAATAAATGCTTTATCAAAAAATTTAAACATACCACGCTGTTGCGGATTGTTAATTTCTTCATAAAAATTAACAGTTGCAAAACAAATGATAGGCATTTTGTTGCCGTTATAATTGATATTGTATTTTTCTTTTAATTCAGTATTTTCGGAGTTAGCTATTTCTAAAAGTAATTTCCATTTATAAGTTTGTCCTGCTCGTTCTCGCAAAGATGTTTTAAGTGATAAAATAATAATATGTTGATTATCGCTGTTATAGATAATTAAATCACAATCTGGTTTTTGCGTTTCTTCATCAATATAAATCGTAAAAGTCTCACCAAATTTTTTGATAGCATCTTGCTTTTTGGTGATAAAAATATTTGGCGGAATATTACCAATTTCCTTATTTTTTAAAAAAATATATTGAATGAGAGACGTAAAAACATTACCAGCAAGTGATTTAAGAGTTTGAGATTTATCACTTATTTTTCCTGCATCGATACGTTTGTCTATTTCTTTTTCTACATTAGGTAAAGAATTTTGCATAAAATTATAAATGTAATTAAATGCGTCCTGCATTGCCTCTTGTTTGGTAAGGTTAGATTTTTCTAAAAAAGCATTAAATTCCGTTAAAACAGGCGACATATAATAGCTTGATATTATTTTAGTGATTGCTTTTTGTTCCTGCGCGTCTAATATATTTTCCATGTTACTATTCTGATTGACATTAAAAGGATATTATCAATATATATTGTCTATCTTATGGAATAAATATTAATAATTCTTATTAACATATAAATGTGCATTAAGAATCAAACCCCGCCGTACTCAAAACTAGCGGAGGAGCATGTTTTACCATAACTCAACACAAAAGCCGTGTCTGCGCCTCTATACATTAATATATGGGGGCTTTGCGGAGTCGGTTATATATTTAAGGGGGGCGCGATGTGGCTTCTCGGTCGCGAGGACAAGCCCGCTCCCTTGCGCTTTCGGTTTGCCCTTGATAATCCCCACCGCTGTGCTTAATATTGGCAGAGGAGTGAGTTTCGGTTGCTCAACACACAGACGGAGCGTGTCGCCAGACATTTAATACAAAGGTGGTAATTTGAATGCAAACTTCGTTTGCCAAATGGATTCCCTGTCTTAATCAATGCCTATCGGCATTGGCAGGGAACGACGAAAATGTTCGCGGGGGTTTGGGGTTCCTTGCGCTAGCAAGGTCGTAACCCCAACTAGCGACTTGTAACTTTGTTACAAGTCTAGCGGAATCAATAAGCGGTGGGGTAAAGGGGCGTTCCTTGCGCTAGCAAGGTCGCAAAGCCCCTTCTCGCGAATTGCGGTTTTACCGCAATTCTAGCAGATATTAATGGTGGGCGATGACAGGCTCGAACTGCCGACCCTCTCGGTGTAAACGAGATGCTCTACCAACTGAGCTAATCGCCCTTAATAAAATATTTTTACTCTTTTTGCTGACTTTAATCAACAAAAAAAGCGGGGTAAAATCACCCCGCTTTTCGTAAAAATCAAGAAACTCAATTAACGGCTTCTTTCAATCCTTTACCTGCGCGGAATTTCGGCTGCACAGATGCTGGAATTTGCAATTTTTCGCCCGTGCGTGGATTACGTCCCTCACGTGCGGCTTGCTTCACAGTCAAAAATGTACCAAACCCAACAATACGAACTTCATCTTGCTTTTGCAATGATGTTGTAATCGCATCAAAAACTGCATCAATGGCAGCACCTGTATCTGATTTTTTTAAACCTGTTGCTTCTGCAACTGCATCAATTAATTCACCTTTATTCACGATATTTCTCCTTTTTTAAAAAATAAAACGTCAATTTAACAATAGGTGGCAATGATTTTAGCCATGCCTATAGTGCCTATATATTAGGAAAAACCTGTTTGACGTCAACTTGTAAGCGCATAAAAACAACAAAACAGGTGGGTTTTCCAAAGAAAACTTACTTTATCACCTTTTTTTGGATGATTTTTACCGAATAATACCATGTTATAACCCGTGATAAGTGATTTTTTAGCAAACTCACTTAATGTTCGACCCGTTTTTCACCGCTCTTCGATTCTGTTTTGCCTGTTACGATTTTATCTTGCCATTTAACGGGAACTAATTTTTGCGTTAAAGCATGTGCCAACACCTCATCAGCATTTTTGACAGGGATAATTTTAAGCCCTTGCTTCACATTATCAGGGATTTCTGCCAAATCTTTCTCGTTTTCATACGGAATAAGCACTGTGCCGATTTTACCCCGCAACGCCGCCAATAATTTTTCTTTCAAGCCACCAATCGGCAACACATTGCCACGCAAGGTGATTTCGCCCGTCATCGCAATATCTTTACGCACTGGCGTATTGGTGAGAATCGATACCATCGATGTCATCATCGCCACACCCGCAGAAGGACCATCTTTGGGAGTTGCACCTTCAGGCACATGCACATGAATATCGGTATCTTCAAATGCTTCACGCATAATGCCGAAATGGGCAGCACGGCTTTTGACAAAATTTTCTGCCGCCTGTATCGATTCTTGCATCACATCGCCTAATTTGCCTGTTTTGGTGACTTTGCCCTTGCCCGGTATTAAAACCGATTCGATGGTTAACAATTCACCACCAAATTGCGTCCACGCCAAACCCGTTACCATGCCCACCGCATCTTCGGTTTCAGCCAAGCCATAACGGAATTTTTTAACACCTAAATAATCTTGCAAATTATCACTATCCACCTTGATTGTTTTTACCTTGCCTTTGCTTTTGGTGATTTCTAGCACCGCTTTACGCATCAATGATGAGATTTCACGCTCTAGCGCACGCACACCGCTTTCACGCGTGTAATAGCGGATAATATCACGAATCGCCGCCTCATCAATCTGCCATTCTTTGGTGGCAACATTATTTTCTTTATATTGTTTTTGAATCAAATGCCGCTGCGCGATTTGCACCTTTTCATCTTCGGTATAGCCGGGAATGCGGATGATTTCCATTCTATCCAATAAAGGCGACGCCATATTCATGGTATTGGCGGTGGTAACAAACATCACTTCCGATAAATCATAATCCACTTCCATATAATGGTCGTTGAACGCGTGATTTTGTTCGGGGTCAAGCACTTCAAGCAAGGCTGATGCCGGGTCTCCGCGCCAATCACCGCCCAATTTATCCACCTCGTCAAGCAAGAAAAACGGATTCACCGTGCCTGCTTTTTTCATACCGTGAATGATTTTACCGGGCAGTGAGCCAATATATGTGCGCCGATGCCCGCGAATTTCGGATTCATCACGCACGCCGCCTAACGCCATCCGCACAAACTCTCTGCCAGTAGCATGGGCGATTGATTTGCCCAAAGATGTTTTGCCAACACCCGGCGGTCCCACCAAACAGAGAATCGACCCTTTCATTTTTTTAGCGCGCAACTGCACCGCCAAAAATTCCATGATGCGTTCTTTTACCTTGTCTAAACCATAATGTTCTTCATCTAATATTTTTTGGGCGCGTTCCAAATCGCGCGAAATCCGCGAACGTTTGCTCCATGGCAAGGCACACATCCATTCCAAATAATTCCGCACCACTGTGGCTTCTGCCGCCATTGGCGACATTTGCCTTAATTTTTTCAATTCCGAAGATGCTTTATCTTTGGCTTCTTTGGTGAGTTTGAGGGCGTTGATTTTATTTTCAAAATCTTTAACCTCGTTATGCTCCTCATCTTGGTCGCCTAATTCACGCTGAATCGCTTTCATCTGTTCGTTAAGATAATATTCGCGCTGACTTTTTTCCATCTGCCGTTTTACCCGCGAGCGAATTTTGCTTTCCACTTTCAGCACATCCATCTCGTTTTCCATATAGCCATGAATAATTTCTAGCCGCGCCAATGGTGAGAGGGTTTCTAGCAAGGTTTGCTTATCTTCATTCTTAATCACCAAATGTTGGGCAACGGTATCAGCCAATTTTGATGGCTCGATAATCTGCCGAATCGAGCTTAACACTTCTTCGGGGATACGCTTATTCAGCCGTGAATATTGTTCAAATTGCTCCACAATCACACGGGTGATGGCATCTATTTCTTTGCCATCAATTTCAGCACTTACTTCTTCTAAATCTTCGGCATAGGCGCGTAGATATTTCTTCTCACGCGAGTAATTGCTCACCTGCATACGGCGCACACCCTCAACCAGCACTTTGACTGTGCCGTTGGGTAATTTCAGCATTTGTAGCACGTTACATAATGTGCCGACTGAGTATAAATCATCTTCGCTTGGGTCATCAATGCTATCATCACGTTGGGTGGCAAGCAGAATCTGCTTATCGCCTTTCATCACTTCTTCTAGCGCATTGATTGATTTTTCGCGCCCTACCAATAATGGCACAACAATATGTGGGAACACCACAATATCACGAATGGGTAAAACGGGGTAAAGCTGCTTCATAAATCTATCTTCCATCATAAATGAACAATAATGTTAATATGGGTAAATGGTGGTGATATTACAAGGTTAAAAAAATATAATAGGCAAAATAATGGCTTACGCGGTATTTACGCGATGTTTATATGAAACGCGAGCGGGAGGTGTTGAGGAGTCCTCGATGCGAGTATTAAGTATAGCGGGGAGATTATCAAGGCTTGCCATCGACAGTGTTGAGTAACCGAGACTCACTCCTCCGCTAATATTTGGTACGGCGGGGGGGAGGCTTTACGCCATCGCTAGTATTTGGTACGGCGGGGGGATTATCAAGGGGGTCGCAACAAGGTGGGTGTCCTACGGACATACCCACCGAGAAGTTGCGCCGCACCCCCCTTGATAGATAAAACCTAAACCGCAAAGCCCCCGCATAAATTAATGTATCGCAAAACGCTAGATACTCATATTGACGAATCTTGAAACACGCACCGCCCTTGTGCCACACACCACCGTCATTCCTGCACCCCCCATATATCAATGAATCCACCTCCCCCTTGATAATCTTCCGCTATGGATAAAATTATTGATATTATCCGCCTTATATGCTAGTTTAATATTCATTAAGCAGTGTTAGATTGCTTGATGAATAAAAATAATTTTTATAGGGAAAAACAATCATGAAAAAGATAATTATTGGAATGGCATTATTCGCGAGTTTTGCTTTAATGTCTTCAGCAAATGCAAAGGATGTGGGCGCGTGTTTAATCACGAAAACAGATAGCAATCCTTTCTTTGTGAAAATGAAAGAGGGCGCGTTAGAAGGTGCCAAAAAAAATAAAATCAAATTACAAACATTTGCTGGTAAAATTGATGGCGATGTTGCGTCACAAGTGGCAGCTGTGGAAACTTGCATTGCTTCAGGTGCAAAAGGTATTTTGATTACACCAACCGATTCACGTGCGCTCACGCCAGTGATTAATCAAGCGCGTAAGGCTGGCTTGCTAGTGATTGCATTGGATACCCCTTTTGAGCCTGCTAATACGGCTGATGCAACTTTTGCCACCGATAATTTTAAGGCGGGCGAATTGATTGGACAATGGGCAAAAGCACAATTAGGGTCGAAAGCTAAAAATGCAAAAATCGCTCTGTTGGATTTGAATCCATCAGAAATTTCTGTTGATTATCTGCGCGATCAAGGCTTCTTAAAAGGTTTTGGTATTGATATTAAAGATCCAACCGATATTGGTGATGAGGATGACCCGCGTATTGTTGGGCATGATGTTACCAATGGCAACGAAGAAGGTGGGCGCACCGCAATGGAAAATTTGTTGCAAAAAGACCCTAATATCAATGTTGTCTATACCATTAATGAACCAGCGGCCGCAGGTGCTTACGAAGCGTTAAAAGCAGTTGGTAAAGAAAAAAATGTGCTGATTGTATCGGTTGATGGCGGTTGCCCGGGCGTGCGTAATGTGCGCGATGGCGTGATTGGTGCAACTTCTATGCAATTTCCATTATTGATGGCGTCTAAAGGAATTGAAGCCATTAAAGATTGGGCAGATTCAGGTAAGAAACCAAGAAACACCAAAGGACTTGAGTTTTTCAATACAGGTGTTGAGCTGATTACCGATAAGCCTGTTAAAGGCATTGACTCGCTTTCTGCAAAACAAGGCTTGAAAAAATGCTGGGGCTAATCATTACCCAAATATTAATGGATTAATATCATATGAGGCAGGGTATATGCCCTGTCTCATTGTTTGATGCTAAACCATAACAAAAATACTATAACAAAGATGAAGCATACAGATGCAAAATAAAATCCAAAGTCTTTTTCATCACTATTCTACTCTTGCCCCTTTTTTAGTGTTGCTGATGAGTCTGGCTGCATTTGGTTTGGTTGCAGGCGAGCGGTTTTTTTCTGCGTTTAATCTTTCTCTTATTTTACAACAAGTCTCTATCATTGGTATTTTGGCAGCCGCACAAAGCTTGATTATTATAACGGCGGGCATTGATTTATCGGTGGCGGCAATCATGGCACTGATGGCAGTTTTATCAGGCACATTAGCAGTGAGTTTTGGCATACCATCGATCATTGCAATTCCTGCATCATTAATGGCAGGTGCGCTAGCGGGTGCGCTTAATGGTTTTTTGGTAACAAGAATTAAATTACCGCCTTTCATTACCACTTTGGGCACATGGAATGTGTTTTATGCGCTAGCATTATGGGTTTCAGGCGCGCAATCAATCAGAGGGCAGGATATTGATGCGCTGGCCCCTTCGCTCAAATTTTTTGGTAAGAATTTCACTTTTTACGGCGCTAATATCACCTATGGGTCGATTCTCACACTCTTTATTTACGGGTTTCTTTGGTATCTTTTGAATAAAACGGCATGGGGGCGGCATGTCTATGCGGTGGGTGATGATGCCGATGCTGCACAGCTTGCGGGTATCCGCGTTAAAAATGTTTTACTCTCGGTTTATGCGCTTGCAGGTGTTATTTGTGCGGTGGCCGCATGGGCATCGATTGGCAGAATCGGTGCTGTTTCGCCACAAAGTTTTTATGAGGGCAATTTGCAATCTATCACAGCGGTTGTTATTGGTGGTATATCACTTTTTGGCGGGCGTGGCTCTATTATGGGTGCTTTATTTGGCGCGTTGATTGTAGGGGTGTTTCAGTCGGGCTTGCGGATTGCGGGGGTTGATGTTTTATGGCAAGTGTTTGCAATTGGTTGGTTGATTATTATTGCGGTTGCGCTTGACCAATGGATAAGAAAAGTTTCAGCATGAATGATGTGATGGATAAGCAAAAATTACAACCCGTATTGAGTGCGCGCGGGCTTTATAAGCGTTTTGGGCATGTGGTTGCACTTGATGGGGCTGATTTTGACCTTTATCCTAATGAAATATTGGCAATTATTGGCGATAATGGTGCTGGTAAATCTTCTTTGGTGAAAGCTTTGGCAGGCGCGTTGGAAGTAGATGATGGCGAAATTTTTCTTGATGGCAAAACATGTTCGTTTAGCAATCCATTACAGGCGCGCGCGCAAGGCATTGAGACGGTTTTTCAAAATTTAGCTTTGTCGCCTGCACTTTCCATTGCCGATAATATTTTTATGGGGCGCGAAATACGTAAAATAGGATTTTTGGGTAAAATATTCCGAGCCCTTGATAGCAAGAAAATGAGGGCAATTGCCCAAGAAAAATTAAACGATCTGGGTATTATGACCATTCAAAATATTGACCAAGCGGTTGAAACTCTTTCGGGTGGGCAGCGGCAAGCGGTGGCAGTATCGCGGGCGGCGGCATTTGGCTCGCGGGTGATTATTATGGACGAGCCTACTGCCGCATTAGGCGTTAAGGAATCGCGAAAAGTTTTAGATTTGATGCTAGATGTTAAAAAACGTGGCATTCCAATCGTGCTGATTTCCCATAATATGCCACATATTTTTGAAGTGGCCGATAGGGTGCATATCCATCGGCTTGGCAAACGGCTATGCGTGATTGACCCAAAAAAATGCGATATGGCTGATGCGGTCGCCTATATGACGGGCGCAAAATCACCCCCTGAAAAATCATAATGACCGAACAATCATAATTGCCAAAGCAGTAGATTAATGTCGCAACATACAAATATCAGCAAGCTTGCATCGCAAATAATGACACTGGCTGAAAAATCACAAGAGCAAAAACAAGGAAAAAAATTTATTGTAGCGATTTTTGGTGCACCTGCTGCCGGTAAATCAACTTTTGCCAATTTATTACATCACGCCATTAATGACTTGAATCAGCATCAAGCCGCGTTGCTAGCGATGGATGGTTTTCATCTGGATAATCGCATTCTTGAGATGCGTGGGCAAAGCATTCGTAAAGGTGCGCCATTCACTTTTGATGTAGCAGGCTTGAAACATTGTCTGCAAAGAATAAAGCAGGGTGATGAGGCTGAAATTTTTGTGCCTGTGTTTGACCGCGATTTAGATGTGGCGCGCGCGGGTGCATCTTGTATTATGGGCGATGATAAAATTATACTGGTTGAGGGCAATTATCTGATGCTGAAAGAACCGCTATGGCATGAATTGCAACAGTTTTTCAATCTATCGATTCAGCTAAATGTGCCGCTGGCACAGCTGCGCGAACGAACAATACAAAGATGGGTTTCCTATGGGTTGTCGCAACAAGAAATGCAAGTGAAAATTGATGAGAATGATATGCCGAACACACATTATGTGTTGGAACATAGCAAAAAACCCGATATTATTTTTGAAAATACAGACATGCATGATTTTAATGTTAGGTAATTCTAGCGGATAAATATGATGCGGTGGGGTTAAGGGGCTTCCTTCGCGTCATCAAGGTCGCAAAGGGACCCCAAAGCCCCTTGCCAGCGAATTTTAGCTTTGCTAAAATTCTAGCGGATACTAATCACCCTTACCCGGTTTTTCGCTAAAGAATTCCATCTTATTCGGCTTATTCTTCCATTCTTCAGCATCGGCTGGCACTGTGCCGATACGCGTGATATTGGGCCAATTTTCAGCATATTGACGGTTAAAATCAATCCATTCATTGGCTTGATTATCGGTATCAGCAAGAATGGCATCGACGGGGCATTCAGGTTCGCACACGCCGCAATCAATACATTCATCAGGGTGAATTACCAACATATTCTCGCCCTCATAAAAGCAATCTACGGGGCAAACCTCAACACAATCTTGATGTTTACAATTAATACATTTATCCGTTACCACATAAGTCATGATTTATTATCCTTTTTATCAACAATAAGCCCATAATATTTTAAAAAGATATTTTACGCTGATGGCATAATGCTTGCAAGTGCTTTATTAACATTAATATATAACATTATTTTCATATCAGCGATAAAATTATTATGCCCTATCTTTCATTATCAGGCACATCAAAAGCCAAATATCTTGACCTTAACAAAAGACGGCCAAGCATTATCATCAAACGCCAGCGCAAAAATGGGCTCAAAATTTTTGATTATATCCGCATTGGCTCAACTTTTAACCGCACCAGAGGCGATAAGGCGGTGGAATATGTGAATATTACAGGCCTATCTACCGATAGTTTCGGTATTCCGCATATCCGTTATGATGCTCATAGCCGTGCTGCATTCACCACCAGTAAAAATTATGATGGTTCTAAAATGTTATCATTGCCAGCTTTCATCAATATGTTTCAGCAAAAGGGGCATAGTAATAGGCATAATAATGGTATGGGCAACGCAAAAACACAAAAATTAATGATAAAATCGGGTATTAATCATAAATGATTAAAAAAAGATTTTGAAAATTAATCATTTTCCCTTTATATAAGAGACTATATTGAATGACTGTTATTATCATCAAAATAAAAGCGGGTGTGGCGAAATTGGTAGACGCGCTGGTTTTAGGTACCAGTGGGGTAACCCGTGGGGGTTCAAGTCCCTCCACCCGCACCATATTAATATGCAAAACGCTACAAAACTGCATATATGTTAATCAAGGATAAAAAACCCATGCAAATCACTGAAACCAAAAAAGAAAAATTAACCCGCCATTACAAAGTTATTGTGCCAGCGGACGATATCAATAAAGATATTGATAAAAAATTACAAGAAGTTGGTGAAAACCTTAAAGTGCCGGGCTTCAGGGCAGGCAAAGTGCCGTTAAGTGTTTTGCGTCAACGCTATCGTCGCGAGGTTTTAGGCGATGTATTGCAATCATTTGCTGATGTTGCCTCCAAAAAAATCATTGAAGATTTTGATTTAAAACAGGCAACCCAACCGCAAATGAAGCTAGAAAAATTTGACGATAATGATGATATGGAATTTACAGTGATTATCGACCTAAAACCAGATTTTGAATTAGGCGATTTAACAAAAATCAGCATTGAAAAAGTCACCGTCAAAGTTGAAGATAAAGAAGTTGAGGTGGGGTTAAAATCACTGGCGCAAGAAGCAGGTGGCAGCACGCCTATCACTGAAAAGCGCGCCTGTAAAGATGGCGATGAAGTTACCATCGATTTTAAAGGTTTCAAAGATACTGTGCCATTTGAAGGCGGTGAAGCAAAAGGCTTTAACCTAAAATTGGGCGCAGGCAGTATGATACCGGGCTTTGAAGAGCAAATTATCGGCAAAAAAGCAGGGGACGATTTTCGCATTAAAGTAACCTTCCCCGAAAATTATCAAGCCGAACAATTAGCGGGTGCCAATACTGAATTTGATATTACGTTGCATGAAATTAGCGAACCCAAAGCTGCCGACATCGATGATGCGTTGGCGCAACAATATGGCAAAAAAGATGTGGCTGAATTAAAACAAGCCCTGAAAGATAGCATTATCGACCGCCATCAAGGTAGTATCAGCCGTGTGATTAAACGGCAGATTTTTGATGCGGTTGAAACATTATATCAATTTGAATTGCCTGAAAATTTAATAGAAAAAGAATTCGAATCGATTTGGCAGCAGATTGACCAGATTCGGCAACTTGGGCAGCTTGGCGCAGAAGACCTTGAAAAATCAGAAGATGAGTTGAAAACAGAATATCGTCTGATTGCTGAACGTCGCTTAAGAATGGCATTTTTTATTGATAAATATTGCCAAACCCATAATATTGAGGCGACCGACCAAGAAATTGAACAGCTGATTCGAATGGAGGCGATGCGCCACCCCGAGCAAGCTAAAGAAATCACAGAATATTATCAAAAGAATCCGCATCTACGCGCCAATCTGGCATCACCGATTCTGGAAGATAAAGCGGTGAATGATATGTTGGATAAAATCACCAGCACCACACGCGAGGTAACGCCTGAAGAATTAGTCGAATTAGAGGAAGAAAGCCGTCCTGATGGACGCAAGAAATCTGGTGAAAAAAAGTCTGATAAAAAATCAGCAAAAAAACCCACAGAAAAAGCCAAAGACGAAAATGGCAAAAAGTCAAAAAAAGATAAGGATAAATAATCATGAGCGACCAACAAGAAATGATGAATTTAGTGCCGATGGTGGTGGAACAAACCAATCGCGGCGAGCGCGCTTTTGATATTTACTCACGGCTACTAAAAGAACGCATCATTTTCTTAACAGGCGCGGTTGATGATTATACCGCATCTTTGGTATGCGCGCAGATGCTATTTTTGGAAGCCGATAATCCGAAAAAAGATATTTGGTTTTACATCAATTCACCGGGCGGGGTTGTTACATCGGGCATGTCAATTTTTGATACCATGAATTATATCCGCCCTGATGTTGCTACCTTATGTTTTGGGCAAGCCGCATCAATGGGCGCGTTATTGATGACTGCTGGCGCGAAAGGCAAACGTTTCGCATTGCCCAATAGCCGTATCATGATTCATCAACCTTCGGGCGGCGCGCAAGGGCAAGCCACCGATATTGAAATTCAAGCAAAAGAAATTTTGCGTATCCGCGAGAGACTCAACAAGATTTTCGCTGACTGCACAGGGCAGAAATTAGCGGTGATTGAAAAAGCAATGGAGCGCGATAATTTTATGTCTGCCGATGAGGCTAAAAGTTTCGGTTTGATTGATGAGGTGATGCAACAACGCCCCGAAAATGATGCCGACGAATGATAATGGCGCATAATTGGTAAGAATGGAATCATAATGAGCAATGATGATAAAAAGAAATTAAACTGTTCTTTTTGCGGAAAAGGACAAGGCGATGTTAAGAAATTAATCGCTGGCCCAAACGTATTTATTTGCGATGAATGTGTGGAATTATGCAAAGATATTATCCATGATGATTTGCAACACCATGACAGTGATTACGAAGATAAATCAATTCCTACCCCAAAAATTATTTCTGAAACCCTGAATGATTATGTGATTGGGCAGAAATATGCCAAGAAAATTCTATCAGTCGCGGTGTATAATCACTATAAAAGATTGCGCTACAACGAGGGTAGCAAGCAAACTGTGGAATTGGCAAAATCAAATATTCTACTGATTGGCCCTACAGGTTCGGGTAAAACTTTATTGGCGCAAACATTGGCGCGTATCTTAAATGTGCCATTCACCATTGCCGATGCCACCACCCTCACCGAAGCGGGTTATGTCGGCGAAGATGTTGAAAATATCATCTTAAAATTATTGCAAGCCTCAGATTATAATGTTGAGCGCGCCCAGCAAGGCATTATCTATATTGACGAGATTGATAAAATCAGCCGTAAGGCAGAAAATCCTTCCATCACCCGCGATGTTTCGGGCGAGGGGGTGCAACAGGCTTTGCTGAAAATCATGGAAGGCACGGTTGCATCGATTCCTCCGCAAGGCGGGCGCAAACATCCGCAACAGGAATTTTTGCAAGTTGATACCAGCAATATTTTATTCATTTGCGGTGGTGCTTTTTCGGGTTTAGAAAAAATCATCAATCAGCGCAGTAATAAATCATCTATCGGCTTTGGTTCTAAAATTCGCGAAAATGATGAGCGTAAATTAGGCGAAGTTTTTGCCGATGTAGAAACCGCAGATTTGATTAAATACGGGTTGATTCCTGAATTTACCGGCAGATTGCCAGTGGTTGCAACATTGGAAGATTTGGATAAAGAGGCGTTCATTCAAATCTTAACGCAGCCAAAAAATGCACTGGTAAAGCAATATCAGCAATTATTCGAGATGGATGATGTTACCCTGAATTTCACTGATGATGGCTATCACGCCATTGCCCAAGAGGCTGAGAATCGTAAAATTGGTGCACGCGGTTTGCGTTCGATATTAGAAGATGCTCTGCTTGATATTATGTATGAAGTGCCGACCGATAATAATATCAAAGAGGTGGTGATTAACCGCGATGTGATTGAGAAAAAATCTGACCCGATTAAAGTCTATGCCAAACAGACAAAAGCCAAAGAGACGGTAAAGCGAAAGCCGAGTAAAAAATCGGCGAGTGGTAAAGACTAAATTATCACTTATATAATGCACCCATAATGTGCATCTTGGCTAATATATTAAGGAAAATGATATTATCAAATATATAAAATTTATTTTTGGCATATTGGCACTTACATTACCATTATTTGTTGCTAACGCCCAAGATGCCATAAAAGATTTGGGGCAAGATGCAACAAACGAGGAAGACCCAAAAGAGAAAAGCGCGTTTTGGAGCTTTGATATATCACAACATAACCTTGAATATGGAAATGATTCTGTTGGCGCTCTATATGGTGATTCTGCTCTTCTGCTTGCTTTTTCTAGTGGTAAAAGAATTAATGATAAATTCTCTTGGAATGCAAACGCAGCATTTGGCACCGCAGATAGTGCCAAAACCAAGAAATTCAAAATAAATAGCAATGGATTTTGCGAATCTGATACCAACGATACTTATCTATCCACAAAAGGTGAAACTGAAATAACAGAACTTTCTACTGGTATCACTTATGGACGTAAAATAGTCGCAAAACAACACACGCCAATATTTGGGCTTACTTACAGAAAATTGACTTACCATTATAAACTTCAATATAATTATACTGGTAGTTTTGGGTGCGGCGCATTCACCGATGAGACTGCTGATGTTTTGACTGTTAATGTAACGGGGTTAGAATTAAGTGCGGGTTATTTGTTTAGATTCTCTTATAAAAACGGATTGGCAATCTCTTATAGTCAAACATTAATTCTATCAGCAATTGCCGATTATAGCGTGATTCAGGTGAAAGATATTGATAGCCCATCAGATATTAATATCAGCTTTGTGCGTTACTTTTAAGCGTATTTTGATATGATAAAATATATAAAAATCATTGCCTCAATATTGGCACTCATATTTCCTCTATGTGGCGCGCAGGCGCAAGATATAGAGGATGACAAAAATGCAAAAAAAGAGAAAACCATGTTTATCAGCTTTGGTTTAAAAACACATTCATTTAATTATGAAAATGAATCTATCGGTCGCTTATATGGTAAATCGGTTGGTATGAATAGTTTTTCTTTTGGCAACAGAATTAATCATAACTTTTTTTGGCAGGCTGGTGTGGCATATGGCAAAACAAAAGATGTGAGAGGGCTAAAAAGAGAGATATATGACGAATCTTCTTGCAATGAGTTTACAACACATTCATACACAGAAGGCACGACCACAATAGAAGAATATTCTGCTGGTGTTGTTTATGTTAGCAAATCAAAAGCAACTAGAATCGCAGCACCAAGATATGGCGTTGCTTACAGGAATATGACTTACAATTATGAACGCAACTACAGATATAATGGCAGCAATAAATGTGAAAAAATCAACCTGTTTAACCGTTATAATGAAAATCATCATGTTAATTTAAAGGGGGTGGAAGTCAGCATAGGGGTGGAATTAGGCAGTGGCGGCTTATGTGGTGGCGGCGGTGTTTTTGATATTTTAGGTGCCAGCTGCGAAGAAAACCAAAATCTAAAATTTAATATTGCTTATAGCGAAACATTGTTTTTAGATAAAAAAGCAGATAATGGTGATATTAATACCGAAGGTATTAAGAATCTCTCAAATTTCAGCATCGGGCTTTTATATTATTTTTAGTGATATGCACGGTTTTGCAACACGCACCTCCTGCGTATTGAGTATAGCGAAACACGCTCCTCCCTCGTATTGAAATACAGCGGGGGTTGTTAAGGCAAGCTGGATATGAGTATTAAACACAAGCGGGGGTTGTTAAGGGTGAGGTTTGCCCGCCATTGGTACAAGGGCAAACCGAACTAGAGCAAGATGGGCGGCTTGTGCCTTGCCCATCGAGAAGCGAATTCGCGCCCCCTTAAATATTAATGGGAATCACCGCACCCCCCTTGATACTATAAACGCAATCAAAACTCACTCCTCCTGCGTATTGAAACACAGCGGTGGGGGGTATGGGGGGCGTCTTGGCAAGGGAGCGGACGTAAGTCTCGCGACCGAGAGAAGCCAAGTCGCAAAGCCCCCCATATGATAATGTGATAAGACACGCACGGTGCTAGTATTGACGAATCTTGAAACGCACACCGCCTTTTTATTACGCACTCAATATGTTATATGAGAGTATGAGATACAGTGATAAAATAGATATAATTAGAAAGCAGTGTTTCAAATGGTAAATGAGATTGATGATAGTGTGTTATTGAGTGATGCAGAAATTGCAAAATTGCATGGCACTTTTAATGGCGACATAGCATTACATGCGTGGGGTGATGCCGAAAAAGCATTGCAATCCGCCCTTGATATTGAGAAAAATCTTAATGAGAAAGCTTTTTCATTTTTGAAATTCTTATCACCAGCAATAACAATATTTCTGGGTTATATATTGGTTAATTTTAGCACTTTTTTGTTGGTGCTAGATAGTTTTGGGGTTTGGCAAAAACTGTTAACGCTAGGTGGTATTTTACTGATTTTTTTATCAATATTTCTTTTTATGTTCGCAGTAGCTAGGGGCAAAGAATATGGTAAATTAGGGCGTTACCCTGACACATGGTTGCGTAAAGGGGTTATTAATGGGGATGAAGATGATTACATCACTAATCTTATTTATATTTTGAAATATATGCAAAAAGCGATTGCCATTAGCAATAAAAACAATGAAGCCAAACAGCAAATGATGCAGTGGGCGATTATATCTATGTTTGGCGGTTTTACGTCGCTTGGTTTTTTATTAATTCAAGAAATCGTCAAAAGGCTCTTTTAGCAATCACCCCTGTATGTGGTGGCGGTGAGGGTGCTTTTGATTTGGCTTGTGGACGCGATGACTTTTTTACGGATTTAGCCGAAGCCTTACCCACTGTTTGTTTCACAGCAGTATATGCTTGATTTTTTAAGTTATTTACTGGTCGTTTTGCATTCATATCATCACCTCTTTATCTATTTTACATTTTTTGATGGTAATAGCAATGATTCATTGATTATTTTTACAATTTTTGTGTTGGGTAATCTAGCGATATGCACCGCCCTATGTGTTGAGTAGCCGAAACACACTCCTCCGCCAGTGTTAAACACAAGCGGGGGGATTATCAAGGGGGTACGCGCAAGGAAGCGGACGTAAGTCTCGCGACCGATAAAGCGCGTTCGCACCCCCCTTGATATTATAAACCGACTCCGCAAAGCCCCCCATATATTAATGTATCGCAAAACTCACCGCCCTATGTGCTGAATAGCATAGTCACGCGCTGGATATTTATGTTGGACATTATAACCCACTTGAAAAAAATACATATCAACTAATTTCATTATTGGATAATTTACTTCACTATCAAGTTCTTTTTGTGCGTTATTAAAATGGATTTTATGTTTCTCGCACCAGTTAAGCAATATTTGAAAATTCTTTTTGTTTAGTGTTTGATGTTCACGGATTTCATTATTTATACAATGAAAACCTTTTTTAAAGAATCTATCATAAGCAGGCATACAGCCTAATGTTCCTAATATAATTTTGGACACTAAAATATCTGAAACTTGGTTTTCCACACCGTAAGCATTTTTTATTTCTGCGATAAGCTCAAATAATAAATTAATTTTATTATCATCAAAATATACTGGCTTAAGGTTTCTTAAGTCAGCGTATTTTTTATTGAATAATATTTTCACTGCCGTCTCATGAATTTTATAATCATATTTTGGCAGAAAGGAAGACCCCCTATACATTCCCCAGCTAGCTAAATAAAAACTCAAATGTAAACATGCTTGGTCAGTGTTTTCTTCGTTAGATTTAGTAAAATATTCATAGCAATGTTCCCATGAACGATAGCGTGTGTATGGGGTATTATCTTTGTAACCTGCATCATGAAATTTTTTAATTTCCGTTGTTATATCAAATATCACGAAGTTCTACCTTTTGTAATTTGCCTAATTCAGCCATTTTATTTCTCTCATTATCATAGTTTTTTATACGCCTATCATAGCATATTGGTTGCGTAATAAAAAGTGCGGTGCCTGCCTCTATACATTAATATATGGGGGGCTTTGCGGCATACGCTTCGCTGATTCTGGCGGTGCGCCAATCAGCTCGCGATGACGCCCCCCATACCCCCCACCGCTGTGTTTAAATACTAGCGGTGGTATAAATTGCTGTTACTCAACACAAAGGCGGTGCGTGTCTCGCGATACCCAACACGAAAATTGTAAAAATAATCAATGAATCATTGCTATTATCATCAAAAAAATAGTAAAATGGATAAAGAGGTGATGATATGAATGCAAAACAACCAGTAAACAACTCAAGAAATAATACATCTGATGGTGTGAAAAAAACCGCACGCTCGGTATCGGTTAAATCCGTAAAGGTGGCATCAGGCAAATCAAAACCACCTTCACGCCCACCACATACAGGCGTGATTATTAAAAGAGGCTTATAAATTTTTCTGCATCATTAATCGCATGCAATACTATTTCACGATTAAAACTACCATGCAATTCTACAATTTCAGCATCACTCAACAACACGCTATCATCAATCTCATCTACCACTGAAACACCACTTTCTTAATTACATCTATTTTATCACTGTATTTCATACTCTCATAATAACATATTGGTTGCGTAATAAAAAGTGCGGTGCGTTGTTTCAAGATTCGTCAGCACAAAAACCGTGCCTGCCTCTATACATTATAATATGGGGGGCTTTGCGGAGTTAGGTTTTATATATCAAGGGGGGTGCGGTCTGGCTTCTCGATGCGCGCTTGTCAAATTTTTGTCCGTAGGACAGTTTGCCAAGCAGACGCCTCTTGCCAGCACCCCCCTTAACAACCCCCCGCCTTACCTCATACTAGCGGAGGAGTGAGTCTCGGTTACTCAACACTGTCGATGGTGCAAGCCTTGAAAACCTCGCTGTGCTTAACGCTAGCGAAGGAATATGTTGCTAAATTACTCAATATAAATACGGTGGGGGTTCAGGGGGCGTCCTTGCGATTAGCAAGGTCGTAAAGCCCCCTGCTAGCGAATGATGGCTTTGCCATCATTTAGCGGATTAATCGTCACGAAACTCATCTTCATCTGAGAATTTTCGAAACATATCAGGCACGAATCCCGTATCGCGCAATTCTGCCACGCCCGGTAAATCTTCCAATGAGTCTAAACCAAAATGCACCAAAAAATTATCGCTCACCTGCCATTGCCAGCCCCGCGCAATTCCTTCTTCCGCCTTGCTCGGATAAATCCATTCGCATTCCATCAAAATATCTAGCGTGCCACGACTAACGCCAACGCCCCGCACCGCCTCAATTTCAGCACGCGTCATCGGACCATGATAGGCAATAATCGCCAACACTTCCAACGCCGCCCGCGATAACCGCCTTTCTTCAATCTTTAAAGGCGCGAGTAAATTTCTTGCCTCTGGTGCGGTGTGAAACAGCCATTGTTCGCCATATTTTTGCAAGCGAATTCCCCTTGTGGCATATTCCGCCTGCAATTCAAGCAACAGACTATTAATCAACGTGCCTTTTGGAAGATAATCGCGTAATTGCTGTTCCGAGAGAGCCTCTTTACTGGCAAATAGCAAAGCTTCTAGCATTTGTTTTTCTGAAAAATCTGCCATCACACCACCGCCCGAATATAGATTGGCGCGAATGGTTGCGCCTGTTGCATATCAATCTTGCCCTCTTTGGTGAGTTGCAAACCCGCCACTAGCAAACCTGATAATGCCGATTTTTTGAGCAAGATTTCAGCGCAATCTGGCATGAATTTTTTAATATCTTGCCATGTTTTATCCGTGCCAATCGTCAGGCTAAGCCTTTGATACATTTGTTCGGGGCTAAATAAACGGCTAGGGATAATTTCAAATTCACCCGTTTCTGCCCGCATGGTAATATCACCATAGGCGCGGAGCAATTCTAGCAGATTGGCATCATATTTTGCCTGTTCGCGCACCCCCATATGTTCAGGCTTACCATTTTTGAAAACATCACGCCCTATTTGCAAGCGTTCCATTAATTGGTCAGCGCGAATTTTGATTTGTTCAAGATGCAACAACCGCACGCGCAGATTTTCAGCCTGCAATTCTGGTGATAATGACTCCTCATCATCGTCATCATCTTCATTATGGGTGAGTAACCGTGATTTCAGCCATGCCAGATAGGTTGCCATCACCAAATAATCGGCGGCAATTTCAAGCTTCAGCCTTTGGGCAGTTTCAATAAAACGGATATATTGCCGTGCCAATTCGGCAATGGAAATTTTTGCCAAATCAAATTTTTTCTTGCGTGATAAATCCAGCAACAAATCAAGCGGCCCTTCATAATCTTCCATCTTAATCAAAAATGAAGGCGACTGATGCGATGCATCAGAATCGCTACCCTGCGATATAATATGTTCTTCCAACCCTTCATTCATGATTATTCTGCCCGTAACTGCCTTACAAAACAATTTTGTGATAATTTTTGTAACCGCTCACAGAGATTTTCACCCTGATTCTTATCATCAAACGGCCCTAGCAATAATCGGTAAAACAATTTATCGCTGGTCTCATCACGCCATGCTTGCACCAAATGCGGATGGGTTTTCAGCAAATCCTGATGTTGGGTTTGTAAGCCTTGCCAATGGTCACGCGCACTGGATTCATCAGCAAAAGCAGCAAGCTGAATATAATAGCCAGTTTTAATCGCTGGGGCAGGCGGCGCAGCGGGTTCAGGTTTTTTGGGTTGAGTAGCAGGCGCAGGCGCAACTTTTACTTGGGGTTCGGGAGCAGGCTTTGGTTGCGGCGCAGGCTTTACTTGGGGTTCGTCATCTTCAGCGTGGGCAACAATTTCACTCTCGCTAATATCGTTATCAATGCCAATATCGGGCTCTTCCACCTGTTGCAACAACTCCCCTATCTCGTCAGTATCAGTATTATTTGCATCAAACACCTCAAAAACAGTAATATCGCGATGCGGTTCGGGGCGAATATAGACCCCATCAGGCGCGGTTTTCACGGGTTGGTCAACCTTAATCAGTGGCACAGGTTCGTTATTAAAACCCGTTCTACCCGAAATCAGCCCATAGAGCATAATCGCTAAAAACAAAATAAGCGCAATCCCACCAATAATCAGTGGTGTCATCTGTTTGCCTGTGGTTAAAAAATCTTTCAAATCCGTTACCTTAATTGTTCGGGCGGGATAATTTTCATCAGCCCTAAACCGTTTTTAATTGTTATCAGTAAAATATCGGCTAATATTAATCTTGCTTTGGTTAATTCAATATCATCTTTCACAATGAAACGCATTATAACATCACGATTCCCTGCCGACCATAATTTATGAAATAATTCTGATAATTCCAGCAAATAATAGCATAATAGATGCGGTTGTGCTTTTTGCGCTGCCTGTTGTAACATATTTGGAAAATCAGCGCATTTTTTGATGAGCATCAATTCTTTCTCATCACGCAAAAGTGAGAGCAAAGCCATGATTTCCTGATTGTTACTTACAGTAAAATCCGCATCAGGAAACGCATCATTCACCAATTTTTTAACCGAACAGAGCCGTGCATAGGCATATTTAACATAAAATGCTGGGTTTTCAGATGATTCTTTCTTGGCAACCGCAAAATCAAAATCCATCTGCGCGTTATTATCGCGCGTCAGCATGATAAAGCGCACCGCATCGGCTTTTACCTCGTCAACCAATTCGCGCAAAGTGACAAAATTACCCGAACGCTTTGACATTTTTAACGGCTCACCATCATCAGTGAGCCTAACAATCTGCATCAGCAAAACATCAAGCTTGGCACTATCATCACTAATAGCACGCACCGCTGCTTTTAGCCGTTTAACATAGCCGCCATGGTCTGCGCCAAAGATGTTAATCATACGCGTAAAGCCACGCTGATATTTATCATAATGGCTAGCAATATCATTGCTGAAATAGGTATAATTGCCATCTGATTTTTGCAATGGGCGGTCAATATCATCACCAAATTCGGTGGAACGGAATAATAATTGTTCGCGTTCCTCCCAATCATCGGGCAGCTTGCCTTTGGGGGGCGGTAACACACCCTTATAGAGTAATTTTTTATTATCCAGTAACGTCAAAATTTCTTCGGTTTTTTTGGCATCTAACAAAGCTTGTTCGGAATTGTAAAAATCCATCTCAATATTCAGGCTTAACAAATCTTGCTTAATCATCTGCATCATTGCTTCTAATGCGTCGCCCGAAAAATTGGAAAATAACTTTCCTCATCGCAATCAAGCCATTTATCACCATCATTCTCTACAATTTCTTCTGCCAATTTCACCAGATAATCGCCCGGATAATAATCTAAAGGTATATCGCCTGTTACCGATTTTAATATTTGTTGATAACGCCAATAAAGCGAGCGCGTGAGCAACATAATTTGATTGCCCGCATCATTGATATAATATTCACGCGTTACATCATAGCCACAAGCCTGTAAAATATTCGCCAACACATCGCCAAATACCGCACCGCGCACATGCCCAACATGCAATGGCCCAGTCGGGTTTGCCGATACATATTCCACATTCACCTTTTCTTTGGTTTTTGGAGTAATACCGAATTTTTCTTTCGCGTGATAAATATCTAGCATCAATCGGTGGAAAAATTCAGGACGCACCCGCCAGTTGATAAAGCCCGCACCCGCAATGCTAACTTCCACCACATCATCATGCGTTTGCAACGCATCGGATAATATTTGCGCCAATTCACGCGGATTTTTACGCGCTTTTTTCGCTAGCACCATCGCTGCATTACAGGTGAAATCACCATGCGCTACCAGTTTAGGAAATTCTACCGATGGCATAAAATCAGCATCAGCTTGAAAAATATCATTCTTTTCAACAATTTTATCAGCCAAGAACTTTACAAAAATATCAAACATTATCAGGCTCCATATCCGATTCAGCTTGCAATGACTTTGCCATTTTTACCAAAGCCGCATCACCCATAGAGGCGATATAATCGGCAATTACTCTTGTTGGCACTCTTGTTGGTTGGTTGGTTGTAAATTTATTCCGCCATATATCTGGCAATGTTTCAGGCTGTGCCATAAAATGTTTGAATAGAAATTTCAGCATGATTTGCCCCTCTTGATTTTTTTGAGCAATGTTAGGATGCTGATACATATTTTCAAATAAAAACTTCTTTTGCATTTTTTGTTTATTCTGCATTTCATCTGAAAAAGCAATTATTTTTCTTGGTACTTTCATTGCAGCGTTTTGATTATCTGCCAAATCGCTCACCGCCGCATTAATCAACCGCCCTACCAACATATGATAGCGCAAGGAATCATCATCGGTGCGTTTTTTAATATCTTGCCAATCGCTGGCAATAAAAGGCAATGCTTCTTGCATCTGTTGTTCATCAAAAATACCAGCGCGCAAACCATCATCCATATCATGGTGATTATAGGCAATATCGTCGGCAATGCCCGCAATTTGCGCTTCAAGCATTGGTTCGGCTGTTAAATTTATCTGATAGTTTTCCGCCAATTTTGCTTCATAATCGGTAAAATTATCTTTTGGAAAACTATGCTTCAATGTGCCTTCCAACAATGCTTTGGTGGGGTTTAAGCCTTGATAATCAGGGTTACGTTTTTCTAAACATGTTAAAATTCGCAAGGTTTGGATATTATGGTCAAAGCCGTTATCATGCCCATATTCTCGCAATGTCTCATCGAGCGCTTGTTCGCCTGAATGCCCAAATGGCGGATGCCCTAAATCATGCGCCAATGCCAATGCTTCGGTTAGATTTTCGTCGGCATCAAAAATCACTGCCAGTGTACGTGCAATTTGTGCCACCTCTATGGTATGGGTGAGGCGCGTACGGTAATAATCATTTTGCGGGGCAACAAAAACTTGCGTCTTATGTTTCAGGCACCGAAAATACCGCGAATGAATGATGCGGTCGCGGTCGCGCTGATAGGGGTTGCGAAACCTATCATCAGCTTCCATGTATAATCTTTCGTCAGCCTGAGAAACCACAATCCTAACGCCTTGATGGAATCGGTGTGGCAACTGGTGGTGGCGGTGGCGGCGCCATATCAGCGGCAAGCTCTTGTTCGGAAGGGTTGGTTGGCAATAATTTGCTAACATCTAACCGATAGCGCATCGCCTTATAAAGCGAATTTGCCATTTCATAATGATTAACAAACACACCGCCAACCATATAATTTTGCTCGTTCAGCACCACCGACCAATATTTATTATTCGGCACATCATGCCCTTCATACATTCTATCGCCAGCCGCTGCTGATGTTTGCCCAAAACAACGAAAATCAAGTTGTGGTATTTTCAAAATACGCGGCAATAGGCACATATCAGTATTAAAATCAGTTGGCTTACCCGCAATATTCAGCGCTGCAATTTTGCCCATCTCCATCGCTGTGCCCCATATCCCTATCGGTTCATCTAATATTTGCGCGCAATCACCCACCGCATAAATATTAGCTTCCGATGTTTGCATTTTACGATTAACCCTAATGCCATTAAGCCCACATTCGATAGGTGATTTATTCACAAAATCCATATTGGCTTCAGCACCCGTTGCAAAAATACACAAATCGGTATCAATCGTTTTATCTTGGGTAAGATGCACTTTTTCCACCTTCGACTGCCCACTAATACGTGAGACACCGCTCTGACACAAAACCTCAACCCTTGCTTGATTCACCAAAAAACTTTCAATAATTTGTGAAGCTTTAAGATTGTTGAGCTTATTGAGTAAATTTTCGTAAGCGTGAATCAGAGTAACATCGTAATTGCGTTTTTTCAACATGGTTGCCATTTCAATCCCTTGCCAACCACCACCAATAACCGTGATTCTTTTGACGCGCGCCTGCTGAATATAATTATTGATTTCTGCAATATCTTCCATAGAACGTGGCGCAAAACACCCTTCCAACGAAAACCCCTGTATATCGGAAATTCGCGCTTTCGCACCCAATGCCAGCACCAAAATATCATATTCCATACCATCGCCTTGCTGACCGAAATGAACTGTTTTATCCTCAATATCAATACGCGATGCTTTGGTATTTAGCTTTTGTTTCACGTTGTTTTGTTCATACCAATCAGGCGGTAATAAAACCATGCTCTCATTCGAGTAAAGTCTGTTTTCCAACAATTTACAAATACCCATCCGATTGTAAAATGGAAAAATTTCATTGGTCATCACCGTAATATCAGCAGCCTTGCTGAGCTTTCTTAAATATTGCACCGTTGACATACCCGCAACGCCATTGCCCAACACCACGATTTTCTTATCTTGCAATGGATCATCTTTATTTTTATCATATTCTGGAATATGTAACATGCCCCAACCAACATTTGATTTTGGTGCATCATTCAAATTTCTAGCGCGATTCGAAAAACAATCGACGCTAATGCCAACCGAGCCACTAACAGTCGTCATACAAGCGAGCCTTGCATGGCCTAACAAGCCTAACCGATTCAGAGTATCCATTTCTTCAGGGGTAATCGGTGAAAGATTTTCGGGACTATCAGTAATTGCCACTGGGTCTGAGCCACAAATTCCCATTCTACAACCGCTTTCAATATGAAAATCAGCTGTTTCAAGTGCATTTAATAATGTTTGCCCTTCAAAAATTGAAAAAGAAATATCGTTGGTTTCTTCTTTAACAACCATGCCTTCGTTAAATTCTTTGATACTCCGCAATAATTTTTCGGTATTCACCCGAAACCTATCAGGCAATGTGCCCGTGATTGTGAATCTTATTTCATGGGCAACTGAAATCATAAATGACACCCCCATCAATAAAAGCAACCCACCATAATAAACATTGATATAATCTTCAGAGAAAATAAAGGCCATTTGCGTGACATATTGGTTATTCATTGCTTGTTCTAATACGCGAATATTTGCCAGTATTTGCGGTAGCATCGCATAATAAAAACTGCCAAAACTCAACAAAACATAGCTATGAGCAATACGGTAGGGAGAAACTGGCGCGTAGGCACGCAACAGATGAAAAATTCCAACCGATACAATCGAATAAGCGATAATATTACCAAATATGCTAGTGCCAAAAACATTCGGTAAAAAGGCTGGAAAAAACAACCCCGCAAACAGACCGGGCATCAAAGCCATAAATAACACGCGTAAATTACGATAGCTGGTTTGGGTATCGTAAAAATCACTAATAAACGCCGCACGTGGTGAGTAATCCATACAGTTTTTCTGGCACCCCACACAAGGTTTGCAAAAACTATTGCGGTTATTAATCATGGGAGTGCTGCCCAAAACCCTCTCTAGTGGTGAAAATGGACAAAATGTGCCACACCACCCCGCTTTACCTTCAAAAATAAAGCCCATGATAAATGCCGCCGCCAAAAATGCTACCAATATTTGTAATGAATAGCCAAATTGGACTGGTCCAGACACCAAATTAAGTAAGATAAGAATCAACAAGAGTGCCGCCGCAAAACCATAACACCAACTGCGTAATTGTGGGCTAAGTTTTAATTTTAAGCCAATTTTAAGGCGGGGCGCAATCTGATTAAGTGTGGCAGCAGGGCAGATATTACGCCAAAACCCCGGCGCAACCATAATCAACAATGGCAAAAGTGGCACGATAATACCCCATAACAGCAAATGACCAAAATCAGGAAAGCTTGATAGCGCAAAAATAAAGCCACCCGTCGCACCCAACACAATCAGTCGCAACATGTAAGTGATAATGCGCGGCATTATTTTAGGCATTTCAAGATAATTATAGAATCTTTTATAAATAATATCAGACATTAAATCACACTTATATTCCTTAAAAAATTCATACTTTACACACTGGTAAACACTTCAACCACTTTGCTAGCATGGCGATTGCGCGATGCAAATGCAATTGACAAATTCATCACAATTTTGCTTGCCAATAAAGGATGGTCGTTCGCAAGGCGCAAATAACCATCAAACGGCATTTTAATATATCTGCCAGCTTTGGTGGCTAAAATCGTGGCAACGCGTGGCTTATTATTGAAAAAAGCAATTTCACCAAAAATATGACCTTCTGTAACATAATCCACCATCTTGCGCCCGATAAGCCTCTGCGATTTCAGCACAATCGCCTCACCTTCAAGCAAGATACACATACTACGGTCTTGGGTGTTTTCTTCAAAAATCGTCTCATTATCCTGAAATGGAATAACATAGACATATTCCATCAGCAATTTCCATTCATAAGGTTCAATATCATCCATCAAAGAACGATTTTCGTCGCTAGCTTTACCATCGTTACTGCCCATCGGATAATCAAAATAACTCAAAATTCTGCTCCTATTAGCCACAATTTCATTTCACTATCACCCTACAATATTTATCATAATTTTGCACCCTGATTTTATCCTATCCTTGAAAACATTGTTATTTTATGTTACTTTAACCTTACCAAATAAGATAGCATTTATGCCATCTTTCAACCCATTAAATAATGAAATTATCATCAACAAAGCTTTACAAAATCAGGCTTTCTATACAATAAAGGGTTCATAACATGACAAAAATCGGACATGATTCATTGGCAACACGCCTTAACCTCAATATCAATGGCAAAAACTATGCCTATTATTCTCTACCAACCTATCAAAAACAATCGGGCAACGATATTTCTGCCCTGCCTTTTTGCCTAAAAGTCTTGCTAGAAAATTTATTGCGCTGTGAAGATGGCAAAGCAGTGAAGGTAAGCGACATCGAAGCGATTGCCAAACGCGCCAATAAAGCCAAACATCAGACTGATGAGATTGCCTATCACCCCGCCCGCGTTTTAATGCAAGATTTTACGGGTGTGCCAGCAGTGGCTGATTTAGCCGCCATGCGCGAAGCCATGAAAGATATTGGTGCTGACCCTAAAAAAATCAACCCACTCACCCCCGTTGATTTGGTGATTGACCATTCAGTCGTGATTGATTTTTTTGGCACAGATAAAGCCTTTCAACAAAATGTTGATGTTGAATTTGAGCGCAATCAGGAACGCTATGAATTTTTGCGTTGGGGGCAAGAAGCCTTTGATAATTTCCGCGTGGTGCCACCCGGCACAGGCATTTGCCATCAGGTAAATCTTGAATATTTGGCGCGTGTGGTATGGTCGTCAAAAGATGCGAATGGCGAAATGGTTGCCTTCCCCGATACTGTTGTTGGCACGGATAGCCATACCACAATGGTGAATGGGCTAGGCGTGTTGGGCTGGGGTGTAGGCGGTATTGAAGCCGAAGCCGCCATGCTTGGGCAATCAATTTCTATGCTAATACCCGATGTGATTGGCTTTGAACTTAAAGGCACAATGCGCGCTGGCAACAATGCCACCGATTTGGTGTTGCGCGTGGTTGAGATGCTCCGTCAAAAAGGCGTGGTGGGTAAATTTGTTGAATTTTATGGCGATGGTATCAAAAATCTTACCCTTGCTGAGCGGGCAACGATTGCCAATATGGCGCCTGAATATGGTGCAACGTGCGGTATTTTCCCCACCGACCAAGAAACACTGAATTATTTACGGCTAACAGGGCGTGATGAGGATACCATCATGCTGGTTGAGCAATATATGAAAGCGCAAGGCATGTTTTATGATGAGAATACCAAGCCTGCCAATTATACAGATAGCCTATCGCTTGACCTTGATAGTGTGGTGCCATCGGTTGCGGGTCCAAAACGACCGCAAGATAGAATCGCATTGCCCGAATTGGCAAAAACCATGCGTGATAATCTCAGCAATGAAAATATAAAAGTGACTGATGATGATACGTTACGCAATCAATTATGTGATGGTTCGGTGGTGATTGCCTCTATTACCAGCTGCACCAATACCTCAAATCCATCGGTGCTAATCGCCGCTGGTTTGGTTGCCCGCAATGCGGTGAAAAAAGGCTTAACAGCAAAATCATGGGTAAAAACATCGCTTGCCCCGGGCTCGCAAGTGGTTACGGATTACCTTGAAAAAGCAGGGCTGATGACTGACCTCAACGCGCTTGGTTTTAATCTTGTCGGCTATGGTTGCACCACTTGTATCGGTAATTCAGGGCCTCTGCCTGAACCAGTTTCTAGCAAAGTTGATGGCGATAATCTGCATGTTTGTTCGGTGTTATCGGGCAATCGCAATTTTGAAGGCCGCATATCTGGGCAGGTTCGGAGTAATTTTCTTGCCTCGCCACCTTTGGTGGTTGCCTATGCCTTATTAGGCACTGTGTTGCTAGATATTGATTCTGTTTCTTTGGGCGATGATAAAGATGGCAATCCCGTTTATCTGAAAGATATTTGGCCTGATAATCACGAAATTAATGCGATTATTAATGAAACAGTCAATGCGGATTTGTTTAACAAACGCTATGCCGATGTGTTTCTTGGCACGAAACAATGGCAAGATGTTGATGTGAAACCATCAGAATTATTTGATTGGCGTGATGATTCCACCTATGTGAGAATGCCACCTTTTGTTGAAAATCTGCAAAAAACTCCGAGCCCCATCAAAGATATTATCAATGCCAAGCCTTTGCTAATATTAGGTGATTCCATTACCACCGACCATATCTCGCCAGCGGGGGCATTTAAGGAAGAAACGCCTGCGGGGCAGTATCTATCGGGCAGTAATGGCGTGAATGCCAAAGATTTTAATTCTTATGGCGCAAGGCGTGGCAATCACGAGGTGATGATGCGCGGCACTTTTGCCAATGTGCGGATTAAAAATAAAATGGTGCCGAATAGTGAGGGCGGTATCAGCCATTATAATGGCGAGGCGATGAGTGTGTATGATGCCGCGTTGAAACATGCTGATGATGGCACTGATTTGATTGTGCTTGCGGGTAAGGAATATGGCACGGGGTCTTCTCGCGATTGGGCGGCAAAGGGTACGCGTCTGTTAGGTGTACGCGCTGTGATTACCGAAAGTTTTGAACGCATTCATCGCTCTAATCTGATTGGTATGGGCGTGTTGCCATTGCAATTCACGAATGGTGATACTGCCGATAGTCTAAAATTTGATGGCACTGAAAGCTTTAGCATTAAAGACATTGCGGATTTGAAACCCTCGCAAACAGTGATGATGACGGCGACCCGCGCCAATGGCGAACAGCTAAATATCAGCCTATTATGCCGTATCGATACGGCTGATGAGATGAATTACTTCAATCATGGCGGGATTTTATCGTACGTGTTGAGGCATCTAGCGGCTTAGAGAGCGGCATGTAAAAGCCCTCTTATAGAGATATAGGGGGGTTATGCAGGTGGGTCATATTTTGCTGGACGCGTAATAATTTTACCATTTTCTAACATAACTTCTTTATCAAACAACGACGTTACAATATGTTTCTTTTTGATAACATCCAAATTGCTCTTGGTTACTATTTTACCCATTTCTTTACTATGCGGTGCGTTTAATGGCGCGACTATTCTAATAATTTTATCAGGAAATTCTTGCTTTACTATTTTAACAACAGGGCATAAATCACTATCCTGACTTACCAAAATAGCTTCATCAAAAACATCTTTATAAGCATCGCGCAATAAATATAACACTATATTTACATCTGTTTGTTTTTCTTCATGCGTTTTTGACGTTTGATGGCACGATTTACAATATCTATCTTTTTCCTTAAATTTTCCAAGCACAATCGTAACGCCTGCATTTTTCAAAATTTTGACATATTTTTTATGAATTTTTTTTCGTTCAGGCTTCCAGCTTGCATAAGCAGAAAAATAATAAATCTTCTTTATAATTTCATCCGCACGGCAAAAGTTTTGCATCAGTTTCTTTAGATTCAACCATTTAAAACCATTATTTTGTTTTTTATCATAAGCTTCATATAAATCGGACTGTTTCTTTTTATTATACGGATTGTAATCATCTAATGAATGGTAAAGATTATAACCATCAATATAAACGCAGACTCTTTTCTTCATTACTCACCTTTAAAAGTAAAAGCCCTAGACCGTAGTCTAGGGCACGCCATACAAAAGCTAGCCCGATAAGCTAACCATCTTAACTTGTATGGGGATTACATTATATATTATAATTAAGTTGAGTGAATCCGTCAATGATTTTAGGAAGTTTATTGATAAACTCTGACACGCTCCTCCGCTAGTGTTGAGTAACCGAGACTCACTCCACCGCTAGTATGTGGTACGGCGGGGGGATTATCAAGGCTTGCACCTCCGAGATTATTAAGCACAGCGGGGGGATTATCAAGGGGGGTATGCGCAAGGGAGCGGGCTTTTGCCTCGCGACCGATAAAGCGCGTTCGCACCCCCCTTGATATAATAATGTATCGCAACACGCACCGCCTTAGTATTGACGAATCTTGAAATCCGCACCGCCCTCATGCTACGCACCTCGCGAAACCTCGCCACCCCGTCATTCCTGCGTAGGCGGGAATCTAGAGTCGTTTGCGCGGAGAGAGTGGTGGATGATGATGGTGGATGTATTAATAATTGCAAAATATTCCTAAATTTTGTATGAATAATTACGAGTGAATTACTATCATCTAAAAACCGTAAAGTTACACAAGGAGAGTTGTAAATGGATTTAAAACATTACCAAGTTAGCGATATTGATATTGATAGCTTATTATCGCACATTGAAAACAATCGAATTGCTATACCAGAGATTCAACGTCCTTTTGTTTGGAAAAATACAAAAGTAAGAGATTTAATTGATTCACTGTATAAAGGCTTTCCCGTTGGTTATCTAATTTCTTGGGAAACGAATAATGTTGAATTAAAGCGTTCCGATGATGCCAAACATTCTAATTATAACAAAATTATTATTATTGACGGACAACAACGCATTATTGCTTTGACGGCAGCTCTTAAAAATAAAAAAATCATTGATGAGGATTATAAAGAAAGAAATATTGATATTGCTTTTAACCCTCTAACTGAAGAGATAGCTATTCCAACCGCAGTGACTAAAAATGAAAAGCAATGGATAAATTCCATATCCCAACTTTTTGTTAATACTGATACTTTTACATTTATTACAAAATACTTAGAAGATAATTCTCATTTTAGTGATGATGAAAAGAAAAAAGCAACTCTTAACATTCCAAAACTCTATAATATTATCCACAATAAAATTGGACTAATAAAATTAAATGATTCATTGGATGTTGATGCAGTCACTGAAATTTTTATTCGCATCAATTCTAACGGAGTTGTTTTAAAAGAAGCTGACTTTGCAATGTCACGGCTTGCCTCCAATGAAGAATTTAATGGTTTGGAAATTCGTAAAACCATTGATTATTTTTCCAATTTACTAGCGAATTCTTATGCACTTAAAAACATTCAAGAAAACGATAAAAAATATGTTAATAGTGGTTGGCTTCAAAAAATTGAGTGGGTTGCAAAGAATGATAATAGCGTCTTTCAACCAAAATATTCAGATATTGCGCGCATTGCTTTTACATATGAGTTCCAACGTGGAAAAATGTCAGACTTTGTTAGTCTTTTATCAGGCAAGACATTAAAAGATAATAACAATGAAAAAATAACCGTAAAAGATACTTACGATAGATTTAAAAACGCATTGCAAATTGTAATAAAAGAATATGAATTTATTGGATACATTGATATTTTGAAATCATTAGGTATTGTTACTGAAAAACTGATTCGTTCGCAAATGACTGCTAACTTTACTTATATTTTATATTTAACTTTACGACAACAAAAATGTTCTATTCCAGAAATTACAAAATATGTTAAAAAGTGGTATTTGCTTTCTGCCCTTACAGGACGTTACACAGGTTCACCTGAAAGTAACATGGATTTTGATATTAAAGAGATTCATAATAAAGGGATAGATATGTTTTTAAAAGAACAAGAAACTAATGTTCTTTCTGATATATATTGGAATACAACTTTAATACAGCAAGACCTTAACACTTCAGTAGCTTCATCGCCCTTTTTAATTATTTATCGCATTATCCAATGTTCCGAAAATACCCCCATTCTTTTATCACACTCCATGACAATCGATAATGTTTTAAGAGAAAATAGTAACGCAGATGTGCATCATCTGTTTCCTAAACAATACTTAAAAAATAATGATATAGATGATAGAAAGCAATATAATCAAATTGCAAATATGGTATTTTTGCAAACTAACGCTAATATAAAAATTGGTGGTAAAAAATCACCAAAAGAATATTTTTCTGAAATCAAAAACAATATTGCAAAATATAGTGAGTTGCAAAATTGGGAAAAAATTCTAGAAAACTTAAAACAAAATGATATTCCTGAAGAAATTATCAATATGGAAGTAAATGACTATGACACTTTTTTGCAAAAAAGACGTGAGCTAATAGGAAAAAGAATCAAACGTTTTTATGAAAGCATCTAGCGTGTCGCTAGATTACTCAACACAAAAACCGCGCCAGCCTCATCACATTATTATATGGGGGGCTTTGCGACATACGCTTTGCTGATTCTGGCGGTGCGCCAATCAGCTCGCGATGACGCCCCCCATACCCCCCACCGCTGTGTTAAATACTTATATCGTATAGGCAATCCGCATCGACTAAAGGTTTGAAAATATATTTTCAAACCAAGTCTCGCTCGATTGCCCCCTTAATAATCCCCCCGCCCGTTTGTAATACTGGCGATGTTGCTTGCCTCGCCCACCGCTGTTACTCAATATTAGCGATGACGCCCCCCATACCCCCCACCGCTGTATTTCAATACGAGGGCGGTGCGTGTCGCTAGATACTTAACACAAAAACCTGTGCGTTTTCTCAACAGCGTTTAAAGTATCAAGGGGGGCGCGATGTGGCTTCTCGATGCGCGCTTGTCAAAATTTTATCCACCTCCAAACACTGACGATGATTGATAAAATACATTAAAAAGTCAAAATATTGTTGATTTTTCATCCATTTTTGATTGATAGATGCTCAATAAGTGTGGCAAATCATTCTCATCTAATACATACATCACAATTATTCCTTGCCTGTTTGGAATATTTTTATCTAAACCCTTTTCGCAACAACGATACCATAATTCTCTTCTTATTTGATTTTTCCATTCTTCAGGACTAGCTAACGCTGTGAAATCTTTAACAAAATTCTGTCCATTTGCCGCCCATGCCATCGCATCATTTATTGTAAATGGGAACATAAAACTATAAAGCACATATCGAGAATGTTGTTTATTAGTTTTAAACCAACTCGCCTCACTCTTAAATTCGCAAATAATTTCTATAATTAAATCAATAATATCGATTTCTTTGTCTGAAAGTTCTTTTTTTAATTCTGAAAATTCTTTTTTATAATCAAGTGTTGCAAAATGTTTTGACATGATTTTATTTAACGAGGAGGTAATTTACGATGTAATCAATGTTGAATTTTTAAATAAATCATCACCATATTTATCAAAAACTTCTTGCGCTTTTTCATCAGCTTCACGCGCCCGATTAATATGTGGAATAATATTTGACATAAAATATTGTTTGATTAATTCAGGCTCAATGGCTGCTCCAGATTGATTTTCATCCCAAACTTCGCGCCACGGACTGCCAAGAAAATGTGTTGCAGTGCTTAAATCTTTACCATCATTGTCGTTATAAACTTGTGCAACAACATCAATAACATGAAATAATTTTTCATCCGCCTCAATGATAGGAACACCATCATATTCATATTCATGGTCAATTGGAAATTTATTACAATCCTTAAACTGATGATAAACATCCGCAACAATTGGTCCATATTTCCATGCGACTATCGGTTCTGCAAATAATTCTTCACCAATATTTTCATCAGCCAAATATAAACCATAAACAAGATATAATCTTTTTTGTAATTCCATATGTGTCAGTGAGCGATTATTATTTTTTGCTTTTCTTAAAATCATATTCGCAACCGCACCAGCACTATATGGTAAACTATTTTCAACTTTATCAGCTATCATTAACAAATCCCAAAACCTAAAAAGAATCTTAATTATTAGATATTCTTATATATTTTACAAGATAACATATATATTTATCCAAAGCTATTTTTATTTAATATCAAATAATTAAAACAATTTCATCACTGTTTTTCTAAAATCTGGTCAAGCATATCGATAAACACTGCTATCGCATTCGTTACTTTATCCGAGCGTAACGACACTGGATTCCGACTTTCGTCGGAATGACGGCGGTGTGTAGCACAAAGGCGTAGTGCGTTGCTAGATTTCTCAATACTAGCGGAGGTGCGTTTTGCGATACATTATTATATGGGGGGTGCGACATTTTATAGGCGATGAGGCAGAAGCCCATCGCCAAAAATGACCCCCCATACCCCCCGCTGTGTTTAATACTATGATGGTGCGTGTCGCTAGATAGCCAATATAAAGTGCGGTAATTTGAATGCAAACTTCGTTTGCCATATGGATTCCGTGTCTCTTACACTGTGCCTTACGGCACAGTGGCACGGAACGACGAAAGGGTCGAGTGTGCAAACCTTACCCTTGCTTCTCATCAAACAGGGCTTCTAATTCATTCAGCATGGTTTGTGCCAGCATTTCGGCATCCGATATGGTAACCGCGCGTTTATAATAGCGCGTTACATCATGCCCGATACCAATCGCCAGCAATTCAATCGCGGTTTTGCGTTCCGCCCAATCAATCACATCGCGCAAATGCTGTTCCAAATAATAGCCCTTATTGGCAGAAAGCGTGGCATCATCAACGGGCGCACCATCGGAGATAACCATCAAGATTTTCCGCTGTTCGGGGCGTTTCAGCAAACGTTCCGCCGCCCATTGCAGAGCCTCGCCATCAATATTTTCTTTCAATAACCCTTCTTTCAGCATCGCACCCAAGCCCTCTTTGGCATGGCGATAGGGCTGGTCGGCATATTTATAAATCACATACAGCAAATCATTCAGCCGTCCCGGATGTTTTGGTCTGCCCGCTTCAATCCATTTTTGCCGTGATTTCCCGCCTTTCCATTCACTGGTGGTAAAACCGCAAATTTCAACTTTCACCCCGCAACGTTCCATCACGCCTGCCAAAATATCGGCACTCATGGCAGCGATATTAATCGGACGGCCGCGCATCGAACCCGAATTATCAATCAGCAGACTCACCACTGTATCCCTAAAATTAATATCGGATTCCTGTTTATAGCTGAGTGCCGCGCCCGGATGCGTAATCACCCTTGTTAGCCGTGCGGTATCCAAAATGCCCTCATCTAAATCAAACTGCCAATGCCGATTCTGCTGTGCCTGTAATTTGCGCGCCAATCGATTCGCTAATTTGGCGGTTAAGCCTTTTAGCAATTTCATTGATTTATCCAAATGAATCCGTAAATCACGCATCTCTTCGGTCGATTCGGTAATCGCGCTTGCGGGCAGAATTTTATCAAATTCACGGGTAAAAACGCGATAACCACTGCCGCCTGCATCTAGCAATTCATCATCAATTTCTTGGTCTAGCAAATCAAACGGATTAAAGGTTTGCAACTTATCCATATCACCGCTTGAACTATCGGTATGGCGCAATTCATCACTGCTATCATCGGCATTTATCTCGTCATTATCGCCTGCTTCCTGCTCGCCACCCTCATTCTCGCTCTCGCTATCATCGCCATCTGATGGCGCTGATGATTCATCAGGCGTTTCATTATTACTGGCGTCATTCTGCCCGCTGATTTTATCTAATAAATCCAAGAATCGGTTAATATCTTGTCCAAATTCCTGCTGGTCATATAAATCCTTATCGGTAAAATGCGATTCCAACAAAGGCGCAAGTTGCTTTTGCCATTTCTGTAAATGCGGTTGATAAATATCAGGCAAATCTGCGCCTGTATAAAGTTGATAAAATAGCGCGCGCAAAAATTCGGGCGAGGGTTTATCAAGCGTTTGCGGTGCGGTTGCCGATGGGCTTATCGCAAATTCTTGCGCGTAATAATCGGTGATATTCTTGCCGACTCCCTTAAATTGCCGATGGGCTAAAATATGCTGACGCGCTTGTTCCAAATGATGAAACATGGTCGCATGTTGATGCTCTTGGGGGCATTGTTGCAGGAATAAAATCGGGTCATGCAATTTGCGCTCAATCCCCAAACGGTCGCTGACACCACGTAACTGATAGCGGTCAATCGTCTCAACGGGCGGTAATTTTGCCTGATTGCCCACCAATTCCGATTGCTGATGCCCATAGGCAACATCTAGCGAATCATCACGGGCAAGCGCTCTGATAACGGTGGCAAAGGCTGATTTAGTCTGTTCTTCCATTACGCTTTGGCATTGAGGTCTTTGGCATTGAGGTCTTTGGCGAAGCAACGTTGATAAAATTCACCCAAAATTTCATATTCGGATTCATCGGCTTTATTGAGGAAGCTCATCATGAAACTTTCTTCCACATCACCGAAAATCTTGATATTATCAGCCCATGAAAGCACGGTGCGCGGGCTCATCAGAATCGACACATCGCCATTGGCAAATGCCTGCCGCGTTAAGCCCGCCATCGCCACCATCTGATTTACCAAATCCTTGTCAAGCCCTGCAACTTTGGCATTGATAATCTTAGCCTCGCGTTCAGGCGACATATAATCCAAACGGCTAACAATATTCCATCTATCCATCTGCCCTTGATTAATCTGTTGCGTGCCATGATAAAGCCCTGTGGTATCGCCAAGCCCGACCGTATTTGCCGTGCCGAACAGCCTAAAAAACGGGTGCGGTGTTAGCACGCGCCCTTGGTCTAGCAGGGTTAATTTACCCTCTTGTTCCAATATCCGCTGAATCACAAACATCACATCGGGGCGCCCTGCATCATATTCATCAAAGCATAAAGCAATCGGATTTTGCAAAGCGAATGGCAACATACCTTCTTGAAATTTTGTTACCTGCTTGCCTTCTTGCAAAATAATCGCATCTTTGCCAATCAAATCGATACGGCTAATATGGCTATCCAAATTAATGCGGATACAAGGCCAATTAAGGCGCGCCGCCACCTGTTCGATATGGGTGGATTTGCCCGTGCCATGCAAACCTTGCAATAACACACGGCGGTTAAAGGCGAAACCTGCCAAAATCGCTTTGGTTACTTTTTCATCAAAAAAATAATTCTTATCAATTTCTGGCACATAGTCGCTTTTTTGACTGAAGGCTGGCACATCAAGGTCAAAATTAATGCCGAATACATCACGCGCATTTTTGGTGGTATCGGGGCGTGTTATATCGGATTGTTGCGATGATTGATTCATAATATTCTCACTTTTCTTGCAATGATGATGGCCGCAACCATTGTTTCAATTCATGATAGGCAAGATTCACATCTTGCAATTTTCTCTCATTATCTTCACTGATACCATTAATATCGGGGTGGAGTTGCTTAACAAGAATTTTATACCTTTTTTTAAGCGTTTTTAAATCAATCGGCAATGATAATTGCATTTTTTTTAAGGCATGAGTAATCGATGCTGGTATTTTTTGAGGCGAATGGTCAAAATCATCATCATTTTCATCATCAAAATGCCAATCAAAATGCGCTTTTTCGGTAAATGATTCTCTATCAAATGCCTTATCAAATGATTGCTGAAATTGCTGTTCGGCATCCGCGCCACCAAATGGCCAGCTGGGGCGATTGCCAAGCAAATCATTATATTGATCGCGTTCTATCATGCCTGCATCCATATTTTGATAGTAATTCCACGCCTTATTATAGGCGCGCACATGTGCCAGACAAAACCAGTAATAATCATCTAATTGATTCGGCGAACGGGGCGCACGATGTAGCCCATCTTCCATACAGCCCTTGTGATGGCAATGGCTATTTTCGGGCATTTTGCGCCTATCATGGTGATTCATGATATTTCTCTGCCGCTTCTTTTAACAATATCGGGATATTGTTTTTGATAGGATAAGATAAGCCTGCTTCATCGCTGATAAGGCGTTGATTATCAGCATCATAACGTAATGCGGTTTGACTGGTTGGGCAAAGCAACATCGCCAATAATTTTTTATCCATTAAGATTATCCCTTAAACTATTCATCAAAAATAAAACGCCATTCTAACCAATTTTACCAAATATTTCATCTTTAAATTATGTAATGCACTATCATCAAGCCATCGAATAATAATTAGTGGATAGATTATCTGCTATCTTGTCATGCGTCATCAAACATGGCAACATTACATTCATCATAATAATATATTTTTAGTAACGTCTGGGATAGGAAACAATAAGTGAAATCCATCGGGGCGGAGTAGCGAGATGATTCGCTATAGTCGTTTTAATGTTAGGGAATAACAGATGAATCTTGATATGCAAATCCTTACTGAGCCTGATGCCCATCCGCTTGATTGGCTGGAAATTATGTTTACTGAAAATCAGTGGTTTTTTGAACGCAATGGTGAGAATGAGATTTTCACCTCTATTGAAGGCGATATCAGCCATTACCAGATACTTTTTCAGTGGCAATCCACCATTCAGCTGCTTAATATTTCTTGCCGTTTAGATGCAAAATATGTTGAAAGCCGTAATAATGTGCTTTACGAAATGCTATCAAGGGTGAATGAACGTTTATGGGTGGGGCATTTTGAAATTGAACATCACTCACTTTCTTTATTATTCCGTGCCAGCCTGCCACTTTATGATGGTAGCCCATCGTGTCAGGCGCAATTAAAAGAAACTTTGGATATTATGCTTGCCGAATGCAACCGCTATTATCCCGCATTTCAATATGTGATTTGGGGCAATTTAAGACCAAAAGAAGCCTTGCAAATGACTCTGATGGAAACCGCAGGCGTTGCCTGACTTTTTGATGGAGAAGAAAATGCAAATTATTATTGTCGGCTGTGGCCATATGGGCGGCGCCATGCTAGAAGGCTGGCTTGCGTCTCATCTTATCACTGGTGATGACACCCATGTGATTGCGCCAAATTTACCTCTTAAAAATCTAGGCGATTATTCTAAAACAGTCAATTTTTCTCAGCACCATACAACCGAAATTGCATCATTGGCACAAGATGATAGATTCAATGCTGATAACACCATGATTGTGATGGCAGTGCGCCCACAAATTATGAAAACAGTGTTGCCAGATTATCAAGCTTTTGCCGCTAAAAATATCCCGTTTATCACCGTTGCCGCAGGTCTGCCCGAAGAATTTTATCGCAAGATATTGGGTGAGAAAACCCCGATTATCCGCGTGATGCCGAATATGCCAACCAGTATCGGGCGCGGTATGAATGCCATTTGCTATAATCAACATTGTTCCGACGATATGAAAGCAACAACTGAAAAATTAATGAGCCCATTAGGTGAGATTGATATTTTAAATTCCGAAAGCGAGATGGATGCTTTTACTGCGCTTGCAGGCAGTGGTCCTGCCTATTTATTTGCACTGGTCAAAGCCATGAAAGATGCCGCAGTTACGCTAGGGTTTGAGCAAAGCCGCGCGCAAAGACTGGCATTGCAAACTGTATTAGGTGCATCAGAATATATGAATGATTGTGGGCTTTCTGCGGAACAGCTAATTGCAAAAATCGCACTACCAAACGGCACAACCGAAGCGGCATTGGCACAATTAAATACTGATGATGGCAATAATAATTTAGGTGATTTGATGCAAAAAGCCTTAACAGCCGCTAAAAACCGTTCGGCACAAATGGGCAGGGATATGTCATGAAATTGATTGATGGCACTTCTAATTCTGCATTGGCGCAGGAAATATCTGATATTTTGAAAATTCCCTTAACAAAATGCAATATCCGCCGTTTTGGCGATGGTGAAAGTTTTGTTGAAATTTTAGAAAATGTGCGCGGTGAAGATGTGTTTGTGATTCAATCAACGGGCAATCCTTCTAATGAACGCCTGATGGAATTATTGATTATTGAAGATGCCCTCAAACGTGGGTCGGCACGGCGTATCACGGCGGTGATTCCGTATTTTGGCTATGCCAGACAAGATAGAAAAACAGGGCCGCGCACGCCGATTACCTCAAAATTGGTGGCAGATTTAATCGTTACCGCAGGCGCGCACCGAATCTTAACATTGGAATTACATTCAGGGCAAATTCAGGGGTTTTTCAATGTGCCTGCCGATAATCTTTACTCATCACCCGTTTTTGTGAGCGACATTCAAAAAAATTATAACAGCGATAATCTTCTTTTTGTCTCCCCTGATGTGGGCGGTATTTTACGCACCCGCAATATCGCACAAAGGCTGAATAGCGAGATTGTGATTGTTGATAAAAGGCGCGAGCAAGCAGGGCATTCGGAAGTGATGAATGTGATTGGCGACCCAAAAGATAAGGATTGCATTTTGATTGATGATATTTGCGATTCGGCAGGCACATTATGCAATGCCGCCAATATCTTAAAAGCGCATGGCGCAAAAAGCGTTTCTGCCTATATTGCACATGGTATTTTTTCAGGACCAGCGAATCAGCGGATACAAGATTCTGCGCTTAATGAATTGGTGGTAACAAATTCCCTGACATTAAGTGGTGATATGCAGAGTAATAAAAAAATTCGGCAATTATCAATCGCGCCCTTACTTGCCAAAGCCATCAATAATATTCATTCCAATCAATCCGTATCTTCACTTTTTGAGTAAATCATATCAAAATCAATAAGATTTTATTGACGTATCGGGGTGATTTAGAATATAGTTACGCCCATTATCATTTCATTTAATCGGAGTCTTACCGTGTCAAACAGCTTAACCGCAATAATGCGTGAAAAATCAGGTAAAAAAATGGCGAGAACATTGCGTCATCAAGGTCTTGTGCCTGTTATTATTTATGGCGACGATGCCCAACCTATCAAAATCGCGCTTGACCCGTTGCAAATCACCAAGCAATTACAAACGGGTAAATTCTTTTCTAAAGTCTATAAAATTGATATTAAGGGCGGGAAATCAGAAAATATTATTGTGCGTGATGTGCAGTTTCACCCCGTGAGCGATGCCATTTTACATGCTGATTTTTACCGAATTAGCGATAAAAAAGATGTGATTGTGGAAGTGCCGATTCAGTTGCTAAATCAAGATAAATGTCCGGGCATCAAACGTGGTGGGGTATTGAATGTGATTCGCTATAAAATTCCAGTGAAATGCAAACCGCAGCATATCCCCGATTTGTTAGAGCTTGATTTAGCTGAATATAAGCTTGGGCAATCGATTCACATCAGCCATGTAACTTTGCCTGAAAATATCACCATTCCGATTGAGCGCGATTTTACTATCGCCACTATCGCCACACCACGTGGTATGAGTGTCGGCGATGATGATGAGAGTGATGGCGACGCAGAAACCGAAGAAAGCGCAAGCTAATTACACATTTTGTGATTGCTGGCTTAGGTAATCCGGGCGCACAATATCAGTTTCATCGCCATAATATTGGCTTTTTAGTGATACAAGCCCTGCTTGCCAAATATGATATTAATGCCAAAAGCAAATATAATGCTTTGATTGCTGATGCTTCAATCAACAATCATAAAGTAACTTTTATCATGCCGCAAAATTATATGAATCGTTCGGGCGCGCCCATCGGTAAATTACTGAATTTTTATCAAATCCCTTCCGAAAACCTATTGGTAATCCATGATGAGCTTGATTTACCAGCGGGTGCGGTAAAAATAAAATTTTCAGGTGGCACGGCAGGGCATAATGGGCTGAAAGATATTTGTCAGCATATTGGCAAAGATTATTGGCGGTTGCGAATTGGCATCGACCATCCGGGCAATCCTGCGCGAGTGAGTGATTATGTGTTAAGCAATTTTGGCAAAACAGAAATGACTGATATTATTATCCCTTTGATTACCAATATCAGCGATAATATTGATTTGTTGCTAGAGGGCGATGGTTTTTCGCCGGATAATAACCGTAAGTTTTTAGACAAAATCAGCAAATGAAGCATCAATTTTTTTTATCATCAGGGCATCACGCGCGGTAACACCGCCTGCATCATGGCTGGTAAGGGCAATATCTAATTTTTGATAGCTGTTAAACCAATCGGGATGATGCTGATATTTTTCTGCCAACATCGCAATCCGCGTCATCATTGCAAAAGCAGCCGAAAAACTTTTGAATTTATGCGAACAGCAAAAAGATTTACGTGCCTCATCATAGCGCCATGATGGATGTTGCGCTAGTAATTCATCGATTTGTTGCGGGGTGAGATGTTGCGCCTTATTCATCTGATAAACCCTATCGGTTGCCCACCGCCACCATTGGCATTATTTTGCAATAATGTATCATCACGCATCACAATATTACCACGCACGATTGTCGCAACAGGTTTGCCTTGCGCCTGAAAACCATCAAAAGGCGTCCAGCCAGTTTTTGATACCATCTGCTCATGCTTGATTTGATGTTTCTTTTGTAAGTCAATAATCGTGAAATCAGCATCATAGCCCAAAGCGATTCGCCCTTTATTCTGAATCCTAAAAATTCGTTGCGGCCCTGATGCGGTTAAATCAACGAATCTTTCCAAACTTAATTTACCCTGATTCACATGGGTCAGCATCACTGGCACAAGGGTTTGCACCCCTGCCATGCCAGAAGGACTTTGCGGATAGGGTTTTTCCTTTTCGCTTCGCAAATGCGGGGCATGGTCAGACCCCAAAATATCAAACACGCCATCATTTACCGCCTGCCATAATTTTTCTTGATGGCTTTTATCGCGAATCGGTGGATTCATCTGCGCCAATGTGCCTAAATCATCATAGCATTCGGGCGCGCTTAGGGTGAGATGTTGCGGTGTTACTTCCGCTGAAACATAAGCTTTATTGGCTTGCAATAAAGGCAATTCATCAGCACTGCTAATATGCAACACATGCACCTGCCGTTTGGTTTCGTTGGCAAGCCTGATGATTCTTGTGGTTGCTAGCAACGCACATTCTGCATCGCGCCAAATTGGGTGCGCTCTGGGGTGCGCGGTTGTTTCAGCGATATGAAAACGCTGTTTTAACCGTGCCTCATCTTCAGCATGAATCGACACAGGCGCGGTGCTATTGAGTAGAATTTTTCGTAAAATTTCTTCTTCTTCCACCAATAATGACCCTGTTGACGACCCCATGAAAATTTTAATGCCCGCAGCCCCCGATAATTTTTCTAAGTTTTTTAACTGCCCGATATTTTCAGCCGCACCGCCAATAAAAAATGCAAAATCCACTGCTGACCCTGATATTGCACAGCTGATTTTATGCTGAAAGCTTGCCTCATCTAATGTGGCAGGGTTGGTATTGGGCATTTCAAAAAAACCTGTTACGCCGCCCATCGCCGCGGCTTTCGCGCCTGAATGAATATCTTCCTTATGCGTTAAGCCCGGTTCTCTAAAATGAACTTGGGTATCAATCACGCCCGGTAAAATATGAAAATGCTTGGCATCAAAAATCTGTTTTGCCGAAGCCTGTATTGAAGCCATATCGCCAAACCCAACAATCTTACCATTATCCACCGCAATATCAGTTTCTATCCGCCCCATCGGGGTTAAGCAAATTCCATTTTTAATGATTAAATCATATTGTTGCATTATCTGTCCTTACCAAAATCACCATTAAAGCAAAACGCCTACCTTGATGTGCAAGATAGGCGTTCGCAATATTGTTATGCAATTAAGCGTTACTATTCACCGCGTGTTACACCAACAAGATGTAATATCCAAATGAATAATGTGACAAAACTGCCATAGAGCAAAAATGCACCAAATATCGCTTTGGAATTTTGAGTGCCTGCCGAATCACCTGCATAATAACTTTCTTTAATTTGTTGGGTTTCGTAAGCCGTCATCGCCGAAAACACCAACACCACAAATAATGATAAGATAAAATCAAAGCCGCTTGATTTGAAAAAGAAATTAGCAATCATTGCCACAAAAATACCAATCACTGCCATCGCTAAAAACCGACCCATCGGGGCTAAATCGCGTTTTGTGGTATAGCCATAAAAGCTCATTCCTGCAAACGTAGCTGATGTGATGAAAAATGCACGCGCAACGCTAGCACCTGTATAGATGTAAAGCATGGGTGCAATTAACGCGCCCCAGCAAATCGCATAAGTCCAAAATGCCATTTGCGCTGTTGCGGGCGAGCCGCCCAATATGAGACGTGGTGCCATAAAGCCTAGCCCTAAAACCGCCAAGAATAACACCCATTTCATTGGGCCAAGCGCGATGGTTTGCATTAAAGCAGGATTTGCCGCCACAAAATAGGCCACCAAGCCCGTAACGCCGATTGCCATCGCCATCAAATTATAAACGCGCAACATATATTGCCGTAATCCTTCATCAATTTTTACGCCCGTTTGTGCGATTGGTGAGTGCCGTGTTGCCATGATATTACTCCTTAAAATAATTGTTTTTCATGAATACTCACCCATAATATAGTGATTCATTGCCATCATTTCAAGATAATATTATATTTCTTGGCTTAAATTTTTGTTTATGCTACTGAAATATTGCTGAAAATATGCTAGTTTGATGGTGAATTAACAGACAAGGAGAAAAAAAAATGCGCTACCTACATACTATGATTCGAATCAGCAATATTGACGAATCACTGGATTTTTTCTGTAACAAATTAGGCATGAGTGAAATCCGCCGTGTTGATAATGAACAAGGGCGCTTCACCTTAATTTTCCTTGCCGCAAGCGACGATATTGCCTCTGCCAAAGCCAATAAAGCCCCGATGATTGAGCTTACCTATAATTGGGAGCCAGAATCGTATCAAGCTGGGCGTAATTTTGGGCATCTGGCTTTTTTAACTGATGATATTTATGCTTTATGCCAAAAATTAATGAATGAGGGGGTGATTATCAACCGTCCGCCCCGTGATGGGCATATGGCTTTTGTTTGCTCTCCAGATGGTATATCGATTGAATTATTGCAAAAAGGCGATAATTTACCCAAAGCTGAGCCATGGGCATCAATGCCGAATCAAGGCAGTTGGTAACTCACTTTAAGAATAGGTAGATATAGGCAAAAAACCCTGCCCATAAAATTGGCTGATGGGTAAGATAAAGAACTAACGCATGGCGTCCGCACCAACGTAACCCCTCATCAATCGGTCGCGGTAAATATTGATGTTTTGCCCATTTTCTTGCATCATGCCCAAAACCTATCCCTATCAGCACAAAGCCAAACCATGGCACAATCGGTGCGTAATCTGCGGTATACGGAATAGGGTTGGTCAGCCACAAAAACGACCGTAAACTGGTTGATTCAAAAATTGTAAAATAATGCCCTACCAATAATAAAGCAAAGCCCCCCACTATCAGAGAATAGCGATATTTCCTATCCAGCATCACAAACGGTATCGCCAACAATGATGATGTAAAAATAAGATGAATGATGCCGAAGAAAATTACCAAATCGGGCATGAGAATGAAAGTAACAAGCGTCGTCAATGATGCAGCCAGAAATAATTTTAGCATCCGTTTCAGATAGCGTTTCACATCAAAGCCCTTTTGCCAATTCAGCAGTAAACACATCCCAACCATGCTTAAAAAACACCCCACAATCACCATGCGGAATAAAATCCATAAGGGATGGCTAAACATGGGAATCGGTATCCGTAACAGAAACACCAAATCAAAACAAAAATGGAATATCAGCATCAACACAAAGCCGAAACCACGTATTTGGTCAATCATCGGTAAGCGATTCATTGGTAGAGAATTCATCTGGCAATCTCCTTATAGTAACGTCGCCATTATAGTGCATTATACATCATAATGTTGCATCATTTTAGCGAAAAGATTATTGTGCAATATTGTGCAGTATTGTGCAGTATATTATAACAAATGCAAGGTTTTATGATGCAAAAATTTTCTCCCTATATTGGTATCCCCGTGATGGTGATGGGCTTGGTGGTAATGGTTTCCAACCTATTGGTAACATTACCGATTAATGATTGGCTAACATGGGGCGCGTTTAGCTATCCATTTTGCTTTTTGGTCAACGACCTCACCAATCGCTATTATGGCGCAAAGCAAGCGCGTTTGGTGGTGTATTCAGGCTTTATGGTGGGCATATTTTTATCATTTTTGGCAGGTGATGCCCGTATTGCCATCGCTTCAGCCACTGCGTTTTTAGCGGCGCAATTATTAGATATTGCCATTTTCAACCGATTACGCAACAAAATATGGTGGCAAGCACCGTTATTTTCTACGCTTATCGCTTCATTATTAGATAGTTTGTTATTTTTCTCGCTCGCCTTTGCATTCACTGGTTTGCCATGGGTGAGTTGGGCATTGGGCGATTTTGCCGTTAAAATTGCAATGGGTCTGTGCCTGTTACCGCTATTCAAATTATTAGCAGGCAAGCAATATGTGCTTAAAAACAGCTGATTTTGACTATGATTTGCCCGATGAGGCAATCGCTAAAACCCCTATAGTGCCACGCGATGATGCAAAATTACTCTGCGTGAAGGCGGAAAAGCAATCATGCCAGATAGTGGATAAGCATATCCATGATTTGCCGAATCTGCTGAATCCGCATGATTTGCTGATTGTGAATGATAGTAAAACCCTGCCCGCTTTGCTTCATGGTGTGCGCCCCGCCCGTGATGATGCCCGTGATGCGTCGCAATCTGCCAACATTAAATGCAATTTACTAGAACCGCAAAATTATCAAAATTTATGGGGCAGTCCGCTTTGGATTGCGCTTGCCTACCCCACCAAAAAACTTAAAATTGGTGATAGGGTGATGATTAGCGATGATTTTCCCGATGATTTCTATTGGGAGCTACAAGAAAAATATGACGATGGCAGAATCTTATTGCGCTTTAATTGCGCGAATCAGCAATTACAGGAAAATTTGCAAAAATATGGCAAAATGCCGATTCCGCCCTATCTAAAGCGCGATAGCACCGAGCAAGATAGAACTGATTATCAAACACATTTTGCGACATATCAGGGCGCGGTTGCCACCCCCACTGCGGGCTTACATTTCACCGATGCGTTGCTTCAAAACTTACGCGCAAAAAATATCAACATTGCCACCATTACTTTACATGTGAGTGCAGGCACGTTTCTACCTGTGAAGGTCGATAATATGGATGACCATATCATTCATCAGGAATGGGGCGAAATACCACAAGCAACCATCGATTCGATACAGAAATGCCACGCCAATGGTGGCAAAGTCATTGCTGTCGGCACAACATCATTACGTTTATTAGAATGGGCAATGCGAAATAAAGGCTTAGTGGCGCAAAGCGGTATGGTGGATATTTTTATCACCCCGCCTTTTGATTTTAGATTATGCGATAAATTGCTTACCAATTTTCATCAACCGCGCTCAACCTTATTGGCATTGGTGAGTGCTTTTATTGGGCATGAGAATATTTTCACCGCCTATCAACATGCGCTACAATCTGACTATCGCTTTTTATCTTATGGCGATGCTTGTTTATTGGAAAGAGAATATGACTGAATTTAATTTTGAATTGCTGAAAACATCGAATCAGCAAGCAAGAAGGGGCAGATTACACACCAAACATGGCATGATTGATACCCCTACTTTTATGCCCGTTGGCACGGCTGGCACTGTGAAAGCCATGTTCCCAGAATCGGTAAAAGCAACGGGCGCGCAAATCATATTGGGCAATACCTATCATCTGATGCTACGCCCTACTGCCAGCCAAGTGAAAGCGTTAGGCGGTTTGCAAAAAATGATGAATTGGCACGGCCCTATCCTCACCGATTCGGGTGGGTATCAGGTAATGTCGCTCTCAAAATTACGCAAAATCACCGAACAAGGCGTTACATTTAATTCGCATATTGATGGGTCAAAACATTTATTAAGCCCCGAAACATCGATTGCGATTCAGAATGATTTAAACGCCACCATCACGATGGCATTTGATGAATGCACCCCCTACCCTGCCACGCACCAACAGGCAGAACAATCGATGCAACTTTCCATGCGCTGGGCAGAACGTAGTAAAAACGCTTTTGTGAAGCGTAAAGGTTACGGCATCTTCGGAATTATGCAAGGCGGTATGTTTGCTGATTTACGCAAAATATCGGCGCAAGCCTTATGCGATATTGGCTTTGATGGCTATGCGATTGGTGGGTTAGCGGTAGGCGAACCAAAAGAAGAAATGCTGGCGATGTTAGAGATTGCCTGCCCTTTATTGCCAGAGGCACAACCACGTTATTTGATGGGGGTAGGTAAACCCACCGATTTATTAGCTGGCATTGCACGCGGTGTGGATATGTTTGATTGCGTGATGCCAACCCGTTCGGGGCGCAACGGACAGGCTTTTACCGATTTAGGTGCGGTGAATTTACGCAATCAACGGTTTAGAACAGATAGCGAACCATTGATGGAAGATTGCCCTTGCCCTGCTTGTAAAAATTACAGCCGTGCTTACTTGCATCATCTGGTGAAAGCGGGTGAAATTTTGGCGAGCATGTTATTAAGTTGGCATAATATTCAATTTTATCAAACCCTGATGCAAAAAGCCCGAATTGCCATCGAATCGGATAGCTATGCTGAATTTCACCGAAGTTTTTTAAGTGATTATGAAGCAAGTTAGGTTAAAACAAGCTAAATTAAAAAAGGCTGATATTGAAAACATAACGCGTCAACATGATTTTGATGTGATGGGTATTATCAGCAATCCTACGCTACCAGAACATAATATTAAGCGGTTGAAGCAATTTATCGGCAATAACGAACATGGCACGATGGGCTGGTTAGCGGAAAATATTGATGTTCGCTGCGCGCCTAAAAAATTGATGCGTGAAAGGCAAAGCCTCATCATGCTAGGCGTGAATTACGCACCAAAGCATCAGCCACTTGATTGGGTGGCGCAAAAAAATAATGGTGCTATCGCTTGCTATGCGCTTGGGCGCGATTACCATGATGAATTAAAGAAGAAATTAAGGCTGATAACCCGTGCATTACAGCATCAGCATGGCGGTGATTTTCGTATTTTTGTTGATACCGCACCATTGGCTGAAAAACCATTGGCGCAAATGGCAGGGCTTGGCTGGCAGGGCAAGCATAGCAATATTGTATCAAAAAAATATGGTTCGTGGCTGTTGCTGGCAAGCATTATCACCACGCATCGATTCGATGATGACGATGATAGCGATGATAATGACAATAGCGAGGCAATGCCGCATCAAGACCATTGCGGTAACTGCACCGCCTGTATCGATATCTGCCCCACCAATGCCATCACCAGCCCCTATCATTTAGATGCACGCAAATGTATCGCCTATCTTACCATCGAGCATCATGGCGCGATTCCTGTGGAATTTCGTAAAAGCATCGGCAATCGGATTTTTGGCTGTGATGATTGCCTTGCCATCTGCCCGTGGAATAAATTCGCCCAAACCAGCCATTATCAGGCTTTTGAAATGCGTGAAAGCCTTCAAAATCGGTCGCTAGCGCATTTTCTAACATGGAATGAAACAGAATTTCGTAAGAATTTTAGCAAATCACCGATTAAGCGACTCGGCTTTCACCGCTTCATTCGCAATGTTTTAATCGCTATCGGCAATAGTGGTGATAAAAACCATCTTTCATCACTGCAACAATGGCAAGCAGATGATGATTCGATGTTAGCAGAAACTGCAAATTGGGCGGTGAATGAGTTACAACAATCCTAATTGATAAAATTGCATCGCATCTGTGAGGTTTTGATATTTTGAATCATAATCCGCCTGATAGGCATCAGTTTTTCCCCATTTTTCAGCCTGATAATTTTCATGCAATAATGACGCGTTAAAAATCGAATCGATATGAGTATCGTCTGATTTTTCTAAACCATCAATGACCGCAAGTGCCAGAATCACCGAACCTAAAATTTCAACTAATTCTAGTAACCCCGCTTGGCAATAGATATTTTTACAATCTACTAACGCGTTCACTTTTTGTAGCGAAGCATCGTCTTGCGTGATATGCAAGATAGTATCGGTGGTTTGCAAATGAATATCATGCTTCTCTTGCGCCCAATCCAGCCATGAATGCCATTGTTGTTGCTCACGCGCAACAAGTGCGGGCGGGTGTTGCACGCGGTAACAAAGTAAATCGTGATTGGCGTAATGGGTAATTTTATCATTCAGGTTTTTTTGGGATTCGCTATCACCCTCAAGATAATCAAGCACATAACAGATGCGCGGCCATAATTGATAGTCAGGCTTTTTATGGTTGTGCCATTGTTTGGCTTCTTGTTGTAAGCGTTGCGCCATTTGCAAACAGGGCAATATCGCTGCATTTTGCTTTGGGGTCAATAATGGTTTTTTATCAGCCATTAACACATGATAGGCAGAATTTTCTTCTTTAATTTCAAGCGGATAAGGTAATGTTGTCATGTTTTACTTCTACGTAGATAGACATAATACGCACCATCACCGCCATGTTTGGAAGCGGCAAAACAATGATGCAAAATATCAGCACGGAATTGTTGCAGCCATTGTGGCAAATCACCGCGTAAAATCCCCTTGCCTTTGCCCGTAACAATCAACAACATGCGGTGCTGATTGATTTTAGCGGTATTGATAAAAGCTATCACTTGGCTGTGGGCATCTTTGCGGGTCTCGCCATGCAAATCTAGTCTCGCTTCAATTTTATGTTTTCCCGATTCGATGGCGCGTTTTTGCTTATTATTTAACGGCGCGACTGATTTTTTTTTTGCTTGCGGTGGCACAATATGAGAGATAACAGGTGTCGAATCGATAGCAGTTTGATTTTTTGGCACGTCATCAAATGATTCCACATCTGGCGTCATTTCTGGCACGAGCGCATCAGGATTGATTTTATCCACCCTTACAAAATCTTGAAATGATTCTTTATCATCACCCATATCAATCGCGCTATCTATGAATCTAATGTGATTGTTAGCGGCACATGGTCAGATGGTTTTTCTGCGCTCCGCCACATTGTAGCAATATCAATATGTTGCAATTCAGGCAATAGAGGCGGGGTCATCCAAATATGGTCAAGCCTTCTGCCCCGATTATTTGCCTGCCAATCACGCGACCGATACGACCACCAGCTATAGAGTTTCACCTCGTTACCATCAGCATCGCGTGCTGGATATAAATGACGCGCTGCATCAACCCAGCCAAAATCATCACGCATTGCCGATAATTTTTCAACCTCAATCGGTGTGTGCGATACCACTTTCAATAATTGCTTATGCGACCAAACATCTTCTGGCAATGGCGCAATATTCAAATCACCAACCAGAATCATTTTTTGCTGAATATCGCGGTTATTCATAAACCATGCACGCATTTCATCAACAAAATCTAACTTATGGGCAAATTTAGGATTTTCGTTAATATCAGGAATATCGCCACCCGCTGGCACATAAAAATTATGAATTTCGCATTTATGAATATTGGCGGCATCATCAAGCCGCACTGCAATATGCCGACAATCTTTCTTGCCCACAAATTCAAGCGCAAACTCATCAGCAAATGGCAAGCGCGATATAATCGCCACCCCATTATAAGATTTCATACCACGCACTGCCATATGGGGATAGCCCGCATCAGCAAATGCCTGAAACGGAAATGTATCATTCACCGTTTTGATTTCTTGCAGGCATAAAATATCGGGATTTGTTGTTTTCAAAAAATCCAATACCATCTCAATTCGCAAACGCACCGAATTGATGTTCCATGTTGTTACTTTAACCATAAGGCTAGCATGATGATTTTATCCCTTTTTTGCAAGCAAGAATCATAAATATAAAAAATTCTTTTGCAGAAAATCTGTTTTCGCTTATGATGCCATCATTATGGTTGCTTCAATCTCTACTGTTGCCTTTGAAGGCTTAAATGTTCGCCCCGTTAATTTACAGGTGATGTTAAGCAGTGGCGTGCCTAAATTTATCATTGTTGGCTTGCCCGATAAGGCTCTCAGCGAAAGCCGCGAACGGGTAAAAGGCGCGTTATTGGCGATGGGTCTCACTTTGCCTGCTAAAATCATCACTGTTAATCTATCGCCTGCTGATTTGCTGAAAGAGGGCAGTCATTTTGACCTTCCGATTGCGCTAGGTTTATTGACCGCAATGGATTTTTTACCTGCCGATAAAATGCAAGATTATATCTGTTTAGGCGAATTAACATTGGCTGGCAGTATTTTACCCGTCAATGGCGTTTTGCCTGCCACCCGCTATGCCATCAGCCAGAATAAAACCATCATCTGCCCATCAGAATCGGGGCATGAGGCAGCATGGCTCGGCGATAAGCACCCCATCATTGCCGCTAATAATTTATTACAATTAATGAATCACCTCAAAGGTGAGATTACCTTACCACGTCCGCAAGCAGAAGCTTTTGATGATACCGGCAAACATGCTGATTTTCGTGATGTAAAAGGACAAGAACAAGCCAAACGCGCTTTAGAAGTAGTGGCATCGGGCGGGCATCATCTGCTGATGATTGGTCCACCGGGCTCAGGCAAATCAATGTTAGCGCAAAGATTGCCCAGTATTTTACCGCCATTAAGTGGCTCAGAAGCTTTAGATGTGGCGGTGATTCACTCTATTTCGGGACTCACCAGTAAAGCCAATATCAGCAAAACGCGTCCGTTTCGTGCGCCTCATCATACCGCATCAGTTGCCGCATTGGCAGGTGGTGGTAGCCGTGCCAAGCCCGGTGAGATTTCGCTTGCCCATCATGGCGTGTTATTTATGGATGAATTCCCCGAATTTCCGCGCCAAGCATTAGAAGCGTTACGGCAACCGATTGAAACGGGAGAGACCATGATTGCACGGGTGAATGCGCACCTTACTTATCCATCGCGCTTTCAATTATTGGCGGCGATGAATCCGTGCCGTTGTGGCTATTTAGGCGATGAAAGCCGTGAATGTAAGCAAGCACCTGAATGCGGCTTTAAGTATCAATCAAAAATTTCAGGCCCGATTTTTGATAGAATCGATATTCATATTAGCGTGCCAGAAATCCCTGCGATTGATTTAACCCTTCCCACCCCAGCTGAAACCAGTGCTGATATTGCCAAACGCGTGTTACGTACCCGAGACATACAGCAACAAAGATTCAAACAATTAAATAGCAAACTTGCATGTAACGCCCATGCCGAAGGGGAGTTGTTAGAAAAAATCGCGCCCTTACAATCCGCTGAACAGCAATTCTTGATTGAGGCTGCCAATAAATTAAGGCTATCGGCGCGTGGCTTTCATCGCGTGTTAAAAGTAGCGCGCACCCTTGCCGATATGACGGCAACCGAGCAAATTAACAAATTGCATCTTGCCGAAGCATTAAATTACCGCTATGTGATTTTCAGAGATTGATGCTTGCAATTACCTCAATGCTTTACTAGAATGATAGCTATATAATATTGTAACCGAGAAAATATCATCCTATGAAGCAAAAAAAACCATTATCACCGCATTTGCAGATTTATCGTTGGCGATGGACGATGTTGTTTTCTATTATGCACCGCATAACGGGCGTTATTATCACCGCTGGTGTGGCTTTTTTATGTGTTAAATTAATCGCTTTTGGTTTTTTAGGTGAAACCCTTTTCAATAATATATATTCTTTTGGACAAACATTGATTTTTAAGCTTGCGAAACTTATCTTTGCTTGGGCATTATTGATGCATTATTCTTTAGGCATAAGGCATTTAATTTTTGATGTTGGGCGATTTATTAATTTGCGCGGTGGGCGTTTTTCTGGCTATGCGGCTTTTACCATCGCCACTCTGATTTGGCTTGCTTCTTTTAAGCTGATTGTTGGTAACGGACTATTTTGATATGGTAACACAATGATTCACAAATTTCCTTTTGTCGTTATAATTGGCAAATTCTTTCTAAAAGCATCAAAAGGCTTGAAATTGCACCCTGAAGCTGATGAAGATTGGGCGTTCCAAAAAGTATCATCAGTTGCTATGCTTTTTCTTGTGCCATGGCTGTATGTGTATGGGCTTGGTGATGCTGGCGGTAAAAATTACGAACAATTCACGATATGGTTGCAAACCCCTACCAATAAAATCGTGTTGAGTTTAACAATCGTGTTCATGATGTCTCATGCAAGGTTGGGGTTAGAAAATATTATTGAAGATTATATTCATCATAGGCTCTTATTCCCGATTGCCCTTTATAGCGTTAAATTAGGTTGTAAATTTTTGATGATTGGTGCCATTATTGGCATTTTTATTGGTGGATATGTTGGGTATGGTGGATAATAACGATGGCTGAAAACTTTATAGACCATTCTTATGATGTGGTGGTGGTCGGTGCTGGCGGTGCTGGTTTGCGGGCTGCTTTAGGGCTTGCCGAAGCGGGTTTGAAAACCGCTTGTATCAGTAAATTATTTCCTACCCGTAGCCATACAGTGGCAGCGCAAGGCGGTATTTCGGCATCATTAGGCAATATGGGCAAAGATGATTGGCGTTGGCATATGTATGATACTGTGAAAGGTTCAGACTGGCTAGGCGACCAAGATGCGATTGAGTTTATGGTGCGCCATGCCCCCGAAGCCGTGATAGAATTAGAGCATTATGGTATGCCTTTTTCACGCACCAAAGATGGCAAAATTTATCAGCGCGCCTTTGGCGGTATGACGACAGAATTTGGCGAAGGGGCACCTGCATTACGCACTTGCGCCGCTGCCGATAGAACGGGTCATGCTATGTTGCATACCTTATATCAGCAAAGTTTGAAAAATAAGGTAGAGTTTTTTGTTGAATATTTTGCGCTAGACCTTTTAATGAATGATGGTGAATGTTGCGGGGTGGTCGCACAATGTATGGAAGATGGCGTCTTCCATAGATTCGCTGCCAAAACTGTGATTTTAGCCACTGGCGGTTACGGACGCATCTATTTTTCTTGCACATCAGCCCATAGTTGCACAGGCGATGGTGGCGGTATGGTGGTGCGCGCAGGCTTGCCATTACAAGATACCGAATTTGTGCAATTTCACCCGACTGGTATTTATGGCGCAGGCTGTCTTATCACCGAAGGCGTGCGTGGTGAAGGCGGTTATCTTACCAATTCAGAAGGTGAGCGTTTTATGGAACGTTACGCGCCTTCAGCCAAAGATTTAGCCTCACGCGATGTGGTGAGTCGCGCCATGACTCTTGAAATTCGTGAAGGGCGCGGTGTTGGCAAAAATAAAGACCATATTTATTTGCATATCAATCATTTAGACCCCGAAATTGTCCATCAACGCTTGCCCGGTATCAGCGATACTGCAAAAATTTTTGCTGGGGTTGATGTTACCAAAGAGCCGATTCCCGTCTTGCCAACCTGCCATTATAATATGGGTGGTATTCCTGCCAATTATCATGGCGAGGTGTTAAGGTCGGGCGATGATACTGTATCAGGATTGATGGCAGTGGGTGAAGCGGCATGTGTTTCGGTGCATGGTGCGAATAGATTAGGGTCAAACTCATTGCTGGATTTGGTGGTATTTGGCAAAGTCGCCGCCGAACATTGCATCAAATCGCTTGGTCAAGGTAATAAGCAGATACCAAGTCTAAAAGCCAGTGATGGCGAAGAATCGGTAGAAAAAATCAATCAGCTGTTAAATCATAATGGCACGTATCATACCGCTGATTTACGCCTTGAAATGCAACGCGCCATGCAAGAGGATGTTTCGGTATTTCGTGATGAAAAAGCCCTTACAACGGGTAAAGAACGGATTCACGCAATATGGAAAAAATTTGAGAATGTGAATGTTTCCGATAAGGGTATGATTTGGAATACTGATTTGATTGAAACGTTGGAATTTGAAAATCTACTGATTCAAGCCACCGCAACTGTTGATGCCGCACTCAATCGTCAGGAATCTCGTGGCGCCCATGCGCGTGAAGATTTTGCCGACCGTGACGATAAAAATTGGATGAAACATACCATCATCGCGATTGATGAAAAAGGTGAGACCGATATTAGCTATCGCCCCGTGAAAGACCAACCGATGAGTAACGATATTCAATCTATCCCACCGAAAAAGCGCGTTTATTAATGGCTGACGCGAACGATATTAAAAAAATTGGCATTGCTGGTTTAGGTACCGTTGGCTGTGGCTTGGTTTCTTTGATTGAGCAAACTCAAAAAATGCTGCAAGAAAAAGGACAACCGTCTTTGCCGTTAAAAATTGTCGCAGTTTCAGCCCAAAATAAAAATAAAAAACGTGATGCTGATTGTTCTGCCTATCAATGGTTTGACGACCCAATCGTCATGGCAAAAAGCCCCGATATTGATATTTTAATCGAATTAATAGGTGGCGAATATGGCGTTGCCGAACAAACCATCACGCAAGCGATTGCATCTGGTAAAGCGGTTATCACCGCCAATAAAGCATTATTGGCCCGCAAAGGTTTTGATATTGCCCAAGCTGTACAGCAACAAAAAACGGCGATTGGCTGGGAAGCGGCAGTGGGCGGCGTTATCCCCATCATTGCCAATCTTACCAACCATTTGATTTATGATAGAATCGACAGCCTTTCAGGTATCTTAAACGGCACTTGCAACTATATTTTAACCAAAATGCAGAATGATAAAATCAACTTCACTGATGCGTTAGATGATGCCCAAAAATTAGGTTTAGCCGAAGCCGACCCCACACTTGATATTTCAGGAATGGATGCCGCTCAAAAATTAGCATTGATTGCAGCGATTGCTTTTCAGATTAAACCAAATCTTGACAAAATTTTGGTGGAGGGTATTGAAAATATCCAATATCAAGATATTGAATTTGCCCAAAGTCAGGGCTATAGAATCAAATTAGTTGCCGAAGCAATCAAGGTTGACGAAAAAATCTATCTTTCGGTGAGCCCCGTTTTATTGCCCATCAGCGCACCGCTTGCCCATATCGATAATGAATTAAACGGACTTATCGTTAATAGCCACTATGCAGGCGATACCATGCTAACAGGTCCCGGCGCAGGCGCATCGCCTACTGCGGTTGCGGTGATGTCAGATTTGATTCACATCACCAGACACCCTGATGATAGCAATCAGCTATTTGGCACTGATGTGAAATATCTTAGCGACACGCATTATTATGATTATCAGCAATATAGCGCGCAATATTTTATCCGTGTGCGCGTTAAAGATATTGCGGGTGTGTTAAGCGATATGATGGCGGTGATGAAAGAATATGGTATTTCTATTGATATGCTGATACAGCGCAATAGCGCACAAAGGCGCGAGCCAGATGCAGTATCGCTACAAATGATTACCCATAATGCGCGCGCGCAGGTGGTAACGGCCGCCCTTGAAAAAATTAGCGAACTTTCTTTTGTAACTGAAAAACCAATCGCCATTAAATTGGCAAAATAAAATGAATAGGTGATAACATGGCACAATTAGTTTTACCCAGAGAAGCCCGTCCTAAAAAAGGAAAAAAATGGGATAAGCCCGCAAAAACGGGAGAGCATAAACAAAATCTGCAACAGGTTGATATTTACCGCTATAATCCAGAAAAAAAAGGTAACCCAACCATCGATAGTTTCTATATCGACCTCAATGATTGTGGCCCGATGGTGCTAGATGCCATTATCAAAATTAAGAATGAGATTGACCCAAGCCTCACATTTCGCCGTTCGTGTCGCGAGGGGGTTTGTGGGTCGTGCGCGATGAATATCAATGGCACTAACGGCCTTGCTTGCACCACCCATATTGATGAGTTAAAAGGCGTGATTAAAATTTATCCGTTGCCACATCGCGATGTGATTAAAGATTTAGTCCCTGATGTTAAAAAAATCTATGAGCAATTAGAATCGATTGAGCCATGGTTGCAAACCAATCAAACAATGCCCAAAGATGCCGAGCGCATTCAAAGCCCTGAAGAGAGGGAAAAACTAGATGGGCTGTATGAATGTATCTTATGTTTTTGTTGTTCTACATCATGCCCTAGCTATTGGTGGAATGGTGATAAATATTTAGGACCTGCTGTGTTGTTGCAAGCCTATCGTTGGATTATTGATAGCCGCGATGATGCTGTGGTAAAGCGCGTTCAAGCATTAGATGACCCGTTTAAACTTTATCGTTGCCATACGATTATGAATTGCACGCAAGCCTGCCCGAAAGGCTTGAACCCTGCCCATGCGATTGCTAAAATCAAAGATGAAATGATATTAGAATTCTAATATCTTAAAAAATAAGGGGCGACCATGCTGGGTCGGAAGCATCGGTCGGTGTTGGCACTTCACGCAAATTATAACCCGTAACATCAATCGAATAAATACGCGTACGCCCACCTGTGCCATCTCTCTTACTTTTTTCATGTTTGAAAAACATCAATACCCTGCCATTGGGCGACCAAGTAGGGGCTTCAACATGAAACGCCTTAAATAAAATCCGCATATCTTTGCCATCAGGACGAATCACGCCAATTGCAAATTGACCACCCGTTTGGCTGGTGAACGCGATATAATCACCACGTGGCGACCAAACAGGCGTGCTAAAAGAACCCTTGCCATAAGTGATACGTTTTACATTACCGCCATTATTACGCATCACATAAATTTGCGGTCTGCCGCCCCTATCTGATGTGAAGGCAACAAATTTGCCATCGGGTGAGGGTGAGGGTGAGGTATCAATCGCGCTATGGCGCGTTAGCCTACGACGCTCGCGGGTGCGTAAATCCATATACCAAACATCTGAATTGCCATCTTGCGCGTAAGAATAAAGCACGCCATTGCCACTAGGGGTAAAGCGCGGGGCGTAATACATGCCTTCAAAATCGCCTAACGAAAATTGCTTACCACTAATTAAATCTAGCCAATAAACCCGTGCACTTTGGGGGTGAAGGCGCATATATAAAATTTCTTGCCTTGAGGGTGAAAAACGCGGTGTGAGAATAAGCCCCTCATCTTTAGAAATAATATGATTATTATAGCCATCTTGGTCCATAATCGCTAATTGCTTGCTGCGATTTGTAAGCGGTCCAGATTCCGCAATATAAATAATTCTGGTATCAAAATATCCCTCTTCACCCGTAATTCTTTGATAGACATGGTCGGAAATTTTATGAGCAACCCTGCGCCAACCATTAAAACGCACCTTATAGTTGAAAGCAGCAATTTGTTTTTGCGCGAACACATCCCATAATCTGAACGAAATACGTACCGATTCTTTGCCTTCTGATTCAATTCTACCAATTAAAATGGCTTGAGTATTAATCAAACGCCATGCTGCAAAATCAGGAAATTGTTCAAAGGCAATCTTATCTTCAACAAAATTTTTTCGTGGCACACCCTTAAATAAACCAGATTGTGAGAGATTGCTATGAATAACCCCTACCAAATTTTTTGCCAATTTTTCAAGCTGGGGGTCGGGTTTGGCGTTATTATCACTGTTTATGTCAAACGGTATAAAAGCGATTGGCAAGGGCTGAAAATCACCGCTGGTAATATCTACCCGTAATTGTGCGGAGGCTGGTATATGCCATAATGATATGACTAATAAGCATAGGTAATATTTTTTCATGTTAAAATCTTGGCTCGTTTATAAGGTTGGTCTAAAGGTTAAAATTGTTTTTTTCCATAATTGATATTTATCGGGGGGTAATTTCAAAGGCGTACAGTTCGGATGGCGTACGGCACGTAATGCACTTTCTGTGGCAGCGCGATAAAAGGGGTCGTTAATATCCGCACCGAATCTATGTAAGATTCTGGCAGTGGTTAAAACTCCTTGCTCATTAAGTTCAACTTGCACCCGAATAATCAAATCTTCACTATTTTTAGCACCCAAAGGGGGATTCCAACAAGTGCCTATCTGTTCGCGCAAAACGACTAATTCTTGATAGCCTAAATCTGATTCCAAATCTGATGATAATTGCTCTTCATTAACAGTAATCGCCTCTTCAATAATCACTTCTTGTGGGGTAACATCTTGCTCGATAATTTCTGGTTCTGGTATTTCTGCTACAGTTTCTGGCTCAATTTCGGTTGTTTCTGGTTCGGTTGTTTCTGGTTCAGCTTCTTGCGATTCGGGTTCTGAATCGATTTCCACTTTCACTTCTGGCTCTGGTTCTATCGGTTTCACCGCATTTTCAGCAATATCTTGAGCAATCTTCTTGGTGCTTTCTTCAATTTCTTGCAAAGCATTATTATCAATTTCATTTTCTTGACTGCTATCAATCACCAAATTACTTAAATCAATTTTATCAATTTTCGGTTTTTTATTATCAGGGCTTGCCAATTTTTGAGGTTCTTCTTTTGGCTTCGCTGGCTTAGGTTTGGGTTTAGGTGTTGGTTGGGGTTCTGGTGTAGGTTCTGGCGCAGATAATTCCTTGATATTTTTATTAATCAATGCCATCGCTGATGCGAAAGTTGATTGTTCTGCCTCCGTTTTCGCTGGCTCTGCTATCGGTTTTTCTTTGGCTTGCTTTTGATTTTGCTTAATTTGCCTTTGAATTTGCCTCAAATCTGCCTCAGTTACCAGCGAAACATCAGGCACCGCTTCAATCGGACGTTGATTGAAAAGGTCAAAAACATCAACCGCCGCAAATACAAAAATAACAGCATGAAATATCAGCGATAGGCGTAATGCGCGGCGATAATCAGTCGTAACAATTTTTCTCATTACTTGCTATCGGTAATCAATGCTACTTTGGTAAAACCAGCACCCGTAATATCACCCATCACCTCTATCACTTGTGAATAGCGTAAGCTTTTATGGGCGCGGATAAACACACGTACATCTTTATTATACTCTCCTGCTGTTTCCAAATGGCTGATGAGATTTTTCTGGGCAATTTTGGTTTTTTGAATATAAATCACCCCTTTAGAATTGATGCTAATCACCAAAGGCTCGTTCGGGTCGCTGATAGAAGGCGCGTTCGATTCGGGTAAATCCACTGGCACACCAACACTCAATAATGGTGCGGTAATCATAAACACAATCAGCAAAACCAGCATCACATCCACAAAGGGCGTTACATTAATCTCAGACACATATTGTTGCCTGCGCTTATTGCTTTTTTGATGTGATGATACGCCGATACCCATGATATTGCCTTATTCTGATTGCTTTATTCTGATTGTAGGGTTTTATCGAAATGACGCGATAAAATCACCATAAATTGCTCGCCAAATCGTTCTAACATGCCGATATAATTGCCCAACCTTGAATTGAGATGATTATAAAAATACGCCGCTGGAATCGCCGCAACCAACCCTAATGCGGTTGCAAATAATGCTTCAGAAATACCGGGCGCAACCACTGCTAGGCTTGTTTGTTTGGTGTTGGCAATCGCCTGAAAAGCAGTCATAATACCCCATACCGTGCCAAACAACCCGATAAATGGCGCGGTTGAACTAACGGTTGCCAAAAACGGAAGTGATTTTTGCAACGTTTGATTTTCTTCATCTAGGGTGATTTGCAACACTTTTGTGATACGTTCATCTAGCGAATTACGGCGCAATGTTTTGCCAGCTGTGGAAAGCCGCCATTCCCGAATCGCTGCTAAAAACATCCGTTCGGTTGGCTCTTTTGTTTGCGGGTCAATATCAGCTGCCAATTGAAATAATGAGTTAGATTGCCTGAATTTTTCAATGAATTTTTCAGAAGAACGTTGCACAGAATAGAGTAATTGCATTTTATAAAAAATGATACTCCAGCTAAATACCGAAAATATCAATAGCAAACCAATCACCAATTTTCCCAACCAATCGGTGCTAATCAACAAACTCCATAGTGATAATTCATGCGCTACTTCCATTTTTTACCTATCATTCATCAAAATATTTTAACAATTTTATTGGCAATGCCACCATCTTACCGCTACTATCAATCACCGCTAATTGCACATTTAACCGCACCAATAAAAGATTATCACGATATAAATGTTGCGACATGCCAATCACACTTGTCTTTTTACGCAAAATCCGTGCCTTTTCATCATTAATCAACATGCTTTCTATCCGCAACCAATCATCATGATGAGCAGGCTTCAAAAACCGAATATCACAACGGCGCACCACAAACGCAATTTGCTGGCTATCACCCAATATTTCAGCGCCCGATTTGGCAAAGCCTAAATCACGCAACCATTCGGTGCGCGCCCGTTCAAAAAACTTCAAATAATTGGCGTAATACACAATGCCCATCGCATCGGTATCTTCATAATAGACCCGTATATTGATATCATGCTTTATCATTGAATAAATCTTCCATTTGTTGTCTTAATTTTGCTGGCATGGGTACATTCAAATAATCAAACCCACGTGCCGTTAGAATCCGTCCGCGTGCGGTGCGCTGTAAAAGCCCTTGCTGAATCAAAAAAGGTTCGGTCATCTCTTCCAAAGAATTTGCCTCGCTGGCAAGGGCGGTTGCCAAACTTTCTAACCCCACAGGTCCGCCTGCAAAATTTTTAGCAATCGCAGTCAAATAATCGCGGTCAAATTTATCAAGCCCTGCCTCATCAATATCCAGCTGATGTAAAAATTCGTGCGCTTGGGCTTGGTTAAGTTGCGGATATTCTGATAATTGCCAAAAATCGCGCACACGTTTTAATAGCCGTAATGCAATCCGTGGCGTGCCACGACTGCGCGCGGCAATTTCTAACGCCGCTTTATCGTGAATCGGGAACGATAAAAGTAACGCCGCGCGATTAATGATGGTGCATAATTCTGCGGGCTGATAAAATTCTAACTGCATAGGTATCCCGAATCGCTCGCGCAATGGTTTGGTCATCAGCCCTGCACGGGTAGTGGCTGCCACCAATGTAAATGACGGCAAATCAATTTCAATCGCGCGTGCCGCAGGCCCCTCGCCAATCACAATTTGCAGCTTAAAATCTTCCATTGCGGGATATAGAATTTCTTCCACCACCGAAGAAAGCCTATGAATCTCGTCAATAAATAAAACATCACCTTGTTCTAATCCTGTTAAAATCGCCGCCAAATCACCCGATTTGCTAATGGCAGGCCCTGATGTTGCTCTAAAATTTCCGCCCATTTCATGCGCTATAATTTGCGAAAGACTGGTTTTGCCCAAGCCCGGTGGACCATAAAACAACACATGGTCAAGCGATTCGCGTCGCTTTTTGGCGGCATCAATAAAAGTTTTAAGATTTTGCTTTAATGCCGATTGCCCAATAAAATCATTCAAGCTTTTAGGGCGTAACGATATTTCTGGTGTTAAATCATCTGCCATTATGCTGATAATTTCTGCAATGCTTTTTTGATTAATAAATCAGCAGAATCATTATTCTCACCAATTTCTAACAAAATTTCGTAACATTTATGGCGCGCAAAACCTAGCTGTATCAAGCCCGATAAAGCGACATCAAATTCAGCTGACAAGGCTGATTTTTCGCTTCCATGAATATTAACATCTAATATCAGCGATGGCGGTAATTTATCGTGTAATTCATTGATAATTCTTTGCGCCAATTTTGAACCCACCCCTACAGCTTGCGTTAAGGATTTGCCATCTTGCGCGATAATCATTTTTGCCAATAATGCCCCATCAAATTGCGCCAATAATGCCATCGCCATTTTTGCGCCCACCCCTTGCACTTTGCACAAAAGTTTAAACCATTGTTTTTCTTGCATGGTGGCGAAGCCATAAAGATGAATTTCGTTTTCGCGCATCAATGTTTCGATATAAAATACCGCCTCGTCGCCTTGATTTGCCAGCGCGCAATATTTTTCGCCACAATAAATGATATAGCCGACATCATTGACATTAAGCGTGATATAGCCTGATTCGATGGCAATGATTGTGCCTTTAAGATAGCCTATCATTTTTTTACGACCACTTTCTCTGCCTCTGCCGTCTGCCATTTTTGCATCACTTTACCATGATGAGCGTGAGTAATGGCAATCGCTAGCGCATCAGCCATATCATGGCGCGTGATAGCGGATTTCGCTTTGGGTAAAAGGTAACCCACCATTTGCGTGATTTGTTGTTTATCAGCACGCCCCGACCCCGAAACCGCCTGTTTCACCATACGGTTTTGATATTCGCTCACCTGCATATCAAACAGATTCGGCAGCATTAATAACACCCCCCTCGCCATGCTTAATTTCAGACTGGAGGCAGAATTATGATTGACGAAAATCTCTTCAATCGCCGCTTCATCTGGCTGATAAGTTTCAATCACCTGAATCATTTGCTGATAAAGCTGAAACAATCGAATCGATAATGTCGCTTTACTATCGGGCGCAATAATGCCACATGCAACAAATTGCAATTTCTGCCCATCACTATCAATCACTCCCCAACCCGTATGAACAAGCCCCGGATCAATGCCAATAATCCGACGGGAATGTTGATTAGCCACTCGCAATAATTTCTTCCATCATCGAATCATCAATATCAAAATTCGCGTAAATATTTTGAACATCATCATTATCATCAAGAATATCCGTCAGTCTCAGCAATTTTTTGGCATCTTTGGCATCAGTAACATCGTTAAGAGTTTTTGGCACAAACGCCAATTTAACTGATTTTGGCTCACCGAATTTTTTTTCTAACGCATCAGCAACCTTTTGCAATTCATCGGGCGCGCAGTGAATCTGATGCCCATCATCGCTAGAAAAAATCACATTATCAGCACCCGATTCGATGGCTGCTTCAAACATCTCGTCTTCTGATGAAATATCGGCGTTGAATAAAATTTCGCCCAACCTATCAAACATAAAAGCGACCGACCCTGTTTCGGCTAAATTACCGCCAAATTTTGAAAATGCCGCCCTTACTTCCGATGCTGTGCGGTTGCGATTCTCGGTAAGAACCTCAACAATCAGCGATGCACCGCCTGCGCCATAGCCTTCATAGCGAATTTCTTCGTAATTCGAATCGGCATCATTGCCAGCACCTTTGCTGATGGCGCGCGAGATATTATCTTTAGGCATATTTTCAGCCCGTGCCGCCACCACTGCCGAGCGCAAGCGGTGATTCGATGCCATATCTTCGCCGCCCAATTTGACTGCAACCGTGATTTCACGCGCCAATTTTGCAAACAAGCCAGCGCGTTTTTTATCTTGCGCACCTTTGCGGTGCATAATATTTTTGAATTTGGAGTGTCCCGCCATTAAATCATACTCTTCTTAATCATTTCACATGCTTTATCGGCTGATTCCCAGCCCGTTACTTTCACCCATTTTTCTGTTTCTAAATCCTTATAGCGTTCAAAAAAATGACTGATTTGTTGCAAAGTAACCTCTGGCAAATCGCGATAATCCTTAATCGCCTCATAGCTTGGATGCAATTTTTGATGCGGCACTGCCAAGATTTTCTCATCTTGCCCTGCTTCATCTTCCATCATCAACACGCCAATCGGACGGCAACGAATCACCGCGCCCGGTACCACTGGCAAATGGCTATAGACTAGCACATCGCACGGGTCGCCATCGCCTGAAAGCGTATGCGGGATAAAGCCGTAATTGGCGGGATAAAACATGGCGGTGCTTAAAAACCTATCCACAAAAATCGCGCCTGAATCCTTATCAAATTCATATTTCACTGGGCTAGAGCCCGCTGAAACCTCAATCACCACATTAATATCCTCTGGCGGATTGTTACCCGCAGAAATTTTCGTTAAATCCATCATTATCTCCTTACTCTAAAACTGTTTTCATGCTATATCTATAGAATATCAAAGGTTTTTTGTCAAAATAGATTAAGAAAAATGCAAATATTTACGAATTTCATCTTCATTTTTTTCATTATTTGGTGGTTGGTTTTGCTACCTCTGCTCTCAATGGGGCATGAAATTGAAGAAACGCCTGATGAGGGGCATGATTCTGGCGCACCCAAAAACCCGCAAATCGGTAAAAAATTCCTCATCACCTCGCTGATTACTTTTATGATAACCACGCTGATTATGATATTTTTACGCTATCTTAATATTGTATGAGTGATTATTGCCAAGAGGCAGAAAAACAACCGATATTTAAGCATCATCACGATATGATTCACGGCGTGCCATGCCATGATGATAATTTGTTATTTGAGTATTATTGTTTGGAAATCGCGCAAGCTGGGCTTTCATGGCGCACGATTATTCAGAAGCATCAGGGCATGAGAATTGCCTTTGATTTGTTTGATATTGAAACGGTCGCCAATTATGGTGAAGATGATATTGAACGGCTGATGCAAGAAAAAGATGTGATTAAATATAGGCTTAAAATTGAGTCAATCATCGGCAATGCCCGAAAAATCATCGAATTTCAGCAGGAATTTGGCAGTTTTGCGGCATGGATACAGCATCAGCATCAGATATTGCTGACGCAATTATCCGAAAAGCAGATTGGCGGCGAGGGCAAGGCGGAATTACTGCTATTTGCCAAAAAATATTGGATAAAATTATTTAAGAAGCATTTTCGCTTTGCTGGTCCTGAAATTGTTAATGAGTTTTTGATGGGCATTGCTTATCTGCCCAATGCTCACGCGCCCGATTGTTTGATTGGTGCGGAGATTAGGCGAAAATATCCACGCCTGCCGTGTGATGATTTGGTGAGATATGCACCGCCATCGTGTTGAGTATGGCGAGATACGCACAAAAACTCAATACTATTTACAATATAAAATAATATGCTATACTAGGCGGACAGTGATACTAGTTTTTAACGCCAGCATCACCGTTCGCTTTTTATAAAAGGATAGTTATCTTGATAGCTATCCTTTTATTTTTATAGCGAAAGAAAAACGATATAAACATATCAAATTCCTTTCGTTAATCAATTTGCTTAGTTGCAAACTGACATATGCAATATACCCCGATTGATAAATTTAGTTAAGTAATTTTTAGCTTCTGTATACCGCTTTTGTGTTGGGTAACAGCAATTTACACCATCGCTAGTGTTAAGCAACAGCGGTGGGGGGATTATCAAGACACGCACCATCGCTAGTGTTGAGTAACAGCAATTTACACCTCTGCTAGTATTGAGTATAGCGAAACTTTCTCGGCTTTAGTATTGAAATACAGCGGGGGGTTGTTAAGGGGGGCAGTGGCAAGAGGCGTCTGCTTGGCAAATTGTCCTACGGACAAAAATTTGACAAGCGCGCATCGAGAAGCCACATCGCGCCCCCCTTAAATATATAACCGACTCCGCAAAGCCCCCCATATATTAATGTGATGAGGCAGGCACAGCTTTTGTGTTGACGAATCTAGCAACACGCTCTTCTTTTGATACTAATTTATGGAGCTAATTTGGTAATAATAAAATTAAGAATTAAATAAATTATTTTTAAAAAATATACCATCAATATAATAAATGTTATTGTAATTGCATAGTGTGCAATCGTTATATAGAAAGCAATTAAGCAGTGATGGCAGGTAAAACAAGTAGCAAGCGGTTTGAGAGAATAATAAATTGGCACAAAAAGTTTATGATACTCGTGTCATTAGAGTTTTTTGCCATTTGTATTATACTCAGAATCTTGATAGATTATACAATTTTTAATAACACCACATTTGAAACTATTCTTGATAACTTAATAGCAACAAGTATTGTGATGGTATTTATTCATTTTGTTATAAATTTTATCAAGTTACCTGAAATGTTGCAAATACAAGAGAGCAAAGTAATGCCAAAAAATATAAGAGCAGAATTGCAAAAGGCAGCAAGAAATACTGATGAATGGACTTATGTTGGGAATACGGCTAATTATGTTAGAAATAAAATTTATCCTATACTTGCAGAGCAGGCAACAAACAATGACAAAAACATTAAGATTAAAATAATAATTCTTGACCCGAACAATCAGAAATTATGTGAAGATTATGCTAAATATAGAAAAAATAATCGTAGTAATAAAGTTTCAAACATAGATTGGAATTATCAGTATGTGCAAGCCCAATTAATAGCCACACTTATTAAAACAATTCACCTACATAAGAAGGGTGGTTTAGTTACTTGTGAACTAGCATTTTCTAATCATTTTTCTCAATTTAGATATGACTTTTCCCATGATGATTTAATTATCACATTTGAGAACCCGCAAGAGCCAGCACTTCATTATTCAAGAGGAAGTGTTTTTTTTGATAAATATCAAAGGGAATGCACATTAAAATGGCAACAATCAATAGAACAGGAGATAGAAAATTTTGAAATTGATGAAACAATAACAGAAGCTAGCATAAAATCATTTATGGAGACATATTTTAAAGACATTAACAATGTAGATATTCAAAATTTAATTTATGAAGCTGTAACAAAAAATAAGTCGTTATATGGATAAAACTCTCATAGACTTTGTATCAAGTTTTAATTCTAATATTACTTTGAATAGCCTAAAAACTATTATTGAAAAAAACTTAAATGAGTCGAACATAACTTTGCATCCATACGGGTTTTATATCCTAAAAATAAATGACTTTAATAGTGAAGACTATAATTTGAGAATTCATGTTTGGCTAAAAGGTAAAAGAAACAAGCAATCCCCTGACTGGCGTCCCCACCAACATAATTTAGATATATATAGTTATATACTCAAAGGTAGTGTAACCAATATAATTTGGAACTGGGAAGAGTGTAAGAATTTATCTGACGCACACGAAAGAATATATATTGTTGAGTATGAAAATAATATTTCGAAGTTAAAAAAGACTGATGATATTGGTAATCTTATATTTAATCATAAAACAACATATGTAAAAAACACCCATTACCTCGTCAAGAAAGATGAATTTCACTTTACTGATGTTCCTGAAGATAATGAAAGTATTACATTAGCTTTTTTCTCTAAAAAAACAAACGGAACACCAAAAGTTGTTGGTTCAATAAATGGTGAAAAAGAATATCTGTTTAACAGAGAAAAAATCGATAAAGAAATACTAATAGAGACTAAAAAATTCATTAAAAAACATTTTTCTATTTAAAATCACTCTTGCATTGTCATCTCTAACCCCTTACAATAAACTCATCGTTTGAAAAGTTTTCTAGCGTGGGGCTTAGTAACCTCTTTTTTGATACGCACGGTTGCATCAACCGTGATTTGACGCGATTTCTTATATTTTTTTGCGTCGATGGTGTTCACTCTCAGTTTTTGGCTGGGAAGTGGCGCTATATGTCCAAGCGTACGCTAAAAAGCGTCACGCCGTTTTTTGCGTATCAACGGTTACTAATTCCCAGCTACTAGAGTTTTTCTAGTAGCTTTTTTGTTGATGCCGTAACGGTATTGATAAAACGCTTATTTGGTTCAAAAACTGTACAGAGTCAGCTCGAGCCCCCATTTATCATTTATGATGAGTGGGGGTATTTTTTTAAAGGCGTGTAACACAAGCGCAGTGCGTGTTTCAAGATTCGTCAGCACAAAAGCCGTGCTTGCCTCTATACATTATTATATGGGGGGCTTTGCGGAGTTGTTTTATGATTTAAGGGGGGCGCGAGGTGGCTTCTCGATGCGCGCTTGTCAAACTTTTGTCCGTTGGACAGTTTGCCAAGCAGACGCCTCTTGCCACTTGCCCCCCTTAACAACCCCCCGCCGTACCACATACTAGCGGAGGTGCAAATTGCTGTTGCTCAACACGAAAGCGGTGAGGGTGATTAAATACTCAATACAAAGGCAGTATCTTGAATGCAAACTTCGTTTGCCATATGGATTCCGTGTCTCTTACAATGCCTATCGGCATTGGCACGGAACGACGAAAGATAGAGAGTAAGTCTCGCCCTACTTATTCCACGCGTTTATATATCTCTTGACGATGCCCAATCGCCGCAATCGATACAATGTTGTTGCTATTATCAATGATATATAAAATACGATATTTACCCACACGCAAGCTTTTTACATTGCTAGGGCTATGCCGAAGCGGTTTTCCAAAATGGATTGGATTACACGCTAATTTATTTTCAATGGCTTCTTTTATTCTCGTTTTTATCGCTGAATCAAGGGCAGGTATATCTTTGCTAATAACAATATCAGCATATTGCACAACCCATTTTTCGGCATTCATGGCAGTTTAACGCCATGCCTCTTCGTGTGAATGCCATGTTTCAACATTTTTCAGCCGTGTTTCGGCATGGTGAGAGAGTATTGCATCTTCGTTGCGAGCATCAATGGCTTCTTTGATGAGAGATGCCGCCATAATTGCCGACGTTTTGCTTTCTGCTTCAGCAAATTTATCTAATATATGATAGGTGCCATCATCTAATGAGACATTTATGTTAAGGTTTTCTATTGTCATTATAATACTCCTTTTTATTAAAATACCATTATTGGCGTTGATTTTCAATAAAAAACGCTTTTGCGGGGCGTGTCTCTACAAAAATTGGCGCGCCTGAGAGGATTCGAACCCCTGACCCCATGCTTAGAAGGCACGTGCTCTATCCTACTGAGCTACAGGCGCGTGATGAGTGAAATCCCCTAATGAGTCCCCATTAATGAGTCCAAGGTTGGGTGCGGTGATAGGCAAAATTATCAGCATAGGCTTTCGGCTTAATGTTGCGCTTTTGTGGCACTAAAACATGATAGCTATGCCCGTTGCCCTTTGCCCATGTTTCAGCCTCTTCTAGGGTTGCGAATTTCAACTTCAACTGACTATTGGTATTCGGTCTGGTTTGCCACTGCATTCCCGCATCAGTGATTTTCACCTGTTCCAATTCAAACTGCACCAACCATTCATCGGTACCCGCCCGCCCCGATTGCATGGCGGTTTTTGGTTGTTGAAAAATTCTTACCCGTGACATTTTATAATCCTAAAAAACCATCTAAAATATGGTCGGGACGGCTGGATTCGAACCAACGACATCCTGCTCCCAAAGCAGGCACTCTACCAAGCTGAGCTACGTCCCGAAAATCATCTATTTTTATGCTTAAATCGACTCATTTAGCAAGAAAAATCATACATAAAGCGACAAAAATAATCAAGAACTCAGTGATTTGCTGTGCCGCCCCCAATAAATCACCCGATAGACCGCCAAATTTCCGCTTGAAAAAATAATAAAATCCGTAAATTTGAACCAACCAAAACAGTAAAATAAACTCCCAATTGATACTAAAAAATAAAAAATACTCAAACAAAGCATAGCTAAAAATAAAACTCAACAGTAACACAATCAGCAACTGCCATTTGGCAATCGGTGAGATTTGTGGGGCTAATTTACTGCCCTCAACCACTGGCAACATCGCCACCAAAACCACCCATTGCGTGCGCGATAACATATGAGCAAGGGGCAGAATCAGCCACAGCATTTTAGGGTGAAGCACCGACGTAAACAGCATCGCCTTGCCCAACAGCACCAGAATCAATGAAAGCGTGCCGTACGTGCCAATGGCATGGTCGGTACGGGTTTTTTGTAATTTCTGATGCTTATCAGGGCTACGTACACCTAGTGCATCGGCACTATCGGCAAGCCCATCTTCATGCAACGCGCCCGTTAAAATCACCTGCCCAATAATCACAAACAACCCGCAAATAAAAGGCGGTAAATTCAACCAATAGCCGATTTGAAAGAAAAAAGCCGTGATAAACCCGATGGCAAGCGACGCAATCGGCAAAGCAAAGGCGATATTTTTCAAAGGATGATACGGCACTTTCGGCAAGGGTAAAATAGTGAGAAAATGCCACCAATTAATCAGCGCAATTAATGGGTGAAAAATGATATATATGAATTTCATTGCATTTTCTTTCTAATTAAAATATTGATTCACCAAAACAATGACGTGCGAGGCAAAACATGACCACAGATTTTTCTGATATTACCGACTTATTTCAACAATTTAAACCATTGGATGAAAATATCTTTAAGCAGGCGGAAGCGCATCAGGCGCAATTAACCAAGCCGTTGCATTCATTAGGCAGATTAGAACAGCTTGCTTGTTGGTATGAATCGGTGCGTGGCACCCGCCCTGCGCCACTGAATCACCCGCGTATCGCGGTATTTGCCGCCAATCATGGCATTGCCACCAACCATCAAATATCGGCTTTTCCTACCGATGTTACCGCCGCCATGTTGGAAAATTTTCAATCAGGCGGGGCTGCTATCAACCAGATTGCGGGCATGTTAAATGCTGATTTTTACGCCTATGATTTGAATTTACAGCAACCAACCGAAGATTTTACTGTGCAAGCGGCAATGAAAGAACAAGCGTGCGCCCATGCCATCAGCTACGGCATGATGGCGGTTGATGATAAGGTAGATGTGGTGATTCCCGGTGAAATGGGTATCGGCAACAGCACGGCGGCGGCGGCGATTTATCATGCGCTTTATGGCGGTGAGGCGAAAGATTGGGTGGGGCGTGGCACAGGCATTGATGACACGATTTATCAGCAAAAAATCGATTTGGTGGCAAAAGCTGTGGCGCTACATGCTGATAATTTTACGGGCAAAAACGCTCCGCTTCAGGTTTTACGGCATGTTGGCGGATTTGAGATTTGCGCGATTCTGGGCTGTATTATCGCGGCACGAATCGCCAATGTGGCAGTGATATTAGATGGCTATATTGCCTGTGCGGCGGCGGCGATTTTGCATGAAATTGACGAAGATTATATCGCCCATTGTGTGGCGGGGCATGTTTCTGACGAACAAGCGCATATCAATGTGCTAGATAGGCTTAATAAACCGCCGATTTTAGATTTGCAAATGCGTTTGGGTGAAGCCAGTGGTGGCGCAGCCGCTTTGGCAATCTTAAAAATCGCGCTTGCTTGCCATCATGGCATGAAGAGTTTTGACGATGCCAATGTGTCGCAAAAAATCTGACTATAACGATAATTTCGGTTGCGCGTAATCAGCAAAAATCTGATGCTTTTGGTAAAAATTTTGCAACTGTTCTAAGCTAGGCGAATCATATTGGTTGGCAAGCCCAATTTCTTGCCACGCAATACCGCCTGTGATGAATAAACCATCGCCACCCATCTGTTTGATGCCATCTATATCGTGATGAATCGAATCACCTATCGCAAGCACGCGTTTATTTATCTTGCAGTTAGCAATTCGTTCCGCCGCTTGATAGATAGGCGCGTATGGTTTGCCATGCCACGATACATTGCCCTGATATTCTTGTTCGTATAAATCAGCAATCGCGCCCGGACATAATTCTAACCTGCCATCAGGCGCGACCGATACTTTATCTGGGTTAATACATACCATCGGCAAATTGCGCTGTTTCGCCTGTTGCAATAATGAACGGTACGAATCGAGCGTGGCTTGCCGATTGATGCCCGCACATAAAATAAAATCAGCCTGTAGCACATCATCAACCGATTCTAACGGCATATTATCTAGCACCGCATGTCGCAATTTTCGCCCATTAACGGGTTTTAAATCTTGTTCCCAACTGATGGTGAAGCATTTATTGCCTAAATTTTGATAAAAAGCCTGATGCCGATGAATGATATTATCCTGAAAATCAGTGCCAGAGGTGATAATCGAATCATACAAATATTCAGGAAAACCCAAATCATCTAGCATATCAGCGGTGGCATCGTAAGGTCTGCTAGAATTTGAAAGAATGATGACGGTTTTGCCCTTTTGTTTCAGCGCATTCAGCGCATCAAACGCGCCCTTAAAGCCAACTTTCCCATTATGCAACACGCCCCATTGGTCAACCAGATAAATATCGTAATCATCAATCAGTTCCGAGAAATTTTGAATCAAACGCATCGCTTATATATCAGCACCAACCGCTTGGCTGATATGGGTGTAACCATCTTGTTTCATATATTTTGCCATATCATTTAAGATATGCGCAGGCAGATAATTGCTTTGGTAAATCATGGCGGTGTAAATCTGCACCAATGACGCACCCGCTTTGATTTTTTGATAGGCTTGCAAACCATTGCTGATACCGCCCACCCCGATAATCGGAATTTGCATTTCAGTCTCACGCGCAAATTGCCGTAAAATATTGGTAGAACTCTCAAATAAAGGCGCGCCGCTTAAGCCACCTTGCTGATTCGAATCTTTTGATTGCAATGTTTCGGGACGTTTAACAGTGGTATTGGTAAGAATCAACCCGCTTAATATTGTTTGTAATTTTAATAAAGATTTTGCCAATATTTTAATATCAGCTGGCTCTAAATCAGGGGCTAATTTAAGAAATATCGGAGCGTTAATATTATTTTTAACGGCATAATTTTTACAATCACTCACCAATTTTTTAATCATATCGGGCGTTTGTAAATCACGTAAGTTTGGCGTATTGGGTGATGAAATATTAATCGTCATATAATCCACCAAATGCGCGGTTTGCTTGAAACAGGTGAGATAATCACTAATATCACCATCTTTATTTTTGCCAATATTGATGCCGATAATTTGATTTGGTTTTTTATGGCTTTTAATTTTATTGAGCCTTGAAACCATGCGCGCAAGCCCTTTATTATTAAAACCCATACGGTTGATAATCGCTTTATCTTCTTTGAGGCGAAACAGGCGTGGCTTAAGATTACCTTTTTGCGGTTTTGGCGTTACCGTGCCTAGTTCTATCGCACCGATACCTGATTGAAACATGGCAAGCCCTGATAATGCATCTTTATCAAACCCTGCGGCTAAACCAACGGGGTGAGTAAAATTTAAACCACCAATCTCTTGCGAAAAAATATCTGATGTCGAATCGGGTAAAATAACAGGCTTTAGCAAACGCATCGCCTTTAAGCTAATATCGCGTGCGGTTTCTGGTGGCACTCTTTGTAATAACTGTTTTTTGATAAAATTAGTAAGCGATTCGTGATGGCGTGGAATCTGAATCTTGAAGTGAATATCGTTCTTTAAAGGTTTCTGCTTGTAAGGCTCTGAAATATCAGCTGAATCTAACAATTCATCTGGTTGTTGATGCTGTAACATCACTTGGAACCCACTTGAAAAATGGTGCCGCCACACGGACTTGAACCGCGGACCTTGGGTTTACAAAACCCCTGCTCTACCAGCTGAGCTACGGCGGCATGTGTCATTTTTCATTCCTTAAATGATAACGATTCGTAAAAATTTTGAATCCTCACTTTAACATTAATTTGTATCATTTTTAACATTCTGCTAATATATCAACAGTTAAATTTTCTAACACAAACCATATAATACTGTAAACTAATAATTAGGGCGAACATGACCAATAAATTCGAATGGAACGATGAAAATATCAAAATATTGAAAAATATGTACACCATTGGTGCGCCAGCGCGTGATATAGCCGATAAATTAGGCACCACCCGTAATGCGGTGATTGGTAAAGCCAACCGATTGAAACTTTCCACCTCAAAAAGTGATAAAGAAAAGCCGAAAAAAGAAAAAAAACCAATCACCATCACCTATCCTGATGATTCTTTTTGTCAATGGCCAAGCGGACACCCCGATGAGGATGACTTTCAATTTTGTGGTAAACCCGCACAAGATAAATTACCTTATTGTGAGGCGCATTGTAATGTTGCCTATCGGCGTGTGAGTCCAACAAATTAGCCCCCAATTAATATCTGGCGATATTAATTCACTTGCATATCACATAGGCATTTGATAGCATATCTTCTATGCACATAAATGACCATGTGCCTATAGAAACCTCGGGGTGTTGGGTATATATCCAACTGAGAGATGAGCAAATCAACCCGTTGAACCTGAACTAGTTAATCCTAGCGTAGGAAAGGATAAAAAAAATGAGACTCCTCGCGACCTTTTTAATCATCATGCTAACGGCTATGCCTTTACTAACGGCAAAAGCGCAGAGACAAAAGCCAACATTAACCATTTACACCTATGCTTCTTTTACCGCTGAGTGGGGGCCGGGCCCGCTGATTGCCAAAGAGTTTGAGAAAAAATGCGGTTGTAATTTACGTTTTATCAGCTTTAATGATGGCGTTTCACTGCTCACCCGTATCAAGCTTGAAAATAAAAATACCGAAGCCGATATTATTTTAGGGCTTGATAATAATTTGATTGCCGAAGCGCGCATCACTGGATTATTTGAGCCGCACCGCGTAAAAGCAGGCGATTTACAAAAGCTTTCACTGCCATTTCAGTGGGATGACGCATTTTTTCTGCCTTATGATTATGGCTGGTTTGCCTTTATTTATAATAAGGATAAATTACCAAATCCGCCAAAATCATTCGATGAGTTGCAAAAATCAAAATTAAAATTACTGGTGCAAGACCCACGTACAAGTACGCCCGGTTTAGGCTTGCTCTTATGGGTACGGCAACTTTATGGCACAAATGATAGTAAAATTTGGCGTAACCTGAATCGAAATATTCTTTCTTACAGCACAAGCTGGGAGGAAGCCTATGGTTTATTCTTAAAAGGCGAGGGCGATATGGTGCTTAGCTATACAACATCGCCTGCCTATCATGCGGTGGTGGAAGAAAATTCTGCCTATCAAGCGGCGATTTTTGATGAAGGGCATTACATTCAAATCGAAGTTGCGGGCAAAATAAAACATAGCAACCAGCAAAAATTAGCAGATGAGTTTTTGAAATTTATGCTCACCAAGAATTTTCAAAAACATATCCCTACCAATAATTGGATGTATCCGGTTATTGACGGTATCAAACTGCCAAAGCCATTCGAATCACTGCCACAACCACCCAAAACCTTGCTGTTTGATGGTGATGAGACCGCGCAAAATCGCAGTGCTTGGACTAAGAAATGGCTGTTGGCGCAATAGGCCTCAATAAAATATCGGGCTTGCTGATAATATTGGCATTGCCACTTTTTTGCATCATCATATTAGGGCAGTTTTTTAGCGAACATCTGCCTGCAAACATTTTACAGATAGATGAATATTTGCGCCATATTATTATCTTCACTTTTTACCAAGCAGGGCTTTCTGCTTTATTGAGTATTATCATTGCTGTTCCTATCGCCCGTATGTTTTTGAGACAATTTTACAACCACCGACATATTATCAAAAATCTCTGCCTGCTGATAACCGTCTTACCACAAATTATGGTGGTGTTTGCATTGGTGAATCTGCATGGTGGTTCGGGTTTTATAAGTAGGATATGGCAATTTTTGACTGGCACAGACACACCAATTTATTATCTTTATGGTTTAAGCGGTATTTTATTGGGGCATATTTTCTTAAATCTGCCATTGGCGGTGTTTGTTATTTTGCATAAATTTGAAGAAATACCGCAACAAGTTTGGAAAAATGCAGCCTTACTCAATTTTCGCGCAAGCGACTATTTTAGATATATTGACTATCCACTTTATAAAAAAATCATGCCACTCTTATTCGGCATCATCTTCACCTATTGCGCGTTTAGTTTTACGATTGTGCTAACATTGGGGGGCAAGCCCGCTTATAACACGTTGGAAGTTGCAATTTATCAAGCAGTGAAATATGATTTTGACCTGCCCCTTGCGGCGCAATTAGGCTTAATCCAAATGCTAGCTTGTGGGTTGATATTATTGCTGACCAGCCGTAAAAGTTTTTATTTTCAGCTGACTCAATCGCATTTTACGGCTGATAAAAAACCAATTTTTAGCAATATTCGCCCCGATGGCATGAATATCATCGCTAAATTAAGCGATATGGGTTGGTTCTGTGTGGCATTAATGTTGGTGATTGTGCCTTTCATCACCATGCTGATACCCGCAAAGCTTAATCTTACTTTGCCGAATCAAACCTATCTGGCGATTTTTAATAGCTTTACCATCAGCATTTTCAGCACATTATTGGCGTTATTATTATCGTTTTTTATGATTAGCAGTGCGCAATATTTCAAACATTACCGCGAACAAGTTTTATTAGCGGGCTATGTGATTTTTATCGTGCCGCCGATTTTACTGTCATCAGCGATTTTTATTGAACTGCCAACATTATCGCCCTTATTATTGGTGAGCCTGATTAATGCGCTGATGATATTGCCAATCATGTTGCGGATTCTTGCGCCACCTGCCTTTCAAATTTACGACCATCAATCACGGTTGATTCAGTTATTGGCACTCCCCAATATGACAATTTTGCGCGATATTTTTTTACCACAATTAAAATTTCCACTCATATTGGCAGGAGTTTTTGGTTTCTGCCTCTCTTTTGGCGATATTAGCGCGCTTGCATTATTCGGTAACGAAAATTTTGTAACCCTACCTTTTTTGATTTTCTCGCTATTAGGCAGTTATCGAATCGACCAAGCCTTTACCTTATTTGCGCTGATGTTGCTGATTTATATTATTTTATTTAGGGTGATTTATCATTATGCTCGCGCTTAATCATTTAAAATTTCACTATAAAGATGGTGAGAATTTCAGTTTTGATGCCTCATTCAAGCAAGGCAATATCAGCCTGATAACTGGCAAAAGTGGTGCTGGTAAATCCACTTTACTTAATCTGATTGCGGGCTTTTACCCTAGTAAATCAGGGGTAATCAGTTACAATCATCACCAGATGCAAAATTTACCGCCTGCCAAACGTTTTTTAAGTTTTTTATTCCAAGCCCATAATTTATTTCCTCATCTAACAGTGAGGCAAAATATCGCTTTGGCTTTTGCCAGCCATAAGGATACGCAAAAAAATCAGATAATTGCTGATATGATGGAGCTGTTTCAGCTTAATGATTATCATTCGCAAATTCCTGAAAATCTTTCGGGCGGGCAACAGCAACGGGTGGCTTTGGCGCGGATTTTTGCCCAAATCGATAGCGGGCAATGCAAAATTTTACTGCTAGACGAGCCTTTTAACGGGCTTGATGAAGATTTACGCCAAATGCTGATGAGCCATATCCAACAACGGGTGAAGCAATTTAATCTTGTCTGTTTGTTGGTATCACATCACCCGCAAGAGATGATGGGCTTTATTGATGATTCATTTCATGTTACAAATGGAGGCATTATACCTGATGGCATCATGCCTAATACATTAAAATAAAGGAAATATTATGTGGCAATTATTCACGCAACCCTATCAATTCCCCTATTACGACCCCGCGCTTATTAGCATAGGTCCCTTTGCAGTGCATTATTACGCGCTTGCTTATATATTAGGTTTGTTTCTAGCCTTGTATAACATTGCTTATATCACCAAATGGCAGAAAAACCCGATATCACGCGAGTATATTTTTGGCTGTTTTAATATTGTTTTATTATCGGTCATCATCGGTGGCAGGCTTGGCTATGTGATATTTTATCAAGCGGGTTATTATTTAAGCCATCCGATTGAGGCTTTTTATATTTGGCAAGGGGGCATGTCGTTTCATGGCGGGTTGATTGGCTGTTCGTTAGGTATTTTATATTATTGCCGTAAGCGTAAAATCAATTATCTATGTGCAATGGATGTAACCGCAGCTTCGGTAACAATTGCATTATTTTTAGGCAGGCTTTCCAACTATATCAATGGTGAATTATGGGGCAGACCCACCAATGGCGATTGGGGCGTGATTTTTTCGCGGGTTGATAATCTAGCACGCCACCCAAGCCAACTTTACGAGGCGGCATTAGAAGGTTTATTGCTCTATATTGGTTTATTTCTGCTGATTCGTTTTAGCAAAATTTTACATTTCCCCGGTCTCATTGCCGCTTTATTCATTGCAGGTTACGGCATTGCGCGCTTCTTTGTAGAATTTTTCCGCGAACCTGATAGTCATTTAGGTTTGCTGGCACAAGGGCTTTCGCGTGGACAACATTTGGCAATTTTGCAAATTTTATTCGCGATTGGCATGTTTGCATTTTTGATTCGGCATTATCGCACCAACTCTCAATGATAATTAATATGCTTGAGCATATCAAAAAACAGCCGATAAGATTAGACCAATTTATGATGTTGGCATTATCGGATGCTGAACATGGCTATTACCAAACCCAAAACGCTATCGGCGTCGAAGGTGATTTTATCACCGCACCTGAAATTAGCGGGTTATTTGGCGATATGCTGACCATCTGGCTACTAAATATTATCAATCATAAGCAACCCCAACAGCCTATTGTTTTTGTTGAAATCGGTGCTGGGCGAGGCAGTCTCATGTTAGATATCTGCACACAATTACAAAAATTAAACTCAAACTTATATGATAAAAGTAGCTTCCATATCATTGAAAATAGTCAATATTTTACCAAATTACAAAAAACAAGGCTAGCATCTCATCCGATATTTTGGCACCAGAGCATCGATTCGCTCCCCGATGGGTTTACGATTTTATGGGGCAATGAATTTTTAGATGCTCTGCCGATTCGGCAATTTCTATATGATAATCAACAATGGCACGAGACCTATATCAGCTATGATTCACAGCAACAAAGATTGCAATTTAGCCATCAGAAATTACCGCAACCGCTAGATACTATTTTGCCAAACATACAGCTTGATAGAGACATACAGAACGGCAAATGGTTAGAGTTTTCACCCAGCGCATTGGATTTTTGCCACAGGCTTTCTAGCATCATCAACAAAAATGATGGCGTTGCACTGTTGATTGATTATGGTGATGAGCATTTATTGCGCGATAGCCCGAGCCTGCAAGCTGTTAAAAATCATTGTTACAGCCACCCTTTGCAAAATATCGGCAGCAGCGATTTAACCGCCCATGTTAATTTTGCGTTACTCAGCCATATTTTTGCTGAACATGATTTGCCCATCAATTTTGCCAGTCAGGAATATTTTTTAACCTCTTTAGGAATTTGTGAGCGGGCAAAAAGATTGATTGATAAAAACCCGAAACAATCATTACAGATTAAACAAGCATTAAACCGCCTGATTGCACCAGACCAAATGGGGAATTTATTCAAAGTAATGAGCGTTAATGGCACTGCATAACATTGACGCAAAATAAAGCAAACTACATATAAAAATAGATATTTGCATATCGGGTTAAATATCGATTTTTGCTGAATATCGCCACACCAGAATAAATTTTAACGATGCGTTAAAATATGGTTACGACTATGCAATGACGCAAAAAATAATGATTCGATTTATTGATTCATCGAATCAAAAAATTCAGAATTATTTTTGGTCTCTTTCAATTTACTCAATAAAAATTCCATACCATCTACCGTTCCCATCGGGATTAAAATACGACGCAACATCCACATTTTAGAGAGCGTGGCTTTATCGGTCAGCAATTCTTCTTTGCGGGTGCCAGAATGGTTGGTATCAATCGCAGGGAATGTTCTTTTATCAGCTAATTTACGGTCTAATATCAATTCAGAATTGCCCGTGCCTTTAAATTCTTCAAAAATAACCTCATCCATACGGCTACCTGTATCAATCAGAGCCGTAGAGATGATGGTGAGCGAGCCACCCTCTTCAATATTACGGGCAGCACCAAAAAACCGTTTCGGACGCTGTAGCGCGTTAGAATCAACGCCGCCTGTTAGCACTTTGCCTGAACTTGGCACAACCGTATTATAGGCGCGCGCCAATCGCGTGATAGAATCTAACAGAATCACCACATCGCGCTTATGTTCTACCAATCGTTTCGCCTTTTCAATCACCATTTCAGCCACCTGTACGTGCCGTGATGCTGGCTCATCAAAGGTGGAGCTTACCACCTCACCATTAACGGAACGTTGCATATCCGTTACTTCTTCGGGGCGTTCATCAATCAGCAACACGATTAAATAAATGTCAGGATGATTTGTGGTAATGGCATGGGCGATTTTTTGCATCACCACTGTTTTACCTGTACGTGGCGGTGCTACCACCAATGCCCTTTGCCCTTTGCCCATCGGCGCGATAATATCAATCACTCTGGTTGTAATCGCACTCGGAACATTTTCAACTTCTAGCGATAATCTGCTATCAGGATAGAGTGGGGTTAAATTATCGAAATTGATTCGTTTGCGTAATATATCAGTCTCTTCATAATTCACTTTGGTGATTTTCACCATCGCAAAATAACGTTCACCATTTTTGGGTGCGCGAATTTCGCCTTCCACTGTATCGCCAGTGCGTAACCCTAATGCTTTAATTTGATTCGGGCCCAGATAAATATCATCAGGTCCTGCCAGATAATTAGAATCTGCCGAGCGCAAAAATCCAAAGCCATCTGCCAATATTTCTAACACGCCCTCACCATAGATGGTAACATCGCGCAATACCATTTGTTTCAATATCGAAAAGATTAATTCTTGTCGCTTCAGATTGCTGGCATTTTCAACTTCTGCCTCTTCAGCTTCGGTTAATAATGCTTGGGTGGTTTTTTTCTTTAAGTCATTCAGATGCATGTGAGGCAACCTTTATAAAAATAAATTATAATTTTTGAAACTATCTTAGTGAAAACATTGTGCCAGACCATTAATATCAATCTGATATGATAATGGGGTAATGTTACGAGGAAGGAATATTATCAATCATAATGAAGTTTTTACGCTTTATTGTCAATCTTTTATTGATAGTTTTTGCGTAATGTTTCCTTATCAGGCACAAAGCCCAGATAGACATAAGCAGGCGGCGTGATATTTGTCGGGTAATAAACAGTGATTTTATTTTTGATGCGCGACTTATCTAATTTCCGCCAATCGCTGGGGTGATAGGTGATTTTTTCACGGAAGAGTGGCTTTTTATCATCATCTAAAAAGCTAACAAAAACCGCAAAAGGCGGATAAATAAAAGATGTTTGAGTTTCAGCTTCCATTTCTAACACCACATTAAAATGAATCCGTGTTTTTTTCTCTTTCACAATACATTCATCACTTAATTGGGCAAAGCTTAACCGATAGAGTGATTTATCTGTACGTTCAAAGCCCGGTGCTTTCACTTCAAGCGAATCAGCATGATTTAGCACAAATATTTCTGGACATTGCGCCTGCAATCTTGCCTTTTTAATGGCGCGTTTTTCGGAACAACCCACCAATAACACGCATATCATCATATATCGTAAAAATTTATTCATCATTTTATGATATAGCTTGTTTTGATATTTATAACAAGTCGCTTGCACTTTTACTGAGAATGATTATTGTAAAAGAATGAGTAAGCCTTTGTTAAATATTTATCTTGCCAACCCGCGTGGTTTTTGTGCAGGCGTTGACCGTGCGATTCAGATTGTAGAACAAGCGATTGAAAAATATGGTGCGCCAATCTATGTGCGCCATGAAATCGTTCATAATCAATATGTGGTTGACGAGCTTAAAAAAATGGGTGCAATTTTTATTGATGAATTGCAGGAGATGAAAGATACCAGCCGTCCTGTGGTGTTTTCAGCGCATGGTGTGCCAAAATCGGTACCTGCTTTTGCCGAACAATATAAGCTTTTTTACATTGATGCCACCTGTCCGTTGGTGAGCAAAGTGCATCATGAAACCATGCATTATGCCGAACAAGATTATCATATTTTGCTGATTGGGCATAAGAATCACCCTGAAGTGGTTGGCACGATGGGGCAAGTTGAAGCTGATACAATCAGCCTTGTTGAAGATTGTGATGATGCGCGTAATATTATGCTCCCCCATGATAAGAAAATCGCACTGGTAACGCAAACCACCCTATCGCTTGACGATACGGCTGAGATTCGCGATATTCTGATTGACCGTTTTCCGCGCATTGCTGTGCCAAAAAAGGAAGATATTTGCTATGCTACTACCAATCGGCAAATGGCAATCAAAGAAATTGCCAAACATACGCAAGGGGTGTTGATTGTTGGCTCGTATAATTCATCGAATTCGATTCGATTGGCGGAGGTTGCCAGCAAGGCGGGTGTGCCTTTTGTGAAGCTTATCAAAGATGAGACTGAAATTCCGATGGAAGAAATCAGCAAAATCCAAAATTTAGGCATCAGTGCGGGCGCGTCAGCCCCTGAAATATTGGTGCAAGGCATTATCAATCGCTTACGGCAAGATTATGATATTACTGAAAATCATATCAAAATTGCTGAGGAAAATATTCAATTTAAACTGCCACGTATTTTAGCATGACTCAGAAAAACATCATCATCTATACTGATGGTTCTTGCCTGAATAATCCGGGCGCAGGTGGCTGGGCAGCATTGCTGATTTATGGCGATAAAAAAAAAGAAATCACCGGTGGCGAAATGCATACCACCAATAACCGCATGGAATTGACCGCCGCGATTGAAGCCCTGAACAGCCTCAAAAAAAATCTACCAATTATGCTTTATACTGATAGCCGTTATTTGCAAGATGGTATTCAAAAATATTGCCATCATTGGGTGAAAAATAATTGGCGCACTGCCAATAAAAAACCTGTTAAAAACAAAGATTTATGGGAACAAATTTACGAATTAAATCAAAAATATAATATTGAATGGCATTGGGTGAAAGCGCATCATATTGATGAATATAATCAGCGCGTTGACCATTTGGCGCATGAAACAGCTTTAAAATTTCAACAGCAAAATGACTGATTCTGATAAAGCCATACAGCAAAATTTTGATAATATGCCAATCAAACATACGCCAATGATGCAACAATTTTTTGAGATTAAGGCAAAAGTGCCAGAATGTTTACTATTTTACCGAATGGGCGATTTTTATGAATTATTTTTTGATGATGCGATTATTGCCTCAAAAATTTTAGATATTACCCTTACCAAACGTGGCACACATCAGGGCGAAGATATTGCCATGTGCGGTGTACCTGTACACTCACATGAAAGCTATTTGCATCGCCTGATAGATTCTGGCAAAAAAATCGCCATTTGCGAACAATTAGAAGACCCGAAAGAAGCCAAAAAACGGGGTCCAAAATCGGTGGTGCATCGCGATATTACCCGTATCATCACGCCCGGGACAATTACTGAAGATAATTTACTCAATGCCCGCAACCATAATTTTTTATGCGCGTTGGTGCATCATGGCAAAAATATCGCGCTTGCATGGCTTGATATATCAACGGGTGATTTTTTCACCGAAAATGTGGCATGGCACGATTTGAGTCATTTGTTGCATCGGTTAGACCCTAGCGAAATTCTACTTGCTGACGAAAAGCGTGAATTTTTTGCGGGAATTATCGAGCCACTATTAGATAAAATTACTTTTCTGCCTTTGAGTCGATTCGACCATAAAAACACTGAAATTTACTTGAGTGATTTTTTCACGATGCCAATCTCATCATTGGGCGATTTTAGCAAAACGCAAATCATCGCTGCGGGCAGTTTGATTGATTATGTCCGCATCATGCAGGTAAATGTGATGCCACATATCAAAAAATTGCAAAATTCTGAAACCAACCATTATATGCAAATCGATAAAAATGCGCGGCTCAGTTTAGAAATTTGCGATTCGATTCATGGCAGGCAATATAGTCTGTTGGCAAAAATTGACCATTGCCGCTCTGCTGGTGGGGCGCGCTTGCTGAAATCGTGGCTGAATGCCCCTCTATGCCAGATTGATGAGATTACCGCCCGCCATCAATCTATTCAAGCCATGCAAGATTTTAGTAAAAACCATGCGGAAACCTATCAGCAAACCACTGATTTATTGACAAAAATCGGCGATATGGAACGAAGCCTGAATCGCTTGAGTTTAGAGCGTGGCTCGCCCCGTGATATGCGAATCATTGCCGATAATGTGCAATATTCTTTTGAGCTTAAGTCATTATTAGCGAGTAATATCCATGATATGCCAGCAATGATTCAAAAGGCTTTTGCCGAGATTCACCATCTATCGCAATTACAGAATAAATTGCAATCGGCATTAAAGACTGAATTACCCGCCTTAATTCGTGATGGTGGTTTTATCAAAGAAAGTTTTTCAGCGCAATTAGACCATTTGCAAAAATTAAACCATGATGGCAAGCAAATCTTACTGGCATTAGAGCAAAAATATAAAAAACAATCGGGTGTTGAGAGTCTTAAAATTAAGCAAAATAATGTGTTAGGCATCTTCATTGAAATTCCTGTGCGCCATAGTGAAAAATTAACCACAGATTTTATCCACAGGCAAAGCACTGCCAATACCGCCCGTTTCACCACCCAAATGTTAGAACAATCAGCGCGTGATATTATGGATGCCAAACATAAAGCAACCGCACTTGAAATTGAATTATTTACCGTGTTGAAACAAGAAATTTTGCAACACAGCACTGAGATTTTTGACATTGCCGATGCGCTCAGCCTGTTTGATTTGCTGACATCTCATGCTGAATTTGCGAAGAAACGCGATTATCACTGCCCTACTATCAATGAAAGCGTTAATTGGAATATTACGCAAGGACGCCATCCGATTGTTGAATTATCTGGCACTCATAAAAGTAACGCGCAACAAAATTTTATCGCTAATGATTGTGATTTATCCGCGACAGGATTTTTATGGATTTTAACGGGTCCGAATATGGCAGGCAAAAGCACGTTTTTACGGCAAAATGCGCTGATTGCTGTGATGGCACAAGCAGGGTTGTACGTGCCTGTAACACATGCTGAAATTGGCATCATTGATAGGTTATTTAGCCGTGTGGGGGCGGGTGATGATATTGCGCGGGGGCATTCAACTTTTATGGTTGAAATGCTTGAAACCTCTCATATTCTTAACAATGCCACCGAAAAATCATTGGTGATTTTAGACGAAATTGGGCGTGGCACTGCCACTTTTGATGGGTTATCGCTTGCCCATGCCATCACCGAATATTTACATGATAACATCAAATGTCGTACTCTTTTTGCCACTCATTATCACGAGCTTAATTTGTTGCAAGCCCATTGCAAACATCTTGTGTCGATGCATATTGCGGTTGAGGAATATCAGGGTGAGATTCTTTTCAGCCATCAAATTAAGCAAGGCAGTGCGAATCGTTCTTACGGGATTCATGTTGCCAAATTGGCGGGCATTAACGATGCGATTGTGGCGCGCGCCAGCACAATTTTACAATCATTAGAAGAGAATAAAAATATTGAAACATTGCCAAAACATGATTGGCAAGCAATAAAAAAAGATGATAGTGCGATTATCGATTTATTGCAAAAAATCAACCCTGATGAATTACCGCCAAGAGAAGCGTTAGATTGTCTTTATAAATTAAAAATGCTACTTTCTAATCAGTAATCCAAAAGAAAGAGACAAATGTATAAAATTCTTATTTGGGATAAAGCCACCCGATTATATCATTGGCTATTGGTGATTTTATTTATTGGTGCGGTTGTTACCGTTAAAACTGGCAGAATTGAAGCCCATGCAATCATAGGCTCGCTGATGGCGGGGTTATTATTTTTTCGCTTATTAGCAGGATTATTTGGCGCGCAAACATTGCGATTTACCGAATTTTTTAAGCCACATTATATTTTCGCCTATCTTAAAGGCAAATATGAAACTATCGGGCATAATCCGTTGGGCGCAATGATGGTGGTGGGAATGCTATCATTATTGATAATTCACATTATATTCGGGTTGTTTAGCAATGATTCGATTTTGTTTGAGGGCGCGTTTTTCAACCTCGTCAGCCGCGAAACATCAGATGAGCTTACATATTTTCATGGGGTATCAGCTAAAATATTAATCGCGATGGTGGTTATTCATATTGTCGCGATTCTTTATTATCAATTTATCAAAAAACAAAATCTAACGGCAGCCATGCTTCACGGCAAAGCAACATATCAGCAAAAACCTGAAAAACCTCCCTATTTTGTGAGTGTCTGGCGTTATATTATATTCCTTATTCTGGCATCTTGTTTAAGCATCTGGCTAATTTTATTGCAATGATGAGCATTCAATTATTACCCGAAAACCTTATCAATCAAATCGCTGCGGGTGAGGTGATTGAAAAACCAGCATCAGTGGTGAAAGAATTGGTAGAAAATGCCATCGATGCCAATGCGACTAAAATATCGCTTGAGATTCGCCATGCGGGTAAATCATTTATTGCGGTGCATGATAATGGCGATGGCATGGATAGAAAAAATTTAGAATTGGCGATTTTGCGCCACGCCACCTCAAAATTACCCGATACATCTTTGGCAAAAATCAATCATTACGGCTTTCGGGGTGAGGCATTGCCCGCAATCGCTTCGGTAAGCCGTATGAGCATCACCAGCAAAACCACCACACAAGAAAGGGGGCATCATATTAATATCGAAGGCGGTAAAATTACCGAATCGATGCCCGTTTTTTGTCCGCAAGGCACATCGATTGAGGTGCGTGATATTTTCTATGCCACGCCCGCAAGGCTTAAATTTTTGCGCTCCGACCAATATGAAGCGTTGCATATTTTTAACAGTTACGCATCGCTGATTCTTGCCAACCCTCAAATCGCATTTGATTACCATGATGGCACCAAGCAACGTTTTACATTGCCAGCGATTGAGCAAGCCTTGTTTAGCGAGGGCTTTACCGCCAATTTTTTTAAGCGACATAAGGCGTTATTTCATAAAGAATTGAATGATAATTATATCCATCTGGCGCAACAGAGCGATGAAATTAATATGCAAGGCTATATTGGCTTGCCAACTTACACAGCGGGTAGAAATGACCGCCAGTTTTTTTTCGTCAATGGCCGCGTGGTGAAAGATAAATTCCTAACTGGCACATTGCGTGCGGCTTTTGCAGATTTTATCCCGAATGGACGCTATCCTGTATGTGTGTTATTTTTAACCCTGCCTGCCGAACAAATTGATGTAAACGTACACCCCGCTAAAACTGAAATTCGATTCCGCGACCCTCAAAAAATACGAGGGTTTTTATTCACAGCAATTAAAAGAACTTTGCAACAAACAGGGCATGTTGCCGCCCAGCATAGCGGTTATCTCAAAAATTCTTTTACGCAATATCCATCATCTGGCGCATCGATGCAATATGCGCCCAATTTTAACAGACAGAATCTAAGCGGGCAGATTCACTTGAACGAACAAGCACAAAATTTTGCACCACCTGCTAATCACAGCTATCAGCAGAATTATTCTGAACAAAATTATTCCGAACAGAATGATTTTGAGCAGAATTATTCTGAACAAAATAATATGCCTGCTGATTCGATGACACATTACCCGATGGGCGCGGCTTTGGCACAAATTCACGGAAATTATATTATTTCGCAAAATGAAACTGGCTTTATCATTACCGACCAACATGCCGCCCATGAGCGCATTGTGTATGAAAAATTAAAGCATCATCTGCAACAAAAAACCATCGAATCGCAAAAATTATTAGTGCCAGAAATTTTGGCTTTTTCCAAAGAACAATGCGATTTGTTATTACTGCATCAGCAGCATTTGAATGATTGCGGGTTAGAAATAGCTTCTTTTGGGGCTGATGAAATTATTATTCATGCCGTGCCTGCCATGCTAAAAAAACCTGATTTTGATAGGTTATTCGACCATCTGTTACAAGCCTTTGCCAATGATGATACCAAGCCTTTAACCGATATTTTGCAAAGAATTTGTGCCACTATTGCCTGTTATGGGTCGATTCGTTCTGGTAGAATCATGCAGATTGATGATATGAATGCCTTGTTACGCCAAATGGAACAAACAAAAAATGCCGCACAATGCAATCATGGCAGACCAACCTATATTAAAATGAATCTTCACGATTTAGAAAAATTATTTGAGAGACGCTAATGTTACCGATTTTTATTGCCAATAGTTTTTATATTTTTGCTTTGGGGCTGGTGATACCATCGCTGCCTTTCATGGTGCTGGCACGCGGTGGCGACCCGATATTCGCATCGGTTATTTTTGCATCATTTTCGGCGGCTGCATTTATTTCTGCACCAATATGGGGGATAATGGCAGATAAATATGGCGCGAAACAAACCCTTACCATCAGCGCGTTTTTATCGGCATTATGCTATTTATTATTAGCCTTATCGCAAAATGTAACAGAATTATTTGTGATTCGAATCATGGCAGGATTTTCAGCAGGCTGGCTTGCCTCTAGCCTTACCTATATGTCAAATATCAGCAGTAACCATAATAGAACAAAGGCGATGGGGGTGCTGGGTGCAAGTTTTGGCATCGGCTTTACGCTAGGTCCCAGCGTCAGTGGCATTTTACTCAATTATTATCACTATGAAATCACCGCCTTTATCAGCGCAATGATGAGCCTTATCATCGCCTGTGCCAGTATTTACGCCTTACCTGCATCGCGCAAAATTATCACCAAAGAAAATTATTCTCTTACCAAATCATTGCGAATCATTCAAAAATTACCAAATATTAGACTGTTATTCTTGTGTTATTTTTTGGTGCTGACCATCTTCACCGCATTAGAGGGCAGTTTTGCCTTATGGATTAAATTTATCCTAGAACGCGATGCCAGTTTTTTATCATGGCTATTGGCATGTTCGGGGCTAATTTCTATCATCATTCAGGGTGGATTATTAGGGCGGTTAAATAAAATATTTTCAGAAAAAACATTGATTTTATGCGGTATCTTATTGTTAAGCTGTGGGTTTTTAATCTTACCATTTTCATCATCGAATCAGGTGATGGCATTTATGCCCGTCATTTTTGCCGCCGCTGGGTTAAGTTTTCACAATCCTTGTATGCAAAGCCTGATGAGTCAATCGGTGAATGAAAACCAACATGGGTTGATTTTAGGCACCGCGCAATCATTCTCATCATTGGCACGGATTATTGGTTCATCTGGTGCGGGGCTATTATTTATCACATTAGGCGTGAAATATTTTTATTTCAGCTGTGCATTTTTGTTAATTTTAATCTTTTGCCTGTTATTATCACGGCTTAAAAATCACCAAAAACACGATGATAATCAATAAGATTGTCGGTATTTCATTAATTTTCCGATAAAAACGTGATGATTGTTGATTAACGCCCATCAAAAATTTTTTACGACATTTGCCAAGATAAATATGGAATATTGTTAATGCGCAAACGCCTATTAATTTAATCAATATCCACCACATCAGTAAGTTTTCAAGCTGTAATAGCAGTAAAATGCCAAAAATCCATGTCAGCAACATTGCAGGATTCATGATAAATTTTAGCAAGCGATATTCCATTTTACTGAAAATCTGCGCGGTCTCGGATTCTTTTAGGACATCGCTATGATAGACAAATAAACGTGGGAGATAGAATAACCCCGCCATCCATGCGGTGAAAGAGATGATATGACAACTGAGTAAAAATTGATACATGGTTAGTTTTGATGATGAGGGCAGTCTTTATAATTTTTACGACATCTAAAGCCACTACAAGAAGAGAGTAATTTTTTATCACTTTGTAGAATGTGATTTACCTCGTCCGCAAGCCCATCAATAAAATCTTGTGATTCTGATACTGTACCGATTCTAACATAATCTTTAACATGATTTTCTTCTGCTAATTCACGATATTCATGGTCTAATTCAACCAATGTTTCGGAATGTTCTGAGACAAAGGCAATCGGCATCACAATCAATGATTTTTTATCCTTGCTTGCACGGATAATTTCATCTTCAGTATAGGGTTCCACCCATTTTAGAGGCCCAACACGACTTTGATAGCAAACCAACCATTCTGGTTTTTTGTCTATTTTATCAGCGATTTTTTGCGCGGTTAATTCAATTTGTTGGCAGTAAGGGTCGCCTGCATCAACAATGTTTTTTGGCAAGCCATGCGCTGAAAATAATATCCGCCAACCAGAAAAATCTTTTATTTTTTTTAATTGCTGGTTTAATAACTCAGCCGATGCGTCAATGAAACCTTGATTATCAGGATAGCAGCATATTTCTTGCGTTATATTTTTATATTCTGGCACAAATTGATGCCATTGTTGCAATGATGAACCGCTGGTGGTGGTAGAATATTGCGGATAGAGTGGCAGTAAAATCACTCTATCTGGTTTGAATTTTCTGACATCGCTAACAGTTTGTTTTACCATCGGGTGCCAATAACGCATTGTGATAAAGCATTGAAATTGCTTATCTTTCTTTTTATTAAGGGTTTTTTGTAACGCGTTAGTTTGTTTTTGCGTATTCGGCAATAAAGGAGACCCACCACCCAATATTTTATAGATTTCTTGCGCGGTTTTATCACGTTTTTTAGAAATGAGATAGGCGAGCGGCAATCTTAAAAAATATGGCAGGCGAATGATGTTTTTATCAAAAAACAAATTAAATAAAAATGGACGCACCGCTTGTAAATTATCAGGCGCGCCGAGATTAAATAAAATCACAGCAATTTTTTCATTGGTTTTTTTGGTCATTGTTAAAATTTCTTATCACATCAATTAATAATTGAACCTTATCAAGGTTGGTATGTTTTGATATACCATGCCCTAAATTAAAGATAAAATGATAGGGTTTCATCTGATTGAGCAATATGTGAACTTTGTGTATAAGTTGCTGCTCATCACCCAGCAGTACGAGCGGGTCTAAATTTCCTTGAAAAACATTATCTGGAATTTGTTGTGCAATATCAGATAGTTGTGTAAATTCATCGCATTGTAATGCTGTTATTTTGGTTGTTTTTGCGTAATTAATTATTTTCTCACCGCCGCCGCGTGGAAAACCGATAATTGGAATATCAGGATAATCTTGACGAATCGCCTTAATAATTTTTTGAGTCGGCTGGATTGAAAACCGTATAAATTCATCAGGTGGTAATAATCCTGCCCAACTATCAAAAATTTGAATAGCATTGATACCTGCTTTAATTTGTTGTTTAAGGCATAAAATAACAGCATCAGTTAATAAATCGATTATTTTTTGAAATAAAATTTGTTCGCAATAAAGCATTTTTTTTGCATCATAGAAATTTTGGATGTTTTGCCCTGAAATCATATAGCAAGCGAGTGTCCATGGTGCGCCACAGAATCCTATCAAAGCTTTGTCAGCACTTAAAGCTCTTCGTGTTTGTTTAATTGCTTGATAAACTGGTTGTAAATAAGAAATAATATTTTCTAAATTTAATTTTTGAAAAACTTTTTCATTTATGATTCTTTCAACAATCGGACCTTCATTTTCTTTAAAATTAACATTTAATCCTAATGCATCTGGAATAATGAGAATATCAGAAAATATGATAGCGGCATCTAAATCAAACCTTTTAATTGGTTGTAATGTGGCTTCAGTTACTGCATCTTTTGTATAGCAAAAATCTAAAAATGATGGAAATTGCGTGCGTAATTGTCGATATTCAGGTAAATAACGTCCTGCTTGACGCATAATCCAAATAGGAATATCGGTTTGATTTGTTTTATTTAATTTATTAATTAATAACATCTATATTAATAAGCCTATGTATAAAAAGAAAAACTCTTATCAACATAAATAAATAAATTTTTATAAAAAAGCCAGATAAAACCTGTGGAAAATAAAATAAAGTTAAAAATAAAACCTTTTATTACAAAGCTTCCTATATAGAAATTTTATAATATTATAATGGGGATAGTTTATCACCATTTTTCATGTTATTATTCTTTGTATTTTATTTAATTAAAATTGTGTATAAGTAAAAGGATAAAAAAGTAACAACTTCTTGTTATTGAAATAAAACACATTATTATTAACTTTATTCACATATTATCCTTATGCAAACAAAAACTTATCATATTTATATGATTTCAGATTCATCAGGCGAAACAGTTCAAAATACAGTCAAAGCTTGTTTAGGACAATTTCAATCGGTTGAAAATATTCAAGAACATATTTTTTCTTTAGTTCGTACTGATAGTCAGATAAAAGATATTAACGAATTGATATTAGAGCAGGTTAAAACCAAAAACATTATTGTTTTTTATTCTATTGTAAATATCTCACTAGAAGAATTGTTGATAAAAAACTTTGAAAAAGTTAAAATTTTAGCTGTGCCAGTGCTGCAACAAGGGGTTACTGCACTTTCTAAATTTTTAAAATTACAACCAACGAATCGTCCGGGTAAGCAGCATTTATTAGATGAGGATTATTTTAAACGTATTAATGCGATTGAGTTTGCACTAACCCACGATGACGGACAATCGCATTGGAATTTAGATGAGGCAGAAATTATTATTATCGGACTCTCACGTACATCTAAGACACCAACATGTATGTATCTTGCAAATAAAGGTATTAAAGTTGCGAATGTACCTTTTATTGAAGAGACAATTTTACCAAAATATTTTGATAAAAAAGAGAGAAATTCTCATCAATTGGTTGTTGGTTTAATTAGCAATTTCAATAATTTAGTGGCAATACGACAAAGTAGGTTAGAAACATTATCAGTTGATAATTATGGCTTTGAATATACTGACCCTATTGCTGTACGTGAAGAAATCAGACAGGCACGAAAATTCTTCAAAACTCATGATATAAAAGTGATTGATGTTACAAATCGCTCTATTGAAGAAGTCTCTGCCTATATTTTAAACGAATATGAGAAATATAAAGATGGCTGAAAATTTAAAAGTTATTTTAGCATCAAAAAGCCAAACACGGAAAAAAATATTTGGTTTTGCGGGTATTGTTTATGATAGTGTGCCTTCTGGTTTGGATGAAACTTTGTTCAAACAGCAATTTAACGGCGAAAAATCTGAGTTAGTTCAAAAATTGGCTGATGAAAAAGCAAAAATTATTAGTCAAAAATATTCCGAATCATATGTAATTGGTGGCGATAGCGTGATGGTATGTGATGATAAAATGATTGAAAAATCACAAAATATTACCGAAGCCAGACAGTTACTACAACAATTACGCGGAAAAACTCAAATTCTTTATAGCGCAGTTGCAGTTTATCATCAAAATGATAAAATTTATGAATATTGCGACCATGCACGATTAGAAATGTTTGATTTTTCTGATGAGTTTTTAGATAATTATCTTTTACAAACAGGGGTAAATATTTTACATTCGGTAGGTTGCGCGATGATTGAGGCTGAGGGTATTCGTTTATTTAAGAAAATTGAAGGTGATTACTGGGTGATTATGGGGTTACCTTTATTGCCCTTGTTAGGTTTTTTACGAACAAATCAGATAATTGAGTGTTAATGATGCCTGAAAAAGAACTTTATGCCGTTTTAGGCTATCCGATTAGCCATTCATTATCACCAAAAATTCATCAATTTTGGCTGAAAAAACATCAAATTGATGCTAATTATCTCTCATTGCCTGTGCCGAAAAATTATCTTGCTGAAATTTTACCATCCTTACCCAAAATGGGGTTTCACGGTGTCAACCTGACCGTGCCGTTGAAAGAAACTGCTTTGCCATTATGCGATGAATTATCAGATGCGGCGCAAAAAATCGGAGCGGTGAACACGATCATTTTTAAGAATAAAAAAATTCACGGTGATAATACTGATGCAAATGGTTTTATGGCGGCGTTAAAATATAAACATCCCGCCCATTATTCAAAAAAAGCATTATTAATCGGTGCAGGTGGTGCCGCCCGTGCAGTTTTATATGCTTTGCTGAATGAAAAAACACCAGATATTATTATCTATAATCGCACTGTAGAGCGCGCACAAGCATTATGCGATGAATTTTCTGCCGATTACCCTGATAGTAAAATTGAGGTGAGTAAAACATTACAACCTATTGAAAAGATGGATTTAATTATTAATAGTAGCATATGTGGCATGAATGGTGAGAATGATATCGCGTTTGATTTTAGCAAACATCAAAAACCCCTCATTGCCTATGATTTGGTATATAAGCCCTTAAAAACAAAATTTTTAGAGGATGCCGAACAAGCAAATCATCATGTCATCAATGGGCTCGATATGTTGCTCTATCAAGCTGCCTATGCTTTTCATATTTGGTTTGGCGTGATGCCCGATATTGATGATGAATTACGGAATATTATCAGTGTATCATGATTATTATTGGCATTACAGGTTCTATCGCCAGTGGCAAAAGCAGTTTGGTGCGTTTGTTAGATAGGCGTGGTATTGCCATATTTGATGCTGATAAAATTGTGCATCAGCTGATTGAGGCTGAGGCTTTTACCGCCATTTCGGCCAGCTTTCCATCAGCGATTGCGAACAATAAAGTTAACCGTAAAAAATTGGGTGAGATTGTTTTTAGTGATAAAAAATCATTACAAATATTGGAGGATATTTTGCATCCTCTGGTGCGACAAAAATTGCACCGCACCATTAAACAGGCTTATTTACGACGTTATGATATGATTTTATTGGATATTCCTTTGTTGTTTGAGAATCACTTACATAGATTGTGTCACCATGTAATTCTGGCGGATATTCTTCCTTATTTGCAAAAAAGACGGCTCATCAAAATAAGAAAATTATCGACAAAAATCTATCAATCGATTATTGCGAAGCAAATGCCGTTGCATGAGAAAAGAAAATTAGCCGATAAGCGGATTTTTATGAATCTAGAATATGGTAAGAATAAGCGACAAGCTGTTGATTTAAGGCAAAAAATTACGAAAGCCCATCGTAAAACAGGCTTTCGTTCAATTTACCATTAAGTGTTTCTATACTCTAACAATCTATGCCAATAAAATATTGATAAGATGGCGATATTGCACAGGGTCAGTAAAATTGAGAATGATTTTCCCCTGATTGTTCTTCTCAATAATATCAACATTTATTCCCAATTTTTCTTGTAATTTACGCTGTTGGTCAATGATATTAGGATTTCTCTCTGGCGCGGATATTTCATTATTTTGTTCAGCCTCACCAGTTTTTTCAAGCCTAAGCCCTGCCAACATTTTTTCAACAGCCCGCACAGATAGTTTCTTATCTTTAATTTGCTGGGCAATATCAATCGCTTGGCTTTCATCTAAACCAACTAATGCGCGACCATGTCCTGCACTTATCGCACCTGTTTGAATATCATCAAGAATTTCTTTCGGTAATTGCAATAACCGCAACGCATTGGTGATAGTGGGGCGACTCTTGCCCAACCGTTCAGCCAACATTTCTTGCGTGTAATGAAAGCTTTCTTGCAACTTTTTAAGCCCATAAGCTTCTTCAACAGGGCTTAAATTTTCGCGTTGCATATTTTCAATCAACGCAATTTCCAACGTTTCTTGATTATCAAGAGCGCGAATAATCACGGGCACTTCATGTAATCCTGCTTGTTGCGCGGCTCGCCAACGTCGCTCGCCAGCAATGATTTCAAATTGCGCCTGCGCCTGTCCTTGTTCTTGCCCCTGTGTTTGTTCACGTTTATTGGTTGGGCGCACTAAAATTGGTTGCAACATGCCACTATTTTTCAGTGATTCTGCCAATTCTTGTAAACCTTGCTCTGCAAAATATTTTCGTGGCTGGTCTTTTTGTGCCACCAACAAAGCAATCGGTAATTTGCGATAGCCTTGCATATTTTGTAAATCACTATCATTATCGGTGTTAGCATTGAGCATTGATATTTCATCACCCAATAGGGCAGAAAGCCCTTTGCCTAAATTTGGTTTCGCATTCATGCTGGAATCCTTTCTTCATGTTGTTGTAGAATTTCGCCTGCAAGGTCGATATAAGCGGTTGAGCCAGAACATTGATAATCATAAAGCAAGACGGGTTTACCATGTGAAGGCGCTTCTGAAATACGGATATTGCGCGGAATAATGGTTTGATAGACTTTATCGCCCAAATGATTTTTAACATCATTGGCAACCAAATCCGATAAATTATTGCGTTTATCATACATGGTAAGCACAATCCCCTCGATATTAAGCGATGGGTTGAGCTTTTGCTTGACACGTCCGATGGTTTTCAACAAATGGCTGAGCCCTTCAAGTGCGTAAAATTCGCATTGCAATGGCACCATCACCGAATTTGAAGCGCATAACGCATTTAATGTGAGATAGCCAAGCGCAGGCGGGCAATCAATAAGAATATAGTCAAATTGTCCTTTGATTGATGCAAGCGCAGTTTTCAGCAAATATTCACGATTTTGCATATGGGTAAGTTCAATTTCAGCACCAGAGAGGTCAACTGATGATGGGATAAGGTGAAGATTAGGGATTTTGGTCGCTATAATGGCTTGTTCGGCAGTGATTTCCCCCAATAATAGCTGATAGCTATTGGTGGTATGGTGATTAATGCCTAAGCCAGTGGTGGCGTTTCGTTGCGAATCCAAATCAATAATCAGAATTTTTTTATGAGCGGCAGCCAAAGCTGTGCCTAAATTGATGGCAGTGGTGGTTTTGCCAACCCCGCCTTTCTGATTAGAAATCGAGATTATTTTGGTATCGTAATTACTTTGTATCATGGTAAAACTCCTTACAAATGATGATAAAGCTATCTTGTTCCGAAAGTGGAATAACTTCATATGTAATATGCCATGATTTTAATGCTTGCGTCAACTCATGCTGATGGTTTTTCCCTTTATAGAACAGAGCAATCCCTGTTTCTTTAATGATGGGCGCGCTATATTTCAGTAATTGTGACAATTCTGATAGGGCGCGCGCGGTGATAATATCAAACTTTTTTTGGAATGTTATATTTTCGATACGGCAATGATGCAAATGGATTTTTGTATTGGTTAACCGCGCAGCTTCCCTTAAAAACGCCACTTTTCGCTGGTCGCTTTCAATCAAATGAAACTCAATATCGGCATGATTAAAATGTTGCTGGTAAAAAATCGCGGCAATTAAGGCAGGAAATCCACCGCCACTACCAAAATCAGCAAGCAATAATGGTTTATCAGTAATATGTTGTGGAAAAAAATTAATCAGTTGCAAAGATTGTCTGATATGCCGTTGCCATAATACCTCATCAGAGGCGTCATTTTGGCTAACAAGGTTGATTTTCTTGTTCCATTTCTTGAATATATCAATAAAATCGTTGAGTTTCTTATCGTTACGCCATAATGTTTCATGTGAAACATCGATTCGATGTTGCTTAACCATCAGCCCATACCATTATTGTTGTTTTTTGAGATAATAAAGCAATGTTAATAATGCCGCTGGCGTGATGCCTTGAATCGTGGCGGCATCAGCAAGATTTTTAGGCTGTGCCTGCTTTAATTTTTGCTGTATCTCATTAGAAAGGCTAGCAATCACTGAAAAATCAAGATGTTCTGGTATCGTAATGTTTTTATCACGCTGATAAGTCGCAATATCTTGCGCTTGCCGTTCTAAATAACCTGAGTAAAGCGCATCAATCTCCAATTTTTTCTGAAAGCTTACGTCAATATCGGATAATTGCGGCCATAGCTGACATAAATCTTGCCAACCAATTTGCGATTGCGCCAACCATTGTAGCGCATCGCGCTTTTTGCCATCTTGCGTCACATACACACCTATTTTTTGCAACTGATGTGGCGTTGCCTGTAATTGTTGCACCGCAATGCGGGCTTGTTGTAATCCTTGATAGTAATTATCCCATTTTTCTTGACGTGTCTCTGATATGATACCCAACTGATTGCCCCAATCATGCAATCTTTCTTCAGCATTATCAGCGCGTAACCATAAACGATATTCAGCGCGAGAGGTAAACATACGGTATGGCTCTTGCGTGCCATGCCGTGTTAAATCATCAATCATCACCCCAATATAAGAATTGGTGCGCGATAATGTAACGGCATCAAGCTGTTGCGCGTTTCTGGCAGCATTGATACCAGCAATCATGCCTTGCCCTGCCGCCTCTTCATAGCCCGTTGTGCCATTAATTTGCCCCGCCAAAAACAAGCCGTTAATCTTTTTTGTCTGTAAAGATGCGTGTAAGGCGCGTGGGTCGATATAATCATATTCCACCGCATAGCCATATTGCGTGATGATACAATTCTCTAGCCCCTTGATAGAGTGGATATAAGCATCTTGCACTGATTCTGGCAATGCGGTTGATATACCGTTCGGATAAATCAGATTGCTATCCAATCCTTCTGGCTCTAAAAAAATCTGATGATGTGTACGGTCTGCAAAACGGACAATCTTATCTTCAATTGACGGGCAATAGCGCGGGCCAATCGATTGAATCTGCCCAGAATAAATCGCGGATTGCTTGAGATTATTACGAATAATATCATGCGTCTGCTGATTGGTATGGGTGATAGAACAAGCGATTTGCGGATTGGGTAGTTTTTCAGTCATGAACGAAAAAGGTACGGGGTCATCATCAGCATGTTGCTGTTCCAAACCAGTCCAATCAATACTATCAGCTTGCAAACGTGGTGGCGTGCCAGTTTTCAACCGCCCTAACGGAAAATCATAGCGCGCCAATGTTTTTGATAGCCCATAACTTGCTTGCTCACCAATCCGCCCCGCCTTGATGGTTTTACTGCCGATATGTATCAGCCCGCCTAAAAAAGTGCCAGTGGTGAGAATAACATTGTTGCTTTTAATGATACTGCCATCTTTGAGGATAACACCCTGTATTTTTTGATTCTTAATCTCTAAATCGTCAACCTCACCCTGCCCAATGCTGAGATTAGGTTGCGCTCTGAGCAAATTCTGCACGGCTTGTTTATATAATTTACGGTCGGCTTGCGTACGCGGACCATGCACGGCAGGACCTTTAGAACGGTTCAACATTCTAAATTGGATACCGCCCAAATCAGCAGCGCGTCCCATAATACCATCAAGCGCATCAATTTCGCGCACCAAATGCCCTTTGCCAACACCACCAATGGCAGGATTGCAAGACATCTCACCGATTGTGTCTGTTTTGTGAGTGATGAGTAACGTTTGGGCGCCAGCGCGTGCGCTTACCGCAGCCGCTTCACAGCCTGCATGTCCGCCCCCAATCACAATCACCTGATATTCATTTTCCATCATTCACCTCTTATCATTCATTAAGCCCATCATTATCAAACATAGCAGAATCTGTTATTTTCCGATACAAAAATCCTTAAAAATAATATCAAGTAACGCTTCCACATCAACATGCCCTGTTAGCTTACCCATCTGCATGATGGCACGGCGCAAATGCTCAGCGATTAATTCTATTTCTGCTGATTGTTGTATACATAATATCAGGCATGATTCCAGCTCATGTTTCACGTGAAACAAAATATCGCGGTAACGTTGCCGTGTGATATAGGGTGAGTCGCGTCTATCGGAACGCATTTTCAACTCAATCAGCTTGGTTAATTCATCTAAAAAAGCAGTCAAGCCATCATCTTGCAAGAGTGAGACTGGCAATAATTTGTGAGAATCCTGCTGGTAATTGTCATATAAATCTATCTTATTAAGCAAGTAAATATCAGCATTTTCCGCAACATCTTCCGCAAGCCTACTAATATTTCCCTCACCATCAATCGCCGCAATATTAATGATAATATCCGCTTGTTTCGCCAGCTGCTTGCTCCGCTTGATACCCTCTCGCTCAATCTCATCATCGCTCTCGCGGATACCTGCACTATCGCTGACAATTACGGCATAACCTGCAATATTCAGATTCACACTCAAAATATCGCGGGTTGTGCCTGCAATCGGTGTGGTAATCGCAACATCATTTTGCGCCAGATAATTCAGCAATGTGGATTTGCCAGTATTAGGCGGCCCAATCAGCGCGACTTTTATGCCCTCGCGAATCTGCTCACCCTGCTGATTATCGTCCAAATGCGCCGTAATCTCATTCTCAATCGCCTGCAACATATCATGCGCTTTTGTTACGATAGCGGAAAAATCTTCATCTTCGGTGAAATCAATCGCCGCTTCAATATGCGCTAATTGGCGCATCAGCCGTTGCTTCACATCATGATAATATTGTCCTAATTTTCCTTGCATTTGGTTGACGGCTAACTGATGTTGGGCATCGCTTTGCGCCATGATGAGGTCGTTAATGGCTTCGGCTTGGGTGAGGTCGATTTTATCGTTCAAGAATGCCCGTTTGGTAAATTCACCCGGATAAGCAATACGGCATGAGAAATTTTGTAAAACCCCAAATAGCCGATTCAGCACTGCCACACTGCCATGCAAATGCAACTCGGCATAATCTTCGCCTGTATAGGTAGCAGGCGCAGGAAAAAATGAGGCCATCGCCTTATCGATAATCGCTTCATCTGCCTCCGCGCGCCCATCATATTTCAACCATGTTACGTGCGCTTGCTTGGGGCTGTTGATTGCCTCATTGGCATTCAACCTTTGCAGAATTTCTTTGGTATGCGCGCCCGAAAACCGAATGATTGCAATCGCTGATGGTAACGCACCGCTTGCCAACGCATATATTGTATCTTGATACGGGGTGTCGTCATCGCTCATCTCGCCACCTCTCAAGAACGGGCGCGAATCGCGGTGATGATGGTGCTGTCATCAAGATAATCCAACTCGCCACCAGCGGGCAAGCCATGCGCCAGATGCGTTATATTGATACTGCCCGCACCATTACTGCCCGCGCTATTATTACCCGCGCCCTCATCGCCCCCATCATCCCTGCCCGCCTCACTATCACCAGCCATATCAGAAAATAACTTGCTGATATAATGTGCGGTGGTTTGCCCCTCAACGGTGAGGTTTGTTGCCAAAATCAACTCTATCTTTTCCTCCGCCACCAACAGCAAACGTACGCGTTTTTGCAAATCATTCAGGCGTAATTGGTCGGGGTCTACGCCCTCAATCGCTGATAACACACCGCCCAACACATGATAACAGCCCTGATAGCAATGGCTACGTTCAATCGCCCATAAATCGCTGACATTTTCTACAATGGCAATCATATTTTTAACGCGCTTTTCATCCTCACAAATCTCGCAAGGCGAGGATTCACTCAAATTGCCGCAAATATCACAATTCGTGATGGAATCATGGGCATGTTTGAGTAGTTCCGCAATCGTAACAAGCTGTGCGGGTTGTTTGGCAAGCAAATGCAGAGCGATGCGCCGTGCCGACCGTTGCCCCAAGCCCGGTAGATTTTGCAATTCGCCGACCAGTTGATTGATAAGTTCCATTTTTTAATTCTCTGATGATTCTCTGGTGATTCTCTGATAATGATAATGCAAAAATGTAACTGATTTTATCGCATCGATGCAATATAAAAAGAGTGGCATAAAAAAGTGATTCCATATTAGCATCGGCATATAATTATCGGGCGTATTTATGCTTCTGGTATGATTCCACTATGATTCCAAATTTACGTCATTCCTATTCAGAATCATTCGCGATAATTGATGATACGGAATCATATATCTGGCACGTTTGATAATTTCATAAGTAATTTTGTCAATAATTCTGTTAGCGGATATTTTTAGGCAAGACAACACGTACAAAATTCCTCACCATGCCTCAGCATGATAAATCTAACTACAAAAGTTGTAAATATGTCGCTTTATGGAATGATATTCCTATAAACGCCCTTATCACTATACAAAATTCATGCCAATATATATAGTGTTCCTAAAAATATCACCATCTATTGCACGGAGTTCATATGCGCTATTTGCCTACCATCTTATTTGGCATTCTATTCAGTGTCATCAGTATCAGTAGTTCTGCCCAAGAAAATCACGGGCAAACACACGGTTTGGTGATTGAAACCCAGCAGACTATCGCCTCTTTTCAGGTTGAGTATCCCCGCACCCAAGCCGAAAAAGCGCGCGGGCTGATGTTCCGCACCACTATGGCAGATGATGCAGGCATGATTTTTCACTATAAAAAGCCTGCTGATATATCAATGTGGATGGAAAACACCTATCTATCGCTTGATATGCTGTTTATCAAGCCGCTTGAGGATAATGAGACGAATCCCCCCGCCTCTATCAATGCCGATTACAAACTATTAGGTGAGATTGTGCATATTGCCAAACGCACCACGCCATTATCACGCGCCACCATCAGCTCGGGGCAAAAAGTGATTGCCGTGCTTGAAATTAAGGCGGGTCAGGCGGATAGTCAGAATATTAAGGTGGGTGATAGAGTATATTGGAACTTTTAAATATGGGGGGCAATCGAGCAAGCCTTGACTTGAAAATATATTTTCAAGTCTTTAGGCGATGCGGATTGCCTATTCTGACTCGTATAGTATCAAGGGGGTGCGGTCTGGCTTCTCGATGCGCGCTTGTCAAATTTTTGTCCGTAGGACAATTTGCCAAGCAGACGCCTCTTGCCACTTTCGGTTTGCCCTTGTACCAATGGCGGGCAAACCTCACCCTTAATAATCCCCCCGCTGTGCTTAATACTAGCACCGAGTCTGCTTTCGCTGTATTTCAATACTCATAAAGTGCTTGCTGTAACCTGTAATATAAAGCAATATTATGTAGCAAAAATGTTACATATTTCGCAAAAGCCTTACATATTCGCCCATATTTGCCCATATTCACCGCTGATAGCGCGCCATCAAGCCGAATCAACTTGAAAAGCCTGCCTGTTTCCACTATATTAGTGTTAGCACGCGATATAATCTTGTGCGTTGATAGGGATGGTAGTGTATTATTATGTTTCATAGAAACATGGTAAAAAATTATATATTCTTGAAACAATTAAGGTTAGCGCGCTTAGATAGCTTATTAATCGGGCATTAACATATTTAATGTATGCTAAAGCAGGGTTGATAGTTAATAAATTGATAAACAATAATTTCAGGAGATTTTAGATGAAAAAATTGTTAATTGCGAGCTCTGCCATTGTTGGCGTCTCAATGCTTGCCACTTCGGCACATGCAGCGAATGTAACAGCGGGTGGTAGCTACTCGTTTGAAGTTCAAATGGGCGGTGCAGATAATGCATCAGATGCCATGACATTTAGTGGTGGCACGTATGATTTTAGCGTTAGCGCTGAAAAAACCACAGATTCAGGTCTAACACTTACAGGTGCAACGCATCTTGATAGTGCTGGCGCTGGTGGTGCAGCAGTATGGGATGAATCAGCTGGCGCGATTGCTGGTGATTTCGGAACAATCAGCTTCTCTAACGATGGTGGCGGTGTTTCAAGCATGGCACCCGGTGCAAATGGTCTCAGCGCATCAGGCGATGTCGATGATTTCATTAAAATAGATGGCACTAGTGCTACTGCGGGCGATCGCGGTGTTGGCGCAACTGGTAACACTTTCAGCTATACCTCACCAAATATTTCTGGCTTCAAAGCTGGTATCACATTGGGCCGTAATGGCGGTAACAGTGAAATTGATTATAGCAAAGAAGACGGCGCTCCTGCTAACGGTTTTGCTCTGTTTGAAGAAGATGCTAATGGTGACCTACTCTATCCGAATGCAAATACTGAATATACGGGTATTGCTTTTAGCTATTCAGTTGCTGGTGCTACTATCGGTTTTGCACAAGGCTCCGAAACGACATCTATTGACGTCAAAGGTTTAGTAGATGATGCCGATACTGCCGATACTGACGAATCTGCTAGTAATGGCAAACATGAAAGCACGTCGTCTGGCACTAAGCTTTCTATTCGCTATGCGACTGGTCCATTAACTGTTGGTTTATCACAAACAACCGTAGGTGAAGCTGAATTTACATATGCTGGCACAAAAGAACCTGCCTCTACAGGTGGTAATCTTGCAAATGCAGAAGTGAATGAGATGGTTATTGGTATTAGCTACAATTATGGTGCTGGCACAGTTTCTTATGTAACCGCATCAGAGGATTGGAGCAAAGACGGCGATCCAACAGCAGCTGAAACGCTAACAACAAATCTGCTTGCAGTTAGCCATTCTGTTGGTGATGGTCTCAGTGTCTATTTCGAAAATCATGCAGGTTCAACTGTTCTTGATAATGAAGATGGTTATGATTCAGTTTCAGAAAATGTGATTGGTCTCAAACTTACATTCTAATTTGAATAAAATTTGAAAACTCTTTAGAGGGCGGAGTCTTTAATGGCTCCGCCCTTTTTCTTTGTGTTGTTTTATGTTTAAGGGGGGTGCGGTCTGGCTTCTCGATGCGCGCTTGTCAAATTTATGTCCGTAGGACAATTTGCCAAGCAGACGCCTCTTGCCAGAACCCCCCTTAACAACCCCCCGCTGTATTTCAATACTACCATCTAGCGTGCCTCAATAATCCCACCGCCCGCGTTTAACATTGTCGATGGTGAATACCAACCCCCACCGCTGTTGCCTAATACTGATAAGGTGCGTGTCGCGAGGGATTTATCTATTGACAATCAACAGCCAGTTTGGCATTGATAGCCTATGAAAAAACTCATTACCATTTCTGCTATTTTAGCGACTTCAATGTTTGCCATTTCGGCACATGCGGAAGGCATAACAGCAGGCGGTAGCTATTCATTTGAAGCGCATATGGGCGGTGCAGATAATGCATCAGATGCTATGGTATTTAGCGGTGGCTCTTATGATTTTTTCCTTAATGTTGAAAAAATCACAGATTCAGAATTAATCTTAATAGGTGCAACAACCCTTGAGGGCGCAAATTCTGGCGAAGCTGCATTATGGGATGAATCAACTGGCGCGATTATTGGTGATTTTGGCACAATCACGTTCTCTAACGATGGTGGTTCTGTTGTAAGCATGGCACCCGGTGCGAATGGTGTGAGCGCATCAGGCGATGTTGGTGATTTCATTAAATTAAATGGTGAAACGACTGCGGGCGATCGTGGTGTTGACCCACCTGATGGGGGTAACACAATCAGCTATAATTCACCGAATTTCTCTGGCTTCAAAACAGGCATCACATTGGGTCGTAATGGCGGTAGAAGTAAAATTGATCTGTCAGAACAAGATGTAACGATAACGAAAACCGAGTATACTAATGGCGATGTAGCAGCAAGATATAGCATTCCTGATGATACGAATACCGAATATATGGGCGTTGCGGTTAGCTATTCTTCCGGTGGTGCTACGATTGGCTATGCGATAGGGACTGCAACCTCAACCATTCACGTAAAAGGCATTAAAAATACAGTTGATGAAACGGATGATGATGGGTTTAATGAAGCTATTCTTAACGGCAAATATCAAGATGTTTGGGGTGGTGTTAAAACATCTATCCGCTATAATGCTGGCGCGCTAACTGTTGGCTATTCAACCACAGTCGCAGGTGTAAAAGACAGATTCGTCGCTAGCAAAAAAATACCTACCCCCACAGATGAAGGCACCTTAGCGAACCTAAAAACCAATGAAAGAGTGCTTGGTGTTAGCTACAATTATGGTGATGGCACAGTTTCTTATGTAACGGCAAGCGAAGATTACAGCAAACAAGGCGATGCCGAAACAGCTGAAACGCTAACAACCAACCTGATTGCGGTTAGTCATTCTCTTGCTGATGGTTTAAGTCTCTATTTTGAAAATCATACAGGGTCAATCGATATTGATAATTCTAACGATGAGTATGAATCTGTTTCTGAAAATGTTATTGGAATTAGAATTACATTTTAATTGACAATCTATAGCCAGTTTGGCATTGATAGCCTATGAAAAACTTACCCAACATATCACTATCCATATTAGCTTGCTTGCTGATATTAACCGCCTGCACGGTGCGTCAAACAACCTTTGAAGAAACCCTATCGGACGAACAGCGCAAAAAATACGGCTATACCGATGAAAGCAGATTCGGCAATGATGGCAGAGGCTTATTCGCACCCGATAAAGATAAATCGGGGCGCGATAGCACCAATCTATTTTCAGGTGGCGGTATCATGCAAGTTAACCGCTATTTATGGACTGCCAGTCTTGATGTGATTTCGTTCATGCCACTTAGCCAAGCTGATGCGGTCGGCGGGGTGATTGTTACCGAATGGCACGCCTTGCCCGAACAGCCAAATCAACGTTACAAAGCCAATATCACCATGAGTGGCACTGTGTTACGCGCCGATGCGCTGAATGTGATTTTATTTAAGCAGGTGAAGAGTGGCTCTGATTGGCAGAGCGCGCCAGTTTCTGATGATACTTTGCAACAATTTAAAGATTCTATCCTTACCAGAGCGCGTGAATTGCGCTTTTTCTCACTAGGTGCGTCAGTGGGAACGCAGAATTAAAAATGGAAAATTATCCGTTTCGAGCTGTTGAAAAAAAATGGCAATCTTATTGGCAAGAAAATCAATCATTTGCGGTTGATGATGATTCGGCAAAACCACCTTATTATGTGTTAGAAATGTTTCCTTACCCATCAGGGCGGATTCATATCGGGCATGTCAGAAATTACACGATGGGCGATGTGGTGGCGCGCTATCGCCGTGCCACTGGATATGAAGTGTTGCACCCTATGGGCTGGGATGCGTTTGGTTTGCCCGCCGAAAATGCCGCTTTTGATAATAATGCTCACCCCAAACAATGGACGATGGAAAATATCGCCACCATGAAACAGCAATTATCGCTATTGCTGGGTTTTTCATTGGATTGGAGCCGTGAATTTGCCACTTGCGACCCCGATTATTACAAGCATGAACAAGCGATGTTTATCGATTTTTACCATAAAGGGCTTGCCTATCGTAAGGAATCATGGGTGAATTGGGACCCTGTGGAAGATACTGTGCTTGCCAATGAACAGGTGATTGATGGTAAGGGTTGGCGTTCGGGGGCGTTGGTTGAAAAGAAACAGCTTCATCAATGGTTTTTCAAAATCACGCACTATGCTGAAACCTTGCTGAATGAATTGCAGAATCTTGAAAATTGGTCGGATAAAGTAAAATTGATGCAACAAAATTGGATTGGGCGTTCGGTGGGTGCAGAAATTGATTTCGCCTTAAAGGGAGGCGATTCGAATCACCCATCATTAACGGTATTCTCTACCCGTCCTGATACGCTTGTATGGTGCAAAATTTATCGCGATTTCGCCCGAACACCCGATTGCTGACGCAATTGCGAAGAAAAATCCGCAAGCGGCAGAATTCATTAAGGAATGTGCGCGCAGTGCTACTAACGAGGCGGCGTTAGAAAAGCAAGAAAAACAGGGCTTTCTCACCACTATCACGGCGACTCATCCGTTTGACACGCCTCATAATAATCTGGGGCAGCTGCCCGTCTATATCGCGAATTTCGTGTTGATGGAATATGGCACGGGCGCGGTTTTTGGGTGTCCTGCCCATGACCAGCGCGATTTGGATTTTTGCTTAAAATATGGTTTGGGCGTTACCAAGTGGTTCAGCCGAAAGATTCGGAGAATATTGAGATTACCGATAAAGCCTATACAGGCGATGGTGTGTTGGTAAATTCTGATTTCTTAAACGGGCTTGCTGTGCCACAAGCGATAGAATTGGCGATTGCTGAATTGCAGAAAAATGGCAATGGGCGGATGAAAACCACATGGCGGTTGCGCGATTGGGGAGTCTCACGGCAACGTTATTGGGGGTGTCCTGTGCCGATGATTCATTGCGATGATTGCGGGATTGTGCCAGTGCCAAAACAAGATTTACCGGTTTTACTGCCTGATGATGTTACATTTGATAAGGTCGGCAATCCGCTAGATAGACATGCAACATGGGGCAATGTGGATTGTCCGCAATGTGGCAAGCCTGCGAAACGCGAAACCGATACGTTTGATACTTTCATGGAATCATCATGGTATTTTTTGAGGTTTTGCGACCCTCATAATCCTGATGCACCTGCTTCGTTAGAAAAAATTGCAAAATGGTTGCCCGTGCAACAATATATTGGCGGGGTAGAACATGCGATTCTGCATCTTCTTTATTCGCGCTTTTTCATGCGTGCCATGCATGAATGTGGCTATGTTGAAGATTTGCAAGAACCATTTGCGGGGCTGTATACGCAAGGCATGGTGTGTCATCGCACTTACAAATCAGCAAAAACGGGTAAATGGGAATTCGCGCATCTGGTTGAAAAAGCTGATGATGGCAAATTATATCATCAAGAAACGGGTGATGAGATTATCGCAGGGCGCGTTGAAAAAATGAGCAAATCTAAGAAAAATGTGGTCGACCCCGAATATATTATCGATATTTATGGCGCGGATACGATTCGCTTATTCGCATTATCAGATTCGCCACCCGACCGCGATTTTGAATGGACTGAACAAGGCATGGAAGGTGCGTGGCGCTATCTGAATCGGCTTTGGCGGTTGTTAGGCGATAAATATCATGCTGATATGGCTGATTATGACGAAAAAACAGATGGCGATGAGTTAAGTGGCGATGGCAAAAAATTACGACAATTATTGCATCAAACAATTAAGCAAGTAGGGCAAGATATTGAAAAATATCACTTTAATCGGTCAGTGGCACGGCTTCGCGAATTAAGCAATTTTCTTCAAAATTATCAACCCGTTAGTGATGCTGATAAGGCGCTTGGCAATAAAGCGTTGCAAATATTGGTGCGGTTGTTCAATCCATTTATCCCACATATCACCGAAGAATTATGGAAGAAAATAGGTGAGTCCACTCTGCTAGAAAATGCTTGGCCCGACTATGATGAAAGCTTTATCATCGCCGATACTATAAATCTGCCTGTGCAGGTAAAAGGTAAAATGCGCGGCAATATCGATGTTGCCGTGAATATTTCGCAAGATAAGGCTGTTAAAATGGCATTAACAGTGCCAACAGTGCAAAACGCCATTGCTGGTGCGCCACTTAAAAAAGTGATTTATGTGCCGAATAAAATTTTGAATCTGATTATCTAATGAAACGATTATTTGCGATAATGTTGATATTGACTGCTTGCTCGCCAGTGGTAGAAAGCACCGTCACGCGAGAGCAAAATATGTGGCAATTATTACGGCAAGTGAAAGTGAAACAGCTTGGTGATGTGCAAGGGCAATTATTACAGCAAGAACTTGAAGCTAATTTAAACTCTTTGCAAAAAAAAGCGCCGCATAATTATGATTTAAGTGTGAGTTTTACAACATCTAATATCGCGCTTGTTGGGCGTAATTCATATCAGGCGCAGGCAACATTCATATTGTATCGCGCTGGCACGACTGAGGTTTTGCATACATCTGAAGCATCACAGCAAAGCCGTTATAGTAGTAGGGGCAGTGAACAGCAACAGTTAAAATCAAGACAAGCGGCAATCGAACGCGCGCTTCAACAGTTGGCAAGGCAGATTGTGTTTGATATTCAAAATTACTTTTTAGCCGAAATTAAGAGTGATGATTTATAAAAATCAAGCGCAACTGATAAAGGCAAAACAATCTTTCTATCTGCTATATGGCGCTGATGAAGGTAAAGCATACTTCATTGCTGAACAAATAAAAGCATCATGGGGTGATAGGGTAGAAAAAATCAACAGTGAGGAATTGGAAAAACAGCCTGCTTTGTTGCATGATGAACTCAATAGCGCAGGTCTATTTGCTGATTCGAAACTGATTTTGTTGGATTGTCGTGATTCCTTAGGGATTAAATTACAAAATCAGATGGTCTCCTCATTGGAAAAACAGGCAGAATCGGTGAATCATTTGCTGATACTCGCCCATAACCTCACCCCTACATCAAAATTACGTAAATTTTTTGAAAAAGCAGAACATTGCGCGATAATGGCATGTTATCCGCCAGAAAATAGAGAAATCGCTACATTGCTACAGCAAAAATTACAGATAGAAAATCTAATGATTGACCATGATGCCACGCAATTATTTGTGCAAAAGGTAAAGGGCGATTCATACCGAATCGAGCAAGAGATTGAAAAATTACTGCTGTTCAAACAAGGGGCGCAACAGGTAACATCGCATGATATTCAATGTTTGATAGGTGAGCATCAACAATTACAAATGAGTGAGTTGATTTACGCCATTTTTGCAGGCGATAGGCAAAAAATGGAACAGTTGCTACAATCAGATGATATTGAATCGATTCCAATCATATTGGCGGTGCGGCGTCATATCGTTTTATTGACTGAAATTAAGCAAATTAGCGCAGATAATCGGCAGAATGTGAGGCAGGTGATTGACCAATTAAGACCACCGATTTTCTTTAAGCTAAAAGATTCACTGGCGATGCAGGCAAATAAATGGCAACGTGGCAGATTGTTGAAACTCTATCGGCAAACTCTGGATATTGAGTGGCAAGTGAAATGGCAAGCATCGCGGGGCAATATGGAAGCGAAACATTTATTGTTAGAAATTGTTGTCGGCTAAATTTGCTATTCGAACTTTCATTCGGACTTTCCTATTCGGATTTTAACGGGCGGCTAAAAAAATCACTGATAATGTCAGTAACAGTCGCATTTTGATACAGCAAGCGGTAAATGGCATGACAAATTGGCAAATCTAAATCAGGGCATAAATGATGAATCGCTTTGGCACTAAACGCGCCCTCCACAGTGTTTTTAGTTAAAAATTCCTGCATATTTATCAGCCCTTTGGCGTAATCATAACCAAATGACATATTACGCGATTGTCGCGACCCGCAAGTCAGCATCAAATCACCAATACCGCCTAATCCATAAATTGTTTCGCGTTTGCCACCAAAATTTTCTACAAAACGCGCCATTTCAGCCATCGAACGGGTGATTAAAGCCGCACGGGCATTATCGCCTAATTCTAAAGCCGCAATGATACCGCAGGCAATTGCCACGATATTTTTCATAATCGCCGCCGCTTCTAGCCCGATTTGGTCAAAATGATAATAGGGACGAAATGTTTCGTGATTCAGGCTTTGCATTACCGATTCGATGGCTGATTGATTGTCGCCCGCAATGATGGTGGCGGCGGGTTTATTGGCGGCAATCTCACTCGCAAAATTAGGACCTGATAGTGAGAGGCATAGATTATCAAAATGGCTTTTGATGATTTGATGCGGTAATTGCAATTTTTCTTGCTCTAACCCTTTGGCACAGCTCACCAAGATGGATTTGGAGGGAATTTTTGGTAAATTTTGTAAAAACCCACGCATTTTTTGGGTAGGAATTACCAAAAAAATAATATCGGCATCTTTAATGGCAACATTAATATCATCTGTCGCTTGCAGATTCTTTGGTAGTAAAATCTCACCTAATTTATCGGGATGCTGATGCTGTCCGTTAATACATTCAATCGCATTTTTATCTCTGCCCCATAATAAAATTTTACTTGCAGAATTTTCACCTTGAACGCGTGCCGCAACACAAGCAATGGCTGTGCCCCACGCACCCGCGCCTAAAATGGTGATTTTTTGGTGATGATTTACTGACATAAGGGATTTCTGGGGTAAAGGGTTAAATCAGTGTTGGCATTATTGGCTGTGATGCGCTCAATCCCAGCCCATGCAATCATAGCGGCATTATCGGTGCAAAGATTTTGTGGCGGACATACCAGATGTGCCTGTTGCGTTTCACAAAAATCAGCAAGCTTCTGTCGAATCAGTTTATTGCTTGCCACCCCGCCCACCAATGCGATGATAGGGTTTTTGATATTAAACTCTTCGCTAAAACGTGTTAAAGCATGGTTTAAACGATTGGCAAAAATATCAGCAATATTTTGTTGTAAGCTAAAAGCGAAATTGGCAATTTTTTGTTGGCTGAGTGATTCGCTGATGGATTTTTCAGCAAGAATTTTACGTCGAATCGATGATTTTAAGCCCGAAAAAGAAAAGTCGCAATTTTGTTGATGGGTAAGCGGTTTTGGCAATTCTATCGACTCATCAGCATGTTGCGCGATTTTTTCAATTTCAGGGCCGCCCGGATAGGCAAGCCCTAACAAATTGGCAATTTTATCAAAAGTTTCACCCGCACTATCATCTAATGTTTGCCCGTAAAGCACATAATCACCAACATTGCGTACGGCAAGAATCTGACAATGTCCACCTGACGCTAACAACACCAGATAGGGAAACGTAACATCATCGCTTAAACGTACACAAAGCGCATGACCCTCTAAATGATTGATCGCATAGCAGGGGATATTGAGTAAATGCGCCAATGTTTGGGCAAAATTGACACCAATCATCAGACCACCAATCAGACCGGGCCCTGATGTAACGGCAATCGCATCAAGTTGATTTAACTTTATATCATGGGTTTCAAGGCTGGTTTTGGTGAAATCATGGATAATTTCCAGATGCGACCGCGCCGCAATTTCTGGCACCACACCACCATAAAGTTGATGCAAGGCAATTTGCGAAAAAACCTCATCACAATAGATTTTTTTAGACTCATCAAGCACCGCAATCGCAGTTTCATCGCATGATGATTCTATTCCCAAAATTTTCATCACGCGCCAGTGATATTTTTAACAATCGCGTTGAGGGCATCATTCAGCGCATCAATATTTTTGCCACCCGATTGTGCCAATGTTTTTTTGCCACCACCTTTGCCATCAATAATTGGCTCGGCAATTTTTATCAAATTTGCGGCATCATATTTTGCAGTCAGTGATTCTGCCACGCTCACCATCATTGAAGCCCGCTCATCAAATATTGTGCCTAATATCACAATAGAAGGTTGCGACACACTATCATGCAGATTTTTGACAAGAATTTTCAAATCTTTGGGCGAACAATCTAATGCGCGCATGATGATTGCCATATCACCCACCATGATTGCCTCACTATCGCTTTGACTGAGTGATAATTTACGGCGCAATTCCTGATTTTCTTTTTCAGTTTTTTTCAATTTTTCTTGCATTAACAAGAGACGATTCGGGATTTGCTCAACACCCGTTTTCAAAATATCGGCACTATTTTTGGCAATCATATCCAGTTTTTGAATATGCTGATATAATGCCTCGCCACAGACAGCTTCGATACGGCGTACACCTGCCGCAATGCTCGATTCGTGTAAAATTTTAAACAAACCGATTTCAGCGGTTTTATTGACATGTATGCCACCACATAATTCAACCGAATAACTTTTATTATTATTGGGGTCATCATCGGGCATACCCATGCTCACCACCCGCACCTCATCATCATATTTCTCGCCAAACAAAGCAAGCGCGCCATTTTTGACGGCAGTTTCTTTGCTGGTAACAATCGTGGTAATCGGGCTGTTATTCAAGATTTCGCGATTCACTTCTTGCTCAATTTTTTGCAAATTTTCATCATCGATGGCATGGTGATGGCTAAAATCGAAGCGTAAATGATTATCCGTTACCATTGAACCACTTTGTGCGACATGACTGCCCAAATGATTGCGTAAGGATTGATGTAACAAATGAGTCGCCGAATGATGACGCTTTAATTTATTGCGTTTTTCAGTATCAATTTGAAGATGAACCGCATCATTTTTGGTTAAACCACCTTTTTTCATCACGCCATAATGCAAAAATAAGCCTAAAGATTTTTGGGTATCGCGCACGATAAATTGATTATCGCCATTGCTGATGATGCCATTATCGCCAATTTGTCCGCCCGATTCGCCATAAAAACAGGTTTGATTGACAATAATAATCGCCTCATCACCCGTTTTTAATGTGTCGGTGGCTTTATCATCTTTCACCAAATGTAAGATAACCGCTTCATTATGGTCGTTGTGATAGCCTAAAAATTCGGTCGCAGGAGTGTCTTCTTTTAGCTCAAACCAAATTTTATTGGTTTTATCCATGCCCGACCCTTTCCAAGCGGCACGGGCGCGCTGTTTTTGTTCCTGCATGGCACACTCAAAACCTTGCATATCAAGTTCTAATTGCTGTCCGCGCAAAATATCGGCGGTTAAATCAAGCGGAAAGCCGTAAGTATCATAAAGCGTGAAGGCAATATCGCCCGATAATTTATCGCCCTTGCTCATCGGGTTAATGGCATCATCTAAAATTTTAAGCCCGCGTGATAAGGTGTCTTGAAAACGTTCTTCTTCGCTTTTCAAGGTCTCGCGAATCAGATGTTCTGCATGGTTTAACTCAACATAATGTCCGCCCATTAATTCAGTCATATGATGGGGAAGTTGATATAAAAATGGCTCGCGCCCACCAATAAGATGCGCATGGCGCATGGCACGGCGCATGATTCTGCGTAACACATAGCCACGCCCCTCGTTTGATGGCAAGACACCATCGGCAATTAAAAAACATATCGCGCGAATATGGTCGGCGATTGCCTTATGGCTGGCTTGATTTTTGTTGGGGTCAGATTGTAGTAAATCAGAGATGGTTCTCATTAAATTTTGAAAAATATCAATATCATAATTATCATGCTTGCCTTGCAAAATTGCAGCAATTCGCTCGATACCCATGCCCGTATCAATTGATGTTTTTGGCAGATTGATACGTTTATCTGCTGATATTTGCTCAAACTGCATGAAAACCAGATTCCAAATTTCAATGAATCTGTCGCCATCTTCATCGGGACTGCCCGGTGGGCCGCCCGCAATATGGTCGCCATGATCATAAAAAATTTCCGAACAAGGGCCGCAAGGACCAGTATCACCCATCCGCCAAAAATTATCGTCAGTCTTGATTCGAATGATACGACTATCATCTAAATTTGCAATTTTTTTCCAATATGATGCCGCCTCCTCATCATCATGGTAAATCGTTACCAATAATTTTTCAGATGGTAAGCCATATTCTTTGGTGATAAGATTCCACGCCATCTCAATCGCATTTTCTTTGAAATAATCGCCGAACGAAAAATTGCCCAACATTTCAAAAAAAGTATGATGCCGTGCCGTATAGCCAACATTTTCTAAATCATTATGTTTACCGCCCGCCCGCACGCATTTTTGCGCGGTTACCGCACAAGGTGCAGGGCGAGCTTGTTCGCCTGTGAAAATATTCTTAAATTGCACCATGCCAGAATTGGTGAACATTAGGGTTGGGTCGTTTTCTGGCACCAATGATGATGATGCCATATCACGATGCTGATGCTTGATAAAATAATCTAAAAAAACTGTGCGGATATCATTAACATTTTGCATAAAATAGTCCTTTATTTCCAGAAATTCTTACTTAATAACACTAAAAGAGTGAAAAATTCCAAACGCCCTAATAACATGCCGATAATCATAATCCATTTTGCGCTAATGGCAAGTGATGAAAAATTACCCGCTGGTCCAACAACATCGCCTAAACCGGGCCCTACATTGGCGATAGCAGTGGCTGATGCGGAAATAGCGGTAACAAAATCTAACCCTGTGAAGCTTAATAGAATCGCAAAAAATGCAAAAGTCATAATATACAGAAAGAAAAAGCTCATCACGGTCTCGCCAATATCTTTTGGCAGAGGACGCCCATTATAGGTGGGTAGAAAAATACCATGCGGCTGCATCATTTGTTTTATCTGCAAGCGGATACTTTGAAATAAAACGATGATACGAAACATTTTTAGCCCGCAAGTGGTAGAACCCGCACAACCGCCAATAAACATAATCACAAAAAACAGCGGTTGCGCACCCGTACTCCAAATAGAGTAATTATCGGTGGCATAGCCAGTGCCTGTCATGATTGAGGTTACATTGAAAGTGGTAAGACGCAATGCTTGAATCAGTGAATATTGCTCGCCTAACCATAAATTAAGTGCCATTAATGCAATAAAAATTCCTAATAAGATAAAAAACCAACGCACTTGCTGTTCATTCAGCAAAGCATCGTAACGCCGTAGCAACACAACTTTCAGATAAATCACGAATGGCAGCGAGCCAAAAATCATGAAAATAATCGCAATCATCTCAACCACCGCATTATCAAAATAACCGATTGATTCATCATGGGTGCTAAAACCACCAGTCGCCATCGTGGTCATGGCGTGATTGATGGCATCAAACGCGCTCATATTGCCCAATAAATTATAAAGAATCGCGCAAATCATCGATAAGGCAACATAGCAAATTGAAATCCACATCACCAGTTGAGCAGCGCGGGGCAGTGTTTTATCCATCGTGTTAGAAAATTCCATGCGAAATAGATTTAAGCCACCAATCTGTAATAAGGGCAAAATTGCAATCGCCATCACGATAATGCCAATACCGCCAAACCATTGCAACAGCGACCGCCATAATAATAAGCCACTATCGGTATTATCTAAATCGGTTAAAATGGTTGAACCTGTGGTGGTAATCGCTGATACGGTTTCAAAATAGGCATCGGTGAATGATAAATCGGCTGTTGAGACTAAAAAGGGGATGGTTGCAAAAGCGGGCAGTGTCATCCATGATAATACGGTGAGCAAAAAGGCAAATTTACCAGACATTTTTTGCTGTTCGGTGGTAAATGTTGCCAATACCAAAATCACGCCAATCATCATCACAATACCTGCGCTGATGGGGAATACATATTTATCAGGCGAATCCAGATAAAAATCCACCATTGCTGGTAACAGCATGGTAACGCCAATAATAATTGTCATTAAGCCTTGCGCGGCTACGATTGGTCTAAATCTATGCAAATAGGCACCTCAAAAAAAGCTTAAAATGGTGCTAACGGATATGTTAACGATTTTTATAGGCTTTATGGCAAGAAGCACAATTTTTACCAACCACGCCTAATTGCGCGCTAAAAGCTTTAATATCATTCGATTCGGCTAATTTTACCAATTCGGCAGTTTCGCGCACCAATGATTGCATCACCAAATTAAAATCATCTTGATTTTGCCAAATATTAGGCTTGGCTTTGGATTTACCATTATTTGGCACTTTTTGCTTAAACGCATCAACAGACTGAGTGGCACTGATATTAAGAATCGTGGCAAGCCCTGTAAGATGGCTTTGCTGGTCAAGATTGCCTTTTAGAATTTCAGAAATACTATTAAGGTTGCGCTGTAAATTATACATCAGGCTCTGCCGATAATTGATAACGGCCTCATTATCTTGGGCAAATATTTTGACTGGCAATAGGGTTAAAAATAATGTCATTAAAAAGATTGGGACTATTTTAAGGTGATAAAAACGCAATTTATGTCTCCTGCTGTTATAAAGTGAAATATCATGTTACCACAATAAGCAAAAAATAACGCGCTTGCAACTTATAAAGCGATGATAGTGCCAAAATATAACTATTTTATGGCATATTATGGCACATTATTATTATAATCACATAAATTAAAGAAAATGCTTTAAAAAATAATGACAAAAATAAAATGACATATAATTTATATAATGAAGATTGTCTGGCAGGGTTAGATAAAATTGCAGATGAATCGATAGATTTGATTGTAACTGACCCTCCTTATTGTTTGGGCAAAGATTACGGCAATGATTCCGATAAAATGCAGGCTGATGATTATTTGGAATGGACTCAAAACTGGATTGATAAAGCGATTCCTAAACTTAAAATAACAGGGTCGTTTTATATTTTTCTCACATGGCAATATTCGCCTGAAATATTTTCGTTTATCAAAACCAAAATGCCGATGATGAACGAGATTATATGGGATAGAAAAGTGCCAAGCATGGGTGGCAGCACCCGAAGATTTACCTCAGTCCATGATAATATCGGCTTTTTTGTGAAAGATAAGAAAAATTATTATTTTGATATTGATGCGGTTCGAATCCCCTATGATGCTGTTACCAAAAAAGCACGCACAAGGTCGATATTTAAGGGCGCGAAATGGCTTGAAGTGGGCTATAACCCTAAAGATTTATGGTCAATATCGCGCTTGCACAGGCAACATGCCGAACGCGAAAATCACCCCACGCAAAAACCATTAGAATTGATTGAAAGAATCGTTAAATCTAGCTGTCCCGAACATGGCACAGTGCTAGATTTATTCGCAGGCAGTGGCACAACATTTGCAGCCAGTATCAAAAACAACAGAAAATGCGTGGGTTTTGAGATTAATCAAGATTATTGCACGATAATTGAGCAAAGATTGGCAAATATTAATCGGCAAGCAGATATTTTTAATGCGATGGCAAGCGATGGGTAAGCTATTTATGTTTACTTTATCAGCAAAATTTGTTACATAACCAGTGATTGATGACGCAGCGATTTTATATCAGTTGCGTTGCTGATTGCTTTTGTTATTAATCATGATGATTGAGAGGCGGGATTCATAGTGGCGCAAAGAGCGACTATTAGCGAAATTGTGTTAAGATATACACAAGCCCTTTATATGTTGAGTGAAGAGCAACAGCTGACCGATAATGTGGCGGCTGAATTATCGCAATTATGCGCGATGCTTGATGAACACTCAATATTAGAGCGCGCTTTTTATAATCCTGTGGTTTCCAGACGGCAAAGGGTTAATCTATGCCGTGCTTTGGCGGTTAAAATTGATTTATCGCCCATCGGGCGTAATTTCATGTGTTTGCTTGCCGAAAAAGGGCGGCTCAATTTATTGCGGGCGATTGAACAAAAGTTTCAAGAGATTTCAGCTGATAAGCGTGGCGAAAGCAAGGTTGAGATTACCAGTGTTAGCGCGTTAGATGATGAGATGATAGAATCATTGAAAGCACAATTACAAAATGTTACAGGTAAGTCTGTTTTTATTGCCAATAAGGTTGATGAAAATATTATTGCTGGTTTGGTTATTAAAATCGGTTCGCATATGTTTGATTTTTCAACGCAAACACGCTTAAGACGGATTGTCCACCATATGGAAGGGTTATAGGATATGGATATATTAGCTTCAGAAGTATCGGATCTCTTAAAATCGGAGATTGAAAATTTTGATGTTGAGGCCAATGTTGCCGAAGTTGGTCAAGTCATTTCGGTTGGCGATGGTGTGGCACGTGTCTATGGATTAGATAATGTGCGCGCTGGCGAATTGGTAGAATTTGAATCAGGCGTGAAAGGCATGGCACTTAATCTTGAAAAAGATAATGTGGGTATCGTGATTTTTGGCGATGATAGGCAAATCAAAGAAGGCGAAACGGTTAAACGCACCAATTCTATTGTTGATGTGCCGATTGGTAAGGCATTATTGGGGCGCGTGGTTGACCCGCTTGGCAACCCGATTGATGGCAAAGGCGCGATTGATGCCACCGAACGCCGTAAGGTTGAAGTAAAAGCACCGGGCATTATCCCCCGTAAATCAGTGCATGAACCTGTGCAAACAGGGTTAAAAGCGATTGATTCTTTGGTGCCGATTGGGCGCGGACAACGTGAATTGATTATTGGTGATAGGCAAACGGGCAAAACCGCTGTTGCGCTTGATACCATTATCAATCAGCGCAGTGCCAATAATGGTGATGATGAAAGCAAAAAGCTTTACTGTATTTATGTGGTGATTGGGCAAAAACGCTCAACTGTGGCACAGTTGGTGAAAGTGTTGGAAGATAAAGGCGCGTTACAATATACGATTATTGTTGCCGCTACGGCATCTGAACCCGCACCCTTGCAATTTTTAGCACCCTATAGCGGTTGCGTGATGGGCGAATATTTCCGCGATAATGGAATGCACGCTTTGATTGTCTATGATGATTTGTCAAAACAAGCGATTGCCTATCGGCAAATGTCTTTGTTATTGCGCCGTCCACCGGGACGTGAAGCCTATCCGGGCGATGTGTTTTATCTGCATTCACGCTTGTTAGAACGGGCGGCGAAAATGAGTGATGCGAATGGCGCAGGCTCGTTGACTGCATTGCCGATTATTGAAACTCAAGCGGGCGATGTTTCGGCATATATCCCAACCAATGTGATTTCAATCACTGATGGGCAAATTTTCTTGGAAGCCAGCCTATTCTTTAAGGGTATCAGACCAGCGATTAATGTTGGTATTTCGGTGAGCCGTGTTGGTTCTGCGGCACAAACGAAGGCGATGAAAAAAGTATCAGGTTCAATTAAATTGGATTTGGCACAATTTCGCGAGATGGAAGCATTTTCGCAATTTGCATCTGACCTTGATACTGCCACTCAGAAATTATTGGCACGTGGTGCGCGCCTTACTGAATTATTGAAGCAACCGCAATATTCGCCTTTGGCGGTAGAAGAGCAAGTTGTCTCTATCTATGCGGGCGTTAAGGGCTATTTAGATGATTTGAAAATTGCCAATGTGCGCGATTTTGAAGTGCGTTTGCTAGAAACTTTGAAGAAAATTCACGGCGATTTACTCACCGAGATTCGCGAATCTGCGACGCTTTCTGAAGAAAATGAGCAACGTTTGCAAAAGATTTTAGATGAGTTTAAGGCTGATTTTACTTAAAATCATGTCTGTTTTAGGATAAAAAATGGCAAATCTGAAAGAATTACGCTCACGCATTAATAATGTCAAAGGCACCAAGCGGATTACATCGGCAATGAAAATGGTGGCGGCGGCAAAATTGCGTCGTGCCCAGCAAAATGCTGAACGCACCCGTCCCTATTCGGAACGGATGGGCAAGCTGATTGGCGCGCTTTCTTCGGAATATCGCGATGGTGATGGCTTTGTTGAAAATGGTCCGCCTTTGTTGGTTGGCAAAAAGAATGAAAATAATGCAAATCCGCTTTATATTATTATCTCGGCTGATAGGGGTTTATGCGGTGGTTTTAACAGTAATTTAGTCAAATTCACCCTCAATCACCGCGCAAAATTGCAAAGCGAAGGTAAGGATATGAGTTTGGTGATGATTGGGCGCAAAATTGTCAGTGCCATTGGTTTTACCGATTCTACTTTTGAAGTGCATGAAGATGTTAGCAAGGCGGCAGAAGATTACAGTTTTGCGCAAGGTCTATCGGAACGATTGATTGATTATTATAGCAAAGATGAATTTAGCGAATGCTATTTGGTGTTTAATCGGTTTGTATCGGTGTTGGAGCAAGAATTAACAATACAAAAATTGATTCCGTTTCAAATAGATGAAACAACTCAAAAAAATAATGATGATATGCAGGAAAATTTAGGTAATTTTGAATATGAGCCCGACCGAGAAGAGGTGCTTAACGAAATTTTACCTAAAAATATTGCTGTGCAGATTTATAGTGCAATGCTAGAATCATCGGCGGCTGAACAGGCGGCACGTATGGCGGCAATGGATAACGCCACCCGCAATGCTGAAGATATGATTAATAAAATTACATTGCGCTATAATAGGCAACGTCAGGCAAATATTACCAGCGAATTGATTGAAATTATTTCAGGGGCTGAAGCTTTATAATTATGGAGAATAATGATGATTGAAGATGAAAAAGAAAAAAACACAACAGATGATGCAACCCCATCAACGCCAGCAGAGGCAATGATGGAAAATAGCGAGCCAGATATGTCAGATATAGACCTGAACATGTCGGAATCAAATATGCCAGATATGAGCATGGATATGTCGGAACCATCGGCTGAACCATCAATCGCACCGCAGCCAGATATGGCGGAAACAGCAATGATGCCAGAAGAAACTGCGCCAGAAGAAATATTAATGGCAACAGATGAGTCAGCTGAAATGACTGATTTTTCTGCTGATATGGGTAATGGGCAAACGGATGATATGATGCCAGAAACAGATGAAATTGCAACAGATGAAATTGCAACGGAAGATATGGCAATTGGTGACATTGAAACGCCAGCAGCAACAGATGAAATGGCAATGCCAATGGAAGAGAATCTAGGGTCAGATGATATTAGTTCAGAAAATCTTGATGCAAATATTGATGATGCTAATATCAGCGAACAAGCTTTTGCGGAAGAAAACTCTGCTGAAGATATATTAGCGCAACAAGCGCCTGAGCCAGATATGCCTCAACCAGATATCGCACCTCCGCCACCACCTGCCCCTGCTATGCCAGAAATGGTAGAAACAGCCCCAGAAAAAGCTCCAGAAAAAGCTGATGATAATATTTTAGAAGAAGCACCAATTATTGCGGGTGCTGTTGGTAAAATCAGTCAAATTTTGGGCGCGGTTGTTGATGTGAGCTTCGATGATAATTTACCCGCAATTTTGAATGCGCTTGAAGTGAAAGGCACAGAGAATAAACTTGTGTTGGAAGTGGCGCAACATTTGGGCGAAAAAACAGTCCGTTGTATCGCGATGGATTCCACCGAAGGTCTCATGCGTGGTATTGAGGTTGTTGATACAGGAATGCCAATGAATATTCCAGTGGGACCGGGTGTTTTGGGTAGAATCTTAAATGTGATTGGCGAGCCGATTGATGAGCGTGGACCCGTAAAATCAGTTAAGAAAATGCCGGTTCACCGTTTGGCGCCAGAATTTGTAGAACAATCAACCGAAGTAGAACAGCTGGTTACGGGCATTAAGGTGGTAGATTTGCTCACCCCTTATCCGCGTGGTGGTAAAATTGGCTTGTTTGGTGGCGCAGGTGTTGGCAAAACAGTTTTGATTCAAGAATTGATTACTAATATTGCCAAAGGGCATGGCGGTTATTCTGTATTTGCAGGCGTGGGCGAGAGAACGCGTGAGGGTAATGACCTTTACCACGAAATGATCGATTCGGGCGTGATTGATGTGAATGGCGATACATCAAAATGTGCGCTGGTTTTTGGACAAATGAATGAGCCTCCCGGTGCAAGGGCAAGGGTTGCACTAACAGGATTAACGCAAGCTGAATATTTCCGCGATGAAGAAGGGCAAGATGTGTTGTTCTTTATCGATAATATTTTCCGCTTCACCCAAGCAGGCTCTGAAGTATCAGCATTATTAGGACGGATTCCATCAGCGGTGGGTTATCAACCGACTTTGGCAACTGATATGGGCATGATGCAAGAACGCATCACCACCACATCAAAAGGGTCGATTACATCTGTGCAAGCGGTGTACGTACCTGCCGATGATTTGACTGACCCCGCACCTGCAACCACCTTTTCGCATTTGGATGCAACCACCGTGTTATCAAGGCAAATTGCCGAACAGGGAATTTATCCGGCGGTTGACCCGCTTGATTCAAGCTCGCGCATATTAGACCCGCAAATGGTTGGTGAAGAGCATTATTTGGTGGCACTTGAAGTACAGCGTACGTTACAAAGCTATAAGGAATTGCAAGAAATTATTGCGATTTTGGGCATGGATGAGCTTTCTGAAGAAGATAGGTTAACAGTGCAACGGGCAAGAAAATTACAACGTTTTCTATCACAACCGTTTCATGTTGCCGAAGTATTCACAGGCGCACCCGGTAAATTTGTTGAGTTAAACGATACTATCAGTGGCTTTAAATCCATCACACGCGGTGAATGCGATGATTTACCTGAAGCGGCATTTTATATGGTTGGTTCATTAGAAGAAGTCTATGAAAAAGCAGGTAAATTGCAGAAAAGCGCGGCATAATTATGAGCGAATCGACAACATTTCAACTTGATTTCATTACCCCTGAAGAGGTGGTGACGTCAAAACGTGCTGAAATGGTGGTTGTGCCAGCGGTTGAAGGTGATATTGGCGTGCTACCCGGTCATTCGCAAATCATTGCGCGTTTGCGTCCGGGTATGGTTTGCGTTTTTAGCAATAATGAAATTCAAGAACGGTACTTTATTGAGGGCGGTATTGCCGAAATCAATTCAGAATATTGTGTGTTATTAATTGAAAAAGCGATTTCTGAAAAATCATTAAATGCTGAGTTGGCAGCGCAGGAACTTGATGATTTACGCGAAAAAAATGCAAACAATCAAAATGATGAACATTTGGTAAAAAAAATAATGATTGCTGAAGCAAAAATAGAGGCGATTAATTATCCGCCCTATGCATAAGATTATGCGTAAAATAGGGTGAATCAGTATATGATAATGGAGGAAAATCATGGCAGGAAGCTTAAATAAAGTATGTCTTTTAGGAAATTTGGGGCGCGACCCCGAAATTCGCACCATGCAAAATGGTAAAAAAGTCGCTAATTTTTCAATCGCAACAAGCGAATCATGGAAAGACCAATCAGGGCAGAAGCAAGAACGCACTGAATGGCACAGAATTGTGGTATTTTCCGAAGGGCTTGTCGGCGTGATTGAACGCTATGTGAAAAAAGGCAGCAAATTATATATTGAAGGTTCGTTACAAACCCGCAAATGGCAAGACCAGCAAGGACAAGACCGCTACAGCACCGAAGTAACTTTACAAAATTTCAATTCTAAATTAATCATGCTTGATGGTCGCTCCAATGATGGTGGCGGGTATCAATCGGCAGGTCAATCAGGCGAAAATTATGGCAATCAACAAGGTGGTAATTATTCGCAACAAAATAATTCACAGGCGAATAATTCACAACAGGGCGCAAATGCCTATAATAGCGGGCAAGATTTAGATGATGATATTCCGTTTTAAGCACGACAATTAAGTTTCATTGCAAAAGATAGTGAAAAATTATTACCCCTATATTTTATTGGTTTTGGCAGTTCTCGCCGAAGTGATTGGCACATCATTACTCAAAGATACCGACCAATTCAGGCGATGGAATATCGCTTTGGTGATGATTGGCTTTTATGTGGTGGCATTTTATTTGTTAAGCATTGTGGTTAAATCATTGCCCGTTGGCATCACCTATGCGCTATGGTCTGGGCTTGGCACTGTTTTTATTGTGTTGATTGCGATTTATAAATATCAAGAAATCCCGAATTTGCCGACCATATTAGGACTCGGGCTGATTATTGGCGGGGTTGTGATGGTTAATCTCTATTCGGGTTCATCTCACTAAAATTATCTTCCAAAACTATTTTTCGGGCCATTGCCAACCCAAATGCTCACCATTATCCAGTGCAATAATTTGTCCCGTTAGGCTTGATTGCTTGATGATAAATGAAACGGCATTGCAAATATCATCAGTCGGGGTGGCTTGTGGCAAAGGTAGTTTCCGATATTGTCTGATAAATTGCTCATTCGTTTGGTGCGTGCTGGGCAGAGTCGGACCCGGCGCAATCGCATTGACTCTTATATTGGGCGCCAATGCCAACGCCAATGTTTGGGTCATCGTCCATAAGGCAGATTTAGCGATGCTATAGCTGGTAAAATGTGGGGTTAATTTCAACACGCGCTGGTCAATCATATTGATAATATTGCCCTGATATTTTGACTGCATTTGCTTGGCAAATTGTTGCGAAAGCCAAAAGGGAGCTTCCAAATTAGTCATAAAATGCTTATCCCAACTATCAAAATCAGTATCATGCCATTCATCACGGGTGAAAATCGATGCGTTATTAATAAGCACTGTCAGCGGTGGCATGGCGGTAGTGATAGCAGGAATCAGCGCGATAATTTGTTCACGATTGGTTAAATCAGCTTGAAAAAGACTGGCTTTGCCACCTGATTCGATAATTTTTTGTTGCAAACTCTCCGCCTCATCTTGTGATTGATGATAATGAATCGCGATATGATAGCCTGCGCCTGCCAAAGTCTCGGCAATTTGCGCGCCGATTCGTTTGGCACTACCAGTGATAAGGGCGGTCTGTTCAAGCATCATCTAAAAACTCCTTAATATTGGGGGTGATTTCACCAATAGGCGCACGGATAATTGGCACGTCTTCTGGAAAAATATCGCGCATTCGACTCGGAAAATGATGGTCTAACAACACAAACACACCTTTATCATCTTTATGGCGCATCAATCGGCCAAAAGCTTGCTTTAACTTAAAGCGCACCAAGCGTTCGGGATAAATTTTACCAAAAAATTGTTGCCTCGCTGATGTTAAAATATCAGGGCGCGTCCATGGCATTTTATCCAATATCACCTGCCGTAACCCACGCCCCGGCACATCAATACCATCGCGCAAACTATCAGTGCCTAACAGGCAAGCATTCTCGTCATTCTTGAAGATTTCTACCAAATTCGGTACTGAATATTTATCAACATGTTGGGCATAAAGCGCAATATTTTCTTGTGCCAATGCCATACTCACCGCCTGATGGGTGTTGCGAAGCTGCTTGATTGAGGTGAATAACCCTAGTGAGCCACCATTGGCTGCCAAAAATAATTGCAAATAGGCATGGTTGATATGGTCGGGTTTTTTGTTAATATCGGTAGCAATAAAGATGCGGGTTCGATTCGCATAGTCAAAATCATTATCAAACCGCGCCAATAAGGGTTGCGGAAAATCGCTGATACCTTGCATCGCGCTCGCCAAATCATCTTGTTCTACATCATGATGCGAAAATAAAGTGGCAGATGTCATCGCAAAACCGTTTAATTTTTGTAATAATTGGTCAGATAATAATTGCATCGGGTTGATGGCATGGCGACAAAATTCAAAATCATAGCTGATACCTTGCCTGCGCTTCACCACCAGCCAATCAATGCAGAGTTCAGAAAAATCCTGCATTGCAAGTTCGCGCATCATCTCCTGCCATTGCTTTAATGTCTCGCTAAAATGCGTGAGCCTTTGCTTGATACGGTCAAGATTGACATTATCGGATTTATCTAACTTATCATCATCAAGTAAAACCTCTATTTTTGTGATAATCGCGCTCAGCAAAATAAACAGCAATTCAATCATTTTTGCCAAATCATGCGCCGCCTTGTTTAGCAAAGGTGGCGTGGGAGTAATCGGCGCTTCCAAATTATAATAAGGGTCGGCATGTTGATTATAATGGGTTACATATAGATTCAACTGATGTAAGAAAATTTCAGTCTCGCCTTGTGGAAACCCATTGATGATGCGCTGACTCCAATTTATCTGCGGTAAAAATGCCAACGCATCCGATAATCGATGCATCAATGGCGCGATTTCCTGATGGCTTGCAAACTTGCCCAATCTTGCTTGTAATCCGCGCATGGCAGGGCGAAACATTGATGATTGCCTACCACCAGAATTTTGTGGATTATCATCAAGCCATTGTTTCAGCTGTGTGGTTTCAGCACCATTGAAGCTGACGGCATAGAAATTATCAGCCGCCTGAAACAGATGGTGCGCCTCATCAAAAATCATCACATTCAAGCGCGGATTATGTTCAATCGCGCCACTTTGCGCTTCGGTGAGGGATAAAGCGTGATTGCTGATAATAATATCGGCATGTTTGCTTTGCTGACGCACCGATTCGATAAAACAATTTCTATAATGCGGGCAAAGCTGATGGATACAGCCATAACGGCGGTCGGCAACCTCACGCTTTAATTTATTATCAAATAAATCTTCTAGCCAAGCGGGGAAATCATCGCCATTCATATCACCGAATTTGGTCTCGCTCAGCCAACGGGCAAGTAAGCCTAGCGCAATCAACATCGGGCTTTTGCTGATAAAATAGCGGTCTAATGCCTGCTTATAATTTAGCAAACACAGATAATTCTCACGCCCTTTTCGAATCGTTACATTATCGTGAACTGATAATGCCTCGCGATAAATTTGATGCTGTAAATTACGGCTATAGGTGCTTATCCAAACGGATGCATTATTTTGGGACGCGTACATGTAGGCAGGCAACAGGTAACCCAATGTTTTTCCGATGCCTGTATGGGCTTCTAGCAATGCGGCGGCAGGTGGGTCATCTTCGAATCGGGGGGTAAAAACATGATTCACCGCATGGCTGTACGCGTGCTGTCCATCGCGCATTTGTTGTGCGCGTTCATCAACAATTTTTGCAAGCATCGCCGATATACCATCAATCGTGGGCGGTGTTTGCGATTTTGGCGGTAATATTGGCTGATTCTGCCATTCTGGTAAATCTTGCCAAACCATAAAGGCAGATGCACTATCCATTGGCGAATCGGGTGTGGTTAAAAAATCAGCCCAACGCCAATCTGCTTGCTTCATTTTTTGTGCCAGCGCATAAATACGCGGATAATCGTGATGGGCGATTAATTCTTGCTGAATCTGGGTGGCAATATCACGCAAAATCTCCGCTTGTTGCAGAAGAGTTTTTTCGGGATATGTTTTATGAAACGCTTTGGCAAGTCCAAAAACGGTGGGGGCGGCAATCAAGGTAGGGCGGGCAAAACTCACCCAATGCAGAATATCCAGATGAGAAAAATCGTGATAGCTGAATATTTTGTGATTGCACAGAATAGGGCAAAAATTTTCACGCGCCTTTTGCCGCAAATCTTGTGGCGATAGTTGCGTAACCTCTTCCTCTATTAAGAAATAGCTGTCATTTTGTTGAATGAGAACAGGATAATGTTCGAAATTACGCAAAACCATGATTAAAATGTCGCAAATATAATAATTTAGTGAAAATAAAATGCTTATCTTCTCTTTAGGCTATGGTATAATATTAATAGCCTGTAAAGGGTTTTTATATTGATTTAAGTTAAGTTTTTCACATATTTAGGGATGAATGCTATGGCTGATGATGATTTAGATTTGAATACGCTCTCTGATGACGAGCTTGTTGAGCAAATGTGGGATGATTTGTATGATGGTTTGGCTGATGAAATTACTGAAGGCACAAATATCTTACTGAAACGCGGTTGGCAACCTTATGATGTTTTGACCAAAGCCTTGGTTGAAGGAATGCGAATTGTTGGCATTGATTTCAGAGATGGCATTTTATTCGTGCCTGAAGTTTTGCTTTCTGCCAATTCAATGAAAGCGGGCATGGCGATTTTACGCCCCTTGCTGATTGCAACAGGTGCGCCGAAATTGGGCAAGATGGTGATTGGCACGGTGAAGGGCGATATTCACGATATTGGTAAAAATTTGGTATCGATGATGATGGAAGGTGCTGGTTTCGAGGTGGTGGATATTGGCATCAACACATCGGTTGAAGAATATTTTGCTGCGCTTGATGAGCATAAACCTGATATTTTGGGTATGTCTGCCCTGCTGACGACCACCATGACCTATATGAAAGTTGTGGTTGATGCCATGATTGAAAAAGGTATTCGCGATGATTATATCGTGATGGTTGGCGGTGCACCGCTGAATGAAGAATTTGGTGAAGCGGTAGGGGCTGATGCCTATTGCCGTGATGCGGCGGTTGCGGTGGAAACAGCCAAAGATTTGATGAAGCGCAAACATAATCAATAATGGCACAACCAGTAACGGCATAATCAGTAAATATCATAGGTGATAGAGTGATGGAAGCAACCGATAATTCGCGGTTATTGCCTGATAAAAAAGGGCAGGTTTTCTTTGCTGATAAGCAAAAGCCGATTGATTCGATTGCTATCAATGAAAGATTGGCGATTATCGCTTGCGGTGCATTGGCGCATGAAATTATCCAGCTGATTCGATTGAATGATTTTCAACATATTCAGCTTTTTTGTCTGCCTGCCAATTTACATAATCGCCCGAAACAAATTGTGCCAGCATTGCGCGAAAAATTATCGGAATTGCAAAAAGCGGGCTATCAAAAAATCATCATTGGCTATGGTGATTGTGGCACAGGTGGGCAGTTAGATAAATTTATTGCTGAACATGGATTGTCCCGAATCGATGGCGCACATTGCTATGCTTTTTTCAGTGGCTTGCAACAATTTGATGAAATGATGGAACAAGAGCTCGGCACATTCTTTCTGACCGATTATATGGCAAAATTTTTCGATTCGCTGATTATTAAAGGTTTGGGTATCGATAAACACCCCGAATTAAAAGAGATTTATTTTGCTAATTACAAAAAATTAACCTATCTGGCGCAAACCAATGATGAGGTTTTACAACAAAAAGCAAAAAATGCCGCCGCATTTTTGGGGCTTGATTATCATTTTGTGCAGACTGATTATGGGTTGTTGGCAGATTTTGTTACAGCATCTGCGGATTAAGACTCTGTTAAAAACGTAATTCCATCACTGGCTTATTATCATTATATTGGTCTATCAGAATATTGATATTAATCACAATCAATGTGAGGGTTAAGCCCGGAACGATTGCCATATGGGGTGCGATATGGAAAAAATTTTGAGCATCAAACAGCATTTTACCCAAACTTATCTGGTCGGGCGATGCGCCAAACCCCAAATAGCTTAACCCCGCTTCGGTTAGAATCGCGATTGTAAACAGGCTCGCAATTTGCACAATCAGTGGTTTTTTGATATTTGGCAGATAATAAAGCAGGCAAATTTGCCAAAAAGACGCGCCTAACAGATGCGCCGATTTAATAAAATAAGCAGATTGCAGGGTGAGTATTTGGCTTTTGGTAAGTTTCAAGATAACGGGCAGGCTAAACAGCGCAATCGCCAGAATCGGCACATAACGCCCCGCGCCAAAAAATGCGGCAATGAAAATCGCGGTGATGATGGTGGGGAAGGCGAATAGAAAATCGCCAAAGATAGCAGTGATAAATGCACCAATTCGCGGATAATAAGCGGCGATAAAGCCCAAAAAAATCGCCAATATCGCTGATGGTAATATCGCAATCGTGGCGATGATAAGGCTCTGCCCCATGCCAAATAATAAGAGTGATAAAATATCGCGCCCCAAATAATCGCGTCCGAATGGGTGGCTGAATGATGGTAGGGCAAAGCGTACACCAATATCAATATCACTGATAGAATGGGGTTGCCAAAAAACACCTAACAGACAAAGCGCGATAATCAGGATAGTCGCGGTAATGGTAAAGTTTTTCTGTATCATATCATCGTGCCATTATCATCTGGTTCATTATCGATTTCTGGGGTCAAGCAAACGACGCAAAATATCGCTCAACAGATTGAGGCTGAGAATAAGCATCACAAAAAATAAGAAAATAATCTGTAGTGAGGTAATATCGCGTTTTAGCAAAGATTGCACCGCAAACTGCCCCATGCCCGGTAGAAAAAAGATATTCTCAACCACAATCGTGCCTGAAAATAAAAACGCAAATTGCAACATACATAGCGTCAATAATGGCGGTGCGATGTTTTTCAGCAAGTGATTCGCTAAAATTCTCATGGGCGAACAGCCTTTGCAATAAGCGGTGATAATAAAGGGTTGTTGTAAGATAGTGAGGGCTTGAATGCGGGTGAAGCGCGCCATAATCGCGATTTGTGGCAATGATAACACAATCACGGGCATCAAAAATGTTGCTAATAAGGCTGATGAATCAAATCCGCCAGCGGGCAGTAATTGCCAATGGATTGAGAATAATAATGTGAGTAACATCGCGCACCAAAAGCTAGGAATTGCCAAAAAAATCAACAATAAAAACATGATATGAGTGTCATTTTTTTTGCCATGATGCCTGAATGCCAGCCACAAACCAAGCGGTATCGCGATGATATTGCTCAATAATAAAGACATCACCGCTAGGGTTAAGCTAATCGGGATTTTCGCCGCCAATAATGTGCTGATAGGCGTTTGGTAAATTATGCTGTTGCCTAAATTGCCCTGCAATAAGTTTAAAATCCAACCATAATAGCCCGTCCAGAAGGATTGATTGATGCCTAATGTTTCGCGTAAATTTGCCAATATTGCATCATTGCCTTGAACGCCTAACAGATATTCGCCTGCATCGCCCGGCAGGTGAAAAAATAGCGTAAATATCAAAAAAGATGCCAGTAGCAGCCAAAGAATCAGTAATAAAAATTGCTTTAGAAAGACTCCAGTCAAAGTCATTGCCATGAAATATCAGTAACATCAACCGCCTGTATCGGGCTATCATGCCAATAGCCTTGCAGATTTTTATGCCACACGCCTAATTTTGGCAGTTGAAACAAAAAGCCCGCCGCCACAGTTTCAGTTAAAATTTGTTGCGCCCGCTGTGATAATTTTTTCAATTCGGCATCATCGGTAGCATATTGCATATCTGCCATGATTTTACTAAATTCTTCATTATCATAAGAAAAATAATAATCATCACGAGCGTAGATATTCATATCATTGGGCTCGGTATGGGCAATGATGGTTAAATCGTAATTTTTACCGCGAAACACATCTTTCAGCCAACCGCTCCATTCCATATTATTGAGGCGCACTTTGATGCCAATTTTACGTAATTGTGCGGCAATAATTTCGCCCGAACGGCGCGAATAACCCGATGGTGGCAAATCAATTTGCAAAATCTCACCTTGATAGATGCTTTTTGATAAATATTGCTTGGCGATTTCAATATCAAACGGGGTGATATGGGATAAATCCTGATAAAATGGGTGATGCGGTGGAATATGCGCGCTTATCGGCATGGCATAGCCAAACATTGCACCATCAATGATGGCTTGTTTATCAATGGCATGGGCGATAGCGCGCCTCACATTAATATCATTCAGCACGGGGCTTGCATGGTTGATGGCAAGAATCGTCTCGCCTTCGGTTGAGCCGATGGTGATTTTAAGAGTATCATTTTGCTTCAAGCGTTCTATTTGCTCGGCGGCACGAAAATTGGGAAAGCCATCAATCACAGCTGTGCTAATCGCATTAAAAGCGGCGGTACTATCAGGGAAGAACATGAAAACCACTTTTGCCAATGCGGGCATATCACCATGATAATCGGGGTTGTGCTTTAAGGTAATCGCTTGCCCCTTTTGCCATGAATCAAACATAAACGCGCCCGTACCAATCGGGTTTTGCTTGTTATTATCAGCTGATGTTGCATCAATCATCGCCGCATCTCCCCATGCCATTTTATAGGCAAAATCACTATCGGGGTTTTTTAAGGTGATTCGAACCTGAAATTCAGAGATTTTATCGATGCTCTTAATATTATCAAATAATATTTTTTGAGCATTGATGCTATCATCAGCGCGCGCACGATTTAATGAAAATAAAACATCATCGGCATTGAAAACCTCTCCATTATGGAATTTAACATTTTGCTTTAGGGTGAAATCATAGATGGTGGCATTGTTGGAAATCTGCCATTTTGTGGCTAGCATCGGTATCACCCTTGCCTTTTTGTTGATACGGGTCAGCCCTTCAAAAATATTATGATAGGTGATTTCGTCAATCGCGCCAGCAGCACCAGCGGTAGGGTCAAGATGGTCTGGCTCTAGCGCAAGCCCGATAATCACATCATCGCGGGTTTCATCATTGTCATTATCCTTATCGTTGCCGCACCCATTCAGTAATAAGGCGGTGGTGAGTATCATCAGGGTGATAAAGAAGCGCATCAACAGACTTTCTATGATGGTTTATGACAGTGCAATCATAATAATATTATCAGTTTTTACTGATTTTTGCACTATATTATGGTTCAATCTCTTGCCATTGATGATTGATATAGCCTTCTAATGGACGAAAACGTTGCTTATAATTCATTTTTGTTGAATTTTTTACCCAATAGCCCAGATAAAGATGTTTTAAATCATGCTGATTCACATAATTGATGAGGTCTAAAATCATATAAGTCCCTAAGGAACGCTCGGTCATAAAAGGATTATAAAAACTATAAACCGCAGAATAACCATCATCAAACCTATCCAAAATACAGGCGGCAATCAATTCTTTTTGCTCGGTTCTATATTCCATAAGACAGGTATGAATTGGTGATTGTAGCATCATATCAGCATATTCTTGAAAACTCATATTAGACATCTCGCCCCTATGATGGCGCGTTGAGACGTATAAATGGAATAATTCATATTGTTCATAAGTGATATTGGTATCCAGTAATTTGCCATTTAAGTCGCTATTTTTATTTAAGATTCTACGCCAAGAAGGTTTCAGCTTAAAGTCGTTGCACCTTATACGGCTTGAAACGCAAGCTGAACATTGCGGACAAACCGGGCGATACATAATATTATGCGAACGGCGAAAGCCTGCATTGGAAAAATTCATGGTTTCTTCCATATTCAGCGGACGGTTGATACGGGTGAATAGCTGATATTCCGACTCATTTTCCAGATAGGGACAATTCATCGGTTGCGAGCGGAAAAAAATATGAGGTGATTCTTGGTTCATTTTACTTTATGACTATTATTATGGTTAAATATGTTCAAATGATGACGGTGATTCTGCTAGTGATTTTTCTGGCATCATGCGGCATTGAAAATTTTCCTGATTTAAAAAATATACCACAAATTCCAGAGGAAAAATTGCAAGAAAATGATGATAATCGCCCTTCTATTGAAATCGAAACATCTGAAAATTGAAGCATCTTAATTTTTATAATACCTCACTTATAATAATTGCCCAACCGTAAGCGTAACGCATTAAGTTTGATAAAGCCCTCCGCATCGCGCTGATTATAGACATCATCTTCTTCAAAGGTAACATGGTCAAGTGAATAAAGACTATTCGGGCTTTTTCTACCAATAACCGCGACGCTTCCTTTGTAGAGACGTAAACTTACCTCGCCCGTTACATTTGTTTGCGACCTATCAATTAAAGCCTGCAACATCTCGCGTTCAGGTGAAAACCAAAAACCATTATAAATAATTTTAGCATAGCGTGGCATTAACTCATCTTTCAGATGGGCTGCCTCACGGTCAAGGGTGAGTGATTCGATAGCGCGATGGGCTTTTAGCAATAATGTGCCGCCCGGTGTTTCGTAAATGCCGCGTGACTTCATACCCACAAAGCGGTTTTCTACTAAATCGATGCGCCCTATGCCATGTTTTCCCGCCAGCTGATTCAATTTTATCAATAAGTTTGCAGGCGATAATGTTTTGCCATTCACGCTAACCGCATCACCTTTGGCAAAGCCTATGGTAATATCTTCGGGTTTATCGGGCGCATCAAGTGGTGATACGGTAAGTTGATAGACATGTTCGGGCGCAGTTTGCGCGGGGTCTTCTAAAATTTTTCCCTCAGCCGAAATATGCAACATATTGGCATCGACCGAAAACGGTGCTTCGCCAAACTTATCTTTTGGCACATGAATTTGCCTCTCTTGGGCATAGGCGATAAGTTTGTTACGGCTGTTAAGGTCCCATTCGCGCCATGGTGCAATCACATGAATATGCGGGTTTAACGCGTAATAGCCAAGTTCAAACCGAATTTGGTCATTACCCTTACCCGTTGCGCCATGTGCCACCGCATCGGCATTATTTTCGGCGGCAATTTCTATTTGTCGCTTCGCAATCAGTGGACGGGCGATAGATGTACCTAATAGATACTCACCTTCATAAAGCACATTCGCGCGAAACATTGGAAACACATAATCTTTAACGAAACTCTCGCGTAAATCATCAATATAGACTTTGCTTGCGCCTGATTTTTTGGCTTTTTGCCGTATTTGTTCAGGGTCGTCGCCTTGCCCTAAATCAGCAAAAAAGGCGATAATTTCAGCCTTATAGGTTTCTTTAAGCCAATGTAAAATAACGGAAGTATCTAATCCGCCAGAATAGGCTAACACGATTTTGTTAATATTTTTATCGCTCATTTTTCCTCACTTTTGCTAAAATGATGTTGCTTTGCTTTAATTATTTTCTTGGGGGACATAATAATGTTTTAGAATTACTATCAGGAATAACAGGTATGCTCTGGTTTTTTTGTGGTGATGTGAGGCTATATTTCGCGCATAAATCATCGGGGTTGCGTTGAATATCGGCAAGTGCATCATGTGGGGTAATGATGGGTAAAATATTGGATAAAATCACATAGCTGATAAATAAAATCACGCTATTGGTGAAGATGAATAGTTTTTTTTGTAAGAAACGCATATGGGTTACTCCTGATAATATAAAATCTGATGTTGCAATTTTAATGCCAGTCATGGCCACAAAAAAAATTGGCAAAGAAGTTGATAAAAATAGAATTTTGGTGGGTAGTTGTAATGATACTTGCTATAATGACGTGATTTTTATAATATAAATGAAATTTTTCCAAAAGGTTGGTAATGGCTCTCAAATTAGATGACGATGTAGAGGAATATGTTCTAAACATCATGACATATTTAGAAGATATGGAAGATGAAGAGATGCTTCTTGATAAAATCAATGAGGGCAGTCAAAAATTTCCAAATCAGTTACTACTTTGGAATTATTTAACAGCATTATATTTATACAGAAAACAAAGATATGGTCATGCTTATCTGATACTGAAAAAGATTCATGATGATGGCTATCAACATACAGAAACAATCTATGCACTAGCAGTGATAGCAGCAGCTTTGGGTTTAAGCGATGAGGCTCTTTACTATATTAAATTAAGCTTAGCTATGGAAGAAAGTAATCAAGCATTAATACCAGCTTGGTTGCCTAAATTCGAAAATGCTTTTTTCGTGCGTGACTCAAAAGAAATGATAGATTCTATCAGCTATTTAATGAAACGTGGTTATTATAAGACGGCGTATGATAGATGCTCTGATTTAAGTTTGGCGTTTACCAGCCATGTAGAAATTTTTATCATGATGATCAAGCTATCACTTTTTAACAATCTACCGCATGATGCAACTCATTTTGTAGAAAAAATCATTGATTACTATCAAGGCAAATTAACATCGGTGGAATCACTGTTATTGAGTGATTTATTTTTATATTTAAGAGATGAAAAGAATCTTATCTTATGGCTTGATGAGGCAGCTAAAAGCTTTGCCAAAAACGGAGCCAAAAACGGAGCCAAAAACGGAGATAGTCAAGATTTTTTACCGCACGAACAAAGGCTTTTATTTAAGCAAGACCCTACCTATCATGCCATTAAAAGCTATTATCGCCTTAATATCACCGATAAAAAACGTAAGCTAGAACAACAATATAGCAAAGCAAATTTGCCAGTAAAACCCTATGATAGGCGAAAACCAACTCAAAATAAAGATTTGAAATTAGGTGTTTTTATTGGTTCTTATCCGCAATCTGAATATCGGCTCAATTATTTGGCAACCAAATTATTGTTTTTTCGCAACACGAATTTATCGATTTATTTTTATTTTGACCGCGAAAAATATTTTGATGATTATATTAAATATGGCAAATTTACAGAAGAGATTTTTTATGCTGGTCGTGTTGATAATGAAACATTGGCTGAAATTATTTATCGCGATGAGATTGATATCTTACTTGATATTAATGATTACGCAATGCCATCACGCATTGGTTTTTGGCGCAAAAAACCAGCCTTTTTGAATGTTTTATATGCTGGTGATGATGAAACAGCGCATTTATGGGGGTATGATGCAGTGCTAGGCGACCAATATCTTTACCCGCTCACCAAAGGGCAAAGCTTTGATAAGGGCGAAGCGATTATTGAACATCAAACAGATAAAGCAACGATTTTACGAATGCGGTTTCCTTTGTTGCAATATTTTAGGGGTGACCGAGAGGTAAATTCTGAAGTGCCTGAAAAAACCTCTTTTATCGTTGGTATTTATGTAAAACGGATTGATTTAGATGATGATAAAATCAAAATGTTGCGTCGCCTTCTACAAGAAAATACGAAAATAGCGTTAATTTTTGATGTTGATATATTAGGCGGAGAGGTGATGTTTCAGGAGATAATCGAGCTGATTGCTGGTGATGATGAAAATTTACAAGGTCGTGTGGTGAGTGTTGATTATCATTTGTCGCTAGAAACATTTATTTTATATCCTGATATAATGCTTAATTTATCACATTCCAATATTGATTTGCCTCAGAAATGTTTGGCAGCTCAAAGAATTTGTCTATGTTATCAAGGCAGCTTGCCCAATGAGCGGGTGGATGCTGCTGTTTTATTAGCCATTGATGAAGATTTTAAGAACAAGCTGGTCTTTGATAATTGGTCTGATTATTATCAGGCGATTATTGATATCGTGCAAGATGATTATAAAAACAAGCAATATCAAAAAATGCTTGCCTCTTTTGATATGGAGGATAGTCAAAAATTATCTGAAAATATTGTTTTAACTTATGATGATTTGAGATTTATAACCAATAGTTTTTTTGAGCAAAAACCATGACACAAGATATTAAAAAAGAAAAATTAGAACAAGCCGATAAATTATATCAAAAAAACTTGCGATGGTTAGAAGAAAAATATAAGCATATTTATGATATTTTAAGTGAGAAAACAGTTACATTTGATGCGTTAGAATTTGATGAATCTGGTGATGTTATTAATGTTTTTGAGCAAGGGAAACGCTTATATCCGCAAGATTTGCAAACACATATTGCAGAGCAGATGGATGATGAAGAGGCAGTGGTTAGAAAATCTGCGCCAATGAATGATTTTTACTCACCTGAATGTTGTTTTGGTTTAAGCTATGCGGAACGTATGTTTTTTACCAATAATTTGATTACAAGACAAAATATTATTGGCACACAATCTATCAAGCATTATTTTGATGAGGGCTTGCTAGATTATGATATGATGGTGAAACATAGACATCATCCTGATTTCAACGGCAGTGCTTTTTTGCTGTGTTTTGGCTTGGGTTTAGGGCATCATATTGATTTATTATTTGAAAAGTATCAATTTGCCAATTTGGTAATTTTTGAAAAAAATTATGAGTTCATTCAATATGCGGCGCATTTTCATGATTTTTCAGTTTGGGAAGAAAAATGTGAAGAAAAGTCAGGAAGATTATTATTTCTGGATAGTGCTAGAATGAAGACGCAAAATATTGATAAAGAATTTGCAAGTAGCATCTTTGGTAGTATTCATTATCCATTATTTGATAATAATTTATTTTTTACCCATATTGAGGATATTGACTATCGTCAATTTAATGTTGATTTTAATAAAACATCAGTTTCGTTGCGTATCGGCAAAGGGTTTTTAGAAGATGAGGCACAAATGCACCATCATTCTATGCTTAATATTTTTAGAACGCTTAAAAATAAACGCCCACATGATGATAAAATTTTGACTAAAAAACTCATCGACTACCAAAAATTACCGCTTTTGCTTGTTGCTAATGGGCCTTCACTGGATCAATCTATTGATATTATTAGAAAAAAAGCAGAAGAAGGTTATGTGATTATGGCGTGCGGCACAACATTAGTCACGTTGCTTGAATATGATATTTTTCCAGATATTTTTATTAATTGTGAGAATACATTCGTTGATTATTGGTTGATGGAACGCTTTACCCGAAAATATAGAGACGACCCACGTTGGAAGGATATTATCTTTATTGGCTTTCAAACCACATCGCCAACATTGGTTAGAATTTTTGAACGTGTTATCTATGTTTTGCGTGTCTATAGTATTAATGCAAGTGATTGTGCTTTTACTCTGCTTGGTGATGAAGAAGCAAATAAAAGGAAATGGGTGATTGATTTTACAACACCCAATGTTGTCAATCTTGCTTTGGCGGTGTCGATTCCTTTGGGTTTTCAAAATATTTATTGTTTGGGTATGGATTTGGGGACAAGGCTTGGTATTGGGCATTCTAAAAAATCATTTTATCAAAAACATAAAATGACTGATTTTCAGGTCGCCTTGCCATGCAAACGTGGCTATGAGACGAATGATATGATTTATCGGCTGTTGCGCGTGAAATCACCTGATTTTACTGATGCTAAAATGCGGGCTAATTTTGGAGGCAGTGCGGTTTCAAATTTTATTTTGGATTACACCTCTTTAGGAATAGAACATTTGGTTAATCGAATCGAGGCGGTACATATTGACCGTTATCAGCTTTATAATTGTAGTGATGGCAGATATATAGAACATCTTACCCCATTATTTCCCCATCTGATACCTGAATTGCCTGAAAATCTACTGCTTCTTGATAAGGAACAAGAAAAAGAAAAATTATTTGATAATCAATATAGTATTAATATTGGCGAAACAGAAGAACAAGAAATTGTAACGCGCATTACCAATAATTGTGATGCGCTGCATGAGCAATTAGATGAAATTATCTCAATCATTAACAATCATCGCGCCATTGGTATTAAAGAATATGAGGATTTTGAAAAATTTGTATCACAAATCATGCTCGTTTTTCAGAGTCAAGATAGCGCATCACAGAAAAAAAATAGTTCGATTAATATCGCCATTGTTGGCACAGTGATTCTTTATTTGCATCATATTTACAAAATTTTCATGTATATTGATAAGAAAAATTATGGAGTCTTTATGAATAATATGTTGGATTATGTGGAAGATTTGTTAACGCAGAATTATCAATATGCTGAATTTATTTTCAAAAGAAATATTGATAATTTAGGAAAATATGATTTCGTAACAGCAGAAGGGTCGCCTATATCTATCAATGATAATCGCTATTTACAAAATTTTGCACATCATTTATATGTTACAAGAAAAAAATTAGATGTGTCATATCCGGGAATGCTTCATGAGGGTAAAGCACTTCCTTTTGTTATTGGACAATGATGGATTTTATCAAATAAAAATGTCTTACTTATTATTACCTGAATTTCAGTATAGTTTTTTGGTGCTTATAGTGTTAAGCATCTTTGCTTGGTTTGAAATTAAAATTTTACGCAAATTTTTTATAACAAAACGGATTGTTAGCAAAGTGATTCATGTCGCATCGATTCACAAGCGTCCCGTGCCTTATGGCGGGGGCATTGCGATTGTTGATATGTTTGTTTTGGCATTGATAGTTTGGTTGATTTTTATCGCATCAAAGGTGAGTTTGCCAACAATTTTGGGTTATGAATTTTTGTTGGCATTGATTGGCATTTGCCTCGTATCGTTTTGGGACGATATTAAACCACTGCCACCCTTGCCACGCTTACTGGTGCAGATGGCATTTGTTGCATTATTATTACCTTTATTGCCTAGTTCAATTTTGCTTAATTATTTTCCGCAATGGTTTGATTGGCTTTTTGCGTTTTTATTTTGGGTCTGTTTTACTAATTTTTTCAATTTTATGGATGGCATTGATGGCATTAGCGGTGTTGAAATGGGTTCAGTGGGCGCTGGATTATTTTTGGTAACATTATTTATTGGCGAACAGGATATTTTTCTAACCACAGGTTTACCGGGCTTGGCATTATTATGTGCCGCTATCGTGTTTTTATGGTGGAATTGGCATCCTGCTAAAATATTTTTAGGTGATTGTGGCTCGGTGCCGATTGGCTTCATCATTGCGGGTCTTATTTTACAACTTTCCAGCTATGGTTATTGGGAGGCAGCAGTGATTTTACCGCTTTATTATTACATGGATGCGGGGCTTACCTTGTTGAAGCGCATGATTCGTTTAGAGAAAATTTGGTTGCCACATGTCTCGCATTTTTATCATATGGCACGTATTTCGGGTTACCCGCATAATGTCATTAGCCGTGCGATTTTATTAAATAATTGCCTGTTGATATTATTGGCAATTTTATCGATTCATTATGAAATTCTATCATTGGCAGGAGCTTTTTGTAGCACTTCTCTATTGTTATTTTGGATGTGGCGGGGTAAAAAATCCTGATTTTTTACTTTGGGCGTTTTTTCTTTTTGGTCAAGATTTTTACTGCCAACTCTTGATTGAAAGCACAGGCGCTTAGCGGCATTTCTAAATCTTGATAGCGCAATTTTTTTAATTCATCACGCATGATGGTTGCTTGTTCAAAATCTAGCTCATCAGCTGTTTGTTTCATCACTTGCTCTAACTTTGGCAGATATTTTTTGAGAGCGATACTATCAAACATTAATCGCTGGTCTTGATGGGTGGCGATAAGAATATCTTGCTGGCTTTCTTTAAGGTAAGGCATGTCATGCACGGCACGTTTGATTGATTGCGGGGTGATGTTGTTTTCTTCATTATATTGTTGCTGTTTTTCACGGCGACGGGTGGTTTCATCAAGTGCATATGTCAGCGAATCGGTCATATGGTCAGCATAAAGCACAACCAACCCATCAATATTACGGGCAGCACGCCCAATGGTTTGCACCAAAGATGTTTTTGAACGCAAAAATCCCTCCTTATCGGCATCTAAAATCGCGACTAAAACACATTCAGGAATATCCAACCCCTCGCGCAATAAATTGATACCCACCAAAATATCAAAAACTCCCTGCCGTAAATCGCGGATAATTTGAATTCGCTCTAGCGTATCAATATCCGAATGTAGGTAGCGCACTTTTAAGCCCGCTTCATCCATATATTCGGTTAATTCTTCAGAAAATTTCTTGGTGAGGGTGGTGATTAAAGCCCGCCCTCCGCTAGCGATGGTTTTACGGCATTGGTCAATCACATCATCAACTTGCCCTGCAATCGGACGAATTTCGCAAATAGGGTCAAGCAAACCAGTCGGGCGCACAATTTGTTCCACCACATTTCCACCGCTTAAATCCAGCTCCCATTGTCTGGGGGTGGCAGAGACAAAAATAGTTTGCGGACGGTTACTATCCCATTCTTCAAATTTTAACGGGCGGTTATCCAAACATGATGGCAGACGAAAACCATATTCTGATAGGGTGGATTTTCGGCTAAAATCGCCCTTATACATCGCGCCTAATTGTGGCACCATCACATGACTTTCATCAACAAATAACAAAGCATCTTCGGGGAAATATTCAAATAAGGTTGGCGGTGCTTCGCCTTGCGCGCGCCCACTTAAAAAGCGCGAATAATTCTCAATGCCTTGACACATACCAGTGGTTTGCAACATTTCAATATCAAAAACTGTCCGTTGTTCTAATCTTTGCGCTTCTAGTAATTTGTTATTATCGTTCAATCTTTGCAGCTGAATTTGCAATTCTTCTTTGATATTTTCAATCGCTTTATAGATGGTGGGGCGCGGGGTAACATAATGCGAATTGGCATAAAGCCTAATATTATCAGGTGATTCGATATTTCTTCCCGTTAATGGGTCAAACGCTTTAATTTGCTCAACCTCATCACCAAAAAAGCTGATACGCCATGCACAATCTTCCAAATGGGCTGGAAAAATTTCAATATTATCGCCGCGCACACGGAATTTGCCCCGCGAAAAATCAATCTCGTTACGGTTATATTGCAACTCAACTGCTTGCTTGATAAAATCCTGCTGTTTTAACTGCATTCCTTTTTCAACATCAATCACCATTTTAGAATAGGTTTCGCGGTCGCCAATGCCATAGATGCACGAAACAGATGCCACAATAATCACATCGCGATGTTCTAAAATTGCACGGGTGGCGCTATGGCGCATACGGTCGATTTGCTCGTTAATGGTCGATTCTTTTTCAATAAAAGTATCGGTGCGTGGCACATAGGCTTCGGGCTGATAATAATCATAATATGAGACAAAATATTCAACATGATTATCAGGAAAAAAATCTCGCATTTCGGCATAAAGTTGAGCGGCAAGGGTTTTATTATGCGCCAATAGAAGGGTTGGCTTTTCGGTTTGCGCCACCACATGCGCCATTGTAAAAGTTTTGCCCGAACCTGTAACGCCTAATAGGGTTTGATTGCGTAAATTAGTGGAAATGCCTTTGCATAATGATTCGATGGCTTGTGGCTGGTCGCCTGCGGGCTCAAAATCGGATTGTAAATTGAAAATGCCCATTTTATGATGATAAATATTGAACGATATGGGGTTTGAAAATCGTTACCAACTGCTGATAGAGTTGCCTCTTAAATGGCACGATAATCGTCGGCAATTCTTCAATATCACGCCATTGCCATTCTAAAAATTCTGGTATATCGGTTTCAAGATTAATTTCTGAATCATCCCCCGTAAAAGCAAAACAGCACCATTGTTGCTTTTGCCCGCTATATTTGCCTTGCCAGAATTTTTCGCGCAAATCATCAGGCAAATCGTAATAAAGCCAGTCGGGGTGGTGATGGATAAGTTTTATCGATTCGATTGATGTTTCTTCTTTTAACTCCCGCTTTGCACATGCCAGAATATCTTCACCTGATTCGATACCGCCTTGTGGCATTTGCCAATAATTACCCTTGTAATCAATGCGATTGGCGGTAAAAATTTTACCAGTCTTGGATAAAAGCATAATACCGACACAAGGGCGATAATTGGGTTGGTGGGGGGCGTTATCAGTCATGTCTATTGCGGGTCATATAAATAAGAGAGTGGTACAATTTGGATATCATCTAAATCATTAATCCAAGTTACAATATCATCGATAGAAAAACGATAAGCGTGCAAGCGGGCAACAAAAATCTCTTTATCGCTACGCAATGCTGCATCAAGTAAATCATCTAATTTTCTTTGATGATTATCACGGCTGTTATAATTGTAAAATTGCCAATCAATTGAGTTGCTCAAATTCTGACCAGCGGCACGGGTTTCAGTCAGGTAATTATCATGCACAACCGATATGAGTGTATGTTGATTGATGATAGTTTTAATATCTCTAAAATTTTGCTGAGCGATAGGGGTGCTGGTGGTATAAGGCATTGAAAGCCCAATATAACCTGTGGTAACCGCCATTAATTGATTAAGGTTGCGCTTATTAATTTCTTGCGTTTCAGCAATAGTAAAATCCAATCCTAGCGTTCCTGGGTCAAAATTAACGAAATGTTCCGTTTCGCTAATGGGGGCATGCAATAAAACCTCATGCCCTTTTGAGCGGGCAAAAAGCACCCATTGCCCCAAAAAATCAGCATAGGGGCTAAATTCTAAGGTTACTTCAGCCTCACTATCAATGGCAAATTCAGTTACTTCTTTATGATTGCCTAAATCAGCAATAATCAGCACCATTTGTTTTTTGCTTCTATCAATTTTTTGGTTATAGGTTGAGCGGTATTTTTGCCATATTGGCGTGCCTTGATAAGGGGTAGGAATCGGTCCATCATTGGTTAATTTAATAAAATTGGGGTCAAGCGCATAAGTTGGGCTATCAAAATAAGATTGCCAAAAATTTCTTTGTGATTTCTCACTCATATTTTTTAACGATATTGGATAGATATATTGCTTAACGGGCACACGCAAAAAAGAACGTTCCGCTACGGAAAGATTAATGGATGCTGGCGCATAAAAAGCATATAGCAATAACCCAGTGATGGATAAGGAAAAAATGATAACATAGCTAAGGTAGTAAAACCACCAAGGGTATGAGGTAAATAAGCTTGCAAAGCGCGTAAGAAGCCGTTTTTGTTTAATAAGGCGAACTTTTTCAGAATCAAATGTAAAAAAGCCGCTTTTATCATCAGACTGTTTGAATTTTTTGCGCGTAAGCCTAACCATATTGTTACTATTGACTCTGCGTTTGATAGATGGCGATGCCTTTTAGAATATCTATGCTACGCTGTAGCTGATAATCATTTTTATAGCGGTCATCATCATCTTTATTGTCATCACTCTCGTCTTTCTTATCATCTTTATCGCCATTATCCAGCGCGCCCTTTAAATCTTTCTCAAATCTTTTATTATATTCCACCGTTTCTAAACGTGCCAAAGGAATCTCAATATCGGGTTTAATGCCTGTGCCTTGAATCGATGTGCCAGAAGGCGTGTAATAGCGTTGCACTGTTAATTTGACTGCCGCTTCAGAAGGTGATTTCCGTAAGCCAAAAATATTCTGCACCGAACCTTTACCGAAAGATTGCGTGCCAACAATAATGGCGCGTTTATGGTCTTGCAATGCGCCTGCCACAATTTCAGAAGCAGAGGCAGAACCATTATTAATCAAAACCACCAACGGCATACCATCAGTAATATCGCCACGCCTTGCTTGCGCCCGTGAAGAATTAGAATTATTGCGCCCACGCGTAGAAACAATTTCGCCCTGTTCTAAAAATGCGTCAGTAACGGTGATGGCTTGTTGCAACAAACCACCGGGGTTATTGCGTAAATCTAACACGAAACCTAGCAAAGGTTTCTTATCTCTTGTGGCTGTGCGCCGCATATCGCGAACCTGCTTTGTGAGTTCTGATGTGGTGTTGCCACTAAAATTGGTGATTCTGATATAGCCAACATCGCCAATAATATCCGAACGCACCGAACGTAATTTGATAATTTCGCGCTTTAAGGTGAGTTCAAATGGCTCAACCCCTTCACGAAAAACTGAAATTTTAATTTTTGTGCCGGGTTTACCACGCATTTGCTCAACTGATTCGGCTAATGTTAGCCCTTGCACCGATTCACCGTTTAGGTGGGTGATAATATCGCCCGCTAAAATACCTGCACGGCTAGCGGGGGTATCATCAAGCGGGGTAATCACTTTCACAAAACCTTGTTCTTGCGTTACTTCCATGCCCAATCCGCCAAACTGTCCACTGGTTGAGGTTTTGAATTGTTTTAAGCTTTCAGCATTAAGATAGCCTGAATGTGGGTCAAGGCTAGAAAGCATACCAGCAATCGCCGCTTCAATCAGCTCTTTATCATCGACCTCATTAACGTAATCGCGCTTAATCAGTTCGAACGCTTCACCGAACGCATCCAGTAATTTTGCTGTGTCTTTATCACTCTGGGCATAAGCATTTTGAGCAGATAAGGGGAGAGTAAATAATAGGGTGAACAATAATAAATAGCGCATTTAAGAATCCTCATAGATGAATTTGAAATAATCTTTATCGTTATAAAGGATTTTTGTTAAGAAAGCCAACTTTTAGGATTGATATGTTTACCATTTTTACGAATTTCAACATATAATTCGGTGTTTTGTTCTGACATTTTGCCAATCGGCTCGCCTTGCAACACCCATTGCCCGCGTTTGGCATAAAGATTATCTAGCCCAGAAATAACGGTATGAAAACCATCACTATGCTCAATAATCAGCATTTTACCCTGATTCTGAAACGCGCCAGAAAACACCACTTTGCCATCAAATGATGCCAGCACCTCCGAATTAACACGGGTTTTCAGCATAATCCCGCGTGAACTTAATCCAAATGCGGTTTTTTGTCCGAAATTGCGAATGATTTTACCTTTTGCGGGCAGGGTGATTTTACCTTTAACTGGGAATTTACGAATGGTTCGGGGCTTTTCGGTGCGGTCGGCTTTGGCAGTGCTTTTGGTTGCGCTGGCTTTTTTAACAAGTTCTTCAACATTGCGCGCTGCTTTTTGTAAGGTTTTTGTCTCTACCGCTAGTTTTTTTAAGGTGGTTTGATTCACTTTTAGCAGTCGATTCTTATTTTCCACCAAACGGGTGATGCGGATATGGTTTTCGGCTAAATCCTCGCTGGTTTCGAACAGTAAGATTTTCTCATTTTGCAATTTTTGTTGCGTTGCCCTCAATTCAGCAATCTCACCGCTAATATCTTTGATACGATTTTGCAAGCGCGGTGTGATATAGCTCACCAAAAGATGCGAGCGCGCTGCCGCCAAACCATCGGCAGGGTAAATCAAAAATAATTTATCGGGCTTATCAGAAATTTGCAGCATTGCCGAGAGAGTATCGCCTAATTTTTGATTGTCGCCAAGCATGGTTTTACGCTGTTGTAATTCTTGCGATGCCAACAACCCTACCCTCTCTTCAATACGGATGATTTTTGCTTGAATCTCTTGATTGCGATTGGCGATTGAAATTAAATCTAATTGTAATTTATTAACCTCACCATTTAATTTGCGTTGTTGCTTGTTGATGGTGGTTTGTTTTTGTTTTAATTTTTTAGCATCATCAGCCGCCAATGCTGACGGCATGGCAAGCAACGCCAAACATAATAATATGTTAATGGCGATTTTTGGAAAACCAATCATTGGTTTTTTCATGATTCGATAAGACATTTGCCACTCATTTCAATAGGTTGGTTGATTGCCATTAAATGCAATAGGCTTGGCGCAATATCGGCTAAAACCCCGTCTTGCAAAGTAATTTTTCCAGTTCCATATTTTTCAGCCCCATAATAGCTTAATTTTACCAAATTGCAGCTATGGGCGGTATGGGGTTTTTGGGTTTTTTCATCAAACATGATTTCAATATTACCATGGTCAGCGGTGAGCAACATCGTAACATTATCTGGCTGATGCTGATTGCGTTTATCAATCGATTCTAGCACACGCCCTAACATTTTATCAATAAATTCAACGGCTTTAATGGCGGCTTCCATCTTACCACTATGCCCCACCATATCAGGGTTGGCATAATTAATGGCGATAAAATCATAGGCGCCACTCTCAATCGCCTCACAGAGATGGTCGGTAACTGTTTGCGCCGACATTTCGGGTTGTAAATCGTAGGTGGCAACTTTAGGTGATGGCACTAAAATACGCTTCTCGCCATCAAAAGCTTGCTCAATCCCACCATTGAAAAAATAGGTAACATGGGCATATTTTTCGGTCTCTGCCAAACGCAACTGGGTTTTGCCATGCATTGCAAGCGTTTCGCCTAGCCCCATATGAATCGGTATCGGTGGAAACAGGCAATGCAATTTTTGATTCAGGCTTTCAGAATAGGCGCACATGCCAAAGATAGCGGTTAATGCTGGTGATTCGATATGATTGCCACTATCAGTATTATTGGCAGTTTTATTGGCAGTTTCAATGCCTGCCAATAAAGACATGATTTGCCGAACGCGGTCGGCACGAAAATTGGAACAAATCACAATATCACCTGCTTTGATGCCGCCATAATCACCGATAATGGTTGCTGGTATAAATTCATCACTGATATTTTGCTGATAATAGCTGTCAATCGCTTCGGTTGCGGTGGTAAAATTTTGCGTGGCTTGCCCGTGCGCTATGGCATCATAAGCCGACAATGTTCGTTGCCAATTTTTATCACGGTCCATCGCAAAATAGCGTCCGCACAAGGTTTTAATGGGGGCATCAGTGGCTTGCGTAAATTTTTTGAAATAGTCGCGCGCGCTGGTGGGTGGGCAATCGCGCCCATCGCTAAAGCCGTGAATCGCGCAATTTTTATGGTGCGTCATAATGTGATTGGCAAGCGTTATCATATGGTGCTGATGCGAATGCACGCCACCTTCCGATAGCAGACCTAATATATGGACGCAATTATCAGGTTTCAACCGTTCTAGCGCGTTATTTAAGGGCTGATAAGATTGTAAAAAATTTTCGGCAAATGCTTGATTGATGCGCGGTAGATTCTGAAACACAATTCTGCCCGCACCTAAATTAAGATGCCCAACTTCCGAATTACCCATCTGCCCCGCAGGCAAACCAACCGCCTCGCCCGATGCTTGCAAGTGGCTTTGTGGCGCGCCCTCACAGATTCTATCCCAATTCGGGGTATGCCCCTGAATGATAGGATTATATTTTTCTTGTTCTGAATGCCCCCAACCATCCAAGATACATAGGATAACCGTTTTTTTCATCAATGGTTTCTTAAATCATAAAAGACAATCGTTATTTAAGAATCAGTCATGAAACTGACATCAATATTAAATATTAACATGATAATAAATAGCATTACTCGCAAATTTTAGCAAAGATTTTTATGAAAATGGCTAAAAAATAACAATAATCATAAATATTATGCAAGATATGTATTTTTTGCTTTTCTTTTGCATCATTTATCATTAAAATCACCAAAATTCATTTAGCAATAAAGCAAAAATCATTCTCATATTTGCATTGAGAGGGGTTTTTGTTTGTTTTCATTGTTGAAATTTTAATGGAAAGGCGGCTATAAAAGTGGCAAGGATTGCTGGGGTTAATATCCCCACAGGGAAGCGTGTTGTAATCGCGCTCACTTATATTTATGGTATTGGCAATCATCATGCGCGCAAAATTTGCGATGTATGCAAGATTGATGCGCCGATGCGGGTGAATCAGCTCTCTGATAGTGAGGTTGCGCTGATTCGTGAAGAAATTGATAAGAATTATCAGGTTGAAGGTGATTTACGGCGTGAGACCTCTATGAATATCAAACGTTTACTTGATTTGGGTTGTTATCGCGGGTTGCGCCATAGGCGTGGATTACCAGTGCGCGGGCAACGCACCCATACCAATGCTCGCACGCGCAAAGGCCCTGCCAAAGCGATTGCTGGTAAGAAAAAATAAGGATAAAATTTAATGGCAAAACGAGTTGTTCGTAAGAAAAAAGAGAAGAAAAATATATCGGCAGGCATTGCCCATATTAATTCTACTTTCAACAATACCATGATTACGATTAGCGATGTGCAAGGCAATGCGATTTCATGGTCGTCTGCTGGCGCACAAGGCTTTAAGGGCAGTCGCAAATCCACCCCTTATGCCGCGCAAATTGCCGCAGAAGATGCCGCACGCAAAGCATTAGACCAAGGCATGAAAACATTAGAAGTGAATGTTAAAGGTCCGGGTTCTGGGCGCGAAACAGCATTGCGGGCATTACAAGCGGTTGGGCTTGTGGTAACCAGTATCAGTGATGTAACGCCAATACCACATAATGGGTGTCGTCCACCAAAAAGAAGACGTGTATAACCGCTTAAATTTATTAAGGAACAAATATGACTAATCAAGTGGAAGCTTATATCCAAAAAAATTGGATGGAGTTGATGCGTGCCAATAAATTAGAATTGGTGCCCGGATATGATGAAAAACGCAGTGCCGAAATTGTTGCACATCCTTTAGAACGCGGTTTTGGTCTTACATTGGGCAATGCGTTAAGAAGGGTGTTGCTATCATCTTTGCAAGGTGGCGCGGTAACATCAGTGCAAATTAAAGGCGTGTTGCATGAATTTTCATCACTACCGGGCGTTAAAGAAGGCATTATTGATATTATTCTGAACATCAAAAACCTTGCCTTAAAAGTGGATACGGGCAACCCTACCAAAATTTACCTGAATCATAAGGGTGCAGGGCCAGTAACGGCAGGCATGATTGAAACAGGTGCTGATATTGAGGTGATGAATCCTGATTTGGTGCTTTGTAATTTAAGCGGTAATGGCGAAATTGCGATGGAAATGAATGTGGAATTGGGCAAAGGCTATGTATCGGCGGCGCAAAACCGTCCCGAAGATGCACCTATTGGCTTAATTGCAATCGATTCGATTTTCTCACCCGTGCGTAAAGTTTCTTACAAAGTTGAAAATACGCGGGTTGGTCAAGATACTGATTATGATAAATTGATTATGAATGTTGAAACCAACGGGTCGCTTGCACCTGATGATGCGGTTGCTTATGCGGCACGGATTTTGGTGGATCAATTTGATTCATTCATTAATTTCCAAGAGCCTGAAGTGGTGAAAAGCGAAGAAGTTGCCGAAGAAATTCCGTTTAACCGTAATTTATTACGCAAAGTTGATGAACTTGAATTATCGGTGCGTTCAGCCAATTGTCTGAAAAATGATAATATCATCTATATTGGTGATTTGGTGCAGAAAAGCGAAAATGAAATGTTACGTACCCCTAATTTTGGACGTAAATCACTCAACGAAATTAAAGAAATCCTCAGTCAGTTGGGCTTGTCATTCGGAATGGATATTCCAGAATGGCCACCTGAAAATATTGAAAATCTCATCAAAAAATTAGATGATGGATTTTAAGAAAAGGAATTTGAACCATGCGACATCGTAAATCCCATCGTAAGCTTAACCGCACCGCATCGCACAGAAAAGCGATGTTTATGAATATGGCAAATGCTTTGATTAAGCATGAGCAGATTAAAACCACTGTGCCTAAAGCAAAAGAATTGCGCTCGGTGGTGGAAAAACTGATTACTGCCAGTAAAAAAGGCAGGCTTCATGATAGAAGACGCGTTTTTTCGATTTTGCGAGACGAGGCGACCACCAAAAAATTATGGGATGTGCTGGCGCCACGTTATGCAAAACGTGGGGGCGGTTATAGCCGTGTGTTACGCGCAGGTTGGCGGCATGGTGATGCGGCTGATATTGCTTATATTGAATTGGTTGATAGAGATGTTGACGCCAAAGGCAAAGATTCTGGTCCGAAACAAGATGAAACGGCACAAACAGAAGCAACTGTTTAAGATTTTAAATATTATGAAAATTTAATCTTACCAAAATTTAAAAGAACCGCCTTCTTCATTTTCGTCAACAGGGTCTATTTTCTTAATATCGTTCTTTGGCTCGTCTTTTTTGTCATTATTAAACAGCTTATTGGTAAAAGTGCTGCTATTGGATTTTTTCGTACTGCTGCTATTGCTAGATTTTCTGGGTGCTCCGGGCCACTCAACATTGCCATCAAGAGAATTCAAAAATTTTCTAAGGTTAATTTCTACTGACCTAAAAATCGCTTCGTTACGTTTTGCCTTGCCCAATTCTTTTTTATCAACAACAAAATATTGTAAATAAAAACTTTTACCCGTTCTTTTATTAATTAATTCATAGCTGATAACGGATTCTGATTGATAATATTCTAATTTACGCACCTGTACGAATAAGGCAATTTTATATTGCGAGGCATCATTAAAAATTGCGGAGCGAATGATTGATTCATTAAGCACGGTGCGGAATGAATTATTAAAATCCTGCCCCTCAATATAGACATTTCCCAAACGCGTGCTTTTAGGGTCTAATGAAATGATGATATTTTCTAAATCAGCATTGATTTTACTTTTACTCACCTTAATCACAGGGTTAAAGCTGAGGTCTTGTGCCATTGCATTATGATGATAAAGTGCCAATAATGCGATTATCATCAATGATAGGCTGTAATTGAAAAAATAGCGCGATAGTTTAATTTCTTTTGGCATTTTCTTACTCATTCTTTTTTGGTATTTTATTAGTTGGTACTTTCTTGTAATAAGCAAATATATTGCCATTTTTTTACAAAATCATATTACTTATTTAAAAAATGTTTAAAATTTTGTTTGGCAATGTTAATCAGGTCGGTTTTTAGCAGTGAAAACATTTGATGGTCTTCACGATGTCCGTTAATTTCCAAAAAGCTACGCGCCTCCCCCTCAAGGGTAAAATTACATTTTTTCAGTAAATTAATCGATGCATGATTATTCGCCATGCAAAAAGCTTCTATCCGTTGAAAATGCAACTCCATAAAAGCATAGCGGGTAACAATCGCAATCGCCTCTTGCATATAGCCGTTGCGCGTAAATTCTTCGCCCATCCAATAGCCGATTTGCACAGAGGCAGCCGAGCCAAAGCGGATATTGCCGATGGTGATACCGCCAATCAGTTGATTATCGGATTTACGAATGATAAAATAGATAACATTACGCCATTGTTTGCGATGTTGCTGAAATTTTTGTAAGATTCTTAGATAACCTTGCTTATTCAGCAGGCTTTGGTCCCATAATGGCTCCCATGGTTGCAAAAATCCATGATTCTTTGCCCTGATATTTACCCATTGTGCGCTATGTTTGCGTTGCGGCAATTCCAAAAAAACCTCATGCCCGATGAGTGTTTTTTTCGGCACTGTGTCAAAAAATAGTTTATTAATGAATGATAAATTCATCTGCTGGACTCACTGAAATCCAAGATTCTTTTGATTGACGTAATTTTTCGGCAAATTGATTGAGCGCATTCAGGTCAATCGCGTTGATTTTTTGAGTCACATCGTCAATGGTATGAATCTTATGATAGAGATGATAGGATTTGGCATTATATTGCATCCGTTGATTAATATTTTCGTAATTAACATAGGTGCGCGCCAATAATTGTTTTTGCGCCATTAGCAATTCGTCGGTTGTAAGGCTGTTATTGGTATTGGCTAACTCATCACGCAACGCATGATATAATTTCTGTGCTTTGCTAGGGTCGGTGGCGGCATAAATTCCAAATAAGCCAGTATCTTGATAGGGTTGCATAAAGCTTTGCACGGCATAGGCAAGCCCTAATTTTTCGCGAATCGTCTGAAAAAGCCGTGATGACATGGTTTCGCCAAAAAGCTCTGAAAAAGCCGCAGCATGGTAAAAATCATCATCGTGGGTAGCAGGTCCAGCCAATGTGAGACAAAGATGGAATTGTTCAATCGGGCGTTTAATATGTTTGTTACCGTGATGGTTTGTGGCTTTGCTAAAATCCTGCCCCTGCTTTTTTTGCGGGATATGGCTGAAATATTTTTCGGCAAATTTTAATATCAAATTTTCATCAAATTTGCCTGCCACCGATAAAATAAGATTATCAGCACTGTAATAGTCGCGCATGAAGTTTCGTAAATCATTATCAGTGATTTTTTGCAGGCTTTTCTTATCGCCTAAAATTGGTTCGCCCAGATGATTATCGGCAAAAATTACTTTTTGCAATCCATCGAATAACACATCTTCGGGATTATCTTCGGCTTGCAAAATTTCTTGCAACACAACATCGCGCTCCGAATTTAAGTCATCGCGATTGAACAGCGGAAAGCTGAGCATATCTGCTAAAATATCAATGCCAATTTCGGCATCTTCTGCCATCATTCGCACATGATAAGCGGTTTCTTCGCGCCCGGTAAATGCGTTGATTGACCCACCACATTGCTCAATTTCTTGGGTAATCGCATAGCAAGAACGGTTTTTTGTGCCTTTAAATACCATATGTTCCAAAAAATGCGCTAGTCCAGATATTTTCTCAAAACGCGCGCCAACACGCATAAATGCACCAATCGCCACAGTGCGACAATCGGCAATCGGGTCACATAAAACCGTTAGACCAGAGGGAAGATGATGAATGGTTGCGCTCATGGCTTTTAATTGCCATAATTTACCGCTTTAATCAAGCGATTTGATGCTTGCAACATTATCCTATAACATGCGATAAAGATAAATATTTTACTATAAGGGATAAAAATGACTGACCATATTCGTAATTTTGCGATTATCGCCCATATTGATCACGGCAAATCAACACTTGCCGATAGAATGATTGAAATGGCGGGCAATGTGCAGAGCCGTGAGATGAAGGCGCAATTATTAGATTCGATGGAATTAGAGCGCGAACGTGGCATCACCATTAAAGCGCAAACTGTGCGGTTGAATTATCCGTATCAGGGTAAAGATTACGTGCTGAATCTGATTGATACACCGGGACATGTTGATTTTTCTTACGAAGTCTCGCGCTCATTATCGGCATGTGAGGGCGCGTTATTGGTGGTTGATGCCTCGCAAGGCGTAGAAGCGCAAACGCTTGCCAATGTCTATCTGGCACTAGAAGCGGATTTGGAAATTATCACAATCCTGAATAAAGTTGATTTACCAGCGGCCGAACCCGAACGCATCATGCGCCAAATCGAAGATGTGATTGGTTTATCATGCGCCAATGCAGTGCAAATTTCTGCCAAAACGGGGAAAAATATCGAGGCAGTATTCGGCGCGATTATCAATAATTTACCTTCTCCTCCTAAGCAAGATGAGCAAAAATTAAGCGCGTTATTGGTGGATAGTTGGTATGATAGCTATCTGGGCGTGATGATTCTGGTGCGGGTCTATTCAGGCACAATCAAAAAAGGTATGAAAATCCGAATGCTATCCAACAATGCGGTATGGCAGGTTGAGCGTGTGGGAATTTTCACCCCGCAAACAAAAATCGTTGATGCGTTAGGCGAGGGCGAGGTTGGCTTTTTAACCGCAGGCGTGAAAACAATTTCTGATACCCATATCGGCGATACCATGACTGACGATAGAAACCCGCTAACAGTAGCGCGTTCGGGCTTTAAGCCATCAGTGCCAGTGGTGTTTTGCGGTATTTTCCCAGTGGATAATGGCGATTACAAAAATCTACGCGATGGCATTGATAGGCTCGCATTGAATGATTCCAGTTTTCATTTTGAAACTGAAAATTCCACCGCTTTGGGGCTTGGCTTTAGATGTGGTTTTTTGGGCTTGCTGCATATGGAAATTATCATGGAACGGCTGGTGCGCGAATTTGATTTAGACTTAATTTCTACCGCGCCATCGGTGGTATATCGAATCACCATGAAAAATGGTGATGTGAATGATTTGCAAAACCCTGCTGATTTTCCTGATATGAACCAGATTGCCGATATATCAGAACCATGGATTCAGGCGCGAATATTAGTGCCAGAAAATTATATGGGCGCGGTGATGACGCTTTGCACCGATAAAAGGGGCAAGCAAGTTGAGATGAATTATGTTGATGGGCGCGCTTTGTTGGTTTATGAATTGCCGCTGAATGAAATTGTGTTTGATTTTTATGATAGGTTAAAATCAGTATCGCGGGGCTATGCCTCTTTTGATTACGAGTTGAAAGATTATCAAAGTGGTGATTTGGTGAAATTGCTGATTCTGATTAATAATGAACCTGTGGAAGCATTGGCATTGATTACCCATAGAAGTTCGGCAGAGACCAGAGGGCGCGATATTTGCGAACGTCTGAAAGATTTAATTCCGCGCCACATGTTCAAAATTCCGATTCAAGCCGCGATTGGTGGTAAGGTGATTGCGCGTGAAACCATTGCCGCGATGCGTAAAGATGTAACTGCAAAATGCTATGGTGGCGATATTACCCGCAAGCGTAAATTGCTGGAAAAGCAGAAAAAAGGTAAGAAGAAAATGCGCCAATTTGGCAAGGTGGATATTCCGCAAAACGCCTTTATCGAAGCGTTACGCATGGGCGATAATAAATGATACCTGCTGCTGAATTTACCGACCCTGAAAAAAACCTTATCGGCTTTGACCGTGCCATGTTGCAAACATTGATTGCAGAATTGGGCGAGCAAAAATTCCGTGCCAATCAGCTGTTTCAGTGGCTATATCATCATGGCGCGCAAGATTTTGATTCTATGCATAATCTGGCAAAATCACTGCGAGTGAAATTGCATAATGCGGGTTATTATATCAGCCGTCCAGAAATTGCAAATCATCAAAAATCGGTTGATGGCACGCAAAAATGGCTGTTACGCTTAAGTGATGGTAACGAAATTGAAACGGTTTATATCCCTGAAAAAAACAGAGGTACGTTATGTATCTCATCACAAATTGGCTGTACGCTTAATTGTAGTTTTTGTCATACAGGTACGCAAAGATTGGTGCGCAATTTAACGGCAAGCGAGATTGTTGGACAGGTGATGAAGGTGCGTGATGAATTGGGCGAATGGCCAAGTCCACATCTGCAACGCAAAATCAGCAATATCGTGCTGATGGGCATGGGCGAGCCTTTATATAATTATGATAATGTGGCGCAAGCGGTGAAGCTGATTTGCGATGATGAAGGGATATGTCTTTCGCGCAGACGGGTAACATTATCAACATCGGGCGTGGTGCCACTGATAGAAAAGGTTGGTGAGGAATTGGGCTGTGTGCTAGCGATTTCGCTTCATGCGGTGCGTGATGATTTGCGCGATATGCTGGTGCCGATTAATAAAAAATGGAATATCGATGCGCTGATGCAAGCCTGCCGCACTTATCCGGGACTTAAAAATTCTAAACGCATCACTTTTGAATATGTGATGCTGAAAGATATTAATGATTCCGAAGCTGATGCGCGCGCTTTGGTGAAATTGATTGCGGGCATTCCTGCCAAAATTAATTTGATTCCGTTTAATTCATGGCCCGGTAATAATTATCAAACATCAACCGATGCCCAGATTAAAAAATTCGCAAATATTGTGCTAAAAGCGGGTTATGCCTCACCTGTCCGCACGCCACGCGGTGCTGATATTATGTCGGCTTGCGGGCAGTTAAAATCTTTATCGCTTCATGCCAATCTACAATCAGCTTGATGAATTTACCAATCATCTTATGACCAATAGTCATCTAACCAATGGCGTGGTGATGGGTATCGACCCGGGCACCAAGCGCATTGGTGTGGCGTTTTCGGATAGGGCGCAAAGCATGGCTTTCTCTACATTGATTGCTGATAATTTGCAAATGATTGTCCCTGAATTTAAGTCGCGCAATGCGGTGGCGGTGGTGGTTGGCTTGCCACGCAATACGGTTGATGGCGGGTTAGGGGCATCGGCAAAAAGGGCAGAAAAACAGGCGGAGAAATTGGAAGAGTTATTATCGTGTCCGATTTTATTATGGGAAGAATGGTATTCCACAGTGGCGATGGAAAAAATGCTCATCAAAGATGTGGATATGAGCCGTGCGAAACGCAAGAAAAATTTAGATAAATTAGCGGCGGCGTTTATCTTGCAGGGCGCGCTTGATGCGATACGTAATCATTCGCAGGTAATCAAACAATAGGCTTGTCAAATCGCGGTGAATCTGATAATTTCAGCATCTGCAAATAATACGCGCCTGTAGCTCAGCTGGATAGAGTGCTTGACTACGAATCAAGAGGTCGGGAGTTCGAATCTTCCCAGGCGCGCCATTATTGTAGCGCAACGCGCGTAATAATGGCGCGACTAAAAATAAAGCGCGCCATAAATATCGTTAAAAAATAATTAGCTATTATCAACAGTATGAATTCTTTCACATAGCTGGTATAAGCCAAAAACTGTGATTCCAATCATTTGGAAAAAAAATAATAAAAATAAAAATTTGCATAAAGTATAAAAAATTATTAAATAACTTTCTGACATTAAAGATGAAGTTAGTAAAATAAGAAATGGTGCAAAAATAGTTGTAAGATATAAGGCTAAGCATAAAAAAGCTAAATATCCAAATAAATAGCTAAGTAATCGTCTTCTTGTGAGAGATATAGATTTTTTTGTTTTTCTTTTATTGGCAATGATTATTATTTTAATTCTGGGTGCTGGTTCAGGGAGTAACAGATCCAATTCTTTTTTATCAAATGTTGCAATAGCGGCTAGAGATGTTAAGTAAAAACCAGGGAGTAGTTGCAAAAAACTTTTTAAGTCATCTATAAAACTATCTTTGGCTAACCAACTTATTATAAAATAATCATTAGTAAATATACTAATGATTATTAGACTGAGTATAAACGGAATAATCCAATCTATAATACATTTTCCATACCCATATTCATTTATAGCAAGATATGCAGTCGGACGTAGCAGTTGATAAAATGCAAAAATCATACTTCTGTGTAATCACTATATTTGTTGAACATTTTACCTTTAATGTTTGAGTCAATAGTTTTATCTGCTTCATTTAATCGGTTCTCAAATGTTAATCTATGTTTTTCTACAAATGCTGTTTGAAAATTATCATCATCCGTTGTATCAATTTTTACGGTATGCTCTTTATTATCTTCGGCATTAAAAACAATTTTTGCTGTGTCATATTTGTTTTTTTTACCGAACTTCCTTGCCTCGGTTAAAGTTTCCATGAGATGCCTATAGCTTCCACGTTCTTTCGGGCTTAAAAGAATTTCCTGACGATTCACTTTAATATAACTTCCTTCTGCAAAGGCTATATTTTCTTTATCAGTCATTTGTAATGTAATTGCTGTTAATTTGCCTCTCTTCATTTTTTCTATAAAATTATGAGATAGATGCCCTTGCAAATTAAATTGATTTTTATACTTATACATTTTATCTGAGCCATCCTTATTTTTAGCGCCGCTTTCATCTCTGGCTTGAAAATCATTTGGGTTTCCTTTTACGATTTGGTCTATAAGAAAATTTAAATATTTTTCAACTCTTACCCTGTTTAACTTAGAAGATTGTTCAACTAAAATTACACAACGATTTTTTTTGTTTTTTGTAAGAACTATATGGGCAGATTCAGGACGTCCACGTTGTTTTCCAACAATAATATCTTCATGTGGATAGTCTCTTGTCTTAATATCAGTAAAGGAAGCATTTGAACCCTTTTTATCAATGGAATATAATAAAAAACATAAATCATTTTGATTGTTATTAATTTCTTGGTAATCACTGAAAAAAGTAACTCTATTACCCACTCCTCTTTCTGTATAGTGCAAAGGGTTTATATCGTTTTCAGTTGAAGTCTGTTTTGTTTTTGCTTCACTATATAATAATATTATTTTATCAATAAAATATTCAATCGATTTTTTAGGCGAAGTATCGTTGTTATTTGTTACAACTAAATCATATACCATAATATCTCTGATTTCACCATTCCGCATTTATCACCCCCTTTAAATTATTGTCATCACGTAGCTTCAATAGAATATAAAATCAACTATTTTAACTTTATTTACATATCAAATTATATCACTAAAAAGTCCAAAATACAAACCATAGATACCACCATCACCCAAGTCGAGCAAACCCTCAACTGACGCACCTGTCAACTTAATATCAGAAATGTGATGCTTTTATTGAGATTTCGTTTTGCTATTAATAAGAAGCAATTTCAAACCCCCTTGCTTTTTTATTCCCAACCCCATACAATAAACCTGCACATTCAATATGGGTGTGTGGAGCTTAAGAAACTTCTTTATCAGTGCGGTTGGTATAACCGTTAGAAAATTACAATGATGTGTTTTATTGTTTGTTTTCGATACCGTCTCAGTCTCGGACTGGGGACGGTAGCTATGTCCAAGTTAAGTTTTAGGACTTTACCAAAAACTATCGGGCTGTGTCACTGATAACAGTTTTCTTAATCTCCAGTTCGCTAGAGTGGTTACTCTGGCTTTGTTTGAATACAAAAGAGAGTTAAGACGTGCCTACAAATTATCTTTACACCTGCGATAATTTATTTTTGCTGAATGGCATGGATAGTGAGTCGATTGATTTGATTTATCTTGACCCACCTTTTAACAGCAAGCGCACATTATTCCGCGCCTATTGGTAGCAAGGCGGCAGGGGCAAGTTTTAAGGATATGTGGGTTTGGGACCGATGTGAATCTATCGTATCTTGAAAGACTTTACAGTAAGCACCCCGAAATTGCTGATTATATCGGGCTGATAGGACAATTACACAGCAAGCCTATGATGGCTTATGTGGCTTACATGACACAGCGGTTGTTTGAGATGCACCGCGTATTGAAACCAACTGGTAGCATTTATTTACATGTTGACCCCACTGCTAGCCATTATTTGAAAAATATTATGGACGGCATATTTAGTAAAAACAATTTTCGTAATGAGATTGTTTGGTGCTATACGGGTCCCAGCAATGTAAAATCGCACTTTCAAAGAAAGCATGATATTGTCTTATTTTATGCTAAAACAAGCGAATCTAAATTTTATAAAGATAATGTTAGAGTCCCGTATAAAATGATTGGTGCAGGCAAAGGTGATACGATATTTAAGGGTGGAGGATGACAAAGAGCGAATTGCAGAACTAATGAAAATAGGTAAAATTCCAACTGATTGGTGGGCTGATGATTATCTTACCAATATTTCAGCATGGAAAAAAGAGAGAACAGGCTACCCTACACAAAAACCACTTGCGCTTCTTAATCGCATCATCAAAGCATCAAGCAAAGAAGGCGATGTGGTGTTTGACCCCTTTTGTGGCTGTGCAACGGCTTGCGTAGCGGCACAGCAATTAAATCGTAAATGGATAGGTTGTGATATTGAAGACAAAGCTGTTGATATTCTGGTGGATAGGCTAAAAGATGATGCAGGCATGTTTTCGGATTTTGTGCACACTATTAAACCACCCATACGAAAAGATGTTGAAGCGACAGAACCAAGTTTGCCAATAAAAGACAGGCTTTATCAAGAGCAAACAGGTAAATGCAATGCGTGTTATGTGGAAATGGAAAAACGCCATCTTGAAATTGACCACATCATACCAAAATCAAAAGGTGGTGGTAATTACTATGAAAATTACCAGCTTTTATGTGGGCATTGTAACAAGGTGAAAAGCAATAATACAATGGAATACCTACTCGCCAAAGTGGCAAAGCTGAAAAGAAAATCGTGTGAATGTGAGTTATTGATAATTCAAGGGCGGTGCGTGTTTCAAGATTCGTCAATACTCAAATCGTGCCTGCTCTATACATTAATATATGGGGGGCTTTGCGGAGTCGGTCTGTTGTATCAAGGGGGGTGCGGTCTGGCTTCTCGATGCGCGCTTGTCAAATTTTTGTCCGTAGGACAATTTGCCAAGCAGACGCCTCTTGCCAGAACCCCCCTTGATAATCCCCCGCCATACCAAATACTAGCGGAGGAGTGTGTTTCACCATAACTCAACACAAAAACCGTGCCTGCCTCTATACATTAATATATGGGGGGTGCGACATTTTGTAGGCGATGAGGGCGGAGCCCATCGCCAAAAATGACCCCCCAAACCCCCCGCTGTGTTTAATACAGGCGATGAGGTGAGTCTCGGTTACGCAATACGAGCGATGATGCAAGCCTTGATAATCCCCCCACTCCTGTTGAACAAGCATTTTCTTACGCGCATAAATTCAGCAAGGTGTAACGTTAGTAGCCATAAAAATAGATAATGTCTTCACCGTAAAAACCTATATAACCTTCACTTGGGGCTGGTTTTATGCTTTGATTTTTCAGGTAGACTTCTAACTTTTTTCTGTTTTTCTGGAGATGTTGCCGCCGGAAAAATGATATTATGGCTTGGATGCATATGAGTATATGCACTTTTAATGAGAAACGAGAGACTCCAGTAATTATAAAGACTGCCTTGTACTATCTGTGAATTTTCTATATTTGGTATATTACTAGGTCTTGGCACACGCTTTTCGGGATATAGGAACATAAAAGTGTATGGTTTATTAGTATCATCAGCCGTGCTCATTATTTTTTTTATGTCTAAGGCAATATTATTGGCATAGGCTTTTTGATTTGTATAGGCAACACTTCCCAATGTATGGATAATATTTGTATAAACAGAGGCATAATAAATTGTCATTATGGCTACAAAGCATATGGCAGACTTTAATAGTTTTTTACTTAGGTTTTGATATAAAAATACGAACATAAACCCAATCATTAAAGCGATATGGGTTAACAGCCTATCACCAATATATCTTTCTTGTAAAAATATGGTTATATCGGTAAGTATAACCATAGAAAAAGTTATAAAAATGACCATAGACATAATAATCGCTTTTTGTAAAATATTTGTATTTCTGCTGGAACAAATATTCCAGAAAATATAACCATAAAAGCTTATAACGATAAAAAGATATAAAAGATTGATGAGCATATGGTTACCTAGATAATAGTTTTTTTGAAAAAACTTAGATGAATATTCCCACGTTGTATTTATATTATGAATGAGGGTGTTAAGGTTTGTTACCAACCCAACTTCTGAAACATATGTAATAATATCGGAATAAAGCAACTCTATGAGAGCATAATATACTCCCGCCCCTATCACTGCAACAAAAGCGCGTTTAATGAGTAATTTCGTTTCGTGGCTCGTAAAAATTTCTCTTAATGATTTTTGATTGTAATTATTTAAAAAATAATTAAAAAATAATAAAATTGAAAATGTTATATAATACCCCATCACAGGCTGATACATACCTAAGCAAAAGAATATTAATAGACATGCGAATATATTACTGATTATATTACCGTTACATAAAATGACGGCATATACTAATAACAACATGCTGAGAGGGATGACGATTCCTATACCCATAAAGTAAGAAACTTCAAGATAATAAACAAACGTCAAACAAATAGAAGAGACCACAATGAGAGTAAAATTGCTAATTTTTTCTTTAAATAGTGATTTAAAAATTATAAAAAAAGTTGCTATTTTGAGGGAGTGAGAAAGTGTAATAATGAAAAACTGAACATTAAAATTTAATATTGCAAATTTTAGAGGCAAAAAATTAAATGGCAAGCCATGGCTATACAGCCACTCAGTTGGCATAAAATTAAAATTAGAAACAGAATCGTCAGCAGCAAATGACGGTAGCGTTAGTTTAGCACCATAGGCTACTAACCCTATGGCTAGAGTTATAATAAAGGGCAATATTAGATTATTATTTTTACTAAAAAAATCTTTGACCGTTTTTTCCAAGTCAAAATTCGCATATTTACTGATATTTTCTTTGACGTTTCTACCGACCAGATTATCTATGATTTTTTTCATTATGGTGAGGCCTTTTGTAAGTTATCATTTAAAAAACCTATATAGCATTTTTTGTATGTAGGTTCAATGTTTCTAGAAACCCTGAGGTTATATTAGGGAGCTCGATTATCAAAATATATGATGTTATCCATCTTTCAATAATATAGGAATTTTATAAAAGTTCAGATTTTTCTAAGCCTGTTAAATAATATCTATAAATTTTTATTTTTACTTTATTTTTTATAATTTCTTTTGAAAAATGAGGTAATTTCTTGAAATTAAATTTTTCATATAAATAAATGCCTTTTTTATTATTTTCAAGCACTTCTAAAAAAATTGTATCTAGTTTTAAGGTTGACGATACGTATTTAATGCTTTTATTGAGAATAAGACTGCCAATCCCTTTATTGTGAAAGCTATCATCATAAATATACATGCCCCAATCGGTAGATTTTGCATCATAATCAATATTTTTAAAATCCATCATTCCAATCGGAATATTATCGTAAAAAATAACAAAGCCGATTTTATCATTATTATTTTCTAAAGAACGTAGCCAATTATCATGCATTTCTTCGGTAACAAATGTCAGCTGAAAAAACTTAGAAACCGCTTCAGAATTTCGAAAGTCCCTTAGTTTTAATTGTAATTCAACATCACATTCTAAAATATTTTTTAATTCCAAAGTCATTTTTGCTTCATATTCGTGGTTTCATCAATTAAATAAAGTGGTCTGTGCTTAACATTATCAAATATTTGAGAGATATATATAGATATGAAAGAAAGTATAATGATGATAATACTACCAATTCCCCAAAGTGACAAAATAATTGTCGCAAAACCGGTTATTTTAAAATAGCCACTTAGTGCCAAGAGAAAGTAAATTATACACAGTATAATTATTATCAAAGCTATAAAAATAGCAAAAAAAGAAGCTAAAAACAGAGGTCTGGATGAGTAAGAAAAAACAATATCAATGCCAAGCTTTAATCTTTTTAACCAATTATAAGACGAAACACCTGCTAGTCGTTCAGAATGTTCAACAGCAATACTGGTTGATTTGAAGCCACTCCAGATGACAAACATTGGAAAAAATTGATTTGATTCTTTGATTTTTTTTATTGAATTGATAACTTTTCTATTATAAATCCCAAAATTTGCGACTAAAGAATCTGTCTTCATACCGCTAATATAATGAAGTGCTTTATAAAATAAATGTGAAGATATTTTCTTTAAAAAAGAGTCTTTTCTTTTTTTTCTTCTGCATAAAACAATATCAAAACCTTCCTGCGCCTTATTATAAAGGTTCAAGATTTCTTCTGGGTTATCTTGTAAATCGCAGTCAAGAATAACCACCCATTCACCGTTACAATTATCTATTCCTGCTGCAATTGCAATATGTTGTCCAAAATTTCTTGATAATTTGATACCTTTCACCTTAGGGCTTTTTTGACATTCTGCGTTTATTTTTTCCCAGCCAGAATCAGGGCTACAATCAAATACCAATATTATTTCATAATCTACGACTAAAGCCGAGGCTACATTATGAATTTTTTCGCATAATGTTGGTATTATATCGGCGCCTCCATAGACTGGAGAGATGACAGATAGTGCAACCTCTCGCATCAGTTTTGCTCAAAAAAAAGTTTAACGGCTTGAATAACATCATTCACATGCTCTTCGGTAATATCATGGTATAGTGGTAGTCTCACTAATCTAGCACTTAAGCTATCTGTATTTTTCATATCACCTATAAATCTGCCAAACTTTTTTCCAGCGGGTGAAGAATGTAAGGGAGTATAGTGGAAAACCGATAAAATTTGTCTCTTTCTTAAAAAAGAAATCAATTGGTTTCTGGTTGTTTCATTTTTTAAAATTAAATAAAACATATGCCCATTGGCAATATTCTCTTTATCATTTTGCTGCGGTAATTCTAAAATTTCTTGTTCTTTTAATTCTAAAAAATTTTCATAATATTTTTGGCAAACTTGCATTCTCTTTTTATTTATTTTTTCCGATTGTTCCAACTGCGCGTATAGAAAAGCAGCTGTTAATTCGTTCGGTAAAAAAGAAGAACCTTTATCTACCCATGTATATTTATCTACATTTCCTAAAAAAAACTCTCTCCTGTTAGTTCCCTTCTGCCAAACAACATGGGCTCTATCAAGGAACTTTGAATTATTAATAGAAATTGCCCCGCCTTCTCCAGAAATGATATTCTTTGTTTCATGAAAACTAAAACAACCAATGTCGCCGATAGTGCCTAGCTTCTTATTTTTATATTCAGAATATAATGCCTGCGCAGCATCTTCTATCACATATAATTTATGCCTTCTTGCAATTTCCATAATTTCATCCATCTTACAAGGGTAGCCTGCATAATGAACGGGAACGATAGCTTTTGTTTTTGAAGTTATTGCCTCTTCAATTTTTGTATAATCTATATTCAGCGTATATTTTTCTATGTCCACAAAAACAGGGATTGCACCATGAATAACGAAAGCATTAGCCGTTGAAACAAATGTGTAGGAAGGCATTATTATTTCATCACCTTCTTTTATATCCAACAAGATAGAAGCCATTTCTAATGCTGTCGTACATGAGTTTGTTAAAAATGTTTCTCCATTGCATAGCTTGCTGGTTAATAAATCGTGACATTTCTTTGTAAAATAGCCATCCCCCGATAAATGTTTATGCTTATTTATTGCTTCAGAAACATACTTAAGTTCACTTCCTATGAAAAAAGGATTGTTAAAATTAATTTTAAGTTTCATGGCATTACTCTAAATTCTATTTAGCTTGTTGTAAGGTTACGAGACAAAAACAGATGTTTCATATATTGTTTAGACCTGTAGCACTATCATTTTTTGATAGGTGGAATCTCATCTTCAATAATTATAATATAAACTAGTTATTTTTAAATTTCAATCATTACGCATAAAAATTTGGGGCTGTTCTAGTTAATTAACCTATATGTTTTTAACCCATTGTTTTAACTATTTTAATTGTGCTTTAGAATCACTGTTATTAAAACGCCACAGCCTTTTATCAACCTATCAGAAAAAATTCATGCGTTGGTAGTTGATAAACAACATCAGTCGCAGATTTTTATTAAATTGCTAACATCAGAGTTTAAAGCCGTCAACACCGCAGAAGAAATAAGTCTGATTGAAGGGAAGCGATTGCTGATATTAACAATTTTCACCACTCATTCGGTTTATGAATTTTTGTATCAGGGATGTGGTCAGGTAGCTGAGAATTTTGTAATGCCCACTGTCTTATAGGTATAACAGAATGAGCATGTGCGATAAGTTTGTCAGATGCCTTGCCTTGATTTGGATTAAGCAGATAAATAAGTTTTTCTTGATGATGCTCACGCACTAATTTTAGTGATTCTGCCATATCGCTATCATTAGAAATAAGCACAGCGCAATCATATTTATCTAACCATGCATCATTTAACAAATGAACCGATAAATTAACATCTGAACCTTTTTCTTCAATTTTAATAACTTGAACTCTATCATGTGGCGGTTGAGGTGTTCGCATCCAACTATTGCGCCTTGAAAAAATTCCAAAAATTATCTCGATACATGGAATATGATTTTCTAATGCGCGAATATATGGCTCTTGCCTTTCGGGGGCTTTAGGGTCGTGAGGTAATGATTTAACGCGTGTGGTAAAATATTTAATTTGTGTGATTTTACATTTATCGGGCAGTAATGCAGAAGATAATGCGTGTATATCTAACCATTTATAAGGAGTGTTTTTTAAAGCTCTGTGATACAGATTTAAACCATCAATATAAATAATTGTCCGCAATTATCATTTTCCTTTAAAAAAAGCAGGGCTTCGCTATTTCTAGGAAGCCCGCGACCTGATGACGAAGCAACAGGCGTTGTAGAGTAATTCTAGCATGAATGTTATAAATTAAAAGAAAAAAGTGTTATTTTTAGGGCAATGATTCAAAAAACGACATTTTGAGTCGGAAAATAATAAAAACTTGGAATATCTTTTGCAAATTTTTTATTTTTCCACATATTTTCATCAAATTTTTATTATCGATTCGAGGTAATCACCCCAGCCATTCATTCATTTTTTGGGCGGCGAAGATATAGCCCGATGCGCCCAGTCCAACAATCACGCCATTGGCACGGCTGCTGATATAAGAATGCTGGCGGAAGGTTTCGCGGGCATAGACATTGCTGATATGCACTTCAACCACATAGCCCTCATAGGCATTGAGCGCATCTGAAATCGCGATAGATGTATGGCTAAACGCGCCCGCATTGATGATGATGCCGTCATAAGTGCCACGCGCCTCGTGAATTTTATCAATCAACACCCCCTCATGGTTTGATTGCAGATGGTCAATTTTAAGCGCACGTAACGTTTTTTGGCAGTGCGTCATAATATCATCAAGCGTATCAGTGCCATAAATATCGGGCTCTCTTGTGCCGAGTAAATTTAGATTTGGTCCGTTAATAATAAGAATTTTTTTCATATCTATGTATCCCGTTTTAATTATCAATATTGGGTTGGCGCAACCAATTCTCAGCCTCATTCACCGCAATGTCAATATCATCAGGAGTGATTGTTTGCTGTAATTGTTCAAGTTGTAAAATGGCTTGTTCATCACCGTTTCGTGCCGCCAGATAATACCAACGATAAGCATCTCTTTGGTCTTTCTCCTCATCGCCATTAAGGTGCAATTCTGCCAATGATTTTAAGGCATCGGGTTGATTATTCCGCGCCGCCCGCTGATACCAATTAATGGCCGCCTCACGATTTTGTGCCACAGCATCATTATCGATGCTATATAAATCGCCCAATGCTTTTTGAGCTTCGGGATTGCCATTTTGCGCGGCTTTGTTAAATAAAGTAAAAGCTTCAGCATGATTCTGTGCTATTTCTCTGCCCTCAAGATAGAGTTTTCCCAATGCGACTTGCGCATTTTCATCACCTTGTTCTGCCGCTAATTTTGACCAATAAAGTTGCTGTTGTCCATCTTGTGGCACGCCTCTGCCTTCGGCAAATAATCGCCCTAATGCGGCTTGCGCTTCTTTATCGCCTCTCTCGGCGGCACGCCAATACCATTTTGCCGCTCTGCCATCATTGACTGATGTGCCGTAACCTTGCTCATACATCAGTGCTACTTGCTTGATTGCGGTTATATCCTCATGCTGGTCGGCGGCTTGGGTGTAATATTGTAACGCCAATTCATAATCTTGCGCCACATCATTTTTGCCATAAAAAAAGATATTTGCCAATCGTGATGTGGCGTGCAGATTGCCACTTTCAGCAGCGGGTTGGTACCAGCGCACAGCTTCTGGAATGTTAGGCGCCCGCCCTAACCCTTGATAATAAATATCAGCCAAAGAGGTTTGCGCGGCTGTGTGGTTTTTGTTGGCGGCGCGGAAATACCATTCTTCAGCTTTGTTATAAAATTTGAGCTTAAATACGCCATATTTGGCAAATAACAGATAGCTATCGGCCAACTCATTCTGTGAGTCAACATCACCTTGTTGGGCAAGAATAGTCGTGCGGCGAATGGTGTCAGCATTCAAACCTGCCAATATCACCGCCAGCGTTATCGAAAGCCCGATAATCAACAATATAAGTCTTTGCAACATTTTGCTACTCCGTTATTAAGGCTGATATATTAGCATAAAAGGGGTAAAAAATCAGCAATGTTTTTGTGTGTTGCATCATGTTGATGATAAAAATTCTTCAGCCAAAAGGCAGGCTTGTTCGGTAAAATTTTTACTTTGCTGACTGGCAAGCAGGGTTTTTGAGTGTGAGCCAATCCAGCCCAATAGCACCATTTTTCGCAACATGATAAAGCAGGGTATCATCAAAATATCATCAGGCGTTAGCTTTCTGATTTTTTGATAGCCCGTAAGCCATGAATCAATCATTTCTGATTTTTCGGGGTGATTTTCAATAAAGGAAAATGCCGCACCAATATCATATAAAAACCAGCTAAAACCACAATCATCAAAATCCAAAATTTTCAACTCATCACCATCGATTAAAAAATTTGCAAGCCGCAAATCAGCATGAATCAGCCCGTAATTATCAGCTGTTTGACCGTAAGCATATAATTTACCTTTGATTTTTTCAGCCGCGCGCATCAATAATTTTATCGCCTCATCATTAATATTCGGTGCATTTTGCCACGCCCCCCAATGTGGATTTTTACCAATCATGCCATCATAATTCCAATCTAAGCGGGTAAAAAATGAGGGTAAGTTGCGCACAAATTTTTGACTATGCAGATGCAGTTTTGCGGTGATATTACCCAAATGATAAAAATTTTCAGTTAAGTCTTGATGCTCATCAAGATGATGCCCTGTTAGAAATTCAAACAGCAACATATGATATTTTTGTTGCGTGATAGCGTCATCGTAGCATTGCAATTTTTTACCATTCTTGCCCTGTAAAATAGCCGCAATATTGATGATATTATCGCTCTGTAATGCTTCAATCCATGCAATCTCACTCAAAACTGCATCACGGGAATGATAGCCTAATCGATTGATGCGTAAGATTTTTGTTACAACACCATACTCTACCTTAAAAGTAGCGTTTTCCGAAAGGTTGATAAGTTGATAGCTGGCATTTGCGGGTATATCCCATAAAATATGACTTGCTTGGGCGATTCGCTGTAAATCATCGGTGATTAAAGTAAAATCTTGCATGATGATTTATGGGTACCGCTTCATCATCGCGCCCAGCCCCGCAAATTTTTGTTCAAAATTTTCGTAACCGCGGTCAAGATGATAAATATGCCGTAAAATCGTCTCACCCTGTGCGGCAAGGGCGGCAATCACCAAACCGAAACAGGCGCGAATATCAGAGGCGGCAATATCAGTGCCACGCAGTTTTGAACCGCCATGAATGGTGGCTTTCGCGCCTTGAATATCAATTTTTGCGCCCATTTTTTGATATTCAGTAGCGTGCATAAAGCGATTTTCAAAAATCAATTCATTGATGTTTGATGTACCGTCAACCAAACAGAGCAATGCCATTAATTGCGCTTGAATATCGGTGGCAAAGCCCGGATAAGGGGCGGTATCGATGGTGAGCGGATTGAAATTTTCGGGCGCGCCACTCACATTTATCTGATGCCCATCAATCGATATCGCCGCGCCATTTTTGCCTAGAATATCTAAAAAATCTTTAATAATATCGGGATTGGCATGGGTAAGGGTAACATTGCCTTTGGTGGCAATCGCGGCGATCACAAAACTTGCCGCCTCAATTCTATCGGCAATAATGTGATGGCTGGCGGCTGTGAGTGGCACGCCTTCTTTGCCTTGAATCTGTAATGTTGATGTGCCGATGCCCTCAATCAACACACCCATTTTTTGGAGCAAATGCGCCAAATCAGTGATTTCTGGCTCTAGCGCAACATTCTCTAAAATTGTTTCACCTTTGGCAAGGGCGGCAGTCAGCATTAAATGTTCGCTTGCCCCTACCGAAATAAACGGGAACTTAATATGCGCGCCTGTTAAGCCATTTTTGGGTGCGGTGCTATACACTTTGCCGTCAATGATTTCCACCTGCGCGCCCATTTGTCGCAAACCTTTCAGATGCAAATCAATCGGGCGGGCACCAATGGCATCACCGCCCGGTAAAGTGATAGTGGCTTGCCCTTCACGCGCTAATAAAGGGCCTAACACCAAAATTGAGGCGCGCATCTGATTCACAGCCTCATGCACTGCCAATGGTGAGATAATATCCTTAAACTCAATTTCTAATTTTTGTGGCGACCCCGTTTCACCGCTTTTATCAGGGGTAATAGTAGATTTTGCACCCAATTCGCCTAAAATTTCTAGTAATTTTGTGGTATCGGTCAGCATTGGAAAATTATGCAGGCTTAAAACTTTATCCGTTAGTAAAGCGGCACAAATAAGAGGCAGGGCAGAATTTTTAGCACCGCTAATCGCAACTTTGCCGCTTAATTGCGTTTCGCCTTGAATTGTTAAATGGGGCATGGTTACTCCGATAAACCGCTTGTCCAAGTATCACGGTGGATATGGATTGATAATAATAAACCGACTGAAAACATGGTGGTAATAAGTGCAGAGCCACCATAAGAAAGCAATGGCAACGGCACACCCACCACAGGTAAAATGCTCATCACCATGCCTAAATTAACGAAAATATAAAGGAATAATGTCATGCTAATGCCCATCGCCACCAACCTACCAAATTGATGACGGCAATAAAGCGCAGTCGCAAACGCAATCAAAATAATCATAAAATATAATGTTATCACTGTGAAACCACCAACAAAGCCCAATTCTTCGGCAAGCATAGCGAAAATAAAATCAGTATGTTTTTCGGGGAGAAAATTAAGATGGCTTTGCGTGCCTTGTGCAAAACCTTTGCCCCATAAGCCACCCGAACCCAATGCGATTTTAGATTGTATCACATGATAGCCCGACCCTAGAGGGTCATTTTCGGGGTTTAAAAACGCAATCACACGGTCTTTTTGATAGCTGCGTAAATTTGCCCATAAAATTGGAATCGCCGCCAATACACCTGCACCGCCTAATCCGAAAACCCATAACCGAATGCCTGACAAAAATAACACAGAAATACCGCCAATCATCAGCACCAAAGATGTGCCTAAATCAGGTTGCCGTAAAATCAGAAATATCGGCACGAATAAAATCAGCGCAGGCGGTATCATATTGGGCAAACGGTTAATTTGCTCTAATGGCAGGCGATGGAAATAACGCGCCAATGCCAAAATAACCGCTACTTTCATTAATTCGGAGGGTTGAATGCGGATAAAACCCAAATTTATCCACCGTTGCGCTCCCCCCCCGATTGAACCGAGAATCTCTACCAGCAATAAGCCAAACAGACAGGCAAAATAGAACCAATAGGCAGAATCATACCAAAAACGGATATTAATGCTAGCCACAATCAGCATACCAAAAAAGGCGACAATGAAGCGCACAAGCTGTTTTGATGCCCAAGGTTGCATGGAACCACCTGCTGCTGAATAAAGCATGATAAAACCGAACAGGCTTAAAAACAGCACAACCAACACTAAAAACCAATTAATATCGCGTAATTTTGAAAACATGATTATACCACACCATCTTTATATAATCTTTGCACATTTACCAACACATCGCGGGCAATGGGTGCGGCCGCAATCGAGCCACTATTGCCATGTTCTACGACCACCGAAATCGCCCAACGTGGTTTTCTAACAGGTGCATAGCCTACAAATAAAGCATGGTCGCGTTTTTTCCAATCTAACAGATGGCTGGCAATCACGCCAGTTTCACGCTCTTTTTCTGAAATATTTCGCACTTGTGCTGTGCCAGTTTTGCCCGAAAAAGCAAAATTCGGATTGGTAACACGGCTATTATAGGCAGTGCCCGTTCTGTGATTCACCACCTGATACATACCACGATTGATAAGTGCCAAATGAGAATCTTTAACGGGTAGCTTCCCAAAAATCGGTTGATTTTGGTTAAATAATAAATCTTTTTTATCATCATCTAGCATCAACAATGTTGGTTTCACAGCATAGCCACCATTCACAAATCGCGCCGTCATGGTTGCTAATTGTAAGGGGGTTGCCGTTAAATAACCCTGCCCGATGCCTGTGATTAAGGTCTCGCCACTTTCCCAATTTGAACCAATCACTTTTTGCTTCCACTCAATATCTGGCACAGTGCCGATTTTATTATTATGCAGTTGAATATTTAAATCTGTGCCCAAACCAAACATACGCGCATATTTGGCAATTTCATCAACACCCGTTTCCAGCGCAACTTTATAAAACCAAACATCGCAAGAATTGCTCATCGCTTTGGTGATGTTAACGTTTTTATGTCCCCAACGTGCCCAGCAATAAAATTTGCGTCGCCCATAAGGGATAGAGCCTGAACAAAAATGTCTGGTATGAGGCGATAAACCATTTTCTAAAGCAGCCAATGTTACAACGGGTTTGAAAGTAGAGGCAGGGGCATATAATCCCGATACCGCTTTATTGCTAAGAGGCTTATAAGGGTTATTCAGCAAATTATCCCATTCTAATTGTTCAATGCCCCGCACAAATTTATTGGGGTCAAAATCAGGGGTAGAAACCATCGATAAAACTTCACCACTATGAACATCCATCAGCACCACCGCACCAGCTTTAACCGACGACATTCTTTGCGTTACATAATCTTGCAAACGGTTATCAATGCTTAAGCGAATATTTTTACCGCGTGTGGCAGGCACTTTTTTCACTTCTTTAAGCGGTCGCCCCGATGCGTTAACTTCCAAATGCAACGCGCCACCCTCACCACGCAAATTAGGCTCGTAAAATTTTTCAAGACCATTTTTGCCGATATGAAAACCGGGTATACTGAATAGACGGCTTTGCTTGACCTCTTTTTGATTGGGCTGGGCAACAAAGCCAATAATATGGGCATAAAGATTGCCTTGCGGATAGATGCGCTCCTGCCCTGCATCAATATAGACGCCCGGTAAATTTAACCGCTCTATTTCGATTTTGCTCACCTCAACCCAGTTAAGATGCTCAATCAGCTCAATCGGTTGAAAAACGGGCGAGCGGCTAACATCTTCTAAAATTTTTTTCTGGGTTGATGCTGGCAATACAACGATTTTACTTAATTGCCTTAATGTGTTTTTCACATTATCGGCTTCTTCAGGTATCAGCAAGATGCGGTAATTATCGGTATTGCGCGCTAATTCTAGCTGATTACGGTCAAAAATATGCCCACGTTCAGGCGCAACCAAGCGCGAACGGATACGGTTTTCGTCAGCCAACGTTTTATAGCGGTCAGATTCTAAAAGTTGCAAATAGGTGAGTCTGCCACCCAATATGCCGAATATTGTTAGCTGTCCGCCCAACATAAAGATTGAGCGACGGTTAAAGATTTTTTGACGCGATTCACGCATTAAAGCCATATTATCACCATAATTTATGTCGCAAAAGTGAAAAAATACCATGAAGAGGAATATAGCATAGACTAGCAAAAATCATGCTCAACATTAATTGGAGGATATTTGGGTAATTGCCATCAATAATGGTAACGATGATATGGACGATAAATGGGATAAATAACATTGCCATAAAAATTGCCAAACTCACCAGCACCGAACGATTCCAAAAATTATCACGAATGATATGACACAATAAATAACAGACTAAAAAAGTAACACTATAGACGCCAATAATTTGCCCAATTAATAAATCAAGCCAGAATCCAAAAAACAGCGCCATACCAAGATGAAAATAGTAATGCCCGTTAAAAGCCCAGTAAAAAATACCGATAAATAGAAAAAATACGGTAAAACCTTCAAGATTTGTTAGAAATGATTGTGAAATACCCGATAACAGCAAAAAAGAGCAACAAAAAAACGGTAGACTTGCTTTGATAGAGAACCGATACCATTTTTCTTCCTGCGTAGAAATACTTTTGCGATATGCCATTAATTGTTTCTTTCTTGGTAATCATCGCTTAAATTTTTGCTTGTATCTTCAGGGATAATTTTTGCGGCAAAACTTAAAATATCAACATATTCTATTTTATGCGGTGTTGCCAAAACGTCAATTTTAATGTCGATACCATCATTAGAAATCACTTGTCCGATGGGAATGCCTGCTGGAAACACGCCACCATGCCCTGATGTTAATACTTGCATTCCGGGTGTGATGTCGACATCGATGGCAGAAAATAATAAATCAGTTTTGTCTGAATTATTACCACCCATAATGGCGCGCAAGCGTTCATCGCCTACCACAACTGGCACACGGCTGTTAATATCGGTAATCAGTAACACGCGCGAATATTTGTTTTTAACATCAATCACGCGCCCAACCAATGCGCCATTATCCATCGCAATATCATTAATGGCAATATTTTGGTTTTCACCTGCATTAATCAAAAAACTATTGATAAAAGTGCCAGATAAATCGGCAATCACCCTTGCCACCACAAAATTACCGGGCAATTTGGGAAAATCGGATGGCAGATTCCATCTTCCGCGCAACAGCTGATTTTCTGTCAATAATTGCCTTGCATAAGATTCCCAATAGCTGGCTTGGCGCATCTCAATTTGTAAATCCTGATATTTTTGCTGTAAGGTTTGGTAGTCGCCAACATTATTGCTGATATTACCCACCATGCGGAATGGTGCAGTGGCAATATTAATGAGTGGTGCGGTAACGCTCATTACATTGCTACGCAAACCATCATAAAGATTTTTATAAACCTGCCCGCTTACCAATAGTAAAATGGCAATCAGAGTGAGAGCAATCAGTAGAGTATGTTGAGGATTAATTCTAGAAGCTAAACCGTGGCGTGAGCGACGTGCCATTGACTAACAGCTCCAATCAAATTTCGTCGATAAGTAGTGAACGTAAGACTTTCATTTCCTCTAAACAACGCCCCGTTCCAAGCACCACACATGATAGCGCATCTTCGGCAATCGATACGGGTAACCCCACACTATCACGCAAGACTTTGTCAAAATTATGCAACATACCGCCACCGCCAGTTAGCACGATGCCTTTATCAACAATATCAGATGCCAATTCAGGGTCGGTATGTTCTAGAGCGGTTTTAACCGCCTCAATAATGGCGCGTACTGGTTCTGATAATGCTTCAACGATTTGTGATGACGTAATCACAATCTCTTTCGGCACACCATTCATCAAGTCACGCCCTTTAATTTCCATTGTTTGCTCTTTATCTTTGCCCATCACCCGTGCGGTGCCGATGGTTTTTTTGATGCGTTCCGCGGTGCTTTCGCCAATCAGTAAATTGTGAGTATGGCGGACATAATTGATAATGGCTTCATCCATTTTATCACCGCCCACACGCACCGAACGTGCATAAACAATACCGCCTAGCGATAATACCGCAACTTCGGTTGTGCCACCACCAATATCAACCACCATAGAGCCTGTTGGCTCATGGATTGGCAAACGCGCACCAATCGCCGCCGCCATTGGTTCTTCAATCAAATAGACGCGTCTGGCGCCAGCAGATTCCGCAGATTCTTGAATCGCACGTCTTTCAACGGCAGTTGAGCCTGATGGCACACATACAATCACTTCGGGGGCTGAAAAATTACGCCTATTATGAACTTTACGGATAAAATGCTTAATCATTTCTTCGGCAACATGGAAATCGGCAATCACCCCATCGCGTAATGGACGGATGGCTTTGATAGAGCCGGGGGTGCGCCCTAGCATTAATTTTGCTTCTTCGCCCACCGCTAATACTTCCCGCTTACCTTTATCGTCAACCGAAATCGCGACAACTGAAGGTTCGTTCAGCACGATACCACGCCCCTTCACATAAACTAATGTGTTGGCTGTTCCCAAATCAATGGCCATATCAGAAGATAAAAAACCCAATAAATGTGATAGCATGGCAAGCCTTAAAATAGACGAGGCGGATTTATAAATTTTTTCAAACAATAGAATATTGTTTTAACTACAAAAGATATAACTCAAAATAAATAATCACGCAAGCCTATATATAAAAATTATTATATTATACAAGGATAGAAAAAAATGATGAGTCTCTTTATAGCACAATTAATGATTGAGTGCTTGACATAAAATCAACAATCATTGCATAAAGATGATAGTTTTTTACAGTTGATAGAAAGTTTTTTTGATGCCACGCAGACGTAAACAAAATAATCAGATGGGCACAATCTATATGATTTTGGCTGGTATCAGCCTTATTATCATTATCATTATTTATTTAGGGCTGATTAAAGACCCGACATCTGGTATCGACCGCGAGACCAAGAGACTGAATTTAGAGTTTAATTTAGAGCAAAAATTATAGTTTAAAATTTGATTGGCAAAATATGACTGCAATGAATGATGGGCATATATTAGAGCAATTTTTGGAAATGATGATGGTAGAACGCGGTGTTGCCACCTATACTATTCAGGCTTACCGCAAAGATTTATCCGATTATCAGCAATTTTTACACGAACAAGAAAGTAATGTAACCGATGTTGATGCGCGTTTACTGATGCTATGGCACGAAGATGCTAAGATTCGCGGGCATCAGGCTTCTAGCATTGCCAGAAAATTTTCAGCCATTCGTCAGCTCCATAAATTTATGCTGATTGAACAATGGCGCGATGATAACCCAACCAAATTATTAAAAATGCCAAAATTAGGCAGAAAACTACCGAAAATTATCTCTGATGCTGAGATGCAGAGTTTATTTGATGTGTTAGAACAGATGCAAAATAATCAACCGCATGATGCCATCCGCCTCACCTGCTTGCTAGAAATTTTGTATGGCAGTGGTTTAAGGGTGTCTGAATTGGTTGGCCTGCCACTCTCGGCGATATTAAGCGATGCGAAACTATTGCGCGTGATGGGCAAGGGCGGTAAAGAACGCATCGTGCCACTTTCTGATTTGGCACTAGAAGCTTTGCGGGCTTGGATAAGTATTCGCCATCATTATCTGCCAAAAAACAAATTTAACGAACAAGACGATAAGGGCTTTATCTTCCCATCAAAAAGCAAGCAAGGGCATTTAACACGGCAAAGATTCGGACAAATGCTGAAAGAATTGGCGATTTTAGCTAAGATTCCACCTGAAAAAATTAGTCCGCATGTGGTGCGTCATGCCTTTGCCAGTCATTTGTTGAATAATGGTGCGGGGCTATTATCGGTTCAAAAAATGTTGGGCCATGCCGATATTACCACCACTCAAATTTATACCCATATTTTAAGTGATGAGCTGAAAAAATTCGTGTTACAAAATCACCCGCTTAATAAGATGTGATTTGGCAGAGGTAACTTAAAACTTGCAACTATTGACAAAAGAATTATTTAGTGCTTAAATACTTTTAATAGTATTTATTTAGGATAAAAAAATGGGCAATAATAATTCTGGCAATACAGCTGAAAAATCTAATAAACCAACGTACCTTAGAGAATCAAAACAACCAACTAAAGTGACAAACCCACCGCCTCGACCGCCAAAGAAAGATTAATATTTTTTATCAAATTTTAGTGACGATAAGTTCAATTCGCTCTATCTCACTTTCTTTGATATATGTTAGAGAATAGTGTTTGGTTCCATCATTTGTTTTTACTGGGTTTTCAACATCTTTCTTTGAGCAAGTTGTTGAATTTTTGATACCTGTGACATATATGGCAATATTGCCTTCATTATCTGTTCTATACCCATTGATAGGTGCAGTTTCAAAATCATAAGTATAATCGCATATAAGAACTTTACCACTTTTTAAATAAACAGAAATTTGCGTAAAATATATTGTTGTATTATCTGTAATATCGCTAAAAATTGTTACATTGCCAGTATAATTAGTTATGTTGAGCCGATATAAAATATGATATGCGAGTTTATGAATCCATTTTTTCCATAAAAGTGCTAATGTGATTGGAATTATAATAGAGGAAAATATAAGAAAAAATGTAGAAATAGTATTGTTACATAAAGAATACATAACTTTCCATGTTAAAGCTGATATGAGAGAAAATATTAAACTAATATATATAACGTCTAATGGTTTATCTTTGTGTTTGTTTTTAGAGACACAGTAACTAATATATCCTATGGGGATAGCAATCTGTAGATATAAGTCTAATTGCATCAATGTTATCAGAGGGTCCATTTTTGTTTCTCGTTATTAATTATATAAATTACTAAATTTAACATCATCATTCATCACTATTTTGTTTATGGGCAATGATACCGCTTACGGTAATCGATGCAATCACCACGCACACCCCCAATATTTGAATTGCTGATAATTTATCGCCTAACAGTAAAAAAGCGGTGGTGATGGTTACAAAAGGTTCAACATTCATAATCAGGCTTGCCAAATCTGGGCGTAAATAAGTGGTGGAAACAAAAATTAAAATAACGCCTAACATATAGCAAAATGCACCGATTAGTAATATCCCCCAACCTATACCAGAAGCGGGCGGGCTATAGCCATCACTGGCAATTAACACAATCAGGCTGATGATGGTTAGGCTGATACTGCCGATAAAAATCAGACTATGTGTGCCAACATCTTCGCCTGCCACATGCCCAACAAAATAAAACATTGCCGAGCCAATGGCGGCTAAAAATGCAAATAATACACCCCAAAGATTGATGGTTTGAAATTCAGGACCAATCGCCAACGCCAAACCTAAAAATGTGCTGATATAAAATACCGACAATAATAATGACGGAAGTTTTTTGGTTAAAAAAGCGGTGGTTAATAACACCAAAATCGGGAATGTATATAAAATGATAATCATCAGGCTAGGCGAGATGAAGGTAATGGCATAGACCGCGCCAAAGGCAGTAAGATTAAGTGAAACACAGGCAAGTATCACCGCTTTTTTTGGAATTTTTCGTAAAGCGAATGGTTTTTGAAATAAAATTGAAAATAAATATAAAAATATCACTGGCACTAACCCATGCAATAAAATCACAAAAATTGCGCCTGCACCATCATCATAGGCATATTTGAAAAATACGGGGCTGATGCCAAGAAAAACAGCAGCGGCGAATGAAATCAACGCCCCTAATAAGGGCTGTGTGCCTAATGAAATTAATTTACTCATGTCAGAATAACTCCAGAATAATATTGAATTTACGAATGTTCTATAACCGTTATATCATCAGGCTCTAAATGCTCACGATGGGCGACAATACCGCCTGCCGAAATTGCAAAAATCACCGCAACCACCCCAATAAACTGAACAGGTGATAAAATATCGCCTAGCAATAAATAGGCGGTGGTGATGCCAACAAAGGGCTCGATATTCATAAATAAAGTTGCTAAATCGGGGCGCAACACGCTGGTGGAAACAATCACCATCACCATGCCACAGGTATAAATTAATGCCGCTAATATTAACACTCCCCAACCTAATGACGATGAGGGCAGCCCAACATTGCCCGTTAGCAATATCATTAGCAGGGCAATCAAAGCAACGAAGGCACTGCCAAAAAATAAAATACTATGTGGTTTTACCGCGCTGCCTGCCATACTGCCTAGAAACATCAACATGCTGGCACCAATCGCGGCGCAAAATGCCAAACCAACGCCTAACCAGCTAACAGTATCAAATTTGGCACCGATGGCGGTGGCTAACCCCAAAAAGGCGATAAGATAGATTAATGTTAATTTGAAAGACGGAAATTTCCAATTCATAAAGGCAACGCTAATCAGCACAAATATCGGAAACGCATATAAAATTGTTACTGCCAAACCCGGTGAAATATATTGAATCGACCCCATTAAGCCAAAGGCAACCAATGGCATTGAAAATGCCGAAAGCATAAGTGCTTTCTTCGGAATTTTATGCAAGCAAAGTGGCTGTTTGATAATGATGCTATAGCAAAATAATGTGATGACGGGACCTAACCCGCTTCTGAGTAAAACAACAAAAAACAACCCTGCGCCCTCATTCAACGAAACTTTGGCAAGGCTGGGGGTTATCCCCAATAACACAGACGACCCCAATGCCAGCATAACGCCCAAAAGCGGGCGTGTGCCCAATCCCTGAAATTTTTTTTGTTTTGTCATTTTTACATGCCTATCATTATGGTGTATCAGTTTATTCTTAAGCACAAAAATTAGATGAGTCAAAGTAATTATGTATCTTATCGAAAATCACCTTTACAGATTTTGCGATAAACCTTACAATTATAGTCTAAGAATAGCCATAAGATAGCGTAAGGTTTAATAATGAAACAGATTGCAGGCAAATATCAAAATTTTCCAGCGGTTGCCCTCAAAGATAGGCAATGGGCTGATAAACAAATAACACAAGCACCGATATGGTGTTCGGTGGATTTGCGCGATGGCAATCAGGCCCTGATTGAGCCGATGGGACCCGATAGAAAATTAAGGCTATTCAAGAAATTGCTAGATATTGGCTTTAAGCAGATTGAGGTTGGTTTTCCCTCTGCCTCGCAGACTGATTTTGATTTTGTAAGGCAGCTGATTGATGATGATTTAATCCCTGATGATGTGTCGATTCAGGTGTTGACGCAATGCCGTCCGCATTTGATTGAACGCACTTTTGAAGCGATTCAAGGTGCAAAAAATGTGATTGTGCATTTTTATAATTCCACCAACCCGTTGCAAAGGCGCGTGGTTTTTGGGCAAGATAAAGATGGTATCAAAAAAATCGCCACCGATGGTGCGGTTTTGATTAAAGAGTTGGCAGGTAAAAATCCGCAGATTAATATAGACTACCAATATTCGCCAGAAAGTTTTTCTGATACCGAATTAGATTACGCGCTTGATGTGTGCAATGCCGTGATGGAGATATTACAGCCAAGCATAAATAAAAAAATGATATTAAATTTACCCGCAACGGTGGAATTATCAACCCCGAATATCCATGCTGACCAGATAGAGTATTTTTGCAACAATTTACCCAATCGCGATGCGGCAATCATCAGCTTGCACCCACATAATGATAGGGGTGCGGCAGTGGCGGCAACCGAATTAGGGTTACTGGCAGGGGCGCAACGTGTGGAAGGTACATTATTTGGCAATGGCGAGCGTACAGGTAATGTTGATTTGGTAACATTGGCACTTAATTTACATACGCAAGGGATTGAGCCGATGTTAGATTTCTCTGATATTAATGCTGTACGTGATGTTGCCGAATATTGTACGCAAATACCCGTGCATCCGCGCCACCCTTATGTGGGTGAGTTGGTGTTTACCGCTTTTTCAGGCTCGCATCAAGATGCCATTAAAAAAGGCTTTCATGAAATGAAGCAAAGCAACGAGCCTTTATGGCAAGTGCCATATCTGCCGATTGACCCCACTGATTTAGGGCGCAGTTACGAGGCTGTTATTCGCATCAACAGTCAATCAGGCAAGGGCGGTGTTGCCTATATTATGGAGAATGATTACGGTTTTGAATTGCCGCGTTTGTTGCAAATTGAATTTAGCCGTGTGGTGCAAGAAGCGGCTGATAAGAGCGGAAAAGAATTAACTGCTATCAAGATTTGGCAGATTTTTGAAGAAAATTATCTCAATATGGCAAAGCCTGTGCAGTTTATCGACCACCAATCGCAACCCGATTCCATGAGTGAGGGTGTACGTTTATTGGCGGCAAGGGTGGTGATTGATGATAAAAAACTTCTGCTTGAAGGCAAGGGCAATGGTCCGATTGATGCCTATTTGGCAACATTAAATCAGCATTTTAACAAAAATTATATCATTAATAATTATCAGCAACATGCGCTAGGAACGGGTTCAGATGCCACATCGGCAACCTATATTCAGCTAGCATTGCCAGAAGGATTATCATATTTTGGTATTGGCAAACATCCTAATATTGTTACCGCTTCTTTGCTAGCCGTTACCAGCGCGTTTAATAGGGCATTTAATGATGGCTGATAAAAACTCACCCCAATTTGCGGGTGGCATGGCGTAGATATTGGCGTAAATCATCATCGTCAAAATAGGGTGATAATTGTTGCCAAATTGTTTGGTGATAATTATTCAACCATTCAATATCGTCAGAATCTAAGTAAGTTTTATCAATCAAATCAAGATTGAACGGGCATAGGGTAACGGTTTCAAATTTTAACCATGTTGTTTCATTTTCATCAGGCAATTCTAAATTTTTGGCGATAATTAAATTCTCGATTCGAATGCCATATTTATCTGCCCTATATAATCCGGGCTCGTTAGAAAATAACATGCCCGCTTCAATCGGCTTATCAATATTAGGCGAGATATGGTAAGGACCCTCATGCACATCGGCATACATGCCCACCCCATGCCCCGTGCCATGTGGATAATTGCGCTGATAATTCCATAAGGGCGCACGGCATAGCGCATCTAACTGTGCGCCATTGGTATTTTGCGGAAAAATTTGCTTGGCAAGGCTGATATGCGCTTTTAACACCAATGTATAATCAGCTTTTAGCAGCTGATTATTGATGATGCCATAAGGAATGGTTCGGGTAATATCGGTTGTGCCATTAAGATAATGCCCGCCCGAATCTAGCAATAATAAACACCCATCTTGCCTCTTTTTATGCAAGTTACTTTGTTCGGTGGCGCGGTAATGAATGATTGCACCATGTTCGGCAAAACCAGCAATGGTGCCAAAACTCGGCCCGCGATAAAAATCATGCTGGCATCTAAATTCTTCTAATTTTTCGGCAATGGCGATTTCGCTGGTCTGGGATTGTTGTTCTAGCCAATGTAAAAATGTCACCATCGCTACGCCATCGGCAATATGGGCATTTTTAATGGCGGCAATTTCAGCTTTGTTTTTAATCGCACGTGCGCGCAATAAAGGTTGTGAATGATAGAATGATTTTATCTGATGTTGGTCAAATAATAGCTGAATATGATAGGGAGTTTTTTGCTCATCAATCAAATATATCTCACCCGATGAGTTTTTGATAAAATTATTGAGAGAGCTTAAATCATGAAAAATAATGTGATGTTTCTCAAAATATTCTTCTAATTCAGGCGTGATTTTTTGCGGATTGATAAATAAATGGGCATCATTTTTTCGCACCAATAGCATGGCGATATTCACGGGCGCGTATGGAATATCAGACCCGCGCAGATTAAGCAGCCATGCAATCATGCTTAAATCACTGATAAAATTACCATCGCAATTTTGTTGTTTTAGCCTTTGTCTCAAAAGTGTTAATTTGGCAGAAGCATCATCTCCGCAGTAATTCTCATCAAGCAGATGCGGTAGAGAAAGCGGCAGTGAGGGGCGGTTATCACGCCAAAATAAATCAATCGGATTTTGCAAATTAGCGTGTAATGTTGAATCATGCGCGTCTATAATATCGGAAAATTTACTCTGTAGCTGTATTGATAATTGCCATTGCGGAAAGCCGATTTTGGCGTTTTTTATCACCATTTTTTGCAAATATTGCTCTAATGTCATCTGCGCCCCATCATGGCAGGTAACATTATCGGGGGTTTGCGTTTCCATCTGAATGCTATAACGCTTATCGCTAAATAATACACAGTCTGATGGGGTTATCACCACAAACCCACTGCTGCCTGTAAAGCCCGTCAGCCATTCGATGCGCTCGTTACATGCTGGCAAAAATTCTTGCCCATAACGGTCGCTACGGGGCAGTAGAAAAAAATCAAAACCCTCTTGAAGCAACCATTCTTGTAATTGTTCAATCCGTGTTTTTGTTTGGATTTTATCAGTCATGATGTTGTCTTTCGATATAGCATCGCCAACCAATCACCTTGTTGTTGGTATTCTATCAGCTTAAATTGCCTACGAAAGCCGTGATGCAGAAATGGGCGTTGCTGATGCAACAATCCCGATAATAATAATAGCCCGTTTTTTGGCATCATCCGTGCGAAATCAAGCCGCATTTGTTTTAATGGCTCGGCAAGAATATTCGCCATCACCAGCTGATAAGGCCGATTGTTTTTTTGGGCATTTGGCAGATAGGGTGTGCTTTTTTGAGCAATCGTGAAACGCGGTTTCATATTATTAATGCGCGCATTGTTACGGCTGATGATAACCGCATCTTTGGCAATATCATAGGCGGTAATATGGCTTTGCTTGAATAAATGCCCAGCTGCCAGTGCCAATATTGCCGTGCCACAGCCCATATCTAAAATGCGGGTGATGGGCGGATGATGTCGCGCTTGTTGCTTTTTGGCAATCTGCGCTAAAATACCGATACATAATTGGGTGGTGGCATGTTTGCCCGTGCCAAATGCCAGCGAGCCATTAATCTTGATGGTTTTTCGGTGCGTGATATTTTGCCCCGCATCATTGGGGAGTATCATAAAACGGTCAATCAAAAATGGCTTAAGATGTTTTTGGTTTTCAGCCAACCAATTTTTTTCGGGCAGTTTTTCTATATGATAATGGAAATTATCGGCATCACCACCGCTTTTCAGCATGGCAAGCTGATAGAGTGTTTCAACCAAGCCATCATTCGGGCGGTCATCGCAATAAGCGTGATAATGCCATAAGGAATCGGCAGTTCTAAAAATTGACGAGCTAGAAAAATGCGGGTTAAAGGCATCTAAAACTGCTTGGCAATCAGCTTCATGGAGAGCAAAACGTAAGAGAAAAACCATTATGTCACGCGATTTTACGCGGCAATCACATTGGCGGCACAAAACTTAAATTCAGGGATTTTACCATAAGGGTCTAATTTAGGGTTGGTCAGCATATTGGCAGGGCTTTCAGCAAAGCAAAATGGGATAAATACCATGCCATCAGCCACATCGCGGTCGGCACGGGCGATAATTTCCAAAATGCCACGTCTTGTGCTAACTTGCACTTTTGCACCCGAATCGATGCCTAATTTTCGCAATTCGCGCGGATTCAAATGGGCAATCGCGGCAGGCTCAAGTTGGTCTAACACAGTTGCGCGCCGTGTCATCGCGCCTGTATGCCAATGTTCTAACACGCGCCCAGTGGTTAAAATGTAAGGATAGTCAGTATCAGGCACTTCATCGGGTGGCACAATCGATGTTGGCACCAATCGCGCTTTGCCTGATTCGGTGCTGAAGCCATCATTACATAAGATTGCCGTGCCAGATGATTCTTCGCGGTTGCATGGATAGGCAACAAAATCATCACGCTCTAACCGCTCCCAACTGATGCCTTTTAGGGTCGGCATCACTTGTTGAAGCTCGTTATAAATATCGCTTACATGCTGATAATTCCAATCAAGCCCAATCTGTTGCGCGATGGCTTGGGTGATTTCCCAATCTTGCTTCACCCCTTCTGGCAGATGAAGCGCAGGGCGGGCAAGCTGGACTTGCCGATTGGTATTGGTGAAACTGCCAGTTTTTTCAGCAAAGGAACTTGCGGGCAGAATAATATCAGCATGGTAAGCGGTTTCGGTTAAGAAAATCTCCTGCACCACCAAATGTTCTAATTTTGCCAATGCTTTACGGGCATGGGTGGTATCGGGGTCAGACATTGCGGGGTTTTCGCCCATAATATACATGCCTTTTACCTTGCCTGCCAGAATCGCATCAATGGTTTCCACCACTGTTAGCCCGCGTTTGGGGTCAAGCTTGGTATTCCAGAATTTTTCAAATTTCAGGCGAATCGCCTCATCTTCCACCAGCTGATATTCAGGATACATCATGGGGATTAAGCCAACATCAGACGCGCCTTGCACATTATTTTGTCCGCGTAACGGGTGTAACCCCGTGCCTTTACGCCCAATATGTCCCGTAATTACCGCAAGCGTAATCAAACAGCGGTTATTATCAGTGCCATGCACATGTTGCGAAATGCCCATGCCCCAGAAAATAATACCGCGTTTGGAAGTGGCATAAGCGCGTGCCACTTCGCGAATCGATTCGGCATCAATATTGCAAATCTCGCTCATTTTTTCAGGCGAAAATTGCTGAATATTTTCCTTAATCGCCTGATAATCATCGCACATTCTGCTGATATAATCATGGTCAACCAAATCTTCATTGATGATGGTGTGAATCATCGCATTCAGCAATGCCACATCTGTGCCACCCTTAAATTGCAAATGACGCCACGCATGGCGTACCAATCCCTGTCCACGAGGGTCTAATACAATCAGCCTTTTGCCTTGCTTCACCGCATTTTTGAAAAATGTTGCCGCCACTGGATGATTTTCGGTGGGGCGCGCGCCAATCACAATGATGCAATCACTATCAAGCGCGGCTGTAAATGGTGCGGTTACTGCGCTTGAACCAATGCCCTCAACCAATGCCGCCACCGACGAGGCGTGACATAACCGTGTGCAATGGTCAACATTATTCGTGCCAAAACCCGTGCGGATTAATTTTTGAAATAAATATGCTTCTTCATTTGAACCTTTGGCTGAGCCAAACCCTGCCAATGCGCCAATGCCATCTGCGTCTTTACCATTTTGCTTCAAAATATCTTTGAATTTTTTACCTGTTAATTCTAACGCTTCTTCCCAACTTGCCTCGCGAAAATGAGTGTAAGGATTGCTTGGGTCAATTTGGTCGTCCCATTTTTTCGGCACATCTGTTTTGCGAATCAGTGGCTTGGTCAACCGTTGCGGATGGCTGGCATAATCAAGTCCGAATCTGCCTTTAACACAGAGGCGGTTACGGTTGGCAGGACCCATACGCCCATCAACTTTGACAATTTTATTATCCTTAACATGAATATCGGTGCGACACCCAACCCCGCAATAGGGGCATAGGCTCGCCACGACTTTATCTGCCTTGCCTTGATAGACTTGCTTATCATCAAGCATGGTTTTTGGCATAAGCGCGCCAGTGGGGCAGGCTTGCACACATTCGCCACATGCCACACAGGTCGATTCGCCCATTTCATCATCAAAATCAAAAATCACTTTGGCATGTTTACCGCGATACCCCATGCCAATCACATCATTCACCTGCACATCACGGCACGCGCGCACGCAAAGCGTGCAATTAATGCAAGCATCAAGATTTACCGCCATTGCGGGATGAGAAATATCGCAAGCAGGGGTTTGTTTACCATCGAATCGCGGCTGTTCCATACCAATAGCATCTGCCCATTGCCATAAAGGCGCGTCATGATTGTGGCTTTGGTCGCGGGCGGGTTGGTCGGCAAGTAGCAATTCAAACACCATTTTACGCGCATTTTCAGCACGGTCAGATACAGAATTCACCACCATATTGGGTTGGGCTTTGCGGATACAAGAAGCCGCTAAGGTGCGCTCACCCTCAATTTCAACCATACAGGCACGGCAATTCCCATCGCTTTCATAATCAGCTTTGGCAGAATAGCATAGATGCGGAATCTCTATCCCTTCGCGTTGTGCGATTTGCCATATGGTTTCGTCAGCAGAAGCGGTTACTTTTTCATTGTTCAGAGTGATGGTGAAAGATTGCGTCATGATATCCCTATTGATAATAATTTTTCGTATCTTATTGTAACCAAGAAAAAATTTGCGTCAATCGCTTATTTAAATTCAAGCCATATCATCTATTGCTTCGGGGGGTGAAGCCATAAATATTATGAAAACAGCGCGAAAAATGCGATGCTGTGTTAAATCCGCAGGCAAACGCGATTTCAGCAATCGATAAATTGGTTTGCTGTAGCAATCTTTTAGCGCGTTCCAACCTGATTTTTAGATAATAGCGGCGTGGGCTTGTGCCAATATGCTGATAAAAAAGCCGTTCTAATTGTCTGCATGAAATACCCGCAATGGCGGCTATTTCTTCGCGCGAAATTGTTTTTTCGCAATTATCTTCCATCGCGCTGATGGCTTTCACCAATTTTTGGTGATTCACCTGTAACCTTACCCTGATGGGCAACAGGTTATTATCATCATCATAATGCCGTTTTTTTTCTTGAATGAATTGTTCGCAAATATCATCGGCAAGCTGTGTGCCGTGCTTTTCTTTAATAATCCGCACACTCATTTCAAAGGCAGCGGTTGAACCGCAACAGGTAAGGCGATTGCGGTCAAATTCATACAGGCTGGCACGGCTATCTAAGTCGGGGAAATTTTCACGAAACGCATCTAAATTTTCCCAATGAATGGTGCAACGATAGCCATTCAACACGCCCGCACGCGCCAATAAATAACTGCCCGTGCATATCGCGCCCAGATAATTATCGCTACGCCCCATGCGCTGTATAAAATTCAAAACGCGTCTGTCGTTAAATTGGTGGATATTAACGCCCCCGCAAATAAATAGATTATCCATCGGAATGCCACTATCAATAATATTATCAATCGCGCCATCAACATTAATGGCAATATCGCCAGATGATGAAACAGCCTCGCCATCGACCGAGATAAGATGCCATTGATAGAGTGTTTTACCGCTTAAACGGTTCGCCATCCTGAATGGGTCAATCAATGATGCGAATGGTAACATTGTAAAGCCTTGTATCAGCAAGAGTGATATTTGGTCGGATTTGCCTGTGGCAATCGGTTTCAGTGATATGGTCATGCTTTTAATACCTACCAAATAATTGAAATAACATATCATTATAATCCTAAAATCAGTAAATGAAAATGGAAATTATCGATTCGCTTGACGCATGAATCACGATAGGCTAGATTATATTAATATATGGCATGGAATTTGCCAAATATTCTGAATGGGGAGATGATTAAACTTAAAGGAGTCATCTGATGGTCTATGATGTTGAAAATTTATTTACATTGCGCCCTGAACGCCCCACTTTACCGCAAGCACCAGCAAGAAAAGCCGCTTCGGCGACGCAATCATTTGTCGATTTTAGCCAAAATCTGCGCCCTTCTCCTGCCGAAACTACTCCTACTCCTGCCGAGATTACTCCTACCACTAATGTTAATAGCGCACCAACAGCAAATGCGCCAACGTCGAATTTTAATCTCGCTAATATCAGCGCGAACAGCCCATTTAATGTTGAGGCCGCCTTTACCAGACTTAATAATATTCTAACAAGCAGCAATCAAAATCAATTACAGCAAAATTATTCGGGACGTGGCTCAATTTTTAATGTGGTGGTGTAATTACAGCCATTCCAATAATAATGGAATTAGCGGTATATCAGCAGGCAACATTTTATAGCGATAAAGCTCAACGCCCCGCACCCATTGCAGTTTCTGTTGGTCGCGCGCGATAATATCACCATGCCATAAATGGCAGATATAGAGTGGCATTAGCAAATGAAAATCATCATAAGAATGACTGGCAAACGCAATCGGCGCAAAGCAACCCAATGATGTTGTTATATTCAGCTCCTCATGCAATTCGCGTAATAACGCCGCTTCTGGGGTTTCGCCCGCTTCTATCTTACCCCCCGGGAATTCCCAATAGCCACTGAATGCTTTGCCAGTCGGGCGTTCATTAATCAACACCCTGCCATCAGCATCAACCAATGCCGCCGCTACCACTAATTTTATCTGTTTGGTGGTGAGGGGTAATTGTTGCTGTTCGCAGGCGTTATTCATTATTTTTTGGCTTTAGTCTTTCGGGGGTCATTTCAAGAACGGTAATCGGCATTGATTTTGATATAATCTTCGGTAAAATCACAGCCATAAATGGTGGCGTCCCCCTTGCCCAAACCAATATCAACCAAAATCTCAATCTCATCACCCTTAAAATAATTATCCAATTTTTTGATATTGAATGATTGCAATTCACCCTTTTTCAGCAAAATCTCATCAGCGATAATGATTGATAAATCATGTTGCGATGCAGGTTCGCCCGATTTACCCACCGCCATCGCAATTCGCCCCCAATTTGCATCACCGCCCGCGATTGCGGTTTTCACTAAGGGTGAATTGGCGATTGATTTGCCGATAATCCGTGCCGAATCATCATTTTTTGCACCGCGCAAATGATAGGTGATAAATTTACGTGCGCCCTCGCCATCGCGGACAATTTGGGTGGCAAGGTCAAGCATCACCTGATGCAGGGCTTTTGTAAAATCATTCAAAACAACATCATCATCGCTTAGCTGATTTTGCGCTGCCCCCGTCGCCGCCATAATCACCATATCACTGGTGGAACTATCGCCATCAACCGTGATGCAATTAAAGGTTTGCGTCACCAAATTTTGAGTGATTTTTTTCAGCATATGCGGGGCAATAAGGGCATCGGTAAAAATAAAGCTGAGCATGGTTGCCATATCGGGCGCAATCATGCCAGACCCTTTGGCAATGCCTGCAATGTTGATTTTTTTCTCACCAATCATGCACGAAGCGGTTGAGCCTTTAGGCATGGTATCGGTGGTCATGATGGCACGCGCTGCTTGTTCCCAAGCATTATCGGTAAGGTTTTTACATAAAGACGGGATTTGCTGAATGATTTTATGATGCGGTAAAATCTCACCAATCACGCCCGTTGAGGCTTGCAGAATATGGTGCGGATTAATGCCGAGTGATTTGCCTAGCGCATCAGCAATTTCGGTGGTGGCAGTGATGCCATTTGCGCCCGTCAAAACATTGGCATTGCCTGCATTCACAATAATCGCTTCGGCGCGGGCTTGCTTTAAGATTGGCTTGTTCCAGATAATTGGCGCACCCGCCATAGAAGAACGGGCAAGGGTGCCAGCCACATAACTGCCTTGCGCCAAATGAAACAAAAGCAAATCATCACGCTTTTTATAATGCAGTTGGGCGGCGGCATGTGCCATTGTAACGCCCTTAATAACGGGCATGTGCGGAAATTTTATTTTATTCATCATAGGGCTATATTAGATGATGCCGCTAAAAAACTCAAATGTCTTTTATTGAAATTTTATGAATTTTATGGTAATAATAAGGAGTGTATATTCATTTTTAGGAGAATGATAATGAGAATGACGCGCATCGTCAGAAAAATTTTAAGCCATTATGAGTCAGATAATCCGGGCACAAAGGCGAATATCGCCAGATTGTTAATGCAAGGCAAGTTAGGTGGTTCGGGTAAAATGGTGATTTTGCCAGTTGACCAAGGGTTTGAACATGGTCCAGCACGGTCATTCGCACCAAATCCAGCAGGTTATGACCCACATTATCATTATCGGTTGGCGATTGATGCAGGGCTAAATGCCTATGCCGCACCATTGGGTGCATTAGAAGCAGGCGCGGATACATTTGCAGGGCAGATTCCAACAATCCTCAAAGTAAATTCTTCCACCAGCTGGGCGGTTAGCAAAGACCAAGCAGTAACAGCATCGGTGCAAGATGCCTTGCGGATAGGCGCAAGCGCGATTGGTTTTACCATTTATCCGGGCTCCGATAAGCAATTTAATCTGGTTGAAGAAATTCGCGAAATGGCACAAGAGGCAAAAGCATACGGGCTTGCGGTGGTGATTTGGTCATATCCGCGTGGTGGTGATTTAAGCAAACAGGGTGAAACAGCGTTAGATGTTACCGCTTATGCCGCCCATCAAGCCGCATTATTGGGCGCGCATATCATTAAGGTGAAGCCACCTACCGCGCATTTAGAGCAAAAAGAGGCAAAAGAAATTTACGAAAAATATAATATTGAACGTGAGACATTATCGGATAGAATTGCCCATATTGTGCAATCTTGCTTTAATGGGCGTAGAATTGTGGTGTTTTCGGGCGGTGCAGCCAAAGATTTAGATTCTCTGTATGACGAAATTCGGGCGTTGCGTGATGGTGGTGCCAATGGGTCGATAATAGGGCGAAACGCGTTTCAGCGTCCGCGTGCTGAAGCGTTGGATATGTTGAATAAGATTGTTTCTATTTATCAGAATAAATATTGATACTAATTTTATTGTATTACCGAAGAGAGTCTCTTATGATAGAGTATATTATATAGGGTGCTTATATGTTGAATAAATTGAAGTAAGGTTTGAGATGTTTTCAAGAATAAAAAATCTATTATCAAAATTGTTGCGTAAACCATTAATTTTTATTGGGGCAGGGTTGCGGTTTATCAGCAAAATTCCGGGCTATGTTATTCTGGGCTTGGATATTGCGTTTAGCAAATTTTTTGCGAGCGGTAGCAAAGCCATTGATTTTATCGATAATGTGGCATTGCGCCCCTGCCATAATACAAAACCCTATCGCTGGTTTAAGGGGCTAGAAGCATCATCACGGATGTCGGTATTGGTGGCATTATTCACAGTGTTATGGATTTTCAGCGGTTCTATTGGTGGTGGCAGTGGCGGTTTTGGCTCGCCACAAGATTTGAGTGCTGCCCGCACAGTGCAGGTTAAAGCATCGGTTGCGCGCTCTCATTCACCGATTGTAGAAATTTCAGGCGTTACCGAAGCCAATCATAAATTAGAGATTCGCGCCCAAACAGCAGGCACAGTCAGAACGATTGTTAAAACCAAAGGCAGTGATTTAGAACAAAATGAAGTGTTTCTAACATTGGATAATGCGATTCGGGCGGCGGAATTAAAGCAGGCGCAGGCGACCTATAATCAGTTGCGACTTGAAAATCAAGCGGCGGTATCATTGGCGCGTGGCGGTTATGAATCACAGGTTAAGGCAACTGAAATTCGGGCGAATTTTGCCCGTGCCGAAGCAGCGCTAGAACGCGCCCGTTACAATCTTGAAAAAAGCCGCTATAGCGCACCTTTTGCAGGCACATTGGTTGATTCGCCTTTGGATATTGGTGATTATGTCTCGCCCGGCACATTTGTTGGCACGGTGGTTGATTTAAGCCAAGTCAAAATTACGGGCTATGTTTCTGAAAAAGAAGTTGATAGATTGCAAGGGTTAGGCACGCTTGAGGTTGAGATTGCAGGTGAGACCTATCAAGGCGAATTGGTGTTTATTTCTAACTCTGCCAATTTACGCACGCGCTCGTTTGCGGTTGAAGTGATTGTGCCGAACGAAAATCAAGAAATCCGCGATGGTGTGCCTGCGATATTACGCTTGCCACAAAAAATTCAAAACGCGCATTTTATTTCATCGGGTTGGTTGACGCTAGATAGTGATGGCACGATTGGCGTGCGCTTAGTGGATAGGAATAATATTGTTGAATTTGCATCGATTGATGTGGTGCAAACTGATGGTAGCGGTGTATGGGTGGCGGGCTTGGCTGAACAGGTTACGATTATTATTGCAGGTCAAGAAACCGTAACAGCGGGCGAAACAGTGGAAGCGATTCTAAAAGAAGAACCAGCAGAAGCCAACGAAGATGCCAAAGAAGATAATATTGAGCCAATTACTGAAACGGAATCTGCGCCTGATTTAGAAACATCACCTGAATCAGCGCAAGAATAAAAGGAGATATTCAATGTCAATCATTGATTTAGGAATGCAACGTGCGCGCACTTTTGTGTTGTTGCTGGTATTATTATTGTTTGCAGGGGCTTCTGCCTATAGTTCTATTCCTAAAGAATCCGCGCCTGATATTGCGATTCCGATTGTTTATGTTTCTACATCATTGCAAGGCATATCACCGTTTGATGCCGAACGCTTATTGGTGAAACCAATTGAAAAGGCAGTCTCGCAAGTGGAAGGCTTGAAAGAGTTAAGGTCAACCTCTTATTTGGGTGGCGGTAATGTGGTGTTGGAATTTGATGCAGGCTTTGATGTTGAACAAGCATTGCGCGATGTGCGCGAAAAAATTGATGAGGTCAAAGGCGATTTACCCGCCGATGCGAACGACCCCAATGTGAACGAGGTTAATTTCAGCCTGTTTCCAGTGATGCAAATATCACTTTCTGGCGAGATTGATAGCCGAATTTTATTGGATTATGCCCAAATTTTACAAGAAGAGATTGAAAAATTATCACAAGTTTTGCGCGTTGATTTAGATGGCGACCGTGATGAAGTTGTTGAGGTAACGATTAATCCAGTGAAATTACAATCCTATAATGTTACGCCAGACCAAGTGATTCGCGCGATTGCATCGTCTAATTTGCTAGTGGCGGCGGGTAATTTGGAAGGTGAGTCTGGCAGTTTCGCGATTAAAGTGCCTAGCCTGATTGAAAGTATTGATGATTTAAAGAGGTTTCCGATTATTTCATCTGGCGAATCGGTTTTGGTGCTTGAAGATATTACTGATATTAAACGCACATTTAAAGATGTGCGGGCTTTTTCAAGGCTCAATGGCGAATCGGCACTTACCCTATCGGTGGTGAAGCGCACGGGCGAGAATATTATTCAAACATCGCTTGATGCCCATGCGCTGGTTGATGAGGTTACCAAAGATTGGCCGCAAGCCATATCGGTGGTGATTACCCAAGACGAGGCTGATAATATTAGAAGTTCACTTTCTAGCCTTCAAAATTCGGTGATTAGCGCGATTATTTTGGTGATGATTGTGATTTTGGCAACGCTTGGTTTGCGCCCCTCTTTATTGGTGGGGGTGGCGATACCTGGGTCGTTTTTAAGTGGCATTTTGGTGATGAACCTTCTGGGCGTTACGCTGAATTTTGTCGTGTTGTTTGGGTTAATTATTTCGGTGGGGCTGCTGGTGGATGGCGCGATTGTGGTCGCCGAATATGCTGAACGTAAAATTGATGAGGGTTACAGCAAAATTGAAGCTTTCGCATTGGCATCTAAAAAAATGGCATGGCCAATTATCGCATCTACTGGCACCACACTTGCCGCCTTTATGCCATTATTATTCTGGCCGGGTTTGGTGGGTGAATTTATGGGTTATTTACCACTAACAGTGATTTTTATTCTCTCCTCATCTTTGGTGATGGCACTGTTTTTCTTGCCGATTGTTGGGGGGCATTTTGCGGCGATATTGCGCTGTGCTGTCGCAGTGATTTGTGGCTTTATTGTCTATAGTTTGGCAGGCGCAGTGTTAGGAATATTGCTACCACCGCTGGCAGGGCTTGGTAAAATTTTGGGCTTTGCCTATGGCGTATGGCGTGGCTATAAAGTGATTGGACCATGGATTGACGAAAAAATAGAAGGCGGGCTTGCCGATGATGAACATCGTGTATCAGTTGTGGTGAATGAAGATAGGCGCGATATGATTGATATTGATAAAACCAGTCGCTTCACGCAAAGCTATCTTAGTTTTTTAGAAAATTGGGCGTTGAAATATCCGCGCCGTATTTTAGCAGGTGCGGTAATCGCGATGGTGCTATCATGGGTGCTTTATGGGGTGCTTGGGCGTGGCGTAGAATTTTTCCCCAGTGGCGATAGCGAACAAGCCGTTTTATTGGTTCATGCGCGTGGTAATTATTCCACCACAGAACGTGATGTTTTGGTGCAACAGGTTGAAAAAGCGGTGCTTGAATTGAAGCAAGAAAAAAATGAAATTGAGAATATCACGGCATCGGCAGGCACAGTATCAGATGGGCGCGATGTGGCAGAAGATGTGATTGGCGTGATCAATCTGGAATATGTTGATTGGCACGATAGGCGCAAAAGTGATGAGATTGTCAAAGATATTGATGCCAAAATGAGCTTAATACCCGGTATTTATGTGGAAGTGCGGCAAGGTGAGAATGGACCGCCAACGGGGCAGCCCATTTCGATTCAGTTAAGCAGTGATTCATTTGATGATTTGAATCGTGCCGCGATTATTGTGCGTGAACATTTGGAAAAATCGCCCGGTATTCGTGATATTGAAGATAGTATCAGCCCACCGGGTATCGAGTGGCAGTTGAATGTTGACCGCGAGGAAGCCTATAAATATGATATTAATATCAGCACGATTGGCAATTATGTGCGGCTGATTACCAACGGCATTACGTTAAGTTCGTATCGCCCTGATGATAGCAATGACGAGATTGATATTATCATGCGCTTACCGAAATCGGTGCGCTCAACCGAACAGTTGGATTCTTTGCGAATCGCCACCAGTGGCGGTGATGTGCCGATGGGTAATTTTGTAACGCGTGAAGCCGTGTTAAAAACACCTTTGGTGCGGCGCGTTGACCAAAAACGAATCTCGTTTGTGCGTTCTGATTTACAAAGGGGCGTGTTGGCGGCCAATAAAATTGAAGAGCTGCAAGAAGAAATACCGCAATTAGGCTTGCCCGCATCGGTGAGCTTTGAATTTACCGGTGAAAATGCCGACCAAGCAGAGGCAAGTGCGTTTTTGCAAAAAGCATTTGGCATTGCTTTATTCGTGATGGCACTGATTTTATTGACGCAATTTAACTCATTCTATCAATGTTTCTTGATATTATCGGCAGTGATTATGTCGACCATTGGCGTGATGCTAGGCTTGCTGATTATCCGTCAACCATTTGGCATTATCATGTCAGGCATTGGGGTGATTTCATTAGCGGGGATTGTGGTGAATAATAATATTGTGTTGATTGATACTTTCAACACGCTGATGAAGCGGACAAAGGGCGATTATTATCAATCAATCATTCAAACTTGCGCGCAAAGATTGCGCCCTGTTTTGATGACCACTGGCACCACCATGCTAGGTTTGATTCCGTTGGTGATTCGATTGGAAATTGATTTTGTGAATCGGGGCTATGCGCTTGATGACCCATCGACCGCTTTTTGGCAACAATTAGCGGCGGCGATTGTGTTTGGTATGGGGTTTGCCACTGTGCTGACTTTGATTGTTACGCCAAGTGGGTTGTTTCTGTTCAACCACTATTTTGAAAAACAACGTGAGGCTGAAAAAACAAATCAAGGCAAATCGGCAAATCCGAATATTGGTGCGGCTGTAAAAAGCTAACGATAGATTATTAGGTAGCAAAAGGGGTGAACTCTTTTTTATCGGAATCGTAATAGCTTAGCGCGCCATTATCGATTGAAAAATACCAGCCGTGAATCTTTAATTTTCCATCAGTGATTCGCTGTTTTATCCATGGAAAACTTGTTAGGTTATTCAGCGATAATAACACAGTCTCGCGCTCGCAATGATGCAGTAATTCAGGCGAATCAGCATTTGTATCACCACATTTCTCAAGCGCACGCTGTTTGGCAGGCTTGGCAATTTCTACCCATTGTGAAATAAAATCACTTTCAAACGGCAATGAATCGGTTGCCATCGCTTTTACGCCCGCACAATGGCTATGCCCTAACACAATCACATGCTCAACTTCTAGGATTCTGACCGCAAATTCCAGTGCGGCACTGGTGCCATGTGTGGTGCGGTTACTTTCTTTATAGGGTGGCACCAAGCTTGCCACATTTCGAATCACAAAAATATCACCGGGGGCGGCATGGGTGATAATGCCGGGGTCAGACCGCGAATCGCTACAGGCGATGATGAGTGCTTTTGGGTTTTGCCCTGATTGTAAGGATTGATACAGGCTATTATCGTGTTGAAAATATGTTTGGTGAAATTTTTGATAACCATCTAATAATTTATCAATATCTGGCATGGTAAATCTCCTTAAAATTACATTTCTCTATGAATAGTTTTTTGCATCATTAATGTCAAGCATGACAAAATATTGAAAATATGCTAATGATTTGCTGATAATATATAAGGATAAAGATGGAATTACGAATTCAACCTTGGCTCACCGCCGATTGTGTGCGGTTTTTACAGCAATTTTTTAAGTGGTATCCGCAAACGCAACCTCATCAGTTGCGGGTGCTAGAGTTTGGTGCGGGCAATTCCACATTGTTTTTTTTGCAAAAAAATTGCGTTGTTACGTCATTTGAGAGCAGGGCAGAATATATCGATAATATCAGCCTATTGGCTGATGCGCTTAAAAAAAATCTTCATATTAACCAAGCAAATAAATTTCACGAAATTGATGAAGAAGTTTTCAATCAGGTTTGGGATATTATTTTGATTGATGGCATTGCAAGGCGACAAATATTGCAAAGGTTGGTTTCAGTAAAAAGCGATGCGTTGATAATGATTGATAATATTGAACATGCTGCTGATTGGGGGCATATTGCACGGCAAAGACCAAAACGCGCCGATTTTTATCAAGAATTTTTGCAAAATACCGATTATCACCATTATTTATTTGAGCAAATTGAAGGGCGTGATGGTCATGCCAGCCCTGATGATGCAGGATTTGAAACCCCGCATCGTTGGATTTCGGCAGTTTCGTGGCGTAAAACATCGATATTTGGACAATTAATGCTCACCCAATTAGGGTTACCATTGGTTAAATATGAAACGTCATCGCACCAAGATTTATCACGCGATTATGCATAAGGAGATTTTAATGCCAAATAACAAAAAAATTATGATGATTATTCCCCATTTAGATTTAGGTGGGGCTGAATTAGATGTTGCGCTAAATGCACCATTGATTAATCAGCATGATGATTTTGATGTCAGTATTTTTACCTATGTTAAATCGGGGCTATTGGCACAAAATGTGGTAAAGCAAAATGTGACGCTGATTTCTTATGGTGAAGAAACAGGGTTAGGTTTTAAGATTCCATTGCTCAAAAAAATACTGGCTGTTTTGCGTATCTATAAAACCATCAAAAAGCACAAACCTGATATTATTCACGCATTTTTACCAGTCAGCTATCTTTATAGTGCGGTTGCGTGCGTGTTATTGGGAAAAAAACAGAAGCCTTTATTGGTGATGTCGCGTTTGAATACCAATTATCATTTTAAGCAATCACTGATGTATCGACTGCTAGAGCCACATTTTTGTCATAAAATATTGCATCATGCGGTGGCGAATTCGGATAGAGTGCGTCAAGATTTAGTAACCGAAAACATACCGCACGCTAAAATATCACTGATTTATAATGGCATTGAAACTCAAAAATTTACAGTGCAAAAAGAGCTTTCATTTTTTACGCAAAGCAAAATATATAAATTAACCGCGACGGGAAATTTGAATGCGCGCAAAGGTTATGGTGATTTATTGCAAGCAGTTAAAATCTTAAAATTACGCGAAACAACATTACCTTTTTGCGTGTTTGTTGCAGGTGCCGACCAAGATAATAATTGGAGGGATTATCATCAATTTATCGCGCAATATGGTCTGCAAGAAAACATTAAATTTATGGGTAGGGTTGATGATATTCCAACATTTTTAGCCGATAGCCATTTGCATGTGCATCCCGCGCATATTGAAGGTTTGGGTAGTGGGATTATCGAGGCGATGTGTGCAGGCTTGCCGATTGTGGCAACAAATGTTGGCGGTATTCCAGAAGTCGTTGATGATGGTGAAACGGGGATATTGGTATCAGCCCATGCGCCAGAACAATTTGCCGATGCCATCATGGCGATGATTAATAATTCTGAACAAATGTATCATTACGGGCAGGCAGGAAAGAAAAAAGCGGGTAACATGTTTGATGTTACCCGTAGCGCGCAACAATATATTGAGTTATATCAAAAATTATGAAAAAAATTCTCATCATCATTGATGCGCTAGATGTAGGCGGGGCGGAAATGGATATTATCCGCAATTTTTCAGTGCTGAATCAAGAGGTGAATTTTAATATCAGCGTTTTCACCTATCATCATCGCGGCGTGCTGGCTGATTTATCTGAACAAAAGGGACTGCCTGTTTCTTTGCCGAAATTAAATAAAATGATGCGTTGCTTGCAAAAATTACCCATCATAAAGCAATTCGTGAATATCTTGTTGATTAGACAAAAAGTGAAACAAGATAGCCCCGATATAATGCACTCATTTTTGTTGCGTCCTTATCTGTATAGCGCAATCGCTTATCGGTTATTGGGCAAAAAAAACCGCCCGATTTTTATCATGTCGCGGTTAAATTTGAACTTTCATCAGCAAAAATATCCGTTAATCGCGGTGATTGAAAAAAAATTCTGCCATCCTCTATGCGCTAAAGCGGTGGGCAATTCAAAAGCGATTTTGCAAAATCTCAGTGATGAGGGGATTGCATCGAATCGGCAATATCTGATTTATAATGGCATCGATACCAAGCAATTTACGGTGAATCGCAAAGAAGCATTTTATCAAAAAAAGCCTTTCATTTTCACTGCCATCGGCAATTTGCATCACTATAAAGGCTATGCTGATTTGCTGAATGCGGTGCAGATATTGCAAGCAAAATGGAAAACATTGCCGTTTAGATTATTAATTGCGGGGCGTGATGAATCGGATAATCAGTTACGTTATCAGCAATTTATAGGTGCGCATAAATTGCACTCACATATTGAGTTTATCGGGCATTGTGATGATATTCCAGCATTTTTAAAAAATAGCCATTTGCATCTGCACCCATCGCATACTGAAGGTTTGCCCAATGCGATTATCGAAGCGATGAGTGCTGAATTGCCAGTGATTGCCTGCAATGTGGGTGGTATCCCAGAATTGATAGCGCATGAAAGCAATGGTTTGTTGGTTGACGCCTGCGCCCCGCAACAATTAGCCGATGCGATGGCAAGATTATTGGCACAACCCGAAACCATGTATCGTTACGGACAGGCGGGCAAACAAAAGGCAGATAGTTACTTTCATCTTAATAACAGCCTTGCCGCTTATCGGCAATTATATGCTGATGCCACCCAATGAAAAATTGCGAGTGATGATGCAAAAATATTTAAGCATGGTTTTTGCTTTATGATAGACTGTAATTGAAGCAAATAAGATAGAAGTGAAAGGAGTATATATTGTGCGGCTATTTAACTTGCCAATATTCAACCAAGTGTTTCGGCTGTTCTTTTTGCTGTCATGTCTCTATGCGATTATCGTTATTTCAGGCTGGCTGTTATTACAAAATCAACAAATAACATTGCCACTGATTTTGCCACTGAAAGCATGGCATAGCCATGAATTGATTTACGGTTTCGGGGTCGCTATTTTAACGGCGGTGATGACCATGCCGATAACGGGCTGGTATGGCGGTTTTGCAATAAGGGGTATCGCGGTTTTTGGCTTGGCATTATTATGGATTGCAGGGCGCATCGTGTTATTTTTGGATATTCCATTTTTGGCAGTGGCTTTGGTGGGATTATCGTATCTCACATTATTATTGCTATTGGGTTTTTTGATGACTCTACGAAATATTACCGAGCGCAATGTGGGTTATTTATTGTTGGTGGCACTGTTTTTAATCAGCCAGATATTATTTTATTGGGAAATCCATGATGGCTATAGCGAATATGCAAGCAGGTTTGGTATCGCCAATATGGTGTATATGATGTTGCTGGTGAGCGGGCGTGTGATGGCAGAAAGCAGTCAAAAAATATTGCAAAATAACAAAAATAATCATGCTGATAATATCGCACAAGAAACCAACTGGTTTGATGGTTTTGTGATTTTCATCACTTGGGTTGGGCTTTATTGCTGGATTTATAATCCATATATGATGGGGTTGGGTATTGGTTTATTGGTGATTGCTTTATTGAATCTGATTCGATTATGGCGTTGGGCGGTAGCGTTCGAAAAAGTGAGCGCGCATGATTTATTATCGGTGCTACATTTTGCTTATTATGGCATTGTGCTTGGGCTTATCAGTGCGGTTTTTGCCAATTTCAAGAATGATGCGGCACTTGATTTGGCGGTAATTCATATTTGGGGATTATCATTTGGTATTTTTAGCATGGCGATGATGATACGTGCGGGGCAAACAGTGATGAGCCTATATAGTGATTCTGGTAGTAATTTGGGCAGTGATTTACCCATCAGTCTTAAAATTGGTTATTCAATGTTTATTTTATCAGCGATTGCATCTTTATGTTATGGCATTGCAAGTGGGCAAGCGGTTTCGGCATTTTATATTGCCACTGCTGGATGGCTATTGGGCTTTGCACTCTTGTTGTTTATTTTTACGCCGATATTTTTAAGAAATAATGATATTTTTGGCTCAAAATGAAAATTGCGTCACCAGTTTAAAGCGGGTCTCATAATCAATCGGCGCGCCATTATAATGGGTGATAATTTCTGAAGCATCAGGTGTGGGATTGCTGATATTATGATAGGCAAAATTGATGGCGAAATTATCGGTTAAGCGATAGCCCGCATAATAGAGATTGCTTTTTTGCTTCAAGCCTTGACGGTGAAACGTAAAATCATCAGCTTCAAAAACAGCATAGTCAAAACGGTCAATCTCTTCGTAAATATAGCCGATATGAAATTTTTGCCGCTTCAAGTAAAATCCAGCATAGCCGCCTTGTTGGGTAATATCTTGAAACATTTTTCTATCGTCTACAGCAATAGTCGGGTCGTTTGCCTGTGCTGAAGATTGACGCAAACCTGAAATATATTTGGTGGCTTGTGCTAATAAAGTGAGATGCTTATCCTCGTTACCAATTCGGTATGAAACCACCAATGCTTGTCGATGATTATTGCGCTTGCCATCTTCGAGGTTATTCGCCCAAGTTGAGCCTAAAATATTCGCTTCCGCGCCCAGATAAAGTTGCAAATGCCGATAGTCAGTTTCGCTATCAATGCCCCATTTCAGCGCATAAGTGCCTGTATTATTGGCTTTCACATTCGGGCTTACCACGCCATTTAAATACCAATCGCCTTTCAGCGGATTATTGCCACTAAACATGGCGATATTGCCACTAAAAAAATCACCATGATAGCCATAAGCAACGCCGCTATATAAATCGCGCACCAGCCAATCAGCATAGGGCGCGAATTTACCATCATCTTGCCAGATGGTTTCCTCGCTATCAAGGGCAATAAAGTTGCGCTGTCTGCCAATGCGGATAGTGTTTTTTTGGCTGAGACTCACCCATTCAACATAGGCATCAATCAGCGGCACATCGCCTAAATAATAGCTGCGCGTGCCAAGATTTTTATACCAATCATGATAGGCAGTCTGCCCTTCTGCTTCATGTTGCCGCACATATTGCGGGTCGTTATTGGTCTCATCACCATCATCGCCATAAATAATTGGCTCGCCATTATCTTCGCGCCTGATGGAATCATAAAGCGGTGTCCAATCAAATTTATAGCGCCATTGATTGTCATCGGTAAGGGCATTTTGTGCGGTGAGCACAATTTTGCTACAGCGGAAAAATTGAAACTCTAAACCAAATGTGGCGCGTAAAGAATGGTCATCAAATGCACCGCATTCCATCAAGCCTGAAAAATCAAGCATGTAACTGTCAATTTGGGTGGTTAAGGCATGAGCAGGCTTGACGAGAATCAAACCCATCAAAATTAGCGACAGATGTAAAAATGATTTAGGAAAAAACACTTATTTCATTTTTTGTTCGCGATAGGCAACATGCTTACGCATAACGGGGTCGTATTTTTTGAATTCCATTTTTTCAGGCTTTAGGCGCGGGTTTTTGCGCGCAATATAGAAATGTCCCGTATCAGCCGAGCTGACCATTTTTACAGTGATGGTGTTTGCTTTTGCCATGATAAACCTATCAATTAATTAAATTAAAACTGATATGAATAATAATCTATGCTTTATTGCTTTGTCAATGTAATTCCATTGCAATGATAATGATAATCAAGTAGTATGCCAGTGATTAACTTATAAAGTGATTAACTTATGAAAGGTATCATTGTGCAAGGTTTAGATATTATTATATTTGCAGGCATTGCCGTTTTTTTTATCTTAAAAATGATGGGTGTGTTAGGACAACGTTCCGAAGGTGAAGAGCCCAACGATACTGCCGATAAAAGCGACCGTAATGTGATTAATTTAACTCAAAAATATCAGCAGGCAAAAAAACGCGCGCGTGATGCCAAAGCCAATGGTGAAGAGATAATTGATGATGATGCCAATGATAGCAATAATGATGATGGGGGCGTGGTGGTTCAGCTTTCAAAAGCAGCATTAAGCAAAGATGAGAATTTTGATATGAAGCAAACATTAGAAACGCTTGATATTAAGGCAAACAGCAAAATTGGCAAGGGTTTGAAAAAAATCAATAGCTCGATAAAATCATTTGAGCCAAGCGAATTTTTGGGTGGTGCAGAATCAGCATTCGAGATGATATTAGAATCTTATGCGGCAGGTGATTTGCCAAATCTAAAAATTCTTCTTACTAAAAATATTTACAAAATTTTCAGCGATGCCATTAAGCAACGCGAAAAAGATGGGCAACGGTTACAATTAACAGTGCTAGCGATTACCGAGATTGCTTATGTTTCTGCCGATATTGTTAATAATCAGGCAAATCTTACCGTTAAAATTGTCAGTGAACAAAATTCAGTGCTTTATGATGCTGATGATAAGGTGATTGAAGGCGATAAGAAATCCAAAGAAGTGATTGAAGATTTTTGGACTTTCTCAAAACCCATTAATGAAAACGGTCCTAACTGGTATCTTGCGGCGACGGGAAGTGCCGAACAGTAATTTCATCACCATCTGTTTATTGGCACTGCTATTAACTGGCTGTGCGTTAGGCGATTTGTTTAGGACGCGTGACCCCTATTTAAAATCAAACCTACCGCCAGAACAGCGGCATCAATATGAAGACCCCAAATCATTTCACCTTAATCAGGTGAAATTCTCGCAATTACCTGATTATTCTAGCGACCATCCGCAAGGCTTGTTGGTTGGGCTATTGGCATCATGCAATAAATATCAAGCAATGGATGAAAAAACGGTGGTTGGCACCAATGCCCTGCCGATATTGGCGCGTGATTGGCAGCAAACATGTCGTATTTTAGAACAATCACTCACAAAACATGGCAGGCTTGAACAAGAAATATTTGAAAGATTATTCATTCCCTATTTGGTGGTGAATGGCAAACAAACCAAAGGTCTGTTCACGGGTTATTACGAGGCAGAATTACAGGCATCACGCACAAAAAGCGATATTTACCGCTATCCTATCTATAAGGTTCCGCCTGATTTGGTCAAGAAAGCCAATGGCAAATTTCAGCCCTATCATAACCGATTGCAGATTGATAATGGTGCGCTAGCGGGCAAGGGGCTAGAATTATTTTGGGCAAAAGATAGGCTAGATGTGTTTATTTTGCATATTCAAGGTTCGGGTAAATTACTGCTTGATGATGGTTCAGTGGTGCGGGTTGGCTATGCGGGCAATAATGGCTATAGCTATCGTTCGGTTGCCAAAAAAATGATTTCCGATGGCTTAATTACCAATCAAGAAAGCGATTGGGATGGTATCAGAGGCTGGCTAGAGCGCAACCCCGATAAAGCCCCGAAGGTGCTTGCCTATAATCAACGTTATGTGTTTTTTCAACTCAGCAAGCATCAATTATCGATTGTTGGCGCGCAAGGCACACCGCTGATTGCGGGGCGGTCGATGGCGGTTGATAAACGCTATATTCCGCTAGGGTCGATATTATGGGTGGATATTGTGAATATTCCTGATGCGGGACCCAAAAGAATTCGCCGCTTCATGTTGGCGCAAGATACGGGCAATGCGATTAAGGGTATCATCAGGGGTGATTTTTTCTGGGGCAGTGGTAACGAAGCTTTACGTTATGCGGGCAGAATGAAAAATGAGGGCAGTTATTATGTGTTCCTGCCAACAATCGCAGTGCAACGTTTTGGCAATATTCCATTATTGCGGTAATTTTTTTTCTTGCAGAGGCAGGATTATTTCTTGCAGAGGCAGGATTATTTCTTGCAGAGGCAGGATTTTTTCTTGCAGAGGCAGGATTATTTCTTGCAGAGGCAGGATTTTTTCTTATTGCGTCTTGAAGTGATTATCAAGTAAATTGATATAATAATCAGGGTCTCTGCCCTTAATATCACCAATATTATTAACTTTTTGCCATTCCTGCCAGACGCGCAACTCTTCCACATAATCAAAATCCTCGCCATCTTGAGCAGCGTCTAAATCGGCGTTAAAAGCATCGATACGCCGCCGCAAATCTTCGGCAAAATCAGCAGAATTTTTTGCTAATAATTCCTCACCATCAGCAGAAGGTGGCAGAGGCGGTTTGTTAGGTTTATTCAATGCCGCCCTTAATGCTTGCAATGTCGCATTATTAGGGCTGGTATTAATCCGTTGATAGGCGGCCAACACTTTTTCTAAATAATAGCTATTTTTGTTAGGGTCAGAAGAATGATAATGTTTCACAGCTTCTCCCCAATCCTTAAAGCGGGCATAGAGATAGAGCAAAAATTCGGTGGCATAGGCGACATTATTGACGGGGTCAATCGCTTCTTGCAGTGATGCAAATCCTCGCCCGTGATAGAATAAGTTAATTTGCATACAGCCCACATCAATATTGGTAATGCCATCATTCTGCAAATTTTCAACCACCCTTATTGCTTGTGCTTGTGATTGATAAAAATTATCATCATTGCTTGTTTGCGCGCTTGAAACAGTCCAAGGCCATGGCTGTGATATGGTTTGCCCTGCTCTATAGCGCCCTGATTCAACTTGAGCAATCGCCAATAATAAGCCAGTAGGGATACGGCGCGCTTTTTCTGCCAACGCCACCATATAACCACAGATATTATCATCATTTTGTTGATTATTACTGGTTTGGGCAACAGCATGATGAGCAAGCGGGCTAACCGACATCATCAAAAATCCTAGAAATGCTATGATACGCATGATTTTATCCTATCATTTTCCGCTTTGCTGATTTTTTGTTAGTTGATATATTTTTCCATGCCCATCATCGCTTATCAGCAGTGAGCCATCCCATAGCGTTTTCACCGCAACTGGTCTGCCTCGCCCCTCTTGCATATTTAAGAAATTATCAATCAGCACTTCTACTTTAGCAGGATTGCGCTTAAAATCAACCATTACCACGCGATACCCATCAGGAATCCGCCGATTCCACGACCCATGCAGGGCGATAATCGCTTTGCCATCAAATTCTGGGATATTAAGCGGACGGTTTTTATCGCTTCGATAAAAATGAATCCCTAATGGCGCGTTATGGGCGGGCAATTCGACCAGAGGAAAAGTAACCTTAATATCAGGGAGGGGACGGTTTGTGCGTGCCTTGCCACCGCCATAATAGGGAAAGCCAAAATGCTGACCCATTTTATCAACGCGATTCACCTCTTCATGCGGTAAATCATCACCCATATTATCAACACCATTATCGGTAAAATACAGCTTGCCAGTTTTGGGGTGAAACGCCAATCCTACCGAATTACGCACGCCATAGGCAACAACTTCTAATTTTTTGTTGGGCTTATCAAGCTCTAAACGGGCAATCGTGCCGTGCAAATTTTCAACCTTACACACATTGCAAGGCGCGCCTAGCGAGACATATAGAAACTTTTCATCGGGTGATATTTCAATCACCCGCCAACCATGATGGCGATAATTTGGCAGGCTGATGATAAATTCCGCTTCAGGCAATTTGGGTGATTGGCTAGAAAACTCATCAAAGCGATAGCGGGTGATTTTATTTTGCTCGGCAAGATACAGATAAGGCGCGCGCCATGCCACGCCATTAGGTGAATTTAAGCCACTGGCTAGAATATGAACTTTATTTTGGTGAATCGCATAGAGCCTATCTTTGCGTCTGGTGCCAACAAACACGGTTTTGATAGTCTCCGCCACCGCCATGCTACGGGCATCGGGGATTGAGGCATAAATTCGCAAATGATAATTGTCGCGAATCGATGGTGCTAATGTAAGCTGATTCACATCAAGCGCGTATGAATCCAGAGGCGAGGTGGACAAAATCAGCAAAAACAGCAGGAAGATTTTTTTACGCATCATCTGCTTGATACCATAATGGCAATATTGGGGTGAGCGATGTTTGATTGCCACACAATAATTCGTCATCAAGTGCTGTTTCATTCAAAAACGCCAATCCAATAGATGCATCAGGTGCAACAGCAATCATCTTACCCACATTTACTTGCTTATGATTCACAATATCGGCATTCGCGACTATAGCATCATCGCCCGCTGAAAACTTTATTGGAAACACTTTGCGCTTTACCTTGCCCTTAAAATAAATCCGCGCACAAATTTCCTGCCCCACATAACAGCCCTTATGCCAATTTATCGCGTTTAATTTATCATAATGTAAATGTTGCGGTAAAAAATCATGTTGCTGATATTCATCATCAATCAAACCATGCCCGATGCGATAAGATTGCCATGCCTCAATCGGTTGTTTATCGAGTCGATTATGGGCAAGATAGTCATCACAATTTTGTTCTGTGCCGATTAAGTAATGGATATTCAAATCTTTATGGCGCGGGTCGGTGATAAGCGTAACGGCATCACTATCAGGGCGAGATAGTTTTTTATCACCCCATAATGCAATAATTTTATCATTGCTTTTGCTGATTCGAATCGGCGTGTTTAACTTATATTGTGCCAATAAATTGCCCAATGCCATAAAAGTTGGTGTTTGCAGTAAAATGTCATTATCTTTTTGCATCGCGATAAAGCTGGCTTGTATGATGCCTTTATCGTTTAATATCGCTGAAAATATCGGCATATTAAGCGGTATCATCTGATTGCAACATAAGGGGTTTAAGAATTGCAAAGCGGTTTCAAGCGTTGCACCCTCATCAATCAAAGGGCTGATTCGAATGATGTTATGGGGGATATGACAATAATACATGTTTTATGCCTTAATCGCTAAACGGGTCTCTCACTTGTTTTAATAAGATAGTGCCATTAAGGCAAGAATATTGTTGTATTTCAATGGCTAAAATGGCATTAATCATCATATCACTACTTACGCGGAGAAAATTGATGCAATTAGCGGCAAGATTAAGCAAAATTAAACCATCACCCACCGTTGCAGTTACCATGCGCGCGGCAGAATTAAAGGCATCAGGACGTGATGTGATTGGGCTAGGCGCAGGTGAACCCGATTTTGCCACACCAGATGTGATATTAGATGCCGCCCATAAGGCACTGAATGATGGTAAAACCAAATATGCGCCACCTGCGGGTATTCCTGAATTACAGCAAGCGATTATCGGTAAATTTCAGCGCGAAAACCAATTAACATTTGAACCAAGCAATATCACAGTGGGCAGCGGCGTTAAGCAATTACTCTATAACGTGTTTTTGGCAACTCTGAATCAGGGTGATGAGGTGATTGTGCCAGCACCTTATTGGGTGAGCTATGTTGACCAAGTGGCATTATGCGATGGTGTGCCAGTGGTGGTGGTGTGCCAACGAAGCGAAGGGTTTAAGCTAACGCCCGAAAAATTGCGAGAAGCGATTACCGCAAAAACCAAATGGCTGGTGTTGAATAGCCCGTGCAATCCAACAGGTGCGGTCTATAGTAAAGATGAATTAACCGCATTGGCTGATGTGCTGCGCGAATTCCCGCATATCCAAATTTTAAGCGATGATATTTACGAACATATCCGCTTTACTGACGAAGCTTTTGTTACTTTTGCCAATGTTGCGCCCGATTTGCAAGATAGAATTCTCACCATGAATGGCGTTTCAAAAACCTATGTGATGACGGGTTTTAGGTTGGGCTATGCGGCAGGTAATAAAACATTGATTAAAGCGATGAATATGATTAATTCGCAAACCACCACATCGGCTTCCACTATCAGTCAATGGGCGGCGGTGGCAGCATTGGCAGAAGATTACGATTTCTTGAGTCAGCATAAAAAGATTTTCAAACATAGGCGCGATTTATTGCTAGAAAAAATTAATCTCATTGATGGCATCTCGTGCGATACCCCACATGGCGCATTTTATATCTATCCTGAATGTAGTGCATTGATGGGCAGAACAACGCCGCAAGGTAAAATTTTACAAACAGATGAAGATTTCGCACATTATTTGTTAGAAGCAGGTAAAGTGGCGGTGGTGCATGGCGAAGCATTTGGCTTATCGCCCTATTTTAGAATTTCTTACGCGATTGGCGAAGAAGCTTTGCAAGAAGCATGTGTTAGAATTAAAAAAGCCGTTGAAGATTTACGGTAAGAATAATTATATTAAGGAGTTGATATGGCAGAAACAATAGTAACTGATTTATGCGTGATTGGCGCAGGGTCTGGTGGATTATCAATCGCCGCTGGGGCAGCGCAAATGGGCGCAAAAGTGGTGCTGATTGAAAAACATAAAATGGGCGGTGATTGCCTGAATTACGGTTGCGTGCCATCAAAAGCATTGATTAAAGCAGGGCATGTTGCTCAAACATTTCGCGAGGCTGAACAATTTGGTATCACATCAACCGAACCCGATATTGATATGGCAAAAGTGGAAGCCCATGTCAAAGATGTGATTGCGGGTATCGCGCCTAATGATTCTGTGGAACGGTTCGAAAGTTTTGGCTGTAACGTTTTGCAAGGGGCGGCAAGTTTTGTTGATAAAAAAACAGTTAAGGTGAATGATACCCTTGTCAAAGCACGTTATTTTATCGTTTCAGTTGGCTCACATGCCTTTGTGCCGGGGATACCGGGGTTAGATACTGTGCCATATTACACCAATGAAAATATTTTTGATGTTAAAGAAAAAATCGACCATTTGGTGGTGTTAGGCGGTGGCCCTATCGGCAGCGAATTGGCGCAATCTTATCGCAGATTGGGCGCACGTGTTTCGATTGTCATGCACGGAAAATTAATGGGCAGGGGCGAGACTGAGATGGTAGAATTTGTGAGAGACAGATTCAAAAAAGAAGGCATCGCGCTTTATGAACATACTGAAATTAAAAAAATTGAGAAAAGCAAAACCGATATTCATGCCGAATTGCATGTTAAGAATGGCGAGCAAATCGAATTAAAATGTTCGCATATATTGGTGGCAACGGGGCGTGTGCCTGCGTTTGAAGGGCTTAATTTAGAAAAAGCTGGCGTTAAATATAACAGGCGTGGCATTGAAACTGATGCGCGGTTGCGTAGCAGCAATAAAAAAATCTTTGCCGCAGGTGATTGTGTGGGCGGCCCTCAATTCACGCATATTGCAGGTTATCATGCGGGCATTATCATTCGTAATATTTTGTTTAAACTGCCCGCAAAAGTTGATTATCGGACCTTGCCATGGGTTACCTATACCGACCCCGAATATGCCCATACGGGTTATAATGAAGAGGATGCCAAGAAAAAATTTGGACAGGTGAATGTGGTGAAATGGCATTTTGAAGAAAATGACCGCGCCAGTGCCGAACGCGAAAAAGATGGTATGATTAAGGTGATTACCACCAAAAAAGGTGTGGTGGTTGGTTGCAGTATTGTTGGCTATCATGCAGGTGAGTTATTAGCGCCATGGATTCTAGCGATTCAAGAAAAAATGAAAATCGGCAAAATGGCAGGCATTATCATTCCCTACCCAACAATGAGCGAAATATCAAAACGGGCGGCAGGGCAGTATTTTACCAAAGCATTATTTTCTAACCGCACCAAAAAAATTGTAAAATTATTATTGCGGTTATAATTCTTGCTTTTATCAAATTTAGTGATACAATGAAAATGTCAGCAATGACTATGACACTAAATGAAGCAGTGAAATAAGCGGAACGGACCCGGGGGCGGTACCCGGCACCTCCACCATAATTTATGGGGGTGAAATAGCATCGACGTGCGTGGTAAAGGCTATTTTTGTGTTCGGTTTGGTATCTCCGTATCGGATCCAAGGCTATTAAACGCCAACGATAACTCTAGTGAGTATGCTCTTGCGGCCTAACGGTTGCGAAGGCAATTTTAAACTCCTTTAGTCACTCACTGATTAAAGGCGGGGCTTGTCGGGGCCTTGCAACAGAACCCGACATTTTACGCCAAAGATGCGTATGTTAAAAATGAATAAACCAAAAACGGATAAAAAGCCCTTAAATAAGAAAAATAATAATGTCTGAATCCCCCCCATCACATGATTATTACGATTATTCTGTGTTAGTCAGCGATGCCTTTAAGCAAGTGGTGCGTCAGGTGCTAGGCAGTTGCGTGCAAGAAGGCTTGAAAGGTGCGCATCATTTTTATATCACCTTTGAAACCACACACCCTAAAGTTGAAATACCCAAAGCATTAAAATTAGCATATCCCGCTGAAATGACCATCGTGATACAGCATGAATTTTATGATTTGACAGTAACCGAAGATGGCTTTTCGGTAACATTATTATTTAACAAACAGCCATCAAATTTGGTGATTCCTTATGATGCGATGCGCGCATTTTTTGACCCATCAGTGGATGTAAAATTATTTTTCAAAACCCAAGATGACGCTAATCTTAATGCTGATAAAAATGCCAACCAAGCATTGATATTAGAAGAAGAATTGGTGGATGTTGACTTGCATGAATATGATACTGATGTGATTGGGCTTGATGTGAAACCTGCTGATAAAGAAAATTTTGAAGCGCAGGAACAACAAGATAACAAAGATAAAAATGCACCTGTAGAGGTGATTATGCTTGATAAATTTCGCAAAAAAAGTGAGCCTCACAATGAGTGATTTTTCTTATTTTCCAATATTTGATTATGGCAAAGATGATACCACCTATCGCAAATTAGATGATGCTGGTTTGCAAAAAATCAACGCGCCTGAAACCGATAAAGATATTTATCAACTTGATAAAAAATTATTATCATTATTGGCATGTGAGGCATTTAAGGATATCAACCATTATTTGCGCCCCGCCCATTTGCAGCAGCTGGCAAATATTTTAGATGATGATGAGGCATCGAAGAACGACCGCTATGTTGCCTATGATTTATTGAAGAATGCCAATATTGCGGCGGCGAAAATTTTGCCAATGTGTCAAGATACTGGCACGGCTTTAATTATGGGCAAAAAAGGCAAGAATATTGTCAGCTTTGATGATGAGGCGATGCTAGCGCGTGGCGTGTATGATGCCTATCAGCAATGTAATTTACGCTATTCGCAATTAAGCCCTGTTAGCATGTTTGAAGAAAAAAACACGCGTAATAATTTACCCGCACAGATTGAAATTTTCTCGGAAGGCATTGATGAATATAACTTTTTATTCATTGCCAAAGGTGGGGGCAGTGCCAATAAAAGTTTCTTATTTCAAGGCTCGCCAGCATTGCTTGACCCCGAACGGTTGCTAGAATATTTAGATAAAAAAATCCGCACATTAGGCACAGCCGCCTGTCCGCCTTATCATATGGCGATTGTGATTGGTGGCACATCAGCAGAATTTACACTGAAAACCGCAAAACTCGCCTCAACCCATTATTTGGATAATCTGCCAATAAGTGGCGGTGCAGATGCGCAAGGCTTTCGCGATAAAGATATGGAGCAACAAATATTGACTCTAACGCGTAATATGGGCATTGGCGCGCAATTTGGTGGTAAATATTTTTGCCATGATGTGCGCGTGATTCGCCTGCCCCGTCATGGTGCTAGCCTGCCGATTGCATTGGCGGTTTCATGTTCGGCTGATAGGCAGGTGAAGGGCAAAATCACCCCGCAAGGTGTGTTTTTGGAGCAGTTAGAATATGAACCTTCAAAATATCTCCCCGATTTAGATGAGGCCGAATTTTCTAGCGATGCGGTCGCGATTGATTTAAACGAAAGCATGGCTGATATTTTGAAAAAATTGACGCAATATCCGATTAAAACAAGACTTTCCCTCACAGGAACTATCATTGTGGCGCGTGATGCGGCGCATTTGAAATTGCAAAAAATCTTGCGCGAAACGGGCGATTTACCAGAATATTTCAAGAATCACCCTATCTATTATGCAGGGCCTGCTAAAAAACCTGAAGGCATGGCATCGGGCTCGTTTGGTCCTACGACGGGCGGTAGAATGGATAGTTTTGTTGATGAATTTCAGCAGGTTGGCGGGTCTATGATTATGCTGGCAAAAGGCAATCGCAGTAAACTTGTTACGGCTTCTTGTCAGAAACATGGCGGTTTTTATCTGGGGTCAATTGGTGGCGCGGCGGCGCGGTTGGCGCAAGATTGCATCAAAAAAATCGAGGTGCTAGAATTTGAAGAATTAGGCATGGAAGCGGTTTGGCGCATTGAAGTTGAGGATTTTCCTGCTTTTATTATCATCGATGATAAAGGGCATGATTTTTTTGCTGAGCTTCTAAAATAAGGAAACATGATGGATATTAAATTTTATCAGGGCGATATTCCCGAAAATCTGGATTTAGGCAATCAAATTGCGGTGGATACCGAAACGATGGGGCTAAGAATGCGCCGTGACCGTCTCTGTTTGGTGCAATTATCGTCGGGCGATGGGGTGTGCCATTTGGTGCAAATCAAACGTGGGGTTGAGCCTGTGAATCTCAAAAATATGTTGGGCGATAATAGCCGTCTGAAACTCTATCACTATGCGCGTTTTGATATTGCCACATTGCATTGGCATTTGGGCGTGATGGCGCAACCGTTATTCTGCACCAAAATTGCGTCAAAATTGGTGCGAACCTATACTGATAAGCATGGGCTTGCCGATTTGTGCCGTGAATTGCTGGATATTACGCTTGATAAGACGATGCAAAGTTCGGATTGGGGCGCGGAGAAATTAACCGATGCCCAGTTAAAATACGCGGCGCAAGATGTGCTATATCTGCATCAGTTGCGCGATAAATTATCCGATATGCTGAAGCGTGAAAACCGCACACAACTTGCCGAAGCCAGCTTTGCGTTCTTGCCAATCCGCGCCGCATTAGACCAAGCAGGCTACGAGGATATTGATATATTTTCGCATTAGTTCCGCATGAAACCACACTCCTCTGCCAGTTTTGAAATACAGCGGTGGGGGGTATGGGGGGCGTCATCGCGAGCTGATTGGCGCACCGCCAGAATCAGCACAGCGTATGTCGCAAAGCCCCCCATATTATAATGTGATAAGACACGCTAGATGGTAGTATTGACGAATCTTGAAACGCGCACCTCATTATATGTTACACACCACTAATACGCGCAATTTTTAGTATTACAATGACGGATATTTCTGCTCTGTATTTTTTCTGTATATCACTTGCTTATTCCAACTCTGCATGGCATAATTTCTACTCTATCAAAAATATATAATATAATTTCAAAATGAGAGGGAGAGTTTTGAATATGGTAGATGATGATAACAAATTACAATTTATTACAGGTGCTACTAGTGATAAAAAACCTAATACTTGCCACCTCTTAAAGGATGATTGGGATGATTTTGGTTTTAGAACCAGCTTTGCATTAGTTTACATTAATAGCGATTCTGAAAAAATTAATATTGGTTACCTTCACATTATGAAGCAGGGGCAAAGGACTGGTTATACCCCAATGCCTAATAAATATTTTGATAGATTACCAGAAGAATATTGTTCGCTAGGTGGACAAAGTTATTATGAAGAATTAATGGCATTGCCCGAAAATATTAGAAAAAATATTTTAGTATCTTTGCAAGATTGTGTGTTTAATAGAGATATTTACGATAAGAATGAAAATGAACGCGCTATGACTATATCATTACTCCGTCATGTAACCCAACGCGAAATTTCATTAGTATTTTATAGTATCTTAAGAGGGAAGATGAAGCTAACGCCTTACCATTTTCAATATTATTTAAATGATGATGAACAAACGCAAATTGACGTACAAGTTGAGCCTGAATCTACCCCACCTACTAATGTGCATGTATTGATTGGCAGAAATGGTGTCGGTAAAACACGTATTCTATCAGGAATTATTGATGAACTGACTAAGACCGATGAGCCTGCAAAGATAAGCCAAAAGGGGACTATCAATTTTATAGGGATAAGCGACGATAATAAAGAGATAATATGGACTGATTTTGAACATGAACGGTTTACAAATTTAGTAACAGTTGTTTTTAGTGCTTTTGATAATTTTAAACCTGCGCGTAATAACGCGCATCGTAACAGTATTCCTTGCCAATATGTTGGCTTAAAAACACAAACAGGTGATGGCTTTAAATCACCAGAACAATTAAAAAATGATTTTAAAGAATCTATTGTTAATTGTTTAGCAGTAACACGGAGAGAGCGATGGATAAAGATAATTGACATATTAAATTCTGACCCAATTTTGCAAGAATATAAATTGAATGAATTAATAAATCACAGTGATGCAACAGAAAAAATTATACAAATTTTTGATGAGTTAAGTTCAGGACATAAAATTATTATACTCACAATTACCAAATTAGTAGAATTAGTTAATGAAAAAACATTGGTTATTATTGATGAACCAGAAAACCATTTACATCCTCCTTTACTTTCATCATTTATCAGAGCTATTTCGTACCTTTTAATTAATAGAAATGGTGTTGCATTGATAGCTACTCATTCCCCTATTGTGTTACAAGAAGTGCCCAAATCATGTGTTACAAAAATTACACGTGTTGGCGAGCAATATAATTTAAGCCGTCTTGAAATTGAGACATATGGCGAGAATATAGATACTCTTACCAGAGATGTGTTTCGTTTAGAGTTGGAGAATAGCGGATTTTACAAAACGATAAATGATTATCTCCAATCAGATGAAAATACGAATAAAACATTCGATAGTTTTATGCAAAAATTTGATAATAAAATAGGTTCAGAAGGGCGTGCCATTGCGCGGTCAATCATTTCCAATAGTGCACGTGATTAAAAAAATGCGTAGTTTGCCAAAACCTGAATTTGATTTTAATGAAATTCTTAATAACTGTATAAACTCTAGGCAAGAACCTATTCAGTCAAAATTAAAAAACCACAAAAATTCGGTCAATCAAGCTACTAACGATTATGATAATATGATGCGAAACATTCAGGGGCATCAAATTAAAAGTATTTTCACTTCAGCAGATGGTGATATAAAAAATGAATTTATCGGCCTTTACAAAGATAAAATGTTAGCAAAAGGCAGTCCTGCACGTAATGTTTATGATAAAATTTTAAGTAGAGGCAAACAAAAAGATTGTTGTTTTTGTTCGTATGAAGAAGCGTTGGAGCTTGACCATTTTTTGCCTAAAAGTATATTCGCAGAATTTGCAATAAATCCAATAAATTTAGTACCATCTTGCCATCGTTGCAATCAAGCAAAAACAGATTATTTTTCTAAAAATGTTGAAAATAGTTTTATTCATCCATATTATGAGGCATGTGTTGACAATGAACTATGGCTAAAAGCTTCCATCTATTTTCCAGAAAATGCGCCTGTTATTTCGTTTTTTATAAGAGAGATGACTAATTCTATATTAAAAAAACGGCTTGAATTTGAAATGAATAAATTAAATTTGCATAATAGATATGGCAGTCAAGCTGGAAGAGAAATATCAAACAGAAAACATCGTTTTAAAGAAATTCATAAAAACGGTGGTGCAGGAGAAGTTCAAGAAGATTTAAAACTAGAATATAAAAGTCGGAGTAAGATTAATAAAAATTCTTGGATATCTGCTTTGTATGAATGCCTTTCAGAAAGTGAGCAGTTTTGTAATATGGGTTGGGAAAATAAATTATAATAATTTGACAAGCCTAGCCCTCCACTGTTACTCACAAATATTCCTTGCATTTTCACCCTTACCCTTATACAATCACCCTATCGCCTGAATGATTTTCTAGCGTGGGGCTTCGTAAACTCCGATTATAACACGGTTGCATCAACCGTGATTGACGCATTTTTCATTACATTGCAATATTGCGTCATGGGTGCGCCCTTTTCAGCTTTGGCTGGGAGGCGGTGCTATATGTCCAAGCGTTTCGATGCCAAAAAGCATCGCGCCGTTTTATTGTTATAATCGACGGTTACGAATTCCCAGCTACTAGAGTTTCTAGTAGCTTTTTTGTTGATGCCGTAACGGTATTGATGAAACGCTTATTTGGTTCATAACCGCTAACATAAGAAAACGGCGCGACTCACTCACCCCTCATCATCTGTGATGAGGGGTGTTTTTTATGATGGTAGAGCGTGTTTCAAGATTCGTCAGCACAAAAACCGTGCCTGTCTCATCACATTTTTATATGGGGGGCTTTGCGACTTGGCTTCTCGGTCGCGAGGCAGAAGCCCGCTCCCTTGCCAAGACGCCCCCCATACCCCCCACCGCTGTGTTTAACACTAGCGATGCTGTAACCCTTGTCCACCTAAATAAAATTTGACAATTTTTTTCCTATAACTTAATATGGTAAGATGAAATTAAAGCATCTTACCATATCTTTTTTGCTGTTTGTTATTCTAGCATATGTTGTATTTATGGTGATACAGAGTGACCTTACAACAGAAACTGAAAAAGCTAAAAAAGCTAATCTGCAACCTTTATTCTACAAGCTTTTTTTGGACATGACACATTATGGTTATGGGAATGGTTATGGGCTTGATTATGATATGGATATTCCAAAAGCAATCTTAAAATTAGAAAATTTAATTGCACAAGGTGCCAACTCAAATAAAAAAGTTAACTTCGGTGACGACGGTGAATATGGCTATTCATATACCCCTATATCTTATATATTTCGTACATGTGAAAATGATGATTACATAGATGATGCTGATGATAGAAATTTTTATTTAGATATTGTAAAATTATTGATTGATAGTGGCGTGGATTGGAATGCGAAAGATTCTTATCAAGTATATGAAAGTGAATATGAAAATAATTCAGGGACATCAACCATTGCCGACAGACTCAAAAGAACAGAAGAAAATTCGACCAAACCAGAATGTCTTGAAGCGTTAGATTATGTCAAAAACCACCTCAAAGAAAACAATATCATACTAGAATAATAAAACCTCGCGGTTGCTCAACACGCAGGTGGAGTGTGTTGTTAGATTCGTCAACACAAAAACCGTGCGTGTCTCATCACATTTTTATATGGGGGGCTTTGCGACTTGGGCTCTATGTATCAAGGGGGGTGCGGGCTGGCTTCTCGATGCGCGCTTGTCAAATTTTTGTCCGTGGGACAATTTGCCAAGCAGACGCCTCTTGCCAGAACCCTCCTTGATAATCCTCCCGCCATACTCAATACTGTCGGTAGTGTGGGTTGCTGTTGCTTAACACGAAAGATGGTGCTGCGTGTCGCTAGATGCTCAATACAAAGCCTGTATTTCGGAGGCGAGGTAAACCTCGCCAATATGGATTCCCGCTCTTATACGCTGCCCTATCGGGACAGCGGGCGGGAATGACGGCAGAGGTTACTCAACACTGGTGGTGGAGTGAGTCTCGGTTACTCAACACGAGGGCGGAGAGTATCGCACCTACCCACCACTAACGAAGCGTGTTCTTCACCCTACTCGCCACCTTCTCAGGCGTGAAGCCGTAATGGTTAAATACATCATCGCCTTTGCCTGCTTGTCCGAAGCCGTTCATCGCAATCATATTTTCAGGTTTGATGCCATAATCACCCCAACCTTGCGCGATTGCCGCTTCAATCACAAAACGTGGACTATCGCCCAAAATCGCCTCGCGCTGACTTTCATCAAGCTGATTGAAACATTCCAATACTGGCATTGAAACCACATTGGCATTGATATTATCGCCCGCCAATAATGCCGCCGCCTTAATCGCAAGCGAGACTTCCGAACCGCTGGCAATCAGAGTTACATCGGGTGCATCAACCTTATGCGTCAGATAACCACCCTGCACAGATTGATTTTCCGCCACTGTTTCGCGGTTAATCGGGGTGAGATTCTGCCGTGATAATATCAGTGCCGATGGGCCATCATAATCAAGTGCGATTTGCCAACATTCCGCCGTTTCAATCATATCGGCAGGGCGCAACACCAATAAATTTGGAATCAAACGCAAAGAGGGCAACTGTTCTACTGGCTGATGGGTAGGGCCATCTTCGCCAACGCCAATCGAATCATGGGTAAGCACATAAATCACCTTTTGCTTCATAATTGCCGAAAGCCTGATTGATGGACGCATATAATCGGAAAACACCAAAAATGTGCCACCATAAGGGATAAAATGCCCATGCAACGCCATGCCATTCATAATCGCCGCCATGCCATGCTCGCGAATGCCGTAATTGATATAGTCGCCCGCATAATTATCTTTATCAATCACTTGCTGAGCTTTGGCTCTGGTATTGTTAGACCCCGTTAAATCGGCAGAACCACCAATCAAGCGCGGATTTGAGGTGTTCAGCGCGTTAAGCACAATCTCGCTCGCCTTACGGGTGGCGATTTCGGGCATCTCATCAAGCCATTGTTGCTTCAGCGATAATAACGCAGTGTCGCAAGCCTGCTGATGCGTATCGGTGCTTAATGCCTGCCATTGTTGTTTTGTCTCACCCGTAAGCGCGTTTAATGTCGCGCAAGATTTCTCGCATTCCTGCTGATATTGTCTGCCAATTTTGCGCCAATCTTCTAAAATATCACTTGGAATGTCAAAAGGCGCATGTTGCCAATCTAGTTTTTCGCGCACCAATTTAATCTCGTCCGCACCTAATGCCGCGCCATGCGCTTTTGATGTATCTTGCCTGTTTGGCGACCCATAGCCGATATGGGTTTTACAGCAAATCAGTGATGGCTTATTGCTTTGTTTGGCTTTGCTGATGGCGTTATGAATCTGTTCGGGATGATGCCCATCAATTTGCTGACTATCAAAACCGCAAGCTTCGAATCGCGCAACGGTATCTTCGGACGTGCTTAATGATGTGTTGCCATCAATGGTGATGCCATTATCGTCAAATAGCACAATCAGATTTGAGAGATTTTGATGCCCTGCAAAAGAAATCGCCTCTTGCGAAATGCCTTCCATCAGGCAACCATCGCCTGCAATCACGTAAGTGTGATGATTGATAATCTCATCGCCAAAACGGGCATTGAGCATACGTTCGCTTAACGCCATACCCACAGCATTGGCAAGCCCTTGCCCTAATGGTCCAGTGGTGGTTTCTATACCGCCAAGATGCCCATATTCGGGGTGTCCTGCGGTTTTATAACCGAATTGCCGAAAATTCTTAATTTGCTCAATATCGCAATCCGCATAGCCGTTCAAATAAAGCAAGGCGTAAAGCAACATAGAGCCATGCCCTGCCGATAACACGAAACGGTCGCGATTATGCCATAGGGGCATTTGCGGGTTAAAGCGCAAAAAATCTTGATATAAAACGGTGGCAACATCAGCCATGCCCATTGGCATACCGGGGTGTCCTGAATTTGCTTGTTCAATCGCATCTATGGCTAGAAATCGAATCGCATTGGCGCGCGCTTGGTGAGTGATTATATTTGGCATCAAATTTTCCTTAAATTTTTCTTTAAAACTACTTTCATTATGTCATATAGAAAAATTGCCTAAAAAAAAAGGTGGAAAATGGCTTATAGGAAAGTATCTTGCAAAAATCATTTGCCAGTGAAGCCTGAATTGCTTTATTAATGAAATATGCGCTATTTTATCAAAAGAATTTTTAACAAAATATATCATCGTAGCATCATCATGCTATCGGTGCTGATAATGCTCTTTTCTATGGTAGCATGGGCGCAACAAAAAGATGAGACGCTGATTATTTGGCGGATTGCGTCGATTAAGACGGGCAATGCGCTATTTTCCATATCCTCATCGATTGCCGCCAATATCTCACTGCCATATGAAACCCGAAATTCTTGCACCAGCACACATTGCGGTGTGCGCTCGCTGGTGGCGTTGGCGCGCACCCGCACAGGCATTATCGAATTATTGCGCGAGGTGGTGTTGCAAAAAACAGAATCGGCAATTCTGCCGCTAGATATTGTCTATGCCGCTTATAATAATCAGCTGATTTCCATGCAAGGCTATCCTTACGAATCATTGCGCTTGCTGGCGCCTGTTACCTCGTTGCCTGTGCATATTATTGTGCATGAACAAAGCGGTATTTATGGGTTTGATGATGTGCAGGGCAATGTTATCGCCTTTGTGCCTGATGCTGACCGCACCGCCGCCACGCATTTTAACCGTATTTTGCAAGCCTATAATATTGATAATTCTGATGTGGATTATGTTTTTTTGAATTCGCAAGAAGCAAAAGCGGCATTGGTGAATGATGATGTGCAGATATTGGTGATGACGGGGCAAGACCCGATTCCAGAAATTCGTGATTTGGATAGAGAGCATAAAATCATTTTTTTGGAATTAAATCCTGAAAAGGTAGAAAAAATTCTAAAAGATTGGCCTTATTTCTACACAAGGCAACAAATTCTAACCGATTCTTATACCAATCAATTTTCTAATACTTTAACATTGGGCACCAGCTATGTTTGGGTTACCAGCGAAGAGAGTGATGAGAAGCTTGTGCATGATATGGTGCGGGCGTTATGGCACCCTGGTACCCGAAAATTATTGCGTAGCCTCAACCCGAATGCCACCATGCCTGAAAATTTGCGCGGCGATTTATTGCTGATTGAAGGTTTGCAATATCATCAAGGGGCGGTGCGCTATTATCAGGATAATGGGTATTTTTAAATGGGTTTGATATAAATAGCAAGAAAGATAATTGAAATATGAATCAAAAATCGCTATTCTAGTGCTAAGTTGGTTTAAACTAAAAAATAAGGATAATAATAAGGATATGGCAAAAAAGGAAATTTCGGGTTCTTTGGTGGATCCAGATTATATTGAATCACTGGCAAAGATTGTTGTTGGTAGTGATTTACGAGAGCTTAACATTGCCGATGGCGAGATGAGCTTATCAATCAAACGTGGCAATGATGTGATGATGGCGTCAGCACCGATGATGCAGGCTATGCCTAATATGACACAAGGCATGGCGCAAGCACCATCTGGTGGCACGGCGGAATCGCAAGCAGCAGCAACAACGCCTGCCCATGCCAGCAATGCAGTTGAGGTGCGCGCGCCAATGGTTGGCACTGCCTATATGGCGCCACAACCATCTGCGCCTAACTTTGTATCAGAGGGCGCGGTTGTTAAAAACGGCGATACGCTGATGATTGTGGAAGCCATGAAGGTGATGAACCCGATTGTTGCGCCTTGTGCGGGTAAAATTGTCAGTATCTCGGTGGATAATGGGCAACCCGTTGAGTTTGACGAAGTTTTAATGGTGATTGAGCCATAATTGGGGGATGTAATGTTTCGTAAAGTTCTCATTGCGAATCGAGGCGAGATTGCCTTAAGAATTATTCGCGCTTGTCGTGATTTGGGTGTAAAAACAGTGGCGGTGCATTCCACTGCCGATGATAGTGCGATGCATGTTAGGCTTGCTGATGAAAGCGTTTGTATTGGCAAAGCACCATCAAATGAATCCTATATGAGTATGCCCGCGATTATTTCGGCGGCAACCATCACCAAAGCTGATGCGATTCATCCGGGGTTTGGCTTTTTATCAGAAAATGCTGATTTCGCACAGATGGTGGAAGATCATCAGATGGTGTTTATTGGCCCGAACCCAGACCATATCAATATGATGGGTGATAAAATCATCGCCAAACGGACAGTGAAAGATTTGGGTATCCCCGTTGTACCGGGCTCTGATGGCGAAGTTCGCGATATTGATAAAGCCAAAAAAGCATGTGAAGAAATTGGCTATCCTGTGTTATTGAAAGCCACCGCTGGCGGTGGTGGGCGCGGAATGCAATTAGTCGAATCGGCTGATAAATTGCACGAATCCTTACAGAAATGTCAGCAAGAAGCTAAAATGGCATTTGGCAATGATTCGGTATATATCGAGAAATATCTTACCTTACCGCGTCATATCGAAGTGCAGGTTGTTGGTGACGGGCGTGGCAAAGTCTTGCATTTTTTCGAGCGTGATTGCTCCCTGCAAAGACGGCATCAAAAAGTGTTGGAAGAAGCACCATCACCCGCATTAAATGATGAACAACGGGCAAAAATTTGCGATACGGTGGTGAAATCACTAGAAAAAATCAAATATCGCGGTGCTGGCACAGTTGAGTTTTTGTATGAGAATGGCGAGTTTTATTTCATTGAAATGAATACGCGGATTCAGGTGGAGCACCCTGTTACTGAAATGATTACAGGCGTTGATTTGGTGCAGATGCAAATTAAAGTGGCGGCGGGTGAGGCACTAACGCTTGAACAAAAAGATATTAAAATCAATGGTCATGCCATTGAATGCCGTATCAATGCTGAAGACCCTGATAATTTTCTGCCAAGCCCCGGCAAGGTAACGGGTTATCATCCGCCGGGCGGTCCGGGTGTGCGGGTGGATTCGGCGATTTATACCGATTATTCGATTCCGCCTTATTATGATAGTATGATTGCGAAACTCATCACCCATAATAGCGACCGCGAACAATGTATTCGCCGTATGAATAGTGCGCTTTACGAATATTTGATTGATGGGGTTAAATGCAATATCCCGCTACAGCAACGGATTATTGCCGAAGATGATTTCATCAAGGGCGATTATAATATCCATTGGCTAGAAAAATGGATGAAGCTTAAATAGTGGCGTTACTCTCGGCTGATTCATTGCTGATGGCTTATAAAAGCGGCGCATTTGTAATGGCCGAAAGCAGGTACGATAAAGGCTTTTCGCTGATTAAGCCTGAGAGACGGGCGATTCTGCCGATTAAGAAACTTCATGTGCCGCGCAGGTTACGCGCTACCGTTAACTCAAAAAAATTCACCGTTAAATTTAACACAAGCTTTCATTCGGTGATTCATAATTGCGCTTCGCGGCATGAAACTTGGATTAATGATGATATTATCGGACTGTTCAATCAGCTGCATCAAGGAGGCCACGCCCATTCGGTCGAGGCATGGTATCAGGGGCAGTTGGCAGGCGGTATATATGGGTTGGCGCTGGGGGGTGCATTTTATGGCGAGAGCATGTTTAGCGCAAAAACCGATGCCAGCAAAGTGGCATTGGTGCATTTGGTAGAACATTTAAATGCGCGTGGGTTTCTGTTATTTGATGTGCAATTCGTTACACCGCATCTACAGCAATTTGGCGTGCAAGAAATCGGGCATTTTCATTTTATGAGCTTCTTGCAAAAAGCACTAAGCCTTAAATGCCAGTTTTATCCGTGAGATTATTCAAAAATATAGCTATAGCGAAACCCTGCCATGCTCTCAACAATACTGTCTGGAATCTCGCCATAATAATAATTATCGTTCGGTTGCAACTGATTGGTATTATAAGAGGTATCATTTCTGGCTGCCAATGTTCCTTCATCTATCGGCTGATAATAGAAAGATAGACGATGACGGTTTTTTATTTTAAGACCAATTTCCACATGGAGATAGACGCCAATTTCTTGGGGCAGACCACCACCGCCAAGCAACACAAATGGCAATAATGGCGTATAATTTTGATAGGTGATGCGGGTTTCGTAAATCTCATCAGATTCAGGTGCACGCCATGCCGCTTGCCCCTCAACAGAATGTAAAACATTGATAAACCCAACCCCAAGTCCAAAAAATAATGTCGTGTCAGATTGGTTTTGGTTAGCAATAAAACCCACTGCGAACTTTTCATAATTACTCTTTCTTTTCAACCCATCAATATCGGAGGTAGCACTATTTGTGAAGCCAAGCTCATAATCAAAATAAAGATCTATATCGGAGTTAATCTCTGTAACACGAAAGCCCAAACCATAATATTTATTATTCGTCCATGTTTCAGGGTCAGCATAAGAAACTTGTCCGACTGGTAGGTATAATTCCACATAATTGACCTTATAGCGTTTTTCTGGCTCTGGCGCATTTTCATCAACGGTTGGCAGATAGAGTTGCGGTTCATCTGCATCTGTTTCCTGTGCATTTATTTCTTGGGCATTTATTTCTTTTGGGGCTTGAATTGTGGTTAACATAACAGCAAAAACAACAAGGAAGAGGGTAAGATAGGATGGTTTTTTCATAAAAATTCTCTCTTTCAATATAATGGCGCGAAGCTATAGCGCAACCCGATGATATGTTCTGTGATGCCTTGTGGAATCTCACCATAATAATAGTAAGTTTCATCAGGATAATCTGTTGTTTGAATGTTTCTTGCTGATAATGGACCATCATTTACATAGTCGATATACAAAGTTAATTTATGATGCTTTTTTATTCTAACGCCAGCTGCAATATGAAAATAGCTGCCAGAATCACGAATTAAAAATCCGCCGCTATTTTGATAAACAACTCTATCGTGATAGATTTCATCAGATTCGGGAGAACGCCAAGCCGCAACACCTTCCACATAATGCTGAATATTTATAAGCCCGAATCCCAATTCTGTAAATAATGTTGTTTCGGCTCTGCCCTTATTGAAAACATAACCAGTTCCAATTTTTTCATAGAGGCTGTTTCTTGTTAAGCCATCGATGGGTGAGGTGTTTTCAGTTGTTCCACCAAGTTCAAAATCCAAATAAAATCTAAGTTGTGTTTCTAAATCTGTGTAATATGTGCGAAATCCTATGGAAAAATACTCATTATTATTCCATTCTGGTTTGGCATAAGATACATTTGCCAGTGAGGTGAATATCTCATCAGAAGGTTGGTTTTTGCTTTCTGTTATATCATCATTCGCGTCTGTTTCGTGTGCATGACTTATTATTGTGGTTAGCATAACAGTAAACATAACAATAGTGGATATAAGGTAAGGTGGTTTTTTCATGGTATTATTGATGCGGATAGATTTTGGAACGATATATATCATGCGAGGTTTTCTCCCAAGATGATTGAAAAATATAGCTGTAGCGAAAGCCTGCCATGCCGTAAAGAATTCGGTCTGGAATTTCGCCATAATAATAAGATTCTGGTTGAGAACCATCTTCATTATTATCTACGATACTTCTGGCGGATAATCTCCCTTCATATACGGGGCTGATGTAAAGGCTAAGTTTATGGCGGTTTTTTATCTTAACACCAAGCCCAAAATGCAAATAAACACCAGTATCGTCAGAAATAGCGATGCCACGATTTTCATAAGCAACTTGATGATGATAAATCTCTTCAGATTCAGGCGATTTCCATGCAGCCTCGCCTTGCACAAAATGTGCTGTCGTGATAAATCCTAGCCCCAATTCTACAAAAGAACTTGTTGGTGCAGCTGTATTATTGTAAATCCAACCGCCTCCTAATTTCAAATAAGCACTTTGCCTTGTTAGCCCATCGATAGGCGAAATTGCTTTTGATGTTTCGGCAAGTTCAAACCCAAAATAAGTAGCATCGGCAAAGCGATAATCTTTATCTTGATTTGCAAAACGAAACCCGATGGCATAATAGTTATCATTATTCCATGTTTCAGGGTCAGCATTATAGGCATTACCGAATGATGTGTATATTTCAATATACCGTGTCGCGTCTGCGTGATAATGATAATCATAAGGTTGTGTGGTGTCATCATTTTCCTGTGCATTTAGTTCCTGTGCATTTAGTTCCTGTGCATTTAGTTCCTGTGCATTTAGTTCTTGTGCATTTAGTTCTTGTGCGGGGGCGTGATGGATAGGTAAAGCGAACGCGATGATAAACAATGTTAGCGCGGATATTTTTATGGGAGTGGAGGATAATTTTTTCATGATATTATTGAGGCGGATTGATTTTCAAACGACGAAAATCACGCGATTCTTTCTCCCAAGATGAACGAAAAATATAGCTATAGCGAAAACCTGCCATGCCATAAAAAATTTGACTTGGAATTGTGCCATAATAAGATTCTGATTGAGAATTATCTTCATCATTATATGTGGTGGCTCTTACGGATAATGTTCCTTCTAACACTGGAGTGATGTAAAAAGTGAGTTTATGACGGTTTTTTATTCTAATGCCATAACCAGCATGAACATAAATACCGGGGTTGTTAGAAAAAGTCATGCCACGATTTTCATAAGCAACTTTCTGATAAGAACGCGTCTCAGATGCAGGTGATTGCCAAGCAGCTTCCCCCTCCACAGAATGTGATACAGTGATGATTCCAAGCCCCCATTCTACAAAAGAACTTGTTGGCGCAGCTGTGTTTGTGTAAACCCAACCTGTGCCGATTTTGCCATAGGTGCTTTTTCTTGTTAGCCCATCGATAGGCGAAATTACCCTTGATGTTTCGGCATATTCAAGCTCAAGGTAACTCTCATTGCCAAAATTACCACCTAAATCACTTTGATTGGTCATAATATGGGTTGCATCTTGATTTGCAAAACGAACCCCGATGGCATAAAAATCGTTATTATCCCATGTTTCAGGGTCAGCATTATAGGCATTACCGAACGATGTATATATCTCAAAATATTTTGTAGATTCTGCTTGATAGCGATAATCATAAGATGTTGTGGTTTTATCATTCGTGTTACTATCCGCACCTATTTCCTGTGCATTGGCTTGCTGGGCAGGCAAAGAAAATGATGCGATAGATATTATCAGCGCGGATATTTTTATGGAAATGGAGGATAGTTTTTTCATGGCTTCATTCCTCATCATATGGGTTAAGCGGACGGTATTCAAAAGAAGTTCTCGCCCAAGATTTTGGAAAGATATAACTGTATCGAAAGCCTGCCATGCCATTAACTATTTGACGTGGAATTGAACCATAATAATAAAGGCCTTCATTATTATTAGCGTCATGTACATCACTTCTTGCGGAGAGTGCTCCTTCTATAATAGGATCGATATAAAAAGATAATTTATGGCGATTTTTTATTTTAATACCAAGCCCAAAATGCACATATACACCAGCATCATCACTAATAACCAATCCAGAATTTTGATATATAATGGTATCATCGTAAATTTCATCAGATTCAGGGTAACGCCATGCGTTAACGCCTCTCACATAATGTTTGGTTCTAATAAATCCCAAGCCAAATGATGAAAAAAATGTTGTTGGGGCATTGCTCTCATTACCAATGACACCAAATCCAAGTTTTTGATAACTACTATTTCTTCTAAATCCATCAATATCTGAGGTTGCAGATAGTGTTTCAGCCATTTCAAATTCAATATAAGTCGTCTCATAAATGCCTTTTGAAACATCACGAAATGCCACAGAATAAGATGTATTATTATTCCATGTTTCAGGGTCAGTATAAGATACATAGCCTAATGATGTTGATATTTCTGTGTATTCTGTAGATTTTACTGCTCTTACCTCATCTATCGCTTCTTCATTTATTTCTGGCTGATATATGTCTACTTCCTGTGCGTTTGCCTGATGGGCAGGCAAAGCCAATGAGGCGATAAATAATATCAGCGCGAATGGTTTGATGGAAATGGAGGATAATTTTTTCATGGCTTCATTCACCATCTTCTGGTTGGAAAATATAGCTATAGCGAAATCCTGCCATGCCATTGACAATTTGGCGTGGAATTGAACCATAATAATAAAGGTCTTCATTATTATAAAGGTTTTCATTATCATTATTGTCATTTATATCACTTCTTGCAGCAATCGCTCCTTCTAGGATAGGCTCGATATAAAGAGATAATTTATGGCGATTGTTTATTTTAACACCAAGCCCAAGATGCACATATCCACCAGAATCAGTGCTAAGAGAGAATCCAGTATTTTGATAGATAACGGTATCATCGTAAATTTCATCAGATGCAGGTGCCTGCCATGCCGCAACCCCTTGCACGCGATGTCTGGTATTAATAAATCCCATGCCAAATGATAAAAAAAATGTTGTTGGGGCATTGCTTTTATTATAAATCTCACCAAATCCAAGTTTTTGATAGCTACTATTTCTTCTAAATCCATCAACATCTGAAGTTGTAGGGAGTGTTTCAGCCATTTCAAATTCAATATAAGTTGCACCATATTTGTCTGTTGAAACATGACGCAATGCCACAGCATAAGATGTATTATTATTCCATAATGTAGGGTCAGTATAAGATACATATCCTAGTGATGTTGATATTTCATTATATGATGTTTCCTCCTTTTTATCTATCGCTTCATCTATCGCGTCTTGATTTATTTCTGCCTCACTTTTTGTGGATTTATCTGTGCTTATTTCCTGTGCATGGGCACTATGAGTCGGCAAAGCGAATGAGGCGATAAATAATATCAGCGCAAATATTTTGATAGAAATATAGAGTGGTTCTTTCATTTTCTCCTCTGTCATATCTGCCGATAATAACATATTGATGCCACTAATAAAATGACTTAAACCCTGATTTTTAGATAAAGCGCAATCATCACCCAAGCGATAATATAGACCAAATGAGCGACAGTAAAACAAACACACACCATAGATGTTAAGTCACTGTAATTATCATTGAGCCCTAAATGTTTTTTGAAGAAAACCTGCAACTTTTGCTGAAGCATCAAAGCATTCATTATATTCTTATTGACAACATATAACACAAATATCATTGTTAATATGGGTGAAATGGCTGTGATGATTTCGGTAGGCTCAATAAATTTTTTCATATCCGTTTCAGAAATGCCAAGAAAAGAAGAAATGTAATAATGGTTGGGCATAAAATATGGTTCTAAATGAAACACCACAACTTTATTATTGATATAATCCCTTATAAGCGGAAAGCCAGAAAGCATCAAAAAAGGTGCTATAATAGCGTGAATATTCAGGTAAGGAATATTAAAACAATAAGTTACAATCCTTTGCAGAAACTTAATATTTCTAACAATATCAAAGGCCATCACCAGCAATAATATCATCGCCATGAGAGTGAGGGTGTTGATGATAAAGTTAGAATCGTTCATCGCAATGATTACTTAATTATTGTATCGGCTTCCAATCATAGCCACTATAAGTAATATCCCGTTTGGTTGATTGAAAAAGATAGCTATATCGGATTCCCATCATGCCATTAGAAATATCTTGTGGAATTGCGCCATGATAATCATAGTCATCATCTGGATAATCATTATCATTCGCCGTGCTTTTGGCTGATAAATCACCTTCGGACATGGTTTGAATATAAAAAGATAATTTATGATTATTTTTTATTTTAACACCAAGCCCAACACTTAAATAGACACTATCCACCGCATACGATATGCCTTGATTTTGATAGGTTGCGCGCTGGTCAGAACGCGTATCAGATTCTGGCGCACGCCATGCCGCCTCGCCTTTAACATAATGGTTCACATTAAAAACACCAACGGCTAATTCTGTAAAAAAGCTTGTCTCTGCTTTGCTTTTATTAAAAACGTAACCGAAGCCAAGTTTTTCATAGTCGCTACTTCTTATCAAGCCATCTTTAGAGGGGGTCTCACCATTTGTAAAACTCGCTTCAAGCTCTATAAACCGTGTGATATTGCTTTGTGGATTATCAGAAACCCAACGAAACCCAATAGAATGATAGTCATCATTATGCCATAATTCAGGGTCAGTATAAGAGACACTGCCAGTGCCTAATGTTGCTTCTGAATATCGGTTAATGGTTGTTTTTTCTGTTTCCTGTGCATTGGCGTGATGGGCAGGCAAAGCCAATGAGGCGATAGATAATATCAGCGCAAATGTTTTGATGGGAGTGTGTAATTGTAATTTCATTCTCTTCTCCTTTAATATATCTGCCGATAATAACATATTGACACCACTAATCAAATGACTTAAATCCGAAAAGATAGCTATAGCGGAATCCTGCCATACCATTGGCAATTTCTTGTGGTAATGAACCATAATAATGAGAGCCTTCTTCTTGATAATTTGTCGTATTTCTGGCAGTAAAATCACCCTCAAACATTGGCTGGATATACAAAGATAAGCGATGACGGTTTTGTATCTTAACACCAAGCTCAAAATGAGCAAGCAAACCAGTATCACCTAAATAAATGATACCACGATTTTCATAGACGGTTTGCTGATAGTAACGCGTCTCAGAATTGGGATTCCATGCGGCAACACCTTTAACATAGTGCCTACTTTTGAGCAACCCGAATCCAAGCTCGAAAAAAGATGTTGTTGGGGCATTGCTTTTATTGAAAACCCAACCAAACGATACTTTTTGATAGCTGCTTCGTCTTGTTAACCCATCGATATCAGAAGTGTGATTCAATGTTTCAGCAGCTTCAAAACCTATATAATCAATAGTACCGTCTTCATATTGTGTAACATGACGCCATGCCACAGAATAATATCTATTATCCCATAATTCAGGCTCATCATAAAATATTTGCCCTGATGATGTTGATATTTCATGATGTGTTGCATATTCCTTTTTCTTTTTTCTCTTATTTGTTTTATTTGCATCACTTTCTTGTGCGTCTGTTTCTTGCGCCTCACTTTCTTGTGCATCACTTTCTTGTGAATTTATTTCTTGTGCATGGGCTTGCTGGGCAGATAAAGAAAATAAGGCGAAGAGTAACAGCGCAGATATTGTTATGGGGTTATGTAATAATTTTTGCATGGCTTCACTCACTATCCGTTGGTTGCAAAATATAGCTATAACGGAATCCTACCATAGCATTGGTAATCTTATCTGGAATCTCGCCATAATAATAAGGCTCCTCTTCTTGATATGGATTATCATCATTATCACTGGGTGCATTTATTTCACCTGTGGCCGATAAAGGCCCTTCATACATAGGATGGATATAAAAAGAAAATTTATGACGGTTTTCTATCTTAAAACCAAATGCAAGATGCAAATAGATGCCAGTGGGATGAGAGCCAAGAAACGGACCAGAATTTTCATACTCCACATGATAATCATATTCTTCATCAGATGCAGGTGCCCGCCATGCCGCCTCCCCTTCAACAAAGTGGACGCTTTTGAGTAAGCCACCGCCAAATTCTGAAAAAAATGTTGTTTCAGCACGGCTTTTGTTGAAAATATAGCCGAACCCTAATTTTTGATAAAAACTGTGTCTTATCAACCCATCTTCACCCTCAGGTTGATTGGTACCAGCTACTTCATATTCAATAAAACCTTTCCGTTTGCTTTGTAAATTTCCATTCACGCTACGAAAACCGAAAGAAAAAAATGTATTATTATTCCATATTTCAGGGTCGTCATGAAACGCATATCCGCTAGATATAAACAATTCTCCATATCTCTCTTTAATTTCTGTATCCACTTTTTGGTCTATAGCGATCGCTTCTTGATTTATTGTTTCATCTACCCCAGTTGCCTGTGCATTGGCATGATGAGTCGGCAAAGAAAATGATGCGATAAACAATATAAGCGCGAATGGTTTGATATGAGAATGTAATTGTTTCATATCGGCAACCTTATTTGCACGCGTAAACCCCCTTGCGGTGATTTGCTTAAACTAATATCGCCGCCATGAATGCGGGCAATATCGCGGGCAATCGCCAAGCCCAATCCCGTGCCACCGGTTTTAGGATTGCGCGAGGTATCAAGGCGGAAAAACGGCTTAAACACATCTTTACGTGAACGGGTAGGAATGCCCGGACCATCATCATCAATTAAAATCTCCACCTCATCACCGCGATTGCCTGCCTGCAACCAGACATTATCGGCATAGCGGCGGGCATTGCCAACCAGATTGGTAACGCACCGTTTCAGTGCATTGGGTCGCCCCGTTAAGGGTAGCGTGCCTTCCAAATGATAATGCAGTAAAAAACCAGTGCGCGCATAATCATCATAAATATTTTCGATAATTTTATTGAGCAAAATTTTACGTGGCTTCTCATTTTCTTCACCACGCGCAAATGCCAGATAATCCTCAATCATATGTTCCATATCGAAAATATCATTTTTCAATTCTTCAATATCTTGGCTATCACCCATCATCGCTAGCTGTAATTTCATACGGGTGAGCGGAGTGCGTAAATCATGCGATACGCCTGAAAGCATATCGGTGCGTTGCCGCATTTGCCGAAAGATACGGTTACGCATACGGTTAAAAGCAAGCGAGGCACTTTTCACCTCTAGCGCACCTTGATATTTCAGCGTATCGGTAATATCCTCACCCTTGCCAAACCGTTCCGCCACTTCCGATAGACGCTGAATCGGACGCACCTGATTACGCATAAATAAAGACGCCACCATAAAAATAATCAAAGATGTGCCGACCATCCATAGAATAAACGCGTATGTGGTGGTGGAAAAAATCCGCTCTTGCGGTATCACCACTTGCATCACCCCTTCGGCTAATTGAATCTGCACCACCACCTGTTCTTTGAACGAGACCGTATCAATCAAAAACGGACGCTTCACCCGTTCGGCAAGCGAGCTATTGAGACGGCTGGCAAATAACCCAAAATTTTGTTTCTGCAAGGCGGTAACATCTAAAATATCACCCGGAAAAAGTGAGAATTGCAAATTCAAATAATCATTAAATAAATCACTGACATTGGCAAAATTTTCGGGGCGCACGCGGGCATCTTCCATCACATAAATAATTTCGCCAACAATCGATTGCGCCAATGAATAGCTAACCGTATCCCAATGGCGGTTAAAAAAAGCGTAAGCCGTAACCACCTGTACCACAATCAGTGGCGTGATGATAATCAGCAGAGACCGCCCAAATAATGTTTTGGGTAAAATCGCCCGAAAGGCATGTCTGATAACGCTTGTTTGATTTTTTGCCATGATGGTAACGCGATATTATAATGCGCTTTATGACGCGCTATCGGGGCGTAAAACATAGCCTTTGCCACGCACCGTCATTAAATAGCGCGGATTTTTAGGGTCGCTTTCAATCTTGCGCCTCACCCTTGTTACCACCACATCAATCGCCCGCACTCCGCCATCAATCTTGCATAGAGTGGTGAGTGCTTCACGGCTCACCGCATTGCCCATACGTTCTGCCAATACTTGCAACAGAGTGATTTCCGAACCCGTTAGGCGGATATGTTGGCTATCATGCCATAATTCACCCCGCACAATATCAAAATGCAATTCGCCTAAAATAATTTTCTCATCTTGTAAATTACCGTTTTGATTATCGTTGCGTTGCAAAATATTTTGAATGCGTATCAGCAATTCTTTCGGTTCAAACGGCTTGGTCAGGTAATCATTCGCGCCTGCTTCAAACCCTTGCAATCTTTGTTCAGGCTCGCCCATTGCGGTTAGCATCAGCACAGGAATTTTTGATGAAAGCCCGCGCAAAGTTTGCACAAATTCTAAACCATTCTCGCCCGGCATCAGCACATCTACAATTAGCAAATCAAAAATCATGCGGTCCATTTGTTGACGCGCATCATCAGTATTGGCAGCCAATGTTACATTAAAATGATGGTCAGATAGATAGCGGCGCAATAATTCGCGCAGACGGTTATCATCATCAATCACAAGCAAATGGTAGTTACGTTTCTTCATAATATTAATACCTTACCATTATTTTAATGCATTCGCATCAAGTGAATCATATAGTTTTTCGGCAATGATTTGATAATCTTGAACCTGTTGCTGTTTTGCCTCTTGAAAAACCGATTGCATCACCTGCATTGATGAGCATTTGGTGAAAATATCATTCCATAAAATATTACCTTTCTCGCTAAGGCTGAATAATTTAATGCGGTGGTCGCGGCGGCTGGCAGTGATGGTAACGTAATCATCATCGCGTAAATTTATCATTGCCTCATGCAGTGATTGCTTATGCAGGCATAGTTTTTTTTGTAACATTGTGGGCGATAATGGCGGCTCATTCGCCAAACAAAGCAAGATGCGATAATGTTTCAGCGATAGACCATATTGCGCCAAAATATCTTTGAGGGTGTCTTCAATATGGCGGGCGGTTAGCAATAAATCGCGCAAACAATGATTGAGTGAATGTGGGCTTAAATAAAGTGGATTATTCATTTCTCACCTCTTGATAAATAACACTTGCATCTTTTTGATAGTAACTTTAAGCTATCATAATATGTTTTATATCAGATTGTAAAGGGAGTCAAAAATGGCATTAGCTTTTGACCAACGTGATGGTTTTATTTGGTTAGATGGTGAATTTGTAGATTGGCGTGATGCAAAATTGCATGTGATAACGCACGGGCTTCATTATGGCTCGGCAGTGTTTGAAGGCATTCGTGCCTATCAGGGTAAAATCTTCAAACTGCAAGAACATCTTGAAAGGCTAGAGGCATCGGCAAAATTACTGGATTATGAGATGCCATTCTCGCTTGATGTGATGACGAAGGCTTGTGAAGAATCCGTAACGCGGAACAATCTTACTGATGCCTATATCCGCCCGATTGCATGGCGCGGCCCTGAAGCGATGGGGATTGCGGCGCAGGCAACCAAAGTGCATGTTTCGGTGGCGGCATGGCAATGGGGCAATTATTTTGATAATAAATTTGAGGGCATCACGATGAAGACGACAAAATGGCGTCGCCCTTCCGCTGAGAGCGCGCCCGTTAAAAGTAAAGCAGCAGGCTTATATATGATTTGCACGCTTGCCAAGCACGAAACCGAACGAATGGGTTTTGATGATGCGCTGATGCTAGATTATCGTGGCTATGTTACCGAAGCCACTGGCGCGAATATCTTTTTTGTGGTTGATGGTAAATTATTAACGCCGATTGTTGATTGCGTGCTAGATGGTATCACGCGCCGCACCGCGATGGATATTGCCAAGAAAAATGGAATTGAAGTGGTGGAAACGCGCATCATGCCCGATGATATTAAAAAAGCGGACGAGGTATTTTTAACAGGCACAGCGGCTGAAATCACGCCCGTGCGTCAGATTGATGATGTCGCATTCACGCCCTCTAAAATCTGCAAAATGATGATGGAAGAATATGATAAATTGGTGAATGGTGGATAATGTCATCAGCCGATGATGATGAAACAAATCCGCGCATAACACAAAGCGGACTTTATCGCAGAGCACTTCATCATGCAGGGCGTTATGGCGGTAGCGCAAACCGCCTCAAAGAAGTTTTACAACGTTATATCAAAAAATATGCTGATGATGAGACAGAGGAACGTCGCGCCTATTTGCTGATTCCTGATATTATCGATAAATTACAGCAGGGAAAATTCATTGATGATGAGAAATTTGTCGAGGTGCGATGTGCCTCGCGTTTTGGCAAAGGTGATTCATTAATGATGGTGAAAATGAAGCTGTATCAGCAAGGAATTGAGTCTGATATGATTGATTCGATGTTCTCACAAATGATGGAAGATAATCCTGATACCGAATTTGATGCTTTGCAAATCTATGCAAGCAAGCGCAAATTACATTTGCAAACTGATGAGACTGCCGAACAAAAATTACGCAATCGCGGTTTTCCATATATGCTGATTAAGCGGTATTTTGCTGAACGATAATGCGATAAGGGTTTTCTTGACTTTAAGGCTGAATTGGCTTATAATTCCGTTGAAAAATAATGGATATTAAGGTGATAACATGATTTATTTAAAACGCCCTGGTTGGCATTTGCCAGAATCAGCAGCAACTGATGAAAAAATTTACTTAAACAGACGGCAATGGCTGCAAAAAATGGGTATTGGCGGCGTCGCTAGCGGTGCGATGATGGCAGGTGCGCTTCACGCGCCCGCAGCATATGCTGATGCCAGTCTTAATCCGTGGAAAGATTTATATCCCGTTAAGAACAATCCTAAATATAAGGGTGAGCGCGAATTAACTGGCGAACGCTATGCTACCACCTATAATAATTTTTATGAATTTGGCTCGCATAAAAGCATTGCCAATAGCGCGCAGAAATTAAAAATCAGCCCATGGCAGGTGCGGATTGAAGGTTTGGTTGAAAAGCCAATGACCGTGGATTTTGATAAATTGGTGCGGCAAATGCCCCTTGAAGAAAGAATTATGAGGCATCGCTGTGTGGAAGCATGGGCGATGACGGTGCCATGGTCGGGCTTTGAAATGAAGCATTTGGTTAAATTTGCTAAACCCAAAAGTGACGCGAAATATATTAGTTTTGAAACATTGGCAGACCCTGAAACCATGCCGGGCGTAAGCCAACCTTGGCATCCTTGGCCTTATCTGGAAGGCGTAACGGTAGAAGAAGCGATGAATGAATTATGTTTCATTGCCACAGGGCTTTATGGCAAACCGATGCCGAAACAAAATGGCGCACCGCTACGCTTGGTATTGCCATGGAAATATGGGTTTAAATCTATCAAATCAATCGTGAAGATTCAATTTACCAAAGACCGTCCCGTTAGTTTCTGGGAAGAAAGCGGCCCTAAGGAATATGGTTTTTGGGCAAATGTTAATCCTGAAGTGCCGCATCGCCGTTGGTCGCAAGCCACAGAAAGATTGCTGGGCAGTAACGGACGCGTGCCAACGCGTATTTATAACGGCTATGGCGAATATGTGGCAGGGCTTTATGCCAATATGCCAGCTGACGCGCCTTTATTTATGTAATTTTTGGAATTTCCTATGAATAAACTCCCCTTCTCTTTAGTTTATAGTGCTGTTCATGTTGCCGAGCGGGCAGCCATCGCCTGCCATGATTGGATTGGGCGCGGTAACGATAAAGCGGCAGACCAAGCGGCAGTTGATGCGATGCGTTCATCTTTGATGCAGCTTGATATTGCTGGCACAGTCGTGATTGGCGAGGGTGAACGCGATGAAGCACCCATGCTGTATATTGGCGAGAAAGTCGGTACAGGGCATGAAAATTTAGAAAATGCGGTGGAAGTGGATATCGCACTTGACCCATTAGAAGGCACAACCATTTGCGCCACGCAAGGCAAGAATTCGCTGGCAGTGATTGCGTTTGCACCAAAGGGCGCGTTCCTTCATGCGCCAGATGTCTATATGCAAAAAATCGCTGTCGGACCAAAAGTGCCACAAGGGCAAGTATCATTGCAAAATTCAGTGAAAGAAAATATGACGATTGTTGCCAAAGCATTGGATAAAAATATCAAAGATGTTACGGTTTGTTTGCTAGACCGTGAGCGCAATCAGCCCGTGATAGAGCAAGTGTTAAGCGCAGGCGGGCGGATTAAACTGATTGGCGATGGCGATATTTTCGGCGCGATGGAAACTGTGCCAAGTCACAATAATGTTGATATTTATATGGGCAGTGGCGGTGCGCCAGAAGGTGTGTTAACGGCTTGTGCGTTACGGGCGATTGGTGGCGATTTTCAGGGACAGTTACTGTTTCGCAATGATGATGAGCGCGGACGTGCTAGCAAAATAGGTATCACTGATTTTGATAAAATTTATAGCATCAACGAACTCGCCGCTGGCGATGAAATGATTTTTTGCGCTGCTGCCGTTACTGATGGTGCATTGATGAAGGGTGTGCGTTGTAAAAATGGCAAATATGCTGTCAATACATTGGTGATTGATGCCTATAGCCGCTCGCAATGGATTATTCAAAATCAAATGCTGTGAGCAATCATCCATCGATATTGGGTAAAGATTGGCAAATCGCCAACTATCAGCATCCAGAAGAGAATCCACTCACCAAAGAATTACCTGATTTTTTACGCAAAATATTAGAGATGCGGGGCATTAAGCCCGAACAAATTTCTGATTTTTTTGAACCGCGTCTTAAAAATCTTTTGCCCGACCCTTATCTATTTCCTGATATGCAAAAAGCAGTGCAACGTTTGGCTGAAGCGGTGATTCATCAAGAAACCATCGCGATTTACAGTGATTATGATGTTGATGGCGCTTGTTCTGCCGCTTTGTTTATCCGCTATTTCCGCGCATTGAATGTGCCGTTTTTATTTTATATTCCAAGCCGCGAAAAAGATGGCTATGGCGTTCGGCTTGAACCGTTACAATCATTGCAGGCGCAAGGGGCTGAGTTAATATTATGCGCTGATTGTGGCACGGGCTTTGATTTGCCGAGCGATTTTGGCACTGATATATTGGTGTTTGACCATCATCAGACAATATCAGATAATCACCCATTTTATGCGTTTGTGAACCCGATGCGGAAAGATGATAAATCAGGACACAAACAGATTTGCGCCGCCGCTATCTGTTACCTCACATTGATTGGACTGAATCGCTGTTTGCGTGATGAATGCGGGTTAACTGAGTTGCCTGATTTAATGGCAGAACTTGATTTGGTTGCGCTTGCCACCATTGCTGATGTGATGCCACTATTGGGCTTGAATCGCGCCTTTGTTACGCAAGGGTTGAAGATGATGAATCGCATGGGCAATATCGGGCTTCAATCACTGAATCAGCTGATGCGTAACGGCAAAAGCATCAATAATAGTGAAGATATTTCATTCGGGCTTGCACCTGCACTGAATGCGGGTGGGCGCATGGGTGAAAGTATGGTTGCCACGCAATTGCTGATAAGCGAAACCGAAGAACAAGCCAACCATGAATCTGATAGGCTAAAAAAACTCAATACGCTACGTTCGCAAATCCAAATCGATACCCTAAAATCAGCCAATATTTTGGTGCGAAATTATGGCTGGGAAGATGATAATGTGATTTTGGTGGCGGCAGATAATTTACATATTGGCGTTACTGGAATTGTTGCAGGCAGGCTAAAAGAAACCTATCATGTGCCAGCTTTGGTGGTTAGCTATGACGATAATGGTTATGGCACAGGCTCGGCGCGGTCGGTCAGCGGTATCGATATTGCTTCTTTGCTAAAGCAGGCGGTTGATGTAAAAATTTTAAGCCGTGCAGGCGGTCATAAAATGGCAGGCGGTTTTGGATTGATGCAAGCGCAAGAAGAAGCATTTCGGCAATTCTTGCAACAAAAATTACAGGGCGTAGAAAACCTCACCAAGCAAAAGAAATTCTTGCTTGATATTGATGTGATATGCACGATTCCGCAATTAGGCAATTCGCAAATTACTTGGCTAGAAAAATTAAGCCCGTTCGGCAATGGCAATCAAGAGCCGATGGTGATGGTGCCGCAATTAAGGGTTACATATCATCAGCTGGTGGGGAAGAACAAAACCCATTTGCAGGTAACGGGGCAAAATCAGGCAGGTGAGAATTTACGCATGGTAATGTTTTCCGCGCCGAATCCCGTATTAGAAGCGGTGCAACATTATCAGCAATCGGCGCAGTTCATAGATGTGGCAGGCTATTTAAGGGTGAATGAATATCAGGGGCGAAAGCGCGTTGATTTGCATCTGAGCGATATAAGACCAGCCGAATAAATACGCAAATAAATATTGCATCAAAGCCATGATTTAGGGCATAAAGAAAATATGGAACGCAATGAATGGGACAGACAAGCACATATTTTAGATACCAGCGGTTTGCAATGCCCACTGCCTGTTTTGAAATTGCGAAAAATGATAAAGACAATAGAGAGTGGAAAAATCATTAAAATGCTTGCCACCGATGTTGCTTCACTGCAAGATGTAAAAGCATTTTGTGAAAGCAATCAGCATAGATTATTGGCACAATATCAAGAAGATGCGACATTGATTCATTATGTGGAGAAAGTGAAAAGTAACCCATGAAACCAATTACCGAACAACCGCTTAAAGATGCCCTTTCGGAACGCTATCTTGCCTATGCGCTTTCTACGATTACCGCGCGTTCATTGCCCGATTTACGCGATGGTATGAAGCCTGTGCATCGGCGGATTATTTATGCGATGCAAGAATTACGCCTCAACCCCGATAGCGGTTTCAAGAAATGTGCGCGGATTGTGGGCGATGTGATGGGTAAATATCATCCGCATGGCGATGGCGCGATTTATGATGCGATGGTGCGAATGGCGCAAGAATTTTCGCTCCGCTATGCATTGGTAGATGGGCAAGGTAATTTCGGTAATATTGATGGTGATAATGCCGCCGCCATGCGCTATACCGAAGCGCGTATGACCAATTTTGGCAAGCGCATGTTGCTAGATATTGGGCGTGGCACAGTTGATTTTCGTGGCACTTATGATGGTGAAGGCGAAGAACCAGAAGTGCTGCCATCAGCCTTTCCTAACTTACTCGCCAATGGCGCGCAAGGGATTGCAGTGGGGATGGCAACCAATATTCCGCCCCATAATATCCACGAATTATGCGATGCGTTATTGATGCTGTTAGATGATAGAAATTTGCCAATCATATCATTATTACGCGTGATTAAAGGTCCTGATTTTCCAACAGGTGGGGTGCTGATAGAAAACCGAGAAGAAACGTTGAAAGCTTATTCTACAGGCAAGGGTGCATTTAGATTGCGCGCCCATTGGCAGGTAGAACAGGTGAAAGGCGGGTCTTATAGAATCGTGATTGATGAGATTCCGTTTCAGGTGCAGAAATCAAAATTGATTGAAAAAATCGCGGAATTGATGCAAGCACGTAAATTGCCATTGCTATCAGATATTCGTGATGAATCAGCCGAAGATATTCGGATTGTGCTTTATCCGAAAAGCCGTGTGGTAGAACCGCATCATATTATGGCGTCACTCTTTAAGCAAACTGATTTAGAGACAAGATTTAATGTCAATATGAATGTGCTAGATGAGGGGCAACCTAAAATCATGCCACTCAACCAGATTTTGCTAAAATGGTTGGAACATCGGCGCGATGTGATGGTGCGTGCCAAGAAATATCGATTAGAAGAAATCGAAGCGCGGTTGCATATTTTGGCAGCCTATTTGGTTGCCTACCGCAATTTAGATATGGTGATTAAAATCATTCGCGAAAATGATGATGCCAAAAAAGCATTGGTAACACAGTTGAAAATCTCAGAACATTATGCCGAAATTATTTTGGCAATGCGGTTACGCCAGTTGCAAAAACTAGAAGAAGGACTCATCATTAAAGAAAATCAGACTTTGCAACAAGAACAGCGAGCGATTAATCTGCTATTGGGCAGTCAAGCAAAACAAGATGAGGCATTAAAGCAAGAAGTCAGCACATTAAAGCTAGAATGTAACGACCCGCGTGATGCACGCCTCACACGGCTTGAAAATATCAGCAATGAACAAGAAATTATTCCTGATGAGGTGTTTATCGAACGCGAGCCATTAACGGTGATTTATTCGCAAAAAGATTGGGTAAAAACTGCAAAAACTCATCTACCACACGACCATCCGCATCGCTTCAAAGAGGGTGATGATTTGCGCTTTAGTCTGCATTGCCAAAGCACCGATAATATTTTAATTTTCACAAGTTTGGGTAAGTCTTATTTATTGCCTGCCAATAAAATCACGGCAGCGCGCGGTTTTGGCGAACCGTTGCGACTGTTGTTTGATATTGATGCTGATGATAAAATTATCGCGTTTGAACGCTATGATAAAGATAAAAAATGGTTGCTTGCCAATAATTATGGGCAGGGTTTTGTGATACATGCCGATAAATTAAATGCCCAAACTCGCAATGGCAGACAGGTGATGGTGTTGAAAAATGCGGCGGGCAAAAAGCCATGTTTGGTAACGCATTTTATCGCGCTTGCACCAGAATATCAAAAAATTGCGGTGATTGGCACGGAGCGAAAATTGCTGATTTACACGCTTGATGAAATTCCAGAATTGGCGCGTGGGCAAGGCGTGATTTTGCAAAAATATAAAGATGGCTATCTTGCTGATATTCAATTATTCAGTGATGAAATAGGGCTTACCTATCAAAAAGGCGGCCGTGCAAAAAAATTAGATGATGCTGATTTTTGGTTGGGCAAACGCGGACAAGTTGGCAAATTGCCACCGCTTGGTTTTCCGCATCGTGCCTCTTTCGGAGGATGAGATGACAGAGCAAAATGATAAAATTGACCACGAAAAAACTTACAAAGGTGGGTGCATGTGTGGGCAGGTGCAATATCGCTTTTCGGCTTTCAAAAAAATGGTGCTAAAATCGTGTCATTGCGTGGAATGCCGTATTCATACAGGGCATCTTATGAGCAATATTGGCGTGCCTGACGCAAATTTTACATGGGTGAAAAACGAGACACTACACTATTATCAAAGCTCCGAACATTTATCGCGAGGCTTTTGTTCAGATTGTGGGTCGCTGATGGTGGTGCGCCAAAAAGACCTTGATTTTATGGTGGTGATGGCAGGCGGCATTGAAGATACCACAGGCATTCCATTTGGCTTTCATTATTTTAGCAAAGAAAAAGGCGATTATTATGATATTCCAGAGGGCGAGAGACAATTTGCCCGTTTTTGGTTTGAAAAATAAGGGAGAGTCGTAACAATGAGTGATGATAAAAAACAATATACAGGCGCGTGTTTGTGTGGCAAGATTGCGTTTCAATTCACCAATCCGCGCCCTTTGGTTGCGTGTCATTGTCGGCAATGTCGTCAATCAACGGGGCATTTTGTGGTGGCAACCAATGCGACATTGGAAAATTTTGAATTATCTGATAATCATAAATCGCTGAAATGGTATCAATCATCTGATTTTGCCAGACGCGGTTTTTGCAGTGAATGTGGCACCCAATTATTCTATCAGCCCAATGATGCTGACCATATCTCAATCTTTGCAGGCGCGCTGAAAGATACGGGTGATTTGAAAATTCAGAAACATATTTTTTGTGGCGAAAAGGGCGATTATTATCAACTGCCTGATGATGTGCCGCAATATGAGATTGTATCGCCAAAAAAATGAGTGAAAACCGAACATGCTAACGCGAATCTTTACCACTTTACGCACTATTTTACTGCCAACCTTTATTGCTGTGGGGCGTTACTTATTTGTTAATCCGTCAAAAGATGCCACAGAAAATGATAGTGGCACTTCAAAAAAGAAAAAAACCTTACTGGCAAAACTTATCCGCCCCGATGCAGAAATTGTCAAAAAAGGAATGCTTGTTTTATTGGTGCTGATTTTACTCTTTGAAACTTTTGGCTTTTTAGACCCGATTAGCCGCGCGATTGATAATAAGGCTTTTTCATTCGCATTAGGCTCAATTTATATTTCATTTTACGTGTTATTCAAAACCATATTATGGCTGATACTCTTATTATGGATAGCAAGCCATGCCACCGATATATTAAAAAATCAACTTAGCAAATTGCAATTACACCCCGCCAGCAGCACATTGGCTTATAAAATTTTGCAGATGGCAATTTATGTGGTGGTGTTTTTTATCGCGATGAATATTTTAGGAGTGAATCTTACCAGCCTCGCATTTTTCAGTGGTGCGTTGGGTATCGGTATCGGGTTTGGAATGCAGAAAATCGCTGCCAATATGATTAGCGGTTTTATTATCATTTTTGAACGCTCAATGGTGCCGGGCTCGCTGGTAGAATTGGAAGATGGCAGAGTTGGTTATATTCGGCATATTTCAATGCGCTATACATTATTTGAAGCGATTGATGGTTTGGAAATTTTGATTCCTAATGAGGAGCTTGTAACCAATAGGCTGATTAATTGGACTCTCAATAATACCGAAGTGCGCGTTACCATTGATATTGGTGTTTCTTACCGTTCTGATATGCAGTTGGTGCAAAAATTGATATTGGAAGCGGTGCAAGAAAATAAAAAAATCTCATCGCAAAAATTACCTGCCGTTCATATGAAAGATTTTGGTGATAATGCGGTGATATTTGAGATGGTTTATTGGGTGGCTGATGTAACACAACATTGGAAAGATGTACGGAGCGATATTTTATTTTCGATATGGCAGAAATTTGCGGATAACAATATCGAAATTCCCTATCCGCAATTAGATTTGCACATGATTAAAAATCAGCAGGATAAATAATCTCAGTCAAATATAACCCATCGGGTGCGGCGTTGACGCCCGCATTAACGCGTTTTTTTGATTCAAGAATTTTTTTCATATCATCCATCTCGCGCTTACCAGTGCCAATATCTAGCAATGTGCCGATAATATTACGCACTTGATGATATAAAAAACCATTGGCATGGATATAAAATTCATGAATATCAGGCATCAGCGAATCGTTAGGCGTGGTAAAACCGCATCTATGAATAGTTTTGATAGGCGATTTGGCTTGGCAATCTTTGGCACGAAACGCGCTAAAATCATGCGTTCCACAGAGGCATTGCGCGGCTTGGTGCATCAAAGCGATATTAAGCGGTTTCTTAACATGTAAAATTTTTGTAGCGTGAATTGCGGGCGGGGCGACACGGTTTAAGATTCGGTAAACATAGCGCCGTTCAATCGCCGAGAATCGGGCGTGAAAATTTTCCGATACTTGCTCTGTCCTCAAAATCGTAATCGGGTGCGGATAGAGTGCGGTATTGAGTGCGGGTAGCAATTCATTTTTTCGCAAAGTTCGGGCAATATCACAATGGGCAACTTGCCCTAAAGCATGGACGCCACTATCGGTGCGCCCTGCCACATGAAGTGTTACGCGTTCAGCAAAGCGGGTAAAAATCGCCTGTTCGATTAATTCTTGTACCGAAATTGCATGTTTTTGCCGTTGCCAACCCTTAAAGGGCGAACCATCATATTCAATGGTTAATTTCCACCTCATCGATTATGAGTTGGCAGGTTTGCCTTTGATTTTTTTATAAAGCACAGGCACAAGCGATAAAACTGCCAAACCGACCAGCGCAATGATAATATCAGGCGTTAAAATTCCTGCTGGCGTAAATTTTTCACCACTATCAAAGATAGAGCCTAGCCCTGCGCCCACCGTGCAAAACACAAAACTACCCGGTATAATCCCAAGAAAAGTGGTGACGGCAAAAACAGAGGCACGCACATTCAATAAAGCAGGCACAATATTAACCACAAAAAACGGGAATAAAGGCACAAGGCGCAACACCAACATATAGCTTGTGGCATTTTCCTTAAAGCCCGCTTCTAATTTGCCAAGCCACGGTCCTGCTTTACTGCGTAAGGCATCGCCTATAACGGTTTTGGCAGCAAAAAAGATACATAACGCGCCCAATGTTGCACTGGTAACCACCAAAAATGTGCCAGCAAATTTGGCAAATAAGAACCCTGCGGTGATGGTAAGAAAACTGGCAAAGGGCAACGAGAATGCCACACAAACAATGTAAAGCCCCATAAACATCAATATGGCAAGCAGATAGTTTGCATCACGAAATTCTAATAATGCTTGGCGATGCTCTTGCAAGGCATCAAAACTCAGATAATCGCCTAATGGTGAATTTATCAAAAAAATGAAGCCGATAATAAAAATCACTAGCGGTAAAAGTTTTTTAATTTTGCTCATTATGGTGGGTTCCCTATCAGATGCTATTGTTATAAAACACATAAATTGATTGACATTTTACCGCAATATAGCACATAATAGTGTGATAGGTAAATAAAATTTACTCCTTATAAGTTTGCGCCTATTGGCAGAAGCAGTTTTGTGCAGATAGGCTTATTTAAGCGATGGAAAAAACGATAAATATCCGCGATTATTATAATTGAAGGATATTACAAGGAAGATGGGGATGGAAAAAACTCTCATTCATATTTTGGCGCATATGCTGAAATTCTCAAGCTATGTATTGATTGGTATATCAGTATTATTATCGGGCTTATTTTACTATATGGCACCGTTATGGCTGTTATTGCTGATGGTGATATGGGGGTTTGGCATGTTATGTCAAAAATTGGTGCAGTGTTTATTCGCCTATGCCGATAGTGAAATGCAAAAGTGATAATTCATGACTGGTAAAAAACTAAAACGCAGGCTTAAATTATTGTTTGCAGTCATCATCAGCCTGATGATAGGCGCGATGATAGGTGCTTCCTTGCCACGCAATCAATCACCCGAAGTGGTAAAAACCATTGTTGAGCAAGGGCAAATTTCTGGCTATACATTGGCGCAGATTCAGAATCGGGGGCAGGTGCGGTGCGGCGTTAATGGCAATCTGCCCGGTTTTTCGCTGAATTTGGCTGATAAGGATGATGACAATCCTGATAATAAATTTTGGCAAGGCTTTAACATTGATTTTTGCAGGGCATTGGCGGCAGCAATTTTTAACGATAGCGATAAGGTAAAATTCCTCCATTTGGATAATCGCGACCGTTTTAGCGCATTGCAATCGGGGCGGGTAGATGTGTTGGCGCATAATAGTTCATTCACCATTGGGCGAGATGCGGGGCTACATTTAAGTTTTGCAGGTGTGTTATATTATGATGGGCAGGGTTTTTTGGTGCCACGTAATCTTAAAATAGATAATGTGCGCGACTTACAACAAGTTACGGCTTGCGTGGTTACCCGCACCGAAACTGCGCGCAATCTTATTTATTTTATGAATCAGCAAAATATCACCTATCGCTTGCTTGATTTTGAGACGGTGGAAGATGCGTTTCAAGCCTATAATAATGGACGGTGCAATCTTTATTCTGCCGATAGAAGTCTGCTTGCGGGGCAGATATTATTGCTAGACGCACCCGATGACCATTTGCTATTGCCCGATATTATTTCAAAAGAACCATTAGGGCCCGTCTTGCGCGAAGGTGATGATAATTGGGCAGATATTGTGCGTTGGGTGATTTACGCGCTGATTGCCGCCGAAGAATTGGGCGTTGATAGCGATAATGCTGAAAAAATGTTGGTATCGGATAATCCAGCTGTGCGCCGTTTGCTTGGCAGAGCGGGCGAATTTGGCACAGGGCTAGGGCTTGGCAATGATTGGGCATATCAAATTATCAAATTGGTTGGCAATTACGCCGAAATTTACGACCGTAATCTCGGCTTTGATACCGATATTGGGCTGGCGCGTGATACCAATGCGTTATGGCGTGATGGCGGTATTTTATATAGTTTGCCAATTCGTTAATGATGGCTTGACAAAATCATCGGCAATCTTTACAATCACGTCTGATTTATGATGGCAATTAAATTGCCGAAAATAATGTTTTAAGGAACAGAATAATGCCAAAAACAATATATGCGCTAATAAAAACAGGCGGCAAGCAATATAGAGTGCAACAAGGCGATAAGTTAGCGATTGAAAGAATCGGCGATGATAGCACGAAAGAAATCGTGTTTGATGAAGTGTTGATGCTGTGTGATGATAAACCGATTTTCGGAGCACCTTTTATCAAAGGCGCGCAGGTAACGGCTAAAGTGATTGAACAAACACGCGCTAAAAAAGTAACGATATTCAAGAAAAAGAGACGGCAAAATTATCGCCGTATGGCAGGGCATCGTCAGCATATTAGTTTTGTTGAGATTACAAAAATTTCTAAAGCGGCATAGTAGGAGCATATTATGGCACATAAAAAAGCAGGTGGTTCATCACGTAACGGACGCGATAGTGCGGGCAGACGTTTAGGCGTTAAAAAATATGGCGGTGAAAATGTGATTCCCGGTAATATTTTGGTGCGGCAACGTGGCACGAAGTTTTTTCCGGGTAAGAATGTTGGTATCGGCAAAGACCATACTTTATTCTCATTGATTGCGGGGCAAGTGGTGTTTATGAAAAAACGCGACCGCCAATATGTGGATGTTCAACAATCAGTGAATTAATAATCTCTGCTTAATGAATATTTGCATGTCTGTGGCATGTAAAAATTATGAAATTTCTGGATAATGTTAAAATTCATGCGCGAAGTGGTGGCGGTGGCAACGGCTGTGTCGCTTTTCGGCGTGAAAAATTCATAGAATTTGGTGGTCCATGGGGCGGTGATGGCGGACGCGGTGGCGATGTGCTGGTGCAAGCTGTGCCAAATCTCAACACCCTTATTGATTACCGTTACCAACAGCATTTCAGAGCCGAGCGCGGCATAGATGGCATGGGTAAAATGATGCATGGGCGTGGTGGTAAAGATTGCATCCTCAAAGTGCCGATTGGTACGCAGATTATCGATGCTGAAACAGGTGATATTATATCCGACCTCATGCAAGAAGGGCAGAGTTACACCCTCTGCAAAGGCGGTGGCGGTGGGCGTGGCAATATCCACTTTAAGTCTTCTACCAATCGCGCACCAAAACAGGCAGAACAAGGCAGGTTAGGCGAAGAAAAAGCAGTCTGGCTACAGATGAAACTGATTGCCGATATAGGCATTATCGGCTTGCCCAATGCGGGTAAATCAACCTTGCTGAATCGGCTCAGCCGTGCCAAATCCAAAACTGCCGCTTACCCATTCACCACGCTTTATCCGCATTTGGGGGTGTTATCCTATTATGACCACCGACTGATTCTGGCGGATATACCGGGCTTGATTGAGGGTGCATCTGAAGGCGTTGGGCTTGGGCATCGCTTTTTAGGGCATGTTGAACGTTGTTCGGTGTTGCTGCATCTGATTGATGGCAATAGCGATAATATCAAACGCGATTACGATATTGTGCAAGATGAGTTGCAATATTATCAGGCGGAATTGATTGATAAACCGCAATTAATCGGCATCAGCAAAAGCGATACGCATAGCCTAAAAAAACTCCCCGATTTTACGAAATGGGCGAAGAAGCGTAAAATCAAACCGCCGCTGGCAGTGCTGGGTTTTTCTTCATTCACCGATGATGGGCTTGATGCTTTGATAGAAGCCTTGTTTGAAAATCATCAGCAATATAAGCGGGTAGCTGAAACCGCGCCTGAAATGGAATCAGATTCCGCAAACCCGCCAACAGATGAACCCGAGACGCAATGGAGTCCGCTATAAGTGCTAAGCAACCATATCGCATCGGCGAATCGGATTGTCGTCAAGATAGGGTCGGGCTTACTGATTGATGAACAGAATGATAATATCAATCAGCAATGGCTGGCTGATTTTACGCAGGATATTGCTGAATATCATAAGCAGGGCAAAGAAATTCTGATTGTCTGTTCGGGCGCGATAGCTTTGGGGCGGCGCGCATTGGGCATCAATATACCAAAACAGGGTATGAAACTAGACGAAAAACAGGCAAGCGCGGCGGCAGGGCAAATTTTGTTAAGCCATTCATGGCACGAAAATTTCGCGCAATATCAGCTTGGCATCGCGCAGATTTTACTCACCTATGATGATACCGAAACCAAAAGGCGCAATTATTTGAATGCGCGTAACACATTGTTGCAACTGCTGAAATTTGGCGCGATACCGCTGATTAACGAAAATGATTCGGTGGCGACTGATGAAATCCGCTTTGGCGATAATGATAGGCTAGCGGCGAGGGTGGCGGTGATGATGGAAGCCGATTTGCTGATTATTTTAAGCGATATTGATGGGCTGTATCGGCAAAATCCGCGTCTTTATGATGACGCCGAACATATCGCGTTGATTGATGAGGTAACGCCGCAAATCATGCAAATGGCAAATAGCAAAAGCGGTAAGGATGGCACGGGCGGTATGGTTACCAAGATTGAGGCGGCAAAAATCGCCACGATGGGGGGCTGCCAAACCATGATTATCGATGGGCGCATGGCGCATCCATTGTTGCAAGAAAACCGATATTCTTTGTTTGCCAGCATTGTGAAACCAAACACGGCACGCAAGCAATGGATTGGTACGGGGCTTGATGTGAAAGGCGTTGTGATGATTGATGATGGTGCAAAATCCGCGCTTGGCAAGGGTAAAAGTCTGCTGGCGGCGGGGGTGATAAAGGTGAGTGGTGAATTTACGCGGGGCGCGTTGGTGAAAATTGTTGATAGTGAAGAGGCTGAAATTGGGCGCGGGCTGATTGCTTATTCTTCGGAAGATAGTGTGAAAATTATCGGGCATCACTCTGATGCGTTTGAAAAATTGATTGGCTATAAGGGTCCGAATTTTTTGCTACATTGCGATAATCTGGCATTATTGTAAAAATATATTGCTTTTGTAACGATAATCTCGTAAAACCATAATCATATGGAGGGATGCCTGAGTGGTTAAAAGGGGCGGACTGTAAATCCGTTGGCTATGCCTACGCAGGTTCAAATCCTGCTCCCTCCATTTCTCTTCCCCCAAATTTTAATACGCGTTATAGAAAGATTATCAGATGAGTTATGTAGATGGTTTTGTTGCGGCTGTGCCCACCAAGAATAAAGAAAAATTTGTGAAACATGCAGAAATTTGTGCAGAAGTTTTTAAGGAATTTGGCGCGCTGAAAACTGTAGAATGTTGGGGTGATGATGTGCCTGATGGCGAGGTAACCTCGTTCCCGATGGCGGTTAACAAAAAAGATGATGAAACGGTTGCGTTCTCATGGATTGTTTGGCCCGATAAGGCAACCCGCGATGCAGGCATGGAAAAAATGATGACCGACCCACGAATGCAAGAAGATGTTAACCCAATGCCGTTTGATGGTAAAAGAATGATTTTCGGTGGGTTTGATATTATCTCAGAAACGTGAGATAGACACGGTTTTTGTGTTGAGTAACTGAAACTCACCCCACTGCTAGAGTATTACGCAATAGAAATACGCACTTCCAGAGTATTGAGTATGGCGGGGGGTTGTTAAGGGGGGCAATGGCAAGAGGCGTCTGCTTGGCAAATTGTCCTACGGACAAAAATTTGACAAGCGCGCATCGAGAAGCCATTCCGCGCCCCCCTTAAATATATAACCAACTCCGCAAAGCCCCCATATATTAATGTGATGAGGCAGGCTAGATGCTAGTATTGACGAATCTTGAAACACGCACTGCCCTTGTGTTGAGTGATAATTACTGCTGATATGATTTTTTGATTTCGTATAAAATTTCTACCAATTCATGCATTAATGTTGATGGGTCGATGTGATGTTTAGATGAATGAGAATTTTTACCATTTGCAATCAATTTTTTAGAGTTTGCAATGGCAGTATCCGTTTTATCAAGAATTTTCTTGGAATACTGGAAGTCTGCTTTTTTATTATAACCTTTGAAATCATCTTCTTGCTTTAAGTCCTGTATCAAGCAACCCGCGGGACTTTTATTTCCTGTCCGATGGTAAGATTTACTAGAGGCATTGTAATGTAATTTAAGCCATAATTCAAAACATGGCACAGAGGTTATGGCTTTAATGATTATCTTATCTTTATAGTTCTTTTGACTCTGCAAGCCTTCTATTTTACGAATTGCTTCATCATATGTGTGATGCTCGTCTCTATCAAAAACAAATAAGCAAAAAGCGAAATCGCTGTCTTTTTTTGCAAGCTGTTCCTTGCCATATTCAAAAACATTTATTGGTGCAGAAGCAAATTCATCACCACAAATTTTAACATCAACAGCAGTTAAGCCGACATCATCACGCAGTTTTCTAAAATAAGCGGGTGAAGATTTTGAATCCTCACAAATAATTAATGCCGTTTTTTTAACGTCTTTATTCGCTGGTTCACGACCGAAACCAGTGACTACTTCGTTTTCTATTTTTTTAGAAAATTTATGCTGTTTCAATTTCGCCATCAAATAATTCTTTCACATAAGGCACACCACCATAGCGACCGCTCAAATAAGCTTTTTGAAAATTTTCAAAATCTCTTGGCTTAAAACTGGCGAGTGGGATAAATTCTGTGCTTTCTTTTTTAGTTTTTTCCAAAAACCAAATATGATCTCTATGCATAAAATCGGCTTGCATGATTAATGTCTCGTGTCCCGTAAAAATTAGTTGGGCAGTTTTAGGGTTAGGATTAGTCTTATGATTATAAAATAAACCAACAAGAATTTCTAAAGCATGAGGGTGTAAATGATTATCTAATTCATCAATAATCAGAGTATCGCCATCTTCCAGTGATTCAAACCATATTCCTGCAAGATTAAAAATTTGATGCGTGCCAGCAGATTCTTCAGAAAAATCTAGTGCAACAAACTTTCCCTCATACGGTTGATGAATTGATTGAATATCGTAACCTTTTAATTTATTATTCCCGATTCTTTTTATAAAGTTATCCTTCAATTCATTTGACAGATTATTAAGCAAAACATCAATATCCATTTCCCTCTCTTGAATATCTAAATCTTTAATCCTAATATCAACTGCTTGTAATAGTTTAAGAATTTTGTCTCTTTTGTTTTTTTCCAAATATTTCTTTGCTGTAAGGTCGCCTAAAAAACGCGCTTTATCTCCAATGGGTTGAAAATGTCGTCGTACCCATTCAAATACATTTTTTAAATCATTTCCGGCATTCAGTTGCACAGCTTGCGCTAAAAATAATGCGTTATCTCTGGTTAATTTTTTCCAGATTTCTTTTTCGCCCTTAACAAAAGTGGCGTTAATATCCCAGTGATAAATTCCCGCATCATATTCTCGCTGAAATAGACTTCGCATTCGTGCCTTACTATCATTCGGGCGACTAAACAGCCATTCTTTCCATACTTTATTCTTATCCACTGCAAACCCATATTGATATAATGCGCCTTGATGGATAAAAATAATCTCGAATTCAGATGGTGAATTTGCCCATTCATCATCAAATAAATGTGGCGTTACAGCAATTTCTTCACCCGCCTGCGACTCTTTGGCAGATGACACCACAAACTTTTTAAAAAAATCCATCGCCTTGATAAGAGTAGTTTTACCTGAACCATTTGAACCAAACAAACACGCGCCACGCAATAAGGCAGGCGCATAGCTATTGCCACTGGGGAATGAAAATTTTTTACCTTTACTGGCTGATGTGCCTGCCACCAGAGATAATGTCTGTTTTTCGGCAATAGATTTATAATTTGTAACTGAAAATTCTACTAACATGTTTTTATTCCTTATTTAATCTGTTAATTATGTAGTTTTTATGCAGAAAAATCAAGTTATTTAATGTTTAAGAAAAATAAATTTGTTGCATTTCTTTCCTTAATCCTATATAATCACCGCATCGTTTGAAAAGTTTCGAGCGTGGGGCTTCACAACCTCTTTTATAGACGCGGTTGCATCAACCGTGATTTGACGCGATTTTCATGACATTTTAATTTGCGTCAATGGTGTACCTATCTCAGCTTGGCTGGGAGGCGGTGCTATATGTCCAAGCGTTTCGATGCCAAAAAGCATCGCGCCGCTTTTCGTTTATAAGCGGTTGTGAATTCCCAGCTACTAGAGTTTTTCTAGTAGCTGTTTTTCGATGCCTTAATGGTATTGAAAAAACGCTTATTTGGTTGATAACCGTTGATACATAATAAAAGCGGCGTGATACACTCACCCCTCATCATCTATGATGAGGGGTGTTTTTTATGGTGCGTGTTTCAAGATTCGTCAATACTAGCATCTAGCCTGCCTCATCACATTAATATATGGGGGGTGCGACATTTTATAGGCGATGAGGGCGGAGCCCATCGCCAAAAATGACCCCCCATGCCCCCCGCTGTTGCTCAATACGAGGGGAGGAGTGCGTGTCAGAATCGGATAGGGCGGGATTCGAACCCGCGAAAGGGATAAACCTTTACACGCTTTCCAAGCGTGCGCCTTCAGCCACTCGGCCACCTATCCATACGAAATATCTCATGCGAGACATGAACGCGATGTTACAAGAAAACGCAAAAAATCGCATCATGGGGGGGCTTTATATATAGGCATATCCTCTCACGCAATGTTTTTTACTGGCATAATAGCTTTATAAATCACCTTGTTATCAGCTATGTAATAGGGTGATAATCACCATATAATCGCTAGATAATAGCTGTATGATGGGGGGTGAAAATCGCGTTTCAAAAAATCGCGATTAAGGCGGGGGGTTGTAGGAGGCATAACCGTTGCTATCTGCACTGTTTGATTTTTTGCGATATGCTTATTATATGATAAACCTATGATAGTGCTTTGATACCCCTTTGATACCCCCATCAAATCCTATTGGATTATGTGCTTGCTTATGGCTTGCAAGCTATATTCTATCAGTATCTTGTTATAGTCTTACCCTATAGAATATAAGGGTTTTGGCAAAAAAAAGAAACTTGCCATTAAAAGCGATAATTGCCATCAGAATGCTTGCCATATAACTGATGATGCTGTCTCTATTGATACTTCTCTCATGCTATATAAGGGGTTTTGTAGTAGGCGGTAATAACGGCAATCCTAGCTCTTGCAAAAATTCATTATGCGTGTTTTTAGACTTTTTTATTGTTTTCTCTATGGCAATCAGTTCTTCATTAACGTCCTGCAAAATAATGTCTTCTTCTGGCTTGGCAGTGCTTACATAGCGCGAGATATTTAGATTATAATTTTCAGCTTCAATTTTTTCCATTGAAACCCGTTTTGAAAAATATTCTATTTCTTGCCTATATCGATAACAGTCAACAATTTTTTTGATATGCTCTTCTTTTAACGAATTTTGTTTTTTATCTTTCACATATTCTTCTTTTGCATCTATAAACAAAACATCATCAAATCTTTTACATTTTTTTAGCACCACAATACAAACGGGGATACCAGTGGTATAGAATAAATTTGCAGGCAAGCCGATAACTGTATCAATATAGCCACCGCCTTCTGTCAGTAATTTTGTGCGGATTCTTTCTTCCGCGCCACCCCTAAACAACACGCCATGCGGCAGAATAATTGCCATCACGCCCTCATCATCTAAATAATGGAAACCATGCAGTAAAAATGCAAAATCGGCGGCAGATTTAGGCGCAACGCCATAACTTTTAAAGCGCACATCATTAGCAATTATATCATCGGGTTGCCATCTATAGCTAAAAGGCGGGTTCGCCACCACCGCATTAAATTTCTCTTTTTTAGAGGGATTTGCTTCACGCAATATATCCCATTCATTGCTGAGCGTATCACCGTGATAAATTTCAAACGCGCTATCTTTCACGCCATGCAATAGCATATTCATGCGTGCAAGATTGTAAGTGGTTACATTTTTTTCTTGTCCGTAAATTTTGCCAATACCTTGCGCACCTAAATTTTTGCGGATATTTAATAAGAGCGAACCCGAACCGCAAGCAAAATCTAGCACCTTATCCAATTTATCTTTTTTGCCATTTGCGGGGTCTTGGCTATCTAGCGTTACAATCTGCGATAAAATGCTAGAGATTTCTTGCGGGGTGTAAAATTCGCCTGCTTTTTTGCCTGAATCTGCAGCAAAATTTTTGATAAGATATTCATACGCATCGCCTAATTGGTCGGTTTCGCTAGAATGTTGGCTTAACCCCTTGTTGATTGTGCCAATAATCTCGCATAATTTTTTGTTACGGGCAGGATAATCTTTGCCTAATTTTTCCGAATTCAGATTGATTTCAGAAAACAAACCTTGAAAGTGATATTGAAAGGATTCATTTTCAATATATTTAAAGCCGTCTTCTAAAACAGTCAACAAATCCTCATCTTGGTGATGGGCAAGTTTGGCAATGCTATTCCATAAATATCGTGGCTTAATCACAAAATGCAATCTACGGCGCATCAATTCTTCAAATTGGGCAGTATCTTGCGGATTGTCAGCATACCATTGTTCAAGCGGGGTAGTGGTTGCGTCATTATTTTCATTTTCATATACATAATCCGCCCCTAATTCATTGCGTGCAGTTTTTACATAATGGGCTGAAAGATAGTTCAAAAACAAAAATGAGAGCATATAATCCTTAAAATCATTGGCATCCATCGCGCCACGTAAGCTATCGGCAATCGCCCATAACATTTTGCCTAATTTATCTTTTTCTTGTTCGGTCATTGGGGTGGCTCCTGTTGTTGAGTTGGGAATAATTGTTGCATCAGCCCTTTTTTATGGGCTTTTAATGTTGCTATCTCGTGGGTTTGGGCATCAATCAAATCATCAAGCGACGAGAGACAATCGGCGATTTTCTGCTGTTCGGGGAGGGTGGGGAGGAGGATTTTGATATGTTGATATTCTGAAATCCAGTATCTTTTATGCTCACCAACAGTATAATCTATTTCTTGCATTATTTCATAAACACATTTCAAATTTACATCATTATTTTTTGGCGTTAATATTTTCATTGCTGATGATTTCACCTTAAAAGGAAAATTAACGAATTTATTAGCTGTCGTAAAATCATCAAAAATAATAACAGGCAGTTGGTTAAATATTCCATTTGTTTCATTCGTATAACCAAGTATGAAAGTTTTACCTGCTGTTAAAACTGGAATATCATATTTATCATTATATTCGGTATTATTTACAATATAGTTTGTAGGTTGTTGATAATCTAAAACCTCTTCTAGTGCTTTCTCTTGCCATTCACCCGTAAATTCGGGGAAGCGGAGGGTGGGAGTGGTCTCGCCATCATCATTGTTAGGAAATAATTTTTGCATCATTCCCTTTTTATGTTTTTGTAGCAATGAAAGTTTTGTCTCGCTTGCATCAATTACATCGTCAAGCGACGAGAGACAATCGGCAATTTTACGCTGTTCAGGCAGGGTGGGGCGATAAACAGGAATAGATAAAAATTTATTAATCGAAATATTATATCTGCCTGCCCGCGCACCTTCGTTAGTTAAGGGTTTTATATGTTCTTCATGGCTATCTGATTCAAAGTAACATTGCCAAAAAATAGAATTTTCACTTTCATCAAAACGAAAACATTTATAAATAGGTGATACAATACCACCTTGATATTTTGACAACCTTTTAACAGTTCCATACATTGAATATTTTGTAATTCGGTCATTATAAACAAAATCGTTTAGAATGATTTTGATATATCTATCGGTGTTCTGCCCTGCTATTTGCTTGCCGAAATAATCATTTTGATTAATAATACCATGCTCCGCAGATAGGGTGAGAGGCATATTTCCATCAGTATTTTTGGCTCTGTCAATAACTGGTTTAGCAATTTTATTAAGCTGTCTCTCTTCCCACTCACCCGTAAATTCAGCAAAGCGCAAAGGTGGTGTGTTATGGGCGGTGTTATCAGCGGTCATTTTTTCAATTCCGATGCGATATACTCGCTTAAATAAAGATTAATTTTCTGATGGCTTGCATCAATGCGCTGTTGTGCAACGCTTTTCGTAAATAAATCATGCAACTGCATGATAATGGCTTCTTGCTTTTGTTTATTGGTTGATTTGGGGTGTGGAAATTGTTTTATTATCTTATCCACCTGTGCGGCAGAAGCATCTAAAGCTTGTTTAAACTCTCTTATATCATCGGAGACAGCAGGAAAAATATATTCTATTCTTAATAATTTTTGTTCAATATAAAGCAATTGTGGTACACTCTTTTGCAATGCTGAAATTTTATCATTTGTATAATCACCGCTTAACACATCTTGGATTATAGCCTCGCATGTTCTTGCTTGCATGGTTTTTGCCCTTTCATGCAATGCTTGTGCATATTGTTCTGCTGTTGATACACGCTTTTGTTTTTTCCATTCTTGCAATGCCCGCCATGCAATAACAAACGTGCCAATAGAAACCAGTAATGAAAAAAAAGCAATGGTAAACGCACCATAATTTATGATAAAGTCAGACATTATATGTTACCCGCTTCATCATTTTTTCAATTCCGAACCAATATATTGTATCAGATGAGCAATTATTTTTTTATGAGCTGCATTAAACTTTTTCATTTCACCAGTATTATTAAATACTTCTTCTATTTTTTTAGCAGCATCTACCCTGTCGCCATTTGTCGGGTTTAATTTTAGCATAAAATAAAACATTATTTTGCTTAATTCACCCGTAAGCACTTTAGGAATATTCTCAATTTTTTGGAGTTCTTCTTCTAATTCAGGAAAAATAACGCGCATTCTCAATAGTTCTTTATTACCTTGTGTTAGATTAGCCATTGCTTCATCAAGTATTTCCTGAGAATTAGTTATATCAACTTGATTAATAATGGCTTTGATAATTATTTTCTTTATATATTGCGGATTGGTATTCATTTTTTCCCATGTTGCATCATGGTATTTTTCTGCTATTTCTATCCGTTTTTGTTTTTTCCATTCATTTTGTGCCTTTGTGGCAACAATCAATATCCCCAAAGTGGCAATGGCAGATATAATAGACGCAATCACCGCGCCATAATTTTGAATAAAGTCAGTCATTGGTGTTTCCCTTTATTATATGGGGGGCTTTGCGGAGTCGGTTTATAGTATCAAGGGGGGTGCGAACGCGCTTCTCGGTCGCGAGACTTACGTCCGCTTCCCTTGCGCGTACCCCCCTTGATAATCCCCCCGCCATACTCAATATTAGCGGAGGAGTGTGCCTTAACAACCCCCCGCTGTGCCACATACTAGCGGAGGAGTAAATTGCTGTGTGTAACACTGTCGATGGTGCTTGCCTTGATAATCCCCCCGCCGTACCAAATACTTGCATCGAGACTGCCTTGATAAATTCAACCATCATTTTGCTCATTGCTTTTCATAGGCATCTAACCCCGAAATTTTCTGCCCATCGGCGCGTTCATGTAAAATAACGCCCAATTCGTCAATCATTTCCAATTCTTTGGTGGCGCGCTGTTTCCAGTTAAGCCCTAAAGGGTCAAATAACGCCCTTAGCGCATCATCATCAAAGACTTTACGCGAGACAATATGCGCGATAAACTCATGCAGGCTTTGCAAATTTAACTGATATTTTTCAGCAATTTCGGCAATCAATTTTTCTTGCTTGCCCATCTTAAATATATTAAAACCCGCTTTAATTTCAGCTTCATTCATCGCCTCGCCCGATGATAGACTATCGATATATGCCTCTAACATCTCGCGGTCGCCGATAAATTTAGAATCGGCATAAAACATGTTAACAAGCTGTTCACGCGTCATTTTGCGTTGTTCAGGCGGGGTATTGATATAATCAGCAACCAGTTTCATAATATAATCATAATCAATGAAATCAGATGCAAAAAGCACATATTGAAAATCCAGCTGTGTTTGCAGAGGTGAATCTTTTGGCGCGTGTTGCATTGTTTTGCGGAAAGTCTCGGCAGTTGAAAGATAAACGCCTTGAAAGCCCCGCAAGGTTTCTTCGGGCAACAGCTTTTCAATATTATCCTGCTGTGTGGGGGTGAGGTCGGTATATTGCTCTAATTGGGTTTTGGTGCGCCGTATTTCCTTAAACAGGTCGATAAAACGCATACGGGCTTCATCACCTTTGAGATTCACAACATCAGAAGGCGTGCATTCTAAATTGTGGCTTTTCATAAAGGCTTCGAATTTTTGCGTTTTTTCTTGTAATTTTTCAATCACAATCGGGGCTTTTTCTACCAACCATATTTGACTGGCACGGTCGGCATGTTTGCCCGAAAATAATTCAATGGCTTCTTGAATATCTTTTTGCTGGGCGCGAAAATCAATGATATTGCCATGCGGTTTATTGGTATTGAGAGTCCGATTGGTTCGCGAAAAAGCCTGCACCAACCCATGATATTTTAGGCTTTTATCAACATAAAGCGTGTTAAGATATTTGGAATCAAAGCCTGTTAACAGCATATCAACCACAATGGTAATATCAATTTTCTTATCTGGCGATAAATCTTCTTTTGAATATTCTTGGTCTCTGATGCGTTGCTGTATATCTTGATAATATTTATCAAATTCATTGATATTGCAATTCTCTTGATATTTTGAATTATAATCGGCAATAATGGCTTCTAATGCTTGCTTTTTTTCGTTAGGCTGTGTTTGATAATCCTGCTTTTCTTGTGGCAAATCTTCTTGCATCTGCGTGGCTTCTTCACTGATATTGGGCGGTGGCGAAAAAACACATGCAATGTTAAGCGGTTGATAATCGGGGTATTCTGCCTGCGTTTCCTTAAATAGCTGATAATATTCAATCGCATCATTGATAGATGAAGTGGCAAATAAAGCGTTAAATTTGCGCTGTGATGTTCCTGCCAAATGTTTTTGTAAAATAGCTTTAACAATGGCTTTTTTGGCAAGCGGCTTACCTTGTTTTGGAATATCATCACCTTCGGGTTGATAATAATCGATATTGAATGGCAGCACGTTTTTATCATCAATCGCATCGGCGATGGTATAGGCATGAAGTTCTTGCTGAAAAATATCCTTTGTGGTTTTGAATGATGCTTGTTCGCCTGCAATTTGCGTGCGGGGAGAATTTATGTCGGTGATAGGTGTGCCTGTAAAACCAAATAGTTGCGCTTCAGGAAAAAACTGCTTAATCGCATCATGGTTTTTGCCAAATTGTGAGCGATGGCATTCATCAAAAATAAATATGATGCGTTTGTTTTGAATCGGTTGCAAGCGTTCCTTAAAGTTTTGGCGGTTATGCGTTAATGCCAAGCCTAATTTTTGAATGGTGGTAACAATCACCTTATCTTTGTAATCTTCAGAAAGTAATTTCTGCACAAGGCTTTCAGTATTGATGTTTTGTTCAACACAATTTTCTTGAAACCGATTAAATTCTTTGCGTGTTTGATTGTCTAAATCTTTGCGGTCAACAACAAAGAGGCATTTATCAATATCGGGATTGCTTTTTAGCAAAGTAGATGCCTTGAAAGAAGTGAGCGTTTTGCCACTGCCCGTTGTATGCCAAATATAACCATTGCCCGTTTTTTGTTTAATGCATTCCATAATATTCTTAACGGCATAAATTTGATAAGGACGCATTATCATCAATTTTTTTTCAGTTTCAATCAGCACCATATAGCGGCTTATCATCTCACCAAGCTTGCATTTGCCAAGAAATTCTTCAGCAAATTGATAGAGATTATCAATTTTATCATTATCATGGCTGGCAAATTGGTAAATGGGCAAAAATTGTTCTCTTGCATCAAATTGCAAATATTTTGAATCGTTGTTCGTGAAATAAAATGTTTTACTAACATTGCTGGCAATAAAAATCTGCATAAAGCACATGAGCGTATTTTTATAACCATTGCCACGTTCTTCTTTATACTCAACAATTTGTTGCATAGCAGTGCGTGGGTTGATGTCATGCCTTTTTAATTCAATCTGCACGGCTGGTATGCCATTAATCAATATAATAACATCATATCTTTGATGGCTATTATCAGTGTTGATACGCATTTGATTGATAATTTCAAACGTGTTTTTGCACCAATCTTTGGTATTAACAAGCGTATAATGTAGTGGCGTATCATCTTCACGCTTGAAAGTGTTGGTTTCACGTAAAATGCGTGATGCTTGAAAAACATCAGGGGTGATGATTTCGTCTAATAGGCGGTCAAATTCCTTATTGGTGAGTTTAACCGCATTCAATTCTTCAAATTTTGCACGAAAATTATTCTCAAGCGTTTCTCTATCAATAATGTCTTGATTATATTGATATTTAAGGCTTTTCAATTTGCTAATGAACAACTCTTCAATATCTTTTTCTTTACTTATAATCACGTTGACTGCCTTGCTGTTTTTTAATATGAGGGATATTACTTTTTATAGCAATAACCATGCAAGTATTATCCGAATTGATTTTGTTGGTTTGTAAGCGACATGGCACCGCCAGAGTATGAGGTAAGGCGGGGGATTATCAAGACACGCACGATGTTTATATGAAACACAAGCGGGGATTATCAAGGCTTGACCATCGCTAGTGTGAGACACAGCGGTGGGGGGTATGGGTGAGGTTTGCCCGCCATTGGTAACAAGGGCAAACCGAACATCGCGAGCTGATTGGCGCACCGCCAAAATCAGCGAAGCGTATGTCGCAAAGCCCCCCATATATTAATGTGAAGCGACACGCACGATTTTAGTGTTGACGAATCTTGAAACACGCACCGCCATCACAAAAAACACCCCTCATCACAGATGATGAGGGGTGAAAGAGTCGCGCCGTTTTTATTGAGCGGTTATGAACCAAGTAAGCGTTTCATCAATGCAAAAATTTACGGCATCAATAAAAAAGCTACTAGAAAGATTCTAGTAGCTGGGAATTCGTAACCGCTCACACAATAAGAAGCGGCGCGACACTTTTTAGCATCGAAACGCTTGGACATATAGCACCGCTTCCCAGCCAAAGCTGAGATGGGTGCATCTTTAACGCAAATTACAATGTTAAGAAAATGCGCCAATACAGTTGATGCAACCGTATTGTGTGAAAAGAGGATACGAAGCCCCACGCTAGAAAATCATTCAGGCGATAGAATTATTATAGGGGGTTAGTGGTGAAAATGCAAGTAAAGTTTTACAACACGCACTTTATCATTTTATAATGAATAATTATGTCACCTATGTTATAAAATAAGATAGAAAAAAATTTTGTCAATAGCTCAATAAAAATGAATAGGTGATTTTATGAAAATTGAAAGTTTGAAAGTTAAAAATTTCAAAAGTTTGCGTGATGTAGAAATAAAAGACATTCCTAATTTTTGCGTGATAGTGGGTGCGAATGGCACGGGAAAAACAACTCTTTTTAAGATATTTGAATTTTTAAGCGAAGCGTTTAATTCTAATGTGCAAACTGCTTTGATAAAGCAAGGGGGTGCGAAAGGGTTTAATGAGGTTAAAAGTAGGAACGCACCTGAAAATGAAAATATTGAAATTGAAATTCAATTCCGTTCTGATGATGTAAAAACCACGACAGGTCATGCGCCTCTTATTACCTATATATTGCATATTGGGCAAACAAATAATCAGGCTTTTGTGGTTAAAGAGATATTAAAATATCGTAGAGGTAAAAGAGGTCAACCTTTAGAGTTTTTAAATTTTTCAAACGGCAATGGTTTTGCGGTTACCAATGAAGAATTAAATAATTTAGATAAAGAGGAGCAATTAGAAAAAGAAAACCATACATTAAAAGCAAATAATATTCTGGCTATTAAAGGGTTGGCGCAATTTGAAAAATTTCCAGCTGTAAATGCTTTGGGTGATTTAATAGAATATTGGCATTTATCTGATATTCATATCAATCAAGCACGCGATAAAAAGGATGCAGGTTTTGCCGAACATTTATCACGCGAAGGCGAGAATCTATCATCAGTGATTGATTATTTGCATAACAATCACCCACAAATTGTACAGACTATTATTGAAAAATTAAAACATCGAATCCCGGGCATTACCGATGTAAAAACATACCTTACTGAAACAGGAGAAATGTTGTTAAAAATACAAGATAAAGCGTTTGATGAACCTTTTTTGGTAAAATATGTTTCAGATGGCACCATAAAAATGCTCGCTTATTTAATATTATTATATGACCCCAAACCACACCCATTATTATGTGTGGAAGAACCTGAAAATCAACTTTATCAAAGTTTGCTTGGTGAATTAGCAGAAGAATTTCGTGCTTATGCTTTGCGTGGCGGGCAGGTTTTTGTATCCACCCATTCCCCTGATTTTCTTAATGCCATAGAATTAGAAGAAGTGTTTATGCTGATAAAAGAAAATGGCTATACCTCTATTAAAAGAGCGAGAGATGATAGGCAACTGAAAGTCTATATGAATGACGGCAGTAAAATGGGCGCATTATGGAAAGAAGGTTTTTTTACTGGGGTCGACCCAGAATGAATCAAGAAAAAGAATTAGTATTTTTATTGGAAGAGCCATCTGCCAAAATTATGCTACAAAACGTCAGAGAAAGATTACCGCATAATAATATACAATTTAATTATATTGTTTTTGAAGGAAAAGGAGATTTAGATAAAAATTTTGCTAATAGAGTGAAAAATTATTGTAATAATAATGCACGGTTTATTATTTTACGCGATAAAGATAGCGCAGATTGTAAAAAATTAAAACAAGAGATGCTTAATAAAATTTTTTCTATCAAGGGCAAAAACATAAAAATACGTATTGCCTGCCATGAATTAGAAAGTTTCTATCTGGGTGATTTAAAAGCTGTTGAAACAGGGATGGGTATATCAAAATTATCAGCAATGCAAAATAACAGGAAATATCGGGAACCCGACCAATTAGCAAATGCAAAACAAGAATTACAAAACATCACACATAAAAGATACCAATCTGTTTCAAGTAGTAGACATATTGCGCCATATTTAAGTTTAGATGGCACTAATAAATCTGATAGTTTTAATATTCTGGTGCAATGTATTAACGAACAAATTGCCTCATTTTAAGATTATGATGCTAAAACCGTGCCTGCCTATCACATTAATATATGGGGGGCAATCGAGCGAGCCCCTGCCTTCGCAGGGGTTGAAAATATATTTTCAAACCTTTGGTCGATGCGGATTGCCTATTCTGACTTGTATAATATCAAGGGGGGTGCGAAATTCATTTTATATTTAAGGGGGGTGCGGGCTGGCTTCTCGATGCGCGCTTGTCAAATTTTTGTCCGTAGGACAATTTGCCAAGCAGACGCCTCTTGCCAGCACCCCCCTTAACAACCCCCCGCTGTGCCAAGTACTAGTGGAGGAGTGAGGTCTCGGTTACTCAATACGAGGGCGGTGCGTGTCTCACCACAATTCTAGCGAATAAAAAATCGGATAGGGCGGGATTCGAACCCGCGAAAGGGATAAACCTTTACACGCTTTCCAAGCGTGCGCCTTCAGCCACTCGGCCACCTATCCATACGAAATATGCCCATACGAAATATGTCATGTGAGGCATCAGCGCGATGTTACAAGAAAACGCGTAAGATTGCATTATAAAAATGGGCTTTATTATATGGGGGGCTTTGCGACATACGCTTTGACAATGAGGGCAAGCCCATTGCCACGCGATGACGCCCCCCATACCCCCCACCGCTGTGTTTAACACTGAAGATGGTGCAAGCCTTGATAATCCCCCCGCTGTATTTCAACACTGTCGATGGTGCGTGTCTCTTGATATACCTAACATAATCCATTACACTTACCCCATGAAAGCGCATTTACACCCATCAATCAGTTTTGACTTTATTGCGGACGACCTTAATATCTCACATGCCACTATCAAAAATTGGGTGAAAGCAGGGCATTTAAAGCCCGCCAATCAATACCGCCATATTTGCACAGATAGCTATCAGCAATTTAAGCACCGCCATATCGGGCATGATAGGCTGAAGAGCCGCGCCAATAAATCACATGCCGATACCACTTACCATGATATATTGTGCCAGCATATCGCGCCACATATTAGCAACATATATCATAATGCTGATAAAGATAATGCCGATAAATTATCAGATGATTACGAAAACAGGCTGGGCGCATCGCATAAAAATAGCAAGGGAGTTTTTTACACCCCGCCTAACATTGCTCGTGATATGTTAACGCTTGCTTGCGAGGGGGCGGAAAATATCAGCGATAAAATATTTTGCGACCCCTGTTGTGGCAGTGGTAATTTTATCATCAAGGCGTTGCAACAAGGCATTGCGCCACAGAATATTTATGGTTTTGATATTGATGCCACCGCTATCAGCATCGCCCGCGCACGGCTTTACGCCCATAGCGGCTATGAAAGCGATAAAATTATGACTGCTGATTTTTTGGCAAATGCCACTGAAAATTCGACAGGGCAAAAATATGATATTATCGCCACTAATCCGCCTTGGGGTTTTAAAATGGGAGGAAAGGAAGACGCACCTCGTAAGCAGAAACTGGATTCATCGGCTATGTTTGCGCTTGCTTGCTTGAATGCGCTCACGCCTGATGGCAGGCTTGCACTCTTATTGCCCGAAGCGTTTTTCAATATTGCCAGCTATCAATTGGTGCGGGCGCGCTTGCTTGGCACCACTATCACGCATCTGATTGATTATCAAAAGCCATTCCCTAAATTGCAAACCCGCGCCCAAGTGATTATTTTACGTAAAAAAACAACAAAGAAAAATCGCATAAAATGTTATTTTAATGACAAAAATTATCAACGCAAGCAGCAAGATTTTTGCGCGAACCCATCATTGATTTATAATTTCTATGCGTCAAATCACGATGCCGCGCTTATCACGCATCTCTACAAACAACCCCATATCACATTGAAAAAACGAGCGTGTTGGGCGTTGGGCATTGTAACGGGCGATAATAAAAGATTCATCACGCAACAGATGCAAACGGGTTATGTGCCACTCTATAAAGGCACGGATATTGGTAAAAATTGCTTTCAACCACCCACCCATTTTGTGCCTGCGGATTTTTCGCATTATCAGCAGACGGCGCCACTTGAGCTCTATCATGCCTCCGAAAAAATTGCCTATCGCTTCATCAATCAGCATCTTATTTGCGCCTATGATGACCAGCAACGCTATTTTCTCAACAGTGCCAATATGCTGATATTGAATAATGATGCAGGCATCACTGCCAAGCAACTGACATTTTTGCTGAATAGCGCGGTGATGGATTTTCTGTTTCAACGGGTGTTTCGTACCCATAAAATTTTGCGGGCTGATTTAGAAGCATTGCCGATTTTTGCCGATTACTTTGCCATCAATGATTTTGGGCGCGGTGATTATAGTGAAGCCAGTCTATATGAGTATCTGGGGGTTAAACATGAAGATGGGCATTTCACAATATTGTAATGCAATGGTCGGAGTGGCAGGATTTGAACCTGCGGTCTCTCGGCCCCCAGCCGAACGCTCTACCAGACTAAGCCACACTCCGATGTTATATGCAGATGCTAATTTAAGCAAGTCTGTGTCAAAAAGCAAATAAACTTTCATAATTCTACAGATTATTGTATGTTAGTTTTTTTTGAGGTGATGATATGAATAAGATTGAAATTTATATGCGTGATGGCTGCGGTTATTGTTTTCGCGCGAAGAAGTTCTTGGATAAGAAGCAAATTGCTTATCAGGAATATAATATTTGGGATGACGAAGCGCATTATCATACCATGCTAAAACGTGCCAATGGGGAGCGCACGGTGCCTCAAATTTTTGTGAATGATAAACATATTGGCGGTTGTGATGAGATGCTGACGCTTGAGTCGCAAGGCAAGTTTGATGAATTATTGAATGCGGACTAACCAGTCGACCCGAATCCTTTCTCACCTCGATTTGTCTCTGGCAATTCAGCGCATAATTCAAACTTAATCGCTTCATAACGGGCAATCACCATCTGAGCAATTCGCATCTGCGGCGTGATGGTGAAATCTTGTTTGCCATGATTGATGAGCAAAACTTTAATCTCACCGCGATAATCGGCATCAATTGTGCCGGGGCTATTCAGCACCGTTACCCCATATTTGAGTGCCAAACCCGAACGCGGACGAATTTGCGCTTCGCAATTTTGGGGTAAAGCAATCGCAAAACCAGTGGGAATCAGTTGATAATCGCTGGGCGATAATGTGATGCTATCAGTAATAGCGGCCGCTAAATCAATGCCCGCCGCGCCATTGCTGGCTTGTGTAGGGGTTGGTATATCAGCACCATGTGGCAGTCGCTGTAACGAAACATTTAATGGAAGCATCACTTAATACGCTCATTACTGATGTTTTTTCACCAACGCATCGAGCGCACCAGTAACATCATTAATCTCTGCCATGCCGTCAATCGCTTGTAAAATGCCTGTTTGTTGATAATAAGGAATCAGCGGTGCGGTTTGCTGATGAAAAACATCTAGCCTATCTTTAACGGTTTCTTCATTATCATCAGGACGGTGTGTAAATTCTTGATGATTGCAAATATCACATTTGCCTATCTCTTTTGGCAAACGGAAAAAATCATTATAGACTGTGCCACAATTTTTACAGTTAAAACGTCCGGCGATACGTTTTACCAATACCTCATCATCAACCTGCATCTCAATCACTGAGTTTAATTTTTTCTGCATGGTTGCAAGCATTTTATCAAGCCCTTCGGCTTGTGGCACGGTGCGTGGAAAGCCATCTAAAATAAAGCCTTGCTGGCAATCGGGCTGTTGCAGCCTTGCACCGATAATGTCTAACATCACTGTATCAGGCATTAATTGCCCCGATTGCATAATCTCATCAGCTTGCTTGCCAAGTTCAGAGCCACTTTTGACTTCTGCACGAAGCATATCACCTGTAGAAAGTTGCACCAAACCATATTTTTTTTCTAAAATTTGCGCTTGCGTGCCTTTGCCAACGCCCGGTGGACCTAATAAAATTAAATTAACACTCATCACTCGCCCTCACTCTTATCGCTTTTTCTTGCCTTTGATTAAGCCAGATTTACGCATTAGATTTTCATATTGATGCGAAATCAAATGACTTTGAATCTGCACCACCGTATCCATCGTTACCGTTACCACAATCAGCAATGATGTGCCACCAAAATAAAATGGCACTGAATAACGCGCCACCAGCCATTCTGGCAATAAACAAACAAAAGTGAGGTATATCGCGCCGACTGTCGTCAAACGGGTGAGAAGCCTATCCAAATAGCCTGCGGTATTGGCGCCCGGACGAATTCCCGGCACAATGCCACCATTTTTGCGTAGATTTTCGGCAGTTTCTTCGGGGTTAAACACCAAAGCTGTATAGAAAAAAGCAAAGAAAATGATGAGGGCAGCGTAAATCAGCAAAAATACGGGCTGTCCGCGTCCCAAATATGAATTGACTACTGCCAACCAGCCTGATTCGACACCACCGCTGTTGAAATTGGTGATGGTAAGCGGCAATAGTAAGAGAGAGCTTGCAAAAATCGGTGGTATCACACCACTGGTGTTGAGTTTTAACGGCATATGTGATGATTCACCACCAAACATTTTATTGCCTCTTTGTCGTTTCGGATATTGTATCGGCACGCGTCTTTGGGCGCGCTCTATAAAAACGATAAAGGCAATCACGGCAACAATCATGATAAGTAACAATAAAATCACAACCGTAGAAAGCACACCTGTGCGCCCTAATTCTAAAGTGCCTGCAAGTGATATGGGTAAATTCGCTACAATACCAGAAAAGATAATCAGTGAAATGCCGTTACCAACACCGCGTTGCGTGATTTGCTCGCCTAGCCACATCAAAAATATCGTGCCACCAACAATGGTAATTACGGTTGATAATCTGAAGAATAACCCGGGGTCAGAAACCACATTGCCCGCGCCCTCAAGCCCAACGGCAATGCCATAGCCTTGCACGGTTGCCAATATTACTGTGCCATAGCGGGTAAATTGATTGATTTTTTTTCTACCAGATTCGCCCTCTTTTTTCCATTGCTCTAATGTCGGCACAACGGCAGTCATTAATTGCATGATGATAGATGCCGAGATATAAGGGATAATATTGAGTGCGAAAATTGTCATCCGCCCCAATGCGCCACCTGAAAGCATGTTGAACATGCCTAAAATGCCTTGCTGTTGGGCGGCGAAGATTTCTTGCAAAGCGACTGAATTGATGCCCGGTAGTGGGATATAAGTGCCAAGCCGATAGATAATCAGCGCGCCTAATGTGAATAATAATCGCTTTCTTAATTCGGTTGCTTTGCCAAATGCGCCGAAGTTAAAGTTTTGTGCGAGTTGTTCTGACGCCGATGCCATATTTTAAGCCTTATCTATCTGTTGTTTTTTTGGTTGTTGTTTTTTTTGCTGTTTCTTTTTTTACTGATGGTTTTTTAACCGTCTCTTTTTTAGGAGTTGCTGTTTTAGCGGCTGTTGGTTTCACTGCCGCAGGTTTAGCGACCGCTGGTTTTACAACCTCTTGTGCGACTGGCTTCTCATCTGTTTTGGCATCTGTTTTGGCATCTGTTTTGGCATCTGCCTTAATATCTGTTTTGGCAGTTGTTACCTTTGTCGATGACTTACTTTGCGGTTTTGCTATTTTAGATACCACGTTCTGTAATTTGCTTTTCAGTTGTGCGGCAATTTCTTCTTTGGTGATGGTAGCAGCTGGTGATGTATCGATAATCGTTACCGAGCCACCTAATTTTTCTACCATCGCAATCGCTGATTTTGATGCAAAACTTACAGTGATATTCAATTTTGAGGTTAAAATGCCTTTGCCAAGCAAGCGCAAATTGCCTTCCCTGCCACTGACCAAGCCTGATAATTGCAACTCTTTCCGCGTGATAGGGTTATTCAAATCAATTCTGCCATCATCAGCCGCTTGCTGGATTCTACCCAGATTGATAATCACCCATTTTTTCGGGGAACGCATGGTAAAACCACGTTTCGGCAAACGTTGATAGATAGGCATTTGCCCACCTTCAAAACCTTTAATAGAAACGCCCGAACGGGATTTTTGCCCCTTAACACCGCGTCCGCCAGTTTTGCCTTTGCCAGAGCCAATCCCACGTCCAATTCGCATTGCCGCAGGGCGCGCGCCCTTATTATCACGAATTTCATTTAATTCCATTTTAGGATACCTCTTCCACTTTAATCAAGTGATTTACTTTTCTAACCATACCGCGAATTGATGGTGTATCTTCTAATTCACGCGTGCGATTCATTTTATTTAAGCCCAATCCGATGAGGGTGTCGCGTTGTGATTTCGGACGCCTGATAGGACTGCCAATTTGGGTAACACGTAATTTTTTAGCCATTATTGAGCCTCATCTTTTGTGGTTTCTGCCTTAACATCAGTTTTAATGGCATCAGCTTTTGCTTCAGTTTCAGCGGTTTCTGGAGTAGTTTCTTGACCAATCTCAGAACCCTGTTCACGACGTAAAACTTCGCTGACTTTTTTACCACGTCTCATTGCCACTTGTCGTGGTGAATCAGATTCATATAAGCCCTTAAAAGCGGCTTTAATCATATTATAAGGGTTGGAAGAACCCATAGATTTTGCCACCACATCGGAGACGCCTAATGCTTCAAATACCGCACGAATTGGTCCGCCAGCAATAATGCCAGTGCCGGGAGGGGCTGCGCGCATCATGATGATGCCCATGCCAAACTTGCCCTTCATATCATGGTGCAAGGTGCGCCCTTCGCGAAGTGGCACATAGCGCATATTTTTATGCGCCTGTTCCGATGCTTTGCGAATCGCTTCTGGCACTTCACGCGCTTTGCCTGAACCAAAGCCTGCTTTGCCTTGCCCATCGCCTACCACGACCAGTGCCGCAAAACCGAACCTACGTCCGCCTTTCACCACTTTAGCCACGCGGTTAATCGCGACTAATTTTTCTATGATATTGCTATCTTGTTGTCCTGCTGCTTCACGCGCCATATTCTATCCTCTTTAAAATTTTAATCCGGACTTACGCGCCCCTTCGGCAAGGGCTTTCACGCGTCCATGATACATGCAACCGCCCCTATCGAATATGATTTCTTTAATGCCAGCATCTAACGCACGTTTGCCAATATGCTCACCAATGGTGAAAGCCTTATCAAGCGCCTTGCCCGATAGTTTCATCTCTTTTTCAATCGATGAGGCACACACCAATGTCTTGCTCTCATCATCATTGATAATTTGGGCATAGATATGTTTGTTAGAGCGAAACACACTTAAACGTGGTAAATCACGCTTGCGTCTTTGCTTTATCTGGTAGCGCGTTCTGGTTTGACGTCGCTTAAATAATTCTCTGGTCGTTAACATAATATCACCTATTTCTTCTTACCTTCTTTACGCAAGATATACTCGCCCTGATAGCGCACACCTTTACCTTTATAGGGTTCAGGCGGACGGTAACCACGAATTTCACTGGCAATTTGTCCAACACGTTGACTATCAATGCCCGAAATAGTAATCACATTATTACGGTCACCTTCAACCTCAACTTTAATATCAGATGGCACTTTGTAAATCACATCATGGCTGAAGCCTAATGCCAACTGAACATCAGTGCCTTTCATCATCGCGCGATAACCAACACCTTCAATCTCAAGTTTCTTGCTGAAACCTTCGGTAACACCAATAACGGCATTGCTGATATTGCGTTGCATCGTGCCCCACATCATGCGGTTTTTCTTTGCCATTGATTTGGGCGTTACTTGAATGCCCTCATCAGTTTTATTGACATCTACCAAAGGATTGGCTGCAATCTGCCGCGTGCCTAGCTTACCCTTGACCACAATCATGGTCGGGCTCAATGTAATTTCAACATTTTGCGGAATGGTAACTGGCGTTTTTCCAATACGTGACATAATATTAACCTTGTCCTTGTCTTAAAATATTTGACATAAAACTTCACCACCTAAATTTTGTTGGCGCGCTTCATGGTCGGCCATGATGCCTTTAGATGTTGAAAGAATTGATACGCCCAAACCATTATAGACGCGGCCTAAACCTTTAATGCCAGAATAGACACGTCTGCCGGGTTTTGATACCCGCCAAATTTCACGAATCACTGGCTTGCCTTCGTAATATTTCAACTCAACAATAATTTCTTTTATCCCGTCACGAATATCAATCTGATTATAGCCACGAATATAGCCTTCGCTTTGAAGAATATTCAGCACATTGGTACGTAATTTAGAATAGGGCACACGCACATTATCTTTTTCTGCCATTAGCCCATTTCTGATACGGGTGAACATATCACCCAGAGGATCTGTCATCGCCATTTTTTAATTCCTTACCAACTAGATTTCGTAACGCCCGGTACTAAACCAGCCGAAGCCAATTCACGTAACGCGATGCGCGACATTCTAAATTTACGATAATAACCGCGCGGTCTGCCTGTTACTTCACACCGATTCCGTAACCGCACTTTTGATGTTTTACGGGGCAATTCAGCTAATCTTAACTGTGCCTCAAAACGTTCATTTGCGGGTTTTGATTTATCTTGAATAATTGCTTTTAGGCGCGCACGCTTATCTTTTGCAGACGCAACGCGTTTCGCAACTTCTTTATTCCTTAAAATAGCACTTATTTTTGCCATATTAAAATTGCTCCTTTTAATTCACAATCGGCAGATTAAAGCCGCGCAGTAATGCCATTGCTTCATCATTATTATTAGCTGTGGTGCAAATCACAATATCCATGCCGCGCACCTTATCTATCTTATCATAATTGATTTCGGTAAATACCAGCTGTTCTTTCAAACCAAAGGCGTAATTGCCACGCCCATCAAAACTTTTTGTGCTTAAACCGCGAAAATCGCGCACACGTGGTAGTGCCGTATTCACCAGCCTATCCAAAAATTCATACATTCTTTTGCGGCGCAATGTTACTTTTGTGCCAATCACCATATTTTCACGCAACTTAAAAGTAGCGATTGATTTTTTGGCACGGGTGGTGATTGGTTTTTGCCCGCTAATCAGCGTTAAATCAGCCAACGCACCTTCTATATGTTTGCGGTCTGCTACCGCTTCACCCACGCCAATATTAATCACAATTTTTTCCAAACGCGCAGCTTGTAGTGCGTTTTTATACTCGAATTGCTCGATTAATTGCTGACGGACTTTATCCTCATACAATTTTTGCAAACGTGGAATATATTTTTCAGCCATTGTCTTTATTCTTTCAATCAAACAATCAATGCGCCGCTACGTTTGGTAACGCGCACTTTCTTGCCTTTATCATTAGTTGTAAAACCAACACGAGTTGCGCCACCTGTTTTGGGGTCAACCAACGCCACATTGGAAATATGAAGAGGCATTTCTTTGGCAACAATACCGCCCTCATTCGTGCGTGATGGCTTGGTATGGCGTTTCACCATATTCAATCCGCGCACCAAAACCTTTTGTTGCTTGATGAGCATTTCGGTAATTTCACCCGTCTTGCCTTTGTCTTTGCCAGCAAGCACAATCACCTTATCGCCTTTTTTAATTTTCGCAGCCATTTTCTTTTCCTACAAAACTTCTGGTGCTAATGAGACAATTTTCATATAGCGTTTTTGCCGTAATTCACGCACAACTGGACCAAAAATCCGTGTGCCAATTGGTTCACCTTGCTTGTTGATAAGCACTGCCGCATTATCATCGAAGCGAATCGCCGAACCATCAGGACGGCGAACAGAATGTGCCGTGCGAACAATCACAGCCCGATGCACATCACCTTTTTTCACGCGGCCACGTGGAATCGCTTGTTTCACCGATACCACAACCACATCGCCAACACCAGCAGTGCGCCGTTTAGAGCCACCAAGCACTTTGATACATTGCACAGTACGTGCGCCAGAATTATCGGCAACATTCATTCTTGTTTGCATTTGTATCATGATGTTTGCCCTTCGACATTATTGGCGACATTATTGTCAACATTTGTTGCAATATTGCCATCAGCATCGCCAGCAATAGAACCACGCGCCACCCGTACAATATCTAATAATTCCCAACATTTGCGTTTGGAAAGAGGGCGACATTCTTGAATATTCACCACATCACCTATTTTGGCGCGACCATCTTCATCATGTGCCATAAATTTTTTAGATTTCTTGATAAATTTTTTGTAAAGCGGATGCCGTAAGCGACGTTCAACCTGCACAATAACGGTTTTCATACCCTTATCTGAAACCACGTTTCCTTGTAATATACGTTTTGGCATAGTGTTTCCCCTATTTGCCTTTCAATCTATGTTCAGTCATGGTAGTTTTGATTTTAGCAATATCTCGCTTAACAACCCGCATCCTACCAGTATTCGTTAACTGCCCCGCCACTTGACGAAACCGCAAATTCATTTGTTCGCGCCGTAGAGTTACAAGTTCATCTTGCAATTCTGACCCAGTTTTCTGTCTAATCTCACTTATTTTCATGACAATAATCCAACCTTAACCTTTATCAATGCGGCTAACAAATTTTGTTTTAATTGGCAGTTTTGCTGCCGCTAATTCCATTGCACGACGCGCCATTATTTCTGTTACGCCATCCATTTCGAACATAATTCTACCGGGCTTTACCCGTGCCACCCAAAATTCAGGTGAGCCTTTACCTTTACCCATCCGCACTTCAGCGGGCTTGCCAGAGACAGGCACATCAGGGAAAATCCGAATCCAGATATTACCTTGCCGCTTCACATGGCGCACAATCGCACGACGTGCCGCTTCAATCTGGCGGGCAGTAATCCGTTCAGGTTGCTGCGCTTTTAAGCCAAATTGCCCAAAGGCAAGGGTTGCACCACCAGTGGTAATGCCTTTAATGCGTCCCTTATGGGCTTTGCGGTATTTTGTTCTTTTCGGACTTAACATTGTTTATTCCTAAATTATTGTCTTATCGTGAAATTATCATTAATCATTTTATCGTGCCCCATCGGGTCATGCGCCATAATCTCGCCTTTGAAAATCCACACTTTCACACCGCAAATACCATAAGTGGTATGCGCTGATGCTGTGCCATAATCAATATCGGCACGTAGCGTATGCAAAGGCACTTGCCCTTCGCGATACCATTCTACCCGCGCAATTTCAGCACCGCCTAAACGGCCACCGCAATTGATACGAATGCCAAGCGCACCCATGCGTAAGGTGTTTTGCACCGCCCGTTTCATCACACGGCGAAAGGCAACACGGCGTTCTAATTGTTGGGCAATATTCTGCGCCACAAATACCGCATCTAAATCTGGTTTTTTAATTTCATTCACATTCAGCGACACTTCCTCATCAATCAAATTGGTGAGTTTTTGCCGTAATTTTTCAATATCGCCACCTTTTTTACCGATAATCACGCCGGGACGTGCGGTATAAATTGTAACGCGTGCCTTTTTGGCAGGGCGTTCAATCAACACCCGCGAGACACCTGCGCCAGTAAGGTTTTTCATGATATAGTTGCGTAACTTCAAATCATTATGCAATAACTCACCATAAGATGCTCTATCAGCATACCAACGTGAATCCCATGTGCGATTAATGCCTAATCTCAAACCAATTGGGTTAACTTTTTGTCCCATATTGCCTACTCCTGCTCTTTATCTTCACGTAAAATAATCGTGATGCGCGAGAAAGGTTTTACAATTCTTGCACCGCGTCCACGCGCCCGCGCACGAAAACGTTTCATGATAATTTGTTTGCCAACCCATGCTTCTTTTACCACCAACCGATCAATATCAAGCTGATGATTATTTTCGGCATTGGCAATGCCAGCTTGCAAAATTTTTCTAACATCAATAGCGATGCGCCGTTTGCTAAATTGCAAATCATTCAAGGCGCGCGCAACATTTTTGCCACGAATTAACCCTGCAACCAAATTTAATTTTTGCGGAGATACCCGTAAAAATTTACCTGTTGCAAGCGCTTCATTTTCTGCCAACTTATTCATAATTATTTTTTGACCTTCTTCTTATCAACCCCATGCCCATAATAGGTGCGGGTTGGTGAAAATTCACCAAATTTATGACCAATCATATCTTCCGTCACAAAAACTGGCACAAATTTCTTACCATTATGCACCGCATAGGTGAAGCCAACAAATTGTGGCAAAATGGTAGAACGCCGTGACCAAGTTTTAATCACATCTTTACGCCCCGAATCGCGCACCTTCTCGGTTTTCTTGAGAAGATACCCATCAACAAACGGACCTTTCCATACTGAACGCGCCATTAAATACTCCTAGCGTTTCTTATTCTGCCGACGGCGAATGATATATTTATCAGTCGCTTTGTTAGAACGTGTTTTTTTACCTTTGGTTGGCACACCCCACGGTGTAACAGGATGACGCCCACCTGATGTGCGTCCCTCACCACCGCCATGCGGATGGTCAATCGGGTTCATCGCCACACCGCGCACGGAAGGCCGTCTGCCTAACCAGCGATTGCGTCCCGCTTTACCAAGTTTGATATTTTTATTATCCTGATTCGATACCGCACCAATCGATGCCATACATTCACCACGCACCACGCGTAATTCACCACTCATCAATTTTAATTGTGCATAGCCTTGGTCGCGCCCAACAAGCTGAGCATAACTGCCCGCCGCCCGAATCATTTGCGCGCCCTTGCCCGGTTTCATCTCAATATTATGAATGATAGAACCAATCGGCACATAATTAAGCGGCATGGTGTTGCCGGGTTGCACATCGATATTGCTTTGACTTGAAAGCACCTTATCGCCTGCCTTTAATTTTTGCGGGGCAATGATATAGGTTAATTCACCATCTTCATATTTCAGCAAGGCAATAAAAGCCGAACGGTTAGGGTCGTATTCTAGCCTTTCTACGGTTGCAACCATATCGAATTTTTGACGTTTGAAATCAATGATACGATATTTACGCTTATGCCCACCGCCACGCCTGCGCGAGGTGATGCGACCTAAATTATTGCGTCCGCCAGAACCGCTTAAGCCAAAGCTAAGTGATTTAACAGGACCACCCTTATGAAGTTCAGAACGTTCAGTTTGCACCAAACCGCGCTGACCGGGTGTTGTGGGTTTATAAAGCTTCAATGCCATTATTCATCTCACCTATACATGCGTGCCAAAATCAATAGAATCGCCATCAGCCAGACGAACAATCGCCTTTTTGAAACTCTTCCTTTTACCCATAACACCCCGAAAACGCTTGGTTTTGCCTTTGGTGATATTGGTATTGACTGACTCAACTTTTACGTCAAAAACTTTTTCAATCGCCTGTTTTATTTCGGCTTTATGGGCATCCATTGCCACTTTGAAACTATATTCATTGCGTTCAGCACCGAATGTTGATTTTTCGGTAACCAATGGCGAATGCACCAATGCATGGGCGCGTTCACTGCTAATGGCACGCAGATTTTTACGGTAATATTTCCAACTCATGCCAATCTCGCTTCTAGTAATTCAACCGCTTCTTTGGTGAGCACCAATTTTTTACGGCGTAAAATATCATAAACATTTGCACCTTGATAGCATAACCCATCAATCAGGGGAATATTATTCAGTGCTTTTGAAAAATTATTATCTATATCGACGCCACTCAGAATCAACGCATCATTAATCTTTAATTCCTGCAGTTTCTTCTTTAAGTCTGCTGTTTTTGGCGATGATAGTTTTTCATTATCAATAATCATCAAAGCACCATCGGCAAGTTTCATAGAAAGCGCACTTCGCAAAGCCAATGCTCTTACTTTCTTCGGTAAATCATAGCCATGGTCACGCGGTTTAGGTCCAAAAGTAACACCGCCACCACGAAATAGAGACACTTTACGCGTGCTATGGCGCGCACCGCCCGAACCTTTTTGACGGACAACTTTACGGGTAGAACCGTTAACTTCACCGCGTTCTTTTACTTTATGGGTGCCACTGCGCCGTTTTGCCAACTGCCAATTTACCACCCGCGCCATAATATCAGGACGCACATCAATTTTAAACACAGCATCATTAAGGGTGATTTCACCCGCCGCTGTATTATCTAATGTGAGCATTTTCATCTTCATGGTTGCTTACTCTTTACTATCAGCTTGTTGATTATCAGTTGCCACAGTTGTAGTTTCTGATACATTATTATCTGTTGTTGGATTTTCTGCCGCTGCTGTTTCCACTACTGGTATCTTTGGCTCTTCGTCAGCCACAGCCACAATATCACTGGCTTTACGCACTGATGCAGGGAATATAACATCAGCAGGCAAGGCTTTCTTGACCGCGTCATTGATGAGAACCCAGCTATTTTTTGCACCCGGCACACCGCCACGCACAAGAATTAAACCATTATCACTATCGGCACGGAATACTTGTAAATTTTGGACACTCACACGGCGATTGCCCATATGGCCTGCCATTTTCTTGCCCTTAAATACTTTACCCGGTTCTTGACAATGCCCCGTTGAACCATGCGACCGATGCGAAATCGATACGCCATGCGTGGCACGCAAACCGCTAAAATTATGCCGCTTCATGGCACCAGCAAAACCTTTACCGATTGAGTATGAGGTAACATCTATATATTGCCCATTGATAAAATGGTCAGCCAGCACTTCATCACCAATATTCAGTAAATTATCGTTGCTAACGCGAAATTCCACCACTTTTTGCTTTGGCAAGACATTATTTTTCTTATAGTGACCTGCTTGTGGTTTTTTGACATGCTTGGCTTTCTTTCCGCCCGCACCCAACACCACAGCATCATAGCCATGCTTATCAGTTTGGCGTCTATCAACCACTTGCAGTGAGTCCAATTTCAGCACAGTAACTGGCACATGCTCGCCTGCATCATTATAGCAGTGAGTCATCCCAATTTTCTTCGCAATAAGCCCAGTTCGCATCATATAATCCTAAATTTTAATATCAACTTCAACGCCAGAAGCCAAATCAAGCTTCATCAGCGCATCAACTGTTTGAGGGTTGGGGTCAATAATATCTAGCAAACGCTTATGAGTTCTTACTTCAAATTGTTCACGGCTTTTCTTATCGATATGCGGTGAACGCAAGACAGTAAATTTCTCAATCCGAGTCGGCAAAGGGATGGGACCGCGAATTTGCGCCCCCGTCCGCTTTGCTGTATTCACAATTTCGGCAGTTGATTGATCCAACACGCGGTGGTCAAATGCCTTCAAACGTATACGAATATTTTGACTATCCATTTTCTTAACTTACAATCTTGGTAACAACACCAGCACCAACGGTGCGGCCACCTTCGCGAATCGCAAAGCGTAAGCCTTCATCCATCGCAATCGGTGCAATCAGTTCAGCAGTCATTTTAACATTATCACCCGGCATCACCATTTCGGTGCCAGATGGCAATTCAACCGAACCTGTTACATCCGTTGTGCGGAAGTAAAATTGTGGACGGTAATTGCTGAAGAATGGCGTATGCCGCCCGCCTTCATCTTTGCTAAGAATATAGGCTTCACATTCAAATTTGGTATGTGGTGTGATGCTACCGGGTTTTGCCAAAACTTGTCCGCGCTCAACTGATTCGCGGTCAACACCACGCAATAATGCACCAACATTATCGCCTGCTTCACCTTGATCCAGTAATTTACGGAACATTTCAACGCCCGTGCAAATTGTTTTGCTGGTATCTTTAATACCAACAATTTCAATTTCTTCGCCTACTTTTAAGATACCGCGTTCAATTCTGCCTGTTACAACTGTGCCACGACCAGAAATGGTGAACACATCTTCAATTGGCATCAAGAATGGCTTATCTTTTTCACGCTTAGGCTGAGGAATATAATCATCAACGGCTTTCATAAGCTCGATAATTTTGTCTTTGCCAATCGCGTCATCACGGCCTTCAAGTGCTGCCAAAGCAGAACCTGAAACCACAGGAATATCATCACCCGGGAAGTTATAACTAGAAAGCAATTCGCGCACTTCTAATTCAACCAATTCCAACAATTCTGGGTCGTCAACTTGGTCGACTTTATTCAAAAACACAACAATCGCAGGCACACCCACTTGACGCGCCAATACAATATGTTCACGCGTTTGTGGCATTGGCCCATCAGCAGCATTCACCACCAAAATCGCGCCATCCATTTGTGCCGCACCTGTAATCATGTTTTTCACATAATCGGCGTGACCCGGACAATCCACATGCGCGTAATGGCGTGCGTCAGTTTGATATTCCACATGCGATGTATTAATCGTAATACCGCGTGCTTTTTCTTCTGGTGCTTTATCAATATTAGCATAATCCATAAAAGTCGCGCCACCAGATTCAGCCAATACTTTCGTAATCGCTGCTGTAAGCGTTGTTTTACCATGATCAACGTGACCAACCGTACCAATGTTACAATGCGGCTTGTTACGTTCAAATTTCTCTTTAGACATTGCAAGTACCCCTACTCATTAAGGAAAAGTTAAACATTTAAATGACTACCCCGCAAGTTTTGCACGAACTTCGTCGGCAACGGCTTGTGGCACAGGTTCATAATGGTCAAAAACCATCGAATATTGCGCTCTTCCTTGTGAGAAAGACCGCAAATTATTGACATAGCCGAACATGGTTGCAAGCGGCACCATCGCACTGACAACACGGGCGATACCGCGCTGTTCCATGCTAGAAACCTGACCACGCCGACTATTTAGGTCGCCAATAATATCACCCATATATTCTTCGGGTGTTACTACTTCGACCTTCATAACTGGCTCTAATAATTTGGGGCTGGCTTTACGCATCCCCTCATTAAAGGCGGCACGGGCGGCAATTTCAAATGCCATCACCGACGAATCAACATCGTGATACGCGCCATCTATCAATTCTACCGCAACATTAATCACTGGAAAGCCAGCAACACAGCCAGACCCCATAGAATGTTGCAATCCTTTTTCAACGCCCGGAATATATTCACGTGGCACTGAACCGCCAACAACCTTGCTGCTAAATTCAAAACCATCTTCGGAAGGGCGGAAAATCAATTTTATCCGTGCGAACTGACCTGCACCACCACTTTGTTTCTTATGTGTGTAGTCAACTTCAGCTTCTTTGGTAATCGTTTCACGATAAGCAACTTGTGGCGCACCAATATTGGCATCTACCTTAAATTCGCGCTTGAGGCGGTCGATGATAATTTCCAAATGCAATTCACCCATGCCTTTAATGATTGTTTGCCCGCTTTCAAAGTCGCTTGCGACCCTAAAGCTTGGGTCTTCGGCTGCCAACCGTGCCAATGCCATAGACATTTTTTCTTGGTCGACTTTGGTTTTAGGCTCAACCGCAATTTCAATCACTGGCTCTGGAAATTCCATGCGCTCTAAAATAATTTGCTTGGCAGGGTCGCATAATGTATCGCCAGTAGTGGTATCTTTTAAGCCACATAGTGCAACAATATCGCCTGCATAGGCTTCTTTAATATCTTCGCGTGAATTGGCATGCATTAACAGCATCCGTCCGATTCGTTCTTTTTTCTCTTTCACCGAATTAATCAGCGTCTGCCCTGTTTCTAGCTTGCCAGAATAAATCCGTGCAAAAGTGAGTGAGCCAACAAAGGGGTCATTCATAATTTTGAATGCCAACAAACTTAACGGCTCATCATCGCTTGATTTGCGGCTATCTGGCTCGTCAGTATCTGGCGATACGCCTTGCATTGGCGGCAAATCAAGCGGAGAGGGCATATAAGCCACAACCGCATCTAGCAAGGGTTGCACACCTTTATTTTTGAAAGCAGAACCACATAAAATCGGCACGAATGCACCGCCAATTGTGCCTTTGCGGATACACATATTAAGTTCTTCTTCAGATGGCACTTTGCCATCAAGATAGGCTTCCATCACGGCATCATCTTGCTCAACCACTGCATCAAGCAATGCTTCGCGATATTCATCAGCCTGTGCTTGCAAATCGCTAGGAATATCTTCTTCTACAAATTCAGCACCCAAGCTTTCATCTTTCCAACGAAAAGCTTTCATTTTAATCAAATCAACCAAGCCAACAAATTCAGATTCTGCGCCAATTGGTAATTGCGTTACCAAAGCGGTTGCGCCCAAGCGGTCTTTAATCATTGAGATGGTGCGGAAATAATCTGCGCCAGTCCTGTCCATTTTATTGACAAAACAAATGCGTGGCACATCATATTTATCAGCCTGTCGCCAAACTGTTTCCGATTGTGGCTCAACGCCTGCAACCGAATCAAACACGGCAACGGCGCCATCTAACACGCGCAAAGAACGTTCTACTTCAATCGTGAAGTCAACATGTCCCGGCGTATCAATAATATTAACGCGATGGTCTTTCCATACGGCAGTGGTTGCCGCCGATGTGATGGTGATGCCACGCTCTTGCTCTTGTTCCATCCAATCCATCGTCGCTTGCCCATCATGCACTTCGCCAATTTTGTGCGAGCGCCCAGTATAATACAGAACGCGCTCGGTGGTCGTCGTCTTACCTGCATCAATATGCGCCATAATGCCGATATTGCGGTATTTACTTAAATCAGTTGTCCGTGCCATTTTCTTCTATTCTCTATTCTAATCTTACCAACGGTAATGAGCAAATGCGCGATTCGCTTCAGCCATCTTATGGGTGTCTTCGCGCTTTTTAATCGTTGAACCACGCCCATTGGCGGTATCCATTAATTCTTGTGATAACCTTTCAGTCATCGTGTTCTCGCTACGTTTACGGGCATTGCCAATCAACCAGCGAAATGCCAAAGCTTGGGCACGCCCTGCGCGCACTTCAACAGGCACCTGATAGGTTGCACCACCAACACGGCGCGAACGCACTTCAATATCGGGGCGGGCTTTATCAATCGCCTCGTGAAAAATTTCTAATGGCTTATCGGTTTTGGCTTTTTGCTTTAACAAATCAAGCGCACCATAAACGATTCGTTCAGCGGTTGATTTCTTGCCATCAAGCATCACTGAATTCACAAATTTTGTTAAACGCTCGTCCCGATAAATCGGGTCGGGGAGAATTTCGCGTTTTTCTGCTCTACGTCTTCTTGCCATTTTTAATATCCCAACCTATTTCGGACGCTTCGCGCCATAAAGTGAACGTCTTTGACGGCGTTCTTTCACGCCTTGCGTATCTTGCGTGCCACGAATCACATGATAACGAACACCCGGTAAATCTTTTACCCGACCGCCGCGAATCAGTACCACGGAATGTTCTTGCAAATTATGCCCTTCACCACCAATGTAGGAAGTTACTTCAAAACCATTGGTAAGACGCACCCTTGCCACTTTCCGCAATGCCGAATTCGGCTTTTTAGGCGCAGTGGTATAAACCCGTGTGCAAACGCCACGCCGTTGCGGACATGCCTGCAATGCAGGTACTTTGCTACTCGCCCGTTTCGCTTTACGGGGCTTGCGTATTAGCTGATTAATGGTTGGCATCAATCGTTCCTTACAATATATTTCATATAAAACACCACTATTTTTTGGTTCAGTTTAAGAAACCAAAAGCAATGCTATGATGAGCATGGTGAGTTGGATTTAGACAATAACAAAACATTCAGCCAGAATCAAGCCTTCGCTGAAAGTTTTTATTGATCAGATTGGGCGTTCCGTTCAGAATATTAACAAAATTCCAGACAAACACTTAAGCAAACACTTAATATGCCTCAAAATTCGCTCCCTATTGACTACAAAATATTGATAGCAAATAGAAAATTGTCCTGCGTAAACCCCTCACGCAATTTCGGAGCGCATAGTAACTGAAACAAACGATAGCGTCAAGAGGAAATTGGCATTTTTCTATTATCTTGCTAATAATCAATAATCAGGCTATAATGCACCCATGAAATTTGCATCAGGAAAAGAATTTAAGGCGCAGAACCATTATGTGGTGTCGCTGATGGCGATGTCGGGCATGGGCAAGACCTATTTAGGGCAAAAATTGGCGCAAGAAGAATGGTTTCATTATTCGGCTGATTACCGTATTGGCACGCGTTATTTGGTGGAAGATATTTTAGATTCGCTTAAAGCGCGTATGATGCAAGACCCAATATTACGCACATTATTACGCAGTGATTCTATCTATCTTGCTCATAATTTAACCGTTGGCAATTTGGAGTTACTGTCAAATTTTATCGGTAAGTTTGGTGATTCACAAAAAGGCGGACTTGTCACAGATGAATTTTTACGCAGGCAACAGCTTTATGCTGATGCTGAGATTCGTTCGCAAAGTGATATTTTGCCGTTTATTAATAAAGCGCGTGATATTTATGGCTATCACCATTTCTTAAATGATACCACAGGCTCACTATGCGAGATTGCCGATATAGATAATATTGATTCGTGTCCAATTATGCAAAATATCTGCGCCCATTCGGTGCTGATTTATGTTGAGGCTGATGAGGCCGATGAGAGAATGATTATTGAGAGGCAGTTGGCTTATCCGAAACCGATGTATTATAATCGTGAATTATTTGATGAAATACGGGCGGAATATGGCGATAATATCGACCCTGATGAATTTTTGCGTCATATTTTTCCGCGCACGATTGAGTTTAGGAAGCAACGTTATCAAAAATTGGCGCGCCATTATGGCTATATTATTAATGGCAAAGATTTTCGGCATGTCAAAAACAGTCATGATTTTGTTGATTTAATTGCCGATAACATTGATAATAGCAAATAAGATAAAACGAGGAATGATAAATTATGCCGATTAAAATCCCTGATGATTTGCCCGCACATAAGATTCTCTCACTAGAGAGAGTGCCGCTGATTACCCAGCATGATGCGCTGATTCAGGATATTCGTCCGCTAAAAATTGCGATTCTGAATCTGATGCCTGATAAGATTGCAACCGAAACGCAATTGGCGCGTTTATTAGGCAATTCGCCGTTACAGATTGAACTTTCTTTAATGAAAATCGGCGCGCATCAATCTAAAAATACCGCGCATTCACATTTGTTGAATTTCTATCAAAATTGGGAAGAATTGCAATCTGAGTATTTTGATGGGCTGATTATTACAGGCGCACCATTAGAGCATTTGAAATTTACCGATGTTACCTATTGGCACGAATTGCAGGCGATTTTTGATTGGAGTCTGAGGCATGTGAGCAAAGTGTTTGCCATATGCTGGGGGGCGCAAGCGGCTTTATATCATTTTTATGGATTAGAATCAAAATTATTGCCGACCAAAAGATTCGGTATTTTTCAGCAAAACATTAACCCTGAACATCGCAATCATTATCTGATGCGGGGGATTAATGATTCGGCTGCTGTGCCAGTTTCCCGCCATAGTGAAACCCAAGCAAGCGATATTAATAAGATTAAGCATCTTACAATGCTACTTGATTCTGACGAGGCAGGACCTTGTTTGGTGGATGATAGCTATGCACAATATGCTTATATGTTTAATCATTTGGAGTATGATTCGCATACTCTTCGTGATGAATATCAGCGTGATGTTGCAAAAAATAAAAAAATTGATTTGCCACAATCCTATTTTCCTGATAATAATCCATTGATAAATCCCGTTAATATTTGGCGTTCAACGGCTCATTTATTATTTCGCAACTGGATTGATGATGTCTATCATTCAACTCCTTTTGATATTACAAAAATTAAGGCGCGCAAGCTACCATCTGATGATAAAAAGCAGCATCAAACCCATAGCAAGCCCATAACAAAACAAGGAGTGCTACCATGAGTAAAACCGAAAAAGCAACTTTCATTAAACAAATTCATGCTTCGTTACCGAAATTAGCGGCGGCTGACCAAAAAGATTTGCAAAAATTTGTTGATGAATTTTTACTTTATGTAACCCAGAAAGATTTGCAATTTATCGATGCAAAACAATTTGCAGCACAGATTGTGGATTATTGGAAAATTTGCTGTCAGCAAAATAACAAAAAGATGGTGATAGATATTAAAAATTATCCTGACCCACGTCCGCATGGTGGCGAGAAAATGCGCTACCGCACCAGTTTCTTTTGTGCGATACCTGATATGCAATTCACGGTTGGCACAGTGTTAAATAATCTGCGTCATCAAAATTTAGATTTGCATATTGTGTTGCATTCTGTGATGAATCCAGAAGATATTGGGCTTTCTTATGATAAGCCATTAAGCTGTATCTATATTGAAACCAACCGATTAAGCGATGAAACTCAAATAGACCTTGTGAGCGCCAGCTTGGAAGATGAGCTTAATAATTTACAACTCATCAATGAAGACTTTGCGAAGATGAAAGACCGTCTGCGCTTGATTGAAACAAATTATCGCAACCGTGAAAAAGATAATTCTACCGAAGTTGCTGAATTTATTAATTGGCTGATTAGTGGAAATTATGTGATGTTTGGCATGCGCGATTTAGCGTATAAGGGGCAGAAACATCAACGACTTTATTTGATAGATAAAGAATCATCATTAGGTTTTTTCAAAAATCCTGATGTGGAGATTTCGCATTATCGCCGTGAAGGTGATGTGATGCCAAGTGAATTTCAGCATTTCGCCAATAGTAAATATCATGTGAAAGTAAGTAAAAGCACTTATATTTCAACCATTCATCGCAAATCAGGTTATGATATTATTCGCTTTAAGCATTATGATGATGCCAAAAATCTTATTGGTGAGCATGAATTATGTGGCTTATTCTCGGCTGATTATTACACCACACCATTATCTCAAATTCCGCTGATGCGGCAAAATATGACGGCAATTTTTGATAATCTCAATATCAGCCATTCGCGTTACAGCACGGGCTTGTTTAACTATGTGATTAATAATTATCCGCGCGAAAATTTATGGCAAGACGATATTAATATATTAGCTGAAAATGTGATGTCGGTGATGGAAGCCGAAACCTGCGTGCATAGTAAATTGATTGTATATGTTGACCCTTATGGCAATTTTATCACTGCCAATTTTTATGTGCCAACAGATGTCTATTCGGCGAGCATTCTTAATAAATTGATTGCCGAATTAGAGCAAACTTTTAATGCCTCGTTACGTGAGCGTCATGTCTTTACCAGTGATAGCCAACTCTCACGCGTTAATATGATTTTTAATACCACACCTAACCAAGTGCCAAAATTTTCTAAAGAAGAATTAGAGAAAAAAGTGATTGCGCTCAGTATGCCATGGCATGAAGATTTGCATGAAATTTTGGTGAAAGAACATAGCGATAATGAAGCGCAAAATCTTTATATGTGTTATATGCACGCTTTCCCGATTAATTACCGCGATACCAGCAGCATCGCCCGCACATTAGGCGATATTAAGCTGATTGAAAAAGCGATGGTTGATGATGATGAATTGGGGCTAGAAATTTATGCTGAAGCCAATATCGATGGCAATATAAAAGATAAGAATAAAGACCAAACATGGCATTTGCGTATGGTGCAGTTAGGTGATGTTACACTATCAGAAATTTTACCAAAATTGGAATCAACGGGTGCCAAAGTGGGTGAGGCCTATCATTATAGTATCACGCCATTAGGCTCGCCCGAAGTTACTTTATATGATTTTAAGCTAGATGTGAAAAATATCAATATTGATATTTTACGCAGTGAATTTATCAATACATTCCGCGAAATATGGGCGAATCGGTTTGCGGTTGATGATTCTAATGCGCTCACGTTAGTCATAGGTATGCAATATCGTGAAATTTTATTATTCCGCGCTATCAGTGCTTATTTCAAGCAAGGTAAACTTGCTTTTAGTGAAGCCAGAATTCGCGAATGTTTGTTTGAATATCCTAATATTACCAAATTATTGGTGGAATATTTTCATTCGCGCTTTAACCCAGAACATCAATCTAAAAAACAAGATGGGGTATTAAAGAAAAAAATTCTTAACGCCCTTAATGATGTGAAAACATTAGAAGAAGACCGTATTTTACATACCTTGCTTGATTTCATGCAGGCGGTTGTTCGCACCAATTTTTATCAAGAAACCCGTGATAATACCGACCCGATTATCAGCTTTAAGATTGCCAGTTCTGACTTGGTTTTCTTACCTGAACCGCGTCCGTTTCGCGAGATTTTTGTTTATTCCGAACGGTTTGAAGCCGTGCATTTGCGCTTTGGTTATGTGGCACGGGGCGGTTTGCGATGGTCTGACCGTCAAGATGATTTCCGCACTGAAATTTTAGGCTTGGTGAAAGCCCAGCAAGTTAAAAATGCGGTGATTGTGCCAGTTGGCTCAAAAGGTGGTTTTGTGATGAAAACGCAACAGCCCGACCGTGAAAGTTTCATGAAAGAGGGTGTTAGTTGCTATAAGCGTTTTATTCAAGCGATGCTGGATATTACTGATAATCTAGATGGTAACGAGGTTATCCATCCCAATAATGTGGTATGCCATGATGGCGATGATTCATACTTGGTGGTGGCTGCCGATAAAGGCACGGCCACATTTTCTGATATTGCCAACGAAATTGCGGTTAATCACGGCTTCTGGCTAGGTGATGCGTTTGCATCGGGCGGTTCTGTAGGCTATGACCATAAAAAAATGGGCATTACAGCACGTGGCGCATGGGAATGTGTGAAGCGTCATTTCCGCGAAATGACAATCAATATTCAAGAAACACCATTTACGGTTATTGGTGTCGGTGATATGTCGGGTGATGTTTTCGGTAATGGCATGTTGCTTTCCAAGCAAATTAAATTGCAGGCGGCGTTCAACCATATGCACATTTTTGTTGACCCCAACCCCGACCCCGCAACCACATGGCAAGAGCGTAAACGATTATTTGATTTGCCGCGTTCTTCATGGACAGATTATAATCAAAAATTATTGTCAAAAGGCGGAAAGATTTATGAACGTTCGGCAAAAACACTAGAACTCACTCCTGAAATTTGCAAGATGCTGAATACCACCACGCAAACAATGGCGCCAGATGAGTTGGTGCGCGCTTTATTAATGAGCGAAACGCAATTATTATGGTTTGGTGGCATTGGCACCTATATTAAAGCGAGTGATGAAAGTCATCTTGATGTTGGCGATAAAGCCAATAACGAGGTGCGTATCAATGCCAGCGAAGTGGGTGCTGCCGTTATTGGTGAGGGCGCAAATCTGGGCTTAACCCATAAATCACGGATTGAATATGCTCTTAAGGGCGGGCGATGCAACACAGATGCGGTTGATAATTCTGCGGGTGTGGATTGCTCTGACCATGAAGTGAACCTCAAAATTCTACTCGCTCAAGCCATCAATGCGGGCGAGCTGAAGCCTGAAAAGCGCGATGCGTTATTGGAATCTCTCACCGATGATATTGCTGCATTGGTGCTGGATAATAATTATAAGCAAGGGCAGACTTTGAGCCTGATATTGTCGCAAGGTGTTGGTTTTATTGACCAACAACAACAATTAATTCGTGATTTTGTGGCAAAAGACCAGCTTAATCGTGAATTAGAGTTTTTACCGCAAGATGATGAAATTGACCGCAGACGCGAAACCCATGTGGGCATGAATCGACCTGAATTATGCGTGTTACTGGCTTATGCAAAAAATATTGCCTATCAGGAATTACTGCAAACAAATATTCCAGATGACCCGTTCTATGTATCGATTCTTTATAATTATTTCCCGAAAAAAATGAGTGAGATGTTTGGTAAACTCATCGAACAACATCGCTTGAAACGTGAAATTATTACAACCGTGCTGACCAATCAAATGGTGAATGCCACAGGTCCTGCTTTTATCAATAATATGCAAAATCGCACCAATGCCGAATTGAGTGACATTACCAATGCCTTCACATTGGTTTATCAGATTTTCGGTTTGCAAGATTTGCGTAGCCAGATAGAATCGCTGGATAATAAAATTCCTGCTAAATTGCAAATCTCCATGCTGTTTGAAACTTATCGCACGGCAGACCGTATGATTGAATGGTTTATCTTAAACGAGAAAAAACCGTTTGATTTGGCAAATCTAACCAAAAAATATGGTGATGCGCTTGCTCAAATCAGCAGTGATATTCAATCATTGGTGCCGGCAGAAATTTATGAAAGCCATCAAGGGCGTATTGCCCGTTATGCCACCCCGGGTGTGCCTAAGGAGTTGGCAGAAAAAATTGGCAGCCTAAAATTTCTCTCCAATGTGTGTGAGATAACGCAATTAGCTGAAAAATCAAAAAATAAAACGCGGGTAATCGCGCAATATTATTTTGTGCTTTCCGAACGTTTCTCGATTGATTGGCTACGCACTGAAATTAATTTATTGCTTGGCAGTGCCAGCAAATGGGAGAAAAAAGCGATGCTGGCAGTGGCTGATGATTTATGGCATTTCCAATCGCAACTCACCCATTTTGTGGTAACCCGTTATGGCAAAAGCGACCCCAATAAAACGATAGAAGCGTTTCTTGATGACCATCAAAAAGCGTTAGACTCTATCGATAATTTATTGGTGGATTGCCGCAATCAAACATTAAGTTTGGCATTATTAACAGTTACGATGCGTGAGATGAAAAAACTATTATTGATGCATCAATAATAACATTATTCTAGAGATGATTATTTTATTATCGCCAGCGAAAAAGCTGTATGAAGATGTGGCGGAAGATACAAATGTTCTGTGTCGCCCGCCCTATTTTCAAGAAGAAATTCAGCAATTATTGCAAGTGATGCAAAAGAAATCTGCCAAGCAATTACAAGAATTGATGGGTATTTCCGAAAAATTAGGCGCGCTGAATCATCACCGCTATCAACAAATGGCACAAGGCGATGCCAAGCAAAGCCCTGCCATATTAAGTTTTGCGGGCGATGTCTATCAGCATTTGATGGCGCAGGATTTCTCGGCTGATGATATGGCTTATGCGCAACAGCATTTGGCAATTTTATCGGGTTTTTATGGTTTGTTGCGCCCTCAAGATTTGATGATGCCCTATCGGTTAGAGATGGGGGTGAAGCTAAAAATCGGCAAGGCGCATAAATTATCTGATTTCTGGCGTGATAAAGTGAGCGAATATTTGCAGGAATTATTGAAAGCGCAAGCCAATCCGCTGATTCTTAATCTGGCATCGATTGAATATAGCCGTGCGGTTGACGCAAAAAGATTTGCTGATGGAAAATTTGCAAATTTTATTAATGTCGGCTTTCGGCAAAGGCGTGGCAATCAGCTGAAGAATATCTTTTTATTCACCAAGCAAGCACGCGGCGCATTGGCACGGGCGATGATAAAAACCCGTACCGATACGCTAGATGGGGTGAAAAAAATCAAATTCAATGATTACCAATATGATGAGACATTATCTAAAGACAATGAATTGATGTTTGTGCAGGCGGAGCATTAATATCCACTAGAATTGCGGTGAAACCGCAATTCGCGAAACCCAAGTCGCAAAGCCCCCCATATAATAATGTATCGCAACAAGCACCGCCCTATGTGTTAAGCAACCGCGAGGTTTTATTCTTCGATGGTGATGTTGTTTTCTTTGAGGTGGGTTTTGACATAAGCGAGCGCTTCGATACATTCTGGTTTAGTCATGCGCTCTTCCATCCATCTAAGCGTGTCGGTAATGCTTGGTGTTGTGTCGTCATAATAATAACTACCCTCAAAATCTTTAAGATTCCAATCGACACCACTATCAATCAATAATTTTATAATATCTAAATAAAAAATTTTACCATCATCATTATGGTTATTCATACATGAACGAATTGTATAAGATATAGGGGTATATGAATAGCCATAATCACCAATTTCGTAGCTAATGCTGTTATTTGTGTTGACACCTTTTGCGATTAAATCTTCTAAAATCAGCATTGCTTTTGGAATATCTATTTTTCTATCAAGCCCATATTCACTATGAACCATTTCTTGAAAAATTTCATCATATAAAGTTTGATAATTATCTTGCGTGCCAACCGCACCATGTTCGATTAATAACAGGGCAACATCAATTTTTTTTAATTCAATCGCTCTATCTAAAGGAATATTTTTTGCCACTTTATTGGTTAAATTAGCATCAGCACCTGCATCTAACAGAATTTTGACAACATCTATTGAATGCTCATAATTAATAATTCCGTATAAAAGCGAATATTGTTCTACATTCCCATCATCCCATATAACCGCTAGCATTTTGTTTGGGTCTAATCCTTGTTCAATCATCGCTTGCATTTTCGCTGCTGCTATTCCTTTTCGTGAAAAAATTATCCAACGCTCATCTGCCATCGTTCGCCAATTACTAGGCAATGTTACATTTTTTGGTACATCAGTTTGTTTTACAATAGTTTTTTTTGCTTTTTCAGCCTTTGCAATTTCTGTTACCCTAGCTTTTTCAGCTTCTATTGTAACAGAATTTTTTGCCACCATAAATACAACATATGATAGAATAGCTAACAGTAAAAAAAATATGGTAAGATGCTTTAACTTCATCTTACCATAATAGTTGCAAGGAAATTTTTTGTCAATCTTATTTAACAGGTCTGGGTCTTGCCAAATCTTCTAAATCCAGTATGGTTTTCTGGGTTTTGTGAATGATTTTAGTCAAGAAATCAGTTTTTTCACCAACTTGCTCTAGCATTATTTTCATCTTTAATAATATCGTGATAATGGTATTAAGGGTTGATAGGTCGCGATAAATTGGCTTATTGATTTGTTTATAAATCTGGTTGGCTTTCTCAATATCAATTGTGGTTACGTTCTTTTCTTGAATAATTCTATTGGCACGTTCTTTCCAATCTTTTTCGGCTTGTTGCATGATTTTCTTGCCTAAATTGCTAGATGGGGTGAATAATGCAATAGCATATTGATCGTCATTTTGAGAAATACCTTCTCTTAATTGTGAGAAATTAGGGTTTTTATTTTCTGTGGCATTAATCTCGTTAACTATGCTCTCCCCATTGTTCCGAATGGCTGTTTTAAAATCTTTTTTTATGTTGTTCTCTATCCAGTCTTTCATTTTCGCCACATTGATGGTTCTTTTTTCAATATGGGTATGCTCATTTTTATTCTCATTAATCATTGCAGTGCCAATGGCGGTTCGATTTTTGATAGGTGTGCCTATTGCCAGCGGTAACCCCTCTACGCTTAGTTGCGTATGCCTAAAAGTGGTTAATACCATCTTATCACTATTTTCATTATATTCCAAAATGGTAATATCTTTGGTCGCTCTGCCACTGGTTATTGTATCTGCCACATGAAGCACGATTGAGATTGTAGGATTAACTTGTGTATCCTTTATATAATAAAGTGTGGGGTCAGTTTTAAGCCCACTAGCAGTAAAATCTGCGGCTTCATGATAGCGGAATTGAATATCTTGGTCGATTGCTTTTGCGATTTCACCCGCACTTTTTTTATTGGCATTTTTAATGATTTCAAGCATCACATCTTTATCATCTCTGTCGATACGGGGTTCCATATAGTTTGATGTGATTTTTAGATAAACGCCATATTCTTTAACAAAAAACTGACGGTTAGAAAGTCTTTTTTCTTCAGCACGGATTTGCTCGACAACATTATCAATGACCTCAAGTAGTTTAGGGTTTTTTAATTCGCCTAATTCTGCTGCCTTATTACGCACATCTTGCGGTAATTTTTGTAATATATGAGTGATTGATGCATGAATTTCAGGCACGTTACTATTAGCCGATTTGCTCCGTTTTTCATTAAGATAAGCAGTGAGATAAAAGGCTTGAAACACTGTTAATGTTTGATTGTTTTTCAACTTTTCCAGCAACTTCTGGGCATTCAGCGGGGCTTTCTTCTTCAAATCCTGTTCTAGCTGATAATTCTCCAGATAGGCTTGCGAACGGTTGGGCATGGCATCAAGCTTGTTATGGCGTTTCAATTCATCATGCAGTAAATCAAGCTTTTTCAACTCATCATTTGTGGGCTTCGCGCCTTGCTCTATTTTGATGAGCAGGGTCTGATAATCGGTTAATTGCGCTTTAACAAATTGCGATAAAGGAATGTTGGCGATAGCCTTAAAATAATCCTCCATCCCCTCTTTCTTCGCGGCTTTATTAATATTCTGCAACAGCTCTCTGGTGATTTTCGGCATATATTGAATATTGCTTTTATCCTTAAACGCATTATAGAGAGTTTCGGCTAAATTCTTGTTGCCATTTTTCTCAAGTTGTTGCAAAATTTTGATATTATCAGTTGTGAAACTAAATTTCTTGCCAAGATGCGTGGTGAGATTATGAAACGCTTTATCAGGCAGTATCGATAATTTATCCACCTTAATAATGGCTTTATTCAACTCATCGGTGCGTGATGAAGGGCTATAACTTGACTTATATTGCGCCTTTAGCAATTCGATTGCCAGCGCATCAGATAGGTTTGCGCTTTTGATAATGCCGATAATGCTTTCGAACGCCTTATCGGAATGAAGCAGATTGAAAAAACTGTTAAGGTTGGGCATCGGGCGAAATCGTTGATGGTAATTCTGTAGATTTTTGGCAATCTTGATGATGGTCAGATATTCCGTGTCGTTTGTGAGCGCGCTCATCGTGCGCGATGATTGCATCAGCCGTTTCAATACATCTGTTTCTTGAGAGTTCAGCTGAAATGCCATGCTTAATAGCTTGATAAAATGGTCAATCAGCGGTTTATCGGTAATGACTTTGTTAAGCTTGCCGATGGCGAGGGAACAATTTTTCGCCTCACTGCTTGATGGATTCTGCCGTTTATCAAGCTTATCCAAACAAGCCTGTAGGTTATTTTTATCATTGCCAGAGAGTGAGGCAAGACATTGAGCATAAGACATAATATTTTCCTTTTATTCTAATATTAGGGGTAAAAAAATGAGTTGCAAACAACCCATACTCTTAATATGGGTAACAAAAAAGTATATGTCAAGTGTAAATTTATAATTTGTTCGTTTTTTGTAAAAATGTTCTTTTTTGTGATGGGTTTTATATATCAAGGGGGTGACATTATTATATGGGGGGCTTTGCGGAGTAGTTTTATATTTAAGGGGGGTGCGGGCTGGCTTCTCGATGCGCGCTTGTCAAATTTATGTCCGTTGGACAGTTTGCCAAGCAGACGCCTCTTGCCACTTTCGGTTTGCCCTTGTACCAATGGCGGGCAAGCCTCACCCTTGATAATCCCCCCGCTGTGCTTAATGCTGATAAGGTGCGTGTCGCCCCATACCCCCCACCGCTGTATCTTAAAACGAGAGAGGAGTGTGCCTCACCCCCCGCTGTGCCACATACTAGCGGAGGTGTGCGTTTTTACAGGTGTGTAGCACAAAGGCGGTGAGACTTTGCGGTAAATCTCTTAATCCGTTATTGCCGTTAATAATTCTGCATTAACATAATAATAGGTTTGCCCCATTTTTTCTTTTTCTAATAACCCCATCTTTGTGAGCTTATCTAAATATTTGGTTGCTGTAATTCTGCTGATATTCACATCAGCTCCAAGATGATTTATCTTAGTATAGGGATATGCAAAAAGATGATTGAGCAATTCCTGACGATACATATTCGGTGCTTCATCACGCATTTTATGTTTGTAGCGTTGCATCAGATTTTTAATCTCGCCAACCAAAATTGTTGATTTCTTACTGGCATGTTCAATCGCTTTTAGCATGTAGATAATCCATTCTTCCCATTCATGCGTCTCACGCGTATGTTGAAGCAGGCGGTAATATTCGCTTTTATGGGCAACAATGTAACCGCTTAAATAAAGTATCGGCATATCTAGCAGGTTTTTTAATACCAGATATAAAATATTAATAATGCGCCCCGCACGCCCATTGCCATCAATAAAGGGATGCACACTCTCAAATAATAAATGCAAAATCGCCATTCTAATCAGTGGGTCAGTATCGGGCAGCATATCATCATCATCATTGATAAATTTTTCCAGCATAGCCATTTGCTGAATAATGGTTGCGGGATTTTGTGGCGGTGTGTAGATAATGTTGCCAGCATCATCTTTCAGCACAGTCTCGCCAGCTTTTCTAAAACCACCATCGTTTTTTTCTAAATTCCGATAAATATCTTGAATATGGTTGAGGGTGAGTAGCTTTGTTTGCCTCACATTTTCAAACCCTTTTAGCAATGTATCGCTATAGTCTTTCACTTCTTTGGTGCTGGCATTGTAAGGGTGGCTATCAATATTTGCCTTAAATAGCGCATCTTGCGTGGTAACAATGGATTCTATTTCAGAGCTGTTTTTTGCCTCTTGCAATGGAAGCGTGTTGATTAAAATGCGGGGGTTAGGAATAGACTGATAGCTTCCTTGCAACTGCGCTAACGAACGGCTGGCAAGATTCAGCTGTTTTAAGATGGCTCTTGTTTCCACCTGTTCAAGGGTTGGAAAAGTAAAGAAACCTGTATCTTGTTTAGATATGCTCATTTTGAAACCTTTTCATGTATAGAAAAACGCACTTTCTATACATATCTTATTTTTCATATATAGAAAACCGCTTTTTCTATATATATCTTACCTTAATATGTATAGAAAATCAATTTTTATATATAGAGGCTTACACCATCACCACAATTCTAGCGTATACTAACGCCCTTGAAACCCATCGCATAAATCTCTGACAATACATTCTTCACAAAGTGGCTTGCGCGCTTTGCAAACATAACGCCCATGTAGTATCAGCCAATGATGGGCATGTTGCATCCATTGTTCGGGGATATTTTTCAATAACGCCTGTTCAACCGCCAGCACATTCTTGCCCTCCGCAAGCCCCGTGATATTGGATAATCTAAAAATATGCGTATCCACCGCCATTGTTTTCTGCCCGAACGCCACATTCAACACCACATTTGCGGTTTTTCTGCCCACCCCTGCCAATGCTTCCAACGCCTCACGATTTTCTGGCACTTTGCCCTGATGGTCATCACATAATTGCTGACTCATTGTCATCACATTTTTGGCTTTATTTTTATACAACCCAATCGTCTTGATATGGCTGACAAGATTATCCAAGCCCAACGCCAACATCGCCTGCGGATTATCAACCGTTTGGAATAGTTTTTCGGTGGCTTTATTCACACCTTTATCAGTCGCCTGTGCCGATAATATCACCGCCACCAACAATGTATAATCATTATGATAGCGAAGCTCGGTTTCGGGGTGAGGGTTTTGCTGATGCAATCTTTTGAAAAATTCATCGCGGTCGGCAGGTTTCATGACGTTATATTCATCATAGCGCGCTGATATTTTGTATCCGTCTCTTGACGAAATTTTTTAGCAATTTACGGGTGATAAACACAGGGTTATCGCGGTTTTGCTCTTTGATACGCAGATTGAGATGCGGTGTTCTTTGCCCACCTCCGAACCCTTTACTGTAAGGCGATGCCGTCTTCAGCAATAGCACAAGCGCATCGCCCATATTGCCTACTGCCTTTTTACCCATCGTCATTTTCTTACCCACCGCTACAATATTGCGTAATTGGGCATTGATAAAATCTGTGGTATCGTTTTTATTATCGCTACCATCTTGCACATAAAAACAGAGCGATGCTAGCAGAGCTTGGCTAAGCAAAAACCGCTTGCTGTAATAATTATGGTCGGTGCTTTTATCGCCTGCAAAATGCCAAATCGCATCGCTGATATGCCAGATGCTTTTCAGCAAAAGCGGCATATTCGCGGGCAATAGCAAAGTGGCACTGGTGATTTGTAGCGCATCTTGTCCCTGATGTGGGGTGTCAGGCTTGCCGATAAAAAATAAATTCGTGGCATACGCAACTTTGGCAGTAACGCCCATTGCATTTATATCGGCATCAGCAGTTGGTTGTGCGCGCAAATTTTCGCGTAAATCGTGAAGCCGCATCTGCCAATAATGATACGCCAATGTGGTTTTATCAGCATTATCAAACAGCGTATAAGCAAAATTCTCGTCAATCGTTAATGTTTGCGCGGCTAATCTTTGTGTGGCTTGCGTTAAACCATCTGCGCCCATGCCATCAAAGCCTGCGAAACGTTCCATTTCTCTCAATAATTGATAGCGCGTTTTTTGTAAATCGTCATTGCTGATTATTTTGGTCATTGAATCGTCCTTTATTCGATAATAGAGACATATTTTAACATAGTTCGCATGGTTTTATAAAAAATTTATCAGTTTTCACCTTAAAAAGAGTCATAGATTGGGGATAAAATGCTAAAAATAGCATTTTTTCATGGTTTTTTATAAAAATTATTGATTTTTGATAATTTTATATTGCATTTGATTCGCAGCGTTTGTATAAATAGGAATAGATTTTAGTGATGGTGGTTTTTACCCCATCTTTTAAGTTTTTTCCTCCCCAGACTTGGGTCGTGATATTTTGCGACCCTTTTTTTTATGAAAAAACCTATTAACACCAGAAATATAATGAATCATCATCATTTTCAGCTTCAGCATCATCAAAATATCAGCGCGCTTCAGCAGACATGGCAAAGCCTTACCGCTGATAATACGCAACCGTTCATTGATTATCACTTTTTACATGCGCTAGAAATCACCGATTGCTTGAATGAGAATACGGGCTGGTATCCGCATCATCTTAGTTTGCACGATGCCGATAATAAGATTGTGGCATTGATGCCGCTTTATTTGAAAACCAACTCTTATGGCGAATATGTGTTCGACCATGCTTGGGCAGATGCGTGGCAAAGGGCAGGCGGTGAGTATTATCCTAAATTGCTTTCGGCAGTGCCATTCACCCCGATTACGGGGGAGCGGTTCTTGACTGTTCAAAATCAAAATGCGCCGAACCAAGATGAGGCGAAAATCAAGCAGGCGTTATTGCAAGGTTTTATCAATCTATGTCAGCAATATCAGCTTTCATCAGCGCATATTAATTTTCTGCCCGAAGCCGATATTGCCCTATGCGAACAAGAAAATTTGCTGATAAGGCGTGATACGCAATTCCATTGGCTCAACGATGATTATCAAACTTTTGATGATTTCTTAAACGCGCTTATCAGCCGTAAGCGTAAAAATATTAAGAAAGAGCGTGAGACTATCAAACGCGCTGATATTACATTTCGCCATTTGAATGGTGATGATATAACGCCAGCTTATTGGGATGTTTTTTATAAATTCTATTGTAGCACCTATGCGCGTAAATGGGGTTATCCCTATTTGACACGCGGGTTTTTTGAAGAATTGCATGGGCGCATTAAGCAACAAATTATGTTGGTGATGGGGTATCACGATAATGTGCCGATTGCGGCCGCGCTTAATTTTTGTGATAATCATCGTCTATATGGTAGGAATTGGGGGTGCGAGGCACAATATCCGTTCTTGCATTTTGAAACCTGCTATTATCAGGCGATTGATTATGCGATTGCCAATAAAATTAAATATGTTGAGGCAGGCACGCAAGGGGAGCATAAATTGGATAGGGGCTATCAGCCCGTTACTGTTTATTCCGCGCATTATCTTAATCAGCCGAATTTTCGTGATGCCGTTGCCAATTTTATCAAGCACGAAACCCAGCATCATCAGCAAAGGCAAGCGATATTAGAAGCGCATAATCCGTTTAAGGCAAAGCGATAGGCGAAGAATCTACTTGCGTCAACCATTGATAAGGGTTAGGGTGAGGCATAATGAATATTAACAATGTGGTTTAACATGAATTTTGAGATTGTCTATTGGCATTGGATTGCGCTAGGGCTTTTGCTGATGGCGGTGGAAATTTTTCTCCTCAGCTTCACAATATTTTGGTTTGGCATTGCGGCGGTTATTATCGGGCTGTTGCTATTTTTACTGCCCGATTTATCACTGGCAATTCAAATTATTTTATGGGCAGGCTTGTCGTTAATAACCGCCTCTTTATGGTTTAAATATATCAAACCTTTATCGGGACGCAACAAGCTTAACGATAAAACCATTGCAAAATTACAGGGCGAGATTGGCAATGTGATTAAGGGCAACGATAATGATGCCATGCGTGGCAGATTGCGTTTTCCTGCACCGATTGCGGGTGATGATGAATGGGATTTTATCAGCGATAAAAAAGTAGCGGTCGGTGACCGTGTTCAAATTATTGATGTGCAAGATAATTGCCTCAATGTTAAAAAAACATAGGAGATTTAACAAATGGAAATTTTAGCAACCCCGATAGTCATATTAGTTTTGGTGGCAATCTTACTCGGCAAAGGCACGATTAGCGTCTCGCAAGGGCAACGTATCACGGTTGAACGGTTGGGTAAATTTAACAGAATTCTGGAACCCGGTTTGAATTTTATTGTCCCCTTTATTGATAGAATTGCCTATCGCACCACCACCAAAGATATTGTGCTAGATATTCCATCGCAAAATGTGATTAGCAAAGATAATGCGTCGCTAACCACCAATGCTGTTGCCTATATCAATATCGCCAATGCCGAACGTGCGGTTTATGGTATTGAAGATTACGAAATAGCGATTCAAACATTGGTGCAAACATCGTTGCGGTCGATTTTGGGTGAGATGAAACTTGATGAGGCACTATCATCACGCGAGAAAATTAAACAAAGGTTGAAAACGGATATTTCTGAAGATATTAGTGATTGGGGCATCACTCTAAAAACGGTGGAGATTCAAGATATTAACCCATCAGGCACCATGCAAGCGGCAATGGAAGAACAAGCTGCGGCTGAGAGGGCAAGAAGGGCTGCCGTTACCCGTGCCGAAGGCGAGAAAGAATCACAAATTTTACTTGCAGAAGGGCGTTTAGAAGCATCAAAGCGTGATGGCGAAGCGCAAATTGTGTTAGCAACTGCCAGCCAATCAGCGATTGAAAAAGTTACCAATGCGATTAAAGATAATGAATTGCCTGTCTATTATATATTGGGTGAGAAATATATCCATGCGATGGAAGAATTGGCAAAATCCCCGAACAGCAAAACAGTGGTGATTCCAGCCGATATTCAAGCCACCATTAAGGGCATATTGGGCAAAAACTAGACTGGTTTTTGTTTAAACTTTTAGCACGGATATTGTGATAAGCGGGCGTTTTTTAAGTAAGACACGGCTTTGTTTATTCAATAATGTTCTTAATTTCGCGATGATGTCATCTAGCTCAAGCCCATCTTTATGAAGTTGGTTAAATGATTCAGCCACTTGTTCTTCCATCTCATCAAGCTGGTCATCAAAAATTGTCACGCCAATCGGGGTGATATAGGGTGGGCTTTTTAAGGCACTTTTTTTCTTGGCAACAGCGAGTGAAAGATGCAACGCGCCATTATAAATGATTCTTTTGCGTTCCAATAATTCTTCTGAATCTTCATATAAAATCAAACCGCTGGGCTCTACCATATGGGTTTCGCATTTTATAATACCGCAAATTTCTGCATTATCTTCGGTGATTTTCAGCACCGCGCCATTTTGTTGCATATAGACCGCGCCTAACCCTGCTTGTTCTGCCACATTGCAATGAAAGCGCAAATGCCTTGCTTCGCCGTGCATTGGCACCACCCATTCGGGTTTCAAAATTTTATAAGTCGCCTCAATCTCATCTCTTTGATAATGCCCCGAAACATGAATCGCTTGGTCATCATCAGCATAGATGATTTCGCCACCTTGTGCGGCAATTCTATTTTGAACCTGTGAAATATCAATCTCATTACCCGGTATGGTACGGCTAGAAAAAATCACCTTATCATTTTCGTTAAATTTTATTTTTTTAAGTTCACCCCGTGCGATTTTTGCCAGCATCGCCCGCCCCTCACCTTGCGAGCCTGTTACCAATATCAGCAATTCTTCAGGATTATATTCACTGATATAATCCTCATCAATAATGTTAAACTCATCACTCAGCCAACCCATTTGCGTGCCTGCCTCGTGAATCCGTTTCATTGCGCGCCCCATCAGCAAAATTTTGCGCCCCGCATCATGCGCGGCTTGCATGATATTTTGCATACGCGCCACATTAGAGGCAAAGCATGTTACAAATAAGCGGTAACCGTCAGAATCAGCAATGATATTCTGTAATGACGTGGCGGTAATAGATTCCGACCCCGCATTGCCCGCCACCATCACATTGGTAGAATCGCACATCATTGCCTTGATTTTTTTACCCTTATAATCCCAATCGCTCGCAGCAAAACTTTTGCCGACGATTGGCGCATCATCATATTTCCAATCGCCACTATGAATGATTAATCCCAAATCGGTATCAAAATAAAACGCAAAAGCTTCAGGCACAGAATGATTCACACTGCGCGCAATAATTTCTATATCGCCAATGGTAAAACTCTCATCAGCTTGTATCTGGTGATATTCAACATTGCTAAACTCGGTTAATTTTTGCTTCACCAAAATTTCAGTATATTCGCCCGTATAAATTGGTGCAGGATTGCGCCTAATAAGTTCGGCGATGCCGCCAATATGGTCTTCATGCGAATGGGTGAGCAATATCGCATCAAGCGGTAACTCGGCTAATATATCTAAATCGGGGAGCAAAGTATCAATGCCCGGTGAGCGGTAATCGGCAAAGCCAATGCCAATATCCACCAATAGCCATGTGTTTTTATAGTGATACAGATAGGCGTTCATGCCAATTTCGCCCACCCCACCTAGTGGAATAAACAGCAATGCATCTTGATTTTCTTTGGCTAATTTTAGTAATTTTTTTACTTGATTCATTTTATTTTTCTCATTTTATTTATCACTTGTTTTAGTTGTTTCATGGTAAAGACACACCAAACCATTTAGGGTGAGGTTGCTATCAACATGTTGAATTATGCTGCATTCCTGCGCGATTAATGTGGCATGACCGCCGGTTGCAATGATGGTAAGATTCGCTTGCATTTGCGTTTGGATACGATTGATGATGCTTTCAACAATGCCAATCGTGCCATAAAAAAATCCTGATTGCATGGCGGACTCCGTATTTGTGCCGATAATATTTGGTGGTTTCTTAAACTGCCCCATCGGTAATTTTGCTGTGCCTTGTGCCAATGCCTGCATAGAAAGATTGATGCCCGGCGCAATCACGCCGCCACAATATTCGCCTTGTTTATTCATCACATCAAAGGTGGTTGCCGTGCCAAAATCAACGATAATTAAAGGCGATTGATACAGACGGTAGCCATAAAAACCATTGATGAGCCTATCAGCCCCTAATTGTTGCGGGCTATCTATCAACACTTTCATATTCGGCACAAAACTATCATGCCCCACTATTTTCAACCTTGCATCTGGGAAATAAGTTTTTGCCAATAATATCAAATTTGTTTCAACCAACGGCACAACTGATGAAATTGCGATGCCTTGAATATCAATCATGCTTAATTGTTCGCTTGCCAGAAATTGTTGCAATAATGCCGCATATTCATCGGCAGTGCGATGTACGTTACATTTTGCAACCGCCACATTTTTTTTTGCGTCAAGTCAGTTTTTTGATGGCCATAAAGCGCAATCACAATATTGCTATTGCCTGAATCAATTGCCAATAGCATAAAATATTACCCTCATAGCATAAACACATCGCCAGCGTGAAATTTTTCTACCTTGCCCTTATCATCTTCAAGCAGTAAACAACCATAATCATCAATGCCTTTATAGATACCATCTACCCAATGGTTTGGCGTGATTTGCAGGCGCATCATTTTACCGATGCCATACAGATTCGATTGCAATTCTTTAATCACCGCCTTAAATCCTTTGGCGTGCCAAAATTGCCACCAAACATCATACTCACTGAGGAAACGGCTCAACACATGAAACGCATCGGCATCACTCACCCCTTCCTCACGCATTGATGTTGCGGGAAAATATGTTTTAAGCGGTGATGATTCAACATTCACACCAACGCCAATAATCAGCACTGATTCTCCCGAATCTTGATTGCTTTCAATCAAAATTCCTGCGGTTTTTTTGCCTCTGATAAGAATATCATTTGGCCATTTATAGCTAACATCTTCAGGGTCGTCCATATACCATGCAATCACCGAGCTTAACACGCAAGCCACAAAGGGTGAATATTGCGGTAATGAAGCACGGGTTAAATCGGGGTGGATAATCATTGAAAAATATAAATTACCAATAGGCGATTCCCACGACCTGCCTAATCTGCCTTTGCCTGCGGTTTGCTGTTTTGCCCAAATCACACTGCCATGTTCTAGCGTTGATTTTTGCAATAATCTTTTGGCTTCCTCATTGGTGGAATCGATGGAATCCAGCTCTAAAAACATGTTATTATCTGATAAATAATGAGATGGCGGCTAATTCCACCATATAGATAAGCGGTGCAGGCCATAATGCAAAAACCAATACCAAGCTTGATGTGATGAAAATCACCATACGCAAGACCAGATTTTGATTGATTTGATGCGTGATTTTGGCGCTATCAAAAAACATCAGCCGTATGATATGCAGATAATAAAACGCGCTGACCACACTGGTTAGGGCTGCCACAATCACCAATAAATAAAGCTCTTGCGATAATGCCGCTTTGAACACATAAAATTTGGCAAAAAAGCCTGCCATTGGTGGAATGCCCGCCATTGAAAACATAAAGATGAGCAATGCCACCGCAAGGCTTGGCGAATGATGCAATAACCCAGAAAAATCACTGATATTCTCATAATTACCCTGTGCATTGCGCGTTGATAAAATACACGCAAATAAGCCGATACCCGTTACCATATAAATGGTGAGATAAACCAAAATAGCGGAGACACCTTCTTGCGTGCCTGCAGAAAGCCCTACCAGCGCATAGCCCATATGCCCGATGGAACTATAGGCAATCAGCCTTTTGATATTTTTTTGAGCAATGGCAGCAAAACATGCCAAACCCATCGATAGTATCGCAATCAGCATCACCACCATTTGCCATTGCACCACCACATCAGCAAATGCAGTCATCAATAATCGGGTGAATAAAATAAAGGCGGCAATTTTTGGCACATTGGCAAAAAAGCTGGTAACGGGCAGGGCAGTCCCCTCATACACATCAGGCGTCCACATATGGAATGGCACGGCTGATAATTTAAACGCAATGCCCGCAATCAAGAATGTCATGCCAATAATCGCGCCAACCGCTACACCGCCATTGCTGATATTACTGGCAATATCATCAAAACCTAAACTGCCCGTAAAGCCATAGACCAAACTTGCGCCATACAGAATGATACCAGATGATAATGCGCCCAACACAAAATATTTCAAGCCCGCTTCGGATTCACGAATCGAATCACGGCGAAACGCCACCATCACATAAAGCGCAAGACTTTGCAATTCAAGCCCGATATAGAGCACCAACAGATGATTGGCAGAAATCATCACCATCATACCCAGCACCGCAAACAGCACCAAAATCGGATATTCAAATTGATTCATTCCCAAATTCTTACATTCTTCCGCACCAATCAGCAACACTAAGAATGTGCCAGTCAATACCAACATCTTGGCATAGCTTGCCAAATCATCCCAGATAAATTGTCCCGAAAACAGCAAATATTTGCTATCAGCGAACCATTGAAACTGCAATAATATGGCGATAAAACACGCCCCCAATGCCAATAGGCTTGCACTATAGCTAAGGCGGTGGGCTTTATCAGCATCATCAATAAAGGCGGCGCTTGCAATAAACACTAAAATAACCGATGCCAAAATAATTTCAGGAGCAAGAATTGAAAAATGATACAACATCTTTATGCACCCCCCATGCGCGCGACCAAAAATTCAACGGGCACCTCAAATAAATCTAAAAAGCTAATCGGGTAAACACCCATCCATAGCACCAATAAACCGATAGCTGTGAATATTAAAAATTCGCGCCTATCTAACTCTTTTATATCGGTAAGGCCCGATAATAATTTGCCATACATTACGCGCCGATACAGCCATAACGCATAGGCCGCCCCTAATACCATGCCACTGGCAATCAATGTGCCGATAATTGTGCTGGCTTGAAATGTGCCAACCAATACCAAAAACTCACCAACAAATCCGCTGGTGCCGGGCAAGCCGACTGATGCCATCGTAAAGAATAAAAAGAAAAACGCATAGCGCGGCATGTTCGTGACAAGCCCTGAATATTTTGCAATATCGCGGCTATGGATTCTATCATAAACCACACCCACACATAAAAATAAGGCGGCTGAAATTAAGCCATGACTCAACATTTGCACCATCGCACCACTAATCCCTTGCGGATTACCCGCAAATAAACCTGCGGTTACAAATCCCATATGGGCGACTGATGAATAGGCAATCAATTTTTTCATATCGGTTTGCGCTAACGCCACCAAAGAGGTGTAAATCACCGCGATGACCGATAACACAAACACCATTGGCGCGAAATACACGCTTGCATCTGGCAACATGGGGAGCGAGAAACGGATAAAGCCATAGCCGCCCATTTTCAATAACACCCCTGCCAAAATTACTGAGCCTGCGGTTGGGGCTTCAACATGGGCATCGGGCAACCATGTATGCACTGGCCACATTGGCATTTTTACAGCAAACGAGGCAAAAAATGCTAGCCACAGCCATTTCTGCAACGAAAGTGGAAAATCATATTGCATCAATTCAGGAATATCGGTGGTGCCAGCATAATAGCCCATCACAATCAGTGCAATCAGCATCAAAATTGAGCCAAGCAAGGTATAGAGAAAAAACTTAAAAGCGGCATAGATTTTATTTTTGCCACCCCAAATGCCGATAATGATGAACATCGGTATCAGCACCGCTTCAAAAAACACATAAAATAAAATCGTATTCAGCGCGGCAAAAGTGCCTAACATTAATGTTTCTAGCACCAAGAATGAAACCATATAATATTTAACATTCGTCTGTACAGAATGCCAGCTCGCCAACACGCAAATCGGCACTAAAAAAGTGGTGAGCAACATAAAGCTTAATGAAATACCATCAATCCCAACATGATAGGCAAGGGTGGTATTGGGAAACCAAACAATATATTGCTGATATTGAAAGCCTTGCGCGCTATTATCAAAACCTAGCCATAAAAATAAGGTGAGCACAAACACCGCAGACGATACCGCCAATGCCGTCCGTTTTGCATTCAGCGCCATGCTTTGCTCTTTATCGCGTAAAAACATCATTGCCGCTACCCCCACCAGAGGTAGGAAGATAATCATGCTTAATATGGGCCATTGTGCAATCATAATAATCCTTAAAAACTAACCACTAAACTGACCAAACCAGCCAGTAAGACCACACCAATTAACATCGCAAAAGCGTAATGATAAATAAAGCCACTTTGCAACCATGATGCAAATTGCGATAATGATTTCACTTCTTTGCTAACGCCATCAGGCCCGATTCTATCAATCACATTTTTATCGCCACGCCATAAAATCTGTCCGATTCTAAGTGCTGGTTTTACGAAAATAGCATCATATAATTCATCAAAATACCATTTATTGAGTAAAAACCGATAGGCAGGTTTGGCAAGGTTTGCAGTGATATTTGGCAAAGCAGGCAAAAACTGATAACAAATAACTGCCAATATTGCGCCCATCGCCGCCATGATAATCGGTAATTTTTTAACCGCCTCACTCACATGATGTGCTTCTTCAAACGCATGATGATAGGGTGCTATATAAATGGCATCACCCCAAAATTGATGAAATTCCTTGCCAACCATAATATCGTAAAACCAAATGCCAGAAAAAATTGCGCCGATGGCTAAAATCGCCAATGGCAACAGCATGATGATGGGTGCTTCATGGGTTTTTAGCAACACTTGTCGATTCAGGCGTGATTGCCCGTGAAAGCTCATTAATAAAAGTCTTACTGAATAAAAAGCAGTGCTGAATGCCGCCGCAATACCTAACCAAAACGCATAATAGCCAACGTTACTATGGGCGGCAAAGGCGGATTCCAAAATCAAATCTTTCGAATAATAGCCTGCAAAAAGCGGCACCCCCATCAAAGAAAGCGAGCCTATCAGCATAAATAAATAGGTGAGTGGCATCAATGTACGCAAGCCCCCCATATTTCGCATATCTTGTTCGTGATGAATATTATGAATTACTGAACCCGCCCCTAAAAATAACAGCGCCTTGAAAAACGCATGGGTGGTGAGGTGGAACATCGCCGCAGGATAGGCAGAAACGCCAATCGCAAAAAACATATAACCTAATTGCGAGCAAGTGGAATAGGCAATCACCCGTTTAATATCGGTTTGCGTGATGGCGACCGTGCCTGCAAAAAACGCAGTGCTTGCGCCAATAATGGTAACCACCATTAAAGCGGTTGGTGCATATTCAAATATCGGCGAGAGACGGCACAGCATAAACACGCCTGCTGTTACCATCGTGGCGGCATGAATCAGCGCGCTCACGGGTGTTGGCCCTTCCATTGCATCGGGCAACCAAGTATGCAATCCTAATTGTGCCGATTTGCCCATCGCGCCAATAAATAACAACAGCGCAATCACCGTAAAGGCATGAGCTTCAAAGCCGAAAAACACGAAAGTTTCGGTTGAGTATGCGGCAGTGTTAGCAAAAATCTCGCTAAATTCTACCGAACCAAAGACAATATAAATCGCAAAAATGCCAAGCGCGAAACCAATATCACCAACGCGATTGACCAAAAACGCCTTAATCGCCGCATGATTGGCAGAATCCTTATGGTGCCAAAAACCAATCAATAAATAAGAGGCAAGCCCAACCCCTTCCCAGCCAAAAAATAACTGCACTAAATTATCAGCCGTTACCAACATCAGCATAAAGAATGTGAAGATGCTTAAATATGCCATAAAGCGCGGAATCGAGGTATCGTGGCTCATATAGCCGACAGAATAAATATGCACCATTGCTGATACGCTGGTAACCACCAACATCATCACAATGCTGAGACTATCAACCCGTAACGCCCAATTAAAGACAAAATCCCCCACAGCACCCCAACGCGCAATATGGAAAACTTCCAAACCCGGCGATGGCAGGGTGTTTAAGAATAACAGCCATGCCAAAATGGCGGCAATTAAGACGGTGAGTGTGGTAATGGCTTGCGCGCCCATATCGCCCAAATAAGGTTTGGCAAGATAGGCAAAAATCGCGGCAACAAGCGGCGCAAAAACGATAAATTGAACCAATTCCATCATTAACCCTTCATCGTAGAAATCGTATCGACCGCAATCGATGCACGGTTACGGTAATAGACAACCAAAATCGCTAGCCCAATCGCTGCTTCAGCGGCAGCCACTGATAGAATGAACAGGCTAAAAATCTGCCCTGCAACATCATTTAATTCGGTTGAAATCGCGACAAAATTGATGTTCACCGCCAATAGCATCAATTCTATTGACATCAATATAACAATCACATTGCGCTTATTGAGAAAAATGCCAAACAGCCCAAAGGTAAACACCAATGCGCTTAATAGATAATAGTGATATAATGTAACATCAAAACCCATTATTTCTGCCCTTTATCATTTTTTTCATTATTACTTTTTCCAACATTACTCTTTAACGGGTCAACCAACCGCACACTATCACGCGAACGGTTGTTTTGAACATAAATATCTTGCCGTAACACACCCGTTCGTTTTCGTAAGGTGAGAACAATCGCGCCCATCATTGCCAGCAATAAAATCATGCCGACCGCTACAAACATATAGGCATATTCGGTGTAAAGCAACATGCCAATCTCTCTGGTATTATCAGTGATATTAATTTCTTGCGCTGATTGATAAAAACCACCCTGATAAAAGCCAGTTTGCCCGTTAATCGCTAATATCAATTCCACCAATAGCAACAAGCCCAATAAGACCGCAAACAAAAAATACCGTCCGAATTTGCGCTTCACATCATCTATCTGAATATCCAGCATCATCACCACAAATAGGAATAACACCGCCACCGCGCCCACATACACAATCACCAAAGTCATCGCCAAAAATTCTGCACCGCGCAGTAAAAACAAGCCTGCTGAATTGAAAAATGCCAAGATTAGAAACAATACCGAATGCACAGGATTGCGCGCCACCACAACCATCAATGCCGAAAATATTATCAGCGATGCAAAAATATAAAAAACGATATTATAAATAACCATGATTTTTTCACCCTATCTGTAAGGGGCATCCTTTTCTAAATTGGCAGCAATCGCGCTTTCCCACCTATCACCATTTGCCAATAATTTGTCTTTATCATAATATAATTCTTGCCTTGTTTCGGTGGCAAATTCAAAATTTGGACCTTCCACAATCGCATCAACAGGGCAGGCTTCTTGGCAAAAACCGCAATAGATACATTTCGTCATATCAATATCGTAACGGGTGGTGCGGCGCGAGCCATCATCACGCGGTTCGGTTTCAATAAGAATCGCTTGTGCAGGGCAAATTGCTTCGCATAATTTACAGGCGATACAACGCTCCTCACCATTAGGATAGCGGCGCAACGCATGTTCACCACGAAATCTGGGGCTTAACGGTCCTTTTTCATAAGGATAATTCACCGTATATTTAGGCTTAAACATCGCCTTAAACGTTAACGCCAAGCCTGACAGCAACTCAATCAGTAAAAAACTTTTCATTCTTTGTTTCAACATATCAAACCATCTCTCAATTCGGTAGTAAATCAAACCATAATAACACAAAGGCAGTGCCAACCAACCATAATAGGGTGATTGGTAAGAATATTTTCCAGCCTAAACGCATTAATTGGTCGTAACGGTAGCGCGGGAATGTTGCCCGCATCCAGATGAATAGGAATAGCACAAAGAATATCTTCAGCGCAAACCATATTGGGCCTTCTAACCAAATAAAAGGTGCAATCGCAAACGGAGATAGCCAACCGCCCAAAAATAAAATCACAAAAAACGCGCTCATCAATATCATATTGATATATTCGCCTAGAAAAAACAAAGCAAAAGTCATTGCCGAATATTCAACATTATAGCCCGATACAAGCTCACTCTCGCTTTCGGGTAAATCAAACGGTGCACGATTGGTTTCAGCCAAAATGCAAATAAAGAAAATCACTGCCATCGGGAATAAGGGTAACACATACCAAAAATCTTGTTGCGAGCGCACAATATCAGAAAGATTTAGCGAACCCGCACATAGCAACACAATCACCACAATCATGCCAATCGGCAATTCGTAAGAAACCATCTGCGCCGCGCTTCGAATCGCTCCCAAAAACGGATATTTAGAATTAGATGCCCAGCCTGCAATGATGATGCCATACACCCCTAATGATGAGGTTGCCAATAGATAGAGCACGCCCACATTAATATCGGCTAGCACCAAGCCATCGCCAAACGGCACCACCGCCCATGCCAATATTGCCAGCGAGAATGTAATCATCGGCCCTAGCAAGAATAGGATTCGATTTGCGCCTGCGGGGATGATGGTTTCTTTGACGAATAATTTTAAACCATCAGCAAATGGTTGCAATAAACCAAACGCACCCACCACATTAGGGCCTTTGCGCCGCTGCATCCAACCCATTACTTTGCGCTCCATCAAAGTAAGATAAGCCATTGCAATCATCAACGGCACCACAATCAGTAGAATGCTACCAATCAGCCATAAAGCAGGAATGATGTAATCATTAAAAAACGCCATTTAACTTGCTTTCCTATCTGTTTCGCTTGGCATATCATCGGTGGCTAGAATCTCATTCACACAATGATTCATGGTTTTAGAGGCACGCGCAATCACATTGCTTAAATAGAAATTATCAATCGGTAGGGTGAATTTTTTATCAATCAATTTTTCATGTTTATCAGCCTTGCTGATGGGCTCGCGCTCGATATAATCTTCACGTGCCAGATGCGGATGATTGCTAAATAAATGCTCGCGCAATTCATCTAAATCTTTCCAAGGTTGGCTTAAATGCAAACGGTCAGAGAGTGCGCGGATAATTTTCCAATCCTCGCGCGCATCACCGGGTGGCAGTGCCGCTTGGTCGCTCACTTGCACACGGCCTTCTAAATTAACATAAATACCACTTTTTTCAGTATAGGTAGAGCCCGGTAAAATTACATCGGCATGGGTCGCGCCCTTATCGCCATGATGCCCCTGATAAATCACGAAACAATTATTATAGGCTTCTAATTTCACATTATCTGCCCCTAGCAAATACACAGTGCTGATATTTTGCTTCACCGCATTCACCGCAATATCATTACTGGCAAAACCGCCTATTTCAGGCACCATGCCAATATCTAAACCGCCTACCCTTGATGCTGCGTGATGCAGAATGTTAAAGCCATTCCAATCATCGCGTATCAGCTGATATTTATCGGCAAATTGCCGTGCTAATTGCCAAATTTGAGCACCATCGGCACGTGCCAATGCACCTGCACCAACGATAATCATCGGGTTTTTAGCATCAATAAATTCTTTGCAAAATTGACTGCGCCCATTTAATAATGACGCTAGATTATCGGGCGTATCGCCCAAATGCTGATAAGGATAGCGCAAATCAACCGCCTCACCAATCAACCCAATCAGTGCGCCTTGCAAATAGCATTGCCTTAAATGGGCGTTAATCAGCGGTGCTTCACTTCGTGGGTTAGCCCCCACCAATAAAATCGCATCCGCTTTTTCAATATTGCTAATGCCCGTGTTAAATAAATAATCACCACGTTGCCCATGTGAAAACAGTGCGCCATCTTGGCGGCAATCATAATTTGGTGATTTCATGCTTTGCGCTAAATGTTTTAAGCCATACATGCTTTCCAAATCGCATAAATCGCCGGCGATTGCCGCAAAACCTGAACCACCACTTTGCTTAATGGCATCGGCTGAAACTTGTAATGCTTTATCCCAACTGGCTTCTTCTAGCACCCCTTGCCGATTACGGATATAAGGACGGTCAAGCCGATTGGCTTTTAACCCATCATAACTAAAACGTGCCTTATCGCAAATCCATTCCTGATTCACTTCTTCATGCAGACGCGGTAAAATCCGCATCACTTCATTGCCACGCACATCGATGCGAATATTTGACCCCATCGCATCAGAAACATCGATGCCATTATGTTTTTTCATTTCCCACGAACGCGCCTTAAACGCATAGGGTTTTGAGGTAAGCGCACCCACAGGGCATAAATCAATCAGATTGCCTGATAATTCCGAACTCACCGCTTGTTCCAATGTTGAGATTTCAGCATGTTCGCCACGATTCAGCAAACCCATCTCTTCAACGCCTGCAATTTCGGTGGAAAATCGAACACAGCGCGTGCAATGGATACAGCGCGTCATCACGGTTTTAATCAATGGCCCCATATATTTATCAAGCACTGCGCGTTTATTTTCGGCATAACGGCTGCTATCCGAACCATAACCCATCGCTTGGTCTTGCAAATCGCACTCACCGCCTTGGTCGCAAATCGGGCAATCTAAAGGATGGTTAATCAGCAAAAATTCCATCACCCCTTTGCGCGCCGCTTGCACCATCGCGCTATCGGTTTTAATCTTCATGCCCTCATTCACTGGCAAGGCACAAGATGCTTGCGGTTTCGGTGGTCCGGGCGATACTTCCACCAGACACATACGGCAATTACCGGCGATTGATAAGCGGTCATGGTAACAAAAACGTGGGATTTCATGCCCCGCTTGTTCACATGCCTGCAACACGGTGATACCGTTTGCAACCTCTAACTCAACATCATTTATCGTTAGTTTCGGCATAATATCCCTCAAGCCGCCTTTCCTGAATTTTCAATAATACGCGCTTTAATTTCACTGCGGAAATGGGCGAGCAACCCTTGAATCGGCCATGCCGCCGCATCGCCTAAGGCACAAATTGTATGCCCTTCCACCTGTTTGGTAACCTGATACAGCAAATCCACCTCTTCCATCGTGGCTTGCCCACGCACCAACCGTTCCATCATGCGCCACATCCAACCTGTGCCTTCACGGCATGGCGTGCATTGCCCACAAGATTCATGCTTATAAAATTTTGATAATCTGGCAATCGCCGCAATCACATCAGTGGATTTATCCATCACAATCACGCCTGCAGTGCCAAGCCCGCTTTGCACTTCTTTCAGCGCATCAAAATCCATCAACACAGTATCGCAAATCGCTTTGGGCAACATTGGCACGGAAGAACCGCCCGGTATAATTGCCAATAAATTATTCCAACCGCCACGCACACCGCCTGCATGTTTTTCAATCAAATCAATCAGTGGCACTGACATCGCCTCTTCTACATTGCAAGGCTTATTGACATGCCCCGAAATGCAAAAAACTTTTGTGCCGTGATTATTCTCGCGCCCGAATTTCTTAAACCAGCTTGCGCCCCGTTTCAAGATTTCTGGCACAGCGGCAATGGTTTCAACATTATTGACTGTGGTTGGGCAACCATAAAGCCCAACACCTGCTGGAAAAGGTGGCTTTAAGCGCGGTTGACCCTTTTTGCCCTCTAAACTTTCCAACAAAGCGGTTTCTTCACCGCAAATATAAGCCCCCGCACCGCGATGGATATAGACATCAACATCATAACCTGATTTGCAAGCATTTTTGCCAATCAGCCCTGCATCATAGGCTTCAGATACTGCCGCTTCTAAAATCTGTGCCTCGCGCACAAATTCACCGCGAATATAAATATAAACTGCACCAACATCCATGCCGACTGCTGCCAATACCGAGCCTTCAATCAGGCGATGCGGCTCATGGCGAATAATATCGCGGTCTTTGCATGTGCCGGGTTCGGATTCATCGGCATTGACCACCAAATAAGAGGGTTTATCAGTTTTAGGTGGCATGAATGACCATTTTAAGCCAGTAGGGAAACCTGCACCGCCACGTCCGCGTAAACCTGATGCTTTTACCTCATCAGTAATCCAAGCGCGACCTTTTTTGATATATTGCGCGGTATCCGCCCAAATGCCACGCGATTGTGCGGCTTTCAACTGCCATTCTGCCTCACCATAAAGATTGGTAAATATGCGGTCTTTATCTGCTAGCATTGTTATTTCCTACTCACCGTTTGCATCACTCCAGCAGGCGCGGAATTTAGGCGACCAGAACAAGAGCCGGGCTTTGGCAGATTATCATTTTGCATATCTGTTATTAGTTTTTGCATATCTTCAGGGCTAATATCTTCGTAATAATCATCATTGATTTGCACAATCGGCGCATTCACACATGCCCCCAAACATTCAACTTCGGTAAGGGTAAACATGCCATCAGCACTGGTATCCCCCTCGCCAATATTTAGATTATCCATAATCACCTGCTTTATTTTTTGCGCGCCACATAACATGCAGGGCGTTGTGCCACATAATTGCAAATGATATTTACCGACAGGTTTTAGGTTAATCATGGTGAAAAAACTTGCCACTTCGCGCACCCGAATTTCGGGCATGGCTAATGTGGTGGCGATTGCCGTAATAGCCTCGTCCGTTACATGATTGGTTTGCTGATTTTCGCGCTGTGCCAAATCTAACAATGCCAGCACTGCCGATGCCTGCCTGCCTTCAGGGTATTTCGCAATGGCGCGGGTTACTTCCTCTTGATTTTGAAATTGAAATTTTTTTGCCATGATATTACTACCTATCAATCTCACCAAATACGACATCCATCGAGCCTAAAATCGCCACTGAATCAGCCAACATATGCCCAATCGATAACATCTCAAAAGCTTGCAAATGGGCAAAGCCCGGCGCACGAATTTTACAGCGATAGGGGCGGTTAGACCCATCAGAAACCAAATACACCGCAAACTCGCCTTTGGGGGCTTCCACCGCGCAATAAGTCTCGCCCTCTGGCACATGAAACCCTTCAGTATACAGCTTGAAATGGTGAATCAAGGCTTCCATTGAGTGCTTCATTTCTTCGCGTTTCGGTGGAGTGAATTTACTGCTTTGATGATTCACCGCGCCTGTTTTCGGCATTTTTTCCAAACATTGCTCTATGAGTGAGAGCGACTGTTCCATCTCTAACATCCTCACCAAATAGCGGTCATAGCAATCGCCATGCGACCCAACAGGGATTTCAAAATCCAACTCATCATAGACATCATAAGGCTGTTGCTTGCGTAAATCCCATGCCACGCCTGCGCTACGCAACATAGGACCCGTCATGCCCCATGCCAATGCCTGTTGCTTGCTGATAATGCCAATATCCACCGACCGTTGCTTAAAGATACGGTTATCGGTGAGTAAATTATCTAAATCTTTTAAGAATTTGCGAAAATCAATAGCCCATTCAGCAATCGCTTGTGTCATGCCTTCGGGCATATCTTGATGCACCCCACCAACACGAAAATAGGCGGCATGGAGGCGCGAGCCACTAACACCTTCGTAAAATTCCATCAATTTTTCGCGATGCTCAAACCCCCATAATGATGGCGTAATTGCACCCAAATCTAGCCCATAGGCAGTTACATTCAGCAAGTGATTTAAGATGCGTGAGATTTCAGCAAATAACACGCGCACATATTGCCCGCGCAATGGCACTTCTAAATTCAGCAATCTTTCAGCCGCTAAGCACAAAAGCATGTTCTTGGCTCATCGGTGCAACATAATCTAGCCTATCAAAATAGGGCATGGCTTGCAGATAAGTTTTATGCTCAATCAATTTTTCAGTGCCACGATGCAACAAGCCGATATGCGAATCGAGCCGTTCAATCACCTCGCCATCCATTTCCATCACCAAGCGTAACACACCATGTGCCGCCGGATGTTGCGGTCCAAAATTCATGGTGAGGGTGCGTAAAGTTGGGTCTTTTTGCTTATTATATTGTATATCTGACATGATGTTACTTGCCACCATCTTTTTGATTATCGCCATTACCGCTTTTATTATCGCGTATCGGCAAATCGCCGACCGCTTCCCATGGCGATTCAAAGTCAAAATCGCGATAATCGGCATTGAGCGCAACAGGTTCATGCACCACCCTTGCTAGCTCATCATTATAGCGCACTTCGGTATAGCCAGTTAGCGGAAAATCTTTGCGTAACGGATGTCCTGAAAAACCATAATCGGTTAAGATGCGGCGTAAATCGGGATGTTCCGCGAAAAAAACGCCATACATATCCCAACATTCGCGTTCAAACCAACCTGCTGATGCCCAAATATCCACCAAAGACGGCACGATGGTTTCTGCATCGGCACGGACTTTCAACCTGATACGCATATTATGCTCGATTGATAACAGATGATACACAATATCAAACCGTTCGGCACGTTGCGGATAATCAGCACCGCAAATATCCATCAAAGATGAAAACAAGCATTGACTATTATTCCGCAGATAAGTCATCACATCGCGCAAGGCATCGACAGCAACAATCAGTGATGCCTCGCCACGCGCAACATCGCTATCATCTTGCACCTTATCACCGAAACGCCCGATAACATTTGCAATCGTATCCATGCCACCATAAGGTAGTAATTTAGCTTGCTGAGACACCATTATCCTCTAAATACGCGTTACCGAAGTGGTGCGTTTAATTTTTTTCTGTAATTGCAAAATGCCATAAACCAACGCTTCAGCCGAAGGCGGACAGCCCGGCACATAAATATCCACTGGCACGATACGGTCGCAACCGCGCACCACCGAATAGGAATAATGATAATAGCCACCGCCATTGGCGCAAGACCCCATAGAAATCACCCAACGTGGCTCTGGCATTTGGTCATAGACTTTACGCAATGCAGGCGCCATTTTATTGGTGAGTGTGCCTGCCACAATCATCACATCAGATTGGCGCGGTGATGCGCGTGGCACAACCCCTAACCTATCCAAATCATAGCGGGGCATATAGGCATGAATCATTTCAACCGCACAACAAGCAAGCCCGAAAGTCATCGGCCATAGCGAGCCTGTGCGCGCCCATGCCACCAAACTATCTAAATTGGTGCTGACAAAGCCTTTATCTTGAACTTCACCCGTTAAGCGTCTCATCAAATCTTCATCAGAGATATGGTCACGCCCTTTAACGATTTCAGATGGTGTTTCTATTCCCAATCCAATGCTCCTTTTCGCCATTCATACACAAAGCCGATGGTTAAAATACTTAAGAAAATCATCATCGACCAAAAGCCGTAAAGCCCAATTTTGCCCAAAGAAATTGCCCAAGGAAACAAAAATGCCACCTCAACATCAAAAATGATGAATAATAATGTTACCAAATAAAATCTAACATCAAAACGGGTGCGGGCATCATCAAAGGCTTCAAATCCGCATTCATAAGCGGATAATTTTTCGGGGTCGGGCTTTTTTGCGCCAACCAAATAGCTACCAAGCACCATCACCAGCGATAGCCCACAAGCGATGACGATAAAGACTAATACAGCCAGATATTCTTGAAAAAACGGATCCATAACCACCTTATAGTTTATTTTGTTTCATGATGCATCAAAATATTATAAAATTCACACTTAATTTTAAGATTTTTTGATTTTACCTAAAAAACACTTAAATCTCAATGGTAAATTATGTTAAAATCATTAAAATCATGATATAATAGTGTAGGACTTAAATATGATTCCAGAAGATTCTGATTTTAGCATTGCCAGCAATCAAGCGCATATCGCCTTGTTTCAGCCTGATATTCCGCAAAATACGGGCGCGATTATGCGACTTGCTAGCTGTTTCAACATGGCGCTGGATATTATTGAGCCATGCGGATTTGTGTTTTCGCAAAAACAATGGCAAAGAAGCGCGATGGATTACCGCAACGATTTAACGCTGAATCGCCATGATGATTGGCAGGCTTTTACAGATTGGCAAAAACATAAGGGTAAAAGATTGATTCTATTTACCACCAAAGGCAATCACTGCTATGATGATTTTGATTTTAACCAAGATGATATTTTATTATTCGGCAATGAATCAGCAGGCGCGCCTGAATATGTGCATCAGCATTGCGATGCGAGATTGCTGATTCCGATTCATGCCCGTTCGCTGAATCTGGCAATGAGTGCCGCCATTGCCACCGCACATTTTCATCATCATATCAGAAAGAAACACCATGAGTAGCGACATTAATAAAGAGAAACAAATGGCAGTCGGTTGGTTTCGGGATTTGCGTGATAGAATCTGCGCCGAATTTGAAACCATAGAAGCTGAATTTGCCCCACATGCAAAACCCTCAAAATTCAAACGCGAGCATTGGCAACGCGAAGATGAAGTTTCAAACGCTGATGGTGGCGGTGGTGAAATATCCACCTTGCATGGCAATGTATTTGAAAAAGCGGCGGTGAATATATCGGTGGTTGAGGGCAGTTTTTCAGAAAAATTCCGCAATGAAATTCCGGGCGGTCAAGAAAGTGATGGTAAATTTTGGGCATCGGGTATTTCGCTTATCACGCACCCGCGCAACCCTTTTGTGCCACCTGTGCATATGAATACCCGCATGATTGTTACCGCTAAAAAATGGTTTGGCGGCGGCATAGATTTAAACCCGATATTCCCGAATGATGCCGATACCAAGCAATTTCATAACGCGCTGAAACAATTATGCGATAGGCATCACCCTGATTATTATCCTAAATTTAGCAAGAAAGCCGATGATTATTTCACCATCATTCATCGCAATATCAAGCGCGGGGTGGGTGGTATTTTTTACGATGATTTGGAAAATGATTGGCAACAGGATTTTGAATTTACCAAACAGGTGGGGCAGTGTTTTTTAGAAACCTATCCGAAAATGGTGCGCGCACATATTAACGATTCTTACGATGCTAGCCATCAAGAGCAACAATATATTAAGCGCGGACATTATACCGAATTTAATCTGATTTACGATAGAGGCACACGGTTCGGTTTAATGACGGGCGGTAATGTGAAAGCGGTATTGTCATCATTGCCGCCATTGGCGAAATGGCCGTGATACTTATCTTTCAAAGTCATTGACGCGGTTAAAGCGGATTTTCAGTAATTCATCTTGCCTGTTTTCTAGTGATTCCAGCAAATGATTGATGCTATTAGCCAATGGGTGAATCGACTGATAATCTGCGGTTTCATTAAATATTTTATCCAATACCAACCGCCATTGTGTGATGAAGGGTTGTAAATCCGATAATAGCGATAATATTTCATCATCATCACTCTCTAATAAATCAAGATAGTCGGTGAACATATCGTAGCGGTCGCTTATATCAATATGCGCATTATCTGAAAAATTGCCCTCATAATAATAAAACGCCAATCTTGCATCGGCTTGCGCGAAAATAATCTGCATCTGATGGATATGATGCAATGGCTTGACGGCATCATATTGATTCGCTTGTGGCTTGGCGGTTTGATGATAGGCAATGATACCCACCACTAACACAGCCGATAATATGACATATATATATTGTCTCTTCTTGTTCATTTTTTCGCACTCAATGTTTGTAAAAAGGCTATCAGCTGTAAACGCTCTTGCATGGTTAAAAATAACGGACGCATTTCGGCATCAAGCGATGGGCGTATCATAAAGCCATTATCATAATGGGTAAGCACTGCTTGTAAATCGGGCAAACCCCCATTATGCATATAGGGTGCGCGCTTCATCACCTCGCGCAGAGATGGTGTTTTGAATGCATGAAGCATATCCGCATCAGGCACTATCGCGCCCCTGCCAATATCTTTATCATTAATGCCAATATCGTGAAATTGCCCATCGGTAAACCGCCACCCCGAATGGCAAGCAGCGCAGTTGGCTTTACTGTTGAATAACGCAAAACCCTGTTTGGCAGTATCGCTGATAGCATCATCATCACCTGCCACCCATTCATCAAACGGGGTAATGCCCGAAACAATCCCGCGCTGAAATGTGGCAATGGCACGGGCAAAATTATCTTGATTCACCGCATCATGCTCCGCAGGAAACGCTTCATCAAATAATTGCTGATATTCGGTATCGGAAGCAAGAAACGCAATCATTTCATGCAAGGGGCGATTCATCTCAAAGATACTGGTAAAAGGCGCGAGAGCTTGCTGTTCCAAAGATAATGCCCGCCCGTCCCACAGGTAAAATTCGTCCCATGCGGTATTCAGCAGACTCATGGTTTTACGACGGGCTTGCTTTTTACCATGCGGATTAACAGGACGCGCCAAGCCATCTGCCCATGCGAGATGTGGCTGATGACACGAGGCACAGGCGACGCCTTCATTTGATAGCTTTGTATCAAAAAACAATATCTCACCAAGTTTTGCTTTGGCTTCGGAATAGGGATTATCATCAGGGTAGGGAATGGTGGTTGGTCGCTGATATTGCTGTTTAAGGGTATTGATATTCTCCGCATTGATAGCATGAGACAGCAATAATAAAAATACCAGACTGATAAGCATTATCAATCTTTGGCGATGTTTCATTTGCATCATCTGGTTTTTTCTAGTAATTTTATAGGTATACATTTTTGCAATTTACGCTTTATCACGCTGATTGTCAAAAATACTGAAAGGATACCAAATTGCGCCTTATTATTTTCATTATCATATTATTATTGAGCGTACCAATACAAATTACGGCACAACCAAGCGAACAACAGCTCATCAATCAATATCGGTCGATTGGCGTATGGCGCACCGATTTTGACACCCGCAATATTGATTTACGCGAGATTATCGATGGCGGACCCGGTAAAGATGGCATTCTGGCAATATCAATTCCCGTTTTTGAACCCGTGCAGAATGTCAGCAATATTGGCATATTTGAGCCAGTGATTAGCCTATCCATCAATGGCGATGCGCGTGGCTATCCGTTTCGGATGCTGATTTGGCACGAAATTGTCAATGATGTGGTGGGCGGTGTGCCAGTGGCAATCACCTACTGCCCCTTATGCAACAGTGCGATTGTGTTTGATAGGCGCACCAATACCGAAATATTGGAATTTGGGGTGAGCGGTTTATTGCGCCATTCCGATATGATTATGTATGATAAGCAAACCCAAAGCTGGTGGCAACAATTTACCGGCGAGGCAGTGGTAGGAACACTAACGGGCTTTCAGTTAAAAATCATCACCGCACGCACCGAAAGTTTTCAGCTGTTCAAAATCCGCTATCCCGATGGTAAAATTTTGGTGCCAACCAACCCCTTTGACCGTGCCTATGGGCAGAATCCCTATGTCAGCTATGATACCAGTAATAATCCGTTTATGTATAAGGGTGATTATCAGGGTGAATTGCCAGCATTGGCGCATGTGGTGATTGTCGATAATAAAGCATGGGCGTTGAAGGATTTACGCATTCATGGCGAAATCATTGATGGCGATATTATCATAAGATGGACGGCGGGGCAGAATTCTGCGCTTGATAGAGGCACGATTAGCAAGGGGCGCGATATTGGCAATATCACCGTTCAAAAAAACGGTGAAGATATTCCTTATATTGTCAGTTTTGCTTTTGCGTATGATGCGTTTGTGAGGCAGGGTAAGTGAAATTAGCAAATTAATTTTGCAAGCCAGATTCACCAATCTCTGCGATAAATTGTTCAATATTAGCCTTAATAGACAAATTCCAAGCTTTGTAAGTGGTTTTTGAAGGTGAAAAAATCGAAAACGAGAATGGTATTCCTACATTTGATAAAATTGTTTTAGAAAATAATATTTTTCCTGTGCTTCTCTCAATCATTTCATAAGAAATAATTGTTTTTGTTTTGTATTTGTATAGTGTAAAAAAAGATCGGTGAACTTGCAATATTTTTACAAATAATGTGGCTTTCTTACCAGAAGCATTATTAAAAATTGCAGCGCGGGTAAGTGCTTCTTCTAGGCTGTGTTGTATGGCTGGAATAAAATTAGGTTTGGTATTCCATGTTTGCACTTTTCCGTGCCTTTCATCTTTATGTGGAATAGCAACTGATATATTGTCTAGATTCACATCTATCTGTGTGTTTTTAATGGGAATATCAGATGGCACAAAATTTAAGTTTGGCGCACAACCACTTATCGTAACAATAGAAAAAACTATCATCATTATTTTAGTATATTTAAAAATGTTAAACATCAGTAATCCTGTAAAAGTAAATGATTATAAATATATGCTATAAAGTTTTTTATGATTGCTGTCAATAAAACTTGATAAATGTTTTGTAACAGGTTATGTTTCACAATTATCAAAATAATCTTTTAAAATAGAAGAGTGGGCAATGACAGTTAAAGAATACGAAAAAAAATCAAGCTATAATTATGAAGAATTAATTATATGTGGCAATGGCGATATGTTTGGTCATAAATATGGTAAATTACCATCACCGCCAATGTTGATGTTTGATAAAATTACCGATGTTTCCGAAACAGGTGGCACCTATGGCAATGGCTATATGCGTGCCGAAATGACTGTAAAACCAGATTTATGGTTTTTTGATTGTCATTTTCAACATGACCCCGTGATGCCCGGTTGTTTAGGGCTAGATGCGATGTGGCAGTTGATTGGTTTCTTTTTGCTATGGAATGGCAATGCAGGCAAAGGGCGTGCATTAGGTGCAGGCAAGGTGCGGTTTAGCGACCAAGTATTGCGCGAGAATAAAAAAATCAATTACGAAATTGAAATGAAGCGGGTTATCAAAAGCCGTTCGCTCACTGTTGGCATTGGCGATGCACGTTTGTTGATTGACGGCAAACCATCTTATTCTGCCGAAGACTTAAAAGTTGGGCTATTTGTGGATAAGGAAGCATAGTCATGAGACGGGTTGTTGTTACTGGCATCGGTGTCGTTTCTTCTATTGGCAATAATTGCGATGAGGTAACTGAATCATTACGCGCAGGCAAATCGGGCATTAGCTATTGTGAAGATTATAAAGAAGCGGGTTTGCGCTCGCATGTGCATGGCAAGCCGAATATTAATGTAAGCGAACATGTTGACCGTAAAACCTTGCGTTTTATGGGTGAGGGTGCGGCTTATAATTATATCGCGATGCAAGAAGCCATTACGATGGCGAAATTGCCTGAAAATTTGGTTTCTAACGACCGCACAGGTTTGGTGTGTGGCTCTGGCGGTATCTCGTTTGTTAGCCTGATGAAAGCATGGGATATTGTGCGCGCCGCTAAAATGTCCAAAAAAGCAGGGCCTTATATGGTGCCAAAAACCATGAGTTCAACCAATGCCGCAAATTTGGCAGTGCCGTTTAAGATTAAAGGCGTTAATTATTCTATCAGCTCGGCTTGCGCCACTAGCGCACATTGTATCGGCAATGGTATGGAATTGATAATGATGGATAAGCAAGATATTGTGTTTGCAGGTGGCGGTGAAGAGGTGGATTGGTCACTCAGCTGTATGTTTGATGCCATGCCCGCTTTATCAAGTGGCTATAATGCAACACCCGAAAAAGCATCACGCGCCTATGATGCCAATCGCGATGGTTTCGTGATTGCAGGTGGCGCAGGCATGTTGGTGTTAGAAGAATTAGAACATGCCAAAGCACGTGGCGCGACTATCTATGCCGAATTAACAGGCTATGGCGCAACCTCTGATGGGTTTGATATGGTGCAACCTTCAGGCGAGGGGGCAGTGCGCTGTATGAATATGGCGCGTAAAACCGCCCGTAATAAAAAAATTGACTATATTAACGCGCATGGCACATCGACGCCCGTTGGCGATTCCAGAGAATTGGAAGCGATTCGAAACGCATTTGCTGATGCTGATATGCCTTATATTGGTTCTACCAAATCTTTATCGGGGCATTCATTAGGCGGTGCAGGTGTGCATGAAGCTGTGTTTTCTCTGCTGATGATGCAACATGGATTTTTGGCAGAATCGATTAATATCGATACATTAGATGAAGCGGCAATAGGCTTGCCGATTTTGCGTGAAAAAATTGATAAGCAAATCAACACTGTGCTTTCTAACTCATTCGGGTTTGGTGGCACCAATGCCTGTTTGATTTTTGAACAATATCAATAAATTAAAATGCAAGATTTTGCCAAAGCAACCGCACAGATTTTGCTAGATACAGGCAGTATCTTAACCAGTCCGCATCAGCCTTTCACCCTTACATCGGGCAAAAAAAGCCCGGTCTATGTTGATTGCCGTAAGCTGATAGCCTTTCCGCAAGCAAGGCAACGCATCATGCAGATGGGCTATGAAATGCTATTGGATAAAGCAGGCAATAAGTTTGATTGTGTGGCAGGTGGCGAGACTGCGGGCATTGCCTATGCCGCGTGGCTTGCTGATAAATATAATTTGCCGATGGCTTATATCCGCAAAAAACCCAAAGGGTTTGGCAAAAATGCCCGTATAGAAGGCGATATGTATGAAGGGCAAAATGTGTTATTGGTAGAAGATTTATTCACCAATGGTGGCTCAAAAATATCGTTTTTAGAAGGCATTAAAGAGATTGGTGCGGTTTGCAAACATTGTTTTGTAATTTTCCGATATGGTATTTTCCCTGAAGAAGAGGCAAAATTTACCGCTGGCGGCGTTGAATTACATGCGCTGGCATGTTGGCAAGATGTGCTTGACGAAATCAGCCAAAGCGAACAATTATTGCCTGATGAAATTGCCACGATTCAAGATTTTTTACAAGACCCCGATGGCTATCAAGCGAAATCGTAACGCTCCCCCTATCAATGTTAAAATTTGCGGTATCCGCGAAATGGAAATTGTCGCGCATCTGATTGAATGCAATGTTGCCTATGCGGGCTTGGTGTTTTATCAAAAATCACCGCGCTATATTGCGCCCGATGATGCCAAAAAACTGGTCAGCAAATTTTCGAGTAAAATAAAATTCGTTGGGTTATTTGTTGATGAGAGCATTGACACGATTATCAGCACTCACAAAATTGTTGGATTTGATATGATTCAACTGCATGGGCATGAATCTGTGGCTATGATGCAAGCCCTTAAAGAAAAAATCTCATTGCCGATTATCAAAGCGGTCGGCATCAAGCAAATGAGTGATTTGATTGATTCTATGCCATATTGGCAGATTGCCGATATCATGTTATTTGATGCAAAACCGCAAGCAAATGATGATTTAACAGGCGGGCTAGGGCGTGGTTTCAACCATCAGCTTTTGAATGATGCACAAACATTGCCCGATATTTGGTGGTTGGCAGGTGGCTTAAATGATGAGAATATTGCTGATATTTTACAAAAGCTTGATAAGAAGCCAGCTTTGATTGATTTATCATCGTCAGTGGAAAGTGTGATTGGCGTTAAATCACTTGAAAAAATTACGTTATTGATGGAAACATTAAAAAACATCAAAACTATAGCCGATTAGAATGTGGCGACTGCTTAATATTTCTGAACGTTTTGCAACCCCACCGCGTGAAGCATTTTGCTGATAGGGGTCGGATTCGGCGGTTATATCAATCAATTCTATAAAAAATCGATGCGGGGTATAAGAAAATCTGCTCAATTTTTTATAAATTTCAAAGCCCGCGATAAAATTGCGGGAATCATAATCCGATGGTCTATCATGGTCTGTGCCACTGCTATTTTTCATTTTTCCTAATCCGCTGCCCACATAAAAAGAACCGAACATATTATCATTCAGGCGCATTTGTGGCGCACGGGCGCGAATAAATACAGCTTGTTCTGTAACATTGCGGCTTGGTGAATTTTCTTTGGGCATAAAACCATAATCACTGAGGCGCAATTCTACTGAAAATTCTTTATAAAATAAGCCGTGATACCCTAGCATCGCACCAAATCCGCTAATATCATAAGGGTTCAGCTGTGTATTTTCAGCAACACCATCGGCATAATATTGTTGTTGGATACGGCTATTATCGGCAAACGGGTCGATGGGATTAAACGCAAAATGATAATGCCCCCCAACATATATATTTTGTGCAACCGTTATATTTGCCCATAATGATAGGGGCAATATAATAGCAATATAGAATATATTTTTTGGTATTTTAAGCACTTAATAGTTTGATGTGCCAAAGCGGAACACATAAGCAAATGCAAATTGCGTATAGCGAATTGTTTCGCGCACACTAACATCTTCGTTATCATATACTTCGCGGAATGTGCCTGAACGCGCGATAACACTCTGATATTCAACTGTAAAGCCATGCCTTGTTTCGTTAAAATCGCCACCACCCGGCACAAAATCATAACCGATAAGATAGGTTGTTGTTCGGTAGTTTTTCTCGGTGGAGAGTATTTTATCGCCCCTTGCTGCCGAACGGGCATTGCCGATGCCAATCCCTACTTTCGAACGCCGCGCACCATCTGGCGCACGCCCTGTTAGCACAACATTATTATGAAAGAACGATGTTACGCCAGAAGCTGGTTTAATCTCACTTTCAGAAACGCGATATTCAATGGAAAAGCTATTATTACCGATGCCTGCCAAATAGCCGGGCTTGCTGCCAAATGGATATTTGACGCTAAATTGATTGTCAAAAGTTTCGGTTTTTACATCATAGACTTGTCTATCTGCCCGTGCATCGGCGCCTATTTCATAGGTAAGACCGATATAGATAGTCGATTGCGCCATCGCCTGATGGCTTGATAGCAGTAACAGCACAAAAATAATGTGATATGGTAAATATTTTTTCATATAAATATCTGCAACATTGTCTCCGATGATAATATCTTGATTTATATAGCAAGATATATACCTTTTTAACATATATTAACTATTTTTTATACCTAGCCGTTGTCTGGGGTGGGTATGCCCGTATTCTTTCATCATATCATCAATTTCTAATTGCGTATAAATTTGCGTGGCTTTGATGGATTCATGCCCCAATAATTCTTGGATTTGTCGCAAATTGCCACCTTGTGCCAATAGATGAGTCGCAAAAGAATGCCGTAAAGCGTGCGGGGTTAAATCATCAGGCAAATGCAGTTTTTTACGAATTAAAGCAAGGTTGAGTTGCGCCACCCGTGCCGATAATTGCTTGCCTTTTTTGCCACAAAAAAGCGGTGCGGTATCATTATTTTTGGTGAAAATGCAAGATTGAATCAGTTGGTGCAGAGTCTGCTTCACGTTTGGCAATAACGGCACAATACGTTGCTTATTGCCTTTGCCGACAATGCTTAAAGAATCTGTTGCGGTTAACACATCACTCACCGTTAAATTTAATGCCTCGCTGATACGTAACCCCGACCCATAGAGCAACATAAAAAGTGCCAAATCGCGGGTGCTTTCCCAAAGATTTTCACCACTTTTTGGACTTTCTCTCACCATATCAAAAATCGAGTTAATATCTTTTTCGCTGGCAGGGCGTGGCAATTTCTTTTGCTTTTTCGGATTTTGAACCATCTGCACCATTGCGTTTTTTGCCAAACCGTGCCGTTCTAAAAATTCAAAAAAACTACGAATAGAAGATAAAAACCGCACCAAAGAAGTAGCAGACACAGATTGCTGTTTTTTATAGGCTAGGAAACTTCTAAAATCACGAATTTTGAGATGATTAAGATTATCAAGCGCAATTTTACCGCCTGCATAATTCATCAAAAATTCAAAAAATTGTAATAAATCACCCTGATACGCCCCAATGGTATTATCAGCAAGATTTTTTTGCTTTAATTCCAGCAGATAAGTTTCAAACGCATGGCATAAATCATCATCAGCATAGATTTTAATGAGATTAATCGCATCTTCGGATAGATTTTTTCTAACAATGCTCATTCGTTTAAACCATTTAATAGCTTTAGCATTTGCATAAATATAGTGGTTAAAAATATCATATAATCGGCTTCTAAAGTTTGGTCAAATTGTTCGGGGGCTGATGCGCCAAATGCCATAAAACCACGGCAATCATCAAACTCAACGGCAATCAGCATATCGGAATGAATCTGATTATTGACGCCATAAATTTCTACTTCGCCCTCAATATGCTTGCGCTGTAAGATTTTATCGCCGCCCAGTAAACTCAAGATTTTACCATTGATAAGCTTCAGATTATCACCCAGCATATTTTGCAATAAAGCCCCATTATCATTTTGTGGCACAATACACAGAGTGATTTTTTCTAATTCCAGCTGTTTTGGCATGGTTTGGCTGAGCATATTCAATAAATCGGGCGGCGTTTCACATGATACAATTTGCGTTACCAGCTGATGAATCCGTTGCTGATAATCGTGATTGGTGCGGGCAATCGCGAATAATTCGTGGTTTTCAGCATCACGAATATTCAGTTGATTTTGTAAATTGGCAATCAGCGCAGCTCTAAAATCGACAATATTATCGCCATCATCAGCCATCGCCCATTCTTCAGGCAGTTGTAATGTGCGTAACAAATCATCATGCCGCAATAAAAAGTTAGCCAGAAAATCAGGGTTTGCGCGCAAATATTCTTTGATTTTTTGCTCTTCCTCGTTTGATGGGTCTAAAACTGCCATCATCACACCAATCTCATAAAATTGCCTTATAAAATCGCCTTTATAGAATCGACTGTCCCGTTTTTTGCCAATCATCCATAAAACTTTTAAGCCCTTTATCAGTCAACGGATGCTGATACAGCATCTCCAACGTTTTGGGGGGCAATGTGGCAACATCGGCACCAATTTTGGCACATTCCACCACATGCAGAGGGTTTCGCACCGAAGCTGCCAACACATTGGTGGTAAAATCGTAATTTTCAAAAATATCCACAATCTCACCAATCAATGTTAAGCCATCATAGCCAATATCGTCTAGCCTGCCAACAAAGGGCGATATATAATCCGCGCCCGCTTTGGCTGCCAATAAGGCTTGCGCTGCCGAAAAACACAAAGTTACATTTACCGAAACGCCTTTATCGCTTAATGTTTTGCACGCCAATAAACCATCGGGCGTTAGCGGCACTTTGATGGTAACATTATCGCCAAGCGTTAGCAATTTATCGGCTTCTTTCAGCATGGTGGCGCAATCAAGTGCGGTAACTTCGGCACTGACCGAGCCTTTTACGATTCCGCAAATTTCTTTAATGGTCTCCAAAATATCGCGCCCCGATTTGGCAATCAGCGATGGATTGGTGGTAACGCCATCAATCAACCCCGTTTGATACCATTTTTCAACGTCGCCAATATCGGCACTATCTAAAAATATTTGCATGATTCTATCCTTATCCATGATTTGATTTTTAATGAGTATAAACAAATAAGCTGGGTGAGACAATAAAACATATTAAATTTTTATCGATAATGTTAAAAATAATGATGAATGAGATTCTCACCATAGATATTCTGCCCTGTAGCACATTGCCAACAGGTATTGATGTGTTTACTTATTTATGCAATCCTAATGCACCGCCCGCAATAGGGCAGATTTGCATTGTTCCATTTGGCAAGCAAGAAATATTAGGAATATGTTTAAGCAAGGCGAAACCGCCAATATCTGATATGCGCCTGAAGCCGATAAAAGAAATTCTGCCACTGCCACCATTGACCAAAGCAACGCTTGATTTTATCGATAAATTTGCCGATTATAATATGATTAAACGTGGCACAGTATTAAAAATGATGATTGCGCTTGCCACAAAAGCCTTACCAACCCACGAAACGCAATATCAGCTAATGCCCGATATTGAGAGTATCATCACCGAAAAATTGATAAAACTCACCGCGATGCGTGCAAAATTCATCACTGAAGCCAAATTTTTACCGCCCTTGCCGCTTAAAACGCTCCATACTGAAACAGGAGTTTCGGTGGCAAGCATTAAGAAAATGCAAGCACTTGGCATGATAAAATCCATCACGCAACAGCAAAAAATATCTGCCCCCATCTATCATTATCAGCCGCCTGATTTCAGCAATGAACAACAAAAAGTAAAACAGGCGATGCAGCCGCTGCTTGCCGATGCTACAACTATTTTGCTAGATGGCGAAACGGGGTCGGGCAAAACGTTACTCTATTTTGATGCGGTGGCAAAAATTTTACAGCAGGGTAAACAGGTGCTGATTTTACTGCCCGAAATTATTCTCACCCGTCAATTTGTTGCCTTGTTTGAAACCTATTTTGGCATCGCGCCACTTTTATGGCATTCATCGCAAAGCGAGGCAACGCGCAAACACATCTGGCAACATGCAATTCATGGCACGGCATTTTGCGTGATGGGGGCGCGTTCGGCTTTATTATTGCCGTTTCAAAATTTGGGGTTGATTATTGTTGATGAGGAGCATGATTCATCATACAAACAAAGCGAGGGCAATATTTATCATGCGCGTGATATGGCAGTGTTGCGGGCAAAACTTACCCATATCCCGATAATGCTGGCATCGGCAACACCATCACTAGAAAGCATCGTCAATGCCGATAAAAACCGCTATCATCGCCTGATGCTGAAGCAACGTTATGGCGGTTTTGCCATGCCCGATATTCATTTGATTGATGTGCGGAAAGAAAAATATGAACGCGGTAAATTTATCAGTGCCCAGATTATCAAGCATTTGCAAATGGTGCTTGATGAAAAACAGCAGGCGATTTTATACTTAAACAGGCGCGGTTTTGCCCCCTTATTATTATGCCGTTCTTGTGGCTATCGCTTCATGTGCCAATCATGCGATGCGTGGCTGGTGGCGCATTACCATATCAGTAAATTGCAATGCCATCATTGCGGGTTTCAAACGCCTTTGGCAGAGGAATGCCCCGATTGTCAAAGTGATGATTTACTGCCATGCGGGCCCGGTATCGAGAGAATTGCCGACGAGGTGCAGACAATATTCCCCGATGCCAATGTTGCGCTGATGTCGTCAGACCATATCAAACAACGCGAGCAAGGCGAACAATTAATCACGGCAATGCAACAAGGCGAGATTGATATTCTTATCGGCACGCAGATTTTAACCAAAGGGTTTCACTTTGCCAATCTTAGTTTTGTTGGCGTGATTGATGCTGATTTATCATTGGCGGGTGGTGATTTACGTGCAGGCGAGCATACTTATCAATTATTGCATCAGGTGATGGGGCGCGCAGGGCGTGAACAAAATGGCACGGTGATGTTGCAAACCACCAATCCCGAACATATTTTATTTCAATCACTGGCATCAGGCAAGCGCGATGAATTTTATCAATCCGAAAAAACCTTTCGCAAGCAAGGAAACTGGCCGCCATTTGGGCGCATGGCGATGCTTATCTTAAAAGGCAATCACCAAGAAAAACTTCATGAATTTGCCAAAAGCCTGAAACAAAATTTACCGCAAGCGAATAATATAGCTGTGTTAGGCCCTGCATTGGCACCGTTGGCGCGGGTTAATAATCAGTGGCAAATCCGCTTTTTGCTCCGCACCCATCGCAATTTTTTATTGCAACAATTCATCAATGATTGGCTGGCACGGGTTAAAAAACCAAGCGCAATTCATCTAAAGATTGATATTGACCCGCTATAATGGTAAGGTAGCAAAAACATCGAAAGGAACATGATGATGAAAGAAATTCGCACCGAAATTGATATTAACGCGCCAGTCGCAAAAGTTTGGGATATTATCAGCAATCTTGATGATTGGGCAGACTGGAATAAAATGGTAACGGGCGCAAGCGGTAAAATCACGCAAGGCGCAAAGCTATCAATCACCATGCGTGGCAAAAGCGAGGGAGCCGAGCATAGCTACGCGCCGACTGTGATACAATGCGATGCACCAAATTCCTTTAGGTTTCGCGCCAGTATGGGCAACAGATTAATGATGACCAATTATAAACTCTGCCAATTGGAAGAAAATAACGGCGGCACAAAATTTATTCATATCGAGCAATTTTCGGGGCTGATGGTGCCATTCATTTGGAAGAAAATGGAAAAAGGCGTGCCGATGATGTTGCAAATGATAAATAAAAACCTTAAGCAACATGCTGAAGGCAAATAGTAAATCAGTTATCTGGTCATAAAAATGATATGCACATAGAAGAAGAATATCAGCAAACTGACACTTCTAAAATACAAAATTTAATTGATTGCTATCCTTTGGCAGTGTTGGTTGGCAATGGTGAAAATGGCTTGGTAGCAAACCATTTGCCACTATTTTTGCGTGATGGTGTTTTGATAGGGCATATCGGGATTGATAATAATTTACCCCACGCAATAGCGAATAATGATGATGTTCTGGCTATTTTTAGAGGAGAAGATGCCTATATTTCTGCAAATTGGTATCCTAGCAAATTCATACATCATAAGCGTGTTCCCACATGGAATTACGAGGCAGTGCATGTGCATGGTAAAATTACATTTAATTTTGATGGTAAGGCAAAAAAAGCACAGGCGGTTGGGCATCTCACAAATGTTTTAGAAAAAAGAGTGAATGGTAAAACCGCATGGAAAATGGCAGATGCACCCGCTGATTACTTAAAAACCATGCTCAATAATATTGTTTCTTTCCAGATTCAAATCACAAAAATAATTGCCAAATCAAAAATAAGTCAAGATAAAGAAGATGGTGATTATCATGCCGTAGCAGAAAATCTTGACGCTATTGGTAAATCGCAAATGGCACATAATATGAGAAATTTACGTAAAAAATAATCAGCACGATTATTCGCAATTATTATGTTTGCGCCATAATGTTGCATCATGCCCTTTCGGCACATTTTCACACGGATTGCCATCATAACCACGTAACATATTGTAACGTTCAATCTGTTCTGGGCTGATAATTTCCAATGTGCTTAAATGCGCGTTGAGATGCGTAAAACGTAAATTTTGACGCATAGCGGCAATTTTCTCTAATTGATTTTGCAGGCTTTCAGCATCAATAGTTAGGTCACGAAAATTTTGTTCTAGCTGTTTTTCTAGCGCAATTAATTCTGTGCCATATATAATTGCCTCTGCTTGCATTTGCTGATGAAGTGCCGTGATTTTTGCAATTTGTGCATCATCAAGTGGCACATCATCTTTTAATTCTAGCAAATGCGCTGGGCCCGGCACGCCATTAAGTTCGGCAGGTTTTGCCAATCCCCAACCGCCACCGCGTTGCAATTCGGCAATATCGTCAGCCGATAGGCTTTTAATATCGCGGTTTTCTTCACCAGCATATTTTGAATGATTTTTACCCGTATGTTCATCACATGCTGATAAAACCCATAATAGGCTAGATATTAACAATAAACGCAACATAACGCTTTATTTTATATCAAACCTATCGGCGTTCATTACTTTCACCCAAGCATTGACAAAATCCTTGATGAATTTATCACCAGAATCGGCGCAAGCATAGATTTCTGCCAGTGAGCGTAATTGCGAATTTGAACCAAACACCAAATCAACTCGTGTCGCTTGCCATTTAACAGTGCCAGATTCTCTATCACGCCCTTCAAATAGGTGATTATCACCAACGTTTTCATCATCTGATATTGGCTGCCAATCGGTCGCCATATCAAGCAGATTAACGAAGAAATCATTGCTAAGCGTTTCAGACCTATCGGTCAACACGCCATGATTGCCACCATCAGCATTTGTGCCAAGCACACGCATACCGCCAACCAACACGGTCATCTCTGGTGCGGTCAAGCCCAATAATTGCGCCTTATCAACCAATAAAGTTTCGGCAGGCGTTTGAAAATTATGCTTCAGATAATTGCGAAAACCATCAGCGCGTGGCTCTAACACCGCAAACGACATCACATCAGTCTGTTCTTGGGTGGCATCACCGCGCCCTTGCGCGAATGGCACATTGATTTTTTTGCCCGCTTTTTGCGCCGCCATTTCAATGCCAACATTGCCCGCCAGCACAATCACATCAGCCAGTGATATATTCTGCGCTTGTTGCTGAATATTTTCCAACACCCCTAACACTTTGCTTAATTGTTGCGGGTTGTTCACTTGCCAATCTTTTTGCGGAGCAAGCCTGATGCGCGCACCATTGGCACCACCGCGCATATCAGACCCACGATAGGTAGCAGCCGAAGCCCATGCTGTTGATACCAATTCTGATACTGATAAACCCGATGCGGCAATTTTATCTTTCAATGCTTGCAGTGATTTCTCATCAAGCGGTGCATTGTTATTCTCCGTAATCGGGTCTTGCCAAATCAGTGATTCTTGTGGCACATCTTTGCCCAAATACAGGGCTTTTGGTCCCATATCGCGATGGGTTAGCTTAAACCAAGCCCGTGCAAACGCATCAGCAAATGCTTGCGGGTCTTGATGAAAACGCCGTGAAATTGGTTCGTAAATTTTATCCATCCGCAACGCCATATCGGCAGTTGTCATCATCGGCTGATGGGTTTTTGATTCATCATGGGCATCGACCACATCTTGTGCGCCCGCGCCATTTTTGGGATGCCATTGATGCGCGCCAGCAGGGCTTTTTGAAAGTTCCCACTCATAGCCAAATAACGCATCGAAATAGCCATTATCCCATTGTGTGGGGTTGGCTTTCCACGCACCTTCAATGCCACTGGTGATGGCATCGCCTGCCTTGCCGCTTTTATGTGTGCTTAACCAGCCCAAGCCTTGCGCTTCAATCGCTCCTGCTTCAGGCTCGCGCCCCACCAAGCCTGCATCGCCTGCACCATGCGCCTTGCCGAAAGTATGCCCGCCGGCAACCAATGCAACGGTTTCTTCATCATCCATCGCCATGCGTCCGAATGTTTCACGAATATCGCGCCCTGATAAAACAGGGTCGGGATTGCCGTTAGGGCCTTCGGGATTCACATAAATCAAGCCCATCTGCACCGCACCTAATGGGTCTTCCAAATCGCGTTCGCCACTATAGCGTTTATCGCCTAGCCATTCGGTTTCTGTGCCCCAATAAATATCTTCTTCTGGCTCCCAAATATCAGCCCTGCCACCTGCAAAGCCGAAAGTTTTGAAACCCATAGATTCTAGCGCAATATTACCCGCCAAAATCATTAAATCAGCCCACGAAATATTGCGTCCGTATTTTTGTTTAATCGGCCATAGCAAACGGCGCGCTTTATCCAAATTGCCATTATCAGGCCAGCTATTCAGGGGTGAGAAACGTTGATTGCCCGTGCCACCGCCACCGCGCCCATCATGGATACGATAGGTGCCTGCGCTGTGCCATGCCATGCGGATAAATAACGGACCATAATGTCCGTAATCGGCAGGCCACCAGCTTTGCGAATCAGTCATCAGCGCGGTTAAATCTTTTTTTACCGCATCTAAATCTAATTTTTTGAAAGCATCGGCATAGTTGAAATCATCATCCATCGGGTTAGATTTTTCCGAATGCTGATGCAAAATTTTAAGGTTAAGTTGGTTTGGCCACCAATCACGATTACCAGTGCCACCACCTGCGGCTTGTTGCACAACAGAACTTGAAAATGGGCATTTCGTCTCATTCATAACTAATATCCTCTATATATTGGGGTTAAATATCAGGGGTAAATTATCATGTAAGATGATGAGATGCAAGATTTAGTTTTGGGTAATTTAGCGACACGCGACTCCGCTAGTATCTGGTAAGGCGGAGGTTGTTAAGGCAAGCGCGATATGAGTGTTATACACAAGCGGGGGTTGTTAAGGGGGCAGTGGCAAGAGGCGTCTGCTTGGCAAATTGTCCAACGGACAAAAATTTGACAAGCGCGCATCGAGAAGCCACCCGCGCCCCCTTAAAGATTAATAGGAATCACCGCACCCCCCTTGACATATAAATTCAAAGCGCACCGCCCTATGTGTTGACGAACCTAACCAAAAACCCTATACTCAAACCTATTACTCATCAAAGGAAAAAATCATGCGTAACTTAATCATCTCACTCTTACTATCACTCACCCTAATTGCTTGTGCTGGCAAAGATGGCGCAGATGGCAGTGGCGCGCAAGGCGATACTGGCGAAAAGGGCGATAAAGGTCAGAATAGCGTGACATTCCTCCCTAACTTCTTTTTGGCCGCTAATACCCTCATCACCCATAATGCCCGCGCCCTCAACAATATCGGCACGGGTAGCACCACGCCTAAAAGCGCCAATATTGATGCTGATAATGCCTCATTCTCTGCCCTTACCACCAAAGCAAGCACTGATGGCGAGCTTGATATTACTTTGCAAGGCACGGCTGTTATGCTTGATACCACTACTATTTACAAGCGCGCTGATAGCCTTGTTGATTGGGAAGATGGTGATGCGGCTAAAGGCTTGAATATTCACCATAACACGCAATTATCGCGGCTTGTCTCGCCTAGTTTTGACGCAAACTATATGCCTGCGGTTACGCTCAGATTCGCCGCTGTTGATGGCGTGATGACTGCCACTACCGCCTATGCTGATAAGGAATATACCGATATTTCTGTGGATAATTCAACTATTTTCGGCTTCACTGCTGATTATATGGCACTGGTTACATGGGGTGAAAAAACCGATGCTAACTTTTTTACTAATACAACCGCCATTGCAACAAATCTTAACGGCATGATGATAGCGGGTTTTGAAACTGATGAAACGACTTACCCCACCATAGACACTAATTTCCCGACCGCAGAATATGGTATTTTCACAGGTGATGGCGAGGGCGTTTATCAACTATTTGCATCAGATAGCAAGCCAACCCTTTACAATACGCGTTTCACCGCCACTGCCACTGCCAATTTTACAACAAAAACCTTAGATTTCAGCATCAACAACACAATTTCAGATTTCAGCAACGGATATTGCTATGGTTCTTGCCCATTATCTGAACACGCAACTCTTAATTTTAGCACCCCCACTTTAGATTTTACGGAGAACAGCATCAGCACTGATATTGTTGCAGGCAGGCTTTCTGGCACATTAGAGGCGCGGTTTTATGGTGATGCAGCGCAAGAATTTGGTGGCACATTTGCGCTGAATGATGCCAATAGCAATTATTATGGCGCGTTTGGTGGCAAGCGGGCGCATTTAATGCAGTTGGAAGATAGGAAAGGCTTGATAGGTTTTGCTGATGCTAATCGTTTTGATGCTGGTGCGAATACAGGCACAGATAATATTACCCTTAATGTTGATTCTGCGGTGCAGATAAAGATCAGTAATTATAACACGACAAATATCATTGGTGCTGTGGTCGAATTTTCTTATGATTCTGCGGGTGAATTTGTTACTAATAATGATACTGGGACAGGCTTTAAACTCTATCTTGATGGTAAAACATATATCATCAAAGGTGGTTCTTACACGAATAGCAGTGCTGAATATGTTAGGGCTGGTAATGACGATGATATCGAAGCAGTTGGCGGAACTGCCCTTGATTATTTAAGTTTAAGTCGAGTTAATAATAAATTTGGTTTTACTGCAAATTATATGGCACGACTTGAATGGAATGTGGGTAATAACTATAGCTATGGCATCACAGGTTGGGAAAGTAATGTGAACGATATTCCCATATCAGGCAACGCCAGTTTCACAGGCAGAGGCGAAGGGTGGTATGTTGATGGCGACAACTCAAGCAATAGTGCAGTTCATTATTTTGATGTGAATGTGATTATTAATTTTAACAGCAAAAGCGTTAATCTCACAAGCAGTAACACCTGTTTTTTTGGCACTCAAACCCCTTGCAATGGTTCTGAGAAACCGAATCTTGATTTCACTGCTAATGCAAGCTACAGCGCACATAAAAATCAGGTGGTTTTTAATGATGTTAAAACCACAGGCACAGGCACAGAAGCCTCAAAATTATCTGGAGGGGCTACTGCTAAATTTTACGGCACAGGCACTGATTCCGCAACCGAATTTGGTGGCACATTCAATTTAAGCAACGCAACATCAGGCTATGTCGGCTTTTTCGGGGCAGAGAAACAACCTTAACCCCTCTCCGCCGTCATTCCCGTGAAGACGGGAATCCATGCTTGCAAAGAACCCCGATTTCGTATTTTGTATCAAGGGCGGTGAGTGTTGCAAGATTCGTCAATACCAACATCTAGTCTGCCTCAATACATTATAATATGGGAGGCTTTGCGGTTTAGGTTTTATGTATCAAGGGGGGTGCGAAACGCGCTTTATCGGTCGCGAGACTTACGTCCGCTCCCTTGCGCTTTCGGTTTGCCCTTGTACCAATGGTGGGCAAACCTCACCCTTAAAATCCCCCCGCTGTGCTTAATACTAAAATCATGCGTGTTGCTGTGTTTCAATACGAGGGCGGTGCGGGTGCGTTTCGGCTACTCAAAATAACTTTACCATTGCACCAATTACCAAATTATGCTATTGCCTCGATGATGCATAAAAAAAAACATAACGGAGAAAAACGATGACGCAACTAACCACATCACGCGAGAACCGACGGCGCAGGCGCAACAACTCTGATGCCGATAACACTCCCAATCAACCCGTTATCAGCGCACCTAATTACATAACGCGCAAGCTTCCCTATATTGAACTCTGCAACGAAGAACAGTTGGTTGCGATAGAAAATCAAGCCGAATGGATTATGGAACAAAAAGGCTTGGCTTTTACCGATAGCCCCCATGCGCTAGAAGTGTGGCGTAAAGCAGGCGCGGATGTTGATGGCGTTCGGGTACGTTTACCGCGTGGCATGGCGCGTGAATATTGCGCCAAAGCCCCTAAACAATTTATCCAACATGCCAAAAACCCCGCTTTCAATGTAACTATCGGTGGCAACCATACCGTTTTTTCCACCGTGTTTGGTCCGCCTTTCACCCGCTGTTTAGATAAGGGCAGACGCTATGGCAATTTTGAAGATTTCACCAAGCTGGTAAAAATTATGTCGCAACTGCCTGCCATCCATCATGGCGGATTGGTGATTTGCGAACCATGCGATATTCCAGTGAATAAACGCCATTTGGATATGCTCTACACCCATATGCGCTATAGCGAGAAGCCGTTTTTAGGCGCGATAACTGCCAAAGAACGCGCGCAAGATAGTGTGGATATGGCGCGCATCTATTTTGGTGAGGAGTTTTTTAACACTCATTGCGTCATCATGGCGAATGTGAATACCAATTCGCCCCTGCTGATTGACCAAGTGGTTACCAACGCGATTGAAGTCTATTGCGGTGCAGGGCAAGGCATTGTGGTTGCGCCGTTTATATTGGGTGGCGCGATGGGACCTGTTACCACCGCTGGCGCGATTGCCCAAGCATTGGCAGAGGCACTCACTTGTTGCACATACGCGCAAATTATCAAAGCGGGCGCACCGTTTGTGATGGGGAATTTCTTGTCATCAATGAATTTACGCAGTGGCGCACCCACTTTTGGTATGCCCGAACCGACCATCTCTAACTATGTTATCGGGCAGTTGGCGCGGCGTTGGGGCTTGCCGTTGCGCTGTGGCGGTAGCCTAACAGCATCAAAACTTGCCGATGCCCAAGCCGCTTATGAAAGCGCGGATTCGATTCATTCCACTGTGATGGGCGGCGGTAATTTTATCATCCATTCCGCTGGTTGGCTCGAAGGCGGACTTGCCACTGGCTTTGAAAAATTGGTGCTAGATGCCGACCGTTTGGGCGGTTATGCCAAATTATTGCAGGGGCTAGAATGCACCGAAAACACATTGGCGCGTGATGCCTATAGCGAAGTTGACCCCGGCGGACATTTTTTAGGCACACAGCATACGCTTGCCAATTATAAAACTGCTTATTATGAAGCCTCGCTTTCTGATAGTAATTCGGTGGAACAATGGGAAGAAAATGGCGCGCCCGATGCGTTAACACGGGCGAATAAACAATGGAAGCAGATTTTGCAGGATTATCAACCGCCCGCTATTGATGCGGGTGTTGATGAGAATCTAAAGGAATTTATCAGCACCACCAAAGATGCGCGCGCCGATGCGTGGTATTAGAGCAAGCATGATGCTTGACCCATTATTAAGGAATAAATAAAATGGAATTAGTGATTACAGTAATAATAACGGCATTAATAACAGCGATAATAATGTTTTTTATCATCAAATTATTCTTTCTTGATAAAACCACAAGCAACACGCGAGATTATGACAAAATTAAACATGATAATACCGTGCTGGAAACGCACATACAAAATAAAGACCAACAAATAAAAGAGTTGCAAGATAAAAACGAAACTCTAGAAGAGAACATTCGCTCACATGAAAAAAAAACCACTACTGCGGAAACACAATTAACAGAAGCAAAAAAACATCACGAAGAATATATTAAAAATATCAAAAATATGCAGGAGCAAACAGAAAAAACTTTTGAAAACCTTGCCAACAAAGTTTTGAAAAATACCAGTGATACTTTTGAAAAAACATCACAGAAAAATCTAGAAACAACTATCTCACCCTTAAAAGATAAACTCAAAGATTTTAAGGAAACCGTTGATAAATCATTTAGTGACCACGCCAAAGAACAACACACTCTAAGGAGTGAAATTGATAGAATGATTAAAACAAGTAACACCATAACATCAGAAGCCAAAAACCTAACGCAAGCCATCAAAGGTGATTCTAAAATGCAAGGAAATTGGGGTGAGTTTCATCTAGAACGCTTGTTAGAACAATCAGGGTTACGTAAAAATACCAATTATAAGTTACAAGTCAGTTTAAAAGACGAAAAGGGTTATCAAAGACCCGATGCAGTGGTTTATCTACCTGATAACAAGCATATCATCATTGATGCCAAAGTCTCACTCACCAATTATGCTGATTATTATAATGAAAGTGACGTTGAGCTTCAAGCATCGCACTTAAAAAAATTCATTAAATCGGTTGAAGAACACGTCAAGAACCTTTCTGATGTCTCTTATCATAGCAATACGGAAGTAACGAGTCCCGACTTTGTTTTCATGTTTATGCCTACCGAACCTGCTTATATATTAGCGATGATTGAAAAACCTACCTTACATAGTGATGCGTGGCGTAAAAAAGTGGTGATTGTATCGCCCACAACCTTACTTGCCAATCTGACAACCGTTGCATCCCTTTGGCGTTTGCATCAGCAACAACAAAATACACTTGAAATCGCAAGACAAGGCGCAGGGTTGTATGATAAATTTGTTGGTTTTGTTACTGATATGGAAAGTTTGGATAGTAACCTCACTCGCGCACAAACAAGCTACGATAACGCGTTTTCCAAATTAAAGTCTGGAAATGGTAACCTTATTACGCGTGTTGAAAATTTAAGAAAATTAGGTGTGCCATCAAAAAAACAACTTTCAACTGATTTGATAGAGGCGGAAGATGATGATGACACAAATTTAATTCCCGACAACACGCCCGATGCTGATGTTGAGTAACCGAGACTCACTCTACCGCTAGTATTAAGCACAGCGGGGGGATTATCAAGGCAAGCACGATATGAGTATTAAACACAGCGGTGGGGGATATGGGGGGCGTCATCGCGATCTGATTGGCGCACCGCCAAAATCAGCAAAGCGTATGTCGCAATGCCCCCCATATATTAATGTATCGCAAAACGCACCGCCCTTAGTGTTAGTAACCGCAACACGCACCAAAATTAAAAATAATAAGATGAGTTAATATAGCAAAAATGATTGACAATAAGTTTTTGCTATATAGAATATTGACGATACAAAAACAAAAAGTTGAAAAGAAAAAACTAACGCGCATGATAGTCAATAGCCTTTATAGTTGCGACAATTTATTCCTACTGAATGGTATGAATAGTCAGTCGGTTGACCTGATTTATCTTGACCCACCTTTTAATAGCAAGCGGACTTATTCCGCGCCTGTCGGCAGTAAATCAGCAGGCGCGTCATTTAAGGATATGTGGCGTTGGAATGATGTTAACCTCGCTTATCTTGAACGGCTTTACAGCGAATATCCTGAAATTTCCGATTATATCGGCTTAATCGGGCAAATGCACAGTAAGCCAATGATGGCGTATGTGGCTTATATGACGCAACGCTTGTTTGAGATGAGGCGCATCTTAAAGCCGAATGGTAGCATTTATTTGCATGTTGACCCAACGGCAAGCCATTATCTGAAAAATATCATGGACGGAATTTTTGGCAAGAGTAATTTTCGTAACGAGATTGTATGGTGCTATACGCAAGGCGGTAGGTCAATAAAAGACTTCCCGAAAAAGCATGATATTATTTTACGATATAGCAAAGGTAAAGACTATATTTTCAATTCAGATTCAATCAAAATTCCTTATACGACATATTCAGAAAAAGCAGTCGATAGTTTTTCAAAAATAGATGAAGATGGCAGGCATTATAAAGAAATTTATGGCACAGGAAAATCAAAAAAATATCGATATTATAAAGATGATGGCAAAACCCCGTATGATTGGTGGGTTGATATTTATCAAATGACAGGAAATAAATCAAAGGCAGTAAAATCCGAAGCGGTAGGCTATCCCACACAAAAGCCTCTTGCTTTATTGCATCGCATCATTAAAGCATCAAGCAATGAAGGCGATGTGGTGTTCGACCCCTTCTGTGGCTGTGCCACCGCTTGCGTGGCATCGCAACAATTAAATCGCAAATGGATTGGCTGCGATATTGAAGAAAAAGCAGCTGATATTTTGGTGGAACGCCTATCAGATGATGCGGGCATGTTTTCAGATTTTATTCATGTAACCACGCCGCCTCAACGCACCGATGTTGAGAATATAGAACCAACACTTACGATAAAAAAACGGCTTTATCAACAACAGAGCGGTAATTGCAATGGGTGCGGGAATGAATATCTCATCAAAGATTTTGAAATTGACCATGTTGTCCCAAAATCTAAAGGCGGTGGCGATTATTACGAAAATTATCAGCTGTTATGTGGGCATTGTAACCGCACAAAAAGCAACAAACCAATGGAGTATTTACTTGCCAAAGTTGCAAAAATCTCAACCACCAGAAAAGCGGTGAGTTATGATTGATGCGGAAATGTGTGCCATGATACTTTATAATATTGGGGCTTTGTGGCTTGATATAGTATGCAACACATAAAATCATTTAACGCGCTTGAGGAATTAGGACGCGTTCAACTTTCCGATAATTTTTACATGCGGGAATTTCTCTATAGTGAGATTGCGAATTATCACCAAATTTCTAACATACCTGAAAACCCTGATATAGCGATTGAAGCAGGCAAACAGCTTTGTAAAAATTTACTAGAACCTCTGCAAGAAAAATTCGGGCGTATTACCATTCGTTCGGCATACCGTTCTAAAAAAGTCAATCAATATGGTAATGACAATAATTTGAGTTGTGCTTCAAATGAAAAAAATTATGCGGGGCATATTTGGGACGAGCGCGATGCAGATGGTAATTTAGGCGCGACTTCTAGCATTGTTATACCACGCTTTGCGACGCTTTACAATCAAGGCGCGATTGGCTGGCAGGCGATGGCATGGTGGATTCATGATAATTTGCCCTATCATTCTATGTTATTTTTTCCAAAAAACGCGGCGTTTAACTTAAACTGGCGTGAAAATCCAGAACGATGGATTAAAAGCTATGTTATGCCCAAAGGCACTTTAACCAAGCAGGGCATGGATAATCATACGGGCAACCATTCAGTAGCATATAAGATGCTAGACACATTTTGAAAATAAGATTCGCCAATATTAATGGCGGTGAGTTTTGCGATACATTATTATATGGGGGGCTTTGCGACATACGCTTTGGCGGTTGTGTCCGTAGGACAACCGCCACGCGATGACGCCCCCCATACCCCCCACCGCTGTGTTTAATACTCTGATGGTGCAAGTCTTGATAATCCCCCCGCCATACTCAATATTAGCGATGGCGTGTTTCTCGGTTACTCAATACTCGCGATGACGCCCCCCACCGCCATACTTAATACGAGGCAGAATAGGCAACCGCCATACACAATTCTAGCGGATATTAATGCACTCTAAATCTGACTTGGTAGCCATAACACAATCGATGGGAATGCAATCAAGCAAGCGATAGTGACCCCATCAGCAATGAAGAATGGCGTGACGCCTTTGAACACATCTTGCACCGAAATATCGTCTCTTACCCCCGCAACCACAAAGCAATTCAGCCCTATCGGTGGGGTAATCAAGCAAAATTCAGCCATTTTCACCACCAAAATCCCAAACCAAATCGCACACATTGTGCCAGACATACCAAACGCGCTATCAGCAGCAGTTACATATTCGCCGCCATTAAGCGCAATCACCGCCGGATACACAATCGGCAAAGTCAGTAGCATCATGCCAATCGCATCCATAAACATGCCCAAAACCGCGTAAAGCAACAAAATGCAAATTAAAATCACCATTGGGCTATAATCAAGCGAGCTTATCCAATCGGAAAAAACATTTGGTAAATTGGCAAATCCCAAAAATCTGACATAGATGAGCACCCCCCAAATAATCGCAAAAATCATCACGGATAATTTTGCGCTTTCTAACAAGGAATGCTTTAATTGATGCCATTTCATTTTGCGATAAAGTGCCATCACAAAAACGACAAACGCGCCAATCGCTCCGCCCTCAGTCGGTGTGCCCCATGCTTTACCGCCTAACGGATTATAAATGAAAATAATGATGATAAAAACCACAGCAAAAATCGGCAAAGTTGCGGGCAAGGTCTGTAATTTTTCTAAAACACTATAGCGGCGCACCGATTTTGGTCCTAAATTTTTGAAAGATAAAGCCAGCACAATAATCAGTGAGGCATAAATAATTGCCGATACCACGCCCGGGATAAAGCCTGCCAAGAGCAATTTGCCAACATCTTGCTCTACAATAATCGCATAAATCACCAAAATTGCCGATGGTGGAATCAGTGATGCCAATGTGCCACCTGCCGCCACCACGCCTGCCGCGAATTTTTTATTATAGCCTGATGCCAGCATTTCAGGAATCGCGATTCTGGCAAACACCGCTGATGTGGCGATGCTTGACCCCGATACTGCCGCAAATCCCGCTGTGGCAAACACACTGGCAACTGCCAATCCGCCCGGCACCCAGCCAACCCATCTTTTTGCCGCTTCGAATAATGCTCTGGTAAGCCCTGCATGATAGGCCAAATAGCCAATAAGAATAAAAATAGGAATCAGCGATAAAGCTTGATTAGAGATTTTTGAATGTGGCACTTGCCCCGCCGTTTTAACCGCAACGGTTAATGCCCACATAAATTCAGCAGACGCATAATCTTTCTTTGCCCAAAATATCCATAGTAAACCAAGCAAGCCACTTAACGCCGCCGCAAAAGCGACTCTCATGCCGATAACAACCAATATCAGCATCAGCATCGATATAATGATTCCAATATCAGTTGAGGACATGATGACACTCCTGCATTAGTCAAAAGCCTTCGATAATTCTTCGGTGGCATGGTTTTGCGGTTTTTTAAGCGGCGCAATGCCAATCGCTTCGGTTTTATTATGATAAAGCGCGTTACTATAACTAATAATTTGTAGGAATAAGCGTAGGCATAGCATAAAAAATGCAACCGCTACCAATAATTTTGTTGGCCATATCGGCAACCCAATATCAATCGAACTGTCGCGACTCCATAATGGGCTTGCGGGGTCAAAACTTCGCCCGAAATGGCTATAGCTTCCCCATAATAATAGCACCATTAAGATGAAAATCGCCAAACAGGTGATAAGCTCAAACGCCCATAATACGCGCCCTTTTAGCCTACTCACCACAATATCCATTCTAATATGATGCCCTTCGCGTTGCACATAGGCAATTCCCGTAAAGGCAATCACTGGCATGATTTGCTCAATCCAATCCACATAGCCTAAAAGCGGTGAATTGAAAAAATTGCGCCCACCAACCGACAACACGGCTAAAAACATCAGTGAGAAAATGGCAATGCCACTGATAAGTGCCATCACATTTTCTATTTTGCTTAATCTGTGATGGCATATATCAAGCCATAGCATGGTCTTAAACGCTAACAATCTTTATTGAATCATTCCTGTCACAAAATCATATAATTCCTGTGCTGGCAACCCTTTGGCATTATTATCAGCAATCCATTTTTTAGCCGCAGGTTTGGCTGCCGCATCACGGAATTTTTTAAGCTCTCTTGCGCTATAAGTAATCGTTTGAATCTTTTTCTCTTTCAATAATGGTCCCCATGCTTTCATGGTTTTACCATCATAAAAACTAATATAATAATCTAACGCTTCCTCAACTGAGCCTAGTAAAGCATCACGGTGAGCGGGTGATAAATCCGCAAGCGCATCGCTATTCACCACAACAGGGCAATTAACGGTGCCGGGATTAAGATTACTTGTCCACCATTTTGCTTTTTCTACTGTGCCAAACGACATATGGGCATGTGGTGCAAAAGCCACCGCACTAATCACGCCACTATCAAGCGCCTGCCGCACTTCAGAAGCTGACATTGAGGTTGGCACAGCACCGATTGTTTTCATCGCCTGCCCAATACCGCCTGTTGCGCGCACATTAATACCCTTAAAATTAGACAATTTTTTAGGTGCTTTGCCCACACCCGCAATATTATATTGTGGCAAAGGTGATGGCATTAACAAAGTGGCATTCCAACGTGCCAAATCTTTTTTAACTGCGGGGTGCTGATAAAGTGCCATGCTAATTTCACGCTCTTTTTCTAAACTATCCACGCCCAAAAATGGCAATTCTAAAACGGTGATGCTGGGGTTTTTATCGGGGTGATAGCCCGCACAAAATTGCGCCATTTCAAACGCACCAACTGAAATACCATCAAGATTTTCTTTATTTTTTGATAGGCCGCCATAAGAAATATTTAATGTAAAATCGCCATTTGTTTTGGCTGATACCAATTCAGCTAATTTTTCAACATGTTCAGTAAAAGCCCTACGCTTGCCCCATAATGAAACATTCCACTCTACTGCCATTGCTTCTGCACTGAATAATAATGCCAAAGCTGGAATAAAAACTTTATTCAATTTCATGATTTCAATCTCCCTAAAAATCATTATTAAAATATCATGCCCTGTTTATCACAAGACCTTGCCCTCTACCCTAGCAAATATCATCATAAAAATCAAGTGTGGTGCAAGCCTTAACATTCTTATTGCATTTTGCTTAAAATTTGCAATATACTAACCCTATTAAAAGATGAGATTAAAAGAGTAAAACCATGAAAAAAACATTCGCCCGTATTATCATCAAAATGATGACCCCTATGGCTATTATGGCATTTGCCACCGCCACCCTTGCTGCCGATAATCGAGTTACGATTAGCAACACAGGCACAGTTACCTGCATTAGCTCTAACGGCACGCCGAATCACGCGGTTGGTAAATTTCCCACCCGTGGTAATCCCAATTCGTTTCGCGCCCAGCAGGTGAAATATTGCTTCCCGCAAAATCCTGTTAAAAATGCCAATGCCAGCACGCAAGCGCGCACAGTTGGCATCAGCCTAACGGGCATTCCATTTCGCCCTGCAACTGCTGATTGGTATGATGCTTCATCGCCACGCAAACATAGCCGCGATAATGCTTCGGGCTGGAATTTAGAGGCGATACTGCCCGATGGCAAGAAGACTCTTGGACTTGATGATAATGACGCGCATGTTGATAGTCGCGGTCTGTATCATTACCATAAAAGCACCGATAAATATTTGGCAAAAGCGGGCGAAAGCCTGATTGGTTACGCCGCTGATGGGCATGAAATCCATTATATTGGCGCGGGTGCAAAGGTATCGTGGCAACTGAAAACAGGCGAACGCCCAACCGCACCCTTTGGTGCCTATGATGGTCAGTTTAGGCAAGATTACGAATTTATTGCCAATTCGGGCGATTTGGATAAATGTAATGGCAAAGAATATCAAGGCAAATATGTCTATTTTGCTACCGATGATTTTCCTTTCTTTCCACGTTGCCATTGGGGAAATATTGACCCTAGCTTTACATTAGCATCTCCCCAACCACAACGGCAAAGACAACAAAAAAGAAAAAAATCATGAAAACCCATGCTGAAATTGTGATTATCGGAGGCGGTGTTGTTGGCTGTTCCATTCTGTTTCACCTTGCGAAATTTGGTTGCAAGAATGCCGTTTTATTAGAACGCGCCGAATTAACATCAGGCTCAAGCTGGCACGCCGCAGGGCAGATTCACACCATCAGCTCCGACCCCAACATATCACGCCTGCAAGGCTATACCATCAAGCTTTATAAAGAATTAGAAAAAACATCGGGGCAATCGGTGGGGTTACATTCTACGGGTGGTTTTTATCTTGCCTCAAATTCTGATTGGATGGATTACCTGAAGCGCGAACGTTCAAAAGCCCGCTATATGGGGCTAGACCAAGAATTTATCACCCCTGACGACATCAAAAAACTGCACCCTTTGGTGGATTCATCGCGCTATATTGGCGGCTTGTGGGATCCGCTTGATGGCGATGTTGACCCCTCTGGCGTTACATACGCCTATGCCAAATCAGCCAAGCATTATGGCGCGGAATATTACACCAACACCCCCGTGCTAGAAACCAATCAACGCCCCGATGGCACATGGGATGTGGTAACGCCCAACGGCACTATTCATGCCGAAAAAATCGTGAATGCGGGCGGATTATGGGCGCGTGAATTAGGGCATTTGGCAGGAATTCATCTGCCCGTGCAACCGATGGAGCATCATTATTTGGTTACAGAAACCATTCCGCAAATTGCCGAACGTGGCGAAGATAATCGCCTGCCCGCTGGCGTGGATTATGAAGGCAATATCTATTTTCGGCAAGAACAACAAGGCATGTTGCTAGGCACTTACGAAGCCAAAGCCACCCCATGGCAAGTGGGTGGCACGCCAAAAGATTTTGGACATGAATTGCTAAATCCGAAACTGGAAAATATCGAAGACCGCCTCACCATCGGGTTTGAGAGAATCCCCGCATTAGGCGAGGCAGGCATTAAGAATATCATCAATGGTCCATTCACCTTTGGTCCTGACGGCAACCCGATGATTGGTCCTGTGCAAGGAATGCGTAACTATTGGGTGGCAGTGGGCGTGATGGCGGGCTTCTGCCAAGCGGGCGGTGTTGGGCTATGTATGGCGGAATGGATGCTAGATGGCGAGCCAAGCATAGATGTTTGGGCGATGGATATTGCGCGGTTTGGCGAATTTGCAAGCCCGCATTACGGCACGGTGAAATCAACTGAAAATTACGAAAGACGCTTTATTCTCACCTTCCCGAACGAGACTTTGCCCAAAGGGCGCAAGCAAAAAACCACTGCCATTTACGATAGATTAATGGCGCGTGGTGCGGTGATGGCTGATGGCTTCGGATTAGAAAATGCCTTATGGTTTGCAGATTCACCTGAAGATGCTTATGAAAACCCAACTTTCAAACGTTCACGCGCCCATGATTATGTGGCACAAGAAGTGCAAGCGGTGCGCGAGGCGGTGGGCGCGATTGAAATTGCCAATTTTTCCAAACATTTTTTCAGCGGGGCTGGTGCAGAAAAATTCTTAAATTATGTCTGTGCAGGTAAATTGCCAAAAAAACAAGGGCGCATGGCATTAACGCCATTGCTGACCGAAAAAGGCAAGCTGTATGGCGATTTATCGGTTGCGCGTTTAGCAAATGGCTTCATGCTATTTGGCTCTGGTGGCGCACAAGAAATGCACCGCCGCTGGTTCGAACAACAAATCATCAAGGGCGGCTATGCTGATGTTACCTATCAAAATGTCTCTGACCAATGGCATGGTATCGCAATTTCTGGCCCTCAGTCGCGCGAATTACTCACGCGACTTTGCCGTGATGATGTGAGTGGTGATGCGTTTAAGTTCCGCGATATTCGGCAGATGTTTGTGGGCGGTGTGCCGACCATTACGGCGCGAATCTCATTTTCGGGCGAGCTAGGTTATGAGATTTACTGCGCCCCCCATTATCAGATGAAACTGTTTGAAGAGATTGAGATGGCAGGCGAGAATTTGGGGTTAAAACTCTATGGCGCACGGGCGTTATTATCACTGCGGTTAGAAAAAAATTGGGGCGTATGGGGCAGTGATTATCGCCCCGATTTTAACGCGGTGCAATCTGGAATGGATGCGTTTATTGATTGGGATAAGGATTTTATCGGCAAGCAAGAAGCGGTGAAACAGCGTGATAAGGTTGCGGATAAGAAGTTAGTAACAATGGTGCTTGATGGCAACAATATAGACGTAAGCGGTGATGAGGCATTGATGGATAACGGAGAAGCGATTGGCTATGTCAGCTCAGGTGGTTATGCTCATTATGCCCAAAAATCAGTCGCGATGGGTTATGTGCCGATAGATTATGCCAAAACTGGCGCATCGTTACAGGTTGAAATCAATGGTGTCTGTTACGATGCAGTCGTTACCATGCAACCGCTTTACGACCCAACTGGCGCAAAAATGCGCGGGTAAGAACACATTATTGGCATCAATTTTTTGTGATTCTATTGATGGTTTCAATAATTTTTTGATTGACCAAATATGTGCCATTTTGACTGAGATGATCGTCATCATAATAATAAATTTTCTTATCGGTATGGGTTACACATCGCCCCTCTATGAGTGTATTACACAGCATTTTATGCGGATAAATCCGATGAAAATCTGGGTGTTCTACAGAATCTAGTGTTGCAAACTCATCTTTCATATTTTTTTGATAACTGGCAAATGATAAAGCAAGAGGTGTGTCTTTCACCCAACTCTTAAATTCTTGCTCATCTCTAGGTGCTTGATTCAACAATCTGCGTGGCACATGAAAACCCGGTTCAGGCACAGGATAAACCGCAATAACATGATGCCCATTATTAATAACATTATTAATGGTCGTTACCACATTCTCACCTACCGTTTTATTATTTGTTGCATCAGCATTAACCATATGATTATGTAACCTACCACCCATAATGATAATGGCACTTTCATCATTTTTAATACGTTCAAACCGTTTTTGTTGATAAGAAACAGTGCAAGTCCGCCTTTTTACATTGGTATAAAGACTAAAATAACAACCATGATGATTCATAATCACAATATTATAATCACGCCTGAGAGCAGCAAATAAACCATAGGTCAATTCGCGCATATGACTATCACCGACAATATAAAGAGTTGCTTTCGGGTTGCCCGCTTCTGCTTGCCACGAACAAATTTTGATATCAGCATCATCTCGCCCGTAGCATTCACGAATTTCATCGCTTATTGCAGTTGGTATCGCACCAACAGCGTCTCTATCGGTAAAAATCGGTGGCACACGGCTGCTATAGCTTTTGCTTTGCACACCCACCACAAAAAAAGCGATTAATGCCGTAAAAGCAACAGCAAGGATAGCAAGCGCATATTTGCGTGATAATTTTCGGCGCATCGGATTTTCAATCAGATAATATGAAATAATCGATAAAATAATAGTAAGCACAATCCAACTTAATTTTTGTTGGTTACTGATACGATTAATGTCATTTGCATCAATCCGTGCGAATGCAAAAACTGGAAAATGCCATAAATAGATAGAATAGCTCCATAATCCAACTAGCATCAAGGGTTTACTACCCAACAACCGCCCAACAAAATCATCTTTTGATGCAAATGCTATTACCAAACATACGCCTAATATTGGTATCAAAGTAACAAAGCCCGGATGAATAGTATCTTTATCAAAAAATATAATGGCATAGACCATCAAATAGAGACCAATGATTGGCAATATTGCTGATAATGCAGTGTTTTTTATTCTACCATAACGCAATTCTAATTGTGCCAGCATACCGCCCACCAGCAATTCCCAAAAGCGCGAGAGTGAGAAGTAAAAATTCAAATCCTGCTGTTTCACAACATTCAAAATATGCGCCATTTCAAAACTCAATAGCAATAGTGCCATCACAAAGGTTAGCATATAATTCTTAAAAAACCGATGGATAATGAATAATAGAATCGGGTAGAACACATAAAATTGTTCTTCAATCGCCAAACTCCATGTATGCAAGAATGGTAAAAGCTGAGAATTTTCAGCCCAATAGCCTGTGGTTATCTGATAAAAGAAAAAGTTAGAAATAAAAAATAAAGATGAGAGAATAGATTGACTATATTGTAAAAAATCAATCGGTAGCAATAAAACCCATGCGAATGGAATGCTGACCGCCATCACTGTAAAGAGCATCGGCAATATTCTTCTGGCGCGTCTTTCGTAGAAATTCAAAAAATCAAATGAGTTTTTTGTCTGTAGCTCTGATAAAATAATCTTGGTAATCAAATAACCGCTAATCACGAAGAAAATATCAACCCCGATATAACCACCCTCAAATAATTGTAATTGTTGGCTGGTAAATAAAAAATCCGCATGATAAATCACCACGCTCATCACCGCAATCGCACGCAACCCATCAATTTCTGCTCTATATTTCATACTATCTCCTAATGTCATTGTCATGTGTGATTGATGTTACCTGTTTATAATTTTATTGATGGTTTCAATAATTTTTTGATTGACTAAATATGCAGCATTTTGGCTGAGATGGTTGGTATCACGATAATAAATTTCCTTATCGGTATGGGTTACACATTGCCCTTCTATGAGTGTATTACACAGCATTTTATGTGGATAAATCCGATGAAAATCTGGGTGTTCTACAGAATCTAGTGTCGCAAACGCATCTTTCATATTTTTTTGATAATTGGCAAATGGTAACGTGAGCGGTGTATTTTTTACCCATTGTTCAAATTCTTGTTTATCTCTAGGTGCTTGATTCAACAATCTGCGTGGCACATGAAAACCCGGTTCAGGCACAGGATAGACCGCAATAACATGATGCCCATTATTAATAACATTATTAATGGTCGTTACCACATTCTCATCTACCGTTTTATTATTTGTTGCATCAGCCCCAGCCATATGACTATGTAACCTACCACCCATAATGATAATGGCACTTTCATCATTTTTAATACGTTCAAACCGTTTTTGTTGATAAGAAGAAGTGCAACCAGAATTCGATGTTTTATTATGATTCGTATACAGGCTAAAATAACAAGAACCATAATTCATAATAACAATATTATAATTACGCCTGAGAGCAGCAAATAAACCATAGGTCAATTCACCCATATGGCTATCACCGATAATATACAGAGTGGCTTTAGAATTATCTGCCTCAGCTTGCCAAACACACAGATTGGCTGGGTTATGATAGAGAGTTTTTAAATAACAAACTTCAAGCTCTTTCTTTATCTCAGCTTGAGCCACATTCGTATGGCTTTGATTGGTAAAAATCGGTGGCACACGTTTGCTATAGCCTTTGCTTTGCACACCTACCACAAAAAAAGCGATTAATGCCGTAAAAGCAACAGCAAGGATAGCAAGCGCATATTTTCGTGATAATTTTCGGCGCATCGGATTTTCAATCAGATAATATGAAATAACCGATAAAATAATAGTCAATATAATCAAACTTATTTTTTGTTGATTACTGATACGGCCTGCATCAATCCGTGCGAATGCAAAAACTGGAAAATGCCATAAATAGATAGAATAGCTCCATAACCCAACTAGCATCAAGGGTTTACTACCCAACAACCGCCCAACAAAATCATCTTTTGATGCAAATGCTATTACCAAACATACGCCTAATATTGGTATCAAAGTAACAAAGCCCGGATGAATAGTATCTTTATCAAAAAATATAATGGCATAGACCATCAAATAGAGACCAATGATTGGCAATATTGCTGATAATGCGGTATTTTTTATTCTACCATAGCGCAATTCTAATTGTGCCAGCATACCGCCCACCAGCAATTCCCAAAAGCGCGAGAGTGAGAAGTAAAAATTCAAATCCTGCTGTTTTACAACGTTCAAGAGATGCGCCATTTCAAAACTCAATAGCAATAGTGCCATCACAAATGTCAGCATATAATTCTTAAAAAACCGATGGATAATGAATAATAGAATCGGATAGAACACATAAAATTGCTCTTCAATCGCCAGACTCCATGTATGCAAAAATGGTAAAAGTTGAGAATTTTCAGCCCAATAGCCTGTGGTTATCTGATAAAAGAAAAAGTTAGAAATAAAAAATAAAGATGAGAGAATGGATTGACTATATTGTAAAAAATCAAGCGGTAGCAACAATACCCACGCAAATGGAATGCTGACTGCCATCACTGTAAAGAGCATCGGCAATATTCTTCTGGCGCGTCTTTCGTAGAAATTCAAAAAATCAAATGAGTTTTTTGTCTGTAGCTCTGATAAAATAATCTTGGTAATCAAATAACCGCTAATCACAAAGAAAATATCAACCCCGATATAGCCGCCCTTGAATAATTGTAATTGTTGGCTGGTAAATAAAAAATCCGCATGATAAATCACCACGCTCATCACCGCAATCGCACGCAACCCATCAATTTCTGCTCTATATTTCATCAACAACTCCAAATGTCATTGTCATGTTTATAACAATCACACTTGCTGATAGCAAATAAAATATGTATAGTAGCAATATGAATAAAAATCCACAAAATACGCAATCGGACAAAGATGCCCACAAAAATGCTATGGCGTCTGCCTTAAATATTGCTTCGGCATCGGCAAATGCCAAACCTGTGCATCTGAATAAAAAATCTTATACGCTTGGTGATTTTTTTGATGAGATTCATGCCGATTATCATGCCGAAAATAACCGCTATATCAATCGCTATCTTAAAAAATATGAAACCGACCCGAATCACTCTCATCATTTCTCATCACCTGTGCGTGACCATCGTAATGCAGCGTTGTTAATGTGGCGCACATTGGGTAAATATGCGGATAAACAAGCTTGCGATAAAAGTTTTATCGATAAATTATTTGCTAAAGCGCGCAAATGCGGTATTATCGCGCTAGAAAACAAATTCACAACAATCATTAGTTAATATATTGAGGATTCCATGAAACCTGATGCTGGTAAAGATAAAAATGCTGATAAATTAGCCAATATTGTAAGCGCGCTAGCGTCTTCCGATACCAAATCGCCCAATTCTGCGATGCCTCCGCCCGATTTATTGGCAGAATTTGGACGCATTGATAAATCATTCCCTGAATTTTTCAAAGAAGAATATATGAAGCAATTAAGGCATGAGCGCGTTACCGAAAAGAAACTCGTCTCTAGCTATCTGATGATTCGAATCATGGATTATGGTTTACCACTCTTTTGCATGATTGCACTTGCTATCACCGTGCTTTTTGGTGATAGTCTGATTGAAAAAACTTTGCTAGGGCTGATGATTATTGCCATCTATCTGTTACGGATGTTTCGTGACCATATTATGGCACTGGTTAATAAAGATAAAGCGCAACAGTCGTCCAAAAAGACATCAACAACATAGTTTGCAACCCATACAGACTGATGCGGTAAAGCCGCAGGGCGCGGGCAATATCGGCAAATTGCAGATTTTTCTTGCCCCCAACCCCAATGATATTTTCTTGTACAATGCCGCCTTCATAAACGCGCCTACCACCAAGTTCAACATTTAATATCAGCGCAAAGGCGGTCTCGCTCCAACAAGCGTTAGGCGAATGGTTGTTGGGCGTAAAGTAATAATGCCATATTGGCGGAATATCACGATAAAGCCTGAGCGCACAGATACGCCATTTTCGCCAACCTAACAAAATAAAGCCTGCCATCAGCACCAACAACCCTGTTAACCGTGCGGGTAGTAAATTTGCCATATCATCTAATATTGCCGCTAATTTGCCAAAATATAAATAACGCGCATCACGATAGCCATAAAGCGAATCTAGCGTGTTTAATGCTTTATAGAAAAACAATGCTTCAAGCCCATAGCCGTAAAAACTGCCAAGCGCGAAATAACATAGAGGCGCGATAACGGCATCGGAGAAATTTTCAGCCAATGTTTCAATCGCTGCTCGGCTGATATTATTTTCGTCCAAATTTTCAGTCTTGCGCCCGACAATATGCGATAATGCCTGCCTTGCCGCTTGCATATCATCGCGACTCTGATAGACATTGCTTACATAATCATGGAGCGGGCGGGCGGATATCAGCCATGCCAAAAAAAACAGTGACAAAGCATATTGCGCGATTATGCCGAAAATATTACCTGCAATTTGATTTAACAAATACGCAAAAGCAACGCTTAAGAACAGTAATAATAATGTGATGAGACTGCCACTGATAAAGCGATAAACATCACTGCCATGATTAAAGATTTTTTCTAGCCTTATCGCTAATTTGCCAACCCATTGCACGGGGTGTCCTATGAAGCGGTTGAGTGCTTGCATATCGCCTAGCATTGCATCAATCAACAAGGCGGCACATAAAAATATTGGGATTAATGGTGTCATTTTGTTAAAAATCATCTTTTCATTTATGAATTAATGCAATATTATCACTGAAGAGTAACAATGCTTGCATGATAGGTTTTTTCGTTATATCCTATTAATCAGTTTAATGTATCAATGAAAAGAAGATAGTCAATAAAATGAACCACTATTTTTTAATGAATAAAATATTCACACAATCAGCTCCTTTATCGATGGCTGACGATGCCCATGATGGTAATGGTAACGATAATGATAAAAAACATGATTATAATACTTTGCTTGCGCCAAAAGAAAAAACTGAACGCCCTGCTTTGTATAAAGTGTATTTAATCAATGATGATTTTACGCCAATGGAATTTGTGGTATTGATTTTGCAAAGCCTATTCAACAAATCACCTGAAGAATCGGCGGAGATTACCCTCACCGTGCATTCTAAAGGCGTTGGTGTTTGTGGTATTTTTCCTTATGAAATTGCCGAAACCAAAGCCCAGCAAGTGATGGATTTAGCACGCAATAATCAGCATCCGCTGCAATGCCGTATTGAGAAAGAATGATATGATTTCAGATAACCTTGAAAAAACCCTGCATCGTGCCGTTGGCTATGCCAAACAGCACGGACATGAATTTGTTACATTAGAGCATCTGTTGCTTGCCTTGCTTGATGATGACGATGCCTTGCCTGTCTTAGTGGCTTGCCAATGCGATATTAACGAGCTTAATGAAACATTATTGCATTTTCTTAATGAGGATTTGAACGATATTAAGCGTGATGAACAGGTGCAACCGCAACCCACTTCCAGCTTTCAACGCGTGTTGCAACGCGCGGCGATCCATGTGCAATCATCAGGGCGTAGCGAGGTAACGGGCGGTAATATTCTGGTTGCCTTATTTGCCGAACGCGAAAGCCATGCGGTTTATTTTCTGCAACAGCAAGATATTTCACGGCTTGATGTGGTGCAATTTATCAGTCATGGCATTGCCAAAATCCCTGAATTGCACGAGCATAGAAAAGTGCGTGGCACCAAAGATTTTGACGAAGACGAGGATGACGACGATGAAGATGACATCATGCAAGAATTTCCAGCCTTGCAAAATTGGTGCATCAATCTTAACGAAAAAGCACGGGCGGGTAAAATTGATTCGCTGATTGGGCGTGATTGGGAAGTGCAGCGCATGGTGCAGATATTATCGCGCCGCAGCAAAAATAATCCGATTTTGGTTGGCGACCCGGGTGTTGGCAAAACCGCGATTGTGGAGGGTTTAGCGCGCCGTATCGTGGATAATGATGTGCCAGAAATCTTGCAAGAATCAGTGATTTTTATGCTGGATATGGGCGCGTTATTGGCAGGCACGCGCTATCGTGGCGATTTTGAAGAACGGCTGAAAGATATTCTGAAACAGCTGGAACAGCAAGAAAACGGTATCCTATTCATTGATGAGATTCACACGCTGATTGGCGCAGGCGCAACATCGGGCGGGGCAATGGACGCATCTAATTTGTTGAAGCCGTCGCTTGCTGATGGTAGCCTACATTGTATCGGCTCTACCACCTATAAGGAATTTCGCTCGCATTTTGAAAAAGACCGTGCTTTGTTACGCCGTTTTCAAAAAATTGATATTAAAGAACCAAATGCTGAAGATAGTATCAAAATTCTTAAAGGCATTAAAAGCTATTATGAAGAGCATCATAATATTACCTATCACCGCGATGCGCTTCGCAGTGCAGTTGAATTATCGGTGCGCTATATCCATGATAGAAGCCTGCCCGATAAAGCGATTGATGTGATTGATGAAGCGGGTGCAGCGCAACAATTATTGCCAAAATCAAAACGCAAAAAGACAATTTTGGTGCGCGATATTGAAGAGGTGGTTGCCAAAATTGCCCGCATTCCTGCACGGCAAATTTCTAAAGATGATAAATCACTGTTGCAACATTTGGCGCGCAATCTTAAAACGATGGTATTCGGGCAAGAAGAGGCGATTGATATGCTGGATAGCGCGATTAAATTATCGCGTGCGGGTTTGCGTAGCCCTGAAAAACCAATTGGCTGTTATTTATTTTCTGGACCGACTGGCGTTGGTAAAACCGAAATATGCAAACAGCTTGCCCATTGGATGGGCATCAAATTATTGCGGTTTGATATGTCAGAATATATGGAACGGTTCTCGGTCTCACGCCTTATTGGCGCACCTCCCGGTTATGTTGGCTATGATCAAGGCGGGTTATTAACCGATGCGGTTGACCAAAATCCACATGCCGTGTTGCTGTTAGACGAGATTGAAAAAGCGCATCCTGATGTGTTTAATATTCTATTGCAAGTGATGGATTACGGCAAATTAACCGACCATTCAGGCAAGACGATTGATTTCAGGAATGTGATTCTGGTGATGACCAGTAATGCAGGTGCAGTGGATTTATCGCGTGAAAAAATTGGTTTTGGCGACTCAACAAAAGATGATAGTGATGAGCAAGCCATTAACCGTTTATTTTCGCCTGAATTTCGCAATCGGTTGGATAGTATTATCAGCTTTAAGCATTTAACAGCAAATATTATCGAGCAAATTGTTGATAAATTTATCTTCGAGCTTGAAACGCAAATGGCATCGCAAAATGTAACCATCATCTTAGATGCCGAAGCAAAGGCTTGGATTGCCAAAAAAGGTTACGACCCCAATATGGGGGCGCGACCATTATCACGGGTGATTGAAACTTATGTGAAACGTCCGCTTGCTGACGAGCTATTATTCGGCAAATTAACCAATGGTGGCGAGGTTTTGGTTAGCTATCAAAAACCAGTGAAGACGGCAAAAATGGATAAGAAAATCGGTGATGGTAAAGACTCACCATTGAAATTTACATTCATTGCCCATGCGCCAAATGCGTCTAAGACCGTCACAAAAACCGTTGGCAAAACAGATAAGAAAAACATCAAAAAATCCGTAAATAAGGTAGAAACCAAAAAATAAGGAAACATAAAATGCCACTGATTAATGTGAAAATGTTTAAGGGGCGCACCCAAGCACAAAAAGATGCGTTTATGAAAAAAGTAACGCAAGCAGCGATGGAAGAACTTAACAGCAAACCTGAAACTGTATGGATTACGCTAGATGAGAAAAATGAGACTGACTGGTGGATTGGTGGCGATTCATACGATATTGTGAAACAAAAGCGTAGCAATAATTGATTTTTGGAATTAGTCTCACCGATTGATTTTACCCGTTTGTAATAAAAGCAACAATCTGCGAATAAGTGTGAGCGGCAGGGTAATAAATAAATATAAAAAATTGCTTGGTGAGCTTAATGATAATAATATTGTTCGCCATGAATATTTGGCGGTATATGATGCATCGCCTACCAGCAAATGCTTAACCGCATAGGCTAAATAAGTGCCAATCAATCCCTTATCAATCGCCGAACGCATATTAGGGTGATTTTTATAGAGATAATCATAAATCAATTTCTCACTTGTTATATCCGGATATTCGCGCGTTGCATTATTACCATGACGGCGATAAACCGCTAATGGCTCACTTAAATAACCAACTTCACCGCATTTGGCTATTTCAATAAAATACAACCAATCACTTCTAATACCAACATTCTCTTGAAACATTTTATCACGGCAAACAGACCATCTTACCATCGTGCTACAAGACGAAATAAAACAACGTTTGATAATCAATTTTTGATAAATATCGCCCTGATGTGCGGGCTGACCAACCAATGTATCATTATAAAGATATTGTTTGCCAGTATTATCATCACGCACAAATGTATCATGATAGCACATCGCATAATGTGGGTTTTCTTGCATAACATTGATTTGTTTTTGTAATTTAGACGGTAAAAACAAATCATCACCATCAAACCAGCATACATATTTTGCTTGTTGCGGAATATAAGGAATGATAGAATTGCTATTTTTAAGAATACCTTGATTTTTCTGATGCAAAATTAAAGCAATTTTATTTGGATATTTTTTTTGCCATGCCCGACAAATTTCGGGGGTCTTATCCTTAGAAGCATCATCAGCAATAATCACCAATAAATCATCAATATCTTGCGTTAAAATACTCTGTAACGTCTCATCCATAAATTGCTGATGCTGATAAGTTACCATCAAAACAACAATTTGCGGAGGCGTTTGATTGATGGCAGGTAAATATGTCATTCACTAATATCAATATTTGATTGTTTAACATAGCGTCTAAATATAGCGTGATTTTTATATAATTCCTTAAATGTGCCCTGCGCCGCAATTTCACCTTGGCTCAAGAAAAATAATTTATCACAATGTTTTAAGGTGGAAAGCCTGTGCGCGATTGAAATGATGGTTATATCATTCTTAAAACTGTTCAGCAATGCGGTTAATTCTGCCTCGCTATCCATATCAAGTGCGCTACTGGCCTCATCTAATATCAGAATCTGTGATTTGCGATAAAAGGCACGGGCGATACATAGTCTTTGCCGTTGCCCACCAGAAAGAAACCGTCCGTTTTCGCCAATGCTACTGTAAAGCCCGTCTTTTGATTTCATCACATGGTCAAGTAACCCTACTTTTTGCAACTGTTCGCGCACACTTGTCTCATCAATTTCATCGGGCTCTTCACCATAGGCAACATTTGCCAAATAGCTATCATTCATCAAAAAAGGATGCTGGTCAACAAAGCTTGTTAATTTACGTAATGCCAACACATTATCAGCTATTATGTTTTGCCCATCAACATAGTAGTTGCCCTGATAATTTTGCAAAAAGCCCATGATAATATGAATTACCGTGCTTTTACCAGAACCCGATGGTCCCACAATGCCAATATGTTGCCCTTTTTCAATCTGTAATGAGATATTGCTGAGCGCCGCATTTTTCGTATCACTATCATAATGATACGAAACATCATCAAATTTCAATTGTTTGGTGAAATGGATTGGCTTAATCACATCAGCTATCACCTCGCCATCTGTTGATAAATCATCATATAATGCCAATAGTTTATTGATAGAAGCATGGGTGCTGCTAATCCATGATAATGACGTCATCGACCGACTCATCAATGGAATAAAACGCATCCCTAGAAACAATAAAATAGAGATTTGTATCACAGCATCTTGAATATTATTGCTAAACGCAACCAACACTATAAAGGTAGATAAAATCACAAATAAAGCAATAAATTCAGCAAATAATGTTGGTAAATTATGCGAAAATAATAAATCTAAACCTAATTTTGCGTTATTGCGGGTAACATGCTGATATTTACTTAAAAAATAACGCTCTTTGAGAGATACTTTAATTTCTTTAATTCCTAAAATCATTAATTGTAATAATGCTAGGTTTTGCTCATCCACTTTCCGTAGCTTTTCACCCAAATTTTTTAAGTATTTTCGTCTCGCATAAGTGAATAATCCAACCATCACCAACCCAAAAGTAAACACAATCATACTCGCGGTAAAATTAATAATCATCGCAAATGAGGTGAATATTAATGATAATATAAACATTCGCGATACAACAATCAGTTCCGAAAAATAATGCTGCATCACATTGCTAATACCGCCGCCCATATTGTTCATAATATTGGTAGAAACATATTGTTGCAAACGGTCATAACGCGCATATAAAACCGCATTTGATATTTGAGCGGTGATTTTTTCTTGCCATTTTCTAACGATATAAAACTCAACTTTAAAAGACACAATGGTTATAATGATTTTACAGCATAGAATTACCATAATAGCAAGCGCTAATAAAATCGCAAATTCATTGATTGTATCGGCGGGGCTATGGCGGTATAAAAAACCTAAAACACGCCCTTTTACAGCATTTTCAGGGTCTAGAATCAGTAACATCAATGGAATCAAAGCGGTAACAGTTACCAATTCTAAAATGCCGATAATAACACCACCCAAAAGTAATATCGGCACATCAAACCATCTGCAAAAATGAAATCTTTGCTGAAACTCACGAAAAGGCTTAAAAATAGAGAACATTGACTTATCTTATTAATTGTTTAATTTTGGCATTATAGCAAAATATGATGAAATACAATAGCGATATTATGTTTTTAACTTGAAAAATATATGCCGTTCTACAACAGAATTATAATTTAATTTTTATGGTATGGTGTATCACCGAGCGCCCACCAAAACCTTCCTTAAAAAACGCTAATTTATCATTTAATAAGCTACCTTTTTGTTCTGTGGAAATGCCAAAATCAAAAAAGCTTTTTTGCTGTTTTTTTGCCTGTTCAATAACATCAAAAATCAATAAATCCAACGCGCCTAATTGCAAACCAACATCGCTAGCAGCAATATATTGTGTATGAAAAACCATATCTGTGATAAATAACACAATGCCTGCCAACATATTACCTTTATCATCTATCGCCACATATAATTTAATATTATCAGGAAATAATTTTTGCAATTTAATCATTTCATCTACATTATGGGTTGGTTTCGTCTGATACTTATCATCCAATTTTTGTTCAATAATTTGCCAAAAAGTTTGCCACGAAGTTTGCCAAGAAATTTGATTGTCTGAACTTTCATGAATTGTTACATTATTTTTAATCGCCTTTTTTTTACCGCGCAATCGCAATGTTGATACATTATATTTGGACTGATTGAGATTGATAGATGTTGTGACTTCCATATAATGTGCCTCAATATTTTCTTGCCCTAACACATATAAATCTGCTTCACATGGATTGCGATAATAAATAAATGGCATAGGTTTAATGATGGCAGACTCAATATTCAGCGCAGATAATTTTTTCCATAATGCCTGATAAATCTTAATGTAATTATCAATTCTGCTTTTTCTAGCATCTAAAACCAGTCCGCCAAAGGTTAACCCCGCATGGCTATGCCAAATTCCATCTTGAATTGTGCCTGCAATAACGGCTATCACTTTTTCGTCATCCATCACCAGATAAGACGCATCATCAAATCTATCCGAATGATACTCCATATAATCGCGGTAAAACATGAAATGAAAATTATCCGCATCGGCAATTATTTTATCCCAAACATTTTGATGGGATTTTTGATAAGAAATTAATTCAATCATTGTTAATTTTTCAATCTGCTATCATTATAATTTTTGTATCATTAAATCATCGCGTCTATTGGCAAAAGGTAGATTTTTCGCCTGTGGTAAAATATAAGCATCGCACCCCGCCGCATGGGCATATGATACCAATGCTTGTAACATGCCATCGCTAATATTACCGCGCTCTATTTGATAATGTTGCATAATCGGTATCTCATTGGTTTTGGTATATGATTGATGAAACGCAATGCCTGCTTCGGTAGAAAAAAATCTTTTCCGCTTACTGTGATTAGGAATATCGCCCAATAATGCAATGCCCCCCGTTTTTAACGCCGCCATAATGGCATCTAAAAAATCAAAAATATTACCGCCTGAACCATGCACTAGCTGTAGCACACTATACGATAAAATCATATCATAGCCTTGCGGTGCCTGTTTCATACATTCATCAAACACCAGCGGAAACTTACCCGCAATTTTTTTACATTCCCGTTTGCTATCAATATTTGCAAGCATTTCAGGTGAATCATTCAACACAGCATCAATATTATATTGATGGCATTGTTCTAACAATAAATTAGTGACCGAACTGGCACCACAACCAATATCTAATAATGTCCCATATTGATTATCGGTAAATTTTAATTTAGAGGTAATATCTTCAACAATAAAACCATCACGCCCTTCGCGATAATGGTTCGGAAACCCAACGCGCTCATGTCCACTTAAATGAGGGTTTTTTGCTAATTCTTGATGTGTCTCATAACTAAATTTTGTTGTCTGAAAATCCAGTGTTTTTGTTTTAGATAAATCTTCATCAACATCATTCACTTGCTTTTGCTGATGCTCACAATAAAATTCCACCATCTCGCGCAAATGCGTATCATGGCTATTGTTGGCAACAAACCCTAAACTTTGCTTCGCCTTTGTGCTATCAATCGCATAGCGCCAATCATGCCCTTTTCGGTCTTCAACAAACGCGATTTGCTGATGATATGCTGTTTCTTTCGGTGCAATTTCATCTAACAATCCACAAATTTTCTTTGCCAATTCAATATTGCGCCATTCATTATTACCACCAAAACAATAGCTTTCACCAACCACGCCTTTTTGATAGGCAAGATATAACCCCGCGCAATGGTCTTTTACATACAGCCAATCGCGGATATTTCTGCCATCGCCATAAATCGGTATCGGTTTGCCCTGTAGCGCATTTCTGATGATGGTGGGTATCAATTTCTCACCATGTTGCCGCGTGCCATAATTGTTAGAACAATTTGTAATAATCGCAGGAAATTGATAGCTATGCACCCATGACCGCACCAATAAATCACTGCTGGCTTTTGATGCCGAATAGGGTGAATTCGGGCGATAGGGTGAGTTTTCCGTAAAAGCCGCTTCGGTTTCTGTTAATGTGCCAAACACTTCATCGGTAGAAACATGGATAAAGCGAAATTTATTATCTTTGGGCAAGCCCTCCCAATAATGCTGGCAGGTTTGCAGTAAAATATGCGTGCCGACAATATTGGTTTGGATAAATATATCCGCGCCCGCAATAGAATTATCAACATGGCTTTCTGCCGCCAGATGAAACACCGCATCAATCTGATGCTGTGATAGCAATGTTGCCAACAATTTTGCATCGCAAATATCACCCTCAACAAAGATGAGATTGCCAGTTTTTTCCGCCGAGCGTAAATTATCACGATTGCCCGCATAGGTTAATTTATCTAACACAATCACTTTATGCCCGTTTTGTATCGCAGCATCAACAAAATGACTGCCGATAAAACCCGCACCGCCTGTTACCAAAAATACTGCTTTTTCTGCTCTATTGCTCATTGGTAAAACTTTCTAATAATTTTGCAAACATGGAGGATTTCATTTTTGGTGAGAAAAGGCGACATCGGTAACGATACTTCACTCACTGCCAAATTTTCAGTGTTAGGGAAGCGCTGCCGTCTGTTATAAGCGGCAGTTTGATGAATCGGCACGGGATAATGTAGCCCATAACCAATATTATTTTGTTGTAAATGGTTTAAAAATGCCTCTCGTATTTCTGTGCCTGTCTGCTTCAGCCTGATAGGGTATAAATGCCATACGGGCGTTACATGTGGGGCAATGATGGGCAAATGCAGCCCATCACATGACGCCAATTCATTGTGATAAATTTCTGCCAGCAAGCGGCGCTTGTGATTCCACTCATCTAAAAGCCCGAGTTTAATATCAAGCACCGCCGCTTGTATCGAATCCATTCGCGAATTAATCCCTGCCTGCTGATATTGATATTTTACCTCACTGCCATAATTGCCCAACAGCCTGATGTTCCGTGCCAATTCATCATCATCAGTTACCACCGCACCCGCATCGCCAAGCGCGCCTAAATTTTTGGTAGGGTAAAAGCTAAACGCGGCGGCAGACCCGAGCGACCCAACTCTTCTGCCCTTATAATCCGAACCATGCGCCTGTGCCGCATCTTCAAGCACAAATAAATGATGCTTATCTGCGATAGCCATCACCCTATCCATATCTAATGGAACTCCGTAAAGATGCACCGCAATAATCGCTTTGCTGTTAGGCGTTATCGCTTGTTCTAGCTGTTCAATATCCAGCCCATAACTTTGATTATCGCAATCAATAAACACCGATTTTGCGCCACAATGTTCAACCGCTAATGCGGTAGCAACAAACGAATTGGCAGGCACAATCACCTCATCATTTTCACCAATGCCTTGTGCGCGTAACGCCAGATAAAGTGCATCAAACCCATTACCGCACCCAATCGCATGTTTTACATTGCAATAGCGCGCAAAATTTTGCTCAAATTCGCAAACAGCATCGCCTTTGATAAAGTCATTCTTGCTTAATTCCTGCATCAAAGCCTTTTCAATCGGCAGACGCAGATTTTCATGGCATCTATCAAGCGCAAGAAATGGTACATGGGTGATTGTTTGTTCCCGCGCCAACCATTGCTGAAATTCATCATAGTCGCGAATGTAATCTTGTTCATTATATTCATCAGATGCCAGCACTGATAGCACCGATTCTGGCTGCATGATAATATCACGCCAAAAACCGGGCGGCACAATAATGCCCTGCTGGCAATTATCCAATGTGAATTGGTGCTTACCTGTTGCGCCTTCAAAATTAATCTGTGCCTCGCCATGCGACACCATCATCAACTGCCATAATTTTTTATGGGCATGGGCGCCACGCGATTGCGCTTTATCCCCAGTTACCACAAAATAATTGCGCCTTACATAAAATGGTATTTCTTTACCGCTTTGGGCAACAATCAGGCATGTATCATTTGGTCCATCAATTTTCTGCAAATCAACCAATGTCGGCACTGTTATATCAGATAAATCACGCATGATTAGATTTGCTTTTGCATCTTTTCTTGTGTGATAAAACCAGCAGAATACGCCGCCTCCGCTGGCGCTCCAATCGCAAGATTGGTGTATTTTTGTTGCAAGCGAATATAATTTGAAGCATCATTCATACTATCAAAAGTGCCCGCATCTACCCAAAAATCACCACGCGATAAAGTTTGGCAATGAAGCCTGTTTTCTCTCAAATAAAGCGAATTTAAATCGGTGATTTCAAGCTCGCCACGCACACTGGGGGTAAGGCTTTTTGCTTTTTCTACAACTGTTTCATCGTAAAGATAAAGTCCAATCGCCGCAATATTTGATTTAGGATTTTGCGGTTTTTCTTCCACGCTTAATATTTTATTGTTCGCGTCTAATTCAACAATACCAAACCTTTGCGGGTCACGCACGGGAAAGCCAAAAATTGTTGCGCCATCATTATTTTGCATCGCATTCTTAAAAAAATCAATCATTCCTGATTTATTAATGATATTATCGCCTAGCACCATCATGCAGGGGCTGCCTGCCAAAAATTCTTCTGCTAATAAAAATGCTTGCGCGATGCCTTTGGGTTCAGCCTGCACCTGATAAGTGATTTTTACACCATATTGACTGCCATCACCAAGAATTTTTTCAATGATAGGCAGGCTGGTAGGTGTGCTAATAATCAGTATTTCTTCAATTTTTGCCAATAATAATAATGTCAGCGCGTAATAAATCAGCGGTTTATCATAAATTGGCAGCAACTGCTTGCATGAAAATTTTGTGATAGGGTAAAGCCGTGTGCCATGCCCACCTGCCAATAAAATACCTTTATATTTTTTATGATGCGTTCCCATCATCACCCTCTTATCATTTATGTTTTAGGGCAAAAATATATTATTCACTATTCTTTTTTTGTTTTTCGCGCAAACTATTGCCTAGAATATCACCCAATGTGGCACCTGAATCTGATGAACCATAATTTTCAATGGCTTGTTGCTCATCTTCAATCTCGTATGCTTTAATAGAAAGCATTGCTCTGCGATTTTTCTTATCAAACCCGATGATTTTGGCATCTACTTTTTCATCAACCGCAAACCGTTCTGGGTTTTGGTCTTTCTTCTCGCGCCCTAATTCGGAACGTTTGATAAAGCCCGGCATATCAGTATCGCCAAACGCCACCGTAACCCCGCCATCACTGTTGCCAGTAACACGGCATGTAACAACTTCGCCTTTTTTGATATTATCTTCTTGCCCAGCCAACGGGTCTTCAAGCAATTGCTTAATGCCTAATCCCACACGCGCTTTTTCAACATCAATATCCAGAATTTTGACCTGAATCACTTCTTTCTTCTTATCATTATAAGCTTCAATCGCATCGGTTTCTTCTTTATCCCATGAAATATCAGAGGCATGAACCATGCCATCAATATTACCGGGCAAGCCGATGAAAATACCAAATTCGGTAACATTATGGATTTCGCCCTCAATCACATCACCAATTTGATGCTTATCAGCAAAACTCTGCCATGGATTTTCGATACATTGCTTCACGCCAAGCGCAATCCGTCTTTTTTCACGGTCAATTTCTAGCACCATCACTTCAATTTCTTCAGAAGTGGAGAATAATTTATTTGGATTTGTGCTTTTCTTAGTCCAGCTCATCTCAGAAATATGCACCAACCCCTCAAGTCCCGAATCAAGCTCGATAAACGCACCATAATCGGTAACATTGGTAACACGGCCTTTGATTTTTACACCAATCGGATATTTATCTTCAACATTTTCCCATGGGTCGCCTTCAAGCTGTTTCATGCCTAATGATACGCGTTGCGTTTCTTTATTAAAGCGGATAATTTTCACCTGCACACTGCCACCTACTTTTAACACATCGGCAGGCGAATTAATCCTGCGCCAGCTAATATCGGTGATATGCAACAAGCCATCAATGCCGCCTAAATCAATAAATGCGCCATAATTGGTGATATTCTTAACAATGCCCGTATGCACCGAACCTTCTTCCATATTGCTTAACAATTCGGTTTTCTTCTCGGCACGGGTTTCTTCCAGCACCGCACGGCGCGAGACCACAATATTATTGCGAACCCTATCCATTTTCAGGATTTGAAACGGTTGCGATTGTTCCATCAATGGCGCAATATCGCGCACAGGGCGCACATCAACTTGCGAACCCGGCAGAAATGCAATCGTGCCTTGAATATTAACCGTGAAGCCAGCCTTAACGCGCCCATGAATCGTGCCCGTTACGCGCTCACCACGCTGATAATAACCTTCCAAATGCTCCCATGCTTCTTGACGGCGGGCTTTTTCACGCGAAAGCACAATCTCGCCCTCGCGATTTTCCATACGGTCAATGAATACATTCACCTCTTCACCGACTTGCATATCGCTTTTTTCATCAGAAAAGATAAATTCTTTTAACGAAATACGCCCTTCCGATTTCAGCCCAACATCAATAATAACTGATTCGTTTTCAACGCCTGTTACTATACCCCGCACCACTTCGCCTAGCAGTAGCTGACTGGCACTGGTTTCTTCAAAGATTTCTGCAAATGATTCGCTTGCTGACATATAATAATCCTTATTCAACACAATAAATTTTGCTCAACCATTATGGATGACACAATAAAATAATCGCGATTATAATGTGTCAATTCCATTTCAGCAATGTTTTTTTAGATATTTTATGTTATTTTTGTATAAAATAGAGAAATAAGCGATTATTTCGCTGAATCATTGTCAATAATATGGTTTTTGGCTTGCTTTGTCATATCATCAATCGATAAATCGGTACTATCCAAATGAATCGCATCATCGGCGGGCTTTAATGGTGCCAATGCACGTTTACTATCATTATCATCGCGGATTTGCAACGCCTCACTCACTTCTTGCAAGGTAACAGAATCACCCTTTGCCTTTAATTCCTGATACCGCCTTTGCGCCCGAATCTGAGGGTCGGCTGTTAAGAAAAACTTATAATCGGCATCAGGAAAAATCACTGTGCCAATATCGCGCCCATCTAGCACCAAACCATTTTTATCGGCAGGGATATTTTTTGCTAGATTCCGTTGCAATGGCACCAATTGCTGACGCACAAACGGCACAGCCGAGATTTTTGAAGCAAACTTACCCACCTCTTCACGCAATAACGCCTCATCGCTCAATGCTGATAAATCCATATCATCAATGGCGTGTTGCACATATTGTTCAAAATCAACCCCGCCTAAATCAATATCATCATGCTGATGTTGCTGTAAATGCCATGCGATATAGCGGTATAATTTGCCCGTATCCAAATGAATCAGATTTAATTCACTTGCCAATTTTTTTGCCAATGTGCCTTTGCCTGATGCGGCTGGTCCATCAACTGCCACAATAATCATGCGCTTCCTCCCTCGCTTGTTTTAACGCCAATCTGCGCCAACAATCCAAAGAAATTTGGAAAGCTGGTGGCAATCGATGCCGTATCATCAATATATACAGGCTGTTTACAACCAAGCCCCATCAATAAAAAACTCATCGCGATACGGTGGTCGTGATGCGTTTTAATCGCTGGCGCACTTTTACCTAGCCCGCGTAATTTCTTGCCATTACTGCCCGTAACTTCTAGCCAATCATCGCCAATGTTACAATCCACCCCTATTGCCTGCAAGCCATCATAAATCGCTTGCAACCGATTTGATTCTTTCACTTTCAACTCACCTAAACCGCGCATCACGCTCACCCCTTTGGCAAAACTTGCCGCCACCGCCAGAATCGGATATTCATCAATCATACGGGGCGCAATCTCTGCGCCTAAATCAATTGCCTGCAACGCGCCATGCCTCACAATAATATCGCCTACTTGCTCGCCACCCATCACGCGCTGATGCTTAATCTCAATATCTGCACCCATCTTTTGAAGCACTTCAAGCAAGCCCGTGCGTGTGGGATTTAACCCCACATGCGAGAGAGTCAACATGCTGTCAGGCACAATCAGTGCCGCCACTATCAGGAATGCTGCCGATGAAATATCACCCGGCACATGAATATCGGTCGCCTTTAATTCCTGCACGCCCTGCACCGCGCTTTCAAACCTGCCATCAGCCAGTTGCGTGGAAGAAACTTCCGCACCGAATGATTGCAACATAATCTCGGTATGGTTGCGCGATAGGGTTGGCTCAATCACGCTTGTGCGCCCATTCACATTCAAGCCATATAGCAGCAATGCCGATTTTATCTGTGCCGATGCCACCTTGCTTTCATGCTGAATCGGCAGATTATCTGCACCGCCTTTCAGGTGAAGCGGTAGATAGCGGTCTTCACGTAATTTTGCCTGCACGCCGCCTTTGGCAAGCGGTGTGGTGATGCGCGCCATCGGGCGTTTGCGCAAAGATTCATCGCCTGTAAAAAATACCTCAAACGGATGTGCGCCAACCAACCCCATCAGCAACCGCACCGATGTGCCAGAATTGCCCATATCAATCACATTATCGGGCGCGCTTAACCCCAACGCACCCACGCCACGAATCGTAAAGCCATTTGCTGATTCGGTAACAGCCGCACCTAATTGTTGCATGGCGGTGATGGTAGAAAACACATCTTCGGAAGTAAGCAAATTCTCAACATGACTAACGCCATGCGCGATGCCTGCAAGCATGATGGCACGGTGCGATATTGATTTATCACCGGGTATTGGTAACTGCCCACGTAAACTCTCACGCGTTAATTGCAAATGACAATAATTATTGTTAGAAGTATCGTTGGAATTAGAAACAGACATAGAGAATAGATTATATTTTTGTTGTCAGCACATAAACAGCATGTTATAAGCCTTTATATAGTGTTGCATAAAGCATCGGTAACTGTCAATATCATATCAAAATTTCTTGGAGATACATCATGTATAAAGCTGATTGGGGGCAAAAATTTATCTGCCCTGATTGTTCACAAAAATTCTATTCTATGGGTAAGATTGAGGGATTAGAATGCCCTTCTTGCAAGAAGGCTTACGATATTCAAGCCAATCGTAAATTACGCAATAATCAAATGCTGAAAGCACCAGTTGCTGCCAAAACTGTGCTAGATGATGAAGTGATTGTGGAAGAAGAAACCATCGTTGATGATATTTTTGAAGAAGATACCAGCGGTGATGATGATGTGCCAGTGGTGAAAGAAAATAAAAACACCGATGATGATGGCGGCGATGACGACGCCGATGCTTCGTTGAAAAGTGCAAAGACTGAGTAGGGTTTAGTCTAAACGCGCCTCTGTTAGTGTTGAGTAACAGCAATTTACACCTCCTGCGTGTTGAAATACAGCGGGGGGATTATCAAGGCAAACACAATCAGAGTATTACACACAAGCGGGGGTTGTTAAGGGGGCAGTGGCAAGAGGCGTCTGCTTGGCAAATTGTCCAACGGACAAAAATTTGACAAGCGCGCATCGAGAAGCCACTTCGCGCCCCCTTAAATAATAATGGGAATCTCCGCACCCCCCTTGATATATATAACGACTCCGCAAAGCCCCCCATATATTAATGTATAGAGACACGCACGGTTTTTGTGCTGACGAATCTTGAAAACACGCACCGCCCTTAGTGTTACACGCCCCTGCCATATCGGAATAAAAAAACAGCCAATATCGCATCAGCAATATTGACTGTTTTAGTTTAAATAACTGAAACGAAGTTACTTTTTCACGTTTTCTTTGATTCGTTTAACAAATTTCTTACCTTTTGGATTAGGTAGTGGTTGTTTGTTAATAGCCTCTTCGATACGTTTTGCATCAGTCTTAGTAGGTTTTTTCTTATTACTCATAAGATTTATCCTTTTTAAAAATTGATTGATTATACCTAAAGCCATGATTAGCTTTAGATGCGCTGAATTACCTCCTTTGCAAGCTATAAGATAATAACTGCCGAACCCCTAAACGCGTTAAGTGCCAATATTCACAATGATTGCATTTATAACACCTTGTTTTGACACCATCTTTTTGAAGAATTTCATCAGAACGATTTAAGGCTTCACCCTCTGTTGCATAGCGCGTTTTGGGTTTGCCATCACGTGCAGTGCAAGAATTATTGTAACGATTAATCATATACATTGTTATTTCCTTTTAAGAAATACTTTTACAAGCATTCCAGCATCTGCCATCGCAATCATGCCAACAATTTTGCAAGCTACTATTAATTGCTTCACCAAATAGTTGCAAATATAGTTGCGCTGTTTTTTCACCACTATTTTGCAAGGCTTGTGCATCTTCATCGCCACGCAAACCAAAATAGGGATAATGATGAAAATAGCCACCAAAAATATTTTGCGAATCTTCATGATAGGCACGTGTATCCAAAATATGGTAGTGCCAAACAATATCCATTAATCTATTGGGAATAATGGCATAATGCGGATGTGGATATTTTTTGCATAAGGTTAAAAAGCGTTTATATTCTTTTTCACCATTTTCGCATTCATCTTTATCCCAGCCTTCGCCTTCATCGGTTTCAGCCATTTTGATTTTCACCATTTCTAAATCAATTTTAGCAATGATGGGGTCAATACCCTGCCTGTATCAATGTTTCAATACGGGCGTTAGAAATTGCAGAGGGCATCACAATAGAATGTGTTTCACCTGCTATAGTTTCAGTTAATAACATTTTAAAAAATCCTTTCAAATGTTAAAGTTAAAATTTGCAATTCTGCAACCAATATCTATGAAAGATACGGTCGCCGTGAATTGCGCTTCTTCCATGCGCCATATGATGATTGTTAAAAATTAACATCTCATCTTTGCAAGCATGAAAAACTGTGAGCGCTGTTGCAATTCATTCTTAAAATTGTTAAGCGCAATATTTTGTTGTGCCGATATGTTATCAGCTAACCAAAATGTGTAATAAAATTGAATTTCACTTTGAGCAGATTGATAAATAAACGGATGAGTGCCGCTATCATCTGGAAATATTTATGCTCTTGAAAATAGACTTGTTCGTAATATTTCTTGGTCGTCAAGCGATAATGCGGTAAAGCTTGCGCGCATATCGGCAAGCATATTCTTACCGCCAATAGTTGCGGGTTGCACCGCATGTAAAATAATATATTCAGCCAAATGATGGTCAGTATGCAACTCTAATGGTTTGCTTGAATTGCTGAGGCTTTTTTTCCTGCGGTCAGGTGAAATTTCAGCATAATGCAATATATCACTATGGGCTAGAATATGTTGCAACACGGCTTGACTATCATAACGAATATGAATATAACCATCTTGCTTTAACTGCTTTATCACTTCTAATTTCTGTTGCATAATATTATTCTCCTATATTGATTTAGCACACTGGCTAGCTGCACTATTTAATTGATAAATCATTCTAAAACCTTTGCTAGTAGGCAAAATCATATCAACAGAATTGAGAAATTTTGGATACAAGCAAAAGACATATGGGTTAACTATCTAGGATAGTCCCTTGATTTATTACCCTTAAAGCTATGATTAGCTTTGGAAGTAAGCGGTTACACCTGAAAGCTCAAGGCAAAACGCTCGTGATATTTTATCTACGGAAGTTGTGTCATGTCGGTTGGCCCTTTCCTAACGGAATGTGCAGACAACACCTAAGTCTCTAACCGTTTGTGAGAAATCTGCTAGTGCAGATTGTGGAGTCTTAATTTTTAAATCATGCGATGATTCACATGCTAGAATTTCTTTTATGAAACCCTTTTTTATCTTATATCATATTTTAATTGTGTCAATGCTTTTAATGTATAAAAATAACTTTATTTGCTATCAACATAAATGGGAATACCCCTATCATGCTGTTTTAATAATCTTTGTAAAAAACCATAAGTAACAAAGCTATCCACCATAATCGCCAAGCCAGATAATAACAAGACCGAGTGATAATCAGGTGCCCAAATGCCAGTTTTATAGAGTAAAAAAGCAGTGCCAAATACCATGACATTGACAATTATTGATTGAAAAGCCATATATTCGGTGCGCCCCGTGCCATAAAACAGACTATCAGCAGTTAGATTCAACATGATAAACATATATGGCAATCCCAAAATCAATATTGCTTGATATGAAGCGGCAATTTGTTGCTCGTCCTGACTGAAAATGCCAGCGACATCATGCCAAAACAATAGCAAAATTGGTATCAGCAAAGCATTGAGAATACTTAATAAAATACCATTTTTAATTACCTTAGATGGTGCTGTTTGATAATTCGGAATTAATGCTTTAACTGTTTCAGAAATGATAAAGGTAGGTATTAAAACAAAACCCCACAAAATATGCATCGTTAAATAATAACCGCCTATAAATTCCTCACCCATTTGATTGATAAGAAATAAAATCATATAGGCATAAGCAAGATTTCTAACCAAACTATCAACACCGCTTCCCCAAATAACACGCCACAAACCACGCCATTGAATCTTTTGCCAACTGAACAATGTTTTATCAAAAGATAATTTAACAGTTTTCAAAAAGATTGGCAAAATTATTAAAAATAAAATCACCTCACTGCAAATACGTGCCCACGCATGACCAACAACACCTAAACCCAATGAAAATTCATAACCACCTATAAAGAACGCATTAAAGATAAGGTTAAGCCCTAAAGAGAGTATCTGAAAAATAATAATATTGCGATAAAGCCTAGCTGTCTTTAATGTTACAAAAAGTATCTGCGATAGAAGCGAAAATAATGTTCCAAAAATATTAAGGCGTAAATAAGCAGATGTTTCAGCACGAATATCTTCTGGCGTGCCAGTCAGCGTAACAAAAAAAATCAACGAAAGTATAAAATAGTAAAGAACCAAAAAATATTACCATTATCACAATTACATTTGCGCTGACAAACCGAGCTACAAAATCCTTATGATAGATATATAAAAAATAAAACATCGGCAAAACAAAAGCTTCTTGCAAAACCTCTAAAGCCAATTCAACAAATTTCCACTGCGCTAATATTGCCAAGCCACTCGCGTCAGGTAACTCATTACCGATAAGATAAATTGCATAACTATTATAAACCGATTGAAAAATATTGCCGACAAGCAATAAAACTAAAAACAACTTCCAATCCCAATATTTTTTATCAAACTTTATTGTTTCTAACATAAACACTCTCCTCTTAACCTAGTGCAGTAAAATATATTGATAGACGAAATAATGTTTTTTGTAAAACTATTTATGTATTTTTCTGCCCCCACAGGAATGACGGCGGTGCGTGTTTCAAGATTCGTCAATACTAGCATCTAGCGTTTTGCGATACATTAATGTATGGGGGGTGCGACATTTTGTAGGCGATGAGGGCGGAGCCCATCGCCAAAAATGACCCCCCATGCCCCCCGCCATACTCAAAACTAGCGAAGAGCGTGTTGCTGTTACTCAATAAAACTCTCTTGCATTATTGCCCCCTACCCTATATAATCACTCTATCGCTTGAGGTGTTTCTCAGGCGTGGGGCTTCAAAACCTCAACCAAAAGCGGTGTGCGACAGCATCGTCAACAATATGTCGTTTCCCTCGATAAATGGTCGGGGAGACGACGCTATATAATAGGTCTTCCCGACTAAAAACGTCGTGACCTTCTCTTTTGGTTAGGTTTTTGAACTCCCCGATCACTTGTTGCAATCAGTGTAACAAGTGATTGTTCGTTTAAATCCATACCAAAGGAAACAACAATGCAAAAGCGCATTATCAACCCCACCCAACACCCAAAACAACATATCATTGATTGCATTTACTGTAAAAATATCAGCATTAAACAATCTTTTTGATTGTGTTTAACTAATATATAATGTAATAAAAAGCATTATGAAACAACTTTTGCTATTTTTACTCTCAATCATTGCACTCAATTTAAGTGTTGTGCCAATAACCCATGCCCATAGTGGCAGGACGGATTCTACAGGTTGCCATAATGATAATAAGAATAATGAACGGCATTGTCATAATGGCAATAAAAGCAATAGTGCCAATAATACCAGTAACAGTAATAGCGATACTGCCAGCATCACCCCGCATATCAGCGCGGTGAATGGCGGTTTCGAAGCTATAAAAGTGGCACAAATATCGGTTTTTACACGCAATCAACCTGTGATAGCATTGATATTGACCATATCGTCTCGCTACAAGATGCCCATATTTCAGGCGGTTATGCGTGGAGTGCCGCCCGTAAACAGCAATTTGCCAATGATAAAAGCAACCATCAGCCCTCTTGTGCCAGTGTGAATCGCAGCAAGGGCAACAGCGCGCCAAAGGATTTTTTTAGAAAAGCCAGCGATGGCAGAGGCGTTGATTATGTGATTGCTAATAAATGCGCCTATCTTGCGATTTATCAAAGCATCAAACAGGCATATCAGCTTAGTTTTGCTAATAATGATAACACCACATTAGCAGAATGTGATTAAACCGTCAGATAAAATATACTAAAATATTTTTTGCTATCCTGCCAATATTGCTTGATATGGCAAAGCCCGCTTGATTGGCAATTTTGGTAAAATGTGGCACATCATATTTATAAGAATTTTCGGTATGAATGCTCTCACCCACACTGAAAGAAATCGCCTGTTCGCCAATATTTACAGTTTGCGCTTCCATGCTCTCAAGGTGCATTTCAATACGGCTTTGTTGCTGATTAAAAACCGCGCGATGCTTAAATTTTGCTAGATTAAAATCACCGCCCAATTCATTATTAATCCGCTGTAACAGATTTTTGTTAAACGCCGCCGTTACGCCATCACTATCATCATAAGCGCGTTCCAAAATTTCGGTCGGCTTCACCGCATCAACCCCGATAATCATACCGCCTTTATCGCCGATAAGATGACGCATATTTTGCAAAAATTCCAGCCCCTGTTCTGGGTCAAAATTACCAAAAGTAGAACCCGGGAAGAAGATGAGGCGGTTGGTGATATGCGGATGCGCTTCCAGCAACGCATCAATATCAATCTGCTTGGTGAAATCGCCAACAATCGTTTGGGTTTGCAAATTGGGAAAAGCCTCAACAATATTCGCCACCGCATCATGTAAAAAATCGCCCGAAATATCAAGCGGTGCGTAAAGCGGTAATTGCTTCGCAGCTTGCAACAAGATGCTGATTTTTTTAAGCGCGCCTGCGCCCGGCTCAATCAGTGCGGTATTGGCATCAAGCAACGCGCCCAGCTGTGGGGCGATTTCTTGCAACAATGCAATCTCGGTGCGGGTAACGTAATAATCATCGCACTCACAGATTTTTTCAAACAATTCCGAACCGCGCCTATCGTAAAAATATTTGCAGGGCAGAGTTTTTGGCGATGCGTTTAAGCCCGCCAACACATCTTGTAAAAATATATTATCCATTAAATGTTACGCGCCAATCTGATGCCTGTAAATTGCCAATCAATCCCTGTCGGGAAAAAATTGCGATAGGTGATGCGGATATGCTGTGCAGGCGTTACGCACGAACCCCCGCGCAACACATATTGATTGCACATAAATTTGCCATTATATTCGCCAACCACGCCTTCTAATGGCGTAAAACTAGGATAGGGGGCGTAGCTTGATAATGTCCATTCCCATACATCGCCAATCATTTGCAATAATTTGCCATTCGCTTGCGGTGTTGCGATTGAGATTTTTGGGCTACATTGGGGTGATACCGCCCTAATTCTGGCACATCTTCCGCCTTAAAATCATCTGCCGCCACTTCCCATTCGGCTTCGGTTGGCAAGCGCGCGCCTGCCCAAAGTGCGTATGCTTGCGCTTCGTAAAAATTGATATGGGTAACAGGCTCATCGGGGTTTAACGGCAACCAACCCGCTAGCGTATATTGATACCATTCGCCATCGCGCTTCTGCCAATAGCCGGGAGTTTTGCGCTTATTTTGCGAGAGAAAATACCAGCCTTCCGATAGCCATAAATCGTGATTTTCATAACCGCCATCTTCCATAAAAGCCAGATATTCGGCATTGGTTACTGTGCGTGATGCAAGTTGAAAATCATTCAGCCAGATTTTATGGCGCGGCCCTTCATTATCAAACGCATAGCCCGCATCGGGTTTAAGCGCGTCATGCCCGATTTCGTAAATCCCTTCGGCAAAATCCACCCATTCTAGCGCAGGCGCATTGATACTGATTTCAGGTTTGCGTGGCAAATAAACCGCATTGATAGCATTTTTAGAAAGCCCATGCTTAATATCGGTCAGCAATAATTCCTGATGCTGTTGTTCGTGATGCGTGCCGATTTCAGCCAAAAATGCAATTTTATCAGCTTGCGGATGGCTTTCATCAGCCAGTAAAATCTGCATATATTTATCAACATATTGCCGATATTCCATAATTTGTTCAAGCGATGGGCGCGTTACCATGCCACGCTTCGGACGCGCATATTGCTTGCCCGCACCATTATAATAAGAATTATAAAGATAATGAAACTCATCATTCAGCCTTTGATAGCCCTTCAAAAACTCCACCAAAAGAAAGGTTTCAAAAAACCAAGTTACATGGGCAAGATGCCATTTTGTTGGGCTGGTATCGGGCATGGATTGTATCTGGCAATCTTCTGCCGATAGGGGTGCTGCCAGTTTCATGCTAAAATCGCGAACATGCTGATAGCGTTGCAGTAGCAAAGCCCTATCAGAATATGATGCTTGCATCGGGTGTAATGCCATGATGATACCTCTATATCATTATTTAATTAATATAAAACGACATCACCGATAGACGCGCTTGGCTTATGAGATGGTAAATAGCATGAATGAAAATCAAAATATATCAAAAATTCGTCATTTTCACATATTTACCCACTTTAATATGTCGTAATTACCACCCATGATTTTAAATATCAAGAATTATATTTACTATCATCAAATTTTTTGAAACATGATGATTTTTATGCTAACATTGTGAGATAATAATTATGTCAATATAATTAAGGAGAAAATCATGCCACTTACCATGCAGCGCGATGTGTTTATAACGGCGGCGGTAACAGGGTCGGGCAACACGCAAGATAGAAGCCCACATGTGCCACGAAGCCCCGAACAAATTGCCGATAGTGCGATTGCCGCTGCCAAAGCAGGCGCCGCCATTGTGCATTGCCATGTGCGCGACCCTAAAACTGGCGCACCCAGCAGAGAGCGTGATTATTACCGCGAGGTAACGAGAAGGATTCGTGATGCCGATATTGATATTGTGCTGAATCTGACCGCTGGTATGGGCGGCGATATGATATTTGGCGATGTTGAAAACCCTCTGCCGTTAAAGCCAAGCACTGATATGATTGGTGCGAGCGCGCGCATGGCGCATATTAAAGAATGTTTGCCCGAAATCTGCACTCTTGATTGTGGCACGATGAATTTTGCCGAAGCCGATTATGTGATGACCAACACCCCCGCAATGTTACGCGCAATGGGGGGCATGATGGAAGCATTAGGCGTGAAGCCCGAAATTGAAGCCTTTGATAGCGGGCATCTATGGTTTGCCAAACAGCTGGTATCAGAGGGTATCTTGCAAAGCCCTGCTTTGGTGCAATTATGTATGGGGATTCCATGGGGCGCACCGAATGATTTGAATAGCTTTATGGCGATGGTGAATAACATTCCGCAAGATTGGGTGTTCTCAGCTTTTTCATTGGGGCGTGATGAAATGCCTTATGTGGCGGCGGCAATATTGGCAGGTGGCAATGTGCGGGTAGGGCTTGAAGATAATCTGTATCTTGAAAAAAATGTTCTTGCAACCAACGCGCAATTGGTGGCAAAGGCGGTGACTATCATTGAAAATATGGGCGGTAGAATCATGAATGCCGCTGATGTGCGCGAAAAATTAAACCTTACCAAACGCCAACCTGCATGACTGAAACACACAACATAGCCATCATTGGTGGCGGGGTGATTGGCGGTGGTTGGGCGGCGCGGTTTTTACTCAACGGGCATGATGTTACAATTTTTGACCCCGCCTCTGATGCCGAAACAAAAATCAATGCAGTCATTAAAAATGCCAAACATAGTCTGCCTGCTTTATATGATACCGCTCTGCCCGAAACAGGCACATTGATATTTGCCGAAACCTTGCAACAAGCGGTGGAAAATGCGGATTGGATTCAGGAAAGCGTGCCAGAGCAATTAGAGCTCAAGCAAAAAATCTATGGCGATATTCAAAAATTTGCCAAAAAAACTGCGATTATCGCCTCTTCCACCTCTGGCTTTAAGCCATCAGAATTGCAAGCAAATTCTAAAAATCCAGCGCAAATTATTGTCTGCCACCCCTTTAACCCTGTCTATCTTTTGCCGTTGGTGGAAGTGGTTGCCTCGCCCGTTAATCATGCTGATTTTTGCCAGCAAGCGCAAAATATCCTCATCCAAATTGGCATGAAGCCATTATTGGTGCAAAAAGAAATTGATGCCCATATTGCCGATAGATTGCTAGAAGCGGTATGGCGCGAATCCTTATGGTTGGTAAAAGACGGCATCGCCACCACCGAAGAAATTGATGATGCGATCAGGTTCGGCTTTGGTTTGCGTTGGGCGCAAATGGGATTGTTTGAAACTTACCGAATTGCCGGTGGCGAGATGGGCATGAAGCATTTTATCGCGCAATTTGGACCCGCCTTACAATGGAATTGGACAAAATTGATGGATGTGCCAGAATTAACCGATGCGCTGATAGACAAAATTTCAGAGCAATCAGACGCGCAATCGGGGCAGTTTTCTATCCGTGAATTAGAGAGGATTCGCGATGATAATCTTATCGGCATCATGCGCGCATTGAAAAAAAACAAGCAAGCGGTGGGCGTTACGATTTTCGACCATGAGAAAAAATTATTGGCACAACAAACAAAGCATACAAACGATACGCAAAATTTACCGCTAACGGTGAAGCGGTTAATTCCTGCCAGTTGGGTTGATAATAATGGGCATATGAATGAGGCACATTATTCAGAGATTTTCTCGCAAGCCAATGATAAAATGATGATGCTGATTGGTGCTAATAATGCCTATATCAAAGCGGGCAATAGCTATTTTACCATCGAGACCCATATCACATATCTGCATGAAACCCTGATTGATGATGCGGTGCATATTCACAGCAGGCTTATCAATGGCACGGGTAAAAAATTACATCTGTTGCATTTGCTGTATCGCCATGATGGCATATTGCTGGCAACAGGCGAATGTTTTTTATTGCATGTGGATTTACAAAACCGCAAATCATCATTGCCAAGTGATGCGATTGCCAACACATTAGAGCAAATGGCGGTGCATCATAAAATGATTGCAATGCCAGAAAATATCACCCTGAAATGCGGCGTGAAAGATTAGATATTTGGCTATCGCTTACCCGTTATTTCATCAATAGCAAGATTTTTTAAAATTGCTTTTTTTATCTATCCCATTATAATGCCCGTATGGATAAGTTAAAGCAATATATCGTTAAGGGCGTTCAGTCTATCTTCGCCATTAATATCAGCCCTTTGTTGTTTATGGTGCTGTTCAGCGGATTATTATTGCTTGATTTAATTGAACGTGCTTTTGTTAATACTGTATCATATTTTGATATGTTGATAATTGTAATTTACGGCATCATCGTATTAATCGGGCAATATATCTTTCTCAGAATCGTTAAGCATATCACGAAACAGCAAGCGATTTATTTTGCTTGCATCGCATTATTATTTGTTGCGAATATTTACAGTTTTTATCTCACTTATAGTGCTGATTTTGAGAGTTTGTTACGATGGCAAGTGCTAAGCATTTTGAGTTTTCTATTGGTCATCATCTATATGATATTACGCTATAGTGAAAAATGGGTTTTTACAATCAGCATTTCATTGCTATTTTGTGCTGTTATGTTAAATATTTTGATTGGGCAAAATCTTATTGGCTCGTTTCGTTATCATACTGATGATACATTGCCTGAAAATTATATCGCACAAGATTTCACCATTAAGCCTAATATTTATTTACTTTCATATGATGGTATGGTTCCCCAAAATATAGCAAAAAAAATGTTGCAATTAGACGATAATCAATCTCCCGCTTATATCAATAGTATAGACGCGCTAGGTGCTGATGTTATTCCCAATACATTTGTGCATTTTAACGCAACATTAGGGTCATTTGCTTCTATGTTTGCGTTAGATATTAACTGGTATAAGCAACAATTGCAGCGCAAGGATTTTAGTGATATGCAACGGGCGCTTATAATGGGCGGAAAATGGACGCCTGTTCATGATATTTTCAAACGAAATGGTTATAATCTTAACCTTATATATGGTTCTAAATATTTTTATACATATTCAAATAGTAAAGAGGTGAATTATTTTTATCCGCCATGGGATAGCTTTGCTTGTGATAAAATCAAGATATTTGATATGTGGGGTTATTGCTATTTAAGGAAAAAGGCGATTTTTTTAGGAATAAAATTAAGAGCTGGTGACTTATCATATCGCAGTGATTTTAATGATATAGTATTTGAAGAAATTAAAAAATCAGATAAACCGCAATTCATTCTTTCTTATAGAAGCGTGCCCGGACATGTTAATGATAGTTATAATTTTCTGGATAAGAAAGTGTTAGGTGCATATAGGGAGAAATATTTAGAAAAATCTATCATCGCTGCCGATTTTATAGAAAATCGGGTTAAAAAGATACGCGATAATGATAAAAATGCTATTATCATTATTTTTGGTGACCATGGCATTAAAGCAACAGATTTTGTGCGGAGTAAGAATATTGATGACGACTATTATGATGAAACCTCATTCATTCAAGATAAAGCTATTATGATGGCAGTGCTTGACCCGCATGGCTGCCAAATTGCAGAGCCTGTTGTAACCACATTGCCTGATATGATGCATAATCTTATCACTTGCTTAACGGGTGGTAAGCCAGTGCTCAAAAATCGCTATGATGGCGAAGTTGATTTTATTGATTATCTCTACGACCCTGTTTCATCACAATAATTTTGATTTGATTATTAATTCTCTTCCACATAAATCGCTATAAATCGCTTCTTAAATAAGAATTATACAGTGTCAGATTTTGCCACATTATAGCAAGCATCTAAAATTTCTGTTACTTTCATTGCCTCATCAGCATTTGTTAAGGGTTGCGTGCGGTTTTGGATTGAATCTACAAAATGCTGTAATTCGGTGCGGAGTGGCTCAAAATTATCATAATTGATAATTTGCGGGGTTTCGGTTTCTAAACGCAAGATGATTTTATCGCCATCAGCTTTGGCATCATCAAACACAATCTGCCCTTTTGTGCCTTGCACCATCAGCAACCTGCGCTTTGGTGCTTGCCAGCTGAGTGAAATTGTGGCTTGAATGCCATTTTCAAATGATGTCGTTAACACGCATTCTTTTAACATATCGCCATAAAAACCCGATACGGTGATTTCGCTACCTGCCACCAACGCCGCCACCATCGATGCATCATGTGGACCATAGCCCCAAACCAAATCACTATCGCGTGGGGTTTCCATCATATCATGGCGAATCGATAGAATATTTTTCACATCACCGATAATTCCAGCCTCAACTTGCTTTAATAAACAGCGAAATGCTGAATGATAACGCAATAAATGCCCGACCATAAGAATTTTATTTTTACTTTCCGCCATCTCGCCTAATTCATACGCTTGTTGTAAATCCATGCCAAGCGGTTTTTCCATCAACACATCTAGCCCTGCTTCAAGCGCGATTTCACCATATTCATAATGGGTAACATCAGGCGAGGCAATAACAATGGCGGTGGGGGCATCATCATTATTCTTAACAAGCGCATCAACCATCTGGGTGATATTATCAAAATGCGGCACATTATATTGCGCGGCAATTTCCTCCGCTTTTGGGTCAGCAATGCCTGCAAGCACGCCCATTTCATGCAGGTTACGGGCATGATTCTTACCCCATACCCCACAACCAACTAATAGAATTTTTGACATAATATTCCTATACTCTATCATCAATAAAAGATGGTGGGTCGTATTGGGTTCGAACCAACGACCTCTGCCATGTCAAGGCAACGCTCTAACCAACTGAGCTAACGACCCTTATATCCATTTTTTATTTGTAAAATTTTATAATGGCATGATAATAGCAAAATTCATTGCAGACAACAAGAGCATTTCATATATTGAAAAAAAACTTAAAAACACATAAGATGCAAATGTGATATTTTTTAAACAATGATAAAGGATTAAAAACATGCAAACAGCAATATTAGCAGCAGGGTGTTTCTGGGGGGTAGAGCAAGAATTCCTAGAAACCAAAGGCGTTATCGATACCAAAGTTGGCTATACGGGCGGCAAAACCCAAAACCCAACCTATAAAGATATATGCAGGGGTGATACGGGACATGCCGAAGCGGTGCAGGTGGAATTTGATGAAAACACCATCAGCTATTCACAATTATTAGAGGCTTTTTGGGAAACTCACGATGCCACGCAAGTGAATCGGCAAGGGGTGGATATTGGCACGCAATATAGAAGTGCGATTTTTTATCTGAATGATGAACAAAAACAACAGGCAGAACAATCAGTGCGAAGCCTGCAAGCAAAAGTTAAAAAACCGATTGCCACGCAATTATCACCTGCTGAAACATTTTTTCTAGCCGAAGATTATCATCAAAAATATGTGATGAAAAAACGCGGCTTAATGTAAAATATAGACCCTAGCTTATGCAATTTTTTAACAGCCGCAGCGGCAAAAAAGAAACATTTATCCCCTTTGATGACACGCATATCAAACTCTATGTGTGCGGGCCTACTGTTTATGACCAAATTCATATCGGCAATGCCCGCCCGCTGGTGGCGTTTGATGTGCTGTTTCGGCTGTTATCGGCGAAATATCCGCGCGTTAGCTATGTCCGCAATATCACCGATTTAGATGATAAAATCTATGCCCGTGCCAAAGATAAGAATATCAAAATCGGCGAATTAACCGATGCAACCACCGAAGATTTTCATAAAAATTGCGATGCGCTGAATTGCCTTGCGCCTACCCATCAGCCCAAAGCCACCGACCATATTCCGCATATGATTAAGATGATTGCAACATTGCTTGAAAATGGTCATGCCTATCAAGCCGAAGGGCATGTGCTATTTTCGCATCAAAAAATGACAGACGACCAAAAATTAATCCCGCTTGATGACAAAAAATTACGCGATGGTGCGCGTGTAGAAATAGCCGCCTACAAGCAAGATGCTCAAGATTTTGTCTTATGGAAACCATCAATGGGCGACATGAAAGTTGGTTGGGATAGCCCGTTTGGTTTTGGCAGGCCCGGTTGGCATATTGAATGTTCGGCAATGGCGCAGGAATATTTAGGCGGTGATTTTGATATTCATGGTGGCGGGCAAGATTTGCTTTTTCCGCATCATTATAACGAATATGCCCAGAGCCGTGCCGCCTGTCCGCAACATCAACACGCCAAATATTGGTTGCATAATGGCTATGTGCTTGCCAATGGTGAGAAAATGTCAAAATCTTTGGGTAATTTTTTCACCGTCAATGATATTTTGAAACTTTATGATGGTAGCACTTTGAGGCTATTATTGCTGATGACGCATTATCGGCAACCGCTGGATTTTTCTGTTGATAAAATGAATGAAGCCAAAGCCATTTTGGATAGGTTTTATCAGATTACGCGGCTGACAGGTTGTGATGATTGCGCGTCAATACCGCCCCATCAAGATATTATTGCCGCGCTTGAAGATGATTTAAACACGCCATTGGCGTTAAGTATCTTGCATCAGATGGCGTCAGAATTAAATCAGCAAGCAGAGCCTGATTTGGATTCCGTCAGGCAATTTCTAGCATCAGCGCAACTATTAGGCTTGATGCAATGCAGTGCTGATGAATGGTTTATAGGTGATGCCAATAATGATGATGATTTTACGAAAGAAGATATTGAAGATTTGATTCAACAACGCAATGATGCGCGCAAAGCAAAAGATTATGAACTTGCTGATAAAATTCGTCATGAGTTAGAAGCCAGAGACATTTTATTAGAAGATACAGGGGGCAAAACCTTATGGAAAAGACGCTAGTTTTTTTTGATACCACGTTGCGTGATGGCGCACAGACAATGGGGGTGGATTTTTCTTTGGCAGATAAAAATGCCATTGCCAGTGCATTAGATGAGTTTGGTATCGATTTTATCGAAGGCGGTTGGCCCGGCGCAAATCCTGATGATGATAGTTTTTTCAAATCACCGCCTGCGTTTCATAACAGTAAATTAGTGGCATTTGGCATGACACGACGCGCCAATACCAGTGCTGGTAACGACCCATCATTATCGATGGTGATTAATTCTTCTGCCCCTACGGTGTGTTTGGTTGGTAAAAGCTGGGATTTTCAAGTAACCGAAGCACTTGGTATTACGCTTGATGAGAATATCGACATGATTGCGGATTCCATCAAACATGGCAAAGCGCAAAAAAAGCAGATGTTTTTTGATGCCGAACATTTTTTTGATGGCTATAAGCATAATCCCGATTACGCGCTGAAATGCCTTGCCGCTGCCTATGAAGCAGGGGTTGATACGCTGGTATTATGCGATACCAATGGCGGCACATTGCCCCATGAGATTTACGATATAACGGCTGAAATCACCAAGCAATTTGCATCAAAAAATGTAACAATCGGCATTCACAGCCATGATGATACCGGCAATGCCGTCGCCAATTCAATCGCCGCTGTGCAAGCGGGCGCAAGCCATGTGCAAGGCACATTGAATGGATTAGGCGAACGGTGTGGCAATGCCAATCTGGTTTCGTTGATTCCTACTTTTTTGCTAAAAATGCACTACCGCGCACAGAAAATTGATGCCAATAAATTAACAGGCTTGCGGAAATTATCAAGGCTATTAGATGACCGTTTGAATCAATCGCCGTTTAGCGGCGCACCCTATGTTGGCACCCGCGCTTTTGCCCATAAGGGCGGGCTACACGCATCTGGCATGGCAAAAAACAGCAATACTTACGAGCATATTGCACCCGAACAAGTGGGCAACAGTCGCCGTGTGATTGTTTCTAACCAAGCAGGACGCGCCAATATTGCTGAACGATTGATTGCCTATGGACTTGATTTTAATGGTTTGGAAAAATATCAGGCACAAAAAATTATCAACCATGTTAAAGAGCGTGAGAGTCAGGGCTATAGCTATGATGGTGCGGAAGCATCGTTTGCACTGGCAGCGTTTGAGATTTTAGAACAAGTGCCAGATTATTATCATATCAAACGTTTTCGAGTGATTGATGAAAAACGCATCACATTATCGGGCGAAGCAGAGATAGAATCAGAAGCCACTTTGGTGATTGAATTTCCCCAAAAAAACGGAACGCACGCTGATAAAGAAAATATCGCAACCACTGTCGCATTCGGGCAAGGCCCTATCAATGCGCTTGATAAAGCCATGCGCGAGGCGGTTTTATCGCATTACAGCAATTTAGAATTTATGCAATTAATTGATTATAAGGTGAGGATTATTCCACCGCCCGATAATTCTATCGGCACTGATGCGGTAACAAGGGTAACGATTGAATCCAAAGATAATAACGGCAATCGTTGGGAAACTATCGGCGTTTCGGTCAATATTATCGATGCATCGATGCAGGCACTGAATGATGCCTATCGCTATAATCTAAAGTTTCTGCACAAGCAATAGTCGCTTCAAATAACAATTAATTTTGCAACCAATATTCTTTGGTTTTATTGAAAATCTTTGGCGATAATACCAATAATGCCAACAGATTCGGATAGACAAGCAAGCCAAGCATCGCGCTAGATAATGTCCATACCAACGCCAAATCAGCATTGGCAGAAATCACCAACAAAATCAGCCATAACGCTTTATAGGCATTGACGATATTTTTATCAACACCCAGATAATTTAAACCTCGCTCGCCATAAAAATACCATGCAATGATGGTGGTGAACACAAAAAACATCAACACAATATTGATAATATGCGCGCCCAATCCGCCAAATGTATCGCTGAACGCCGCAATGGTAAGTGCCGCACCATTCACGCCCAACCCATAAGATTGCGTTACAATAATCGCCAATCCCGTGATGGTGCAAATAATCATGGTATCAATGAATGTGCCAAGCATGGCGATATGGGCTTGCCGCACCGGACTTTTTGTCTGCGCCGCCGCATGGGCAATCGATGCACTGCCTAACCCTGCTTCATTAGAAAACACACCACGTGCCACACCAAACTGCACCGCCATCATCACGCTTGCGCCAGTAAATCCGCCCAACGCCGCGCCACCCGTAAACGCGCTGGTGAAAATCGTTACAAAGGCGTTACCAACTTGTGAAATATGGGTGAGAATAACGATAATGCCCGCCACCACATATATGATTATCATAAATGGCACGATTTTACCTGCAACCTCACCAATGCGCTTGATACCACCCATAATCACCAGCCCCACCACAATCGCTAGCACAATACCCGTTACAATAGGGGGCAGTCCGAATGCCAGATTCATGGTTGCGGCAAGCGAATTTGACTGCACCGAATTACCGATGCCCAACGCTGCCACCACTAAAATCACTGCCACAATACCGCCTAATATTTTGCCAATATTGCCACCAAAACCATTTTTGATGTAATACATTGGCCCACCAGCATACAGACCTTCAGGCGTTTTTTCGCGATATTCCGCACCAAGCAGACATTCTGAATATTTGGTTGCCATGCCGAATAAGGCAATCACCCACATATAAAATAACGCCCCTGGTCCACCAATGAATATTGCGGTTGCCACCCCACACAATATTGCCCGTGCCAACTGTGCCAGATAAGGCAGTCATCAGCGCGTTAAAGGGAGTAATATCACCATTTTCTTCGTCTTTTACATGCCCACGCTTTAACTCACCAAAGGCATAGCCTAATTTTCTAAATTGGATAAATCCTAGCCCAAAGGTAAGATACAGCCCCGCGCCAACCAAGCAAACCAACATGGCAGGGCCCCATATAATATTTTCAAAAGCTGATAGTAATGCCATGAAGCAACCTCTTTCATATCAATTAAACAAATAATGATTGACTGTAAGATAGAAAGAGGGATTTGTCAATTATTCGCCAAGTAAAAAACATAAGTTAAAAAACATAAGTTAAAAAACATATTTGACCGACCCTATCACAAAACCAATCGGCTTGGTTTGCGCGAATAACGCAACGCCTTCAATATCAGCATCAGCAGGACGTTTCAATGAATATTGCGTTA